>NZ_JAKNRW010000005.1 GCF_023072615.1 Pseudomonas violetae
GAACTGGATCTGGACATACAATCACGAGCGCCCGAATATGGCCCTCGGCGGCATTACCCCAAAACAGAAGTTGGCCCTGGTGGCCTGAGGTCTACTTCTGGTGAGTTTTAGGAATGGGGGGATTACCGCAGGTTGCGCCGTGCAGCTGGCAGATTCCGTCACTGATTTCGCGCATGCGCTTCTCAAGCAGCGCCTGGACTTCTGGGGCATAGCTACGAGTATCGCCCTTGATCGTCACGTGAGTCGGAATTGCGTTTCGAATACCGTCGGTGATGAACTCGGTGCAGGAAATGACTGCGGGCACACTCGGATCCAGGGTGCGTGACACGATAGTCTGGAGCGCCAGTACAATTTCAGAAGCGATCACGATGGGATCAATGCCCATATGTGGTCGCGCGGCATGGGTGCCCTTGCCCTTGATGCTGATGACAAAGTTGTCTTCGCTCGCCATGATTCCGCCCGAACGCGTAGCGATCGTACCCGCCGGCAAACCAGGCATGTTGTGCGCCCCAAAAAGAGCATCTACCGGGAAGCGATCAAAGAGACCGTCGGCAATCATGGCTTTGGCGCCCCGGCCATGCTCTTCAGCAGGTTGGAAAATAAAGCGAACGGTACCGTTGAAATCCCGGCTTTCGGTCAAAAGTTTTGCTGCACCCAGGATCATTGTCATGTGACCATCGTGCCCGCAGGCGTGCATCTTGCCCGCCCTAGTCGAGGCATGATCTCTATCAGGAGCGTCTTCGTGGATGTGCAGAGCATCCATGTCAGCACGAAGACCAATCACGCCGGTGCCATCACCTACTGAGAGGCTTGCCACGAGACCGGTGCCACCGATATTCCGATGCACTTCCAGTCCCATCTCCTGCAAAGCTGCAGTGACATAGTCGGATGTCTGCAACTCTTCGAATCCAACCTCAGGATGCTGGTGCAGGTGGTGTCGCCAGGTCACCAATTGCTTGTGCAGTTCATTTTCGTTAATCACGGTGCCTCCTTCAATTCTGAATTACAGAGTGCGACGCCGCTGCCAGTCCTGCTGGCGAGCTAGCACCGACTCGCTTGTTTCCCCGACCAGGGCGCTATAGACGGAGGGGGCGGTGGCTCCCTCAGTGTTGATGATCAGTACCTTCGATTCGCTGTTCAGCCCCACGGTCTTAGCCTCGTGGGGCGCCATGGCCAGCAATTGCAGCGCCGCCAGACCTGCGACACCCGACTCGCCAGCGATTACAGGAATGTCAGTGGGACTGCCGTTGGCCAATAATTGCATCGCGCTAATGGCATGCTCATCGGTAATGGTCTGGAAAAAATCGATGCTGTTTTCCAGAAAACGCCATGCCAAGGGTGAGGTTTCACCAC
Source organism: Pseudomonas violetae (assembly GCF_023072615.1). Taxonomy (GTDB): domain Bacteria; phylum Pseudomonadota; class Gammaproteobacteria; order Pseudomonadales; family Pseudomonadaceae; genus Aquipseudomonas; species Aquipseudomonas violetae. The sequence goes on from NZ_JAKNRW010000005.1 coordinate 1,354, forward strand.
ACGCCAGTCCGGCCATGACTGAGTCCACAGAGCCGGTTGCACTTGATGCGCCACCGTTCACCGCACTCTGGAAAAGACAATCAGCTTGCTGCGGTTCCACCATGACGAAAGTTGGCCTTTTATCCTGATAAACCTCCCAAAGATAACTAACGATCCCAGCGGCCATGCCCCCAACCCCGCCCTGTACGAAGACGTGAGTGAAAGGGCACTTGCCAGCCGTTGAGTCTTCGGTCTGTGCAATGATTTCTTCCGCAATGGTTCCATAGCCCTGCATCACATCGCGGGGCACGGTTTCATACCCCTCGTAGGAAGTGTCCGAGACCACGGGCCAACCGTTCTTTTTCGATATCAGAGCCGTGTCTTCAACGGACTCATCGTAGTTGCCATCAATACGGACGATCTGGGCGCCAAAGGCGGCAATGGCCAACTCACGTTCCACGCTCACGTTGGCGTGCAGAACAATGACACACCTGCACCCTACGCTCTGGGCAGCAGCCGCAAGCGCGCGCCCGTGATTTCCATCGGTCGCGCTCACAACGGTGAAATCGTTTAGTTCAGCTTTGAACTGACCGGTGATGAGGCCCTTGGGATCGAAACACTTCTCTGGCATGGTGCGCAAAATTAACCTGACCAGAGCGATCGGAGCACCTAAGGCCTTGAAGCTCGCGAGGGGAGAGCGAGTTGACTCATCCTTCACCATGAACTGGGCAACCCCAAGTTTCTGTGCGATGCCCGGAAGGTTCCACAGCGGAGTGGGCGATTTGCTCAGTTGATTCCAGCCCGACAGCCACTCGCGGGACTCATGAGCAACTTCGACGGACATGATCGCTTTCAAATGTTCTGGGTAGCTTTCCCGAGTAGCACGCGGGTTGCAGAGAATCATGTTGGCTTCCTTAATTTTGAAAACAAGCATCCGTTGGCTTTTACGGAGCCACCGGATGCCAGCGATATTGGGGTGCGAATGAGGCAATGTGTATGGTCAAGCTGTGGCGGTTCTGTACCTGCCCAGGAATTGCCTTACGCGTTCACTGTCGGAGTTCGTGAAGAATTTTTCAGGAGCTGCGCGTTCGATCACCATCCCTTTGTCGATGAACACGACTTCGTTGGAGACGGCACGAGCAAACTCCATTTCATGAGTCACGATGATCATCGTGAACCCGTCTTCGGCGAGTGAGCGCATAACGGCCAGCACTTCCCCGACCAGCTCAGGATCCAATGCAGAAGTAGGCTCGTCGAACAGGATTACTTCCGGATTCATTGCCAGAGCGCGCGCGATTGCCACGCGCTGACGCTGACCTCCAGACAACGACCATGGATAGGCGTCGTGTTTGTGGGATAGCCCGACTTTCTCCAGCAATTGAACTGCGTGGTCATGCGCGTCCTTACGGTCAACCCTCATGACATGAATTGGGGCTTCAGTGACGTTCTGCAGGACAGTCAGATGTGGCCAGAGGTTGAAGCTCTGGAACACCATGGCAGTCCGCGCGCGCATCGCCGCCAGTTCACGATTGGACATGGGTTTTTCGTTGGAGCTTTTCACCCCCATCCGATCGCCGCCAATATAAATTTCGCCGCCGTCGGGGACTTCTAGCCAGTTGATGCAACGCAGCATTGTGGACTTTCCTGATCCGGATGAGCCCAGGACGCTGACAGTCTGTCCCCGTTCAACCTTCAGGTTGATGCCTTTGAGGACTTCAATACCGCCGAAATGTTTGTGGAGGTCACGAACTTCAACAACTGGAATTGACTTATTCATGTACTAAACCTCGTTTCTGTGCTAGGCGGCTCAGGCGACGCAGCAATGTCTCTACGACCAATGTGACCGACCAATACAAGGCAATCACGAAGATGAAAGGCGGGAGAGGGACGAAATATTTGGCCTGCACAGCTGAAGCTGCAGCTGTTAAGTCCATCAACGTGATGATCGAAAGGAATGCTGTGTCTTTGAGCAGACACACCAACTGATTACCGAACAGCGGGCCGGAGCGCATTACCATCTGCGGCAACAGAATTCGCCAGTACATTCTGGAGTTGATGAACCCGTGCGCGTAGGCAGCCTCAGCCTGGCCCGCCGGCAGAGACGTCCTTGCTGCACGCAGAATTTCCGCGAAGTAGGCGCCGTGATAGGTGATCAATGCGAAGAAACCAGCCGACCAGACATCCAATCTCAGACCAAGGTTAGGGAGGCCGTAGTACAGCAGGTACAGGAAGATCAGAAAGGGGAGCATGCGCATGAGGTCTAACCCCCAGCGGATGAGCTTTCTAGGAATGTTCTCAGTACCTTCCAAAAGGAACGCTAGAAAGCACGCCAGGATGAACGCCAGTGCACCGGATACGCAAAACAGAGCCAGCGTATTTTGCAGGCCTTCGCCGAACAGGCCTATGTTGTCCCAGATCATTTTGAAACCGTTCATGGGCGCTCCTACATAGCCAGACGCTTGGCGCGCGAGTCAGCTATTCGCTGGAATCGAACAAGGCCGCCAATAATTAAGATGTACAGCAATCCCGCCGCCAAAATGGGTGGCAGCGGATCGTAAGTCACGGCTGCGATGCGGTTGGTAACCCGTGTCAGATCAACGATGCCGATCATGGCAATCGCGGGACTACTCTTCACAAGAAGAGACATCTCATTAACTAGACCAGGCAGGCTTGTGGTCATCATTTGCGGCAGCATGATTCGACGAAGTGTGAGCCCTGTAGTTATGCCGGCTGCTTTTGCGGCTTCCAGCTGTTCTCTGGAAAAGCTGGTCAGCGCTCCGCGCCAGATTTCGGCGTTGAAAGCCGTGGTATTGAGTGTCATTGCAGCGATCGCAACAACCCGTGGGTCAACTTCCCATCCCATCGACGGAGCGATGACGAAGAGAAAGAGAACCAGCGTCACCATGGGGGTCGCTCGGATCAGGCTGACATAAACAGCAAGAAACTGGCTGACCCCCGGGATTTTTGCCGCACGAAGCATTGCGACTACCAGCCCCAGAGCAACACCCAGAATGATTGATATGCCGGAGATCCAGACTGTCGTCCAGGCGGCGTGAAGCAGAGTGAACCAGTCACTGTCTTCCATCGGTATGTCCTTCAACGTGCTCTTTGACCTAGGCAGCCCTGCTCAGTCAAAGAGAGATTGCGACACAGCGCCCCTGCTCGGGCGTCGTCGCTGAGCAGGGGAGTGTGGTGGCTTTATTGCTCAGTCAGCTTCCTGAACCGCTCCAGGGAAGAGATGGACTCATGTGGCAGATCGTCGAACGATTGCCCCAACCATTTCTTCTGAAGCTCTAACAATTTCCCAGTGTCGCGAAGGTGGTTCACAAACCCGGTGAGGTATTCGAGCAGCTCTTTATTGCCCTTGGCGACCGGCCAGGCGATGAACCCTTTTCCGGAGGTGGCTTCACCAACTGCGAAGACTTTTGGTCGTTCTTTGACGAGCATGTTCGCAGGAACAATCGAGTTCACGACATAGTCGAGGCGTCCATTAGCCAAGTCGGCGTAGGCTTCCGGGTAGGATTGGTACTGAACAATCTTGCCCAGTGATCCGCCCATTGTTTTAAGCTTCGCATCGAGTTGCGTCAGACGTGCCAGTTGTGCACCGCCTGCTTGGACACCCACAGTCAAGCCCGACAGGCTTGAGAGATCCTTGATCCGATCATCGTTTGCACGCTTGATGTAATGCGAGACTTCAGGGGCTACCGGAGCTACGAAGTCAAAAGCGCCAAGTCGCTCCTCCGTCACGCCCGCGCCAGTGATTGCACCGTCGTATTTGCCGGAGGTAATACCCGCCAGAAGTCCTGTCCAAGGCATGATGTCTTGCTTAACTTGAAACTTCGCGTACTTGCGTAGTTCAGCAATGACATCTTTATGAAAGCCGTCCGACTCCCCATCTTTGATAAATTCGAAGGGGTAGTAACTGTCCTCGGTCGCTATATTGAGAACACCTTTGGCCTTGACTTCTTCAAGTGTTGCAGCTTGACTGGCAGAGAACATGCCCATACTTACACTTAGGATAATACTTGCTGCGCCCGCAGCCATGAAGCGACCTGCTAATGAGAGGACAGTATTTTTGGTTGGTGCGTTATGTTTAAGCTTCATTACAGAATTCCCAGTTGAATGGTGGCGGGCAGTACCAAACTTAGAGCTGCTGCGTGTCTTGGGATCGCTTTTTTCATGCTATCTCCATTTTTTATTGTTTTCTGCAGATGGGAATAGCCCGCACCTTATCAGTAGGATGGGGTGAAATAATCCTACGGCGGCTGGCCTGCACGATTGGTCGAAAAAGCCGTGGCGAAATGCATCAATCTTGCGAATTTGGCATTTTGTTGCACGGCGTACAGCGTTCACGTCATAAAAAAGGAGGCGTGACGCAAGGAATCGCCATAGGGGGGGTATTCTGTTGTAATGGCGGCGTCCTTTGAGAGATGAATTCCCAATGAATCTTGACAGCTACGACCGGAAAATCCTTAACCTGCTTCAGATCAATAACCGCATCTCCCAGAGAGAGTTGGCCGAAGAGGTGAACCTCTCACCCTCTGCCGTCAATAGGCGTATTGCCGCTCTAGAGGCAGCAGGCGTCATACAATTCAACGTGAGTATCGTAGACCCCGCGCTCGTAGGTAGGCCGATCACCATCATCGTTGAAGTCAAGCTGGAGAATGAACGGCTCGATCTCCTGGATGAGATAAAGAAACGATTTATTAGTTGTCCGCAAGTCCAGCAAGTTTATTATGTCACCGGCGATTTCGATTTTTTACTTGTGATGAACGTGAGGGATATGGGGGAGTACGAGCAGCTGACTCGGGAGCTGTTTTTCTTTGGTAATATACAGCAGTTTAAAACATTTGTTGCAATGCGGAATATCAAGCGCACATTTGCGGTTCCCATTGAGAGTAAATGATAAACAGACTTCTCTGCGGAATGGTGCAGCGTACTAAAGTCGGAAACAGTGGGGCACGGTTTCGACACCTTAGAATCCTGGCTGGCTAATTGATCTTGGCTTGAGTGCAAATGGCCCTTTCAGGGCCATTTTTGTTTTTAACATTTTACTAGGTCACATCAAGCTTTGATTGTCTTTCATCCTTTGCGTGCGATAAGGATCCCTGTAAGGACAATCAAACCGCCAGCTGCCTGAGTAATGGAGAGGGGTTCGCTCAGAACTATCCAAGCGAGGAGGGCTGCCACAATGGGTTGAATCAATAGTGTCAATGACGAGAACGTCGGGGGCAACCATGCCAATGCGAATGTAATGAGGCCTTGGCCTCCAGTGTGACATATCCAAGCAAGAGCTAGTAATACTCCCCATCCTGACAATGCCAACGGAAGAAACTGTGATTCAAAGATCAATGCAAAAGGTAGAACAGTAAGGGCCGCCGCTAAGGTGCTCCACCACATTACCGTAACTGTGGAAAAACGATCGCGCACGCGTCCTAATACCAGAAAGTAACCTGCGTAGATGAATGAGCCAAAAAGCGCTACGGCATCGCCCACGATGTTTCCGCTCCCGACAGAAGCAGGCCCACCTTTCAGAACGACAACTCCTACAACAGCGAGTATCAGCCCAACTAAAAAAGTCGGGCTGATTGGCGTGCGAAACAGAAGCCAGCCTAGCAATGCGACCGATATGGGCGTCATATTGATTAGCAAGGTGGCGTTCGCTACAGATGTCATATGCAACGAAATGTGCCAGGTTGCTAGCTCGGCACCTAGGAGTACCCCAGGTAAACCTGCCAGCAATTTTTGCCTCCACGTTGAAGCTGTGCCCGTGCCAGCGTCCTCAACTGAGCCACTGCGGAACATCAAGAAGAGCGGCAACAATGCTAGGGTTATGCGCCAAAAGGCGGTTGATACCGCTCCCAGTTCAGATAGCCGCACAAGAACGGGTGAGCAGCCAATTGCAATGCCACCCAGTACGAGAGCGGGAAGTGCGCGAGTTTGGAGCGTCGATGCCAATGCCTTTGTGGTCACAATTTATCCTAATGAGCAATCGGATGTAGATTTGCCTGGGTGCACACGCTATCGGCGCTTTTGAAACAGGCTGATTGAAATGGGCCTCGCGTTTTATCTGGAAAGCTTTTCGCGTGCGGATGTTGTCGCAATAAGTGGCTATAGATTTGAAATGCATTAAAAGCTAGGTAATATGAAAGTATATAGCATTCACGCGAAACAGAATTGCAAGTTCGGCACTGATAGTGGCTGAAAATTTCACGCAGAATTAGGCCGTAGGATGATAACTCGTCACTGGCTGATGTGCTTTGCACAATGTAGTGATCGAATTTTCATCAAGTTATTGAGGCGTCAACGATAGCTAGCGATCCTAGTAACTGACGATGGGAATGAGTTGAAACTCATGTAGAGATACTCGCTATTAAACTCGCTTTAGGCAAGGCGGGACAGTTCAAAACAAGCAAAGTTGTCATTGCGTTTACGCTTCGGCCAGAGTTTGATTTCGAAGTACCATTGCGAAACACCTGGCATTTCGCAAAAAAATGCATTTCAAGGGCGGAAATGTCACTAAGTGTGTGGCCAGTCTGATTCATAATCTTCTAGCCGTTGTGTTGAGGTCATTTTAATAAGTCCTTAAATTTTATGGATGATACCTTTAAGGCTCTCGATTGGGAGATATGGTGTTCGCTGTGCCTCCTTACTTGGTTTCAGCACTCTAGCAGCGCTTAAAGCGACTATGACCGAGCCCCATGAAAAACAAGACACCGTTTCCCCCTTACGATAAGGGATAGGCAAACGGTTATGTTTATGACTAACAGCAACGACAAGAGTGTGGATCTTTCGGGCCAGGAGCGGCGGCGCCGCTGGAGCCCAGAGCAAAAGCTGGCCACGGTTCGCGAGAGCCTTGAGCCGCGCAACTGCAGTCGTTCCGGAAACGGATTCTCCGCGTCGTCCGGGCGAATCAGTGTGCGAATGATCTGGAGTTGCGTATCTGTCAGGCTGCGGTAACGAGTGCGGTCGGGACGAACATTGATGATATGGCTCTCAAAGCGTCGTTCAATGACGTCGGCGACATCTGCAAATACCACCTCGATGTTAGCCAGGGTGGTTGAGTTTTGACGGGCGCGCGGGATGTAACGGGTGACACATCAGGACAGGTATTGCTTCAGCAATCGCAGGTACTGGTCACGAGTACGCGGATCGACATGCGGAAAAGGTGCCGTTGCAGCTGTGCCGATTCGGGCGACCAGATTATCGGCCTGACGGCCGATTTGGAGCCAGATGGCGTAACCATCCAACAAGGCGAGAATCGCCTCAAAGTGACAGGCCAAGATGGCCTCATCGATATCCAGATCTCGGCTGTTGGCATAGGTGTAGAAAGCCTGGATCGCACGCAGGTGCGCTGCGGCGGTGTTGTATGCACGATGCCTGAGCTTGAGCTTGAGCTGGACGTAGATGAATGGGACTAGCTTGGGCAATGGCGCCGCCTGACCATCCTGCACAAGCAGCGGTACCCGCTGACCAGAAGAGTAACGGCACTGAATCAGCTTCATCGGCAGCCACCTCATTCAATGACTCGCCATGAACACGAAGTACATGGCCCGTTGAGAGAGTGGACGCCAGAAGCGGGTTTGTCGAATCAGTGTCTTACGAGCCTCATGAACATTTCTAACATGGCATCTGATTTAACATAATATACATTATGCGCACCCACGGTTTCACCCTTGGGGGTCGTTGCTGGACAGATTTCAAGCTCTGTAAGGTGAACATGATCGACCCACACGTCATGGAATCGCAAAACGCTGGTCATCAACGTCAACGACACCGCTATCAGGGCTTTGGATTTCTTGGGCATCTGAAATTCTCTGGCTATGGCGTGAACGGCGACGAGCCAAAGAATGACGAGATCAGATCCAACCGTGACGTGGTGAAATCAGGGCACTGTTATGTTCGGGTGCATCTGTAGATCGAGCGCTTGAACCTCTCGGTGAAGCCCATCTATGTTGGGAGGAAATTTGACCAGCTTATTTAATGACTCAATAAAATCGTGTAATGGCCCGTAATGCTCCTGGGCGCTAGTGGTCTTTCTGCGGTAATTGATCGACTCACAACCGTCGTGACAGATCAGCCAGGCATGTCTAATTGCATTTGTCATAACATGACGAGCACCGCCTTGACTGTGATCAGAACCTTGAAAAAACTCACTGCGAAGCGATCTAGCCAGAGCTATTTTCTGTACCAATGGATCATCGCTTGAAGCATTTTTGAGTGCTTCATCCTCTTGCCAATACACCTCATCCAGCGGGGTATATCGAGCGTCACGTACCCGGTTGCGTCGACGTAAATCATACTCAGCCAACGCTTTTGCCAAGTACCTAGAGGCAGCTACAAGCTCTCCAGAAGTACAGATTGCACCGGTAATAGCGGCCTTATCCAGCAAAATCTGAAAGACTTTTGGAAAAATAAAAGCGATTACATCACGCATTTCTGCGCTATGGCGTAGCTTCATACGAGCATCACGGGCTCTTTGAGAATTTGGCATGCCTTAAAAGCTCCAGGACACATTCAATTAGTGTCCATTCTATGCAACACCCTACCCCGTCAATATTCGATTTAATTATAACTAAACTAAATAACCATTTAGTTGAGCTAATTCAAGGCGGTCCGCGATCAAGAATATCAAAATCATGCCTACCCTCCTTTCTCAGGGGCATTTAGCGTCAAGGGCATACTAGCGAAAGAAGTACCTTCCACCTTACTAAAAGTGTCAATAGCATCGGTGTTGAAAAAACTACGGTACTTGGGCGATTTTTGCAGAGGCTCCAGAGTAAACAGCGCCTCGACTGCAAAAGAGCATCATGGGGCGCCAATTACGAAGTATTGAGCGACGAGGACAAAGCGTTCGTAGACGAAGAGTTTCGCAAGATGTCTTCAAAAATAGCGGCCCAATTTTGCCGTAGCCTACCGGATAATTTGGAGGCTTGATTGCTCAGCCCCCACCTGATGTACGCCAGCTTACATCGATGACTGCTCATCGCATGAGTATCTGGTTTGGCAGCCTTTAGACGCAAAGCTGTCCTACTAGCTCCACTAGTCCATCAGCACCTGCAAGACAGCGCTCATTCAGGTCTTCGGATTCAAACCAGCGTCACGAATAGCGTCGGCAAAATGCTCTATGTCTTTGCGCATAAGTCCCTGTAGATGCGGTGCAATATCCGAGGTGATTTCGTTATTGATCGCTCGAAGAACTGTGCTGGAACCACTGCTCACAGCAATGACGTCATGGAGCTGCACCAAGTCCATACCCACGGATTTACCCAAGCTGAAGACATCTACTGCGTTCTTCAAATTGGACATGGTCAACGCATTATTCAGAAGTTTCGCCATCTGGCCGGCGCCTGAGGGTCCTAACAAGGCGACTTTCCGGGAGAAAGTCTCGAAGACTGCACGCACTTGGGAAAAAGCTTGCGACTCGCCACCCACCATAGTGGTCAACGTACGAGCCAGCGCGCCAGGTCTTCCTCCGCTTACGGGAGCATCAAGGTACGTGATTCCCCGCTGTTCAAGTTCAGCAGCCAGACGGCGACTTTCTCCCGGCTCGCCGGTGCCATGGTTTACAAGAACCGCGCCGGCCTTAAGCCCATCCCGAAGCCCATTGTCGAGAAGAGTGACGATATCCTTGTCGTCGGTGAGGCAGAGACAGACGACATCGCAGTTCTCGGCAAGCGTCTGAACCGTTTTTTCAACTATGTGAGGTGCCCCTGCCATGGCTTCTAATGATTGGGGGCGACGAGCCCAAATGTGCAGCTCAAATCCAGACTCGGCGATTGCTTGAGCCATCGGACCACCTTGGTCACCGAGCCCGATGAAGCCTACCTTCAGGGTTGTTGTTTTGGACATGACCTCACCCAATCATCCGGGTGGCAACTTCCCACAACCGCTGCGCGTTATCAGGGTCAACAGCGTAAGGTGCAACGCCCGTGTAATCGGCAGGCCGTTGGGTGACTACCAGCGCCTCATTACAGTCCTCGAAGTAACGACCACCAATGCCTTCCAACAGCGCAGACGCCGCAAGTAATACCGATGTCGCTGCACCTTGTTGCACGTTCTTCTGACGTTCAATTGGCGTCTTAAGCCCACCGGTGTGCTTCTGAAGGTTGGTTGCGATTGCCCCAGGGTTCAAGGCGTTAGCGAAAATGCCTCGCTCCGCCCAGCGGCGGGTGATTTCTACGGCGATGAGCGCGCATGCCGACTTGGCCTGGGCATATGACGCGAAAGCATCGTATGTGCGGAAGTCGAAATTGATGTCATCGAAAATCACTGGCCCCAACAGATTAGCGTTTGAACTCAGCGACACAATTCGGGCGCCCTCGGCTCTGATCAGGGCGTCCTGCAACCCAAGCACGAGCGCAAAATGGCCGAGAAAGTTGGTTGCAAACTGCATTTCCCAACCCTGCGATGTCAGCTCCCGTTCAGGAACGGCCATGATCCCTGCGTTATTGACCAGGATATCAAGTGGCTCCGACCAAGATTCAGCAAACGATTTCACAGACGTCAGATCCGCTAGATCGATTGGGCGGATATCAACGGTGCCCCTGCCCCCAGAGCGCAGTTCGGCGGCAACCGATTCCGCAGCCTCCGGACGTCGCACTGCAAGCGTCACGTTTGCGCCGGCATTGACCAATGCGCGCGCTGTCTCAATACCGATACCGGAGGCCCCGCCCGTTACGATTGCCCGTTTACCAGTGAGGTCGACCCCTTCAATGACCTCTTGTGCGGTTGAATGAAACCCGAACGGTGTAGTGATACGCGTCATGAATTATTCCTCGAATGTTTAATGGCCGCTGAGTCGAACTGACTTGCGGGATCACCGGATGACCGGCGGCTGCAGCTGCCTTCAATTCCAAGCGGCAACTGCACCGAGTACCGAACGGATCGTGCTGAGTCTGAACAAATCCCTGAATGCTCGGGATGCCACCATTCCCGTTATGAGGCCCGATCCGCGTAAAGTTGCTGTGGACCAAGATAAGCCTCAGCACTGTCGCAAACAATCAGGCTAATATCGGATGAACTGATGCAGGAATTAGCACAATGCAGAAATCTGGGCTGCTCGAACTTAACGCCGTGGTCGCAGTTTCTACTCATCGCAGCTTTCGTCGTGCGGCCGTGGAATTGGGAATGTCGCCCTCAGCACTCAGTCATGCGATCGCTGCACTGGAGAAACGCCTTGGCGTGAGGTTGTTCCACAGAACCACGCGAAGCGTTTCTCTGTCTGAAGCCGGGGAGCAATTTCTGGTTCGTGTGCAGCCCGCTCTGCGTGATATATCCGCGGCCATGGAGGCGGTAAGCGAATTCCGCGATACACCGGCGGGAACCCTACGCCTGAACACCTCCGAAGGTGCTGCGCAAATGGTGCTGACTCCAGTGGTACTGGAGTACCTAAGGCGTTATCCAGACATGCGGATAGACATCGTTACCGATAGAAGTCTGGTTGACATCGTTGCAGGTGGATTCGACGCCGGCATACGGTTGGCGGAAAGCGTTCCGCAGGACATGATCGCCATTGCGATCACTCCCCCGCTCCGTTTTGCGGTGGTCGCTTCCCCTCAGTACTTCGCGAAATGCAAAAAACCAAAGGTCCCGGCAGACCTCCTCGCACACAACTGCATACGCGTGCGCTTCCCCAGTGGCTCGATCTACAAATGGGAATTCGAGAGGCGCGGTGAAGAGCAATCGGTAGACGTCAGCGGGTCGTTGACGCTCGACAGCCACCACTTGATGTTAGAGGCTGCTTTGCGAGGCGCCGGCATAGCATGGACTAATGATTTCGCCGCTTCTGCGCATATTGCGTCCGGAAGCCTCATCCGCGTACTGGAGGACTGGACTCCTTCGTACCCGGGGCTGCGCCTTTACTATCCTGCGAATCGCCATATGCCAGCGGGACTCCGGGCTTTCGTCAACGTCGTCCGTGAGATTGTGTCGGAGAATTCGATCAGTAAAAAGAAAGGCTGAGCTTTTACGCTGAGGCTGGGTGCCCTTCGGCATCCGCCTGCCTTCGCATTACAGTGCCAGGAGTTTTTTAGCGAAGGTCATTCGGCCTACGCTTTATATCTAGCAAACCTTGGTCCACCGTCAAAAAAGGCCCCTCAGGGTGTTGCCGCTGACCGAAAACTGACCCAAGTGTTCAACTGTTTCTGCTCACTTTTTGAGCAGGAGAGCACAGGGTGATCAGCATGGAAATGTTGGGGGAAATCGGGCGGATGTACTTCCGCGACAAGCTCTCGCTGCATCAGATAGCCAAGCGTACCGGGCTGTCGAGAAACACCATTCGAAAATGGGTCAGAGCGCCCGAAGTCACTCAACCAGCGTACCAACGGTGCGCAACCTTCAACAAACTCAGTCCATTCCACGAGACCCTGGAGCAAGCGCTCAAGGCCGATTCGTTCCGGCCAAAACATAACCGCAGGGTAATCGTCCGGCGAACACACCTTCCTGATCCCAGCGGTCTGGATTTTCACACACGGGCTTGACGTCCGGATAGGTGACTTGGCACGGGGTATCCAGATCCTTCAACCCCACAATATCGGATGCCGAGCGAAGCTTGTTACTGAAGGCCAGGTGGTCAAAGTAACTGATACTAACTTGATGGGCTTTAGCCAGTGTTGTCAGCACGGCTGGCAGTTTTTGTTCGAGTATCTGCTGGTATTCTGTTGCACTCTTGACTTGATTGCCCTGCACCACAGCTGGCACATGACTCAAGTCCGTAGTCCCCACGACCATCAGGTGCTTCGCGCCTGCTGCAATCAGCGCCTCGGTGGCCTTCTGTATGTTCGCCACGCTGTTCTGGCTTAGCACGTCGATCGACTCTGGGCCCGAGAAGTCGGCCCATTCAAAAAAGTCGTTGGCTGAGATGAAAATGAAATAGAGCGCATTCGGATCCGCTTTGTGTGTTTTAGCGGCTTTCAGATGATCGGCGATTTGGCCGAAAACTCCGGTGTCGCGAGATGGCTCCATCCAGGCATAGTATGAACGAGGTTATTACGTTCGCCCAACACCCCAGCGTGGTTAGGAGGTTCGTTGGCGCATGGCATTCGCTTGTTCGTAAGCGTATAGCCAACACACGTTCACATGACCGACGGTGTGTGGTTCAGCTCGTCGACTGCATCCAGTATTTGCCGTACCCGATCTGTAACGGACATGTCCCCATCAAGCTTTAAGACAGCGCAAGTAAGCACAGACAGCCATTCCTGATGCCTGGCCAAGCTCCGTCCGGGGACACCTCCCTCATCATACTGAGCTGCCCAAGCCAGAAACTCCGGCTTTGCTTGACCGAAGCGTTTTATCTCTCGACGTTTTAGTCTCTCTAACCTGAGTTCAACAGGAAGATAAAGGAACACCACAAGATCAAATCCATTTTCAAGCGGTTGACCCCAGCCCATTACTGATCCGGCAACCACGGCACGGCCATGAGAGCGCATTTGTTGTAGCAAGCGCTCTCCTCGCTGCGTTTTGTCTGCCAGATGCTGATATGGCGGGTTACTCTGCAACCACAAAAAATCATCTGCTTCCAGGTGAGTTGCGCTCAGTTCCTTTGCTAAAGCATCCGCTAAGGTCGTGGTGCCAGTACCTGCCGCGCCTGTGATCAAGATGTAACGTGTCGTCTCTTTTGTCATTTCGCTGTCAGTCACTCTAAAACGAGTTTGCCATCTCCGATAAATTAACAGTGCCCCACTGATGCGGCAGCAGTTGATCAATCTCACTGGCACGCTGTGTTGGCAGTCGCGTCAGCACATCTTTGAGATAGGCATATGGATCATGCCCATTCATACGCGCCGACTGGATCAAACTCATGATTGCCGCTGCTCGTTTGCCGCTGCGCAGTGAACCGGCGAACAACCAGTTGGAGCGGCCAAGTGCCCACGGCCGTATTTGGTTTTCTACTGGATTATTATCTATGGGTACAGCACCGTCTTCGATATATCGAGCCAGTGCGCCCCAGCGCGCATGGAAATCCTGAGGTTAAGGGCGATCGCGTCCGCTTAAAAATACGCCGACACCATCGTCCTTAATGCTGGAGTTCGGAAGGTGACTTCCCCTGCCGCTTACACCGCAGGAGCGCCAAAGCACTTTTTGAGCAGATCAAGGCCGAGGGTTATGACGGCGATTACAGCCAGCTCACGGCGTTTGTCCGCTCTTGGCGGGGCGAGCAAGGCAAGTCTTTAAGCGCTTTTGTACCGCTGACTTTTGCTCTCGGTGAGGCCTTTCAATTTGACTGGAGCGAAGAAGGTCTGCTGATCGGTGGCCTGCTTCGACGTATCCAGGTCTCCCGCATGAAGCTGTGCGCCAGTCGCGCATTCTGTCTACTGATACGCCTGAGGGCGATGCGTTTTATCTGCACGGTGGTTTCATACGAACAGATATTCCTCATGCTACCCATGTCATGCCGCTAGGCAACAGCTTTTGCAGGCAGCCATCATATTGCTGACAAGGTGTATCTGCCAGACGCTTACTGCCAAGGGAGCAGCATAATGTTTTGCTCATCAATCGGACGGTGAACACCCTCACTGTTGCACTCATTGTAAGATTAAACTAGCAGCGCCGCAGGCAGCTCTATGTTATGTAGCACGGAGCCTAAATTACGTTAGACCTATCATACATAACCGAACCACCGTTAGTTCTTTCGGTTCTTGGACCGCTCTAAACAGCCACTCTAACATGGCCGCTAAAGGCCTACTTGTTACGTTGGACGCCGTCGCATGAAGCAGTCAATGAAGGTTGATCAGTTCCAAATTTCGTTTCTCACGCCAGCGTATTTATTTAGTCTCGAAATGCTTGATGGGCGCCCCCAACGTTCCTAATCTAACTAAGCTTCTCGCGGACCATAAGTTTTTATCCCGGATGTACCTAAATGTGGAGTAGTCATCATGGCTGAATCTGAGACCCGTCCCCCGCTACCCCCGTTTGATCGTGAGTCAGCGACTCTCAAAGTTCGTCTGGCTGAAGATGGATGGAACAGCCGAGACGCTGAGAAAGTTGCATTGGCCTATACCACCGACACCAAATGGCGCAATCGTGTCGATTTTGCGGTCAATCGGGCGGAGGCTCAGGCGTTCCTTACGCGAAAATGGCGTAAGGAGTTGGAATATCGACTCATCAAGGAGTTATGGGCGTTCACCGAAAATCGTATTGCTGTCCGCTACGCCTATGAGTGGCGCGACGATTCCGGGAATTGGTATCGCTCGTACGGAAACGAAAACTGGGAATTCGCAGAGAACGGTCTAATGGCGAACCGTTTTGCGTGCATCAACGACATGCCCATCAAAGAGGCAGAACGCAAGTTTCGGTGGCCGCTGGGCCG
Organism: Pseudomonas violetae; assembly: GCF_023072615.1. Taxonomy (GTDB): domain Bacteria; phylum Pseudomonadota; class Gammaproteobacteria; order Pseudomonadales; family Pseudomonadaceae; genus Aquipseudomonas; species Aquipseudomonas violetae. Next base: position 16,643 of record NZ_JAKNRW010000005.1, read on the forward strand.
TCGTCCGGACGATCATCCAAGCCTTTCCGACCTGGGTCTTTGAGGAGGGCAAAGGCTGCGCTAACTGACGAAGAAATAAAAGCGCCGTTAGATGGCAAGTTGATTAGCACGCTAAATAGAACTGCATGGCTATTACTGCCATGCTAGCCAATCGGAGGCAGCATGAAACTATTTTATGCAGTCACTCTAACAATTGGAATTTTCCTGTTCCAACTCTCTCACGCAAGCGCAGACGAAGTCCTCTCGCAAGCTGAGGACACTACAGCAGGGGCAGCATTTGGTGCAGGTACTGGCGTCCTAATCGGCGGAGCCGCTGGCGGCCCGTTAGGCGCAATAATCGGAGCTGCGCTAGGAATTTTCGGTGGCCGGGAAGTGCAAAAAGCTGCAGGTCTAGAGGAGCGCGCCTACGCAGTCCGAAGCAACACCGGTGAAGAACGAGTGGTGCGCTCGCCGCGCAAAGAGTTTGCCATCGGTCAAGAAGTGGAAGTCAAAGGAAACCGAATGCATGCCCCCTCCCCCCAATAAATGCAGTTGTTGCCACTGAGCCCGCCGCCCGCGGGCTCTTTTCTCTCGCCATCCTGAGCGCTAAATTGAGAGAACAGCCCCTCATTTCCATCTGTGCTCAAGCGCGTGAGCCAGCGGGCTAGGCATTTCGCGCAGGAAATCGAAAAAAGGTCGAACAGCAACTGTTTGATGACTATTTGTAAGGGGTTTTTCAGCCCAAATCACGCCGTATCGGGAGAGGAGTCGAATCATCTCGCTACGTTGATAGGTGCCTCGCACAACTAACGCGGCGATTTCTCGGAAAGCTCGTTCAACTGCGCCAGGCCATAGCACTGCACCCACGACACTCGGAGTTGATCCGACTTGATGGATGCGGTGCGCAATTCCCGGTTCAAGTTGTATGGCATCGCCCTCGTGCAGCAATGCAATCCGTTGTCGACCGCTACGGATATCCAACTCCCCTCTTAGCGCCACTACGAGCTTGGTTTCGTGACTATGCATCAACGGCAGGTTGTGAGCATGCAAGGGCAAGTCGAAGCGCATAGCCGTTCCTGCTCCACCGACGCTTGCCTCATCCACATCAATCCAAACCAAGTAACCGCCTGGAATCAGCAGTATCGCTTCCGAGTTTTCAACGTTCATGAGCACTCTCGATTCAAACCTATAGGCAGAGCTTATGCGAAGCATTGTTTATCGGTCTTGGACGCTATCGAGCAAACGGCAGAACATGGCTTCACACCAAGCAGCACTCATCAAGCAACACTAACCCAAGCATTCAGATAGGAGAAACACCATGCAACAGTCTCACGCTTACAACGACACCAGCCTAGAACTGACCGCTAAAATTCTGGACGCCAAAGCCCGCAAAAACCTGTCTTTCGAAGACATGGCAGAAGGCACTGGCCTCGGTCTGGCCTACGTGACCGCTGCCCTGCTCGGCCAGCACCCACTTCCAGAAACTGCCGCGAAAGTGATCGGTAAAAAACTGGACCTGGACGCCGACTCGGTAGCGCGCCTGCAAATCATCCCGCTGCGTGGCAGCCTTTCCGGTGTCCCTACGGATCCTACCATCTACCGCTTCTACGAAATGATCCAAATCTACGGCACCACTTTGAAAGCCTTGGTTCACGAACAGTTCGGCGACGGCATCATCAGCGCGATTAACTTTAAGCTCGATATGAAAAAAGTTGAAGATCCTGAAGGCGGCCACCGCGCAGTGATCACCCTCGACGGGAAGTTCCTGCCACTGCGTCCTTTCTAAGAAGGCGACTGGAAATGTAATTCGGCCCGCACTCGTAGCGGGCCTGCTTCAACACATTTACCCACTTCACCGACTCACCAAATCTAAATGGAGGATTCGTCATGAAAAAATTTCTGTTTCTCGCCCTGTCCCTGACAGCTTCGTTGTCAGCCTATGCACAGGAAGCTTCGGTTGCGCCAAAAGCTACTCCGTATGTCTATGGCATGCACTTGGATATTGCCAAGGTCATCAACATTACTGAAGCAGCAGACGTCTGCGGTCCAGTGCCAGTGCAAATGACCTACAAAGATTCGCACAGTGACACTCGTATCCTTGAATACAGCGTGATAGGTCGCGGCTGTACCAACTGAATGTTCCCCAACTTAACTACCTGCTAAAGGCCAATCCCATGAAAGCGCTCATTGAAGGTTTTTTGAAGTTTCAGAAAGAAGCATTTCCACAAAGGACGGACCTATTCAAACACCTGGCCACCACGCAGCATCCAGGCACGTTGTTCATCACGTGTTCCGATAGCCGCGTAGTACCAGAACTGTTGACGCAACAAGAGCCTGGTGAACTGTTCGTGATCCGGAACGCGGGCAATATCGTGCCGTCGTACAGCCCCCATCCAGGCGGTGTGTCCGCGACGGTCGAATACGCCGTGGCGGTGCTCGGGGTGACCGATATCGTGATCTGCGGCCATTCGGATTGCGGTGCAATGACGGCTGTTGCCAAGTGCAAATGCATGGACCATCTCCCTGCTGTCGCCGGGTGGTTGCAACATGCTGAATCCGCGAAGGTCATCAACGAGTCTCGCCATCACATCGATGACGCGGCAAAAGTAATCTCGATGGTTCGAGAAAACGTGATTGCCCAACTGGCCAATATCCAGACTCACCCAAGCGTGCGCATTGCTCAGGAAAAAGGCTTGTTGAATTTGCATGGATGGGTTTACGACATCGAAACCGGATCGGTTGACGCCCTTGACTCTGATAATCGCAGCTTCAAATCGTTGGCACAGCACCCTGATACCTGCGCTGTACACGTTCGTGTAGAAAAAGCCGCAGCCTAAATTGTCTAAACGAGGAGGACTCTTCATGCCTGAAATCATTATGTACACAACCAGCACCTGCCCTTACTGCCGTGGTGCTAAGCAGCTGCTTAACTCTAAAGGTATTTCTTATACCGAAATCGACGTGCAGTCAGGTGATCAGAAGGTCGAAATGATAAACCGCAGCGGCCGTCGCACGGTTCCGCAAATTTTCATCGGCGACTGGCATGTGGGTGGATTTGATGACCTCGCTCAACTCGACCGTGAAGGCGGTTTGGCTCAAGCGCTCAACCCGCGTCTCGCGGGATGAGCGATAGAGAAGGCATTCATGTTACAGATCCAAAACCAGGGGGGCGTCGCCCTCCTTGCTTTGCGCTGGCACTGCGCAGCAAATCAAGACCTCTCCCTGAGCCGGCATTTCAGCGGGCAAGTTCAAATAGTGCACCTCCCCACTGATCAGCTTTGTACGACAAGTCCCACACGACCCGCCGCGGCAACTGAAGTCCGGATTCAGACCACGACTTTCAGCCAGCTCCAACAAGCTGCCGTTTCCTGGCTCCCAACGCGCCTCTTTCGCAGACGTCGCGAACAGTACTTTAACCGGGTTACCGGCTGGCGGAACTTGCTCTACCGCCGGGGTCAACTGATCACGTAACCTAACCAGAGTGGAAGGCCCAAAGGTTTCAGCGTGAATGCGATCATCGCCGATGCGTAGTTCACGTAGCCCATCGTATAGAGCCTGGGTGAACGCGCCGGGGCCGCACAAGTAAAAGTCATAATCATCCAGCGGCAACAGCGCCTTGAGTAAAGCGACATCCACGCGTCCAGCCAATTCGAAGTCTTCGCCCTCGCGAGCGTGCTGCTCCGGCTGACTCAGAAGTCGCAATGCACGAATCTTGTCTTTCGCACGTGTTGCCAGCTCAAACAGCTCGTCCCGAAATGCCAGCTCCGCCAGATTACGTGCGCTCTGAATAAACCAGGTCGGCCGAGTGCGACGAATTCGCTCTCCTTCGTAGATCACTTCACGTAGCATCGACAGCAGCGGCGTAACCCCGACACCAGCGGCCAATAGAACCAATGGCCGATGCTCATCCGTTCTCACTGTAAATCGTCCCTGGGGGGCACGGGCTTCGATCAGGTCCCCCACCCGAATCTGGTCGTGCAAGTGCGACGAAATCAACCCATCGCGCTTGACGCTGATACGGAAGAAGTTGTCAGAAGGTGCGCTCGAAACACTGTAAGTTCTGACAAGGTGAGGCTGCCCTTCAACCAGGCTAAACCGTACCGGTAAATGCTGGCCCGCCTCGAAACGCGGCAACCCCGCGCCATCGTCAGGTTCCAGATAAAAAGAGCTAATGGTGCTGCTCTCTTCGACGATTCGGGTGACGCGCAGATGCCGCCATTGGTCGCGCAGGGCATCGGCCTGTAAACGACCTTCAGCTTTTTCCCAGCTGCCGGTCATCATACTGTTCGGCGAAAAACTCTCGAATACCCAGCGCAGCGACAACACGGCTCGCCTTAGGACGACATGCTCCACCGTCAAGGTCCAGAGTCTTTCGGCCCCTTGGAATGCAGCGATCTGCGGCCCCTCAAGAATAAGCTCCGTGCGCCCGGCCACTTGGAGCACATCACCTGACGAGAAATCGACAAAAACTAAACCGGCTTTAGGGGTGAGCAACAGGTTGCCCAATGTATTGAAATGCAGATTGCCGGCGAAATCGGGGATCGTCAGCACGTTGCCTTCGACCCTGACAAAACCTGGATTACCGCCGCGGTGCGAAACGTCAACCGAGCGTCTGGATGGGTCTCCTTCGAGGTCGACGTAGCTGGCGAGGAAGAACGTGTCGGCCTGGCGAATCATCTCTGTAGCCGCCTCATCCAATTCGTGCAGGCGTTTTGCTGCAACATTGGATGAAGAGCGCCCAACGCTCACGGGCTCGACACTTCGCAATTGGATGTACTGAGGACAGTTGCCGAAAGCGTGCACGACAGAAACGGCAACACCGTCAGAGGAGACGGTGTTGATATTGCCGTTCATTCGATTGCGCCTTCGGGTTTTCAAGTCGATGCCAAGTAGCCCGACTGCGGCGCCCATTCCCAAAGCGGGCTTGACTGGATCGCCGTCAGCGGGGAGGCGGTCGAGTTGCAAGCTACGTGGGTCGGGTGAGTGAACAAACCCTGGAGGGCCCTCGATCAACGTCGCCCATGGGATGCCATTTTGGTCGACCGCACCCACCACTAGATAAGGCAGTTGGCTGTAGAACGAACGATGCTGATCCGGCATGTAGTCGCGAACAACCTTTCGCCCGAAGTGCTCCATCTGCTGCGCCACGCCGACACTTTCTTGCAACTGTCGCTCACCAGCGTGCCAGGGTGAAGACCCTTGCTCATCGGATTTATCCATGATCACCTCTACATATTCGTAAACAGGTGCAATTCACTCGCCGCACAGCGTCCACTGATGGCTTCACCGGCGAGGTGCTCACTACGCACCCACTGATACCATCAATACAACGTCTTGCAGGCCGGAGCGCTACACGTATCTGCGAGACACAACGGCGTCCCGCACGCCTTTACTTCATTTACTTCAGTCGCAGCGACGGTCCTTACGACAACCTGTAGAGCTTTTTCCTGTCTTCATCGGTTTGTCCTGATGGACGAATCTCCTCTCCTTTAGCGTAGGTCCGGATCACCGCTGGCCGCGCAGTGATTTTCGCTAGCCATGCGGCAATGTGCGGATAGATTTCCAATTTCGTTCCTTGCTTCTCGTGTTGCAGCAACCATGGGTAAATTGCCATGTCAGCGATCGAATATTCACCCGCAATGAACGGGTGATGGCTCAACTGCGGCTCCATCAATCTATAAAGTCGCTCGGTCTCCTTACTGAATCGCTCTACAGCAAGCGGCACATGCTCGGACGCGTAGTTTAAGAAAAACACTGCTTGCCCCAGTATCGGGCCGAGACTGGCAGCCTGCCAGAATAACCACTGTAGAACCGACGCCGCCCCTTTCGAGTCTTTCGGAAAAAACTGACCTCGACGTTTAGCCAAGCACAGTAAAATTGCGCCCGATTCAAAAATCTTATCGGCTGCCGAGTCAACCGCATTTAGCTCCCATTTCCCACCGGAGAAATAGTCGTTCTGAATATCAACGACGATGAGTGCTGTGTCATTCATACAACTACCTTAAGAAAGTCTATTGATAATATTTAGTGGGAGCTAGGCCACTTGCGGCGTGTCATACCAGTCACGATGAGGTGTAGCGAAGCGCATTTTTTGGCGGATGTAAGTCGCGTTTTCAGAACTGGTCAGTTTTTTCAAAAGCAAAAAAGCGACTTCTGTGGCCGTGCCTGGACCGCTGGAAGTAATAATGTTGTCGTGAACAACGACTGGTCGGTCTACGAACAGAGCCCCGGTTTCCACTAACTGGTTTTTCCGCTTTCCGCCTTCCTGGTGATAGGTCGTCGCGTTCTTGCCACGCAACACGCCCGCAACACCCAAGCACACCGACGACACACAAACGCTGGCGACGGGTTTGCCGGCATCAACAAAGTGGCGAATGGTTTCAAGAAAAGGCTCACTCAGAGCTTCCTCATAGAATCCTGCCGGTTCGAAACCACCCGGCAATGCCAGAGCATCAAAGCTACTTACGTCCAAATCACGAAGCAGAAAACTTGGATTAAGCGTGAGACTAAATGTGGTGACGATTTTTCTGCGAAGGCCTGCATTCACTAACTCAATAGGACAATCACCTAGTAAATCGGCCCAGCCGAGCACGTCGGTGAAAGCCGCCATTTCCATGGGTTCGACACCATTGGCTAACAGCATGAGTACTCGTTTCATAGGTGTCTCCGCAATCAGGTGTTTAATAAAGTGCTCAAAACGCATGCTCCGCCTTAATCGCTTTGATGAGAACGAACACAAAACACAATCCAATGTTTCGCCCGCTGAAATGCTGGAGGACCTTTGTATCGGTTTGTAGCAAACGCGGCGTCAGAAACGTTCCAATGCGTAGCACTAGATACCGGGACACATACGGGACACACCTAACGGTTTAAATAGGCCTGTCGCTCCACAACCCATCTCCCGCATGCACAGGAACACAGATGAGAAAGATATTTGCAGGTCTGGCCTTAGCGGCCGCGATGGTTACAGCCACCGCAGCGATGGCTGCGCCGGTCAAACCGACTGTCGTATTGGTTCACGGCGCTTTCGCCGATTCCAGCAGTTGGAATGGTGTCGTCAAAATATTGGAAAAAGACGGTTACCCAGTGATCGCAGCCTCGAACCCTTTGCGCTCACTCAAAGGTGACGCGCAATCAGTGGCAGACGTTCTCGGCAGCATCAACACGCCGGTCGTGCTGGTCGGACATTCCTATGGTGGCCCGGTCATCAGCGAAGCGGCCTACGGCAACACCAATGTCAAAGCGCTAGTATTCGTCGCAGCCATTGCACCCGAAGCAGGTGAATCCACCGCAGAGTTATCTGGCCGTTTTCCGGGTGGTACGCTGGGCCCTACCCTCGCTCCTCCAGTAGCCTTGGCTGACGGAGGTAAGGATCTGTATATCCAGCAAGGCAAATTCCACGACCAGTTCGCAGCCGACGTTTCCAATGCAGACGCCCAATTGATGGCTGCGACTCAACGCCCCGTTACCGTTGCTGCGCTGAATGAACCATCGACCGAACCGGCTTGGAAAACCATTCCTTCCTGGTTTGTCTACGGCGACGCTGATAAAAACATCCCAGCACAAGCGCAGGCCTTTATGGCTGAGCGGGCACACTCCAAGCAGACAGTCGTGGTCAAAGGCGCGTCGCACGTTGTGATGGTGTCCAATCCGAAAGTCGTCGCCAGCCTGATCGAAAAGGCAGCGAACGCCAAATGAAGCTAGTCGGCGATCTCAGTCCGGGATCGCCGAACACTCAATGAGCATCCGGCAACATTGCCGGATGTTCGCGCAGGCCCTCGACAATGTGGTCGACAAAACTGCGCACTCTCATTGAAGCTCTACGCCCTTCTCGGTAAACGACATGAACTGGAAGCGCTGGCAATTCGAAAGGTTGCAACACCCTGCGTAACCGACCGCCATTTAAATAATCGTAGACGGGATAACTGAGGCAGCGCGTAAGTCCCGCGCCATGAGCCGCCGCATCGATGGCAGCTTGAACGGTGGTGCAGTTGAGGCGTGATCGGGCCTTAATGATGGATTGATCGCCTTGGTTGGAAAAATCCCAGTTGATCCTCTCCCGATAAGCTTGAATGCCAATCAGCCGGTGACCTTTGAGATCCTCCGGCTCGGCGGGCACACCATGAGCTTCGAGATATGTGGGGCTGGCGCACACGATCGTACGAACGTAGCCAACCGGCCTTGCTATCAACGAGGAACTGGGCAAACTTCCGACCAGCACGGCCACGTCAAGCCCCTCCTCGTTCATGTTCGGAAAACGATCATGATAATGAGCGAATACTGTGACTTCGGGATAAAACTCCATGTAATTCGCAAGCAAAGGCGTCATTACATAGCGGCTGAAAAGGAGTGGAAGCAATACAGTCAGATTACCCTGAGCCTGAACATGAAGGCCTTTAGCTGATGCTTCTGCGTCTTCGATTTCTTTGAGGATGCGGGAGCAATCAGCCATAAATGCAGCACCCGACTCAGTCAACGACACTCCACGAGTGCTCCGTTGCAATAACGGCACCCCGAGACGCGTCTCCAACCGAGCAATCGCGCGAACGACTGTCGGGCCAGAAACGTTCAGGCGGCGCGCTGCCGCCGCTAGGCTTGGCCGCTCTGATAGCGCTTCAAACATGAGCATTTCATGAAAGCGGTCCATCACAGCATACTTTTCATAGTAGGTCGAAGCGCCGTATCACATCCCAGACGTTCCGTGAGGAAATCCACGAACGTACGTATCTTCGCTGGTACGCGGTTACTCTTGAGGTAAACGACCTGGATGGGCAAAGCGGGCGGTTCAAAATCTTGGAGTACCACTTCCAGTTCACCGGCGGCTACTTGACTAGCCACCTGGTAGGACAAGACGCGTGTCACACCCCAGCCCAGACAAGCAATATTGATGGCAGCTTGATTTGCGGTAACGACTAGCCGCGGATCGAAACGAAAGCTAAGTGCATTTCCTTCATTCTCAAATTGCCAATCGCTCAACAAATGGCTCGCGGAAGACATAACGATTTTGGCGGAACCTAATTCTCCAGGATGGCGGGGCCTGCCGAATTCCTCGAAATACTTGGGGGCGCCACAAATTACCTGGCGTACCTCGCCAACTTTTATACCGTGCTGATTATTCTCGTGCAAATGGCCAATACGGATCGCCACATCGATACCTTCATCAATCATGCTTGTCACGCGGTCAACCAGTAACGCGTTGAGATGTACAGAAGGAAATTGATCCAGGTACTCAGCCAGCAAAGGCGCAATGTACAACTCACCGAAAAGCACGGGAGCTGTCACCGTCAGGTGCCCACACGGAATTGAGTAGCTGCCAGCAGCAGCTTCCTCCGCTTCATTGACCTCACCGAGTATTCGCCGGCAATCATCCAGGTACCGTTGCCCTGCCTCAGTCAAGTGCAAGCTACGAGTTGTGCGCGAGAGCAACTGGGTGCCGATGCGTTCCTCCATAGCGGCAATGGCGCGGGTAACGCTGGGAGGGGAAATATTCAAACGACGGGCGGCGGCCGCAAAACCTTCTTCTTCGGCCACCGTCATGAATATCTGCATTTCCTGAAAGCGATCCATAGGCGACTCTGCCGTGATGTAGGGACAGCAAGATCTGATCGCGAGAGCGAGCAGACATAAATGCAAAAAAGCGTCGCCTGGAGCGACTGGTGCAAACCCTATCCAGATGACTGGTGCAACAGGCGAAAATTCGAAGAGATCGTAGTTAAATAAGCGAAGACTACCCGGGATTTTCCCCGGGTAGCTCCGCCCGTTGGATCAAGCTTGTTGCAAACCCTTGGCAGTACGCTGCATACCCACGAAATTTGGCAATGCCTCGATGCTGCTCAACCAGGCACGCACGTTAGGATAGTCGGTCAGTGCAACATTACCTTCTGGGGCGTGGGAGACATAGGTGTAGGCTGCTACATCTGCAACGGTCGGTTTGTCGCCAGCCAGGAATTTACTGTTACCCAACTCTTGCTCCATTACCGTCAGCAGGGTGTGGGACTTGCTGATCGCATCTTCCGCATTGTAGCCGGCACCGAACACGGTGATCAGTCGAGCGGTAGCGGGGCCTGAGTTGATCTGCCCGGCGGCAACGGACAACCAGCGTTGTACTTTTGCTTGCACTACGGGGTCACTGGGCAGCCACTCACCGTTGCCGTATTTAGCAGCGAGATAGACCAGAATGGCGTTCGAGTCAGCTAGAACGGTGCCGTTATCATCGATCACCGGTACTTGGCCGAAGCTGTTGAGCGCTAGGAATTCGGGCATTTTGTGCGCGCCCTTCATCAGATCCACAAATATCAACTCTGTTGGCTGGCCGAGCAGTGAGAGCATCAATTCGACACGATGCGCGTGGCCAGACAATGGGTGACGATAAAGCTTGATTGGTTGTTGGGACATGACGTACTCCGGTTGTTTTTGGATTCGACCCGGTGATCGTGTCGATGGAGTCATCCTGCTCTTCCCTACCAAACAGAGGAATTACCATTATTTACAATCCAGCATTTCACTGGGCGTAATGGTCAGCACTCTATTCTCAGTCCACTGCCACGGATCCAAGCATCAAATTCATGAACGCGATCGACGCTGCACTGTGGTAGTTATTTTTTCGCCTTAGAATCGACACGCCACGTTGAGGCGCCTTGTCGAGCAAGGTCAGCTTGTGCAGAGCGCGATCCTGCGTGGCTATGGGTTCAGGAAGAATGGTAGCGACCGCGGTGTTTCGGATGACTTCAAGCAACGTGTTTACGGAGTTGACCTGAATCGTCACCTTTGGCGTGATTTTCGCCTTGGTGAAGTACTCATCGATACAAATGCGCGTAGCGAAGTCAGGGGTCAGCAGAGCAAAATCCAGTTGAGCTAATTGGCCCGTCGTGAGTGCATCCTGGCAGTCATAGAGTGGGTGAGCGCGCCCAACCATCAGACCGAGTGTCTCGACGAAGGCCGGGATTGATTCGATATCGGCGTTTCTCACTTGGTCAAATGCAACAGCAATATCCAACGAGTCATCGACCAATCCCGTTTCGATGTCGCCCATCGACAGCTCGAAAATCTCTAAGCGAATGTTCGGGAATTGGGAGATGTAATCACGCACTAATGGACCTAATACGTACGCCATGAAGGTTGGGGCCATGGCAAGCCTTAACGTGCCACGGGACAAGTCTTTCACGTCGTGCAATGCCCGTTTACCCGCCGCCAGCTCCACCAGTACGCGCCGGGCGCATTCGATGTAGGCGAGTCCAGCATCTGTGGGTCTGACAGTGCGGGATGTTCGGTCAAAAAGGCTGACGCCAAGCGTTTCTTCCAGCTGCCGTATCTGCTGCGACAGTGTTGGCTGAGACACATGAAGGACTTCTGCGGCCCGGGTGAAGCCACCGTGGTCAGCTACTGCCAACAGATACCGCAAATGTCTGAGAAGCATTGGATCACCGAAAGATTGGGTTCGTAATGCATTGTATATCTGACCGCTGCCGCGAAGATGCCCAGCTCTGTGTCGTCATTTAAATACGTCCGCCCTCATGATTCTTTCACCAGGTGAAATACCGCATTGTCAATGTTAGTCATTCCTCAGACTCAGTGGTTTATCGAGTATTAGATACAGCGCAAAACAACATCAACGCGCAGGCCAGATTTCTCCGCAGATTAGCTCTGCACCCACTGGAGTACCGGTGATGCCCTTACTTAAATACCTCTCCTCTCTCGTTCTGACGATGCTTTTGGGCTTCGGACACGCCCAAGCGGAAACGCCAAAAATGCAGTATCGCCAAGTGACGGTGGATGGGGTAAATATTGCCTATCGAGAAATTGGCGACCCCAGCGCCCCCTCCGTATTACTCCTTCATGGAGTGCCCAGCTCGTCTCGTATGTACGACGATCTCATGAAGCAATTGGGTAACCGTTTCCACCTCATTGCTCCGGACTACCCAGGCTTCGGTAACAGCGCTGCGCCCCCACCAGACAAGTTCGTCTACACATTTGATCACCTTGCGAAGGTGATTGAGCACTTCACAGATGCAGTCGGGCTCAAACGATACAGCTTGTTTATGCAAGACTACGGCGCTCCCGTCGGTATGCGATTAGCGATGGCAAGACCGCAAGCCGTGATTTCGATGATCTTCCAGAATGGCAACATCTATGCCGAAGGCCTGGGCAAAATGTGGGACAGCCGCAAAGCTTACTGGGCCGATCGTAATGCCTATGAGGCCAAGTTCCAGGATGCTCATTTATCTCTAGATGTAACTCGACAGCGGCATGTCGGCAGCGACCCGGACGTAACAGCGTACAACCCCGATTTATGGCAGGACGAAGCGGCATTCCTCAACCGCCCCGGTGAGGGCGCGATTCAAATGGCACTGATCTACGACTATCGCACCAATCTCGATGCCTACCCGGCGTGGCAGAAATGGCTGCGTGAACATCAGCTGCCCACATTGGTTGTCTGGGGCAAGCATGATTTGGCCTTTACCGTTGCAGGCGCTGAAGCTTTTCGCCGGGACTTGCCCAATGCAGAGATTGCGATTCTCGACGGGGGACATTTCGTTATGGACACACGGCTGGAAGACGTCGCGAACCTCACTCGAAAATTCCTAATCAAGCAAAAATGAAATAAAGCGCATCCTGATCAGATCAGGGTGCGCTTTATGTTCTGTTCAACCCCATCGCTTTACCGTTTGCGGATCGTAAGCTACGGCAAGTGACAGACGCCAGTCGGCGAACATCGCCCAACCGGCAGCGTGATTGATGCTATCAACCAGCGACACTGCACCCGAGGGTAAGCCCGAATCGTTTAATGCTGGGTTCAGTGCATGAGTAACAATTGCTCTCGCGGAACCTAAGGCATCGCTACCGTTGCGAAGCGCTGCTGTGTTGCCGGTGCGTAGCACGCCCGCAGCATCAGCGAAGACATTAGGGCGGCCTTCGAAGACGAATGCGACGATCCCGAGCGGGGATACAACTTGTCCTACCTTCCAGCCATCATGCTCCACACAACTGATCACCCTTGCGCGTGAAGCAGGTGCATCGCGCCAGGCTCGCAGCCCCTCAATCATATCCAGCCGCATGCGCTCGTCGGCAAGCAAGCGTGTAGTGGAGCGGCCACGAGCTTTTGCTCGATCAATGTGAGCAAGGTTTGCTGCTTCGATCAATGACCAGCAATCAGAGTCTTCAAGGCGTAGCGCGAAAAGATCGAAGAATGTCGTTATCGCTTGATCCGACGCACCTGCCATCGCAGTAAATGCCATGTGCGCATGCTCGATCGCAGCGCAAGCTGCTTGCGGATCAGCCACGGGGATCAGCAATAGCTCGCCATTGACTTGCTCTACCAGCAGATGGTCCCCGAGCTGGAAATGCGCGGCCAGTTCAGGGCTGACGACAGTGACACGACTACCAGCGTAAGGGATCTGTGTACCAGCGACTAGTTGTTCGAGCGCCAGAGACATGGAGCGGGTTTACCATCAAGAGGCGGCCGCAAAATGTATATGAATCGCCATCCTCCGTTACCTGCTACTCACGGCCGTACGGAGGGTTACGAACTCTTCTGCGGAGGTCGGATGAACGCCAATAGTGTCATCAAAAAGTCGTTTGGTGGCACCCGCCTTAAGAGCAATTGCTAAGCCTTGAATGATATCCCCCGCCTCCGAACCGACCATGTGGCATCCCAACACTCGATCAGATTCTGCGTCCACTACCAGCTTCATGAGCGTTTGTTCTGACGACTCGGTGAGAGTCAATTTCATGGGGCGGAACCTGCTCTCGAACACCACTACTTTGTGGCCCTGCTCAACGGCTTGCTGTTCGGTAAGCCCCACCGTGCCTATGTTCGGCTGACTGAACACAGCGGTCGGAATGTGTCGATAATCGACCGGGCGATACTGCTCAGGTTTGAACAACCGACGGGCAACTGCCATGCCCTCTGCTGTCGCAACGGGTGTTAACTGGACACCGCCGATCACATCCCCCAGAGCCAAAATGGAAGGGTCGCGAGTTTCAAAGTGCTCATTCACGTCAATGTAGCCAGCCTCGGTGAGTTCGACGCGCGTGTTTTCCAGCCCAAGATTATCGAGCATAGGCCTTCGACCAGTGGCGTAGAAGATGCTATCAGTTTCAAGCTGCGTTCCATCCTGAAGCGTCGCTAGCAAACTTCCGTCCGGCTGCTTATCAATTCGAACAATGTCAGTGTTGAAATCTAATCGCAACCCGCGCTTAGTCAACTCCTCTGCCAGATGAGTACGAACCGACTGATCGAACCCTCGCAAAAACAGATTGCCTCGGTACAGCAGCCGGGTTTCCGCTCCTAGCCCGTTGAAAATACCGGCGAATTCCACGGCAATGTAGCCACCGCCGATCACCAGGATTCGCTTAGGCAACTCTTCCAGGAAGAATGCTTCATTCGAAGTGATCGCATGTTCATGTCCCGGAATCTCCGGAATCTGCGGCCACCCGCCAGTCGCAATCAAAATCCGCTCAGCACTGAAACGCTGGCCGTTTATATCGACATGGTTCGCATCTGCTAATCGCGCATGGCCTTCGAGCAACGTGACGCCGCTATCAATCAAAAGCTTACGGTAGATGCCATTGAGACGATCGATTTCACGGTTCTTGTTCGCAATAAGCGATGGCCAGTCGAAATTCGCCTTGCCCGCTGTCCAGCCGAAGCTTTCGGCCTGTTCGAAGTCGTCAGCAAAATGGGCACCGTAAACCAACAATTTTTTTGGAACGCAGCCGACATTCACACACGTGCCGCCTAAGTATCGGCTTTCGGCAACCGCTACTTTTGCACCAAAACCTGCTGCAAACCGTGCAGCACGCACTCCACCCGAACCGGCACCGATGACAAATAGATCGAAGTCGTAGCTCATTTCAGTTCTCTGTAGGGAATGCACAGCACCCGGCTGTCCAATTTCATTTGAGGAATAACGACCGGAGCTTCAGCGAATGCATCAGTGAGGCACAAAGCCTCGAAAACAAACCTTCGCCTGATTGCGGTTGGCACATATCAGTCATGCCTAATCCGCTGGTCTCACTTGCCAACGCTCCCATGAACTGAGGAAGCAAAAAGCCCGCTTCGTGCTCACGATGAAGCACGATTGAAGTATCCGGATAGGAGCCGCCAGGGCAGGATTGAGTAGTGCCATACATTGGAATCTCCCAGCAATGGAGAACGCTGCGACAACCCCAGCGGTTGATCGCTTATGGGATCAGTTTCACCAACAAAGGTGCTTTAGAGAATGGGCAGAGATGTCATGGCTTAATTGTGCAGGATGAAACAATGTTGATAGAGCCTCGTGAACACGCAACCAACCTACTCGCCCAAAAAACCCAGAGCGATGCGCAGCATGAGATCGATTACGCATGAGTGTCGACGGGCGTACGTAACCGTCTGGGCAACACGCCTTCCTGACACAGTCGCTTGAGGCGATGGTGTCCACCTAAATTTAAGTGGACACCATTTTTAGCCTTTTTAAGCGGACGCCCATGCCACAAGAACGCCGTTCCTATTCCAAATCCTTCAAGGCCCAAGTCATTGCCGAATGCGCGCAGCCTGACACCTCGATCGCCAATGTCGCGTTGACCCATAATCTTAACGCCAACCTCGTCCATAAATGGATACGTGTGCATGTGCAGAAAAACCTGACACCTCAAACCGCCTTCATCCCGGTCAAGACATCGCCGCCGGTGCCGACGCATCAGGCCCTTCCTGTCACGATCCGTATCGAAGTGCCGCATTCAAAAGGTTTAGTCGTTGTGAGTTGGCCGGCAGAAAATGCAGCGGCGTGTACTGCTTTCCTGCGAGACCTGCTGCGATGATTCGCATCGACACCATCTGGCTCGCCACCGAGCCAATGGACATGCGAGCTGGCACCGACACCGCGCTTGCGCGGGTCGTCGCGGTGTTCGGTGCGGCGAAGCCGCACTGTGCTTATCTGTTCGCCAACCGCCGCGCCAATCGCATGAAAGTGCTGGTGCATGACGGCGTGGGTATCTGGCTTGCAGCGCGGCGTTTGCAACAATGGCGGTTCTTCTGGCCTGGCGCACGGCATGGCTCCGAAGTTAAGTTGGATGCCGAGCAACTTCAGGCCTTGGTGCTCGGTTTACCTTGGCAGCGCGTCGGTTCCGGGGGAGTTATCTCGGTGCTTTAACCCCTGCCACGTCCTGCCTGCCAGCGCAATTGGCCCATCAGTCTATCGCCGCCATTAGCCCTCTCTGGCAGAGTCGGCGGTATGACTTCGCATCCGAATCTCGATCGATTAAACCCTGAAGAACTGCGTGCCTTGGCAGCGCAGTTGATCCAGCGCGTCGAGACGATGGACAAGCAAATCATCTATCACAAGTCGGTCAACGAGAAGCTAGCTCACGAGACCGCGCTGCTCAAGCGCTTCAAGTTTGCCAAGCGCAGCGAGCAGCTAAGTCCGGATCAGGCCAGCCTGCTCGACGACTTGATCGATACCGATATCGCCGCTATCGAAGCCGAACTTGAGGCGCTGCAACCGACAGCAGTCGAAGCCAAAGTGCGCCAGCAGCCCAAGCGCGCTGCGCTGCCGCCACAGTTCCCCCGTACGCTGATCCACCACGAACCGGATAACAGCCACTGCCAGTGCGGCTGTGCTCTCAAGCGTATCGGCGAAGATGCCACTGAAAAGCTCGATTACACGCCCGGCGTGTTCACCGTCGAACGCCATATCCGAGGGAAATGGGCCTGCGCGCAATGCGAAACATTGATCCAAGCGCCGGTGCCGGCGCACGTCATCGACAAAGGCATACCGACAACGGGTCTGCTGGCACATGTCATGGTGGCCAAGTTCGCCGACCATCTGCCGCTGTACCGGCAGGAGAAAATCTTTGGGCGTGCCGGACTGCCCATCGCCCGTTCGACCTTGGCGCAGTGGGTGGGCAACTGCGGCGTGCAATTACAGCCGCAGGTTGATGCACTTCGCGAAGCCGTGCTGGCGCATGGCGTTGTCCACGCTCACGAAACGCCGGTACAAATGCTGACACCTGGCGCGAAGAAAACTCATCGCGCTTATGTCTGGGCCTATGCCACCAGCCATTTCTCTGACCTAGCGGCGGTCGTTTACGACTTCAGCCCGAGCCGTGCTGGTGAACATGCCCGAGCCTTTCTGGGCAATTGAAAGGGCAAGCTGGTCTGCGATGACTTCGCAGGCTACAAGGCAGGCTTCGAATTGGGTATCACTGAAGTCCGCTGTATGGCCCATGCGCGCCGAAAGTTCTTCGATTTGCACGCGACCAACAAGAGCCGGATCGCCGAGAAAGCGCTGCACTACATCGCGGCCTTGTACGAAGTTGAACGGGAAGTTCGAGAGGTAGAGCCAGAACTCCGGCAGCGAATACGGCAGGAAAAAGCAGTGCCAATCATCGATGCCCTTCATACCTGGATGATCGCCCAGCGACAGCTTGTGCCTGAGGGATCGGCCATCGCTAAGGCCTTGGATTAAAGCCTCAAACGCTGGATAGCGCTGACGCGCTATCTCGATGATGGGGCTGTACCCATTGACAATAATTGGTGCGAGAACCAAATCCGTTCGTGGGCACTTGGGCGTTCGAACTGGCTGTTCGCGGGATCGTTACGCAGCGGTAAACGCGCGGCGGCGATCATGAGTCTGATCCAATCGGCACGACTCAATGGACATGATCCATATGCTTACCTGAAGGATGTACTCACGCGGCTGCCGACGCAGAGGGCAAGTGAGATTATGGAGTTGCTGCCGCATAAGTGGACTCGGTTGCATTACGGTGTGGCAGATAGGTAGCAGTCAGTTGCCTCTCGATTTACCCGGTGATTTTTTTCCGAACCATCTTCATGAGGTTTTCACCGACGCCCACGATGCTTTTGTTCTGCGAAACGACCTGAGCCCCCTCCATCAGGTAAGTGAGTTCCATCGCCGCTTCGTTCGGCTCGGGCAAATCAGCCTCGGCACAGAGAACCACCAACCGGAGGAACTGACGCTTTTTATGTTCTTCGATGAGTCGGCGGGCGGGATTTCCTGGCTCAGGTATCTCCGCCAGTGAATTGGTGAAAGGACAGCCCCTATAAGACGCAGCCGAAAGGTCATGCGCGATGAACTGGGCAAACCCGAGAATCTGCCCCTTGGGATCACCGGCGTACTGTGCCGAAAGCACTTCGAAGACCTCGGAATATTTATCGACGAGCAACCGTAACCACTCAAGAACCAGCGAGTCTTTCGAATCGAAATGCCGGTAGACGGTCATCTTGGTCGATTTGGCCTTTGCCGCGATGGCATCCACCGTAACCCGACTGATGCCTTCAGTGAAAAACAACTCCTCGGCTGCATCGAGAATCCTTTCTCTGGGGGCTAACTGTGGAATTCGTTCGGGCCGCATGGTGTTCTCCGCTTGACAGCGATACCTTTAGGTATCTTACTATACCAATCAGTATCGTTCGATACTGACAAGTACAAATCATACCGCTTTTGCCAGGTAAATGGCTCGGAGAATGTGATGAGAACCGCTGAATACGCCGAATACGATGCACTGGGCCTTGCTGAGCTGATCGCCAGCGGTCAAGTCAGCCAAGCCGAAGTCAGTGCCGCGGCACTGTCCGCCATTGAGCAGCTCAATCCAAAGATCAATGCGTTGGTTGAGGTTTGGGGGAGTGAACCCCAGGCAGCTACTGGGCCGTTCAAGGGCGTACCCTTTCTGGTCAAGGACTTGGGTCTTACTGCCAAGGGGCACCTAAATGAGCTGGGCAGTCGCTTGGCAGCCGGGTGCATCGCCGACGAGGACTCTAACCTGATGACCCGCTTGCGGCAGGCAGGTCTGGTTACCATCGGCAGAACCACCACTCCAGAATTGGCCGCCAGTACCACCACTGAAGCCGTATTTTCGAGGCCGACTCGCAACCCATGGGATCTGAGCCGCAGCGCTGGTGGGTCAAGTGGTGGCTCTGCCGCTGCCGTAGCCGCCGGTCTGGTACCTGCGGCGCATGCCACCGATGGCGGTGGTTCTATCCGCGTACCTTCAGCCTCTACCGGACTATTCGGACTTAAGTCCAGCCGGGGCAGAATTTCAATGGGGCCGGCGGTGGACGAGGTGTGGGCTGGGCTTGCCGTACACGGCGTCGTCAGTCGAACAGTGCGCGATAGTGCCGCTTTACTGGATGCAATTGAGGGGGGAGCCGTGGGTGATCCCTTTGAGATCGCTAAGCCGCAGCATTCCTATTTGTCGGAAACGACTCGTGAGCCTGGATCACTGCGGATTGGCCTTCTCCTGCATCCACTGAACGCCACTCGCTCCATCGAACCGGTCGCAAATGCGACTCGCAATGTTGCTGTTCAGCTCCAAGGCATGGGTCATAACGTGGACGAGGTTTGTTTGGACATTGGTCTAAGCTGGGAAAGCTTTGTTGAAATGAATGCCCGGTTCTGGTCAGCAAATACCGCTGCCTGGATCAACGCCATCGCTGCGGGAACCGGCCGCCCCATTGATGCCAGCACTCTTGAGCCTGCCACTCTTTCCCTGCATCAGATGGGTAGTCAACTCACCGCCATCGATTTGCTTGAGGCCATGTATTTAAGAAATCTTGTTACCCGTAGCATGGGTAACTTCTTCTGCAAATACGACATCCTGCTGAGTCCGACTCTACCAGCGCTGCCCCCTGCAATAGGCAGCTATAACGAAGGTCAGGAGCATCTGGATGGTAGGGGTTGGATGGATCGCGTATTCACCCACTCGCCCTTCACCGCATTAGCTAATGTGACTGGATCCCCTTCTATGTCCATGCCACTGGCGTTTGATCCAGAAAGTGGTCTGCCTATAGGCATGCAGTTCTCAGCGGGCTTTGGTCGAGAGGACATGCTGCTGCGTCTGGCAGGTCAGCTAGAGCGTGCTTTGCCTTGGACTGCGCGCAAACCTGAGGTTTGGGCCGGAAAGCTATAGTACGGTGGGTATCTCTCAGCATTACCTTGCTAGCCGATAGTCGGCTAGCAAGTTTGCGAAGCTACAGGTCAGGAGTTGAACGATGAGTAGTTGGACAAAATGGCAGATGCATTTTTCAGCAAATTGAGCTGCTCCCGATTCACTCGATCGAGTTTTTCAATGAAATAGGCCGCGCTCTGCCGGTGCTCACGGCTGCGTGCACTACACATCGAATGCAAATGGGTCATCACGTGGGGTGCCATTTCGCAGTTACGCAAGGTGTAATGGGCGGACGCTTACGGGCGGACGGCGCGGGGGCTTGTCTGGGCTGGTCGCAGTTCAGGCGATAGCCTTCGACCGTGTCAGTGGGGCCAATGATTTGAGAGTTAGACATAAACCATCTCGCTGTCGATGGTGTCTTGTAAGCAGATTGCGACTCCACAGCTTTCCAGCGACGTGAGTGAAGGCTCAATCAGTGGCGTTGTGCGTCAGTCCCTTGGAGCTGAAAGGGAATTCGAAAGCTTTTTCATCGACGACGAAAGCTTCATTTCGTTTTCTGTGCGGTGCAGATCATTCGTGGTAGTGGTGAGCTGGCTAGTGAGAATACCTAGCTCCGCCAGAATGCCCTGAACCTTTCCTTCACGATCTTTTTCGCTCAGAGAGTGATCGCTCTTAATGGCTCCACACCCGACCGATGAATTAAGACTTGTGGAAACGTCACAACGCTCCTTACTAGTCAGCGGTCCGGTGTACTGGAATGTATCTAGCATCGCCTCAGACACAGAATGTTTCACTGGGATCCCCTCCGGACACATCGCTAACACACCTGCTTGAAAGACTGCGCTCTCCGCCGATCACCGTACAAGCCCGATTCGGCCTTTCCCCTAGAGTGTTGCAATGAACGCCCAATTATCACGATTCCACGGCTGGTCCTTATTCTCTCTGCTGTCGCTGCTGGTCCTAGTGATGACAGCATTGATCCTCGCGCTCAACCCTGACTTGGTCGAAGCAGCACGCAGCGCAATTCGAGCCACAGCACGCACTTCATTCGCACTGTTTCTCGCAGCCTTTACAGCATCTGCGTTTGCGGTTCTGGTGCCGTCTTCATTCTCTAAAACCCTAGTGCGCGAACGTCGATTCATAGGACTTGCGTTCGCATTCTCACACTTGGTTCATGCTCTGCTGATTTACACCTATGGTCAGCTGAACCCTGAGTTCTGGCCTGGACGCACAACCGTCGGCAATATTCCTGGGTCCGTTGGCTACCTCTTCATTGTCCTGATGACATTGACCTCTTTCAAAGCAACCACGCGCCTGATTGGACGACGAGCATGGAGAACTATTCACGTCTGCGGTATGTGGGTTTTGGCAGCTGTCTTCACCTACTCCAATTTCAAACGCATCCCTTTGAGTGCCTGGTATGTGGTGCCGTTTGGAATAATGTGCGCAGCCATTGCGATTCGGGTGATAGGGAAAGTCGCGCAAATGCAAAAGCGCAGCCACCCGCGCGCGCATGCTTGATTTCACCATGATTGCGAAATTTTTTATGGATATTTATCGGTAAAAACTGCGATGCGTGATGATTTGAAGATTGGTCTACATTGAAATTACTCGCTCAAGATCGCCACAAGCAATAAGGCCAAGGATACGCTAGCGGGGTGTATTGACCCGCTCTCAGCGCTCAAACCTTAGTTCTTGGAAATTGGCAAATCCTGTCCGATGCATGCCCCGTTCTAGTCACGCGGCAGGGTCAGACACGCACTCGTCTGCGACTCGATTACGTCCTTCCATGTTGGAGCGATTTCATGAGTCTCATTCGCTACCGGTTTCGATGCAAGTCCATACGTTCGCACGGTCAAAATGCTGATAGCGGAAAAAGGTGCTGATTTTGATCAGTTACAAATCAACGTAATGAATGGAGAAACGCATCTTCCGGAACATCTAGAGCGCAATGCGTTCGGCAAAGTACCAGTGATTGATCACGACGATTTCAGAGTGATCGAGACCTCGGCGATCATGTCCTACCTCGATGAGGTTTTGCCCGGCCATTCTTTAACGCCTGGTAATGCCCGTGATCGGGCGCGTAGTCACATGGCTCAAGCGGTTTACAATTCCTACGGTTACGGTTCAATGGTTTCGGTATTCGGCTATTACCTGTTCCCGGACTTTATGGGGGGGCAAAACGATGAGTCCCGCCTGCAGGGCATCGAAGACTCTAAATTGGTTTTGCGCGAATTGATGAAAATTAAAGGCGCGGATCCATTCCTAGCGGGCGAAAGCCCTAGCATTGGGGACCTGTATCTCGCGCCCGCTTGTGCGTACATGTCGATGACTCCGGATGCGGATGAGGTTTTTGCCATCGATGGTTTCGCCGACTGGCGGGCAAAGATGCAAGCCCTGCCGAGTTTTAAAGCCACGCCACCTCAGTAAATCCATGTGCGGAATTGGAGCAATCCTCTGACTCCCTACACATCTTCTCTAAAGATTGTGTAGGGGCGCATTCCGTCAAAATTTCAATCAGCTTTGAATTCAATAGTCCCTCAAGCGCACATCCTCTCCCAACCGACAGCCAATGCCCTCGGTCTCGCGCGGGAGATATTAGGCATCGCGCCTCATTCTTTGATCGGTGGAATGCCTAGCACAGGCCGAATTTCACATGGAGATCAAACTCGGACGGCCCTACTGCCGTAGTTCGCTGCAAAAAATCGCGGCCATTTGTAAGCGTCTGCCGAAGTCACCTTGCATAAGCTAGAGGGTCATCACGAAGAGCTTCACGTAGAGCAGTTCCCAGGCAAGTTTCGCCTGCAATCAGTTGCTGGTAGAGGCTCGTTGCAGCACACTCAGTCTACTTGCCCCACCTAAAGGAGATGAAATTACATGAAGGATCAACCCAGCCCTATTCCCCTTGTTATCCTTGACGTTCAGGATGCCATTGATCGCCCGAATTGGGATGGCAAAAATAATCCTGAGTATGTGGTGGTGATCCAACGCCTTCTCGATCACTGGCGATTAAACGGCTGGCCAGTTCTTCACGTGAAGCACGACGAACAGACTCCTACATCCAGCTATTACGTCCATGGCCCCTGGAATGGCATCAAGAAAGACGTTGCCCCGATAAAGGGAGAAACCGTCATCATCAAACAGGAAAACTGCGCCTTCATCGGCACCGAACTGGATGCCATTCTTAAAGGGATGCAGGTAAAGCGTTTGGTGCTGACGGGCGTTGTCATTCATAACAGCATGGACGCTACAGTCCGTGCGGGAAAAGCACTCGGATACAGCATCATCCTTCCCTCAGACGCCACGACAGCCGTGCCCGTCGTCGGGGCGCATGGAAAGTCCTGGGACGCCACAACCGTTCATGAACTGACCTTGGCAATACTCGGTGATGAGTATGCCGATGTCATGTCATCGGACGAAGTGGTCGCACAGCTCACCCTATGAAGTTATGTAGGCACCCACTGATGCGGTAGCAGGTGACCTATTTCACTCGCCCGTTGCGTCGGCAGGCGCGTGAGAACATCCTTCAGATATGCATACGGATCATGACCATTGAGCCGCACCGACTGGATCGGACTCATGATCGCTGCCGCCCGTTTTCCACTGCGTAGCGAGCCAGCAAAGAGCCAGTTCTTACGTGCAAAAGCCCATGGTCGGATCTGGTTCTTTGCCCAGTTATTATCAATGGGTACAGCCCCGTCATCAAGGTAGCGCGACAGCGCTGCCAAGCGTTTCAGGCTGTAATCGAGTGCTTTGCTTATGGCTCAGCCTTCGGGCACCAGATCGCGCTGGGCGCTCATCCAGGCATGTAGCATGTCCATTACCGGGACGGCCTTTTCTTGCCGTATTCGGCGCCGTAAATTCGGTTCCAGATCGCGGACTTCGCTTTCGATTTCGTACAGCAACTGGATATAACGCAGGGATTGCTCAGCAAGTGTGCTTTTATTCGTAGCATGCAGTTCAGAGAACTTACGCCGCGAATGAGCCAAGCACCCAATCTCGGTCACGCCTAGTTCGAAGCTGGCTTTGTAACCGCCAAAATCATCACAGACCAGCTTACCCTTCCAGACTTGAAGGAAGTTGCGAGCATGCTCTCCGGCGCGGCTGGGGCTGAAATCGTAAACCACTGCTGCCACATCCGAGAACTGGCTGTTGGCGTAGGCCCAAACATAGGAACGGTGGGTTTTCTTTGTTCCCGGCATGACCATCTGCACCGGTGTTTCATCGGCATGAATAACCTGCTGCCTGAGTACCACGTCGCGCAGCGCATCAACCAGCGGCTGCAACTGAACCCCGGTCACGCCAACCCATTGAGCCAAGGTTGAGCGTGGAATCGCCAGACCCGCTTGACCGAAGATCGATTCCTGACGGTAAAGCGGCAGGTGGTCGGCAAACTTGGCAATCATGACGTGGGCCAGTAGGCCGGCGGTTGGGATGCCCTTATCAATAACCTGTGTCGGAACCGGTGCCTGAAGCAGCGTTTCGCAGTCATCGCAGACCCATTTGCCACGTACATGGCGTTCAAAGGTAAATACGCCGGGCGTGTAGTCCAGCTTCTCGCTGACGTCCTCGCCGACGCGCCTGAGGGCACAGCCGCATGGGCAGTGAGAGTTGTCCGGTTCGTGATGGATCAGTGTGCGTGGAAACTCCGCCGGTAACGCAGTGCGCTTAGGCTTTTGCTTTGTCTCGGTCGGAGTTGAAGGTATTTGCAAGGCCTGAAGCTCAGTCTCAATCGCAGCGATATCGGTACCGATCAGATCTTCCAGCAAGCTGGCCTGCGCCGGATTCAACTGCTCGCTACGCTTGGCAAACTTCAAGCGCTTGAGTTGCGCGATCTCGAAGGTCAGCTTCTCGATGACTGTTTGCCACGCGGGTACTGGATTTCAACACAGATATTGGGCGATGCAGCTTGCGCATTTGCTCCGGCCAGCGGCATGGGGAGTGGAATGAATGCAGGTTGCAGCGGCGTGCTGTTCTGCGTTTGCAGGCGCAATTCATAGATGACTTGGCCGGACGCATACGGCCATTTCAAAAACCGGAACAGTAGATTGTCTTTTTTGGTCGTTCTCCCGGCGTTGTTTAGGGCAGAACATGCGCCACGCAGTACATTGATTTGCAACCGGCCGCAGAGGCATCAACCTGATGACGATTGTTTGTCTTCACGATGCAAAGAAGGTTCTGAATCGTTGCACAGACTTACTAAACGCCCACCCGATAGGGAGGATTAGTTCTGTACCCGGCACAAATTGGTGGAATTGCGTCAACGTACTTCACACACAGGAACACTAGATGAACAAGTTATTTTCAGGTCTGGCCCTCGCAGCCGCGATGATTACAGCCACCGCAGCGATGGCTGCGCCGGTCAAACCGACAGTGGTACTCGTACACGGCGCTTTCGCCGATTCGAGCAGTTGGAATGGCGTCGTCAAAATTCTGGAAAAAGATGGCTATCCAGTGATCGCAGCCTCGAACCCGCTGCGCTCACTCAAAGGTGACGCGCAGTCGGTCGCCGACGTGCTCGCCAGCATCAAAACGCCGATCGTGCTGGTTGGGCATTCGTATGGTGGCCCGGTCATCAGCGAAGCGGCTTACGGCAATGCCAATGTCAAAGCGCTGGTATTCGTCGCAGCCATTGCACCCGAAGCAGGTGAATCCACCGCAGCATTATCTGGGCGTTTCCCGGGCGGCACGCTGGGCCCTACCCTCGCGCCTCCAATAGCCTTGGCTGACGGCGGTAAGGATCTGTATATCCAACAAGAAAAATTCCACGACCAGTTCGCAGCTGACGTTTCCATTGCAGACGCGCGCGTGATGGCGGCGACTCAACGTCCCGTCACGGCCGCCGCGCTAAATGAAGCATCGACCGAGCCGGCTTGGAAAACCATTCCCTCCTGGTTTGTCTATGGGACTGCCGACAAGAACATCCCGGCACAAGCCCAGGTGTTCATGGCCGAGCGGGCACAAGCCAGGCAAACCGTCGCAGTCAAAGGCGCCTCTCACGTGGTGATGGTGTCCAACCCGAAAGTCGTTGCCAGCCTGATCGAAAAAGCAGCTAACGCCAAATGACAACCAGTGGCGGCTTTATGATGAGCCGCTTCATCGTTGAACGAGCATCCGGTCGTGTAACGGATGCTCACTTAAAGCCCTAGACGCCGCAATAGACAGAATTGCGGAGTCGACGTAGGAGTATTATTCGATGAAGAGGAAATTGCTCGCTCTATCTGCGACCGTAAGTTTTTTGAGTGGCGTTGCATGGCTTTCAGTTTTTGCATACGCCGACTCGACTCCAGGCACGGATGCGGAACAATCGCCGGTTTTTGGAGTAGCCCTTCCCCATGGCTATCGCGAATGGCAGTTCGTCAGCATCGCGCATGAAGACGGCGACAAAGCCGACATCCGTGTGATCCTCGGAAATGATGTTGCTATAAAAGCGTATCGGGATGGGACTATCCCATTCCCAGACGGCACGATAATCGCCCGCCTCGCTTATAAATATGAATCCTCCGCAAGGAACAACGCCGTATTCGGCCGCGTGCAATCTTACATCGCCGGGGAGCCGACGAACGTGCAGATAGAAGTCAAAGATTCAAAACGCTATGCAAGCACTGGAGGATGGGGATACGGTCAGTTTGAAAATGGCAAAGCTAATCCTAGTGAGCAGCTCATAAACACGTGTTTCGCTTGCCACACAAAATTGCCTCCTCAGGATGACTTCATCTTCACAAAGTATTCGAAGTAACTGCCAGGCGTCCTTTATGTGGAGATCTTTGCCTCGGAGGCCGGCGCACGACCAATCAGGCACTATGCCTGATATACGTGAGTTACCGAAAGCAGCCCAGCGCCGCCCCGCAGGCCGAAATTCGGTTATCGCGCCAACGGTTTAGAGGCTCGCGAATATACGAGTTCCTTTTCAATTTGACAGCATGCCAAGTACTCTGGCCCAGCATTATGCTAGGCAAAAGCCTTGCGAAAAATTCAATAAATTTCCCTGCTAACTCAGATTCCACCAAGACTCGCCGACCAATCGGCGCACACAATGCGTTTACTTTTGTACTACCTAGTAGAGCAAAAAATGCAGCGTTTACGCGGAGCGTTCGCGGAGCAATTGACGTGCGGAGTCGGCCATCACGGGTAAAGAGCTGGCTAGCATCAGTACGTCTTTGAGCACCAAACGACCTGCCCCCGACAGATAAGGGAAGCCATGTTGAGCATCTCCGAGAGCGCCCACCCAGGCTTCAGGAGTGGTAATCAAAAAGCTAAGCGTTACCAGTGGTGTACCGAAGGCCAACGCTCCACCCAGCAGGCCAGTGCGTCGCGAAATGGAATTTGACAGCACGAGCAGACCAATCAGGATTTCGACGAATCCGAGACCGGTCGAAAAACCGTAGGTGTTGTTACCGGTTTGCCAAAGGCGCTTGCCTGCGTTCAGCTCACCTTCATGCGTAAGGTGCGCTTTGTATTCTTCGGGGTGCTCGTAGAAGAAAGACATGAACGGGCTGTTGGCAACGAAAGGTGTGATGCTGTCAGCTTCATATGGAACGAATTTCAGCGCTCCGATCCATAGAAAAACGATTGCGATAGCCAATCGCATGAGTGACGTTCCGACAGTGTCGACTTTGCTGATAAAACGGAGCCAGGCAGTAAAAGATGTGAGCATGAGACTTCTCCAAATGTTTCAATGTGGAGATAGTCTGACGTGGGTCTGAAAGCCGATTTTGTGCGTCTTGCTCAATTTGTTGCTCGATCGTCTCAAGAGACTGCTGAAGATCTTGCAGGTATAAAAAAGCCTCGAATACCTTGCGGTACAGAGGCCAAGCGCGTGCGGGTGAGTGATCTATTTCTTCAGCGAGTCATACGCCTCCAACGTACGCAACGAATAGATATAAGCCGCGCCGGCGTTGAGAGAGATTGCGGTTGCCAATGCGGCCGCCACTTCTTCGCGGCTTGCGCCAGCTTTGATCGCTGCGTCCGTATGGGCGGCGATGCATCCGTCACATCGGGTAGTGACAGCAACAGCAATCGAAATCAACTCACGGGTTTTGGCATCCAGCACATCGTTTTCGGCGGCGGCCTCACCAAGAGCCATGTAAGCCTTCACCATTTTTGGGTTGCTCTTTCCGAGCGCGCCGAAGGCCTTCTGAATAGTGGGTAGCAATTCGGACCAGTTGTTGAACATCGCATGACTCCTGAGCATGTTGGTGTAGTGTTTCGACAGGCTCAGTTTTCCCCTGCAGCGTGATGTCAGTTTGTCCAATCCGCTCAATTTTTTATGCGAAGCTCTCAAATGAATTCGATCGATAAGCTCATCAGCCTAGCTAACGTCCGAGGTAGCGTGGATCTCCGATGTCAGTTTCAGGGAGATTGGGCACGAGATCACGAGCAAGAAGTCTTAGGGAAAGCGCCATATCACATTGTGCTTGAGGGAGAGTGTCGAGTTGAGTTCCCGGACGGGCAACGCCTGCCCATGCGAGCTGGGGACATTTTGCTTCTGCCTCGCGGTGCACCGCACATCATGCATAGCATTGGGAAAACGGTTGAGCCCAGCACACCAAGGCTGGTTTCCAATGCGAGACTGCCGCTCTACCGCATTGGGGGCGTGAGTTCTGATCTAGACATGCTTTGCGGAGGCTTTCACTACAATCGAGCCTCGATGTTATTCGCCGCCCTTCCCGAACATCTCGTAATTCCAAGCGCAGCCCTCCCTGCGAGCGCGCCCCTGCCGGCACTGGTTGAAATGCTGAGAGGTGAAGCAGATAGCGATCAGGTCGGCGCACATTATTTACTCGATGCCTTGTCCCAAGCGCTGTTCACATTGATCCTGCGCGCTCACATCGCGAGCCAAGGTCAACACACCGGCACCTTGGCCTTGCTGTCCGATAAGAGGCTGAGCCGCGCTTGGCAATCCATGCTGGCTGATCCTGCGCACGAGTGGACCGTTGACGGTCTCGCTGAAACCGCAAGCATGTCTCGCGCAACGTTTATGCGAGCCTTCGTACGCGTAGCTGGAGTTTCACCTTGGGTATTGTTGACCCAAGTCCGAATGGAGTTAGCGTTCAGCCTGCTAAGCCACTCACATTTGGGTTTGAGCGACATTGCTTCCCAAGTGGGGTATCAGTCCCAAGCGGCTTTCAGCAAAAAATTCAAGGAAATATACGGTGAAGCACCAGGGAGAGTGAGGCGCGGAATGTAACATCTCCGACATTTCCATATGCCGGACGATGAGGACGATTTACTAGCCTCGTGCGGCTCGGGATACGGTAAAGCTATCTCGCACCGTCACGCGGTTAATTGGTGGTGAGATTTGGATCGTGGCGTTGGCAAGTATTGAAGGACGAGATCCGTTGGCTGTTCATGAGCCAGCGTTGTCGTCTGTCAGCCATGAAATGTTCGGCTGTATTGCGATGATGCAAACTCGCTTGATCCCGTCTGGAGGTCGGTTCTATGTGCTTAACCTGCGGTGTCCCCAGGCGTTAGAAACAGGTTTAACCAAGCAGCCTGCGACCATCAGCCGAGGCGTTCTTTGAGTGCCTGTTCGACTAATGAACGCTTGCGCGTGGGGGCGCCCTCTCCCGGCATGCGCCAGTGACTGTCGGCTGCCGCTTGTACCGGCGACGATGGCTGCCTGTTTGATGAAGTTTCGCCGTGTCGGCATGATGAGTTTTTCCGGCGCATTGTTCATTTGGCGGTAGCCGTCTTGAATTTGGTCCAGGTGCGCATTCGCGCTCGCATATCGGCCTGGGGAATGTCCTTGCCTGGAATCAGCCGTGCGTAGGTGGCCTCATTGAGGTAGATGTCGGGGTTGTTGCGCATCGTTGCATCGACGCTTGCGCGGGCCTTGGCGTTGGAGGTCGGGTAACCGGTGAAGTTGCTGATGGCGGCCATGTGCTCGGGTTGCATCACAAAATTGATGAACGCGTAGGCGTATTCCGGGTGTTTGGCGTCTACCGGAATGGCCATGGTGTCCATCCATACGGTGGTGCCTTCCCGGGGGATGCGGTATTCGAATCGGGTGTTTTTGCCCGCGCCGTCCGAGGTGCGTTGGGCCTGGGTCATGTCGCCGCTGTAGCCCAATGACACGCACAGGTTGCCGTTAACCAGGTCTGTGACGGGTTGCGACTGAAATTTGCGAATGTACGGTCGCAGTTTCATCAGCAGTTCACTCGCGGCAGTCAGGTCTTCGGCTTTGGCGCTACGTGGGTTGCGGCCCAGGTAGTTGAGGACGACGGCCAGTACTTCGTCCGGTGAGTCGATGATCGAGATGCCACAGTCGGCAAACTTCGCCGCCAGTTCCGGCTTGAACAGCATGTCCAGGCTGCTGACCGGGGCATCAGGCGCGCGTTGTTTGATCTGGTCGTCGTTGTAGGTCAGGCCGATGGTGCCCCAGGTGT
The DNA here is from genome assembly GCF_023072615.1 of Pseudomonas violetae. Taxonomy (GTDB): domain Bacteria; phylum Pseudomonadota; class Gammaproteobacteria; order Pseudomonadales; family Pseudomonadaceae; genus Aquipseudomonas; species Aquipseudomonas violetae. The sequence goes on from NZ_JAKNRW010000005.1 coordinate 46,897, forward strand.
AGGGTACGGTGGCTTGGCTTGAGGTTTTATATTGCGTGCGTAGCTTCTGCAGGCCGGGTTCGATGTCATCCAGGGCACTGAGTTTTGAGCGATCCAGGGGTAGCAGGCTGCCGGCGCGCATCAGGCGTTCGGCGACGGTGTCGCCGGGAAAGATCAGGTCGTAGCCACTGCCGCCGGCGAGCATTTTGGCTTCCAGGGTTTCGCTGCCGTCCATGACGTCATAGATCACCTTGATCCCGGTTTCGGCGGTGAAGCGGCTCAGTGTGTCTTCGGCGAAGTAGTCGGACCAGTTGTACAGCCGCAGGGTTTTCTCTTCGGCATGCAGCGACGCTGACGCAACGGCCAGGCCCAGTGCGCCCAGTAAGAGTGTGTGGGGAATGCGCATGTCAGACTCCTCCAGTATTCCAGCGTGCATGAAGATGACGACCGTCCTGGCTCAGCAGCGCCCCGTACATCTCAGGGCGCCGGTCGCGGTAGATGCCCCAGCTCAGGCGCTCTTCACGCATCGCGCCGAGGTCGAGCCGTTGGACCAGCACACCGGTGCTGTCGCGGTCGGCCTCGGCCAGCAGCTTGCCCTTGTGGTCACAGATGAAGGACGAACCGTAGAAGCTCATTTGCAGGGAGGGGGCGGTGGTCGCCACTTCCCTGCCGACGCGGTTGGCGGCGACTACCGGCAGCAGGTTCGCAGCTGCGTGGCCACGCATGGTCATCTGCCAGTGGTCGCGCGAATCCAGGGTTTCGCAACCAGGCTCGGAGCCGATAGCGGTTGGAAACAACAGGATTTCGGCGCCCATCAGCGCCAGGCAGCGAGCCGTCTCGGGGAACCACTGGTCCCAGCAAATGCCGACGCCGATGCGCCCGAATGCCGTGTCCCAGGCCTGGAAGCCGGTGTCGCCGGGGCTGAAGTATTCCTTCTCCTGATAGCCGATGGCGTTGGGGATATGGGTTTTGCGATACACCCCCAGCAAGCGCCCATCGGCATCGGCCACGGCCAGGGAATTGAAGCAGGCATTACCGGCCCTCTCGAACCAGCTTAGCGGCAGCACCACCCCGAGCTCCCTGGCCAGCGCGGCGAACCGTTTGAGCAGATGGCTGGCCTGAAACTCTTCGGCCAGCGCCAGGTGTTTATGGCTTTGTTCGATGCAGAAATATGGCGTGGCAAACAGTTCCTGCAGCAGAATGACCTGGGCGCCCTTCGCTGCTGCTTCACGTACGAGGCGTTCGGCTCGATCGAGGTTGCTCGGCAAATCCCAGGTGCAGGGCATCTGCGTGGTCGCGATGGTTAATAGTGTCATGGCATCACCCCTGTACTGGCCAGGCCGGTTGCTGCTGGGTGATGCAATGCACCCCGCCACCGCCGTGCGCCAGGTTGTTGATGCGCACCGGTACCACTTCGCGACCCGGGAATGCCTGGGCCAATACCCCGGCCGCGACGTTGTCGGCGTCGATGCCATAGGCCGGCATGATGATCGCGTTGTTCGCGATGTAGAAATTGGTGTAGGAGGCACAGAACACTTCAGCTTCGGTGTCCACGGCATCAGTGGCTTCGTACAGCTCGATCAGTTCGAAACTGCGCCCGTGGGCATCGGTGGCCAGTTCCAACGCGCGGCGGTTTTCCCGGGCGACTTCGGCGTACGGCGAGCCGGTGTCGTGGGTCGCATCTACCAGCAGAACGCCAGGATGGGCGAAGGCGCAGACGCCGTCGACGTGGCCGTCCGTCATATCGCCCGTCACGTGGTCCGGGTCACCGGGTAGCCAGATAGTTTTTTTCACACCCAGCAGGCGGGTGAAGATCTCTTCGATCTCGGCCTTGGTCACCCCGGGATTGCGATTGGGATTGAGCAGTACCGACTCAGTGGTGATCAGCGTGCCCTCGCCGTCGACATGGATCGCCCCGCCTTCGTTACTCAGCGTCGTGCCGAAAAACTGCACGCCTAGACGCTCAAGTGCCCGGCGCGCCAGGGTTTCGTCGAGGTCGTGGGCCGACTTGCCGCCCCAGGCATTGAACCGCCAACTGACCCCGGCCAGGCCCTGTTGCGGATGGCAGACGAAGCTTGGGCCAGAGTCGCGGCACCAGCTGTCGTTGACCGCCAATTCAATGAATTCGATGTTGGGGCCGCAGAGTGCCTTGGCACTGGCGACAGCAGACGGATCGACCACCATGTTCACCGGCTCGAAGCGCGCGATGGCGTTGGCCACCCGGGCGAAATCGGTTTGCACCATCGCCAACGTGACGCCCCAGCTTGACTCCCACAGCGCCTGATTGTGCGGCCAGACCATCCAGGTCGCGGCGTGCTTGACCCACTCCGCTGGCATCTGCCAGCCACTGTTCCTACGATCATCGTGCTGCATGCTATAAACCCCTTAGTTAAGTCATTGTGTTCAATGAAAACTGCATTCTTGGCCCTGGCATGCATGCTACGGTCGTGATTACGGGCTAACAAACGATGGATTTTGTGGATAAGTGATTAGAGGAGCTTATCAATATGCTCAAGCACTGGCCCCCGCTCGGTACGCTTCGCGGCTTTGAAGCCGCAGCTCGGCTGGGCAGTTTTCACAAGGCGGCCGATGAGCTGCACCTGACCCAGTCGGCGATCAGTCAGCAGATCCGCACGCTGGAGGCCTACCTGGAACAGCCGCTGTTTTTTCGCAGTGGGCGCAGTGTCAGCCTGACGGATGCCGGTCAAGATTTGCTCAGTACCACCCAGGCGTTACTGCAACAACTGGCGGTTGGCATTCGCCGTCTCGGGCAATATCAGAAACCCAATCAACTGGTGCTCAACACCACGCCAACCTTTGCCCGGCACTGGCTGCTGCCGCGCCTGGGGGATTTTCGGCGTCGGCATCCAGAAGTCGACCTGTGGATTTTCAGCACCAATGAAGTGCCGGACATGACCACCCAAACCATCGACCTCGCCGTGCGCGATGACATCAGCTCCCAGGCCGAGTGCAGCTTCAAGGTGTTGCATGCCGATCGCCTGTATCCGGCGTGTCATCCGGGCCTGCTGGCGGTGCCGCCTGAGCAGCGCACGACTCTGCATGGCGAGCGGGAGATGGACTGGAGTCATTGGGCCGTAGAGGCCGGCATTGACGTGGGGCAGCGGGATCAGGGGCTGAATTTTTCCGATCCCGGATTATTGCTGGACGCGGCGTGTGCAGGGCTTGGCATTGCGCTGGTCAGTCAGCTGCTGAGCCGGAACGCGCGCGATGGTGGGTTGTTGGCGCCTTTGGTGGAGGACACTATTCGGGGGCCGAACTGGGCGTTGTTGACCCACAGGGACAGTGAAAACAACCCGTTGGCGCGCAGTTTTGTAGAGTGGTTGCAGGCCAATTTATAGGAGCTGGCTTGCTGACGATCGGGGTTGCCAGGCGGGTAACTCTGTTGGCTGACACTGTGCTATCGCGGGCAAGCCTTGCTCCACAGGTTGCTCGCAGATTGTGGCCCCATCCCCCCCCCCCCAGTGGCTACCTCATTCGCTGGGTACTGACCGCTGCGCTAGACATAACCAGTTCTTCGCCGCGCAGACAGGTGGCGTAATAATCCTTGAGTTCCTCCTCCCAGCCGATGACTTCATCAAGCATGTGCTCGGCATGGTCGCGGGTCAGAGCGAAGTGGGCATGGTGGCTGAGCAGGTTGACGCGGCTGATACTGGTGCCGTCCCGGCCTGCGGCCATGGACAGGGTCTGGGCAGGACCTTCATCGACAATCGGCAATACGTCGTACATCGGTGACAGGCGCCACTGCCCGCCGATCCAGATGATCGAGTGGTTGCGCGGATGGTCGTCGCAGTTACCCACCAGGGCGTTGTAGCACATGCGTTTGAACAGCTCTTGCAGATCGCCGTCGGGTACGCCCCGCCGGCGCATTTCATCGGCTACCGAGGCGTAGCGCCAATCACGGTGATACTGCTCGTTCCATTCGGAATCCAGCAGGGTCAGCGCGCTGAGCATCGGGATGCGCCGTGCGCCGTCGGCCAGTGGGGTTCGGTCGAAACGCTCGATCAACAGCGTAGAAGGCGATTGGGCATACAAGGCGGTGTTGGCCACGTTCAAGCCTTTCGACGCGGCAAAGGTCATGCAGGCGTATTCGATCGCGGGAAAATCATAGAGGTCGAACCGGTCGCGGGGCTTGGCCAGGATCAGCATTCCGCCGTCCTGCAACGTGCGCTTGGGTCGTGCACCACCCAGTGACGAGCGCTGCTGGCGGATGTTGAGCATGGCGATCGACTGTTCATCAAGCTGACCGTCGTATACCGCTTCGCAAGCCTCAATGAACTTCCCCAGCCCTTTCAGCGTGGGCACCGGTCCTTCTCCCAAGCCAGGTGCGGGCACGGTCGCGGTGCCGGCCAGGAGGTTACCGACCCGGTCGTTGTTCGGCGACTTGAGGAGGAAATCAATAGGTGCCAGCACCTGTCCGTATGCGCGCTGCAGCAGGCGCTCGCCCCAACCGTCCGGCATCGCGTCATTGATGAAGCCGGGAATGCCACGGTTTTTGCTGATGCCGGTATAGGCTTCGGTGCGTAAGGGGTAGTTGATCGGATCAGGCACCCAGCCACCGCGTTCGACGTAGTCAGGGGCATAAATGAACTCACCGAATTTGCCTTGCAGCGATACCCGGCCCAGGGTCAGCAGTTCACCAGTGTCCGGGTGCTCCATGTAAATGTAGGCACGAGACATCAGAACTCCTGCGCTTTGGCTTTTGGCAGGCGTACCCGCCTCGAGGCGATGCTCTGGTAGGCATCTGCATCAGTGACATAACGGGTGACCTGCGACGTGGTTTCCACCCCGTCCAGTGAGGCAAAGACCGTCTCGTTTATGCCCAGGCGCCACAGCACCAGCATGAATGAACGCAGATCCACTGACTCCGAGCCATTCTCGATCTTGCGCAGGATGTGCTCGGAAATCCCCAAAGCCAATTTGATATCCGCTTGTCGCAAGCCGAGTGCCAGACGCCTGGATTTGACCAAGAGGCCTATTCTCGCGAGGGTATCAGCGCAGGCAACCGGAAAAAACTCGTTCATAACACGCCTCTGGCGGAGGATTAATTTTAATAAGGTTCACCCTATCACGTTTTATAAAGTTTATTAACAATATAAGGCTCACGCAGCTTAGCTTTAAAGTATTTTATACGTATTCATGTAGATATTAAATTGTCCTGTCTTGCTTGAAAATATCCTCCTCAAAGGGCTCAGGTAGACGGCCTTTCAGGTCACCTTCGTGCAGCGCTCCACTGGAACCCTGCTACTCCCGGCAAGGGTCATAGAGCACTTGCCCTGCGGCCTTCGCAGTCTGTGTCTACTATAAAAGTCTGCGCGAGCACCTGTTCGATCATGGAATGAGAAACCCCGTGCCAAGCATCGTCCGGCAGGCTGGAACGCCTGGTGATGCCGATCTCCAATTAAACTGGATCTATCATGAAAACGCTCCCGGGTATCTGCACCTGTCTGCTCGCCGCCAGCGCGGCGACGAGCCTTTGCGCCAGAGCGGCCACCCCTGCCCCACTGTTCAAGACCAGTTTCGACTGCACCATCGCGACGGCACCGGTGGAAAAGCTGATCTGTCGCGATGCGCAACTGGCGCGAATGGACCGTGAACTGAACCGCCTGTATCGCCTGGCGCTCACGGACGAACGCTCGGTTCCGCGCCCGGAAAAAGTCATCACCGACCAGAAAGTCTGGATGCTGACGCGCAATCATTGCTTCACCGAGGCTGATCCCAAGGTGTGCGCGGTGGGTCGCTATGCCGAACGCGCCCATCAGTTGCGCCAGGGCTCGGCCATCGTCAGGACCAAGGACCCGGACCGCCTGACTCAAGGCCCCCTGGCGATTCGGTGTGCGGGGCTGAACGCGCTGATCGCCGCCACCTATTTCAATGCCGAACCTGGCGTTGTTTACCTGCGATGGGCCAACACGTCGATCACGCTGAACCAGGAGCCTGCGCGGACTGGGCTGCGTTACAGCGGCAAGGACAACAGTGGTTACTACAGTTTTTCGCAAACAGGGGATGATGTGCTGTTCCAGAAGCCGGGCTCCGGGACCCTGCGCTGTCGAATGGAGCCAACGGGGTGATCGACGGGTGACGCAGGCTGCGCCATCTACATCAGAAAGCGGGGGTGGGACGCGTCTATGGGCGATGCATTGAAGTGGATTGTGTTCAGCACAGTCATGCTGTTTCATGCCAGCACCGCAGTGCTTTGGGCTGCTGAGGCACCGACTTTGATCTCCGTGGGTCCGGGTACTTCATCTTTTGCGGTGTCACAGAGCGACCTGCAGGGCCTGCAGATCCGACTGGATCGCATCAAACAGCAGGTCTCGCAAGCGAATAACCTGAGCCTGATGGTCGGCCTGCAGGATTCGGTGCAGCTGTATATCAACGACATCGATACCCTGCAGTCAGCGCTGCTGCCCGAGCAGAAGCAGCTCCAGGCGCAACTGGATGTGCTGGGGCCGCTGTCGCCGGTCGAAGCCAGCGCGCAGAAGTCGGAGATCGCCACGCAACGCGCCTACCTGTCCGAGCAGAAGCGCCGGGTCGATGCCAACCTCACCACACTGACAGAGCTCAGGAGCAGCGCAGCCGGTCTCATTCCGCAGATCGCCGGCATACGCCGCAGTCTTCTGGAAATCGAGGTCACGCTGCGCAGCGCCAGCATTCTGGGGCCGACGTTTTGGTCACCGTTGTTCAACCCGGACAGTGAGGATCGCCGGCGTTTGAGCGAATTCGTCGACCAGGTCCAAGACGCTGTTGCAGTCGCCTGGCAACCCGGGAATCGTCTGGTTAACGTACTGTTGGTGGTGCTTGCACTGTCTATCTGGACCGGGGGCCGCAGTGTTGCCGATCGCGGATTGACCTGGCTGTGTATTCACTGCATGCCTGAGGGACGTCTGCGTCGCAGTTCGCTTGCCCTGGCTTCGGTGATCGCCACAGTGTTGACCGCCGCGCTGGCCATGCAGCTGCTGTTCTATGCACTCACCCGCCAATTACCGCTGACGCCGATGCTGCAGAGTTTCGCCGACGAGTTTGAAAAGCTGATCTATCTGTGCGTGATGATTACCGGGCTGAGCCGCGCGTTATTGTCGACCGCGCATCCGTCATGGCGGCTGCCGACAATCTCAGATCCCGTGGCCCACGCCCTCGAACCTTTTCCAAGAATGTTGGCCTGTATCCTGCTGGTATTGGTCGGCCTGGCGCAAATCGCCAATGTCAGCGGCATGAGTTCCTCGGCCATATTGCTGGGGCGCGGCGTGATTGCCCTGATTGTCACATTGCTGTTCGCGATGCTGTTCCGCCGTGCCAGTAAAGCGCGCAGGGCCGTGGCGCTGGGCGGCGACGCACCAGAGGCCAGTACCACGCTGGCCGGGCTGGTCTATTGCGCCGCCACCGTGGCCATGGTCATTTCACTGTTCGCCCTGCTGATCGGTTATGTCTCCCTGGCACGCTTCATCACCTATGAGCTGGTCTGGGGATTCCTCGTCCTGTCCGGCTTCTATCTGCTCATCCAGCTGCTCAAGGATAGCTGTGAATACCTGTTCTGCGCCAAGAACCCGAGCGGCAAGGCGCTCAAACAATTGCTTGGTATCGGTGATACGCGCCTCGAGCAAATTTCTGTCGTGTTGTCCGGCGTGGGCCGCGCCGTGTTGCTGTTGCTGGCGATCATTTCGATGTTTGTCGGTGGCGTAGGGGTCACGCTGGGACAGTTGTTCAGCCAGGCCATGGCCATCCTCGGTGGCGATGGCTTGCGCAAACTCAACGTGGTTCCGGCTCATTTACTCAACGCGGTACTGGCGCTGCTGATTGGCATCTACCTGATTCGCTCGTTGCGCCGCTGGCTGGATAACGAGTTCTTGCCCAAGACCAACATGGATCCGGGCATGTGTGCGTCCCTCAGCACGCTATTTGCCAATATTGGCTACGCGTTGGTGATTCTGTTGACGCTGTCGTCACTGGGGATCAAGTGGACCAACCTGGCGTGGATCGTCAGCGCCCTGTCGGTGGGCATCGGCTTCGGCTTGCAGGAGATCGTGAAGAACTTCGTTTCCGGCCTGATCCTGCTCACCGAGCGCCCAGTGAAGGTGGGTGACCTGATCAGTATCAGCGGAGTCGAAGGCGATATTCGCCGGATCAACGTGCGGGCCACGGAAATTCAGCTCAGCGACCGCTCCATTGTCATCGTCCCCAACTCGCAGCTGATCTCGCAAAACCTGCGTAACGTGACACTGGGCGGTAGCGCGCAGGGGGTGGCCAGCCTGGAGCTGACCTTCCCGCTGAACATCGACCCCGAGCAAGTGAGAAACCTGTTGTATGACACCTACTGCGAGCACGAAACCATCCTCGACAAACCCGCGCCAATGGTGCGTTTCAGCAAGCTCAGCCCCGAGGGTATTACGCTGACGGTCACGGGCTACGTCAGCAGCCCGAGGATTGTCGGCGCGACCAAAAGTGATCTGTTGTTCGAGATCCTGAAGCGGTTGGGTGCGGCGGAAATCGCATTGGCCACACCTGCACCGTCAGTCTGATTGAGATAAAGATTTGCCCCTGGCAAATGGGCCTGCTGCGCAGTCCAGCGGGAGCAAGCTCCCTCGCCACAGGAACTGTTACACGCAGAATTAACTAGTTGCGCGGTGGTTACGGCCACTGCGTTTGAGCGTCTCGCTCGGCAGTTCCTTGAACAACGTTCGGTAGCTGCTGGAAAACCGCCCCAGATGCCAGAACGACCACTTCATTGCCACCTCGGCCACGGTGGTTTCCATGGGGGTGCGGCCAAGCAGTTCGCGGTGTGCGCTGTTCAGTCGGCGCAAGCGCAACCAGTGGGTCGGGGTCATGCCGGTGTAAGCCTTGAACGCGTGCTGGACCTGGCGTAACGACACCCCGGCGACCTGGGCAAGCTCCAGCAGGTTGAGGGTTTCCTCCGGCGAGTCCGCTGCCCATTCACCAATGCGTTTCATCACCGCCCGCTCCTCGGTGCGGCGCTGCAGGCCGCCGTGGTCCAGGCACACACTGGCATTGTCGAGCAGGTACAGGCAGTCCTCGAGCAACTGTTGGGTCAAGGCTTCATTGCTCGGCGGGTCGAGGGTCTGTGCCAACTGGGTCAAGGTGCTGCTGAGCCAGCGACTGAACAAGGCGTTCTGTCCTGAATTCAACGGTGCGAGGAACAGCCCTTCGAGCCTGGCGACGTTGAGGCCGTGGCGCCGCACGAAGTCCGCTCCGAACACCACGGCGATTTCCTGGTAATTCTCCGGGGTGATCCAGATGTTGCGGCTCTCGCCATTGAGCACGTACAACGCGTTGTCACTGCGATCGAAACAGAACGCCAGCGCCCCCTGGGGCGCACTGAAATTCTGCTCGACCCGAGTGTTCATTTGCTCTTCGTAAATCTCCACGCCCTGCAGGTCCAGGTAACGCACGCGCCCGGCGAAATGCCCCGGTGACATCTGCTGGTATTGCTGCACCCACCCGGGTGTGGCGCGGATCTGTTCGGCCACATCTTCGGTGTTGAACGCTTGGACTAGTAATGGACTGGACGCTGTCATGGGGTGACCTTACGCACTCGTTTGGTGCGTTTTGGTGCTGCTGAAAGTGGATAGATGGAACTGCAAGGCTCGCCCAAGATAGTCGTCAACGCGTCCCAGGGGAAGTGTGTGGTGGATGAAACCGCCCTCCCCGGCGTTAATAAAACCAATAACGAGGTCCGTATGAATGTCCCTTTCGATCAGCTGTTCACTTGGCTGAAAGATCACAAGATTACCGAAGTCGAGTGCGTTGTCAGCGATCTGACCGGCATTGCACGCGGCAAGATTGCACCCACCAATAAGTTCCTGCATGAGCGAGGCATGCGCCTGCCGGAAAGTGTGCTGCTGCAAACGGTGACCGGGGACTTTGTCGACGACGACATCTACTACGACCTGCTCGACCCAGCCGATATCGACATGATCTGCAAACCCGACGCCAACGCGATGTACTTGGTGCCGTGGGCGATCGAGCCGACTGCCATCGTGATCCATGACACCTTCGACAAGTTCGGTAATCCCATTGAACTGTCGCCGCGCAACGTACTGAAAAAAGTCCTGCAGTTGTACACCGAAAAAGGCTGGCGACCGATTGTCGCGCCGGAAATGGAGTTTTACCTGACCCAGCGCTGCGAAGACCCGGACTTGCCGCTCAAGGCACCACTGGGCCGTTCGGGCCGTGCGGAAAGTGGTCGGCAGTCGTTTTCCATCGACGCCGCCAACGAATTTGATCCGCTGTTTGAAGACGTCTACGACTGGTGCGAACTGCAAGGCCTTGACCTGGACACGTTGATTCACGAAGACGGCCCGGCGCAGATGGAAATCAACTTCCGTCACGGTGACGCGCTGGACCTGGCGGACCAGATCACCGTCTTCAAGCGCACCCTGCGCGAAGCGGCGCTAAAGCACAATGTGGCGGCAACCTTCATGGCCAAGCCCATCGGCGATGAGCCTGGCAGCGCCATGCATATTCACCAGAGTGTGGTGGACATTGCCACCGGCCAGCCGGTTTTTGTCGACGCCGACGGCAAGATGAGCGAGCTGTTTTTGCACCACATTGGCGGCCTGCAGAAGTACATACCCAAAGTGCTGCCGATGTTCGCGCCCAACGTCAACTCGTTCCGCCGCTTTCTGCCGGACACCTCCGCCCCGGTGAATGTCGAATGGGGCGAGGAGAACCGCACCGTCGGCCTGCGAGTACCGACCTCGAGCCCCGAGGCGATGCGCGTGGAAAACCGCCTGCCAGGCGCTGATGCCAATCCGTACCTGGCGATTGCCGCCAGCCTCTTATGTGGCTATCTGGGCATGATCGAGGGCGTGCAGCCCAGCGCCGCAGTAGAGGGTCGCGCCTATGAACGACGCAACCTGCGCCTGCCGATCACCATCGAGGAAGCCCTGACGCAAATGGAAGAGTGCCAGACCATCGAAAAGGTCCTGGGCAGCAAATTCGTGCGCGGGTATGTCGCAGTGAAGCGTGCGGAACATGAGAACTTCAAACGGGTGATCAGTTCGTGGGAGCGTGAGTTCCTGTTGTTCAGCGTTTAGGTATCAGTCGTCTGCAAAGGCCCCATCGCGGGCAAGCTCGCTCCCACAGGGAAATGCAAGCCATTCACTCCCACTTTGGAATGCGAGCAACTGTGGGAGTGAGCCTGCTCGCGATCAGGTCGCAAGAACACCAGAGAAACACCTGCAAAAATCCAACAACTCCAAGAGGTGTCGAATGCGTCTATTGAAATCCGTGGTCCCGGCAACGCTGGCCTTACTCTTCAGCGCGATAGCCCAGGCCCAGCCAACCGTCAGTGTCTACAACTGGACTGATTATATTGGCGAGACCACACTCGTCGACTTCCAGGCGAAAACCGGGATCAAGGTCATCTATGACGTGTTCGATTCCAACGAAACCCTCGAAGGTAAGCTGCTGGCTGGTCGTACCGGCTACGACGTGGTGGTACCGTCCAACCACTTCCTCGCCCGCCAGGTAAAAGCCGGCGCGTTCCAGAAGCTCGATCGCGCGCAACTGCCCAACTACAAGAACCTCGACGCCAAGCTCCTGGCCCTGCTGGAAAAAAACGACCCGGGCAACGAGCATTCCGTGCCCTACCTGTGGGGTACAAACGGTATTGGTTACAACGTCGACAAGGTCAAACAGGTGCTGGGCATCGATCACATCGACTCCTGGGCCGTACTGTTTGAACCACAGAACCTGAAAAAGCTCAGCCAGTGTGGCGTGTCGATGATGGATTCTGCGGACGAAGTGTTTCCGGCGATCCTCAACTACATGGGCATGGACCCGCGTAGTGAAAATCCCGAGGATTACAAAAAAGCCGAAGCCAAGTTGCTGAGCATCCGGCCCTATGTCACCTATTTTCACTCGTCCAAGTATGTGTCGGACCTGGCGAACGGTGACATTTGCATTGCCTTCGGTTATTCGGGTGACGTGTTCCAGGCGGCCAACCGCGCCAAGGAAGCCGGGAACGGGGTGAACATCGCCTACGCCATCCCCAAGGAAGGCAGCAACCTGTGGTTTGACTTGCTGGCGATTCCAGCCGACGCGAGCAACCCGAAAGAAGCCTATGCCTTCATCAATTACCTGCTCGACCCGCACGTGATTGCCGACGTCAGCGCCTCGGTCGGCTACGCCAACCCCAACCCTCCGGCCAAGCAATTCATGGCCCCGGAGCTGGTGAATAACCCCGAGGTCTATCCTCCTCAGGCCGTCCTCGACAAGCTCTATATTTCGACCACCCCGCCCCAGGCGATCATGCGCCTGATGACTCGGTCGTGGAGCAAAGTGAAGTCCAACAAATGAACCAGTACACCCAGGAACATGCGCACTCTTACTACGCCGCTACGGCCCGGGGACTGAGCCCCTACCCGAGCCTGGACACAGACCTGGTTGCTGATGTGTGTGTAATAGGCGGCGGTTTTACCGGGGTCAATACCGCGATTGAACTGGCCCAGCGGGGGCTCTCGGTCATCCTGCTCGAAGCCCGGCGGATCGGCTGGGGGGCCAGCGGGCGCAATGGCGGGCAACTGATTCGCGGCATCGGCCATGACGTCAGCGGCTTTGCCCGCCACGTTGGGGCCGATGGCGTGCGTTATCTGGAACGTGCCGGCACAGAATCAGTGGCGCTGGTGGGCCAGCGCATCCGCGAACACGCCATTGATTGCGACCTGCGCTGGGGCTTTTGCGAACTGGCCAACACCCAGGCACAGTTCAGCGCATTCAAGGTCGAGCAGCAGCAACTTTTGGCGTCCGGGTACGCCCATGAAACCCGTCTGGTAGAGCCCGAGCAGATCCGCCACGAAGTGGTGAACTCCGGGGTGTATGCCGGTGGTTTGGTGGATATGGGCTCAGGCCATCTGCATCCGCTCAACCTGATCCTGGGCGAAGCGCGCCTGGCTGCATCCCTCGGCGTGCAGATCTTCGAGCAGAGCCCGGTGCTGCAGTTGATCCATGGCGATACCGTGCAAGTTCGCTGCGACGGTGGCACGGTGCGTGCGGGCAGGCTGGTGCTGGCGTGCAACGCGCACCTGGAGGAACTCGAACCTAAACTGAGTGGCAAGGTGTTGCCCGCCGGCAGCTACATCATTGCCACCGAGCCGCTGACAGCTGAAGCGGCCAATGCCTTGATCCCCCACAACTTGGCGTTGTGTGACCAGAAGGTCGGGCTGGACTATTACCGACTCTCGGCCGACCGACGCTTGCTGTTTGGCGGTGCCTGTCATTATTCGGGACGGGATCCTACGGACATCGGCGCTTATATGCGCCCGCAGATGCTCAACGTGTTCCCGCAACTGGCGGATGTGCGCATCGATTACCAATGGGGCGGCAAGATCGGCATCAGCGCCAATCGCTTTCCCCAGGTCGGTCGCTTGAGCCAGCACCCGAATGTCTTCTATGCCCAGGGTTACTCGGGGCATGGGCTGAACGTGACTCACTGGTGCGCCAAGCTGCTGGCTGAGGCGATTCACGCAGGGCACAGCCAGGGCTTCGACGTATTCAGCGCAGTGCCGCACATGACCTTCCCCGGCGGCCCGATGCTGCGCTCGCCGCTGCTGGCACTGGGGATGTTGTGGTATCGAGTGCGCGAAATCCTGGGTTGAAATCGATCCCGTAGGAGCTGCCGCAGGCTGCGATCTTTGCCTTTGTTTTAGAATCAAGGTCAAAAGATCGCAGCCTTCGGCAGTTCCTGCAGGTTTTTTGATTTGCTGAATCGCTACTCACTTCTATATTGAGGAGGTGCTCTGCCTTTACTGCCTCCTATTGAGCGCGACCCATGGCCTCGACTGACCAGTTGATCATCTGTGAGCATTGCGATTGCGTCTATGAAAAAGCGACGCTCGCCAAACATCAGAAAACCCTGTGTTCACGTTGTGGCGGCGTGCTCCAGCGCTACAACGGCTTGACCATTGAACAGCGCCTGGCGTTGAGCCTCACTGCGCTGGTGGTGTGGGTCTTTACCAATTTTTATCCGGTGATGAGTATCAGCCTCAAGGGCTTGAAAAACAGTGCCACGCTCTGGGATTCGGTGCTGGCCCTGAGTCAAGGCCCCATCACCTTCATTGCCATGGTGGCGGCAATCGCCATGATCATCGCGCCGATCTTCCAACTGGTGCTGCTGATCTGGGTACTCGGTTTCGCCTTCTCCCAGCAGCGCTGCCCCGGCTTCAAGCTCTGCATGCGCTGGCTGGAAACCCTGCGGCCCTGGAGCATGCTGGAAGTCTGCCTGCTGGGGGCGATGGTCGCCGTGATCAAACTGGCAGGGTTGCTAGACGTCCTGCCCGGTATTGGCCTGTTCGCCCTCGCCGTGCTTAGCCTGATGATGATTCGCATCGCCGGGCGCGACGTGCGTGACCTGTGGGACACCCTATGAGCCGACCTCCGGTGGCGAGCGAATTGAATTTTTGCCTGTGCCACACTTGCGGCCTGGCGTGCGACATGACTCTTGAACCCCATGATTGCGAGCGATGTGGCGCGCCGCTGCACCGACGCAAGACCAACTCGATCACCCGTACCTGGGCTTTCCTGCTGACTTCACTGGTGTTCTACATCCCTGCCAACCTGCTGCCGGTGATGAACACCAAGATGGTCGGCAATGGCGCCGACAGCACCATCATGAGTGGCGTCCTGGAGTTCTGGGAAGCCGGTGCCTGGGATATTGCTCTGATCATCTTTATCGCCAGCATCGCGGTGCCCGGCATCAAGTTCGTGGCCCTGACCCTGCTGCTGGTGACCGTCCAGCGCAATAGCCTGTGGGCTCGCAAGGAACGCTCGAAAATGTATCGATTCGTCGAGGTGATCGGCTACTGGTCGATGCTCGACGTCATCGTCGTGGCGCTGGTCGCCGCACTGGTGAAGTTTCAGGCCCTGGCGGATATCGAGCCGAGGCCGGGGATTCTGTTTTTTGGCCTGGTGGTGGTCTTCACCATGCTGGCGGCGATGAGTTTCGACCCTCGCCTGATCTGGAATGAGTCGCGGGAAGAGCCGCATAACGAGGAGGTCATGGATGAAATCGCAAGTCACTGACGGGCTCCAGCCCCCCGGCCAGGCCCCTATCAAGACCCGCAGGTTCAGCGTTTCCCTGGTATGGATCGTGCCGATCGTTGCGGTGCTGGTGGGCATTTCCCTGGTGGTGCACAGCATCCTGCAGGAGGGGCCGACCATCACGATCACGTTCAAGACAGGCGCCGGCCTCACGGCCAACAAGACCGAGGTCAAGTACCGCAACGTGGTCATCGGCCATGTCTCGGAAGTAGAACTCAGTGGCGACCAGAAGAGTGTCAATGCCACGGTAAAGCTGGCCAAGCAGGCGGAAAGCTTTACCCGTGAAGACTCGACATTCTGGGTTGTGCGACCGCGCATCGGCGCGGGCGGCGTGTCGGGTATCGACACCTTGCTGTCCGGCGATTACATCGGTGCCGACATTGGCCAGGCCAACACCCGGTCGAAGCATTTCCAGGGCATGGAAAACCCGCCGCCGATCACCTATGGCGAACCGGGCAAGCGCTTCACCTTGCACACCCAAGACCTCGGCTCGCTGGACATCGGCTCGCCGGTCTATTACCGCAAGATCCCGGTCGGTCAGGTGGTGGCCTATGCCCTGGACGCTAATGGCAAAGGCGTGAACATTGACGTGTTCGTCCACTCGCCTAATGATGCCTATGTCACGGAAAACACCCGGTTCTGGAACGCCAGCGGCATTGATGTGAGTGTCGGCGCCAACGGCTTTGCGCTGAAAACCGAGTCATTGTCCTCGATGCTGGTCGGCGGGATCGCCTTTCGTGCCCCCGAGTACAGCCCTGAAGACAAACCCGCCGCAGAAGAACGTGCCTACGAGCTGTTTCCCGACCAGCAGACCGCCCTCGCACCGCCCAATGGCAAGGCGCAGTACCTGAGCCTGCGCTTCGATCAGGCGCTGCGCGGGCTCAAGGTCGGTGCACCGGTGGAATTCCTCGGCGTGGAGTTTGGCAGGGTGGTCTCGGTCAACCTCGATTACGATCCGCAGAAGCGTACCTTCCCGGTGAATGTTGGCATCGTTATCTACCCCCAGCGTCTCGGCACGGCCCATACCAAGATGCTCAAGGCGTTGAACCACGATCCCAACGACGAAGTCGCCGGCGTACGCCTGATGGGCACCTTTGTCGAGAACGGCCTGCGTGCCCAGGCTCGCAGTGGCAACCTGCTCACCGGCCAGTTGTACATCGCATTGGACTTCTATCCGAAGGCGCCGAAGGTCGCGTTCGATGTGAGTGCCCGTCCCGTCAGCATCCCGACCATTCCGGGTAGCCTGGAGGAAATCCAGGGCAAGCTGGAGGCGATGGTCGACAAGATCAACAAGTTGCCGATCGAAAGAATCGCCAACAACCTCGATGGTAATCTGATCGAATTGCGCAAGGGCCTGACCCAATTCAATGCCAAGACCCTGCCCGGCGTCCAGAGCACCTTGGCCGACGTCAGCAAGACCTTGCAGTCGGCCAACTCGACGCTGGCCGAGGACTCGCCGCAGCGTGAGAAACTCTCCGAAACCCTGGACGATCTGGGCCGTACCTCGCGTTCCTTGCGTGACCTGGCCGATTACCTGGGACGCCACCCCGAATCGTTGATTCGCGGCCGCCCTAATAATGCTGCGCCTATCGACCTGCAAGGGCCGCCGAGCAAATGACCATAGGAGCATCACCCATGGCTTTTCCGCTGAAGATCACCCTGCTCGCCGCGCTGTCATTGCTCGCGGCCTGCCGC
Organism: Pseudomonas violetae; assembly: GCF_023072615.1. Classification (GTDB taxonomy): domain Bacteria; phylum Pseudomonadota; class Gammaproteobacteria; order Pseudomonadales; family Pseudomonadaceae; genus Aquipseudomonas; species Aquipseudomonas violetae. Next base: position 63,643 of record NZ_JAKNRW010000005.1, read on the forward strand.
AGTGATCCGATCCAGTTCCATACCTTGACCCCCGCGCAGATGAACGTAAATTCGCGGTCCACTGCGCAAATCCAGGTCGAATCGCTCACCGTTCCGCCCCAGGTCGATCGTCCGCAGATCGTCGTGCGTCAGGGCAGTACCGGCATCGCCATTCTTGAAACCCAATGGTGGGGCGCCAGCCTGGTGGATGAATTACGCAGTGCGCTGATCGACCAGATGGTCAATAGCAACCCCGGACGCAATATCTCGGTGCGCCTTGAGGTGCAGAGGTTTGACTCGATTCCTGGTCAATACGGGCTGATCGACGTGAAATGGCGCTTGCGTGACGTCGGGCCCACCGACAACGGCCTCCTCACCTGCCGCAGCACCTTGAAGACCCTTTCGGGGCCGTCGATTGACGACCTGGTGACGGCCCAGCAGAACAACGTGAAGCGTCTGGCTGCGCTGATCAGTCAGGCGGCAGTCAACCCGCAAAAGACCTGCCCCGCCAATCTGTAGGAGCGAGCTTGCTCCTGCTGGCGATCACAGATCGAAACGATCGACCGCCCGCCGCCGCTCATTGTCGTCACGCACATCGTAGTTGGCGGTGGTCTGGATATTGCTGTGGTGCGCCAGCTTCTGCGCGATCGACAGGTCATGTTCCTCGATCACCCGGGTGATGAACGACCGCCGAAAGTCATGGGGCATGATCTTCACGCCGACCTGAGCGCCACGCTGGCGGGCAATGTAATAGATCGCATGTTTGGTGATGCGCTCGCGGGTGATGTGGCTGCCTCGACGAATGCGGTTGAACAGGAACGGATCATCCACCTCGCCCTCCTTGAGCTCCGAGCGGCGCAGTTGGAGCCAGGCGTCGAGTTTGGCGAATGCCCAGGTGGGCGCATATTTGATCAGCTGTTTGTTGCCCTTGCCCGTGACTCGCAGACTGCGCTCGGCAAAATCGAGCTGGCTCAGGTCCAGGTTGACCGATTCCGACTTGCGCATCCCCGACCCATACAGAATTGCGATAATAGCGGCATCGCGCAGCCCCTGGGGCCTGGGGTCGGCGGCACACACCGCCATCAGTTCCTGGATCAGCGAACGGCGCAGGTTGCGCCCCTGGGACAGCCGCGTCCCGGCGATGCCTTTGACCGAGCGCATCTTCAACAGGTGTTCCTGGCTGATCAGGCTCATGCGCCAGGCCTCATTCATCACCCCACGCACCGCGTTGACATACAGCGACGAGGTGTTGGGCGCATAACCGTCCTCGCGCAGCGCTGCAACCAGGGCAACAACGTCTTCCGGCTGCAATTGATGCCAGGGAATTTCCTCGACATTCATGTCTTCGAAACCCAGTCGATCGGCGGCATCCTGCAGGACATAACGCATCGTCAGCTGGCTGGAGGGTGCCAATCGCGCCAGGTAGACGGTCAGCGGGTTAGCCTTGGAAGCGGGTAAGTCAGTCAAACGAAACAGCCTTGAATGAAATCAGTGTATTGAACAAAAAACAGCATGGGGCTGCCTTCGGATAATCAGGTGCCGGACAAACCACAAGATTCATCACCTGACGTGCCCCGGAGGGGCTCCCAACCCTGCCGGCCGGGGCCACAAAAGTCAAATCAGCTACCGATTGAATATTCCCTGGGCGCATTTAAATTCATTATTAATGCATTAAACATGCATTAATATGAATTTGTATGTCGTGTGGTAGCAAGGCAAACTGCACGCGTTCCTCCCCCAACAGTTGGAACACCTTCAAGGGCTTACTGGGTTTCCAGCCGAGCCTTTTTTTTGCCTGGATTTTTCAACGGATCGTTTGACTCATGCTCGCTCGCTGGCTACCTGCTGCCATCAACACTCGCCCCACCGAATGGAGCCGTGCCGCGATTGGCATGGCCATAGGCACGTTGTTTACCGTCTGGCTGTGCAGTCAGGTGTTCGGCGTCGAAGTGGCCCAACATCTTATCGGGCCGCTGGGTGCTTCGGCCGTGCTGTTGTTCGCCGTGTCTTCCGGTGCCCTCGCCCAACCCTGGTCGATCCTGGGCGGCTACCTGAGTGCCGCGGTGGTGGCGTTACTGGTGGCGCACGTGCTCGGTCGAACGTTGACCAGCGCTTGCCTGGCGGCGGGCATTGCGCTGATTCTGATGTGCTGGCTGCGTTGCTTGCATCCGCCAGCGGGCGCCCTGGCGCTTACCCTGGTGTTAGCCGACCCTGCAACGATCGCCCTGGACTGGCAAGCCTTGGCACCGGTCATGCTCGGGGCCGCAACCCTGTTGCTGTGTGCCCTGCTTTACAACAACCTGACGCGCATCCGTTATCCCAAACGTGCAGGTGACCCTCCGGTGGCGGTGCCCGCCGGTTCTGCCGTGGTCGACAGCCAGGCCATTACCGCCCAGGATCTGAAGCTGGCCCTGGCAGACCTGGAGGCATTCTACGACGTCACGCCCGAAGACCTTGAGCAGTTGATTCATGCCAGTGAAGTGCATGCCCGGCGGCGCAGTATCGGCCATGTGTTCCAAAGGCGTACCGTCTAGCCACTTGATGTTCTTGCATGCATATCTGCAGACTCGACCTGCAGATATCTCGGTTGTACATGACAAAATTGCACTGGTACGATCCGGGATCGCTCGCGTGCGAGCTTCTCAATAAAGAACAATAAAAGCAGGGAGTTAGTGATGACTGCTCAGGTTTCTTCTCCGGAGACTCGGTCCATGGATGCCATGCAAAACGATGTGCTGGCCGAAGTACGCAACCACATTGGTCACCTGACCCTCAATCGCCCCAGTGGCCTCAACGCCCTGACTCTCGACATGGTGCGCAACCTGCAACGCCAGCTCGACGCCTGGGCGCTGGATTCGACGGTACACGCCGTCGTACTGCGCGGCGCTGGTGAAAAAGCCTTCTGTGCCGGTGGTGACATCCGCTCGCTGTACGATAGTTTCAAGAACGGCGACTCGCTGCACCAGGATTTCTTCGTCGAGGAGTATGCCCTCGACCTCGCCATCCACCACTACCGCAAACCGGTGCTGGCGCTGATGGATGGTTTTGTCCTCGGTGGCGGCATGGGCTTGGTGCAAGGCGCCGACCTGCGGGTGGTCACTGAAAAGAGCCGCCTGGCGATGCCGGAAGTCGGTATCGGCTATTTCCCGGACGTCGGTGGTAGCTACTTCCTGTCTCGCGTACCCGGTGAGCTGGGGATCTACCTGGGCGTCAGCGGCGTGCAGATTCGCGCTGCCGACGCACTTTATTGCGGGCTGGCCGACTGGTGCCTGGACAGCGATAAAATCGCTACGCTGGACGACCAGCTTGATCAGATGGAATGGCACGACACACCGCTCAAGGACCTGCAGGGGTTACTGGCCAGGCTCGCGGTGCAGCAACTACCCGATGCACCGTTGATTGCACTGCGCCCGGTCATCGATCACTTCTTCGCCTTGCCCGACGTGCCGAGTATGGTTGAGCAACTGCGAGCAGTAACGGTCGCTGACAGCCACGAATGGGCGCTGGCGACCGCCGACCTGCTGGAAGCACGCTCGCCGCTGGCCATGGGTGTCACCCTGGAAATGCTGCGCCGGGGTCGCCACCTGAGTCTGGAAGACTGCTTTGCCCTTGAACTGCACCTGGACCGCCAGTGGTTCGAGCGTGGCGACCTGATTGAAGGCGTACGCGCCTTGCTGATCGACAAAGACAAGACGCCACGCTGGAACCCGCCGACCCTGCAGGCGCTGGACGCCGGGCATGTGGCGAGTTTCTTCGAAGGCTTCGACCGGAGCGGGAGCTGAGCCATGCACGATATCGAATTGAGCGAAGAGCAAGTGATGATCCGCGACATGGCTCGCGATTTCGCCCGGGGCGAGATCGCGCCTCATGCCCAAGCCTGGGAAAAGGCCGGCTGGATCGATGACGCCCTGGTGGCGAAAATGGGCGAACTGGGCCTGCTGGGCATGGTGGTCCCCGAGGAATGGGGCGGCACTTATGTTGATTACGTGGCCTATGCGCTGGCGGTGGAGGAAATTTCCGCCGGTGACGGCGCCACGGGTGCCCTGATGAGCATCCACAACTCCGTCGGTTGCGGGCCTGTACTGAACTTCGGCACCGAAGAACAGAAACAGACCTGGCTGCCGGACCTGGCCAGCGGGAAAGCCATTGGCTGCTTCTGCCTGACCGAACCCCAAGCGGGCTCCGAAGCCCACAATCTGCGCACCCGCGCTGAACTGCGCGACGGCCAGTGGGTGATCAACGGCGCCAAGCAATTTGTCAGTAACGGCAAGCGGGCAAAGTTGGCAATCGTGTTTGCGGTGACCGACCCGGACCTGGGCAAGCGCGGTATTTCAGCATTCCTGGTGCCGACCGATACTGCCGGTTTCATCGTCGATCGTACTGAACACAAGATGGGCATTCGCGCATCCGATACCTGCGCGGTGACCTTGAACAATTGCACAATCCCCGAGGCTAATCTGTTGGGGCAACGCGGCAAGGGGCTGGCCATCGCCCTGTCCAACCTCGAGGGCGGACGCATCGGCATCGCCGCCCAGGCGCTGGGAATTGCTCGCGCCGCGTTTGAAGCGGCGCTGGACTATGCCCGTGGCCGGGTGCAGTTCGACAAGCCGATCATCGAGCACCAGAGCATAGCGAACCTGCTGGCCGACATGCACACCCGGCTGAACGCGGCGCGCCTGTTGATCCTGCACGCGGCGCGCCTGCGCAGCGCCGGCAAGCCTTGCCTGTCGGAGGCGTCACAAGCCAAGCTGTTCGCGTCGGAAATGGCCGAGAAAGTTTGTTCTTCGGCGATGCAGATTCATGGTGGGTATGGCTATCTGGAAGATTATCCGGTGGAACGCTACTACCGCGATGCGCGGATTACGCAGATCTACGAGGGGTCGAGCGAGATTCAGCGGATGGTGATTGCGCGGGAGTTGAAGAACTACAGCGTGTAAGCAGTAACGTTAGTCAGGCGATCGAACCCGCGTTCCTGGTGCAGCCGGAACGCGGGGGGCTGGTTCCAATCAAGAGTCTATCGAGTCAACTGCTGAGTTATCCCCTCTTGTTCTATCGCTGGCAACTCATTGACTTTGAAGAGCACCGAGACAGATTGGTGATCTTCGTCAAAAATGAGGGTGCGCTGGGTAATCAACACAGCTTTCCCTTCGTTTTTTACCCAATAGACGACGTCCCCTGCAATGGGCTCCATATGAAGATCGATACCCTGTGGGGCGTAGGCTATGGGGGTGCAATATGCAGCGTGTACAAAATGACATCTGGCCATGAAAACCTCTGAACAAGTGGATTGATTGGCCCTGAAACGTTGGCTTCGTCCTGAAGCCTTGTTTAGCGTCCAGGCAAGTTCACCATAAACGAGTCGTTCCAGCTCGAATACAGGCGAGCCGATGGCCTCAAGTCTCTAATTTTGTTCAGTTTATTTTCGGGATGCTGCCAAAAGCATCGCGAGCAGGCTCGCTCCCACAGGTAATCTCCAGCTTGAAGAGATTACCTGTGGGAGCGAGCCTGCTCGCGATAGCGTTGCGGAAAACGACGAATTACTTGCCTTGGAACTCAGCCTCACGCTTGGCAATGAACGCTGACATCCCTTCCTTCTGGTCCTGCGTCGCGAACGCCGCATGGAACACCCGACGCTCGAAGCGCACGCCCTCAGACAGGCTGACCTCGAACGCGCGGTTCACGCTCTCCTTGACCATCATTGCAATCGGCAGGGATTTTGCGGCGATCAAAGTGGCGACTTTCAACGCCTCAGCCAGCAACTCATCCGACGGCACGATACGCGCCACGATGCCACAGCGTTCCGCTTCCACTGCATCGATCAATCGCCCGCTCAGGCACATTTCCATCGCCTTGGCCTTACCCACTGCGCGGGTCAGGCGCTGGGTGCCGCCCATGCCAGGCAGCACGCCGAGGTTGATTTCCGGTTGGCCAAACCGGGCGTTGTCGCCGGCCAGGATAAAGTCGCACATCAGGGCCAGCTCACAGCCACCCCCCAAGGCAAAGCCGTTCACCGCAGCAATGATGGGCTTGCGGCGGTTGGCAACCCGGTCGCTGTCGCTGAACAGATCGTCGAGGTAGATTTGCGGATAAGTCAGCTCGGCCATTTCCTTGATATCGGCGCCGGCAGCGAAGGCCTTTTTCGAACCGGTCAGCACAATGCAGCCGATGTTCGAATCCGCTTCCAGGCCATCGAGCGCCTGGTTCAGTTCGCTGACAATTTGCGCATTCAAGGCGTTTAATGCCTGGGGCCGGTTCAGGGTGATCAGGCCAACACGACCGTGGATTTCCAGCAAAATCGTTTCGTAGTTCACAAATGGACTCCTGTTCAAAGGTTGCGCGAGATAACCATGCGTTGAATGTCGCTGGTACCTTCGTAGATCTGGCAAACCCGCACGTCGCGGTAGATGCGCTCCAGCGGGAAGTCGTTCAGGTAACCGTAGCCACCGAGGGTTTGCAAGGCGGCGGAGCAGACTTTCTCGGCCATTTCCGAGGCAAACAGTTTAGCCATGGAGGCCTCGACCAGTGCCGGCTTGCCGCTGTCACGCAAGGCCGCCGCGTAGTGCACCATCTGCCGGGCAACGGCAATCTGGGTGGCCATGTCGGCCAATCGGAACGCTACGGCCTGATGTTCGATGATCGGCTTGCCGAAACTTTCCCGCTCTCTGGCGTAGTCACGGGCCGCTTCGAACGCGGCACGGGCCATGCCCACCGACTGCGATGCAATGCCAACGCGACCGCCTTCGAGGTTGGCCAGGGCGATTTTGTAGCCTTCACCCTCCTCGCCTAAACGGTTGGCCACTGGCACCTTTACGTCTTCGAAGAGAATCTGGCAGGTGTCGGAGGCGTGCTGGCCGAGTTTGTCTTCCACCCGCGCGACTTTGTAGCCTGGTGAATCGGTGGGTACGATCAGCGCGGTGATTCCGCGTTTGCCTGCGCTCGGGTCAGTCACGGCAAACACAATCACCACGCCGGCGTTCTGCCCGGACGTGATGAACTGTTTACAACCGTTGAGCACGTAGTGGTCGCCTTCCAGGCGCGCACGGGTTTTCAGGCCGCTGGCGTCGGAACCGGCCTGGGGTTCGGTCAGGGCAAAAGCGCCAAGCATTTCGCCCCTGGCCAGGGGTTTGAGAAAACGTTCCTTCTGCTCGTCGGTGCCGTAATTGAGGATCGGCACGCAGCCGACCGAGTTATGCACGCTCATGATGGTCGAGCACGCGCCGTCGCCGGCCGCGATCTCTTCCAAGGCCATGGCGTAGGCCAGGTAACCGGTATCACAACCGCCCCATTGCTCCGGCACGAGCATGCCGAAGAAGCCCAACTCGGCCATTTCACCAATGGCTTCGGTGGGGAAACGATGCAGGCGGTCCCACTCGGCGGCGAATGGCTTCAGCCGTTCCTGGGCAAACTGCCGTGCCGCGTCGCTGATCTGGGATTGTTCGTCATTGGGAATCATGCCAAATCCTTAAAAGTTGAGCCTGAAGGTACAGAATTGGTGGCAGCCCCTGCGGGAGCGGACTCTTCTGCATTTCAGTACAGGCATTCCACCGCCATGGCCGTGGCTTCACCGCCGCCGATGCAGATGGCTGCAACGCCGCGCTTCAAGCCTTTCTGGCGCAGCGCCGAGAGCAGGGTCACCAGGATCCGCGCGCCTGATGCGCCAATCGGATGGCCCAGTGCACAAGCGCCGCCGTGCACGTTGACCTTCTCATGGGGGATTTCCAGCTGGGTCATGGTCACCAGGCTGACCACCGCAAACGCTTCGTTGACTTCAAACAGATCGACCTGGTCGAGGGACCAGCCGGTTTTTTTCATCAGTCTCTTGATTGCGCCCACCGGAGCTACCGGAAACAGGCCCGGAGTGTCGGCAAACGCAGCATGGCCTTGAATCACAGCGAGAGGCTTCAGCCCCTGTTTTTCGGCATCGGAACGGCGCATCAGCACCAATGCCGCCGCGCCGTCGGAGATTGAACTGGAGTTAGCCGCGGTGACGCTGCCACCGTCGCGGAACGCGGGCTTGAGTGAAGCAATCTTGTCCAGTTTGGCTTTCGGCGGTTGTTCGTCGTTGCTGATGAGCACCTGCTCCTTGCCGACGGTAACGGTGAGCGGGACTATCTCGTCCTTGAAACTACCATCCTTGATCGCCTGCTGTGCGCGGGTGGTCGAGGCAATGGCAAAAGCATCCTGGGCTTCACGGCTGAAGCCGTTGGTTTCGGCGCAGTCTTCGGCGAAGGTGCCCATCAAGCGACCTTTGTCGTAGGCGTCTTCAAGACCGTCAAGGAACATGTGATCCATCACCCGGCCGTGACCCATGCGGTAACCGCTGCGTGCGCGGTCCAGCAGGTACGGCGCGTTGGACATGCTCTCCATGCCGCCGGCAATGACTACCTCGGCACTGCCGGCGACAAGCATGTCGTGGGCGAGCATCGTGGCTTCCATTCCCGAGCCGCACATCTTGTTCAGCGTGGTGCAACGGGTTGATTTATCCAGGCCGGCACCCAGCGCGGCTTGCCGCGCCGGAGCCTGGCCAAGGCCTGCGGACAGAACGCAGCCAAACAGCACTTCTTCGACCAATTCCGGCGCGATACCGGCGCGCTCGACGGCGGCGCTGATTACGGCGGCGCCCAGTTGTGGTGCGGTGAGACTTTTAAGCTCGCCCTGGAACCCACCCATGGGGGTGCGCACGGCGCTCACAATAACAATTGGATCGTTGGCAATAGTCAAGACACGTTCTCCTACCTGGCGGCCATACGCAAGGCACCGTCGAGACGGATCACCTCGCCATTGAGCATGCTGTTTTCAATGATATGCCTTACCAGCGCGGCATACTCGTCGGGTTTGCCGAGGCGCGGTGGAAACGGTACGCCAGCCGCCAGAGACGCGCGTACTTCAGGCGTCATGCCGGCCATCATTGGCGTCTCGAAAATGCCCGGGGCAATGGTCATCACGCGGATGCCGAAACGTGCCAGTTCACGGGCGGCGGGTAAGGTCAGGCTGACGATAGCGCCCTTGGACGCCGCATAAGCCGCCTGGCCAATCTGGCCGTCATATGCAGCGGCAGATGCGGTATTGATGATCACTCCGCGTTCGCCATCTGCACTGGCTTCAGTCTCGGCAATCGCCGCTGCCGCCAGTCGCAGCATATTGAAACTGCCGATCAGGTTGACGTTGATTACCTGACTGAAACTGGCAAGCGCGTGGGGGCCAGTCTTGCCGAGAATTTTTTCGCCGCGCACGATGCCGGCGCAGTTGACCAGACCATTGAGGCCGCCGAAGGCCGTGACCGTCGCTTGCACGGCGGCTTGCGCGGCACTCTCATCGCTGATGTCAGCGACCACACTTTGCGCACCCAGGCGCAGGGCCTGAGCGGCGACGGCGTCGGCATTCATGTCAACCAGCATCACTTTGGCACCGGCGCCCACCAGCATTTCAGCGGTAGCAGCACCCAGCCCCGACGCACCGCCGGTAACGAGAAAAACCTTGTTTTCGATCTGCATCACTGTTTCCTTGGATTCAAGCTGAAACGTTTTTCGCCGCAGCCTCTTTAGCCTTGGCGATTTCCTGGTTGCGCAAGATAAAGCGCTGCAATTTGCCGCTTGGGGTTTTCGGCAATTCGCTGACAAATTCGATTTCACGGGGGTACGAATGCGCGGCCAGGCGCTTGCGCACGTGCTGGCGCAGTTCTTCGGCGAGCGCCGGATCGGCGCGGTACTGCGCGCTGAGCACGACGAAGGCTTTGACCAGCTCGGTGCGTTCCGGATCGGGCTTGCCGACGACGGCGGCCTCGACCACCGCCGGGTGCTCAATCAGCGCGCTTTCCACGTCGAACGGGCCGACCCGGTAGCCGGAGGTAGTGATCACGTCGTCACTGCGCCCGACAAAGCTGATGCTGCCATCGGGATTCCACTCGACGGTGTCGCCGCTCAGGTAATAGTTACCCACGAACGCCTTGGTCGGCGCGCCTTCATATCCGGCGAACCAGCACATTGGCGACTGGCTGCGATCGATGGCCAGGATGCCCGGCTGACCGACGCTCAACTCCTGATAGGCATCGTCCAGCACCACAATGCGGTGGCCGGGCGAGGCAAAACCGGCAGCGCCCAGGTGAATCGGATGTTCCAGGCCGTGGTGATTACACAGCACCATGCCCAGTTCGGTCTGGCCGTAGTGGTCGTGGATGACCACGCCGAGATTGTCGGCGAACCAGCGGATCACTTCCGGGTTCAGCGGCTCACCGGCACTGCTGACGATGCGCAACTTGCCTTTGATCGAACGGGCAAACTCGTCGCCGCCGGCTATCAGCAAACGATAGGCGGTTGGCGAGCCCGTAAGGTTGGTGATGCCGTATTTGTTGATGACCCGGCAGGTACTTTCGAGGGTGAATGGGCCGTCATAGAAGGTGATCGGATGCCCCATGGCCAGCGGCCCGGTGACGCCGAAATAGATGCCGTAGGCCCATCCAGGATCGGCGACGTTCCAGAATGCATCTTCCGGGCGCAGGTCGACCGCATCGCGGGTGTAACTCTGGAACGCGGCAATGGCCTTGAGCGGGACGGACAGGGCTTTCGACGGGCCGGTCGTACCGGAGGTGAACATCAGCAGGAACGGGTCTTCGCCGGTGAGCAGTACCGGTTCGCAGTGCGCAGGATAATTGGCCAGCTCGGCCCAGAAGCTGAAGTCGCCGCGCACGATGCCCTGGCCTTTTGGCCCTGACACGGTAACGATGGTCGGGCAGTTTTCGACCTCGGCAAGTTTGCTGCGATTACCCGCATCGGTAACCACCACCTTGGCACCGGAGCTACCCAGACGATGTTCGATGGCCTTGGGGCCAAAAGCAGTAAACAGCGGTTGGTAGACTGCACCGATGCGCCAGGTAGCGAACACCGTGACCAGCAGTTCGATGTTACGGGGTAACAGGCCGGCAACCTTGTCGCCTTTGCGTACACCCTGCTCAAGCAGGAAGTTGGCGAACCGTGCGGCCTTGTCCTGCAACTCGCTGAAGGTGTACGTCGCGCTGGCGCCGTCGCGTCCCTCCCAGAACAGTGCGATGCGCCCAGGCAACGCGTGCCGGTCGCAACACTCGACGCAGGCATTGAGTGCAGTGAGATCGCCGGCAAGTGCGGCATCGACGGTGTGCTGATAATCGAACTGTGAAGTGGCAGACAGGTAGTCGCGCATTGCCAGAATCCCTCTGTATTCTTATTAGGTTGGGGGGAACCGTAATCAACAGATGAAATAGTCGCTCTGTGCGCTGAGCGGGACAATGGTCAAAGCTTTCAAGTTTCTTGACTGGTTTGGCCAAGGTTCAAGAGGTGTAGGGCCAGTCCTACCCCCACAAAATCCAGCTCAATCCGCCTCATTGAGTATAAGACTGCGGTAATGCCCCGGATTAGATCCCGACCACTTGCGAAACGCCTTGTAGAACGAGCTGGCATCGGCAAACCCCAGGCGCGTCGCGATCTCGGCAAAGCTGATGGCCGGGTCCGCCAGCCAGACGATCGCCAGCTCCTTGCGCACGCTGTCCTTTAGCCCCTGGTACGTCTGCCCCTCTTCCGCCAAGCGCCGCCGCAAGGTCGAGGCCGACATGCACAGTTGCTGCGCCAGCGTCTCGGTCTCGGGCCAGTCCTGGGCCGTGAGCTGCCGCAAGTCGTGCTTGATCCGGCTGGCCAAGCTCTGCGGATCGCGATATTTCACCAGAATATTGGCCGGCGCATGGGCCAGGAAACGCTTGAGCTCCTCGGGGCTGCGGCGGATCGGCACATCCAGGCAATCGGCGGCGAAAATCATGCGAGTGCGTGGTCGATCAAATCGCAGGTTCTGGGAAAACATCACTTGGTAGTCGTCCTGGAAATCCGGTGCAGGGCACCGCAGTTCAATTGCCAGGATAGGTATCCTGCGCCCTGCCAGCCAGCAGGCGACGCCATGCACGATCATCCAGTAGGTGAAATACGTGAACGCACGCTTGGCGGGCTGCTCGTCCTCGACCAGCACGATTTCCGCCAGGCTCTGCTGTCGCACCAGATGCGCTGGCAGGTGTTGGAACATCAGCGAGAGAAAGCCCAACCCGCAGGTCAGGCCCGCCATCAGGCTGGGCTGGGCCATGGCGCTGCGGCAGAGAAACTCGAAACTGCCGGATCGCAGCGGGCGCGGATCCATGCCAAAAAACTCATCGTCACCCCGTCGGGCAAGCAGCCGCCATAACCGTGCATAGGCCGTCGCGGGAACCCGCGCACTGAGGGTGGCGAGTAACGCGGGGTCAATGCCGACCTTTTCCAGTACTTCGGCGGTAGCCATGCCGGGGGCACAACTTTGCAACAGTGCTTCGCGCACCAGTTGGATGGAGATGGTGTCTTTTTTCGACATTGAATCAGGCAGGCCAGGTGATTATTCGAATACCGCCATATTACAGGTAGGAGCCAGCTTGCTGGCGAGGGTCTTTAACGATAACGCGGGGAACCTGACACCCTGCGGCGTGCTCAGGTTTTTCGCGAGCAAGCTCGCGCCTACAGACTTGTTCAGCTCGCGTTCAGGCAATTGATACTCATCATCATATGCGAATGAGTGTCATTATGTTACAAATTAGCACCCTATCTAATTATCTTCCGGTGCTGAATGTTCGTTCCTTTTTTGATCATGCTTAGAGAAGGCATTGAAGCCGCGCTGATCGTTGGCATCATCGCCAGCTACCTTAAGCAGACCGGCCGTGGCCAGTGGATGCCGGCCGTGTGGGTCGGCGTGTTTCTCGCCGCTGCGCTGGCTTTGCTGGTCGGCGGCGGCCTGGAACTGGTCAGTGCCGAGTTTCCGCAGAAGCAGCAGGAACTCTTCGAAGGCGTGGTCGGACTGGTGGCGGTGGCCATCCTCAGTTCCATGGTGTTCTGGATGCGCAAAGTCGCCCGATCGATCAAGCATTCGCTGCATGCCTCCCTCGACCACGCGTTGGAGGGCTCCAGGCATCAAGTCACCGCGTTGATTGCCATGGTGTTCTTTGCCGTGGCCCGCGAAGGCCTGGAAACGGTGTTTTTCCTGCTCGCGGTGTTCCAGCAGAGCGAAGGTCCGGCGGCACCGGTCGGCGCCCTGCTGGGCCTGATCCTGGCCATCGGCGTCGGCTTCGTTATCTACACCGGCAGCATGCGCCTGAACCTCGGTGCATTCTTGCGCTGGACCGGGTTGTTCATCCTGGTGGTGGCCGCCGGGATTCTCGCCAATTCGGTGCAGGCTCTGCACGAAGCCGGCGTGTGGAATCACCTGCAAAGCGTGTTGTTCGATTTCAGCACCACGCTGCCAATGGATGGCCCGGTGGGTTCGGTCCTGGCCGGGATGTTCGGTTACCAGGACGCCCCGACGACCAGCACCCTGGGTGCTTACCTGATTTACCTGGTGGTGGCGCTGGTGATGTTTTTCCTGCCCACGCCGGCACCTGCCAGGCCATCCACTTCAGTTTCCATCCAGTAAGGGCTCCCATGCCAAATCAAGCCCCACCCCAAGCCTTCCCACCGCGCACCTTGCGCTGGGCGGTGCTGGGCTCCGTCGTTGTAATGATTGCCGCTGGCGGGTTGTTTTATTACGCCTCGACGATCGCAGCGGCCAAGCGCCAGACCCACCACAATGAGGTGCTGGTAACCATTCACCCCCACAGCTGCGAGCCCAACGCCCTCACTGTCCCCGCCGGGCCTGTGAGTTTTCGTATCGTCAATCGATCAGACCGGGCGGTGGAATGGGAAATCCTCGATGGTGTGTTGGTGGTTGAGGAGCGGGAAAACATCGCCCCGGGCCTGAGCCAGGCGATCAACGCCAACTTGCTACCCGGCGACTATGCGATTACCTGTGGGCTGTTGAGCAACCCCCGGGGCACCTTGCACGTAACGCCCACCGCCGCGTCGGATGCTGCCGCCAAAGCGAAGCCTTCGATGGTGGCCTTCGTCGGGCCGCTGTCGGAGTTCCGCGTCTACCTGAGCCTGCAAGGCACCGTACTGATCAAGGCGGTCACCGCCCTGCAGCAGGCTATCCAGGCCGGCGACCTGAGCCTGGCCCAAGCCTTGTATGCACCGGCGCGCACAGCGTATCAACGCCTCGCCCCGGCGGCGCAGCGCCTGGCGGCGCTGAACAACGGGATCAACGCACGCGCCGATTACTTCGAAAAGCGCGAGCAGGACCCCGGGTTTATCGGTTTCCATCGGCTCGAGTACGCACTGTTCCAGCAGCGTAATCTCGACGGCTTGACGCCCACCGCACAGCGCCTGGTCGCTGACGTCACCACGCTCAAGCAGCAGCTGTTAGCCCAGTCTCTGCAGCCGGAACAGCTGGTGAGCATGCTGGCCCGCAACCTCAACAGCCTGGCCGAGGTACGTGCCAGCAGCGGTGAGGAAGAGCGCTACAGCCACACCGACCTGAATGGTTTCGCCGCCAATCTGCAGGTCACGCGCAAAGTCGTCGAGCTGTTGCACCCGTTGCTCACCAAGGCCCCTGCCGATCTGCTGCAGAGCGTTGATGGCGCCATCGTCACGTTCGATGCCCAGCTCAATGGCTTCAAGGTCGCGCAGGGTTACGTGAGTTACGACACCGTGAGTGCCGGTCAACGCCAGCAGATCGCCGACAAAGCCAAGGCGCTTGCCACTGCGCTAGAAGCTATCGACCCCGCCCTGGGCCTTTCCGGCCTGTCAGCAGAAGACGCACACCGATGAACGATGCAGAACACTTCAACCTCCAGCGCCGCCGCGTATTGAAGGGCTTGGGCGCCGCCGGCGTGGCCCTGGCAGGTTCGGCCCTGAGCTGCCCGGCAATGGCCGCCAATACCGCGCAGGTCACCGAAGCGCCCAGCAGTGACCAAACCGAAGACCGTCAGTCCTTCTACGGCCAGCACCAGAGCGGCATCGTTACCCCGCGCCCGGCGTCGGGCATGCTGGTGACCTTCGACGTGCTGGCCAGCGATCGGGAAGACCTAGAACGCCTGTTTCGTACCCTCAATGAGCGTATTGCATTCCTGATGCAAGGTGGGCCGGTGCCGCAGGTCGACCCGCAACTGCCGCCCATGGACTCGGGAATTCTCGGGCCGGTGGTGACGTCCGACAACCTGACCATCACCGTATCGGTCGGCGAATCGCTATTTGACGAACGTTTTGGCCTGGCGCCGGCAAAACCCAAGCGCCTGATACGCATGGTCGGCTTCCCCAACGACGCGCTGGACGCCGATTGCTGTCATGGCGATCTCAGCCTGCAGTTCTGTGCCAACACCACAGATACCAATATCCACGCCTTGCGCGACATCGTGAAAAACCTCCCGGACCTGCTGCTGGTACGCTGGAAACAGGAAGGCAGCGTGCCGCCTCAGCCTCCGGTCAAACCCGGCGTGCCGGGGCAAAGTGCGCGCAATTTCCTCGGCTTTCGAGATGGCTCGGCCAATCCCGACTCCAATGACGCCCAAGCCATGGATCAGACTGTGTGGGTCCAGCCTGGCAGCGATGAACCGGCGTGGACGGCGAATGGCAGCTATCAAGCGGTGCGGATCATCCGCAACTTCGTCGAGCGCTGGGACCGTACACCGTTACAGGAGCAGGAAAGCATCCTCGGCCGGGTCAAGAATTCTGGCGCGCCGATGGGGGGGACGCACGAAGCCCAGGTGCCGGATTATTCCAGGGACCCGGCGGGCAAGCTGACCCGGCTGGATGCGCATATCCGTCTGGCCAATCCGCGCACCGCCGCAACCCAGGCCAACCTGATCCTGCGTCGACCGTTCAACTATTCCAACGGTGTGAACAGCAATGGTCAGCTGGATATGGGCTTGCTGTTCATCTGCTATCAGGCCGATCTGGAGAAAGGCTTCATCACCGTGCAAACCCGACTCAATGGCGAGCCGTTGGAGGAATACCTTAAACCGGTCGGTGGCGGGTACTTCTTTGCCCTGCCCGGCGCCGTGGGTGAGCAGGACTTCATCGGTCGCTCATTGCTCCAGGCAACGCATCCAGCTGTTGAACGTAAAGCAAACGCATGACCACCCAATCATTACGGAATCGCCTCATGAAAAAAAAACCTCTCGCGTTGCTGCTGACCCTGGGCTTGCTCAATACGCCACTGACGGCGTTCGCAGCAACCGCGCCGCTGGATCTGGTCGGACCGGTTTCGGATTACAAGATCTATGTCACCGAGCAACTGGCAGAGTTGGCCAACCACACCCAGGCGTTCACCGACGCAGTGAAAAAAGGTGATCTGGCCACCGCACAGAAACTCTACGCACCGACCCGGGTTTACTACGAGTCGATCGAACCGATTGCCGAGCTGTTCAGTGACCTGGATGCGTCCATTGACTCCCGGGTCGACGACCACGAGAAAGGCGTGACGGCTGAAGACTTCACTGGCTTTCACCGCATCGAGTATTCATTGTTTTCGCAGAAAAGCACCGAGGGCCTGGATGCGCTCGCTGATGGTTTGAACTCGGATGTGAAGGACCTGCAGACCCGCGTGGCCGGCCTGACGTTCCCGCCTGAGAAAGTGGTGGGTGGCGCGGCCGCGCTGCTGGAGGAAGTGGCGGCGACGAAGATCTCCGGGGAAGAAGACCGCTACAGCCACACCGACCTGTATGACTTCCAGGGCAATATCGACGGAGCGAAGAAAATCGTGGACCTGTTCCGTGCGCAGATCGCCCAGCAGGACCCGGCGCTCATCGCCAAGGTCGACAAGAATTTTGCGACCGTGGACAAGATTCTGGCGAAGTACCGAACCGGCGATGGTGGCTTCCAGACGTATGACAAGGTCAAGGACAACGATCGCAAGATGTTGGTTGGCCCGGTCAATACCCTGGCTGAAGATTTGTCGTTGGTGCGGGGCAAGCTCGGGTTGAATTGAGTTCTTGGACGCACCTTGTCTCACAGAATCCGGTACAGCAGCCGCTCGATCCGCACACGGCTGACGCGCTTGAGGAACTTGGCTACCGCTGCCGGATACTCCACCAGCGTTTCCAGGTCCTGATATCGGCCGATGCGCCTAGTGTGCTGGAAAATCTGCCCAAGCTCTTCCCGGCGTGGCGCCAGCAGTTCGCCTTTTGGATCATCGATCAGCAAGGCGTTCTCCAGGTCGAGACGGAACGCCCGTGGGTTCAGGTTATTACCGGTGAGCAAGGTGTAACGCTGATCGACCCACATGCCCTTGAGGTGGTAAGTGTTGTCGCCGTCCTTCCACAGGTGCAGGTTCAACTGGCCGCTGTCGATAAATCGCTGATGGCGCTTGGCGAAACGGCGCAGGCTGATTTCGTACAGGTACGGCAGCGCCGCGATTACCTTGAAGGGTTCGCTGGGAGGAATGTAGAAATCATTGGCGGTCTTGTCACCGACCACAATGTCGATCCTCACGCCCCGGGCCAGTGCCCGGTTGATTTCCCGGGTCACGGCCAGCGGCAGGTTGAAATACGGCGTGCAGATGGTCAACTGCTGCTGGGTGCTGGCGATTAACTCGCATATCACCCGGCTCAGCGGGTTGTTCTTGCCAACGCCGAGTAAGGGGCTGACCGAGAGCCCGCTTTTGTCCGTGGTGCCGCTGGTGGTGTCGTAGGCCGCGTGCTTGAGGCGGCTGCGCAGATCACCAATGTCGTTGCGCAGGCTGCGGGTCGTCGGCAAGTTGGGTAAATCCAGGCGATTGACTGCCTTGGAAGCGACCAGACCGTGCTGCACCAGGTGCTGCATCGAGTCAGCAAGGTCGCGGTTGAGCAACAAGTGATAACGGTCATAGCGGTATTTGTCGAATTTGTGCAGGTAAACGTTGTTCAGACTGGCGCCGCTGTAGATCACGCAGTCATCGATCACAAAACCCTTCAAGTGCAACACGCCGAACAGCTCGCGACTCTGCACCGGCACGCCGTAAACCGGAACTTCGCTGGCATGGGTACGGGTGGTCTCCTGGTACCAGGCCGAGTTGCCTGGCTGTTTGCCGGCACCGATCAGGCCACGCTGGGCGCGCAGCCAGTCGACGACCACTACCACGTCCAGTTCCGGGCGGGCCAGTTTGGCGGCATGCAGGGCATCGAGGATTTCCTGGCCGGCTTCATCCTGTTGCAGGTACAGCGCGACGATGTAGATGCGTCGGGTTGCACTGGCGATCTTTTCCAGCAGGCAGCGACGAAAATCGGCGGCGCCCGGGAGGATGGTGACGGCCTCGGCGGTCAGCGGAAAACTGCGCAGTTTTGGCAGCAGGGAGCGTTTGAAAAGCGACGGCATAGGGCTCGCAAAGGGTCGAATCCAAAGAGTCGGAGAGCTTACACCATGGCGCAGCGCCTGGCACACCGTGTTGTCTGGGTTGCCAGCAAGCCGGCTTCTTAAGGCCATCGCATTTGACCGCTCACCACCGCGAGCGAAAATCCAGCCGAACCCAGGCCAAAAGCCCAAGGTTCACCCTCTGGCTCTTTCGCCTTGAGATTGGAGATTCACGATGAACGACTACCCAAACCCGCCCTTCCCTAAACAGGCCCAATCCGTCCCCGGTTCCCAGAAGAAAATGAGACCCTATCCAGACTGCGGCGAGCAAAGCTATAAGGGTTCAGGCCGGCTGGGGGGCAAGATTGCCCTGATTACCGGCGCCGACAGTGGCATCGGCAGCCAGTGGAGGTCGCGCCGATCCATGTGCTGCTCGCCTCGGATGAAGCCAGCTACATCATGGGTCAGCACTACGACGTGACCGGTGGCAAGCCGATGCTGTAACAGTCGCCCCGCCAGTCCTCACCAAAGGCTCATGGCTATTCAACCGCCAGGATTCGTAACCTGGATGAACACCGCATAACTCCCTAGCAGCACCCAAAATGTCGCAAAGATCCAGGGAGTCCGCACCGAAAACAACAGCGACTTGCGGTACCCCTTGTGCGAAGACTCCATCTCGCTGAACAAAGGCGATTCGTCGTAGGCCAGGCCCATCAATGGTTCACTGCGCAGCAGTTCGCTCTGTTTGAAATGCCAGTGATCGATGATGTCGTACGCCGCCCGGATGCCAGGCCAGGCATTAAGGGAGCTCAGTAACCCAAGCAGCGCCAGAAACGGCGGTACGACCAAGGTAAACAGCTTGCCCCACTCGGGGTTGAGGTTTGCCATACAGGATGCAAACGCAATCACCAGGAACGACTGCGCCGCCAGGTAGGCGTCGGTGCGGTTGGCCAGGATGCTGGTCTCGTACTGGATCTCCCTTCGGTAGAAATCCAGGCGTTCTTTGGGCGAGCCGAACATCTTCGCATTGTGTTCGGTCAAGGCTTCTTCAGCCGTGGATTCGGTCAGTATTCTGGGCACGGGTTAATGTCAGGTCGGAAAAAGGATTAGAAGATCGGGCTTGAAACTAGTTCAGCCAGATCTCGGATTCCGGGCTGCGCACAGTTATTTCAATGTCGAGGCAATGATATCCACCAGGTTGAGCGGGTTGAATGGGTTGGAAACTGCGGCAGATTGGCGGCGATGCCTTCCAGGCGCTCAGAGAAGCTGGTGGCAACGATGATGGGCAGGCCGGGGTTCCGGCTTTCCTGCGATCCTCGCTCATTCAACCTCACCTGAATTTGGTTTTCGCGAGTCAGGGGCATTCGGCGTATTTGAAAAGCTGCAATAACAGACAGTCAATCGCGTTTATCCGCCCGCGTGACAAGCTGCTGGATCTACCGCCCACCAGCGTGGCAACAATTGCTTGACCTTGCCTTCGGCGAACCGGTCATCGATCAACATGACGACGCCGTGATCCTGCTGGGTGCGTATCACCCTCCCGGCCGCCTGTACCACTTTCTGCACGCCTGGATAGAGGTAGGCGTAGTCGTAGCCGGCGCCGAAAATCGCTGCCATTCGGTGTTTGAGTTGTTCGTTGACCGGGTTCCACTGCGCCAGTCCCAGGGTGGCGATGAACGCGCCAATCAGGCGCGATCCAGGAAGGTCGATACCCTCGCCAAATGCCCCTCCCAGCACCGCGAAGCCGATGCCCTGGCTCTCGGCGGTGAACTGATCGAGAAAAGCCTGGCGCTGCCCTTCCCCCATGCCTCGGGATTGCGACCACAGGTTGATGTGCGGATGGGTCTCGGCCAACCGCTGGGCGACTTGCTGCAGGTAGTCGAAGCTACTGAAAAACGCCAGGTAGTTGCCGGGACGCTCGGTGAACTGCCGGGCCATCAGTTCAACAATCGGCCCCAGGGACGCCTCACGATGGACAAACCGCGTGGAGATCTTGCTGACAATATGCACCTGCAGTTGGTCGGCGTGAAACGGTGACTCCACATCGATCCACACGGTGCCGGGCGGCGTGCCCAGCAGGTCGGCGTAATAGTGACGGGGGCTGAGGGTCGCGGAAAACAGCACGGTAGTGCGCGCGGCGGTCAGGCGTGGGCGAATGAAACCGGCAGGCACCACATTGCGCAGGCACAGCGTAGAAAGGTTGTGCTTGCGCTCAAGGTCGCGCTTGCTTATATCGAACAGGAACTGCTCATCAAAGAGTTCGCCCACCCGGCCAAATTGCAGCATGTCGAAATAGAAATTTTGCAGGCCGCTGTCGACCCCTTGGGGGTGATCGTTGAGGTAGTCGCCAATGCTTGCGCTGCAGGAAAACAACACCTGCAGGAGCTTTTCCGGAACCCGGTCATAGGCTTGATAGGCGCCGAGTTGCTGATTGTGCAGGGCATTCCATTCCCGGTTAACTCGCTGCAGCGATTTTTTCAATGCCTCAGGCGCGGTTTTCCGAACGGCGTTCAACGCCGATTGATCGAGGCTGGCGCTGTACATCTGGCGGCCTCGTTCTACCAGGTTGTGCGCTTCATCCACCAAAGTCGCTACCCGCCAGTTATTGGCCTGTGCCAGGCCAAACAGCAGTGCGCTGAAGTCAAAGTAGTAGTTGTAGTCGGCAACCACCACATCGGCCCAGCGAGCCATTTCCTGGCTGAGGTAATAAGGGCAAACGTCGTGCTTAAGTGCCACCTCGCGCAAGGCGGCCTGATTTAGCAGGGTCAGATCACTGGCTGCCTGGCGTGCGGCAGGCAGGCGATCGTAAAAGCCTTGCGCCAAAGGACAGGATTCACCATGACAGGCTTTGTCGGGATGCTCGCAAGCCTTGTCCCGCGCAATCATCTCCAACACCCGCAACGGTGGTGCGTCGGCGCTGTCGATGATCACCTGCGCCGCGTCCAGTGCCAGTTTGCGCCCAGGGGTCTTGGCGGTAAGAAAGAAGATCTTGTCCAGTTGCTGTGGCGCCAGAGCCTTGAGCATGGGGAACAGCGTCCCTACGGTCTTGCCGATCCCGGTGGGTGCCTGGGCCATCAGGCAGCGCCCGGTGCTGACTGCCTTGAACACCGACTCTGCCAGATGGCGCTGCCCGGGTCGGAAGCTGGCGTGGGGAAATCTCAACGCCTGTGCGGCGAGGTTGCGCGCTTCGCGGTGGGCTAATTCCTGCTCCGACCAGTGCAGAAACAGCTGGCAATGGTGCTCGAAAAACTGCCCCAGCTCTGCAGCACTGAAGGTCTCAACCAGGCAGGTCTCCTTTTCGCTGACGATGTCGAAGTACACCAGGGCCAGATTAATCTGTTCCAGACTGGATTTCTGACACATCAACCAGCCGTAGATCTTCGCTTGGGCCCAGTGCAGTTGGCGGTGATTAGCGGGTTGCTTGCTCAGGTCGCCGCGGTAAGTCTTGATTTCTTCCAGGCAGTTTGGCGCAGGGTCGTAGCCATCCGCCCTGCCCTTGACCCGCAAGGTCCGGTAATGAGCCTCAAGCGCGACCTCACGCTGATAGCCCTCACTACGACGCGACGCAACCGTGCGGTGGCCGACGATGCCTTCCAGCGCGGTGGGCGATGGCGTGAAACGCAGGTCAAGGTCACCGACCTTGGCGGTGAACTCGCACAACGCCCGCACGGCAATGCTGTAGCTCAAGCGCCCTGCTCCGCCCATTGCACGTAACAGACGGCAATGGGCATCTGGTGCTCATGGCAAAACTCCAGCCAGCGCAGTTGGTTGTCCTGCAGACGATCGCCCGGGCCTTTGACTTCGATCATGCGGTAGGTTTTGTCCTGCGGCCAAAACTGGATCAGGTCCGGCATGCCGCTGCGGTTGGCCTTGATATCCAGCAGCAGGCGATTGAACCAGTGCCGCAGGTGCTCGGCGGGCAGGCACGCCAGCGCCTGGTCGAGCAACTCCTCACTCAAGGCGCCCCAGAACACGAAAGGTGACTGCACGCCGCATTTGGCCGCATAGCGATTTCGTATGGTCTGCTCGTATCGACCGTCCTCCAACTCGGCCAGGCACGCCGTGAACAGGTCGGCGCGACGCAGATGGAAGTCTTCGTAATGCAGGTCTGCAGGCCCGCGCTGGAACGGGTGGAAGAATGCGCCGGGCACCGGGGCAAAAATGGCTGGCCAGCACAGCAAGCCGAACAGCGAATTGATCAGGCTGTTTTCCACGTAGTGCACCGGCGCCGTTTCCTGAGCCAGGTGCGCCTGGACATAGCGCTCGACCGACAGCGGGTGCGCAGATGAAGCAGGATCGACCTTGGGTAATTGCAGATCCAGGCGCAGCATTTCCCGGGGTGCTGCACGTTTTATCGGCGGCCCGCCGAGTTTACGGCGCAACCTGGGCAGCACTCGAAGCAGATGCTGTTGCTCGGTGGCGCTTTCAGGTGACTGTTGTGCATGAAGCGCCAGGTCCAGGGCGAGCTGATACTCGGCGCAGCGCTCCAGCACGCGGATCAGGCGTGCCCGCGAGCCGGGATGGGGGCAGTCGCGATACAGCCTGATGGCCGTGGCAAAATCGGCAAAGCGCTCACAGTACTGGCCCATCTGGAACATCAGCTTGGCGCGCCGTCGTTGCAACCAGGGATTGACCAGCGTCAGGCTGTGGATTTGCTCGACAATGCCGGCGAGTGCTTCACCTGCTTCAAAACGCTGCTGACAGTCGTGCAGGAACAGGCAGGCGTCGACATCCTCACGGCAGCGCAGCCCTCGGGAATCGGCGCCAATCTCGATTTTTTCATAGGTGAAAATGCCCAGGTCGGCGAGCACGAATTCGGACCAGTCCTGGTACAAATTGCCGAAAAACATCAGGCGCAAGCGATCACACAGGCCCATGATGGTCAGGCTGAACAAGTGATCATCAAGGGGCGCGCACCAATGGCTGAAGCTCTGAGCCTCGGGATATCTCTCGATCAGGACGGGCAGCCAGTCGTTCTTCTTGCCCTTGGGTTGGTCAATGGCGCTTGCGAAGCACTGGAGCACTTCCGACTTGAGCAACACCGGGAACAAGGTTTCGATCGACAGCGCACTTTGTTCGTCGATCCAGCCCAGGGTTATCAACGGTGCTGCAGCATCAGCTACGCCGCCGATTTCTGCGTATAGCAATTTGCTGGCGCGAAAATGGATGCCCTTGCGCATGACCAGTCGGACCAGGAGTGCGCGGGATTCACGGGGCAGCTGGTTGAATTCGCCAATGAAGCGCTGTTCCTCATCACTCAACACGTCTGCATAGCGATGCTCAAGCCAATCAAGCACTTGCATGAAGTTGTTAAGGTAATAAAACGGATCGTCGAGGGGGTTAGCAGTCACAGAATCAGGCGCCATGGCAAAACGAGTACTGGTTATGCGTACAGATAACAGCTCCGGGTGGTTTGGCGCAAACGGAAAAAGATAAGCGGGCGGCGAACTTTTCAGCGCTCCACTGCACCAACGGCCATAGAGATGCGCTGTTTTTTCAAATTCGAGAGGTGAATATGAACATCAAGAACCTGGGTCTACCCCTGGCCGTTGCGGCCCTTCTGACGCTGGCAGGTTGCTCCACGGCCACGGTGGTGACCCTGCAGAACGGCACTCAGTACCTGACCAAGGACATGCCGAAAACCGAAACCAAGGACGGTTTTTACGAGTTTGAAGATATTTCCGGGTCGAAGGTGAAAGTCAGGGCAGCTGAAGTGGCGACGGTGCGCGAAGAAGATTAAACAGCGGCGCAAGAGCAAATAGGGCGATTGAGGTTGATGTTTGCTCCGCGCCGCCAAGTCGATTAACGATCTGTGGTGCGTTAACTGCCTGTCACGCTGTCTGAGATATCAAAAACCACTTCAACCTCATATTGCATATTCTCGTAAGGGGCAGTTTTGTATTTGGCCGAACCTGTCAGTCGCCTGATTGGAGTGTGGTTCTGAATGACGATTTCACCGGACTCGGCGGTAAGGTGTGCGTGGTCCACGATATCGACAAAGGCACGAACGTTTGTCGATCCAATGGTGTAAGTAGTGCTAGTGGGTTCATTGCCAGGCACATAAAGAAATATTCTATAGGCTCGATCCGCTCCGGGCAGTATATGCTCGGCATAAAGGTGCGTTTCTCCGGACGATACGCCTCGAAATACCCTGTTTGTATTGAACAGAAAGGCTGTCTGGTTATGTAAAAACTTTATTGTGCCCGTCATGCTGCCGACAGCAGCAGGCGTCACCGACGGTTCACGAAGGTTAGGCTGATCGTTATTGCTCATCACTAATTCCTTTTAATAATCGCCAGCAGTAAGATCTGCTGGCACATGGAATGATGATTAAACAGGAAAAGCGCTTGCAAAAAACCTGTCAAGAATGACAGGTCTTTTGTGTCGAACGAAATAACAACGCCCCCTGAAGTCATCGAATCGCGCTTAACTTCCCGTGCGATCTTGTTCGACACCCGCGTGCGAATCCGGTCTATGTTTAATGGCATGGCTTCCAGCGCAAACAATTTGCCCATCTGGCCAGGTTGCTGGTGTATTTGAATTGGGTAATGCTCATGGGGAGTGCCTGTCGTCGAACACGCTGTTTAGTGCATGAAACTTTCCATGAATCCGGCTACGCCACTCGCCAGTTTGCGCCGCCAGGGCGCGGTAGTCGGGTTGGCCAGGGTCTGGTCTTCGTAGACGAAGCTACGGATGATCGCGTTGTAGCCCAGCCAGCGACAGGGTTCCGGTTCCCAGGCCCGTAGGGCGGCCAGGCCGGCCTGGGGCATGACCCAAGGCTGGCGGACCAGTTCGGTGTCGCGTTGCAGGATCAGGTCGGCCAGGGTGCGCCCACCCAGGTTGCTGGCACCCACACCCTCCCCGCCGTAACCACCGGACAAGGCAATCCCGCTGGATTGATCGCAGAGCATGTGCGGCTGGAAGCGTCGGGACATGCCCAGGTTGCCGCCCCAGGCGTGGGTGATCTGGACGTGCTTGAGCTGGGGAAAGAGCTCGCCAAACAGGTACCGGCGCAATTCCACTTCGCTGCGGGTCAGGTCAAAGTCGTGGCGCAGCTTGCCAGCGAACTGGTAGCCGCCCCGTGCGCCAAACACCAGGCGATTGTCTGCTGTGCGCTGGCCATAAGTGACCTGGCGGCTGCTTTCGCTGAATGCCTGGCCGCGACTCAGGCCGATTTCATCCCAGGTAGCAGCGGACAATGGTTCGGTGGCCACTATCAGGCTTTGCACGGGTAACTGGTAACGTCCCAGCGCTGGCAACGTGACGGAGTAACCTTCTACGGCCGGCACGATCCAGCGACTGCGCACCTGGGCCTTGTCCGTGCGCAATGAGCCTGACTGCCAATGGGTGACTGGGCTGTTTTCGTAGATCCTGACACCCATGCGCTCAACAGCGCGGGCCAGGCCACGCACCAGTTTGGCAGGGTCGATGGTGGCCACATGGGGGGCATAGATGCCGCCATAGGGCTTGGCCAGTCGAATCTGTTGCGCCAACTGCTCGGGGCTGAGCCAGCGGTAATCCTTTTCAGTCAGGCCTTGTTGATAAAGGCTGTCCAGATAACGCCGAAGGCTGGTCTCCTGTTCGGGATAGCGCGCCGCGCAATACAGCGCGCCGCCCTTGCGGTAATCACAGTCGATAGCCTCGCGATCGAGGACAATCTCGACTTCGTCAGGAATAGAGTGCAGCAAATCGAAGGAGGTGCGGCGATCTTCGGGCGACAGGTTCGCCAGTAGGCGGTCTTCACCGAGCAGATTACCCATCAACCAGCCACCGTTGCGTCCCGATGCGCCGAAACCCGCGGTTTGGGCCTCGACGATGGCGATATCCAAACCCGGTGCCAGGCGCTTGAGGTAGTACGCCGTCCAGAGCCCCGTATAACCGGCGCCAATGATGGCCACGTCGACATCCAGGTCGTGCTCCAACGCCGCGCGCGCTGTCAAAGGATCATCAAGCTGATCCATCCATAAACTGATAGTGCGCCATGCTGGCATGCTGGACTCCGCCACTGAAACTTCAATGACGTGATCCTATTGCGTGGTCTCAGTGGTTGTCTTGCGCGCGTGCACGCAAAGAAATTTCTTTGACGTAGGCCTTTGGCGATTTTCCGGTGTGCCGGCGGAAACTGCTGTAGAAAGCCGATAGCGAATTGAACCCGGCGGCAAAGGCCAGTTCATCGACCCGCAGCGGTGGCGTGGCGGTAGCCAGCGCCGCCAGCAGGTGCTGCAAACGCGCCTGATTGACGTACCGATAGAAACTCTGGCCAAGCACCTGATTCAACAGGTAAGAAATCTGATTGCGGCTATACCCGCACTCGTCGGCCACCCGCTGCAGGTCAAGTTCGGGATCCAAATAAGGTTGCTGGCGCTGGAAATATTGTTGCAGGTCTTCGGCCATGAAACTCAACTGCCTGGGTGACAGGCCGAGTCGACTGACGGCTGGACGGCTGCTGCCTGGGAGCTTGTTACTGGCCTGCTCGTGCACCAATGAGGCGTACTCATTGACCCGCCAGATCAAGCTGTCGCGCACGGTTATCGCCTCGCTGGCGCACAATGACATCAGCCCTTCGCCGCCGCGCAGAGTAATGCGGTATTGAATGAAAGCAGTGTTACCGTCGATGCGGATCTTGTCGGTGTGTTCCAGCGCCTCGTCGGGGTCACGGGGCATGCTGCTGCGCACGTACTCGCGCAATTCGCCAAGGCCCATCACTCGGTTCTGGAAAAAGTCGCTGTACTGGACCTGTGGGTGATAAAGGGCCATTACTCCGTCCAGGTCTCGGTGCTTCCAGCGCAAGTGGTAACGCATGACCGTCTCACGGGTAGCGAGGGTCTGCTGCGGTCCGTCATCGTCTGCGTGCATAAGCGACTCAGTGAAAAAAACGAGCTTGCCCAACTTTCGCCCGCGCTTCAATGGCCAGTGACGGCACCTTGAGTCGATGTAAGTCGCCCACTATTGAGCCCAAGCGTGATCTGCATCAAAAAAATGCCAGGCAATCGCCAAACGGTTTGAAAAACCCACAAGATGTTCACATCCGGATGCTACTTTTAATGGCAGCCACAGGTTGAGTCAGTGAAGGCTCTTCCCTCCTAACATGAGCTAACGGAAGCGCTCGATGAAGAAGGCGGGCCATACATGAATAAAGGGTTTAGCAAGGTCACGTTTCCAAACGCCTGCCAACTGATGCGCTGGCATTTTCATCCCATGGGTTTCGAGGCAAGCATGGACGCGCCGGGTAGCATGATTGCCCGTCTATTTGATCGAGTCAGTGGCGAGACCATGATCGCCATTGCCGGTATTCCGTGCGCCACGGTGATGAACGCCGCCGATGTCGAGCGCATCATCGAAGCGGTGGAAGACGAGCTTGAAGCGTTCATTCCGCCGGCACCATTCAGAAGTTATGCCTGAGGCATGTGGCGAGGGTACCTGCTGAAAAGCGGGTGCCGGTTCGCAGCCCCCGGCATTCATCCAGACACACTAAATACTCAGGCTTTACGACTGCTGCGTAGCCGAGCAGGACGGTGCGGCGATCCGACGAGTTCCCTCGCCGCACGCCTGCGCAGGAGGCCCAGCCACAGGTCGATCAAACCGACGCTTTGCCCGCCCGGTGGTCAGCGAAGAACGCCTGGCCCTTACCGACCCGATCAGAAGCCTTGGGTAAATTGGCCGCCTGGGTGTCCTGGGCATCGACGTACCAGTAACAGTGGCTAACCGCCCGGGTAATGCCAACGTACGCCAAGCGCAGGATCTCGTCTTTTTGCGCATTGTCATAGGCCTCGTTGTCGCCCGCCTTGCCTAGCCCCGCCATGCGGTATACCTGATTCTTGTACGGAGAACTGGTCAGATGCTGGCAGTCCCCCAGCAGGAACACGGCGTCCGCCTGGAGCCCCTTGGCACTGTGATAGGTCAGCTGTTTCAGCCGGCGCGACTCATACGGCAAGCTAGAATCTACATTAACTACTGACTGAATATGGCTTTCAATCAACAGCTTATCGCTACTTTTTCGATATAACATCAAGATTGAATGCCCTTGGCGGTAGTGCTCGATCAACCGGTTGGCCATGCCTTGATCATCCCTGTCCAGCACGTGTACCGGTAACAGCACCTTGGGCTCGCCGCTGGCCTTGGCTTTCTTACCGGCAATTGCCGGAGCGGCGCGCACGATGTGTTCGGCAGCATCAATGATGTGTTGATGGCTGCGATAGTTGTCGCTGAGCATGACCTTGGTGGTGCTCGGCGACGCAAATTCCTTGTTGAATTCCATGAAGTAGCTGGGCGAACTGCCCCGCCAGCCGTAGATCGACTGCCAATCATCGCCCACGCACAACAATGATGAACGCTGAGCGCCTCGGCCGACATGCATGGCTGGCCCTCGACTACGGATCTCGGCCAGGCTGGCGCGAATCCAGGAGACTATCTGAGGGGAAACGTCCTGGAATTCATCGATCATCAGGTGCGCCAACGGGCGCAACAGCTCGTTGCTCAGCAGCTTGAGATTTTCGGGCGAATGTTCGCTGAACAGTGCGAACATGCGGTTGTAAGTCATGATCGGTGGTTTCTGGTCCAGCAGATGATCTTCCAGGGCTCTCCAGTACAGGCTCAAGGCCTCGAAGAAGAACCGGTCGGGATCGTCCTTGGCAAAGCTCATCTGCCCCACGGCCGTCGGTACATCCAGGCCAAGGTTCTCGATGAACCCGGCGGCGGCGACAAAACAGTCCAGCAGCGGCGCGGAAGCCAACTCACCCTTGACCTTGTAATCGAAGCCAGGACCGGCACTGGCATCACCGGCAAGCGACGCTAGCACCCGTTTAGAAGATTGATAGGTATCTAGCCATATCAATGGCTTACGACAGAAAGCTTGAAACAGTGTGCGTTTTACTGCCCATTCCGCCCGCACGGATAATTTGGACCCCGGGCGACTGACCTGGGGGTTTTCCTGCGGATCAAAACCCAACACCACCCAGGCATCCAGTGTCGGGATGTAGCCGTGACAATGGAAGGTCGAGCCATTGATGTCGAACGTGTGACGCTTGGGCTCGATGCCCTTGATCGGCCATGCACCTGCGCGAAACCACAGGTCTTCGATCGTATCGCACAGCTCTTCATCGCGATTGGCCGCCAACTGGGTCACCGCCACGCGTTTTTGCACATCCGGGTGATCGCGTTCCAGCTCCTTGAGCTGCAAGGCGTGCCGCGACAGCGGCGTTATCAGGTCGCGAAAGCGCGCATCACGGGTGAACAGGCTGTGATAGCAGGCATTGAGCTGTTGGCGCTGGGCGTCATTGATACGCAGGTCGAACGGGTTGCTGTCGGCGTCTTCGTCCTGGCTGGCTGCGCGCAGGCTCAGGTTCTCGAAGGACTGCAGGCGTTCGAAGCCAGGCAAGCTGCGCACCAGGGGCAGAATTCGTGAGTGAAAAGTGCGCACCAGGTCGCGCGCCTCTTTGAAACTCAGCCCCCGCCCCCACAGTGCAAACATCTCGATCAGCTTGTTGATGAAGTCCTTGCGCGACTCCCGGGTAAAAGTCACCACGGTCATCGAGTCGAGTTCGAACCCCAGATAGTGGGTCAACAGCAGGATGCGCAGCACCAGGGTCGTCGACTTGCCTGCTCCGGCACCGGCAATCACCGAGGTCGACGGGGTGTCGCTGAAGATCATCTTCCACTGCGCAGCACTGGGCTGGGCATGGGCTGGCAGTAACCGGGCCACATCGGCCTTCATGCGCTTCTTCAATTCGGCCGTCAATGGCAGGCGCCAGTCGTCGAACAGGTAATCGTCGACGTTAGGCGGGCGATGCTCGGTGCTGCGCGAGTCGCGAATCAACAGAACCTGCCGCCCCTCTTCAAGCCCTTCGAGCTTGCCTTCCTTATACCCGTAATCCACCCCCGCAATGTGCCCGCTGCGAAATCCATCCGCCTGCCCGTGCAGCCACGACGCCCGGTGCTGGGCACGCAGGCGCGTCAGGCCGTGGCCAAAGAACCGTGCAGCCAGGCGTTTGAGCAATGGCATCTCGGCCAGCGGACGAAGTTCAGGAGGAAGGTCGGGGGAATGTTGCGGCACGCGGATGGACTCCAGGCTGTAAGACTGTTGGGCGCTATGGTGTCTTTATTTGCTGTTGAGTTCTAGCGAAATGCTTGCGAGTCATTGGGTTAGGCGATGAATTGAAGATTGAATGGGAAGAAAAGCACTCTAAAACTCATCGATTAATTCGATCTCATTCAGGCATTTTTTACGCTTTTTATCGATTATTAGCTGGTAGATGATGATTGCCATAAATCACCTATTGGCAGGAGACGATCATGCTTGAACTCAGACCCTTTACCTCCCTGGGCGGCGCTCATCATGGCTGGCTGGATGCACATCACCATTTTTCATTTGCCGAGTACCATGACCCCAAGCGCATGAACTGGGGCAATCTGCGGGTCTGGAATGATGATGTGATTGCCTCGGGCACCGGTTTTCCGAAGCATCCGCACCGGGACATGGAGATCATCACCTATGTCCGTGAAGGCGCAATTACCCACGAAGACAACCTTGGCAACAAGGGGCGCACCGAAGCCGGTGACGTTCAGGTCATGAGCGCTGGCACCGGGATTGCCCACAGCGAGTACAATCTGGAGGCGACCGAGACGCGGATTTTTCAGATCTGGATTATCCCCAACGAAACTGGATCTTCGCCATCCTGGGGGGCTAAGCCATTTCCCAAAGGCAAGCGCGAAGGGTTTGTGACCTTGGCCAGCGGCAAGGCGGGAGATGATCAAAGCCTGAGGATTCGTGCGGATGCGCGTCTGGTCGCGGCCAATCTCAAAGCCGGAGAAACGGCTGAATATCGTCTGGACAACGGACGTCGCGCTTATCTGGTGCCCGCCACAGGACGTATTGAAGTCAATGGCTTACAGGCACAAGCTCGAGACGGAGTTGCAATTGCAGACGAGCAGGTGCTGCGCGTTACGGCCATTGAAGACAGTGAAGTGGTGTTGGTGGACCTGGCTTGAAAGACGACACCTAGGCGAAAAAAGGGGCGACCGTGAATGGTCGCCCCTTTTGCTGTTGCGTGGGCCAGTCCTGATTACTTCGAGGAAATAGCGCCGTCCACCAGTGTCTGCGCTTCTGCAACCAGAAGCTTCAGGTGCTCGTCGCTGACGAAGCTTTCGGCGTAAATCTTGTAGATGTCTTCAGTGCCGGACGGACGTGCCGCGAACCAGCCGTTTTCGGTCATCACTTTCAGTCCGCCGATGGCCTGGTCGTTACCCGGTGCATGGCTGAGAATGCTCTGGATCGCTTCCCCGGCCAATTGAGTCGATGTCACTTGGTCAGGGGACAATTTGCTCAGCAAGGCTTTCTGTTCCGGGTTGGCCTTGGCATCGACTCGTACCGAGAAAGGTTCGCCCAGTTCATCGGTCAGGGCGCGATATGCCTGGCTCGGATCACGACCGGTGCGGGCCGTCATTTCTGCAGCCAGCAGTGCCGGAATCAGACCGTCCTTGTCGGTGCTCCAGACGCCACCATCCTTGCGCAGGAACGAGGCACCGGCGCTTTCTTCGCCGCCAAAGCCCAGGGAACCGTCGAACAGTCCGTCAGCAAACCATTTGAAACCGACCGGCACTTCGTAGAGACGGCGACCCAGGCGCTTGGCCACTCGATCGATCAGGCCGCTGCTGACTACGGTCTTGCCCACAGCAGCGTCGGCGCGCCATAGGGGACGGTTCTGGAACAGGTAATCGATCGACACGGCGAGGTAGCTGTTCGGTGCCAACAAGCCACCCGACGGCGTGACGATGCCGTGACGATCGTGGTCCGGGTCACAGGCGAACGCCACATCGAAGCGATCCTTGAGACCGATCAGGCCTTGCATCGCATAGCTGGACGATGGGTCCATGCGAATCTGGCCATCCCAGTCGACCGTCATGAAGCGAAACGTCGGATCGACCTGTTTGTTGACCACTTCGAGGTCGAGCTGGTAGTGGTCGGCAATCGCTGACCAGTAACGCACCCCTGCTCCACCCAGCGGATCGACACCCAGGTGCAGTTTGGCTGCGCGAATGGCATCGAAATCGATGACGTTGATCAAGTCGGCGACATAGGTATTCACGTAGTCGTGACGATGGGTGGTGTCAGCCTTCAGCGCCTGCTCGTAACTGATGCGTTTGACGCCGGCAAGCCTGTTGCCCAGCAGTTCGTTGGCCTTGGCTTCGATCCACTTGGTGATGTGGGTGTCGGCCGGGCCGCCATTGGTGGGATTGTATTTATAGCCCCCGCTTTGCGGCGGGTTGTGCGACGGAGTAATGACGATGCCGTCAGCCAGTCCCGAAGTACGGCCACGGTTGTAACAGAGGATGGCGTGGGAGATGGCCGGCGTCGGGGTGTATTCGTCGCCCTCGGCAATCATCACGGTCACGCCATTGGCTGCGAGTACTTCAAGGGCACTGGCGCCCGCCGGAGTGGACAGCGCATGGGTATCTATCCCGACAAACAGTGGGCCGTCGATGCCCTGTGCCTGGCGATACAGGCAGATCGCCTGGCTAATTGCCAGGACGTGCCATTCGTTGAAACTCAAATCGAACGAGCTGCCGCGGTGACCGGAGGTGCCGAACGCGACGCGTTGGGTGGAGATCGCGGCATCGGGCTGGCCGGTGTAATAGGCCGTTACCAGTCGCGGGATATCGACCAACAGGTCTGCCGGTGCCGGTTTGCCCGCAAAAGGATTGAGTGTCATGCAAAACCTCTGGAATCTATTGGTTCGGGAATTGGATCGCAGTTTACTGGCAGTTTGACCACAACGCGATCAGATCGGTCCCCCGCTTCCACGGCACCGATCCCTTTGCCTAATCCAACGACTCCAGCCGCAGCGCGTCCCCCAGCAAACCAATGGCGGCAACCAGGTCATGATTGCCGACGAAGGTATGGCTCAGGCGCATGTGCTGCGCGTGCAGCCCCTGTAAACTGAACAACTCGCCCGGGGCGATCAATACCTGGCGTTGCAGCAGACGCTGGAACACCCCCCGCACATTCACCTGGCGCAAAGAGCGCACCCAGATCGTTGCGCCACCCTGGGGTTCGACAAAGCTCAGGGCGTCGCCGAGGCGTTCGTGCAATAACTGACTCATTTGCACCGAGCGATCCTTGAGCTGGCGACGCAATACCTGAAGGTGCTGATCCACGCGCCCGTTGATGTACAGCCGTGCGATGGCTTTCTGGCGAATTGGCGACAAGCGGAACGAGCGCAATAGAAATTGCCGTTGCAGCTCCTTGCGCAGGTGGCGGGAGAGGACATACCCATATGGCGCCTCAGGACCGATGATTTTTTCAAACGTCGAATACACCAGCAACCGATCAGGGTCCAGCAGGTCGCGAAAGCGCAGGCCGTCCGGCTCGAACCCCAGTTCGCCGTGACAGTCATTTTCCAGTACCCAGCAAGCATACCGCTCCAGCAGTCGCGCAATTGCGCGTCGGTTGTCTTCGGAGGCCAGGCTGGCTCGCGGCATATTCAATCGCGAGGACAACAGCACCAGTTGCACGGGATTCAACTGCAGAGTCCGTTCAAGCGCAGCAACATCCAGCTCGCCATCCGCTTGTACCGCTAACTCAACGACCTTTACATCTGCCGACTCGAACAGGCGCAGCACGGGCCAGTCGCACGGCGACTCCACCACTACCGTGGAGTGTCGCAGGCTGAGCACCTCGATCAGAATTTCCAGGACTCCGCGCAGGTCCGCGCCGATGTAAACGTCATTGGCGTGCCAGCAACGCAGTGGCGAGGTGGTATACCGCGCCGCCAATGCAGCCCGCAGTTCCAGTTCGCCACAGGGTTGGGCGGATGATTGGGGCTGACGCGGATACTGGCGTAGCAACTCCCTTTCAAGCAGCAACAATGGACTGTCGATGGGCTGCAACAGCGTTGGTTCGTCGGCGCTGAGCACCAGCATTGACGGGCTTCGGGCGTTGACGTAAACGGTCTCCAGCAAATCGTGTCCATTGCCGAGGGTATCGATGGACGACACTGGCACCGCGTAATATCCCGACTTCGCCACCGAATAAACCCGTCCCTCCTTCTCCAGCAGCGAGTAGGCATACTGGATGGTCGAGATCGATACGCTCAAGCGGTCCGCCAATTGCCGCAAAGAAGGAAGACGCACCCGCGCATCCCTGGCCGACTCGTTGATCAGTTGGGTGAGGTAGCGGTAAACCGCCTGGTATGCGAAACCGGTTTCTCGCACGCCATTCAACGCCCCGTTGACCATTCACCCTCTTGGGTGTTGTCCGTATCACAGGTTATCGCGCAAGCGTCTTGTGCGCGTTCAACCACCTGCTCCATGCGATAAAGTTTGCCCATCAAGATGACCGGCAGACCGCTGACATCGACCATCCATTGCAGGATTTGCTCGGACACTGCGTGGCCTTGCATGGCTCGGTGCAGGTCCGGCATGGCAACCAGCATGCCGGGATGGCACCGGCGCAGGAAACGCTCCAGCCCTGCGCCCTTATTGACGAAAGGTGCGAACAGCAGGCACACCAACTGGGCTTCGCTCAGGCCGAGGTATTTCTGGGTATGTGCTGTGCCCAGAGCACGTTGCTCAGCATCAGCGCAGAGCTTGCCAAACACTTGCGCAGCCTGCTGGCACACGCGGTCCGTAAGCTGCTTGCGCCGCATCATGACCAGCGCTCTCTGGAAGAACTCCGCCACCCCTGAGTCGTAGCTGTCGCCGTCCATGAAACAGGCCTGCAATCCTCGAACATGGGCGCTTAATTCAAGGCTGACGGATTCGTTATCGCTCGCATAGGCCATAAGGCCGTCGGGCTGGAAGCCTAGCAATTCGGTGAGTAGCGGCCACCGCTCCTCGAGATTACTGACCAGCATGTCGTGAATGTCGATGAAGGTAGTGCGTCGGCAGGTTTCGAACAGTTCAGCAGGACGCCAATGCGGCTGCATGAGCTCAGGCTCAAAGCCGCGGTAGCATTCTGCGCCCAGCTCATCGAGCAACGTGAACAAATCTTCAAAGCCTGCTTCATTGCACCGAGACGGCAGGAAGCCGGCCTTGGCGGTCGCCCGCTTGAGGCCACACAAAAAGTGCTTCTGCTGGCGTGGAGTTTCGCTGCTGACCAAGGCGTCGACACCGCCATCCCACCGCGCGATCTGTCCGTAGAATTCACCCGTGGCCAGGTATCCGTTGTCCCAGAGATCAGCCGCCTCATCACTTTCGCGGCGATGGCCGACCATCAGCAGATTCAGACGGTTGATCTCGCGACCGGCCTCTGAGATCGGCGTTGGGTGGGTGAACGGTAGCACTTCACGATTGTCGACTTTCAGCACTTCGACCCGCGAGTCGTCATAGAGAAACAACGCGCTGTAACTGTTGTGGATGTTGTCCAGCGCGCTTGCGCTGACGCCGTTCTGCGCCAACGACGCGACCCGCAACCGGAAGGTGGTCGGTGCCCGACCGGCGATGCTCAGCTGCGCTGCACGCAACAGTGCAAGGGTATAACAACTGTCCCGGGACCCGTTCTGAATCACGAGCACCTTGTAATCGGCAAGGCGCTCCATGCCGCCTGCGGCAACGACCAAGCGCTGAATTAACAGCTGTAATGCCGTACGTTCGGCGCGAGAGAAAAAACCCAGCAACCTTTGCAATATTTGTTGGTAGACATGGTTCATGGCTTGATCATGGATGCTGGTCATATTTATATACCTGGTGCTGAAAAATCGATATCACGTACTGCGTAAATAGTTTTTTGCGCAGCGCTTTGCCCGCTCCATCCTAATGACGGAGATTTATTACCAAATGCTAGCACTTAAGGGACAAGACTTTATTTGAAATAAATAAGGCGCGCCTGGCGCTTATTCACGGGGAGTTTAACGAAGCTCTCTGAAAAGCCCGTGCGCAAAGGGCTTACAAGACGCCCTAGGAAATGTCTGACAACGTCTGACAGACACTTACTACGAGAAATTAGGAAGAAAGTTACCGGTGTCTTTCCGATAACTGAAAAACAACGAACAGATTGTTTGGCGCATATCAGCGGGTTGTACTGAAAAGTATCAATTGGACACTTAGTCATGACTCATTCCTTGAGATGAAAGCAATCATTCAATTATCAAGGCTTACTGGCTGATTAGAAGATACAGATGGTGAGGAAAAACCAGTTCAGTTGCGGAGCAAACCGCCCGAAAGGAAGAAAGGAGGTTTGATGGATTGGCTAAAACAAAAAAGTCCGTGCTAACACGGACTTTTTGAGGAGGGTTTTCAGGTCGGTTCGACTTGAAGCGCGACCCGTTCGCGGCATGGGCATTCGTCCATGTAGCGGTGGGCTTCGACAAATTCGGCAAACGGGAACACCCGGGTCTTGAGTGGCAGCAGCACGCGATCCGCCGTCAGCTGGTTGATATCGCGCAGGGCACGTTGCAGCGATACCTGGTCCTGGGCGATCCCCAGTTCTGGCTTGCCGGTGAAGTTACCGATGCAGTGGACGAAGAATTGGATGTTCTTCTGGAACGCGGCACAGGCCGGGAACGGCGTCTGATTGCCTCCTTGCAGTCCGTATAGCACCAAGCTTCCGCGGGGTGCGAGCACATCGCCGAGCATTGACATCTGCGGACCACCCAGACCATCGAACACCACGTCAACGCCACGGTTGTCGGTAATCTTGTTGATCTGCATCAGCAGGTCCTGTTCCTCGGTGACGATGACTTTTTCCGCCCCGAGTGACAGCAGGTTTTCCCGCTCTTCGGCATTTTTCGTTGCCGCGATGACTCGGATGCCCAACGCCTTGCCCAGTTGGACAAAAGACGGGCCGGCACAGTGGCTGGCGTCAGTCACCAAGGCGAATTGGCCGGGTTTGACCCGCGCCAAGTCGACATAGGCGAAGTAGGCGATCAACAGAGGCGTGTAATGCACGCTGGCCTCGACCGGGCTGAGGACGTCGGGATAGCGGGTCAGCGCGGTGCGTGGCAATACGATCTGCTCGCCGTAGACCGGGTAATCATTTGGGCTCTCGGCCGGAAAGCTGGCAACCTTGTCGCCCACCTCCAGATCGTCGACGCCCTCTCCGAGCGCCGTGACGACGCCAGACATTTCATGTCCCAGACCCGAAGGCAGGCGAGCATGGGAGGAAGCCAGGTTCTGGCGCCAGAGAATGTCGTACCAGCTAATGCCAATCGCCTCGACGCGCACCTGCACTTCGCCCGGCGCGGGCAAAGCAGCCGCATGCTCTTCGCATTTGAGCACCTCGGCCGGACCAAACTTGTGAAAACGGATCGTGCGTGACATCGCAAACCTCGTCAAAGAAACCTCTAATGCCCCGAACTCTATATGGGCTTTGTAGCCAAGACTATCAGTGGCTATTAATAGTCGACATGCCTGTCATTGATTCCGCGCCGTCGGCAGGATCAACGGTTAGGGAAAACTTGGGTCGGCTGCACCGGCAAAATGAATTAGTCGGTGCAGAGTACCAGTCTTTCCCCGTAAGATTCATGCCGGTCATTGTTCTCATATGACCGCCCCCGTCAAGCCTTGACTCTGCCAGGACTCCAGATGAATCGTAATGACCTGCGTCGTGTCGACCTGAACCTGTTGATCGTATTCGAAACACTCATGCACGAGCGCAGTGTGACCCGCGCCGCGGAGAAATTGTTCCTTGGCCAGCCCGCGATCAGCGCCGCGCTCTCGCGCCTGCGCGGGCTGTTCGATGATCCGCTGTTCGTGCGCACTGGCCGCAGCATGGAGCCTTCCGCCCGGGCGGTGGAGATCTTCGCCCTGCTCTCGCCGGCGCTGGATTCGATTTCCACAGCGGTCAGCCGCGCCGCGGAATTCGACCCGGCCACCAGTACCGCCGTGTTCCGCATCGGGCTGTCGGACGACGTCGAGTTCGCCCTGCTGCCGATGCTGCTCAAGCGCCTGCGCGCTGAATCGCCGGGGATCGTGCTGGTAGTGCGCCGCGCCAACTACATCCTCATGCCGTCCTTGCTGGCGTCCGGCGAGATCTCCATCGGCGTCAGCTACACCGCCGACCTGCCGGCCAACGCCAAACGCAAAGTGCTGCGCCGCAGCCTGCCAAAACTGCTGCGTGCCGATACAGTGCCGGGCCCCTTGAGCCTGGACGACTTCTGCGCCCGCCCCCATGCACTGGTGTCGTTCGCCGGTGACCTCAGTGGCTTTATCGATGAAGAGCTGGAAAAGCTAGGGCGCAAGCGCCATGTCGTGCTGGCGGTACCGCAGTTCAACGGCTTGAGCACCCTGCTGGCCGGCACCGACATTGTCGCCACCGTGCCGGATTACACGGCGGACGCATTGACGGCAGCCGGCGGCGTGCGCGCCGAAGATCCGCCGTTGCCGGTGCGCAGCTTCGAGCTGCACATGGCCTGGCGTGGCTCGCAGGATAATGATCCCGGGGAGCGCTGGTTGCGGTCGCGGATCCAGATGTTTTTTGGGGATCCGGACAGTCTTGAGCTGCCGGGGCATTAGAGGCCGAAAGGACGGCGCCCCGCGTGAACCGACTCACTTCCGCGCAGGGCCCAATCCTTACACACCTCGCAACACACACTCTCCATCAAGCATATTGATAGCGCCCTAACGAAAGGTGCATGCTAAAGGGCTAATTTCGGTCTTATATCATTCCGAATGATAGTTACCTTTGCTTCATTCGATTCGTGCGATACAACCCCGCCGAGCATCATCCGCCCATTCTCAATACATTGGCGGATGCATCCATGGAACAGTCACTCAAACATATGCGCTTCCCGTTGGCCGTGCTGGCCGTAGTGGTGCTGGGCGCCTGCGGCAAGACGCCGGAAACAGCGGCAGCCATACCGGCGGCCAAGGTCAGCGTTGCCAAGGTGCTGGAACAACCCGTCAACGAATGGGACGAATTCACCGGTCGCCTCGAAGCACCGGAGACCGTGGAAATCCGTCCGCGGGTCTCCGGTCAGATTAATGAAGTGGTCTTCACTGAAGGCGCCTTGGTCAAGAAAGGTGACCTGCTCTTCCAGATCGACCCGCGTCCGTTCCAGGCAGAGGTCCGCCGCCTCGAAGCCCTGGTTGCCCAAGCGCGCGCCAACGCCACCCGCAGTGAAAACGAAGCCCAGCGCGGTGAGCGTCTGCGCAGTAGCAATGCCATTTCCGCAGAACTGGCCGATTCGCGCACCAGCGCTTCGCAAGAAGCCCGCGCGGCCGTCGGCGCTCTGCAAGCGCAACTCGACCTTGCGAAACTGAACCTGAGCTTCACCCGTGTTACCGCGCCCATCAGCGGTCGCGCCAGCCGTGCAGAAATCACCGCCGGCAACCTGGTGACCGCCGACACTACTGAGCTGACCAGCGTGGTTTCCACCGATAAGGTCTATGCCTACTTCGACGCCGATGAGCGTGTGTTCCTCAAATACACCCAGCTGGCTCGCCAGGGCAAACGCGGTGCAACCACTCCGGTGTACCTCGGGCTGTCCAACGAAGACGGCAACCCGCATCAGGGCGTGATGAACTTCGTCGACAACCAGGTCAACCCTAAAACCGGCACCATCCGTGGCCGTGCGGTATTCGACAACGCAGACGGTGCCTACACCCCAGGCCTTTATGCGCGCCTGAAACTGGTTGGTAGCGGCACCTACTCCGCCGTGCTGATCAACGACGAAGCAGTCGGTACCGACCTGGGTAAAAAGTTCGTGCTGGTGATGGATGGCGAAAACAACACCGCTTACCGCGCCGTCGAACTGGGTCCGAAGATCGAAGGTTTGCGCATCGTGCGCAGCGGCCTGAGCAAAGATGACACGGTCATCGTCAAGGGCCTGCAACGGGTACGTGCCGGCTCACCAGTCACCCCTGAAGTTATTCCGATGGCCAGCGAACAAACCCTCGCGGCACTCGCCCAACAACGACAAGCGCTGGAAGCCAGCAACCTGCCACAAGTCGCACCTGCCAAGGTCGCGCCGGGTTCGGTTGTGAAAGTGGCTGCCGCGACTCCACGCGGTTAAGGGACGACAACTCCGATGAATTTTTCCCAATTCTTCATATCCCGGCCGATTTTCGCAGCGGTTTTGTCGCTGCTGATCCTGATTGCCGGTGCGATATCACTGTTCCAGTTGCCCATCAGCGAATACCCGGAAGTGGTACCGCCGACCGTCGTGGTGCGCGCCAACTTCCCCGGTGCCAACCCCAAAGTCATCGGCGAGACCGTGGCGGCTCCCCTGGAGCAAGCCATCACCGGCGTCGAGAACATGCTGTACATGTCCTCGCAGTCGACCGCCGATGGCAAGATCACCCTGACCATCACCTTCGCCCTGGGTACCGACCTGGATAATGCGCAGGTGCAGGTGCAGAACCGCGTCACCCGTACCGAGCCCAAACTTCCCGAGGAAGTGACGCGCATTGGTATCACCGTAGACAAGGCTTCGCCCGACCTGACGATGGTCGTGCACTTGACCTCGCCAGACAAACGCTACGACATGCTGTACCTGTCCAACTATGCTCTGCTCAACATCAAGGATGAGCTGGCGCGCCTGGGTGGTGTCGGTGATGTGCAGCTGTTTGGCATGGGCGACTACTCGCTGCGGGTGTGGCTCGATCCGAACAAAACCGCTTCACGCAACCTGACTGCCACCGATGTGGTCACTGCAATTCGTGAACAGAACCGCCAGGTCGCTGCCGGCGCCTTGGGTGCTCCGCCTGCGCCGAATGCCACGGCGTTCCAGTTGTCGGTCAATACCCAGGGTCGCCTGGTGTCCGAGGAAGAATTCGAGAACATCATCATTCGCGCCGGTGAAAACGGTGAGATCACCCGCCTCAAGGACATCGCCCGGGTTGAACTGGGTTCCAGCCAGTACGCTCTGCGTTCATTGCTGAACAATCAACCTGCGGTGGCAATCCCGATCTTCCAGCGTCCGGGTTCCAACGCAATTGAAATCTCCAACCAGGTCCGCGACAAGATGGCGCAACTGAAGAAAAACTTTCCGGAGGGCATGGACTTCAGCATTGTCTATGACCCAACGATCTTCGTGCGCGGCTCCATTGAGGCGGTGGTTCATACCCTGTTCGAAGCACTGATCCTTGTCGTATTGGTAGTGATCCTGTTCCTGCAAACCTGGCGCGCCTCGATCATTCCGTTGGTGGCGGTCCCGGTTTCGCTGATCGGTACCTTTGCAGTAATGCACTTATTCGGTTTCTCGCTCAACGCCTTGTCATTGTTCGGCCTGGTACTGGCCATCGGTATCGTGGTGGACGACGCCATCGTGGTGGTGGAGAACGTCGAACGAAATATCGGACTGGGACTGACCCCGGTCGAGGCCACCAAGCGCGCG
The DNA here is from genome assembly GCF_023072615.1 of Pseudomonas violetae. Classification (GTDB taxonomy): domain Bacteria; phylum Pseudomonadota; class Gammaproteobacteria; order Pseudomonadales; family Pseudomonadaceae; genus Aquipseudomonas; species Aquipseudomonas violetae. The sequence goes on from NZ_JAKNRW010000005.1 coordinate 105,068, forward strand.
ATGCGCGAAGTGACCGGGCCGATCATCGCCACCGCGCTGGTGTTATGTGCGGTGTTTATTCCGGCTGCGTTCATCTCCGGTCTCACCGGGCAGTTCTATAAACAGTTCGCCCTGACCATTGCCATCTCGACGGTGATCTCGGCGTTTAACTCCTTGACCCTGTCGCCGGCGTTGGCTGCAGTATTGCTCAAGAGCCATGACGCACCCAAAGACCGCTTCTCCAGGATGCTCGACAAACTGTTTGGTGGCTGGTTGTTCCGTCCGTTTAACCGCTTCTTCGACAAAGCCAGCCATGGCTATGTCGGCGCAGTTGCGCGGGTTATCCGCAGCAGCGGCATCGCCCTGCTCTTGTACGCGGGCCTCATGGTGCTGACCTTCTTCGGTTTCGCCAATACGCCCACCGGTTTTGTACCCGGCCAGGACAAGCAATACCTGGTGGCATTCGCGCAACTGCCGGATGCGGCGAGCCTGGATCGCACCGAAGACGTCATCAAGCGCATGTCCGACCTGGCCCTCAAACAGCCTGGCGTGGACAGTGCGGTCGCCTTCCCTGGCCTGTCGATCAATGGTTTCACCAACAGCCCGAATGCCGGCATCGTGTTCGTCACGCTCAAGCCGTTTGATGAGCGCAAGGACCCAAGCATGTCGGCCGGGGCCATCGCCGGTGCGTTGAACGGCCAGTTCGCCGGGATCCAGGAAGCCTACATGGCGATCTTCCCGCCGCCGCCGGTACAGGGCCTGGGCACCATTGGCGGTTTCCGCCTGCAAATCGAAGACCGGGGCAACCTGGGCTACGACGAGCTGTACAAGGAAACCATGAACATCATTACCAAGAGCCACAACGTGCCGGAACTGGCCGGCCTGTTCACTAGCTACACCGTGAACGTGCCACAGGTCGATGCTGCCATCGACCGGGAAAAAGCCAAGACTCACGGCGTGGCAATTAGCGACATCTTCGACACCCTGCAGATTTACCTCGGTTCGTTGTATGCCAACGACTTCAATCGTTTTGGCCGCACCTATCAAGTCAACGTCCAGGCCGAACAACAGTTCCGCCTGGAGCCGGACCAGATTGGTCAACTCAAGGTGCGTAACAACAAGGGCGAGATGATCCCGCTGGCGACCTTCATCAAGGTCAGCGACACCTCGGGGCCTGACCGCGTGATGCACTACAACGGGTTTATTACCGCTGAGATCAACGGTGCAGCAGCCCCTGGCTACAGCTCCGGACAAGCGGAAAAAGCCATCGAGAAACTGCTCAAGGAAGAACTTCCGAACGGCATGACGTACGAATGGACTGACCTGACCTACCAGCAGATTCTGTCCGGCAACACCGCGCTGTTCGTGTTCCCGCTTTGCGTACTGCTGGCGTTCCTGGTACTCGCCGCTCAATACGAAAGCTGGAGCCTGCCGTTGGCGGTGATTCTAATTGTGCCAATGACCCTGCTGTCGGCGATTACCGGTGTGATTGCCTCCGGTGGCGACAACAACATCTTTACCCAGATAGGCTTGATTGTTTTGGTGGGACTTGCCTGTAAGAACGCGATTCTGATCGTCGAATTTGCCAAGGATAAACAGGAAGAAGGCATGAACCCGCTGGCCGCGGTGCTCGAAGCCTGCCGCCTGCGCCTGCGCCCGATCCTGATGACCTCCTTTGCATTCATCATGGGTGTAGTACCCCTGGTGTTCTCCAGTGGCGCCGGTGCTGAAATGCGTCATGCCATGGGTGTGGCGGTGTTCTCCGGGATGCTCGGGGTCACTTTCTTCGGTCTGTTGCTGACACCGGTGTTCTACGTCCTGATTCGCAATTTTGTGGAACGCGGCGAACAACGCAAAGCGGCCAAGGCCCTGAAACTGGAGGCGCAACAATGAGCCTGAAAGCCTTCCTGCCGAGTCTGCTGGTGCTGGCCCTGAGTGCCTGCGCCGTGGGTCCGGACTACCAGACTCCAGCGACGGAACCGGCGCATGTCACTGCGGCGACCGATGGCGCTGCCGGCCAGAAAAACTTCGATCGCTCGCGTTTTGAAAGCATCTGGTGGCAGCAGTTCGAAGATCCGACCCTGAACCAGTTGGTGTTTCGGTCGCTGCAAGGCAACCGCGACCTGCGAGTGGCTTTCGCGCGCTGGAAAGCCGCCCGCGCGATCCGTGACGATGTCAGTAATGACGCCATGCCCACAATCACCAGCCGCGCCAGCAGCGAATTGGGCAAGGGGCAGATCCCTGGCCAGACCACCCGCCGGGTCAACAGCGAACGTTATGACCTGGGCCTGGACATGGCCTGGGAGATTGATCTGTTTGGCCGCATCCAGCGCAATTTGGAATCGGCCGACGCCGAACAGCAAGGGATCGAGGCCGATCTGTACCAGCTGCAAGTCACCATGATTGCCGAACTGGTCGACTCCTACGGCCAACTGCGCGGCGCGCAACTGCGGGAAAAAATCGCCCTGGCCAACCTGAACAATCAGCAGGAGTCGCGCAAGATCACCATCAGCCTGCGCGATGCCGGCGTCGGCGATCAGCTTGATGTAGAGAGGGCCGATGCACGCCTGGCATCGGTAGAAGCCAGCGTGCCGCAGTTGCAAGCCTTGCAGGTGCGGCAAAAAAACCGCATTGCCACCCTCCTCGGTGAGCGCCCGGACAAATTGAGCGTCGACTTGAGCCCCAAAGATTTGCCCGCCATCGCCAAGGCACTGCCTATCGGCGACCCAGGGGAATTGTTGCAACGCCGTCCCGATATCCTGAGTGCCGAGCGCCGACTGGCTTCGGCTACTGCGCGAATTGGCGTGGCCAAGGCCGATCTGTTCCCCCGGGTCAGCCTGAGCGGGTTCCTCGGCTTTACTGCCGGGCGTGGTTCGCAGATCGGCTCCTCGGCGGCCAACGCCTGGGCGCTGGGCCCTAGCATCACTTGGGCGGCGTTCGACCTGGGTAGCGTGCGGGCCCGTCTGCGCGGCGCCGACGCCGACGCCGAAGGCGCGCTGGCGACCTACGAACAGCAAGTGCTGCTGGCCCTGGAAGAATCGGAAAACGCGTTCAGCGACTACGGTAAACGCCAACAACGCCTGATCTCGCTGATTCGTCAGAGTGAATCGAGCCGTGCGGCCGCGGACCTGGCGCAAATCCGCTACCGCGAAGGCACGGCAGACTTCCTCGTACTGCTCGACGCCCAACGTGAGCGCCTGGCGGCGGAAGACACCCAGGCCCAGGCCGAGGTGGATCTGTACCGCGGCATCGTGGCGATCTACAAGGCCCTCGGCGGCGGCTGGGCACCGGAGACGGTCGCCAGCCAGTAATAGCCTCAAGAGCCCCTTTGGTTGGCCGCAACCAACCAATTTTTTCGCCCCGCGCCTCATTCGGTCGTGGGGTTTTTTTTGCCTGTTTAGTGAGTCCAACTGCTCCCGCTCGGCTGCGCAACAGTCGCAAAACCTGTGCATGGGGTGTGTCTGGATAAATGCACGGGGCCGCTTCGCAGCCCATCGGGAGCAAGCGCCCTCACCACAACAAGCTCCTTGGCCGCAGGGGCAGTTTTGCACCATCACGCCCGCAGGGTTTTATCGGTCTTGTTGCGGGTGGGTGGCCTCTTGTACCGTCACGGTCGCTGTCGTCCCTGCCCTGAGCTGGTTTTTCGCCGCATAGTCAGGATCAATGCCTATGCGCACCGGCACCCGCTGTGCCAGTTTCACCCAGGTGTAACTCGGGTTGATATTAGCCAGTAGACGTCCACCCGGCAGGTTTTCCCGGTCGGCGATGGCGAAGGCGATGCTTTGCACTGTGCCACCGAAGGTCTCGCCGCTCATCAATTCGATCTTCACGGGGTCTCCCTCCCGGATGCGCGGCAACTTGGTTTCCTCGAAATAACCCGCCACATAAAAAGAGTCGCTGTCCACCAGCGCCAGCAACGGGCCGCCCGCCGGGGCATAGTCGCCCTCGCGGGTCAGCAGGTTGGTTACATAGCCACTCACCGGGGCGACGACACGGGTACGTTGCAGGTCGAGTTCGGCCTGGCTGAGCGCCGCGATCGCCAATTGCACATTGGCCTGTGCCAGCCCCAGGTTAGCCTGGTTGCGCAGCAGCTCGGCCTTGGCTACCGCGACCTCGGTACGGGATTTTTCCCACTCCTCTCCAGAAATGGCGAACCCTTCCTTGAGCTTTCGCCGGCGGTTTTCCTCGCTCTCACGCTGCTTGAGCAACGCCTCGCTGGATACGATCGTCGCCTCGGATTGCCCCAGGGTAGCCTTCGATACTTCCACCGCGCGCCTGGCATGTTCGACCGCCAGGGTATATCGCGCCGGGTCGATCTCCAGCAGCAGCTGGCCCTTGGCAACATGCTGATTGTCCTGCACGCCAAGGCTGACGATGCGCCCCGCGACATCGGCAGACAAGGTGACCACGTCGGCTCGCACCCGCGCATCCCGGGTCCAGGGTGCTCGAGTGTAGTGATGCCAGGCAAACCAACCGAGCACGAAGGCCAACAGCACCACGGCGATGGTCGTTAAACGGGGCAGTATTTTGTTCAAGGCGTCAGGCTCCCATCACCAGAATCAGCGCGGCACACACGCACACATACAACGCGCCTTCGAACAGCGCCTCGTGCCAGACGAAGCGCAGCACACCAATGCGCCGCAACATCCAGTCCAGTGCGAGGAAAATCGGCAGGGCCAGCAGCAAGGCCTGGGCGATTGGCGGCAGGTAAACGCCGCCTATTTCCAGATCAATGGGCAAAATCAGTTACTCCTTCCACGTCCACCGTTTGGAAATGCGCCTGGTGGCGCTCCAGGAACGACACGACGATCAGCAGCGCGACCCGCATGCGGAACACGCTCCACAAATGCTGATGCGCGCCCCAATGCAGGGTGTCCAGATAATCACCGAGGTGGTGCAGACGGCCGAGCACCGCTGCCAGTTCGATACCTTTGCGCCCGGCGATCAGCCGCCCGGTCTCGCGCACGGTGGCCAACAAGCGACTTTGCACGTCGTCGCTCAGCAAGGTGTTGCCTTGCCCTTGCTGCCGTAGCTGGTTCAATGCCACGCCGAGGGCCATGCAGCCCAGGCTGAACTCGAACAATGCCTTGGAGGATTTGTCGCTCGCGGCGGGCAACAGCCCCAGCATCATAGTGACCCTGTCGACCATACGGCTCTCGAAGGCGAATTGTTGTTCATCGCTGGCCGGTGTCTTCAACAAGGCATACACCTGGGCCCGGTTCTCGTAATACAGCCGGCGGATGCGCAAGGCTGGCCGAAATGGGAAGATCAGCGCATAGACACTCAGTGCCAGGGCCGTTGCGCAAATGTACGCGCCCGCGAATTCGAACCACTGAATAGCCGTGTTGTGGCCGGCACCGACATTCTGCGGCCCCAGCAGCAGGAAGGTCGATAACCCCAGGCCGATCCCGGTGCCGGTGGTGGGCGGGCTGGCCAAACCCACCGCCACGGCATAGAGCAAGGGCACCAGCAACAGGGCTAGCAGTTCGAAATCACTGATCATTGGCACCAGCATGAATTGATACAGCGCCGACACCACCAATGCCAACCCTAGCCCTCGGGCATAACTCTGCGCCGCCAACAGTGGCCGCGGGAATGTCGCCATCAACGAGCAGAGAATGCCGACCAGCACCATTGCCCCCCGGACGCCGTCCCAGCCCGTCTCGATCCAGATCAGCCCCGCCACGACCAACGCTGTGAAGGCACGGACAGCATTCATGGCAGCCAGGGTGAAATCCAGGTGCAACGGGTTATCCTGCACGCGAAATACAGAGCTGGCCTGTCGTTCTTCCTGGATGGCATCGCTCAGCTCCAGAATCTGCCCCAGCTGTTCAAGCAGGCGTGCCTGCTCCCAACGTAGGGACCAGGCCAGCGAGCGCAAAGTTGCCGGCATTGTCTCGGTCAGTTGCTCGGCGCGATAGGCCAGCTCATCGAAGCGGTGCTGCAACAGGCTGAAATGCTGGCGCGACTCGCCCGAGAGCGAACGTCCCTGGTAGGCCAGTTCGTCCAGGAACTTCAGCTCTTCAGCTCGAATCTGCAGTATTTCTTCCGGCAGATCGCCCTCCCAACGCTCGGTCAACAGTTGCCGCTGATGACGCAGTGCAGTCAGTCGTGAAGTCAGCAGCACCAACTGATTGCCCAGCAATTGCACCAGTGCGTTGGCACTGCGCAAGCGTGGTGCATCGAAATACAGATGGCGCCGTACCCCTTCCAGCGCGCTGATTTCGCCCAACAACTGCATTTGCCGACGATGGAAATCTTCCTCGCTTTCCTCGGTGCGGATAACGGCGGCGGCGTGGGTTGCCAGCAGCTTGATCACCTGATCAATCCGGCTGAAGTAGTCCCGGGCAACGGTCTCCGGGCGTGCCGTGAGCAGGCTGACCACGCAAACACAGGCCACTGCCAGCAAGGTCTCGGTGACACGGGTCACCGCCAGCAAGAAGGTGCCACCCTGGTCCGGCACGGCCAGCAAGGCCACCACCACAGCCGTGTAGCCGCTTAGCACAAATGCCTGGGAACTGGTATAGCGCAACAGCGTACCTCCGGCTGTGCACAGGGCCAGCCACAAGGCCAGGGTCAGAATGAATGGCAGCGGAGCCTGAGGAAAGATCGCCATGATCAGCACGGCCACTACGGCACCCAGCGTGGTGCCAATAACCTGGCCGAAACTGCGTGCCAGGACCATGCCACCCAAGGGTTGGCTGACAATGACCACCGCCATGATCGACCACTTCGGCTGCTCCAGGTCGAACAGGAATGCCAGGTACAGCGTCAACAGGCCAGCGGTAATGGTCCTCAAGGCGAACAACAACACCCCTGGTCCGGGGTTGAACATTGCCTTGAAATATTGAAGCAGCGGCTGCATGGAAGCGCTCGACCAGTTGTGTCCCCCAGCAAGCGTAGTCACTGCAGGCGGTATGTCGACGCTTTTCATTGGTACATGTCCGGGTTTGACTCTGAGGCCTACCTGACCGAAGCTGGCGGCTTTGCACAAGCTTGTCAGCAATGGATTCCTGCATGCCCCAGCCTCGCCGCTACCTGATCATCAGCCTCTGCGTGCTGTTCGCCGTCGTGCTTGCCTGGTTCCTCCTGCGCAGCACCACCCCCGAAATCCCGCCTGCGATCAAGCGCGGCTACAGCGAAGCGCTGGATCAGGCTCGCGGCGGCAAACCGGGCGCTGCGCGCGTGCTCTACCAACAACTGGCTCGGCCCGACATCTCCGATAAACGGCGGATCTGGCTGCATGCCGAACTGCCTAACTACCCCAGTTCGGTAGCCCTTAAACTGGCGGATGCGGACTTGCAGCATAAATCGCCACAGGTACGCGCTGCGGCGATCAAGAGCATCAGCGCCCTGGTGCCCAACGGCCAGCGCAGCCTGTTGATCGGGCCTTTGCTCGATGACGGCGAACAGCCTGTACGCAATACCGCAGTCAACGCATTGCTAGGTCTGTCGCCGGATGACCTTGGTTTGTATTTCGGGCCGCTGGAACAGGCCATCGACGCCTGGGAGCTGGCCCTGCAGGCGCAGCCGCCAAGCGCAGGCAACTATTACCAGCTGGCTCGACTGCATCTGCATAACGGTAACCTGAAGGAGGCGCAGCAGGCGCTGGACAACACTCTGCGCCTGGCCCCCGCCAACCTCCCGGCGCTGGTGATGCAGATCGACGTACTGGACAGACAAGGCCAGAGCGACGCCGCCCGGCTGCTGCTGGCCAAACAGTTGAAAGCCCAGCCTGACTCGGCTTACCTGCAACATGCACTCGGTATGTGGTTATTGCATCACGGACAGAGTGAGTATGCCGTCCTGGGTTTGTCCAAGGCGGTAGAGCTGGAGCCCGATAACAAGGACTATCGCTACGACCTGGCCACCACCCTGCACGATGAGCAGGAGCTGGAAGCGGCACAGAAGCAGTTGCAGGAGATAGTCCAGCGCCACCCCTCAGATCGCCGGGCCCGGGTGTTATTGATCAATTACTGGAAGGAAAGTGGGCAGCTGCAGAATGTGCAGATTCTGCTGGCGCAACTTGAGCAGATGAACCCGGATGATCCGGCGTTGCAGCAAGGGCTTTGAGGTTGGAGCGCACACCCCTACCCTTCGATGTGAAGGCGGCATTTATTCAGGTAGTGCGCGTTATCGTTAACCACCCTCGCGAGCAAGCGTGCTCCTACAACGTGGTTTTGTTTATTCAGTGAGTGTGCGTTCGCAGCCTCCTTTCTCCCTGCAGTTCCTCACCGCGCGGCAAGCGGAAATTCGCTATGACTCATAAATAGTGTGGAACCGCCGCGATGGCAAAAGGTCAAGTGATCAGGCAGTCCGAGCAGGCACTTCAGGCCTGCGGCCTCGCTTCCCCTAGTCATGAGAGGGCTTTTTTTGTCTACATCTAACGAGTTGTTCAGTGCAAAAGCCGCTACCGGCATCGAGGGTCTGGATGACATCCTGGCTGGTGGATTGTCCCGCGGACATGTTTTTTTGCTGGAGGGTGAACCCGGAACCGGCAAAACTACGGTTGCTTTGCATTTTTTGATGGCCGGCGCACGAGCCGGCGAGCGCTCGTTGTACATCACACTCTCGGAAACCGAGCGAGAGTTGCGCCAGGGCGCCCTGTCCCACGGTTGGGAGCTGGATGAAAACATCCGCATCTTTGAGCTGACACCTCCGGAAAGCCTGCTGAACGCCGAGCATCAGCAGAGTCTGCTGTACTCCTCCGACCTAGAGCTTGGGGAAGCGACAAGGCAGATTTTTGAGGTGGTCGAACGCGTCAAGCCGACCCGCGTCGTCCTGGACAGCCTTTCCGAGATCCGCCTGCTGGCCCAGAGCTCTCTGCGTTATCGCCGGCAGATCCTCGCCATCAAGCATTATTTCGTGCGTTACGACGCCACGGTAGTCCTGCTCGATGACCTCACTACCGAATCCCTGGACAAAACTGTGCACAGCGTGGCTCACGGGGTTATCCGCCTTGAAGAGTTGACGCCCAACTACGGCGCCGAGCGCCGACGGATCCGCGTAGTGAAATACCGCGGCCAGAAGTACCGCGGCGGTTTCCATGACTTCACCATCATGGGTGACGGCGTGCATGTATTCCCCCGACTGGTGGCAGCCGAACACCGCGGCAAGTACATCCGTACGCAACTGACCAGCAGCATCAAAGAGCTTGATGCCTTGCTTGGCGGCGGCATCGAAACCGGCTCCAGCACCCTGATTCTCGGCCCCGCAGGTACCGGCAAATCGCTGATCTCGATGATCTTTGCCGCAGCAGCCGTGCTACGTGGTGAAAAGGCCGCGCTGTTTATTTTCGACGAAGAGCTGGGGCTGCTGTTCGAGCGCATGAAAAACATAGGCATTGACCTCAACGCACTGCGGGACACCGGCAACCTGTTGATCGAGCAGGTCGACGCAGCGGAGCTGTCCCCCGGCGAGTTCTCCCACCGGGTACGCCGTTGCGTAGATGAAGGCGGAATCAAGACCGTGGTCATCGACAGCATCAACGGCTATCAGGCCGCCATGCCCGAAGAAAATGCCTTGGTCCTGCACATGCACGAATTGCTGCTGTACCTCAACCGCCAGGGAGCAGCGACTTTCATGACCGTTGCCCAGCACGGCCTGGTCGGCGACATGCAGGCGCCGGTGGATATTACCTATCTGGCCGACACGGTTATCCTGCTGCGCTATTTCGAAGCGTTGGGCAAGGTTCGACGGGCCATTTCCATCATCAAGAAACGCACGGGCAGCCACGAATCTACCATCCGCGAATACCGTATCAGTGGCAAGGGCATGACCATTGGCGAACCGCTTGATGCCTTCCAGGGCGTATTGCGTGGCGTACCGACCTACATGGGTGCCAGTAAGCCGCTACTGGGGGATGACGCCCCGTGACGCCTCAGGTCGTAATGTCCGAGCGGGCGATCATTCTGGCGCCGCTGGGACGTGACAGCCAGATCGCCCTGATGATGCTCAACGAAGCGGGTTTTTCGGGAGTCATCACCCGCGACCTGTCGTCCCTGTGCAGTGAACTGGTCCTGGGTGCAGGACTGTTGCTGATAGCTTCTGAGGCATTATTGGGGGGCGACCTCGAACACCTGATGGGGCTGATCGAACAACAGCCGGCATGGTCGGATCTGCCCATCATATTGCTGACCTATCACGGTGGCCCCGATCAAAACCCTGCCTCGCGTTTCAGCCTGAAACTGGGAAATGTGACCTTCCTCGAGCGCCCTTTTCATCCGGTGACATTGATCAGCCTGGTCACCACCGCGCTGCGCGGCCGCCGACGACAATACGAAGCCAGGGATCGGCTGATCGATTTGAGTCAAAGCGAACTGCGCCTGCAGAACACCCTCGAAACCCTGGAGCAACAGGTGGAGGAACGCACCGCGCAGCTGCGTCATAACGAAGAAGTGTTGCGTCAGTCGCAGAAAATGGAAGCCGTCGGCCAGCTCACCGGGGGCATCGCCCACGACTTCAACAACATGTTGACCGGGATCATTGGCAGCCTGGAGCTGTTACGCCGGCGCCTGGCCCGTGGTCGCACTGACGACCTGGACGGCTTGATCGACCTGGGCGTGACCTCGGCCAACCGTGCTGCCGGCCTGACTCACCGGCTGCTGGCGTTTTCGCGCCGCCAGTCCCTGGATTCCAAACCCGTAGAGATGAACGCCCTGGTGGTCTCGATGGGCGAACTGCTGCAGCGCAGCATCGACGAAAGCATTCAATTGGACATGCAACTGGATCAGCGCCTGTGGGTGGCCGAGGCCGATCCCAATCAACTGGAAAGCGCCCTGCTCAACCTGGTGATCAATGCCCGGGACGCCATGCCCAACGGTGGCAGGCTGGTGGTCAAGACCCGCAACGAACATCTGGATGCGACCTTTACCGACGCACACGTCAATCTGCAACCGGGCGACTACGTGATGCTCAGTGTCACGGACAACGGCTGCGGCATGCCACAGAGCACCATTACCCGTGCGTTCGACCCCTTTTTCACCACCAAGCCCATCGGCCAGGGTACGGGCCTGGGTCTGTCGATGATCTACGGGTTCAGCAAGCAGTCCCGAGGGCATGTCGCGATCAGCAGTGAAGTGAGTGCGGGCACGACAGTGAGCCTGTACCTGCCGCGCTTTGGCGGCGATGTTCCACTTTGTTCGCCGGTGGATGCACCCCATGCGCCCTTTGCCCAAAACGGCGAGACCGTGCTGATTGTTGAAGATGATCCCGCCGTGCGGGTGCTGGTGAGTACGGTACTGAGCGATCTTGGCTACGCCTATGTGGAAGCCGGCGACGCAGACAGTGCAGTACCGATTCTGGACTCGACGCAACGTATCGACCTGATGATTAGTGACGTTGGGTTGCCCGGGATGAACGGGCGGCAGCTGGCGGAAATCGGGCGGCAGTTCCGCCCGGAGCTCAAGGTGTTATTCATTACCGGCTACGCGGAGCACGCAGCAGTGCGCGGGGGCTTTCTGGACCCGGGCATGCAGATGATCACCAAGCCCTTCACCTTCGACCTGTTAACGGCCAAGGTGCGGGAGATGATCCGTATCTGAAGCACGCCCTTGGCAGGAGCTGTCGAAGGCTGCGATCTTTTGATGTTTGTTGTCTTTTAAAGTCAAAAGATCGCAGCCTCGTTGCACTCGACAGCGCCTGCACAGTTCCTACGACAGCATGTCCTGCATCAATTCCTGCAACACATCCAGATCGAACGGCTTGCCCAGGATGGGCGCTTTACGGGTAATCGGGCTATCCGTCTCGCGGATTTCCTGCGGGTAGCCGCTGATGAAAATCACCTTGAGTTCCGGTCGCAGTTTCACGGCAGGCTCGGCAATCTGCACACCCGAAATGCCACCCGGAAGGCGGAAGTCGGTGATCATCATGTCCAGGTGCGGTTTGCTCGCGAGGATTGCGAAGGCCTGCTCGCCGTTTTCAGCCTGCAATACGCGGTAGCCCTCCCCCGATAAATAAGCGGACAACACCATCAATATCGAGGGGTCATCCTCGACGACAAGTACTACATCTTGCGCATCTTCACTCATGGGAAGCCTTTGTTCGGTCAATAGCTGCTGATACGACCGTGGGGTCGACCAGAGGTTGCGTTTATCTGGCTGATTTCCTACAGCGGCAGACAAACGCGAAACAGGGCGCCTTCGCCAATCCGGCTTTCGACGGTAAGGGTACCGCCATGGGCCGTCACAATCTGTTCTGAAATAAACAGGCCCAGGCCCAGTCCGGCGACGGCATGCTTGGCCGTGACGCGCTCGAATTGCTGGAAGATCCGCTTCTGGTTCTCTTCACCAATGCCGATCCCTTGATCCCGCACTTCCACCCGCGCCTGACCGTTGTCACTGTACACCTTCACGGCGATCGGGCTCTTGGCGCCGTACCGTAAAGCGTTGGTCAACAAGTTTGAGATCACTTGTTCGATGCGAAATTCATCCCAATTGCCCACCACAGGTTCATCGGCATCCAGGGCGACCGAGGATTCGGCGGCGTCAATTTGCGGAGCGAAGTTTTGCAGCAAACCACGCACCAGCGCCGTGAGATCGAAACGGTTCGGGCGGATCGACAGTTTGCCGGTGCGAATGCGCGAGACATCCAGCATGTCCTCGATCAGGCGGATCAGGCTTTTGATCTGCCGTTCGTCGCGATCGACCATGGCGTGCATCTTGTCCAGGGTGAATGCGGCGGCGTTATCCCTGGCCAGGTGCATCTTGCGCAACTGGGTTTCCAGGATCAGGCCATTAAGCGGAGTACGCACTTCGTGGGCGACGATGGACATGAAGTCATCGCGCATGCGCACCGCCTGTTGCAATTCCAGCTGGGTACTCTGCAGCTGCTGGAGCAACGCTCCCTGCTCGCGGCGGCTTTGCTCAAGCGCCTCGACCTGCTGTTTCATCGCTTTGCTCTGGCGATAGAGGTCGACGAACACATTGACCTTGCTCTTCACCGCGTGGATATCCAGCGGCTTGTGCAGGAAGTCCACGGCCCCGCTTTCATAGCCTTTGAACGCGTAGTTCAGCTCGCGACCGGCAGCGCTGACAAACACGATCGGGATGTTGCGGGTCTTTTCCGTACCGCGCATCAACTCGGCCAGCTCAAAACCGTTCATGCCGGGCATCTGCACGTCGAGAATGGCCATGGCGAACTCGTGCTGCAGCAGCAGGGACAAGGCTTCATCGGCGGACAAGGCTTTGTAGACCGTACGATCTTCACGCTTGATCAGCGCTTCGAGCGCCAGCAGGTTCTCTGGCAGATCGTCGACGATCAGCAGTTTGGCTTGAATATTACTTAGCATGCGATTCGTTCCAGCTCGACAAGCAGACGGCCGATGCCGTGAATGGGAAGAATGTGGTCCGGCTGGTGGGTGGCCAATGCCGCCAACGGCATGGTTGCCACCTGCGCCTCCTGGGGGTCCTGGACGATGGTCAGGCCGCCCCGTTCCTTGACCTGTGCCAGGCCATCGGCACCGTCGCGGTTGGCGCCGGTCAACAGCACTGCGGCGAGCTTGCCGCCATAGGCATCCGCCGCGGACTCGAACAAGTAGTCGATGGCCGGGCGTGAATGGTGCACGCGATCTTCCAGACTCAGGGAAAAGGTCCGGTCCTGCTCCACCGACAGGTGATAACCGGGCGCGGCAAAATACAGCGTGCCCAGGGCTATAGGCGTCTTGTCACTCGCTTCCAGCACCGGCATCGATACCCTGCGGGAGAACACCTCGGTCAGATGACTGCGGCGCTCATCCGGCAAGTGCAGCACCACGATGATCGGCAGCGTGAACCCATCGCGCAGCGGGCCGAGAATGTTCAGCAACGCTTCTACACCGCCCGCCGAGGCACCGATCACGATGGCTTCTATCGAAGGATTGCTCATGATTTGCGGTAGATCCGTTCTTGTTTGACCAAGGGTTCGAACTGCTTGCCGAAGGCTGAAAACTCCGGCGTTTCCTTGCTGCCCAGCACCAGGAATCCCCGATGACAGAGGGACTCGTGAAACAAACCAAAAGCTCTGTCCTGAAGTTTTTTGTTGAAATAAATCAACACGTTACGACAGGAAATTAATTGAGTTTCTGAGAACACGCTGTCGGTGGCCAGGCTATGATCGGCAAAGGTCACGTTGTCGCACAGTGACTTGTCGAAAATCGCGTAGCCATAAGCGGCCGTGTAGTACTCGGAGAAGGAACGCTGGCCACCGGCCTTCTGGTAGTTGGCCGTGTAGGCACGCACGTTTTCCATGGAGAAGATGCCTTGCTTGGCCTTGTCCAGGGAACGCGGGTTGATGTCGGTAGCGTAGATGATGGTGCGATCCAGCAAGCCTTCTTCGCGCAGCAGAATCGCCATCGAATATACCTCTTCACCCGTACTGCAGCCGGCGATCCAGATTTTGATCGAGGGATAGGTCTTGAGCAACGGCACCACTTCCTGGCGAATGGCCAGAAAGTGCGATGGGTCGCGAAACATCTCGCTGACTGGAATTGTCAGCAACTGCAGCAGTTGCATGAACGCGGTCGGGTCATGCAAGACTTTTTCCTGCAGCGCCGAAATGGTCGCACATTCGAACTGCCCCAACGCGTGCTGGACCCGGCGCTTGATCGAAGCGCCGGAATAGTCGCGAAAGTCATAGCTGTACTTGAGGTAAATCGCCTCGATCAACAGCCGCAATTCGATTTCGGTATTGGCTTGCACTAAATGCGTTCCATCTTCGGTAACCACACTCGAATCAGCGAGAACAGGCGATCCAGGTCAATGGGCTTGGCCAGGTAATCGTTGGAACCGGCCTGCAGGCAGCGCTCCTGATCGTCTTTCATGGCCTTGGCCGTCACCGCAATGATCGGCAGCTTACGCCAGCGCGGATCCTTGCGAATTTCAATGGTGGCTTCAAAACCGTCCATCTCCGGCATCATTACGTCCATCAACACCAGATCGATATCCTCGACTTCATTCAACTTTTCAATCGCCTCACGACCGTTACGGCCAATGACCACGATTGCACCTTTTTGCTCGAGCGCGCTGGTGAGGGCGAAAATATTGCGCACATCATCATCCACCAGCAGCACTTTACGACCCTCGAAAACCTTGTCGCGGCTACGTGCAGTCTTGAGCATCTTCTGCCGTTCATGGGACAGCTGCGATTCGACTTTGTGCAGAAAAAGTGTCACTTCATCGAGCAAACGCTCTGGTGAGCGCGCGCCCTTGATGATGATTGAGCGCGAGTACTTGCGCAGTTCTGCCTCTTCATCCCGGGTGAGGTTTCGACCGGTGTAGACGATGACTGGCGGGAACGAGCAAATGTCCTCGGTGGACATGCGCTTGAGCAGATCATTACCGAGCATGTCGGGCAGCTTGAGGTCGATGATCATGCAGTCATAGATGGTCGTGCGCAGCAGCTCCAGGGCTTCCTGGGCAAAGCCAACGGCGGTGATCTCAATGTCGTCATCGCCGATCAGGCGAGCGATGCTTTCTCGCTGCAGGTCGTCATCTTCCACCAGCAGTACGCGCTTGACCTTCTGGGTCAGCTTGGCTTCCAGGCGGGCGAACACATCCTTGAGTTCTTCGCGGGTAGTAGGTTTGACGGCGTAACCGATAGCGCCCATGTGCATGGCGGCTTCCACCCGATCCTCGACCGAAATCACATGCACCGGTATATGCCGGGTGTCCGCGTGTTCCTTGAGGCGCTGCAGCACGGTCAAGCCGGAATGATCCGGCAGGCGCATGTCCAGCAGGATCGCATCCGGAACGTACTCCTTGGCCAGGTCGTAACCTTCGTCGGCCCCATGGGCCACCAGGCACTGGTAACCCAGTTCGTGGGCCAGGTCGTAGAGGATGTGCGCAAAGTTCGGCTCATCTTCCACCACCAGAATGCAGCGAGTGGCGAACGGCGCCTTGGTGCGGTCATCGTTGAAACGCGGGATGTCGACTGGAGCAATCAGCGGTGCCGGGGCACCCGGCGCAGTGACTGTGTGCGAGGCCGCCACCGGTGCCTGGGTCATCGGCTCGATCGGACTTTCCCCCGGCTCAACGTATTGCTGCGGCAGGACGAGGGTGAACACACTGCCCTGCCCGGGCTCGCTGGTAACGCTAATGGAACCACCGAGCAATGCTGCCAAATCCCGGGAAATCGACAGGCCCAACCCGGTGCCGCCGTAACGCCGGTTGGTGGTGCCGTCTGCCTGGCGGAAGGCTTCGAATATACTTTCCTGCTGATCGGCGGCAATGCCAATCCCGGAATCGCGCACGACAAACGCAATACCATCGCCAGGCATGTTGGTAACGGTGAGGCTGACCCTGCCGCTCTCGGTAAATTTCACGGCGTTGGACAGCAGGTTCTTGATCACCTGTTCCAGGCGCTGGCGGTCGGTGTAGATCATCAGCGGCGAACCGGCTTGCAGCTCTACCTGGAAATCCAGCTGCTTTTGCGTCGTCAGCGGCTGGAACATTGCGCGCAAGCCATCCACCAGACGGGCGACACTGGTGTGCTCGGGGAGCATTTCCAGTTTGCCGGCCTCGACCTTGGAAATGTCGAGGATGTCGTTGATCAGGTGCAGCAGATCGTTGCCTGCCGAATAGATCGACTCGGCAAACTTGACTTGCTCCGCGCTGAGGTTGTCCTGGGGATTTTCCGCCAGCAGTTTGGCCAGGATCAACGAGCTGTTCAGCGGAGTACGCAATTCATGGGACATGTTGGCGAGGAATTCGGACTTGTACTTGCTCGAACGCTGCAACTCCTCGGCGCGTTCTTCCAGCTGCGTTTGTGCCTGATTGAGTTCGGTGTTCTTCTGGTCCATGGCATCGCGCTGGTCGGCGAGGATCTGCGCCTGTTCGGCCAATTGTTCATTGGTCTGCTCCAGCTCGACCTGCTGGGTTTCCAGATGAGCCTGGGACTCCTTGAGGATGCGCGACTGCTCTTCAAGCTCTTCGTTGGCGGTCTTGAGCTCTTCCTGCTGAACCTGCAGCTCTTCATTGAGTTGCTGAGTTTGCGCCAGCACCTCTTGCAGACGCTGGCGATAGCGGGCGGCCTCGATCGAGGTGCCGATATTGGCGGCAATCAGCTCCAGCAACTCGATGTCTCGGTCATTGAGCGGGCGCAGGAAGCCCAGTTCAATCACGCCGTTGACCCGGTCGTCGTCGCTGGTCGGCACGACCAATACACTGTGAGGCAACCCTTCACCCAGGGCGGAGCTGACCTTGAAGTAGTCGCCAGGCACCTTGTCCAGGCGAATCAGCCGAGCCCGTTGGGCCACCTGCCCGACAATCCCTTCATCGCTGTAGATGTAGTGCTCACGCTCTTCTTGCTCCCGGGAAAACCCATAGGACGCAATGCGTTTAAGGCCACCATGCTCTTCGCGCACATACATGGCCGCCACTGCCGAACCCAGATACTGCGCGCAAAACTGCAGGATATTGCGCCCCAGCACGTTGAGCGAAAGCTGCCCCAGCACCTGTTCGGCCAATTCGGTCTGGCCATTGCGCAACCAGGCCTGCTGCTCCAGACGATTGGCGCTGGACTGCTGCGCGGACAGGTTGGCGGCGTAGTTCTGCGATAGGTTAAGCAGGTCGCGCCGGCCGATATAGGCCAGCAGCGCACTGATCCCGGCGACGAACAGCAGGTACAGGGCGATGCTCCAGAGGGTGGTGCGACGCACCTCTTCATTACGCGCGGTGCGCAACTGCTGCTCCATCTGGATTACGTCTTCGAACTGCTTGCGTATTTCATCGGTCAGGCGTTTACCGCGCCCGGCCCTGACTGCGCCACGGTAGTCGCCGCTGGACCGCTGCAAGTCGATCATCGATTGTGCGTAGCTCGACCACTCAGCCTGTAGTGCTTCGAGGCGACGTAGACGATCGGTCTGTACCGGGTTGTCACCGGTCAGTTCCAGCAAGGTGTTCAGGGCAACTTTGATGCGCGGGCGCGCTGTTTCATAGGGTTCGAGAAATTTCTCGTCACCGCTGAGCAAATAGCCGCGCATGCCGGTTTCCAGATCGACGGTCAGCTTTACTGCTTCATTGGCGTTATTGATCACCCGATCGGTGTGCTCCACCCACTGGATGGTTGACAACAGATAGGTGATCAGGGAAACGAAAAACACCGCACTGGCAAGACCCACGCCCAATGGCAGGCTGACGTTGCGGCTCAAGAGTTTACGGAATCGTTGCTCATCTACCGAAGACGCAGAGGTCATGTGGGAGCCTTGTCGAACTGTTAAAAAACACGGAGTTTGCCCCATAACGGGCATGTTGATCCAATTTTCTGACGGGAATTTCAGCAAAATCCTACATTCAGCTGCTCCTGAACGAAGGAGCGGTTATCCTTGCCGAAATTGAGCAGCTATTCTTTTTTCAGCACGAGGGGAACTTGTCGGGCCCCGCTGTTTACTCAAGCAAGACCCCGGCGAATTTGATCGGCCGGCCATCGCAACTTCAACCTTTGGAAACCCTATTATGTCTGCCGCCGCGCCCATCATTCTGGTAGTCGAAGACGACGACATCGTGCGCATGTTGATCGTCGATGTGCTGGAGGAGCTCGAATTCGAGGTACTGGAGGCTGATGGCGGTGAACAGGCACTGACGTTTCTGGCAAACGAGGATCAGCCTATCGATCTGATGATGACTGATGTGGGTTTACCGGTTATGGACGGTCGTGAACTGGCCGACCGGGCCCGTAAACTGCGCTGCGCCTTGCCGATCCTGTTTGCCAGCGGCTATGCCGAAAACATAGATGTGCCCTCGGATATGCATTTGATTGGCAAACCGTTCTCGATCGATGCACTGCGGGACAAGGTAAAGGGCATCCTGCAGGCCGTACGCTAAACCTGCACGGCGCCAGGATCGCCGTGGACTGTGGTTTAATTGCGCGCATTTTTTCGCCCTGTGCCCCCCGCCCGCTTCAAGGAACAACCCTCAATGAGTCAGCCCCGCGCAACCAAAGTCCTGGTCATTGGTTACGTATGGCCCGAGCCCCGCTCCTCGGCGGCCAGCGGTCATGTGATGCAAATCCTCGAAACCTTCCGGCAGCAAGGCTGGGACATCACTTTCAGCAGCCCCGCGGGCGCCGGTGAACACCCGGCGGATCTCACGGCCCTGGGCATTCGCCAGACGCCGATCGAGCTCAACAGCAGCAGTTTCGACTCGTTCGTCACTGAACTGGCGCCGGACGTCGTGCTGTTCGACCAGTTCATGATGGAAGAACAGTTCGGCTGGCGAGTGGAAAAGCACTGCCCCAATGCATTGCGGGTGCTTGAGACTTCCGATCTGCAGAGCCTGCGTCACGCGAGGCACCAACGACTCAAGGAGCGCTTGAAGGTCAACGATGACCTTGAAGACTTCAACGAATTGTTTGCACCAGCGTTACGGCAGGAATTCGAACTCATGGCCGATTCCGACCTGGCCAAGCGCGAGATCGCCGCCATTTATCGCTGCGACCTGACGCTGATGATCTCCGAGGTGGAGATCGAGTTGCTGGTGCAGCAGTTCAAGTTGCCGCGTGAACTGCTGCACTGGTGTCCGTTGATGATTGAGGTACCGACCGAGCCATTGCCACTATTTGAGGACCGCGCCCATTTTCTCAGCATTGGCAACTTCCGCCATGCGCCGAACTGGGATGCCGTGTTATGGCTCAAAACCACGATCTGGCCGTTGATTCGCCAGCAGTTGCCGGGTGCCCAGTTACACATCTACGGAGCTTATACGCCGCCCAAGGCAACAGCCCTGCACAACGCGGCCCAGGGTTTTCATGTCATGAACTGGGCTGAAGATGCCTTGCAAGTGATGTCAGCGGCCCGGGTGTGCCTGGCACCGTTGCGCTTTGGTGCGGGTATCAAGGGCAAACTGGTGGATGCGATGCTTTGCGGCACACCGAATGTCACCACCCCGGTGGGGGCTGAAGGCATGCACGGTCTGGAACCGTGGCCAGGCGCAGTGACACGGACTGCCCAGGCGTTTGCCGACAGTGCGGTGCACTTGCACAATGACCGCGCAGGCTGGCTGAACGCGCAGGCCAAAGGCCTGCAATTGCTGGGGCGCCGGTATCGCCAGACGGCGCATGGCCCGGCGCTGATCGCCCGAATTGAAGAATGCCGTCGAAGCCTGGTTTCAATCAGGCGGGACAACTTTACCGGTAGCATGCTGCGCCATCATCAGCACAAGAGCACTCAGTACATGTCGCAATGGATTGAAGCGAAGAACCGTCAGCCCCAATGACCCGAGCGGGTTAGCGGGTGGCGTTCCCGGCTCGGAAAGAGGCATGATCGGCCGGCGAAAACAATAAAAGCGCCCTGACATGACCCGAGCAGCCAGAGTCACCGACCCTTCCTACGAGCTGATGGACGACCATAACGGGTTGTCCATCATCTATCGCCAGCACGGCTTCCCCTGCCCCCTGGTCCGTTGGCATTTCCACAAAGAATACGAACTGCACCTGATCGTCGCCAGCTCCGGAAAAGTGTTCATCGGCGATTACATTGGCAACTTCTATCCGCAAAGCCTGTTCCTCACCGGCCCCAATTTGCCCCATAACTGGATCAGCCAAGTGGCCGAGGACGAAGTGGTGCCCAAGCGGGACATGCTGGTCAACTTCACGGACGAACTGTTCGACAGTGGCCACCTGGTATTCGCCGAACTCAAGACCCTGGCGCCCCTGCTGGAGCGCGCGCAATACGGTATTGAATTCCGCTGCAAGCGCACCATCCGCCAAGCCATGGGCCTGATGCAACGAATCGCCGACACCCACGGAGTGACCCGTCTGGGGCATTTTTTCATCCTGATGGAGTTGCTGGCGGCTTCTGACGACTTTCAGTTGCTGTCTGGCGCCACTTCACCGCAGCTGGCCGACGAGCACAACGTCGACCGTACCAACCGCGCGGTCGATTATATTTTTGCGCACTACGCCCGGGAGCTTCCACTGGAAGAGGTCGCCGAGCACCTGGGCATGAAACCGACCTACTTCAGTCGAGTGTTCAAGCAGTCCACCGGGCGCTGCTTCATCGAATTCGTCAACCGCCTGCGCATCAGCAAATCCTGCGAGTTGCTGGCCGATGGCGACAAACCGGTGACCGATGTGTGCTTCGAGTCCGGGTTCAACAATATCTCCAATTTCAATCGGCGCTTCCTGCAACTCAAGGGCATGACTCCCTCGCATTACCGGCGGTTGGCGGTACAGCGGTTGACTGAGCAGAATTCGAGTTGAGCGGCAGTGCAAAATAGTATCGATGCAAGTGCGATGGATGATTTGTCACGCCATCGATAGAAGGCTGTAATCAGTGCACATTCTTCCCAGCGCTGGAAGACACAAAAACAATAACCGTCCTTCTGCAACCCTCCGGGTGCAGAAAAGGAGTGCACGATGCAACCCTCTGTCAAAGCTCTGTTAGCCCTTACCTGCATGACCCTGAGCAGCGTCAGCCTGGCTGCCCAGACCCTGACCATCGCCACCGTCAACAACAGCGACATGATCCGCATGCAAAAGCTCTCGAAAGCGTTCGAGGCCGAGCACCCGCAGATCAAGCTCAATTGGGTGGTACTGGAAGAAAACGTCCTGCGCCAACGCCTCACAACCGATATCGCCACCCAGGGCGGTCAGTTCGACGTACTGACCATTGGCATGTACGAAGCCGCACTCTGGGGCGCCAAGGGTTGGCTGGAGCCGATGAAGGACTTACCGGCCTCCTATGACTTGGAAGACGTCTTTCCCTCGGTACGTGAAGGCCTGTCGGTCAAGGGCTCGCTCTATGCCTTGCCTTTCTACGCAGAGAGTTCGATTACCTACTACCGCACCGATTTGTTCAAGGAAGCCGGGCTGACCATGCCTGAGCGCCCCACCTGGACGCAGATCGGTGAATTCGCCAGCAAACTCACCGATAAAGATAACGAGCAGTACGGCATCTGCCTGCGCGGCAAGGCCGGTTGGGGCGAAAACATGGCGCTTATCACCACCTTGGGCAATGCCTACGGTGCTCGCTGGTTCGATGAGCAATGGCGGCCGGAGTTTACCGGGCCGGAGTGGAAAAATGCGCTGAATTTTTACGTCGACACCATGAAGCAAGCCGGCCCGCCGGGAGCCTCAAGCAACGGCTTCAACGAGAACCTGGCGCTGTTCAACAGCGGCAAATGCGCCATCTGGGTCGATGCCAGCGTGGCCGGCTCGTTCGTCACTGACAAGACCCAGAGCAAAGTGAGCGAGCACGTGGGCTTTACCTTTGCGCCGCATCAGGTCACCGATAAGGGCTCGGCCTGGCTTTACTCCTGGGCGCTGGCGATCCCCACCAGTTCCAAGGCTAAGGACGCGGCGAAAACTTTCAGCGCCTGGGCCACTTCCAGGGAGTACGGCGAACTGGTTGCCCAAAAAGATGGCATCGCCAACGTACCGCCAGGCACGCGGGCCTCGACCTACAGCGATGCGTACATGAGTGCCGCGCCATTCGCCAGGGTTACGCTCGAATCCCTGAAGGCCGCGAACCCGAGCCAACCGACCTTGAAACCGGTGCCCTACGTCGGCATCCAGCTGGTGACCATTCCCGAGTTCCAGGGTATTGGCACCCAGGTTGGCAAATCGTTCTCGGCAGCACTGATTGGCCAGACCACGGTCGACCAGGCGCTGACGGCAGCCCAGCAATCCACCGAACGTGAAATGAAGCGCGCGGGTTATCCCAAGTAACCCTAGCCACCCCAATTGTGGCGAGGGAGCGAGTTCCCTCGCCATAGGGTCTCACCGCATTACGAGCAAGTGATCGCCATGAATACTTCAACTGCCAAAGCTCACATGGACATTCCCCAGCCAGTGCGTAAAAGCCGGCTGGCCAACCCCGGCTGGTTCCTGGTCAGCCCCTCGGTAGCGCTGTTGCTGCTGTGGATGATCGTGCCGCTGGGCATGACTGTTTACTTCTCGATGATTCGCTACAACTTGCTTAACCCGGGCGAAAACCAGTTTATCGGGCTGGAGAACTTTACCTACTTCCTCACGGACCCGGGCTTCATGCCCGGAGCCATCAACACCCTGCTGCTGGTCGGCAGTGTGCTGCTGATCAGCGTGGTGCTGGGGGTTTTGATCAGTGCATTGCTGGAGGCCAGTGAATTCCTCGGGCGCGGCATCGTGCGAGTCATGCTCATCTCGCCGTTCTTCATCATGCCCACAGTCGGTGCGCTGATCTGGAAGAACCTGATTTTCCACCCGGTGTCGGGGATTCTTGCCTACGTGTGGAAGCTGTTCGGGGCGCAACCGGTGGACTGGCTGGCGCACTATCCGCTGCTGTCGATCATCATCATCGTGTCCTGGCAATGGCTGCCCTTCGCGATTCTGATTCTGATGACCGCCATGCAGTCCCTCGACCAGGAACAGAAAGAAGCCGCGCGCCTCGATGGCGCCGGGCCGGTCGCGATTTTCTGGCACCTGACGCTGCCGCACCTCGCACGCCCCATCGCGGTAGTGGTGATGATCGAAACCATCTTCCTGCTGTCGGTCTTCGCCGAAATATTCACTACCACCAATGGCGGCCCGGGCTATGCCTCGACCAACCTCGCCTACTTGATCTACAACCAGGCGCTGGTGCAGTTCGACGTCGGCATGGCGTCTGCCGGCGGCTTGATTGCGGTGGTCATCGCCAACATCGCCGCCATCGTGCTGGTGCGAATGATCGGCAAAAACCTGACAGACAACGCCTGAGGCCTGCGCCATGACCCTTCAACAATCCCGTCGCCTGCAAAGCCTGTTCCTCGGCACCCTGGCCTGGGCTATCGCGATCCTGATCTTCTTTCCGATTTTCTGGATGGTGCTGACCAGTTTCAAGACTGAAATCGATGCGTTCGCCACCCCGCCACAGTTCTTTTTCACCCCCACCATGGAGAATTACCTGCACATCAACGAGCGCAGCGATTACGTGAGCTTCGCCTGGAACTCGGTGGTGATTTCCTTCAGTGCCACCGCCTTGAGTCTGCTAATCGCGGTGCCGGCGGCCTACTCGATGGCGTTCTACGAAACCCAACGCACCAAGGGCACGCTGCTGTGGATGCTCTCGACCAAAATGCTGCCACCGGTGGGCGTACTGATGCCAATCTACCTGCTGGCCAAGAGCGTCGGCCTGCTCGATACGCGCATCGCCCTGATCGTGATCTACACACTGATCAACCTGCCGATCGTGGTCTGGATGATTTACACCTACTTCAAGGACATTCCCAAGGACATCCTTGAAGCGGCACGACTGGATGGCGCAACGCTATGGCAAGAGATGGTGCGCGTGTTGCTGCCTATCGCCAAGGGGGGCCTGGCCTCGACCGTGCTGCTGTCACTGATCCTGTGTTGGAACGAAGCGTTCTGGTCGCTGAACCTGACTTCGTCGAAAGCCGCGCCGTTGACCGCCTTGATCGCTTCTTACTCCAGCCCCGAAGGGCTGTTCTGGGCCAAGTTGTCGGCAGTCTCGACCCTGGCTTGCGCGCCGATCCTGATTTTTGGCTGGATCAGTCAGAAGCAGTTGGTGCGCGGCCTGTCGTTTGGCGCGGTGAAATGACGATTTCAAGCCCGACGAAATCTCCTGTAGGAGCCGGCTTACCAGCGATGGACGTCAACGATAACGCTGGCTGCCTGGATCAACGCGGCGTCTGCACGTGTTTCGCGAGCAAGCTCGCGCCAACCTACATAACAAGCGGAGGCCCATCATCATGGCCAACCTGAAAATCAAAAACCTGCAAAAAGGCTTCGAAGGCTTCTCCATTATCAAGGGCATCGACCTGGAAGTGAGCGACAAGGAGTTCGTGGTCTTTGTTGGCCCCTCGGGCTGCGGCAAATCCACCCTGCTGCGCCTGATTGCCGGGCTCGAAGAGGTCAGCGCAGGCACCATTGAACTTGATGGCCAGGACATTACCGAGGTCAGCCCGGCCAAGCGTGACCTGGCCATGGTGTTCCAGACCTACGCCCTGTACCCGCATATGAGCGTGCGCAAGAACATGTCCTTCGCTCTCGACTTGGCCGGCGTTGCAAAAGCCGAGGTTGCGAAGAAGGTCGGGGAAGCGGCACGCATTCTTGAACTCGGGCCAATGCTGGAGCGTAAGCCCAAGCAGCTGTCCGGTGGCCAGCGTCAACGAGTGGCGATCGGCCGAGCGATCGTGCGCAACCCGAAAATCTTCCTGTTCGATGAACCCTTGTCCAACCTCGACGCCGCCCTGCGGGTGCAAATGCGCCTGGAGCTGTTGCGCCTGCACAAGGATCTGCAAGCAACGATGATCTACGTGACCCACGACCAGGTCGAAGCCATGACGATGGCCGATAAGGTGGTGGTGCTCAATGGCGGCAAGATCGAGCAAGTCGGCTCGCCTCTGGACCTGTATCACCAGCCGGCCAACCTGTTTGTCGCCGGGTTTCTTGGCACGCCTAAAATGGGCTTCCTCAAAGGCAAGGTCTTGCGGGTCGACCGCCAAAGCTGCGAGGTGCAGCTGGACGCTGGAACCCGCATCAACTTGCCGCTGAGCGGCGCCAGCCTGAGCGTCGGCGGCGCAGTGACATTGGGCATCCGCCCTGAGCACCTGAACCTCGCGCACGGCAGCGATTGCACACTACAGGTCACCGCCGACGTCAGCGAACGGCTTGGCAGCGATACGTTCTGCCACGTGCTGACCGCATCCGGCGAAGCCCTGACGATGCGGGTTCGCGGTGATCTGGCCAGCCGTTATGGCGAGGCCCTAAGCCTGCACCTGGACGCCGAACACTGTCATTTATTCGATGCCGACGGCGTGGCGCTGCCCCGCCCGTTGCGCGCAGCCGCCTGATTTCTGAGAACCTGTGATGAAACTCAACAGACAGAATTTGCCCCACCTGGCCCCCGAAGTGGTTCTGCCCGCCTACGCTTTGAGCGACACCCGCCAGGGTATCGCGCACATCGGCGTCGGCGGTTTCCACCGGGCGCACCAGGCGTATTACACCGATGCGCTGATGAACTTGGGCATGGACCTGGATTGGGCCATTTGCGGCGTCGGCCTGCGCGCCGAAGACCGTCGCGCTCGCGATGACCTTCAAGGTCAGGATTACCTGTTCACCCTTTACGAGCTGGGTGATACCGACGACACCGAAATTCGGGTGATCGGTGCCATCCGCGACATGCTGCTGGCCGAAGACAGCGCTGAAGTGTTGATCGCCCGGCTGGCGGACCCACAGATTCGCATCGTCTCGCTGACCATCACTGAAGGCGGCTATTGCATCGATGACAGTAGTGGCGAGTTCATGGCCGATCTGCCGCAGATCCAGCATGACCTCACACATCCCCATGCACCGCAGACCGTGTTCGGTTTCCTCTGCGCAGCGCTGGCCCGTCGCCGCGCAGCAGGTATCCCGGCGTTCACCTTGATGTCCTGCGATAACTTGCCTCACAACGGCGCCGTTGCCCGCAAGGCCCTGCTGGCCTTCGCCGCCCTGCACGATGCCGACCTGGGCCTGTGGATCGCCGCCAATGTGAGTTTTCCCAGCGCCATGGTCGATCGCATCACGCCCATGACCAGCACCGCCCACCGCCTGCAACTGGCCGACAGGCATAGCGTTGACGATGCCTGGCCAGTGGTCTGCGAGCCTTTTGTGCAATGGGTACTGGAAGACAAGTTCGTCAACGGACGCCCGGCCTGGGAAAAGGTCGGCGTGCAGTTCACTGCCGACGTGACGCCGTACGAAGAAATGAAAATCAAGCTGCTCAACGGCAGCCATCTGGCGTTGACGTATCTGGGCTTCCTTAAAGGTTATCGCTACGTTCACGAGACGATGAGCGATCCATTGTTCGTGCGTTACATGCGTGCCTACATGCACCTGGACGTCACCCCGCAACTGTCCCCCGTGCCAGGAATCGACCTGGTCGATTACCAGGACACACTGGTGGCGCGCTTCTCGAATCAGGCGATAGCCGATCAACTGGAGCGGGTGTGTTCGGACGGCTCGTCAAAGTTTCCAAAATTCACCGTGCCGACCATCAACCGGCTGATCGCCGATGGCCGGGATACCCGGCGTGCCGCGTTGGTGGTAGCGGCCTGGGCTGTGTATTTGAAGGGGGTGGACGAGAATGGCGATACCTACACCATTCCTGATCCGCGGGCGACATTTTGCCAGACCTTGGTGGCCGATGATGCGTTGGTGACACAGCGGTTGCTGGGGGTCGAGGAGATTTTTGGTACCACGATCGCGCAGTCGCCAGAGTTTGTCGCGGCGTTTGAGTGGTGCTGCAACAGCTTGCGCGAGGTTGGGGTGACACGCACGCTTGAGCGGGTTTTGGCGTAGAGGGCGTTGATCATGGCACATCAACACCTATTCCTGGGTATCGACTGCGGCACCCAGGGCACCAAGGCCTTGATCCTTGACGCCGGCAGCGGTCGGGTTCTGGGCCAGGGCGCCGCTGCGCACAGCCTCATCACCGGTGCCAACGGCCGACGCGAGCAGGATACCCGTCAATGGCTCGATGCATTTGCCCTGGCAACACGCCGCGCATTGCTCGCGGCCAGTGTCGACGGCCAGGATATTCAGGGCATCGGCGTGTCCGGGCAGCAACATGGGCTGGTCCTGCTCGACCACCAGGGCCAGGTGCTGCGCCCGGCCAAGCTGTGGTGCGACACTGAGTCCACCGCGCAGAACGATCGTCTGTTGGCCTTGTTGGGAGGAGAAAAGGGTTCCCTGGAGCGGCTCGGCGTGGTGATCGCGCCGGGTTATACCCTGTCCAAACTGCTCTGGACCCGGGACCTTCATCCGCAGATATTTGCCCGCATCGCGCACATATTGTTGCCCCACGACTACCTCAACTATTGGCTCACCGGTCGCTGTTGCAGTGAGTATGGAGATGCCTCTGGCACGGGCTACTTCAACGTTCGCACGCGCCAGTGGGATACGCAGTTACTGCGCGAAATCGACCCCACCGGGAAGCTGGAGGCGGCGCTGCCGGAGCTGATCGGCGCCGACCAGGCAGTCGGTGGGATCAGACCGGATATCGCGGCGTTCCTTGGGATCAACCCACAGGCCAGGGTTGCCAGCGGCGGCGGTGACAACATGATGGGCGCAATCGGTACTGGCAACATCCAGTCCGGTGCCATCACGATGAGCCTGGGCTCATCGGGAACGGTGTATGCCTATGCCGACCATCCACGGGTCAGCCCGGATGCGTCGGTGGCCACTTTCTGTTCATCCAGCGGAGGCTGGCTGCCGCTGATCTGCACCATGAACCTGACCAATGCCACCTCGGTGATACGCGAACTGTTCGAACTGGATGTCCAGCGTTTCAACCAACGCGTGGCGCAGGCGCCGATGGGTGCTGAAGGCGTGTGCGTGCTGCCGTTTTTCAACGGCGAGCGGGTGCCTGCCCTGCCGCATGCCACTGGCAGCCTTCTGGGGTTGAGCCTGACCAACCTGACACAAGCCAATGTGTGTCGGGCAGTGGTCGAGGGCACCACGTTCGGATTGCGGTTCGGGCTGGACCTGCTGCGCCACAATGGCTTACAAAGCCTGCGTATTTGCCTGACGGGCGGCGGCTCGAAAAGCCCGGTGTGGCGGCAGATAGTCGCGGACATCATGGACACGCCCGTGATCTGCACCGAACAGAGCGAGGCGGCAGCCCTGGGCGCCGCGATTCAGGCCGCCTGGTGCGTGTCACGGGCGGACGGCGCCGCGGACAGCCTGGCAGACCTGTGCGAGCGTTGCGTGAAACTCGACCTGAGCAGCGAAACCCTACCAATCGCCGCCAATGTTGCCACGTATAAATCCCTGTACGAACGTTACCGACAGCATGTCGCAACCCTTTGAAGAGTGAACAATCATGTATCTGGTGTGTGGCGAAGCGCTGTTCGATTTTTTCAGTGAAGAGGACGCCAGCGGCCTGGCGTCCAAAGTGAATTTCAAGGCCATTGCCGGTGGCTCACCGTTCAATGTGGCGGTGGGATTACGCCGGCTGGGGGTAGAAGCCGGGCTGTTCACCGGCCTGTCAAGCGATTACCTGGGTAAACGCTTGCAGCAGGTGTTACAGGACGAAGGCGTGTGTACGGATTTCCTGGTGGAGTTCTCTGCGCCGACCACCCTGGCGATGGTTGCTGTGGGCGCTGATGGCTCGCCGCAATACAGTTTCCGTGGCGAAGGTTGCGCGGACCGGCAATTGCGACTTGACCACCTTCCGGCCCTGCCCCCCCAGGTCCGCGGCCTGCATGTAGGCTCCTACTCGTTGGTGGTGCAGCCGGTCGCCGATACCCTGTTGGCATTGGTGCGCAGGGAAAGCGGCAAGCGCTTGATCAGCCTCGATCCTAATGTGCGGCTTAATCCAGAGCCGAACATCGAGCTGTGGCGCTCGCGAGTGACGACGCTGGTCGAATATGCCGACCTAATCAAAGTCAGCGACGAGGACCTGAGCCTGTTGTATCCCGAACAGGAACCGCAGCGGGTGATCGAGGGTTGGCTGGAGCATCGCTGTCAGTTGGTGTTCCTGACCCGCGGTGGCGAGGGCGCGGCGGTGTTCAGTCGTCGCCATGGGTCTTGGGCGGTACCGGCCTGTGTCGTAGAGATGGCCGATACCGTCGGTGCGGGCGACACTTTCCAGGCTGCGTTAATCGCCTGGTTGACAGAGCAGCAGCTGGATTCGGTGCCTGGGTTGCAGCAGTTGGGGCGCGAGCAGATTGATGTAATGCTGAGGTTCGCTGTGCGGGCAGCGGCGCTGACGTGCGGCAAGACTGGGCCGGATTTGCCGTATCGACATCAGCTGCAATAGCGCTGACGTTGAGATTTTTCGGCCCCAGCCGACAGGTGGTATTCAGTGAGGTTAACCATCTCTTAACAGCGCGGTCAAAGACTGTGCTGGACCGCACGCCTGCAGGCTTGCCTGACAGCCCAGTGCGGCACGTTCGATCTTGAGGGTCGAGCTGACTTCCGTCTGCGCTGGAGTACATTCATGAAGACTCAAACGATATTGCTTACCTCCGCCCTTGCCAGCATTTCCTGGGCAGGAATCGCCCAGGCCAATGACACCAACACCACTCAAGCGGTGCCTTATCATTATGGAATGCCGCTGCATATCGCCAAGGTGGTCTCCCTGACCGAGCCTTCGACAATGGACTGCAAAGTGATCACGGCTGAAATGACATACATTGACCACTCCGGCCAACCTGCGCAAATCACCTATCGTAAATTATCGGATGCCTGCAGCCTGCAGAACTGAAGATACAGGGCCTGGTCTGTTTTCGGACCAGGCCCTTAAGCAAGGCATCAGATCGTCGGCACTTGGAAGGTTTTACGGTCCGGGTGCAGCGTTTGCTTGTGTGATTGATGGTCGATATCCGAACGTAAGCCGGCAATCAATTCGCTGATCTCCCGGCGGCCGTTGAGGTGACTGGCATCTATGCCCGATTTCACTAAATCGACCTGATCCGTGACGCCATCGGAGAACACTTTTATGGTCATGGAAAGGTCTGGAGTCAACGTGCATAAACAGCGTTTAGGCAGAAAACTGCTTTCAATGATATTGCGAAGTTCCAAAGCAGAAAGAAACATGGCGACCCTCTCCTTTTGTCAGATTGCCAACGAACATCAGGCGCTGACTCAATAAACTGCGCGGTCAGCTTAAGACCATCTACAGCATAAATCATGCCTCTGATTTCGCCGCGCAGCTCATCGGTAAATCAACGTGTTAGCAAAACGGAGAGCGACAGGCGTCATGCAATTTGCAAGAAGCGGTCCGCGCGCTCCGGCAAATTGCAACCTGCTCTACTCGTTTGGGCATCATGGGCTATCTGACCATTAATTCGACCGCCGGGCTGATCGCTCCGGCCAGTCTAAAAAAGACTTCGTCCTGGGGTAGTGGATGGTTTTATGCAGCGTTACAACAGCAAACCGGCGGTCGAACTCTATGTGCCCCAGGACATAGGGGCTCACGGACGTGTTTGGGCGGTATTGAGCAAGGTCGAGACGGCCATTGCCCAGCAGTGCCGTCATGCAGTCATGCCGTCATGCAGTCATGCAGTCATGCCGTCATGCCGTCATGCCGTCATGCAGTCACGCTGCTGGATGCGGCGCGCTCAGCCACGTGGCGCAGGCGGTCAAAGTTGATGTTGGCGCCCGAGTCGATTGCCACCAGGGTCTGGCCACGAGCCTGGGTGCGAGCTACATACTTCTTGATGCCAGCCACGGCTAACGCGCCGGAAGGTTCGGTGATCGAGCGGGTATCGTCGTAGATGTTCTTGATCGCGGAGCACAACTCGTCATTGCTGACAGTCAGCATTTCGTCAACGCCAAATCGACATACCTCAAAACCGTAAGCGCCTATCTGCGCTACCGCAACGCCATCGGCGAAGGTGCCGACGCTCGGCAGCACCACGCGCTCATCGGCCTCTAACGCTGCCGACAAGGACGCGGAGTGTTCGGACTCCACACCGATGATGCGCACTTCAGGTCGCAGGTATTTGACGTACGCGGCGATGCCGGCGATCAGCCCGCCACCACCCACCGGTACGAAGATCGCGTCGAGGGGGCCGGGATGCTGGCGCAGGATCTCCATGGCGACGGTGCCTTGCCCTGCGATCACGTCCGGGTCGTCGAAAGGCGAAACAAAGGTGCGGCCGGTGCGCCCCGCCAGGTCCAGGGCGTATCCCAGGGCAAATGGAAAACTCTCCCCATGCAGCACGGCCTCGGCGCCACGGCTGCGCACTCCCAGTACCTTGAGTTCCGGCGTGGTGGCGGGCATGACGATGGTTGCGGCGATCCCCAGTTCACGCGCAGCCAGCGCAACGCCTTGTGCATGATTGCCGGCCGACGCGCTGATCACTCCGCGCGCTTTTTGCTCATCGCTCAATTGCACCAGCTTGTTGTAGGCACCGCGGATCTTGAAGGAAAACGTCGGCTGCAGGTCCTCGCGTTTCAGCAGGATTTGGTTACCCAGGGCTTCGGAAAGAGCTGGCGCTGGTTGCAGCGGCGTACGGACTGCCAGTTCGTAGACCGGCGCGGCGAG
This sequence comes from Pseudomonas violetae, assembly GCF_023072615.1. Lineage (GTDB taxonomy): Bacteria > Pseudomonadota > Gammaproteobacteria > Pseudomonadales > Pseudomonadaceae > Aquipseudomonas > Aquipseudomonas violetae. The sequence goes on from NZ_JAKNRW010000005.1 coordinate 136,968, forward strand.
GATCTTTTTGACGTAGTGCGCGAGCAGAGTTTGCTGGCTGGGTGTGTAGGTCATTTTCGTCTCCAGTGGTATCCGGGTAGGAGCTGCCGTAACGGCTTCAACCCAGGAGACAGAAAGTAAAAACCCGCCTCGAGGGCGGGTTGGGTGCTGCAGTCGTGAGCTAGCCCGCCAAATAAGGAATGGCGGTAATAATGCTTGGCTGGCAGCGCAAAACGTTGAAAGTCATCAGCAGAAATTAGCTGGCGGTTGATGGCAAGTCAATGGCCAATTACGCGCGGCCGTTACAGGCTTGGGCTCAACCCCCAGAGTGTGGGCGCAGCTATTTCAACCCAACCTTATACAACACGCCATCGCTCTCATCCGTCAGCACGTACAAGTAGCCGTCGGGTCCCTGCCGCACATCGCGAATACGCTTGTTGAGCTCGCCCATCAAGCGTTCCTCATGCACCACCTTGTCCCCATGGAACTGCAGGCGTATCAGTTCCTGGCTGACCAGTGCTCCCAGGAACACATTGTGTTGCCACACCTTGAATCGATCAGCATCATAAAATGCCATGCCGCTCAGCCCCGGGGACTTTTCCCATACATGATGCGGTCCTACGGTGCCTTCGGCGGTCTTGCCGGAGGCTTCCGGAATGGGTTGGCCTGAATAGTTGATGCCATGGGTGGCGAGCGGCCAACCGTAGTTCTTGCCGCGCTCGATGACGTTGAGTTCGTCACCACCGCGGGGGCCATGTTCTGTTTCCCACAGTACGCCCGTCCACGGGTTCAGCGCCGCACCCTGGGGATTGCGCTGGCCATAGGACCAGATTTCCGGGCGCACGCCACTCTGCCCGACAAAAGGGTTGTCATCCGGCACCCGGCCATCCGGATAGACCCTGACCACCTTGCCCTGCAGTTTGTCGAGATCCTGGGCGGTTGGCCTGTCGTTGTTTTCACCCAGGGTGATGAACAGATAGCCGTCGCGGTCGAACACCAGGCGTGAGCCGAAGTGATTACCGACCGAGAGCTTGGGTTCCTGGCGGAAGATTACCTTGAAGTTTTTCAGGCTCTTCAAATCTGCCGACAATTGCCCGCGGCCCACCGCCGTACCGGCCTTGTCCCCCTTGCCCCCACCTTCGGCGTAAGACAGATAGACCGTGCGGTCCTGCTTGAAGTCCGGGGACAGCACCACATCCAGCAAACCGCCCTGCCCCTTGGCCCACACAGCGGGCACGCCGCCGATAGGCGCCGACAGTTTTCCATCGACATTGACCAACCGCAGGTTACCCGGGCGCTCGGTTACCAGCATACCCTGGCGGTCTGGCAGAAATGCCAGGGCCCAGGGATGATCCAGCCCTTGAGTGAGGGTCGTGACTTCAAGCGTGCCCTGCTCGCTCTTCAATTCCTGGACAGTGGCCGCGATGGCGGTGGGTGCAGTAGTAAACAGGACACTGGCGCAGAAGGTGGCCAGGAGGGATTTTCTCAACATGCACAATTCCTTATGTCGTCAAATGGTCAGCCAGGCTGTCAGCGATTGCTGGTATCGCCCTCTCGATGCGGAGGGTTGGGTATAAACCTGGGCGGGCTGTCGGGCACAGGGCGAGTCTGCGGCGCACGATTGCCGATGCCGCCGTTGTCCAGGGTCGGTGGCCGGGGCACTGGAACGGTATTGGGCCCGCGTATGGCCGGCGCGCTGGGCTGCGTGCCTTGCAGGCTATTAGGGTTGGCCCGGCGGATCAGGCTGTTGTAGGGGTTGCTGGTTCTACCTGTGGGACTTTGCGCCAACAGCATCGACTCAGGAGGCGCTGCGGCCTGGACCTGATGGCTAAGCACGCCACTCAATGCCAGTGCGGTGGAGACCAGCACGAACCTGTTCATTGGTGAACCTCTCGACGTCAGCGTAGATAGGGTCTTCGATACCACGCTACGCCGGGGGTTCTGTTTTGTTAATCAAAACCTCGCGCCGAAGATGTAACACCAGTTGACCAATGTACCGCGCGGCCCTGGCGGGCCGGGCCACAGCTCGCTGAAACTTTTGTCCGACGATGCGGGTCACCTGATCATCACTCGCGAGTAGACGATAATGGCACGGGCAATCTGGAAAGGCGCAATCAGTTTCGGGCTGGTGCATATCCCTGTGGCGCTGGTCTCGGCGACGTCTTCCCAAGGCGTTGATTTTGACTGGCTGGACAGTCGCAGCATGGAGCCTGTTGGGTATAAACGGGTGAACAAGGTCACCGGCAAGGAGGTGACTAAAGAACACATTGTCAAAGGTGTGCAGTACGAAAAGGGCCGCTACGTAGTGCTCAGTGAAGATGAGATCAAGTCGGCACACCCACTCTCCACCCAGACAATCGATATTTTTTCATTCGTCGACAGCGAGCAGATACCGCTGCAGAACATCGACACTCCCTACTATCTGGCGCCGGACAAGCGTGGCGGCAAGGTGTATGCGCTGCTGCGTGAAACCCTGAGCAAAACCAATAAAGTTGCCCTGTGCCACGTGGTGCTGCATACCCGCCAGCATCTGGCGGCGCTGATGCCGCTGGAGTCGGCGTTGGTCCTGGTGATGCTGCGCTGGCCGGAAGAGGTGCACAGTCTCGATACCTTGGAACTGGGCAGCGAGGTCACCGAGCCGAAACTGGCCAAGGGCGAGCTCGACATGGCCAAGCGCCTGGTGCAGGACATGAGCGGCGACTGGTCGCCTGGAGACTATCGAGACAGTTTCGAGGACAAGATCATGGCGCTGGTTGAGAAGAAAGCCCATGAAGGAAAAATCGAGGATGTGGAGACGGCTACTGGCGCGCAAGCGCATAAAACGGCGGATGTTATTGATTTGACCGAGCTGCTTAAACGCAGTCTGGGTGGTAAGACTGCTGCCAAGCCTTCAGCAAAGCCGGCATCGGCGAAAAAAACTTCCAAGCGTTCCACCGGTTGATGGCGTTTTCTTAACATCTGCCCCCTGTAGGGGCGAGCAAGCACGCTCCTACAGAACACCCCATCATCAGATCAACACAAAAACCGCCAGCAGCCCGCCAAATACCGCCCACTTTTCCAGATAATAGCGCTTACGGTTGCGCTTCTTGAGCGCCTTGCCGCGCAAGCGGATCCTGTAGATCCTGCCGAACAGCCGATTGATTCCACCCGTCTTGTCCCCTGCATCATTAGGCGCACCGGCAGCAGACATGACATGGCGGCTGAACCAGCCGTTGAACGCCGCCGCCCAGGGATATTTCATCGGCCGCTCGACATCGCAAAACAGAATAATGCGATTTTGATCCGTGGTGTTTTCCGCGTAATGGATGAAGGTCTCATCGAACATCACCGGCTCACCGTCGCGCCAGTGGTAATTCTCGCCATCGACATTGATATAGCAACCCGCATCGTTGGGCGTTTCCAGGCCTAGGTGATAACGGTAGGAACCGGCATAGGGATCACGATGGCGCACCAGTTTAGACCCCGCCGGCAGCTCGGCGAACATCGCCGCTTTGATCGAGCCAATACCCTGCACCAGTTCGGTCGTGCGCGGGCACAACTTCATCGCCGAGGGATGACTGTCGCTGTACCACTTCAGGTAGAAACGTTTCCAGCCAGACTTGAAGAATGAGTTGAAACCGACATCATCAAATTCGCGGGAACGCTTTATCTCACCTGCGCGAATCAGGTTCAGCCCTTCGGCGCGAATTTCCTCCCAATGCTCCTGCAGCGGCCGCAGGTCGGGGAAGTCTGCCGGATCAAGGTACGGCTTCTTGGGCATTTTCGAGAACAGGTAGAGGAAGCAGTTGAGTGGCGCGAGGAACGTCGAGTGGTCGCTCAGTTGTCGGCCCAGTTTGTGGCGCTCGCGACCGCGCAGGTGGACGTAAGTGATCGAGACTATATAAATGGCGGCAATGATGAGTTTCACGGAAATGGTCACAAGTCAGGAGTGAACAAACAGCATCCAGGCCTGCCGGCATCAGGCAGAACTGGCATTTTAGTCACAGTTGATAACCACTGGTTAAGCCATATGTGTAAAAAACTGTCCGCTGATGCCGCCAAAGCACCCGTGTGGCCTCAATGCCCTATCGTTTAAGGTGCGAGACCAGTACAATCGCGGCCAAACATTACGCGCCCCCCTTGGTTGATAACGGGAAACAACTCCGTTTCAGCGCACTTTGACTCGGGCCAAGCGCTCCATATGCTGCTGTCCACTTATTGCCAGATGGACCTTCCGCTTCTGACCGGGATGCATTTCCCGTGGTTTGAATATCGGAAACGGGTACTGAATCGGTACTGCCGCAACCCTAGCTACTCTGAATGCTTCGCAGGAAAAACCTTTGATTTCTACAGCTAACATCACGATGCAGTTCGGCGCCAAGCCGTTATTCGAGAACGTTTCGGTCAAATTCGCTGCGGGCAACCGCTATGGCCTGATCGGCGCCAATGGTTGCGGCAAGTCGACCTTCATGAAAATCCTCGGTAATGATCTTGAGCCGTCCGGCGGCCAAGTGATGCTCGAGCCGAACGTGCGTCTGGGTAAATTGCGCCAGGACCAGTTCGCCTACGAAGAATTTACCGTGATCGACACCGTGATCATGGGCCACGAAGAGCTGTGGAAGGTCAAGGCCGAGCGCGATCGCATCTACTCGCTGCCGGAAATGACCGAAGCAGACGGCATGGCTGTGGCCGAGCTGGAAACCGAGTTCGCGGAAATGGACGGCTACACCGCCGAATCCCGTGCAGGCGAACTGTTGCTGGGCCTGGGCATCGGCATCGAGCAGCACTTTGGCCCGATGAGCGAAGTGTCCCCTGGCTGGAAACTGCGCGTATTGCTGGCTCAGGCGCTGTTTTCCGACCCTGAAGTGCTGTTGCTCGACGAACCGACCAACCACCTGGACATCAACACCATCCGCTGGCTGGAAAACATCCTGACCCAGCGCTCCAGCTTGATGATCATCATCTCTCACGACCGTCACTTCCTGAACAGCGTGTGCACCCACATGGCTGACCTGGATTACGGCGAGCTGCGCCTGTTCCCGGGCAACTACGACGAGTACATGACCGTGGCGACCCAGTCACGCGAGCAGCTGCTGTCGGACAACGCCAAGAAGAAAGCCCAGATTTCGGAACTGCAGTCGTTCGTCAGCCGTTTCTCGGCCAACGCCTCAAAAGCCAAGCAAGCCACCTCCCGCGCCAAGGCGATCGACAAGATCCAGCTGGCCGAGGTTAAGCCTTCGAGCCGTGTGAGCCCGTTCATCCGTTTCGAACAAACCAAGAAGCTGCACCGCCAGGCGGTCATCGTCGAGCGTATGGCCAAAGGCTTCGACGGCAAGCCGCTGTTCAAAGACTTCAGCTTCGTGGTTGAAGCCGGCGAGCGCGTGGCGATCATCGGCCCGAACGGTATCGGTAAAACCACTCTGCTGCGCACCCTGGTCAACGAACTGACCCCGGATGCCGGCACCGTGAAGTGGACCGACGCCGCGGAACTGGGCTACTACGCCCAGGACCACGCGCACGACTTCGAAGACGACTGCAACCTGTTCGACTGGATGGGCCAATGGACCCAGGGCGGCGAGCAAATCGTTCGCGGTACCCTCGGCCGGATGCTGTTCTCCAACGACGAGATTCTGAAGTCGGTGAAGGTCATCTCCGGTGGTGAGCAAGGCCGTATGCTGTTCGGCAAGCTGATCCTGCAAAAGCCGAACGTGCTGATCATGGACGAACCGACCAACCACTTGGACATGGAATCCATCGAGGCGCTGAACCTGGCGCTGGAGAACTACCCGGGCACGCTGATCTTCGTCAGCCACGACCGCGAGTTCGTATCGTCCCTGGCTACCCGCATCATCGAGTTGAGCGCCAGCGGCGTGATCGACTTCAGCGGTACTTATGATGATTACCTGCGCAGCCAGGGTGTGGTGTTCTAAGAGCCGCTTTTAGTTTCAAGCTGCAAGTGAAAGCCCTGTCCTGGTGACGGGGCTTTTCGCGTTTCAGGGTCCAGGGATTTTCTGCTGCAAAAAGCTTCGCGAGCAAGCCCGCTCCCACACTGGAATGCGGTCCCCTGTGGGAGCGGGCTTGCTCGCGATGAGGCCCTCAGCAACAGCACAAAATCCAAACCCAACTTAGTTAGCCTGCTTTCTTTTATCAAACACCCGCGCGATGATGCAGTTCTCCCACCGCCGCTCGCGAACCAGCCCTCATGTCTGCGCAGCAACTGCCCCCGCAAAGCTCCATGGCGATCACCCTGCAGATCGTTTCCATCGTGTTCTACACCTTCGTTGCGTTCCTGTGCATCGGCCTGCCGATCGCGGTGTTGCCAGGCTACGTCCATGACCAGTTGGGATTCAGCGCCATAGTCGCGGGCCTGACCATTGGCTGCCAATACCTTGCCACTCTGCTGAGCCGGCCCATGGCCGGGCGCATGTCGGACACCGCCGGCACCAAGCGTGCGATCATCTGCGGGTTGTCGGGCATTTTCTTGAGCGGCCTGTTGACCTTGCTGTCGACACTGCTGCAACACATGCCACTGCTGAGCCTGTTGATCTTGATTGCCGGACGTTTGTTGCTGGGGATCGCCCAGGGCCTGATCGGGGTCGGCACCATCAGTTGGTGCATGGGCCAGGTCGGCGCGGAACACACTGCGCGATCCATTTCCTGGAACGGCATCGCTTCCTATGGCGCAATTGCCATTGGTGCGCCCCTGGGCGTGGTGATGGTCAGCCAACTGGGCTTCTCCAGCCTGGGGATTGCCCTGTCACTGCTGGCTGGCGTCGCGCTGTTGCTGATTCGCAACAAACCTTCGGTGCCAGTGATCCGTGGCGAGCGCCTGCCATTTTGGGCGGTGTTCGGGCGCATCGCGCCGTTCGGGGCGAGCCTGAGCCTGGCCTCGATCGGCTACGGCTCTTTAACGACCTTCATCACGCTGTATTACGTGAACCGCGGCTGGACTGGCGCGGCGTACTGCCTGACGGTGTTTGGAGTGTGCTTCATCCTGGCTCGGGTGCTGTTCATCTCGAGCATCGGTCGTTTTGGTGGCTTCACTTCAGCGATCGCCTGCATGTGTATCGAAACTGCAGGATTAGTGTTGCTGTGGCTGGCGCCATCGACCGGTTATGCCTTGCTCGGCGCCGGGCTGACGGGTTTCGGCCTGTCCCTGGTGTACCCGGCGCTCGGCGTGGAGGCGATCAAGCAGGTGCCAAACTCCAGTCGCGGCGCGGGATTGAGTGCCTATGCGGTGTTCTTCGATCTGGCCCTGGCAATCGCCGGGCCTTTAATGGGCGCGATTGCGCTCAACCTGGGGTATTCGTGGATATTCTTTTGTGCAGCGCTGCTATCAGTGACTGGACTTGGACTAACCCTGTTGCTCAAACGCCGGGCAATGGCGTGAGGCTATGCCCTGCAGGCGATGCATAGGAGTTGCCGGGTGAAACGAGGCGGCGACCGTTATCTTGATCTTCAAATACCTACACCAAAAGATCGCAGCCTGGGGTAGTCGCGTAGGCATCATTGATCGGCAGTTTGCATTCCTGCGCGGTTAGGTTTGGCCAAGGTGCGGGAAAAAAACCGCCCAGCCTCGCCAATCAAGTTGCGATGGATGTCCTCACGATCAACTCCATCGGCATCAGTACACAGTGCTGGCATGGCGGCAATCTGCTCCTCGTTGCAGGGCGCCATAAACACGAAATGCCCGGCGCCTGCCAGCAACTTGAAATCCGGGGCGATGGGCAGTTTGCGTGCCAATGCAGCGGCGTTTTTGTCAAAGGCCACCAGCTTGTCGCCGTCTCCGCTGTAGAGCAGCACCGGTACGTGCACGTCGACCAGGGTATGTCGGCCGAACTTGAGGCTTAACGGCGCCATCAGCAGCAAGGCATGAACTCGCGGGTCCGCCACCGGCTGCAGGTCATCGCGATCGGCGATCAGTTCGCCCTTGGTATTGCAGGCGTCACGATCATCCGGACGTTCCTGGCAATAACGACGCAGGCGATCAAGATCAGGTGTTGCGCCGGAGAGTATCAACGCGGTTTCGCCGCCTGCCGAGTAACCGATCACACCGACCTGTCTGGCATTGACGAACGGCGCGAGCATGGCGTCGCCCAAGGTTGCGGTAATGGCTTCGGAAATCTGGATCGGGCGCCCGTACAAGTTGCTCAAGGTACCAAGACGACTGTGATCCTTGGAATTGTCACCCGGATGGATGACCGCCACCACCACAAAGCCCTTGCGCGCCAGCGAGGTCATCAGGTCGTGCAAGGCCAGCGGCGTGCCAGTGTTGCCGTGGGACAACATCAGCATCGGATAACGACCGATGGCTACCCGGGCATCCTCGCCCGCTTCCACCGTGTAGCCCTCAAGCCGGCTGGAGCGCTCCTTGTCGCTTGACGGGTAGAACGCGATAGCACGCATTGGTTGCAGGTCCAAGGGGTCGAGAAAACTCATCTCGTGATAGCCGACACTCCAGCGGGGGTGCAGCGCAGGTGCCGCGTGCACCCCATTAAGGCTGCCGAGCAAGCCCATCAGCAATGCTGCACAAAGACGCACCATGGAACGCCCTACCTGTTTACTTGAGGCAACGATAACCCTTGACTGCACAACCTGGGCCAACCTGTGACACGACCAGAAACAAAAAACTCCGCACCTGGCGCTTGCGCTTCCAGAATACAGAGTTTTTTTAGGGTTGGCTGAGCTGTTTGAGGTCTTTGCGCAAGCCTTACGCAGCAGCGAACAACTGCTCATTAATTCGTGTGTGTGCGTCATTCATGGCTTTGGCGCGCACTTCGTCACCGTAGGCCAGGCCTTCGGCACGCACGAACTCGATGTCGGTGATGCCGAGGAAGCCAAGCAGCAGTTTCAAATAGTCTTCATGGGCCACGCCGCTTGCCTGGCCGGCATGCAGGCCGCCGGCAGTCGACACAATCACCACTTTCTTGCCGCCGCAAAGGCCTTCAGGTCCGGCTTCGGTATAACGGAAGGTTTGGCCGGCTACGGCGATGCGGTCGATCCAGGCCTTGAGCTGTGTCGGAATCGTGAAGTTGTACATCGGTGCTGCAATCACTACGGCGTCTGCTGCGAGGAATTCAGCCAAGGTCGTGGTGCTCAGATCAGCTTCGTGCTGTTGCGCAGCGTTGCGCAACTCGGCGGTGGTACCGGCAGCGACCAGGGTGGTGGAGGAGAAATGGCTGATGGCGTCGGCGGCGAGGTCGCGGTAAGTCACCACCGTACCTGCTTCGGCGGCTTGCCAGGCTTTGACCACTTCACTGCTCAACTGACGGGAGGCCGAGTTGTCACCCAGAATGCTCGAATCGATATGCAACAGTTTCATAAGGGATCTCCAAGGTGAAGATCGCCAGCCGGCGATCTGATGGAGTGAATCCTACAGGTGAAACCAATAGCCGATTAGTCAGCAACAATGCGATTATTCGTCTCACTGATAGAACAGCTGGATGATGAGATGCAAGATCTTAACGACCTCTACTATTTTGCCAAGGTGGTCGAAGCCGGTGGTTTTGCTGCCGCCGGCCGCTTGTTGGGCATTCCCAAGTCGCGCCTGTCACGACGCATTGCCGAATTGGAAGAGCGTCTGGGTGCACGCCTCCTGCAACGCACCACGCGTCAGCTCAAATTAACGGCCGTAGGTGAGCGCTACTTGCGGCACTGCCAGGCCATGTTGCTGGAGGCGGAAATGGCCGACGAAGCCGTGGCCAGCATGTCCAGCGAACCGCGTGGGCGCCTGCGCGTGTCTTGCCCGGTGGGTGTCGCCCATGAAATCCTTCCCGTCGTCATCAGCAACTTTCTCGATAAGTTCCCTCAGGTGCAGTTGGAAGTGATGCTCCTTAACCGCCGCGTCGATTTGGTGACCGAGGGCATCGATGTCGCCTTGCGCGTGCGTGAGTTGGGCGACGAAGATCCGCAGTTGGTCACTCGCCGGTTGCGCCAAGCACAGATGGCACTGGTGGCCAGCCCGACGTTTCTGCTGCAGCGTGAAATCACCCATCCCGAAGAGTTGAAAAACCTTCCGGCCTTGGGCGCGCTCGAAGCTGATCGCCTGATGCATATCCGCCTGCTCGACCAGCACGGCAAGAGCTTCGATGTGGCCCTGGAAGCGCGCCTGGGCATTGATGATTTTATCGTACGCAAGGCCTGCACACTCGCTGGCCAGGGATTCACCCTGTTGCCCATGATGTACTGTGAGCAGGAATTGCACGACGGTTCGCTGGTGCAGTTGCTGCCTGACTGGTCGTTGCCCGGCGGCTGGCTACAGGCGGTATACCCACATCGACGGGGAGTGATGCCAGCTGTTCGCGCCTGGATCGATCATCTGGTCGAGTCATTCAACGCCTGTGGGGAGCGCCTGTTATGAGTACCGCAAGGATGAGTGAAGAGGCTGTGGCGCAGTTTTGCCTGGCCCTCCCCGGTGCCCGGGAAGACTACAAATGGGGTGGAGTGCGGGTATTTTCGATCGCGGGAAACAAGATGTTTGCGCTACAGGGTTTGCGCGGCGACTCGCTGGCCTTCAAGGTCGACAAGGATCTGTTTCTGGGGCATTGCGACCGTCCCGGCATCCACCCGGCGCCTTACCTGGCCCGAGCCCAATGGGTCATCATGGACGCTCCCTATCCCCTGGGCATTAAAGAGCTGCAGGGATTGTTGCAACGTTCCCACCAACTGGTGGTGAGCAAATTGCCCAAGCGCACTCAGGTGGGACTGCTGCTCTAGAACAGCGCGAACAAATGGGCGCCGAGGAACAACTGGTCGATCCAGAACACCTGGTGCAGCAATACGATGGCCCAGAACAGGGCCTGGTAGGAAATCTTGCGGGTCTTGTGCCGAAATACTTGCTGCGCCACCAAAGCGCCCGGCCAGCCACCGGCCAGTTCTGCGGCGTGCAGGACATTCTCCGGGGTCCGCCAGCGGTCAGTACGGGCCTTGCGCTTGTCGCTCCAGTAAAGGAAGAACGCCAGCACGCTGACGATGCCGTAGGCCGACAGGGGAATCAACGATATCCCCTGCAGCCACATCAGCATCGAACCGGTCAACGGCAGCGCGCACACCAGCGCAAACACCAGCGACTTCAATCGCGGGTTCTGGATTTTCCCGGGGCGCGCGCCGCTGTCGATCATGGTTTGGCTGCGCTCCAGTCAACCCAGCCGAACTGCCAGGTAGCGAGGATCAGCAGGCCGAACGCGATACGGTACCAGGCGAACACGGCATAGCTGTGGTTGGCGATGAACTTGAGGAGCCCGCGCACCGCAATCATCGCGAAGATAAACGCAGTGACGAAGCCAACGGCAAACACCGGGAAATCCGCAGGGACGAATAGGTCGCGGTACTTGTAGCCCGAATACACAGCGGCACCGACCATGGTCGGCATTGCCAGGAAGAACGAAAACTCGGTAGCCGTCTTGCGCGACAGGCCAAACAGAAGGCCACCGATGATGGTCGAACCGGAGCGCGAAGTACCCGGAATCATTGCCAGACACTGGGCGAAGCCAACTTTCAGGGCATCTTTCCAGGTGATCTCGTCCACGGTCTGAGCATGGACTTCATGGTCGCGATTCTCCGCCCACAACATGATGATGCCGCCGACAACCAGTGCCGCCGCGACCGTAATCGGGTTGAACAGGTATTCGTGGATCAGGTCCGCGAAAATCACCCCCAATACCACGGCCGGCATGAACGCGATCAACAGGTTGGCGGTGAAACGGCGAGCGCTGGGTTGGGTCGGCAAGCCGATGACCACGTCGAGAATCTTGCGTCGAAACTCCCACACCACTGCCAGGATTGCGCCGAGCTGGATGATGATATTAAACGCCATGGCCCGCTCACCACCGAAGTTGAGCAGGTCCGCGACGATAATCTGGTGTCCGGTACTGGAAATGGGCAGAAACTCCGTCAGCCCTTCTACAACGCCTAGTATCAATGCCTGAAAGGCGGTCCAAAGATCCATCAATCCCCCAAGAAGCAATGCTCGTCGGCATGCCCCGTTAATATGTTCAATGCATTTACTGCGATCAGTCTGGCTATAGCGCCGCGTGCTGGAACCTCTGGATAAACCACGACTTGGCGTAGAAAGTTCATTCAGGATTCAGGTTTTCGCCCGCGGGGCCGAAATCCTATCAGACAAGTCCGATTTACGCTGCCGACTATTGGGCTTGACTGCAAACCCGTGCCTGCCATCCGGGGTGAAATGCTGACGAACCTTTATGACAAGAACAAGAAACCGGAGTAACCGCCTTATGAACAGCTTGCGCACTATGTCGATCAGTCGCCGCCTGTGGCTCATCCTGATCGTGGCCGTCCTTATGCTGATGACGTTGGGCGGATTGATGCTCAAGCAGATTCACACTGACCTGTATCAGGCCAAGGCGCAGAAAACCCAGCACGTGGTGCAGACCGCCAGCGGTATTCTCAGCTATTACCACGACCTCGAGACCACCGGCGCCCTGACCCGCGAGGCAGCGCAAAAGCAGGCGCTGACCGCGGTTCGTGGCCTGCGGTACGACCAGAATGATTATTTCTGGATCAACGACCTGGTCCCAGTCATGGTCATGCACCCGGTCAACCCGAAACTCGATGGCCAGAATCTGGCGGCGATCCGTGATCCGGACGGTTTTGCATTGTTCAACGAGATGGTGGCGGTGGCCAAGACCAAGGGCGCTGGGGTGGTGAACTATCGCTGGCCGAAACCCGGTGCGAGCGCGCCGGTAGAGAAAACCTCCTACGTCAAGCTTTTTGAGCCCTGGGGTTGGGTGATCGGCTCGGGGGTCTACATTGATGACATGCAAGGGGAGTTCTACGGCCAGGTTTGGAAGGCTTCATTGGTGTGCCTGGTGATTGCTGCGATCATGGCATTGCTGGTGATCCTGATTGCCCGCAGCATCGTGCGTCCCCTGCAGGAAACTGTGAACGCCATGGCCAATATCGCCAGCGGCGAGAGTGACCTGACCCGCAGCCTCGATACCCATGGCCGCGATGAGGTAACGCAGTTGGCCCAACACTTCAACGCGTTCACGGCCAAATTGCGCTTGGTCATCAGCCAATTGCAGGTCTCAGCCAGCGATCTCGGTGAGTCGTCCAGCGCCTTGGGCAATGATGCAGCCCAGGCACAACAACGCAGCCAACAGCAATCCCAGCAAATGGAGCTGGTCGCAACGGCGATCAACGAGGTCACGTATGGGGTGCAGGACGTGGCGAAGAATGCCGAGCATGCCGCCAGCGAAATGCGCGATGCCGAATCCCAGGCGCAGCAGGGCCAAGTCAACCTTGATGGCAGTTTGCAACAGATTGATAAATTGTCCGGCACCATCGAACAGGCGGTAGGAGTGATCCGTACTCTGGCCGCCGAGAGTACGCAAATCGGCACGGTGCTCGAGGTGATCCGCTCGATTGCCGAACAAACCAACCTGCTGGCGCTCAATGCCGCCATTGAAGCCGCCAGGGCTGGCGAACAGGGTCGCGGGTTTGCAGTAGTGGCCGATGAAGTCAGGTTGCTGGCACAGCGCACGCAGAAGTCCACGGCCGAGATCCAGTCGATGATCGAACGTTTGCAGAATCACTCGGAAGCGGCAGTCAAGGTCATCGGCGACAGCAGCCGCGCTTCGCAACTGACCATCGAACAGGCAGGCCTGGCTGGTGCGAGCCTGAGTGCCATTGGCCAGGCTTTGCGCAACCTCAACGGCCTGAACGCCTCCATTGCCAGCGCCACCCTGCAGCAGGCGCATGTGGTGGAAGATATCAACCAGAACGTGACCCAGGCGGCTGGTTTGTCCCACAGCACTGCGCTGGCGGCCGAGCAATCAAGCGAGGCAAGTGTGCGGTTGAAGGGGTTGAGTGAGCATTTGAATGGCTTGCTCAAGCAGTTTCGTGTTTAGCAGGCCGTGAGGTGATGCCTGTAGCAAGTCAGGCAGCTGCTTCATCCGCAGCCATCCGGTACAATCCGCTCCCCTTTCCACACTCAAGGAATCTCCATGTCCGGGCTAGAACTGTTTGCCGCCGCCCTCGGTGTGATCGCCGTCTGGTTGACGGTCAAACAGAATCCCTGGTGCTGGCCGATCGGCCTGGTCATGGTACTGCTATATAGCTGGGTATTTTTCGAGGTCAAACTCTACTCGGACATGCTGCTGCAGGTCATTTACGCTGCGCTTCAATTGTACGGCTGGTGGCAGTGGACGCGTGGGGGTGAGGAACGGCTGGGGCGGCAGGTCAGCCAGCTCACAGTGGCACCGATTGCCTTGGGTTTGACGCTGGGCGCCATTGGCAGTCTCGCGCTGGGGGCGGCCATGGCGCACTGGACTGATGCGGCGCAACCCTGGCTGGACGCCGCGCTCACCGGTTTCAGCCTGGTGGCACAACTGTGGATGGCACAGAAACGCGTGCAATGCTGGCCGCTGTGGATCGTGCTGGATGTGATTTTTGTCGGACTGTTCCTCTATAAAGGCATGTACCTGACCGCCGGACTTTACGCGTTGTTCACCCTGATCGCGATCCAGGGCTGGCGTGAATGGCGCACCGACCTGGCATTGCGAGCATGAAAGTTCTGGTGCTCACAGGTCCGGAATCAACCGGTAAAAGCTGGCTTTCCAATGAGATTCAAGCTCATTTTGGCGGCCTGTTGGTCGGGGAATACGTTCGGCATTTCATCGAAAGTGAAGCCCGCGACACCTGTTACGAAGACATCGACTCCATAGCCCACGGCCAACTGGCCTGGGAGAATGCGGCTCGCGCCAGGCAACCGTCACTGCTGATTCTCGACACGCATCTATTGAGCAATATCCTTTGGAGCAAGACGTTGTTCGGCGCTTGCCCAGCCTGGATCGAGCAGGCATTACTCGCACGGCACTATGACCTGCATTTGCTGCTGAGCCCTGAATCCATTGCCTGGCACGACGACGGGCAGCGTTGCCAACCCCAACTGACGGAACGTCAGGCATTCTTCCAGGCCACTCATCAATGGCTTGAGCAGCACCGTCAGCCTTTTGAGGTACTGCAAGGCAACTGGCAGCAACGCAAGGATGCTGCGTTCGAGGCCGTTTTACGTTTGCTACCACCCGTTGCAAGTGTCCATTGCTGAAACACCCTGCCCTGCGTAAACCCACGAGCTAAAGCGACGCGGGTCCTTCTGCGTAAAACTGTTAAGTCACTGAGACAATCTACCAATAGCAGCGTTAGCGCGCACTGCTGCCCGCAATCTGGGGAATATTCCCCGGCGCTGTCTCAGTAGAGTTACAAAATACAATCAGCGATGCCAACATTTAGAGTCATCTGCTTGTTTTAAAACAAGAATCCAAAAGCGGCACACCTTCTGCTCTCTCCCTCGCAACGCTGATAAGGGCCAGCGTTCCACTTACAGAAGGAATTGCCGCCGTGGGGAAATTTGATAACCGCATCTATGGCCTGTTGCTGATCGGATGCGCACTGGCTATCAGTGCCTCCCTACCTGCACATGCCGACAATGGCATCATTACGATCAAACGTGACGTGCAAACGCGTAACGCAGTAGTTCCTCCGCTGATCCCCGATCCGAACCCCACGACCGTCAACGCCAACCCCTCCCAGCAAATTCTAAAGCAGACGAATGAGTTGAGCGACGGCGACTTTGCCAACGTTGCCAGCGGAGCAAGCATCTCGCGCCTGGTCACGCAAAACACCAATAACGTGGGCGCCAACATTTCCACCCAGACCCAACTGTCGAACCAGCCCGCCGGGCGTTCGGGAAATTCGGGCGGTGGTATTGCCAACATGGTCAATTCAAGTATGGCGCAAGGTCTGGGCACTCTAAAAATAATAACGGGAGACCGTTAGGATGAATCGCAAGCTCCTGCTTATCGCCATGTTTTGCAGTGCATCGACGTTTGCCCAACCTCCGGTGACCAATAACGCGGAGATCGATAATTCGGGCATGCAATACCAGGGCAATCTAACGGTCAACCAAGCGGCCGGTGATCAACAACAACAGGTTAACGCCCGAGCCATTGCCATTGGCCAAAGCGCCAGCGCGACCACTCAGATTCGCCAACGGTTAGGTAGCAGTGGCGACCCTGCAATGGATGCCAGTTCCAGCATCCACGGCGACTCCTTCAGTCGCGGCAACGGCGCACTCGGCGTCAACCAGAGCTCCGGTGCCAGAAACCAGCAGGCTAACGCGCTGCGCATCAGCGTCAGTGGCCAGCCGCAAAGTATCGACGACAGCGTCCTCATGCAACAGAACGTGGCGCTGATCAACAACTCCGATCCAACTGACTCTGCACCAGGCTATCGCCAGGTCACTACCAGTGACCAGGCTTTCACCGGTAGCCGCGGGGTAATTCAGTTGAATCAGAGTGCCGGGGTGGGAAATCGAATGGGAAACACCCTGAGCATACGGGTCACGGATTGACCTAAAAAGGTAATAACAACACTTAACCTAAAATAAGTACGGAGAATCACCATGAAACCTTCGATGGCAATAAAGCCTCTGGTTTTCGCAATTGCTGCGGTCATGGCTGTTGCTGTACAAGCTGGGCAAAACGAAAACAACGGCCATAACAATGGCCACAATAATGGCCATAATAATGGCCATAATAATGGCCATAATGGTAACGGCGGCGGAGGCCCACGAACTCCTCCTCCAACCATGATCCCTGTCTATGCTACTGCCAATGCAACCGATACCCAACGCAGTACCGGCAACAGCATCCGCAATGAAGGGACAGTAAACGAAGCTGAAATGACCAGCTCCGCCACGGGCACCAGCGGCAACGTCGGCGTCAACGTGGCTGCAGGTAATGGCAACCAACAAGACAACGCGGCCGCCATCGCCAACGCTGCATCGGACTCCAGTCTCGATAATACCTTCGTATTCGGTACTGCCTCCGCGACCTCCACCGTAAACCAGTTCAGCAACAACAACACTGTCAACAACTTCGGCAGCACCTCCTCTGCCGTGATGAGCGGTTCGGGTAATGGCGGCAGCGGCAACATGGGTGTCAACATTGCCGGTGGCGACCTTAACCAGCAGAAAAACACCATGGCAATTGCTAATGCCAATGCTCCACTGGGCAATGCGACCGCCACTGCTTCTGCAACTCAAAATGGCCCTGGCCTGACAGTAAACAACAACGCTGATCGGACATATCGTGTCGATACTATTACCGTAACCACTTCGGCCAGCGGTAGTGCATCTCAAGGCTACGATTCCAGTGCCAGTGGCAGTCAAAGCGCTTCTTCGAGCTTTGATCTGGCCGGTGCCAAGGCGTTTGCAGCCAGCGGTTCGAGTAGCGCAAATGCCAGCGGCTCCCATAGCAGTAGCTCGAGCGGTTCTTCGAATGCTTCGTTGAGTGCTTCGCTGAGCGCTACACTGGATGCTGCTGCAGAAGCTGCCAGAAGCGCTACCTGGAGCGATGGTCGCCACGAGCGCACCAACAGCTCGGAGTCCAGCGCATCGCTTAACGCCTCGCTCGACGCAACGCTGGACGCTTCGGTAGACAAATCGTACGCAAAAACGCACGAGTCCTCGTTCGAAAAATCGTATGACAAGTCCTACGATAAAGCTGCCGCCTCGGCGTACGAAAAATCGGGCAGCAAGTCGTCCGAGTCTGCGTATGACAAAGCGAAAAGCTACAGTGAGAGCAGTTCGTTTGATCTGAGCAACACCTACTCCTATCAAGTGCTGACTCCAACTGGCTGGGCCAACCCTGTCACCAACACCGCAACCCTGAGTGGTTCGGTTAACGGCGGCAGTGGCAACCTGGGCGTCAACGTGGCCGCTGGTGTTGGCAACCAGCAAAGCAACTCGCTGGCCATTTCCAACCAGTCGTTCTAATCGTTGTCTGTGGAGGCCTCCTCACGGGGGCCTTTTTCAACACAACCAAAAGGCGTCCTACCATGCGCATCATCGCCTTGGCATTTTTGCTCTGCATGGCCAGTGTGATTGAGGCGGCTCAGATGCCGCTGTCTGTCATCCTGCCCGGCGGCGCGGTGGTGTACAAGCCGATCCAAAGCATACGCGAGCGCAAATTTGCCGACCTGGTACAACAGAAAACTGACTTCAGTTGCGGCGCAGCTGCGCTGGCAACCATCTTGCGCCAAGCCTATTGGCTGGACGTGAATGAGGAGCAGATCATCGAAGGCATGCTGGCCCACTCCGATCAGGATCTGGTCCGGGTCCAGGGCTTCTCCATGCTCGACATGAAGCGTTACGTGGAAAGTATCGGCATGCGGGCCCGTGGCTATCGGGTAGCACCTGAAACGTTAAACGACGTGAAAATTCCGGTGGTGGTACTTCTGGATATTCGTGGCTACAAACACTTTGTAGTCATGCAAAGAGTCCATGACGGTTGGGTGTATATCGGAGATCCGGTACTGGGTCATAAACGGTTCAAGGTCGAAGACTTTGTCAAAGGCTGGAACGGCATCATCTTTGCCGTCATTGGTCAGGGCTATGACAAAACCAACGCCTTGCTCGAACCTCCCGTGCCATTGACCGCCAGGAACCGTATCAATGCATTCAGCCCGGTGCGAGACGCAGACCTGATGGATTTCGGGTTCATAAAAAGCGACTTCTTCTAATAACAAGGGAGCATGAAGCTCCGGGAGCATCCAATGAACACTCCAACCTGGTTGGCCGTCGTTTGCCTGGCTGCCAGCCTGCCAACACAAGCACAGACGTTCAAGCCCATTGAACTGAAGGATCAGGAACTGGCGAGCCTGCGAGGCCGCTATGTCATGCCCGGACGGATTATCAGCTTCGGCATCGCCATGACCAGCACCTGGGAAAATGCCAAAGGTGAATTGATCGGGGTCACTTCCTCGATGCAGATTCAGAAATCGACGATCAAGCCACAGTTCTACGTGTCAATGATCGACGAAAAAACGCCGGGTGCAACCAGTTCGCAAGGCACTATAACCAACGCGGGCACAAACACCGGCACCGGTACCGTCACTGGCGGCAGCGGCCTCAACACGACTGAGGGTGTCACTCAAGTTGTGCGTGCGGCCGGTGACAACAATACCGCCTACAACAATGTCGACATCAACATCACCAAAGCGAACGAGGCGCCAACAATGCAACCCCAGGGCCAGGCATTGGCCGCAGGTACGACGCTAGTCGGCAGCAATGGTGCTGGCTCGCTGAGCGTTTCCTCGTCCAGCACCGGTGTGCAACTCAACATCGTGGCCAACAACAATCAGGGCAGCACCATACAACGCCTGGCCCAGGGTGGGCTGATGCAGAACACGACCTTGCTCGGCAGTAGCAACCAGGTGCGCAACCTCACATCGTTTAATGTGGTGCTGCGAGACAGTGCGACTACTGGCGGGTCACTGACCGGTAACCTGGACCAGCTCAAAGGTCTTCGCACTGCCGGATTCTGATCTACGCTCAGTCTCATCAGAAGTAGTCAGAAGGGACGGCCTAACCCATGCACCGATCGTTAACGCTCAGAGCAATCGTCTGTTTGAGCAGCCTGGCTCCGGCCACACTGCTGTACGCAGCGACGGATCCCCAGGTTGAAGCACTAAAACAAGAACTCATGGAGTTGAAACAGCGTTACCAAGCACAACAAAACGCGCTGATGGTACTCGAACAACGGGTTCGGCAAGTCGAAGAGACTCCAGCGACACCCGCGCCCAGACGCCTTACCAGATCACCCGCCGAGCCGGCCAGGGGCGGTCAGACAGTGGCTGCGGGTGCTCCTGGAACCACTGGCAGTTCATACGGCCAGTCGCTCAAGGATGAGACGGAACCGGCACCCAGCGTTTCCAACCTGTACGACGAAGCCAGCGGTTTCTTCGGTGGTGGAAAATTCAGCGTCGAAACCGGCCTGACCTACACTCACTACGATACCCGTGCATTGACGCTCAATGGCTTCCTGGCACTGGACTCGATTTTCCTCGGCAACATTAACCTCGACCGCATCAAGGCGGATAACTGGACCCTGGACCTGACCGCGCGCTACAACGTAGCTCAACGCTGGCAGTTCGACATTAACGTTCCCGTGGTTTATAGAGAGTCGACTTATTCCTCCGGAGGCGCTGGTGGTGCCGGCCCGGTGACGTCGGATGCAACCGTTACTCGCGACCCAACCATTGGGGATGTGAACGTCGGCGTGGCGTACAAATTCCTGGATGAGTCGGTCAACCTGCCCGACGCGGTCGTCACGCTGCGGGTTAAGGCACCCACCGGCAAGGACCCATACGGGATCAAGCTGGTCAGCGATCCCACTAACGATAACCTCTCGGTACCCGAAGAACTGCCTACCGGTAATGGTGTCTGGGCGATCACCCCGGGCATCTCGCTCGTCAAGACCTTCGACCCGGCCGTACTGTTCGGCAGCCTGGCCTACACCTACAACATGCAGGACTCTTTCAGTGACATCAGTCCTCAGGTCGGCTCCAAGGTCAAAGGCGATGTGAAGCTGGGGGATTCGTGGCAGGTCGGCGCCGGTATTGCGTTTGCCCTGAACGAGAAAATGAGTATGTCGTTCTCGTTCACCGACCAGTTCGCCCGCAAAAGCAAGATCAAGCCAGACGGTGGTGATTGGCAATCCATCAGCAACAGTGACTACAACGCAGCCAACTTCAACATCGGCATGACCCTGGCCGCCACCGATAAGCTGACGATCGTGCCCAACCTGGCTATTGGCCTGACTGATGACTCCCCAGACTTCTCGTTTAGCCTGAAATTCCCTTACTACTTCTAAGATAGATAAACAAAAGATCGCAGCCTCGTTGCACTCGGCTGCGATCTTTTGACCCAGGCTCTAACGAATCTGATGTTTGTGCAGCAACCGATAAAATGTCGGTCTTGATATGCCCAGCACCTTCGCCGCGATGCTCAAATTATCACTGTGACGGTTGAGAACATCGCACAGTGCCTGGCGCTCAGCGCGGGTTTTGTAATCCTCCAGCGTGCCCATCGGTGCAACGACTGTGTGGTGGCTGATCAGCCCCAGGTCGCGGGCTTCGATCTGTCGACCTTCGGCCAGCACCAAGCCGCGGCGTACTCGGTTGGCCAGTTCGCGAACGTTGCCCGGCCAATCGTGTTTGCCCATGGCAATCAGCGCATCATCGCTGAAGCTGCGCGGTCGACGGCCAGTTTCATGGCTATAGAAGTGCGAGAAATGATTGGCCAGCATGGATAAGTCGCCATGGCGCTCACGCAGTGGCGCGGTGACGACCTGCAGGACGTTGAGGCGGTAGTACAAATCCTCACGAAAGCGTTTCTTCTCGATGGCGGCTTCCAGGTCGACGTGTGTCGCCGCCAGCACTCGTACATCCACCGGGATCGGCTGGCTGCCGCCGACATGTTCGATGTGCTTTTCCTGCAGAAAGCGCAGCAGATTAGCTTGCAACTCCAGTGGCAGGTCACCTATCTCATCGAGGAACAGGGTGCCACCATTCGCCGCTTCAATCCGGCCAACTTTGCGTTGATGAGCGCCGGTAAATGCGCCCTTCTCGTGGCCAAACAGCTCTGACTGGATAAGATGCTCGGGAATCGCGCCGCAGTTGATAGCAACGAAGGGCTTGCTGTGCCGCTGGGATTGCCGGTGCAAGGTGCGAGCCACCAGTTCTTTGCCGGTGCCGCTTTCGCCGCGAATGAGTACCGGGGACTCGGTAGGCGCGAGCTTGCTCAACAACCTGCGAAGTTCTCGGATCGGCTTGCTGTCGCCGAGCAGTTCGTGTTCTGGCTGGTCAACATGCACTGTGCCTTTGCCGCGCAAACGGGCCATTCCGAACGCACGGCCCAAGGTCACCTGAACTCTTGAAACATCAAACGGCAAGGTATGGAAGTCGAAAAACCATTCACAGACAAAGTCCCCGACATTCTGCAGTCGCAGGACTTCCTGGTTAAGAACCGCGATCCATTCAGTGCCACTGCGGCTGATCAGTTCCTTGACCGCCTCGGGGCGCTCGAGGTGAAACGGTTGTAATCGCAACAGGCCGACATCACAGGTTTTATCGGCAGCATTTTCCAGTGTGCAGCTGTCAACATCCCAGCCTACAGCTCGCAACCCCGGCAGTAAACGATAGCAATCGTCGCAAGGATCAACCACTAATAGACGTCGTTGGGCGGGCGCTTCATTCATGACTGTTCCTTGGCGCCAAATTCGATGAAATTTTAGTAAAAACAGTCATTTGGCGGACCTGGCTGTAACATTAGCAAGAAATTGACAGTTGCTTGTACCGATTGACTATATGGCTATTGCCTAATACGTTATAAGAAACTACTTGGTTAGTTACCTAACGAACTTCAACCTGTGATTCAGCTTTCAAAACCACGCTGAAGAACGGGTTTACGAACGAAAGTTGAAATTTCTTCAGTTCAAGTGTGACCCGTTGGCAGGTTGCGGACATCAGTACAAGTAACCAGCCGCACGGGCAGCCCTACCGTCGGCCGATCACTTGATTGGGCATAGAGAGAGAGAACCCCATGAACGCCCCGCTCCGTATCAACGAAGCTCTTTTGATTGCAGACCGCGCATTCCAGCCTTTCCAATGTGTGGCCTGGGCTTTACAAGATGGCAACGGTGAACTCAGCCTGACAGTGATCGACCGCACCAAACGCAGCATAGGCCGCAAGCAGATCCCAAGCAGTGCCTATACCGATCCCGCACAACTCGAACGCGTGCTTGAACAGGCCCGTGAAGAACTGAGCCGCGACGGTTACAACCTTGAATCATGGTCGATGCCACATTGATATCAACGCGGATTACTTTGTAGTAGTCCGCGCCCTCCTCTGCCTCTCAGTCACGCGAAACAAGGAACTGCCACGCCGTTTTTAGAACTGCGTAGGTATTAATTACTTGGCATGCTTGCCACTGGTTCAAAAAGACGCTCTTCTGGCACAGAGCGACCCTCCGTCTGTTATTTCTGCCAGTTGTACGTTTTACCATTCAGGGATTGAATATCTTCCTTCGAAGCTCGCCAGACCCACTCTGGACGACGACTCGCAAGGAGATGCGTGCATGTCAAGCCAGGTTGCCTTTGCCTCCCCTGCAATACTCAGCCAAGCCGGTCACCTCGACCTGTCGTTTGCCGCCAAGGGAACGACCCAGGTGTATTTCGCCGGCAGTCTCTCAAGCATCACCCATGACGTTGTCATCGATTCCCACGGGCGCATTCTGGTCGCCGCTAAAGTCGGAACGGCAGATGGTAGTCGCTTTGGCCTGGCGCGCCTGCTGGCCGATGGTTCTGCCGACCTGTCCTTCGGCGATCGAGGCAGTGTCATTGGCCAGTTCGAGTATGGATTCGATGCGATGGCCGGCAAAATTGCAGTGCTGCCTGATGGCAATATCCTGTTGGCCGGGCTGCACTATCTGAACGGCCATCGCACGCTTCCGGCCCTGGCGTTGTTTGACCACCATGGGCATCTGGTCCAGGCCTTCGGCGAGAATGGCCTTTGCGTGGTGCGCCTACCCGGCAATCTTTCCGAGGGCATGCGTGACGCCTGGCTTCCGCCCGGCGCTCCGGGTGTTGAAGCCTGTGATCTGCGGCTGCAGGAGGATGGGCGGATCTTGCTGCTGGCTAATCATCATTTCGAGCTTGCCGATCATGTCGGCTTGCTCATCCGCCTGAACCACGACGGTACGTTGGACAGCTCCTTCAATGGCCGAGGATTTGTGATCGTCAGGCACCTGCTGATGAACACCTGGCTCAGCAGCCTGTTACTGCAACAAGACGGTCGGATCCTCGTGGGTGGGGCGATCAATTTTCCCGAGGAAGGATTGCTCGCCCGCTACCACGCCGACGGGCAACTGGACACTACCTTCGCCGTCGACGGTTTCATGAGTTTCAATTGCGCCGGGCGCAGCACTCAGATCACTCATATAGTCCAGCAGCAGAATGATGACCTGTTCTGCGTAGGCAGCAGCCGAGAGCCCTTGCACTGCCTGACACTGAAGTTGCGCAGCAACGGGCGTCCGGACAGCCATTGCCACGGCGATCAACCTGGATTGCTGAAAATCGGCCAGGCCGGCTGCCAATGGACTGCCGCCCTAGCCTTGCCAGACGGGCGGACCCTGGCGGCGGGCGCGACGATTGGAGGTTGTGAGGCCGACTTCATCCTGGCCCGACATCTGCCCGACGGCCAGCTGGATCAGCAGTTTGGGGATGGCATCGGGTGGGTCCGCACTCGGCTAGGGCGCAGCCTGGACGCTGCGACTTCGCTGGCCGCACAAGTAGATGGGGCGATAGTCGTTGGGGGTTATTCGCTGGATGGAAATCACCGTGCGATTGTGGCGCGTTACCTGGGGTGAGTTGCTTGCGATTGGATTGAAGGCCTGCGTTTTTCCTCAATGCCGGCGTTATCTTTTGTGTCTATCACTGGCAATCTAGCGCCTGCGAAAACCGATGAGGCGCACGGGCTGATCCTGATCAGACTTTTCCTACACTTGATATTCCTCTGCTCTTACGGCAACTTGCGCGCTTCTTAACACAAGGAGTAGCCGATGTCCGGTTCAATGGCCCAGGCGTTCGCGCACAACTTTCTCGGGCAGTCTCCCCGCTGGTACAAGGCAAGCATCGTCTGCTTCCTTATTCTCAACGCCCTGGTGTTGTGGACTGTCGGCCCTGTCGCGGCTGGCTGGCTGCTGGTACTGGAATTCATTTTCACCCTGGCCATGGCGCTCAAATGCTATCCGCTGATGCCTGGCGGGCTGTTGCTAATTGAAGCGTTGCTGCTGAAGCTGACCACGCCCCAGGCGTTGTATGACCAACTGGTGCACAACTTTCCGGTGATCCTGCTGCTGATGTTCATGGTGGCCGGTATCTACTTCATGAAAGACCTGCTGCTGCTCCTGTTCTCGCGACTGCTGCTCGGCGTGCGGTCCAAAGCATTGCTGGCGCTGATGTTCTGTTTTTTATCGGCGTTTCTATCAGCTTTTCTCGATGCTCTGACTGTGACCGCCGTGATCATCAGTGTGGCGGTGGGCTTCTATTCGGTGTACCACCGAGTGGCCTCGGGCAATGACCCGCGCCAGGACAGTGGCTTCTCCGACGACCGTCACCTGCCGCAACTGCAACACGATGACCTTGAGCAGTTTCGCGCCTTCTTGCGCAGCCTGTTGATGCACGGCGCGGTTGGCACTGCGCTTGGAGGCGTCTGTACCCTGGTGGGCGAGCCGCAAAACTTGCTGATTGGCCACGAGATGGGTTGGCACTTCACCGAGTTTTTCCTCAAAGTTGCCCCGGTTTCGTTGCCGGTACTGGTGGCTGGCCTGGTGACCTGCGTGCTGCTGGAAAAAGTGCGCTGGTTCGGCTATGGCACGCTGCTGCCCGACAACGTTCGCGCCGTGCTGGCCAACTATGCCGCAGAAGATAACGCCGAGCGCACTTTACGCCAGCGTGCTGCACTGATCGTCCAGGGCTTGGCAGCGCTGATCCTGATCGGCTGCCTGGCCTTCCATCTGGCGGAGGTGGGGCTGATCGGGTTGATGGTGATTGTGCTGATCACGGCGTTCACCGGCATTACCGACGAACATCGCATTGGCAATGCGTTCAAGGACGCTATGCCCTTCACCGCGTTGTTGGTGGTGTTCTTCGCCGTCGTCGCGGTTATCCACGATCAGCAATTGTTCACGCCGTTGATTCAATGGGTGCTGCTGCTACCGGCAGAGCAGCAACCGGGCATGTTGTTCATTGCCAACGGCCTGTTGTCGGCTATCAGCGATAACGTCTTTGTCGCAACCATTTACATCACCGAGGTGAAGCAGGCATTTGTGTCCGGCCATATGAGCCGTGAGCATTTCGAAACCCTGGCGATTGCGATCAATACCGGCACCAATCTGCCGAGCGTGGCGACGCCTAACGGCCAAGCGGCATTCCTGTTCCTGCTGACCTCAGCAATCGCGCCGCTGATACGCCTGTCGTATGGACGGATGGTGTGGATGGCGTTGCCGTACACGGTGGTGATGGGAGTGCTGGGGTGGTATGCGGTGAGTTACGGGTTGTAATACCGACCAAACGTGCAGGGGCGAGCCCGCTCGCGAAAAACACCAGGCCCGCGCTCGTCCGAGCGCTCGGAACGGAACGCAGCCCGAAGTGAGCTCGCGCCAGGATTAGCGGCGTTGAGGGTGGAGGATGTACTTTTCGATGGCATGGGCTGCGCCGTCTTCGGTGTTGGGGCCCGTGACGACATTAGCCTGGCGCTTCACCGCCACGTGCGCCTGACCCATCGCGATCGACAACCCGGCCCGGTGAAACATTGCCGGGTCGTTGCCGCCATCGCCCAGCGCCGCCGTCTGCTCCAGTGGCACGCCGAGGAAATCGGCCAGTGTCGCCAGTGCCG
This sequence comes from Pseudomonas violetae, assembly GCF_023072615.1. Lineage (GTDB taxonomy): Bacteria > Pseudomonadota > Gammaproteobacteria > Pseudomonadales > Pseudomonadaceae > Aquipseudomonas > Aquipseudomonas violetae. The sequence goes on from NZ_JAKNRW010000005.1 coordinate 163,189, forward strand.
CACCCTTGTTGGCCTGCATTGCCGTTACGTCCAGGTAAACCGGTTGCGAGCGCGAAACCTGCGCCTGACCTTGCACCTTTGGCAGTAACAGCGCTTCCAGTTCGATCAACAAATCAGTGTTGTTGCTGGTGGCGACGATCTTGTCGATGCGCTCCAGGTAAGGCTCGAAGCTGTCGACCACCACGGGCGGATAACCCAGCCCATGTTGCTCCCTGGGCACCATCGGTCCGTCTGGATCCTTGAGCAGCCAGTCACCGGCGCTGAACACCCAGATTTCAACGTCGGCGCGATCGGCAAACAGCGCCAACGCGGTCAGGGCTGCGGTCGCGGGCAAGTAATGGGCAACCAGAATGCTGCCGTCAGGATTGACCAAGGTGCCACCGTTGAATGCCGCGGTTGGCAGGTCGACGCCCAGCGCTTCGATCTGCTGCGCCATGGCTTTGGGTGGGCGCCCGGTGGCCAGGCTGAACAGGACTCCAGCGTCGCGCAAGGAACGAACGACCTCAATAGTGCGCTGGCTGAGACTGTGGTCAGGCAACAGCAAGGTGCCGTCCATGTCGCTGAGCAGAAAGCGGATCGGCCCTCGCGTCATTTTACTCATCCGAGACTGTGCCAGACGCGACCGTCGCGAGTCAGCAAATCTTCGCCTGCCTGCGGACCGTCTTCACCGGCGGCATACCCCTCAACGCTGGCGTCCTGCTGCCAAGCGTCGAGGAATGGTTGCACAGCGCGCCAGCCGTTCTCGATATTGTCGGCGCGCTGGAACAGTGTCTGGTCGCCAGTGAGACAGTCATAGATCAGCGTCTCATAGCCGGTGGACGGCTGCATTTGAAAATAGTCCTTGTAGGCAAAGCCCAGCTCGATATTGGCCATCTTCAGGGCTGGCCCAGGACGCTTGGCCAACAGGTCAAACCACATGCCTTCATTGGGCTGAATCTGGATGCGCAGATAAGTCGGTTGCAGCTCATCGACTTCGGTGTCACGAAACTGCGCATAGGGCGCCGGCTTGAAGCAGATGACGATTTCCGTGTCCCGTACGCTCATGCGCTTGCCAGTGCGCAAATAGAACGGCACGCCGACCCAGCGCCAGTTTTCGATCATCACCTTGAGCGCGACGTAGGTTTCGGTAGTGCTGTCGGGCGCTACGTTGCCTTCCTGGCGATAACCGGGCAATGCCTTGCCGGCGACTTCGCTAGCCGTGTACTGGCCACGTACTGAGTTGGCCCGGGCCTCTTCCACCGACCAGGGTCGAATTGCACCGACGACCTTGGCCTTCTCGCCGCGGACCGCGTCGGCGCCAAAAGCGGCCGGTGGTTCCATGGCGACCATCGCCAACAGCTGGAACAGGTGGTTGGGTACCATGTCGCGCAAAGCGCCGGTGTGCTCGTAAAAGCTGCCCCGGGTTTCCACGCCGACGGTCTCGGCTGCGGTGATCTGCACATGGTCGATGTAGTGGTTGTTCCAGAAGGCTTCGAACAGGCTGTTGGAAAACCGGCTGATCAGGATGTTCTGTACGGTTTCCTTGCCCAGGTAGTGATCGATCCGGTAGATCTGGTTTTCCGACATCACCTTGAGCAGGCACGCGTTCAAGGCTTGTGCGGTATGCAGGTCGGAGCCAAAGGGCTTTTCGATCACCACGCGGCGAAAGGCCTCGGGGGTTTCTTCGAGCAGCTTCGCGGCGCCTAGTCGGCTCACCACTTCGCTGAAGAAACGTGGCGCGGTGGCCAGGTAGAACACCGCATTGCCGGTGCCGCTGTCAGCGATTTTCGCCGCCAGGGCTGAATAGGTGCTGTCGTCCAGAAAGTCGCCCTGGACGTAGCTGATACCTTTGGCGAGTGTGGCCCACAACGCCGGATCAAGGGCGTCATCGCCCTTGCCAACCTTGCTCATTGCTTGCGCTCGGATGAAATCCTCGAGCTTCTGTGCAAAGGCTTCGTCGCTGATGGCATTGTGGTCAACGCCGATGATCCGCAATCCATCGCCCAGCAATCCATCGCGACTCAGGTTGTATAGCGCGGGCATTAGCAGGCGCTTGACCAGGTCACCATGGGCACCAAACAGGAACAGCGTAGTGGGTGGTGCCGGTTCAGCCTTGGATTTATTGCGGATCAGGCCGGTCATTTTTTCGAGGCCTCTACATGGCCACCGAAGCCGAAGCGCTGTGCCGAAAGAATTTTGTCGCCAAATGTGCCCTGCCCGCGTGAGCGGTAGCGGGAGAACAGCGAGTTCGACAGCACGGGGACCGGTACCGACTGCTCCATGGCCGCTTCGATGGTCCAGCGACCTTCGCCGCTGTCGGCCACAGAGCCGGAGTAACCGTCGAGTTTCGGATCGCTGGCCAGCGCGTCTGCGGTCAGGTCGAGCAACCAGGACGAGACCACGCTGCCGCGGCGCCAAACTTCGGCGATGTCGGCGACGTTGAGTTCGAAGCGCTGGTCTTCAGGCAGGTTTTCGCTGGCCTTGGTCTTAAGAATGTCGAAACCTTCGGCAAAGGCCTGCATCATTCCGTACTCGATGCCGTTGTGGATCATTTTCACGAAGTGTCCGGAGCCTGCTGGACCGGCGTGAATGTAACCACGCTCGGCGCGGTCGTCATCGGACTTGCGGTCCTTGGTGCGCGGGATGTCACCGATACCGGGCGCCAGGCTTTCGAACAGTGGGTCCAGGCGTCTGACCACCTCGGCTTCACCGCCGATCATCATGCAGTAACCGCGCTCCAGGCCCCAGACACCGCCGGAAGTACCCACGTCGATGTAATGCAGGCCTTTTTCCGAGAGGTTCTTGGCCCGACGAATGTCGTCTTTATAGAAGGTATTGCCGCCGTCGATGATGGTGTCGCCGACTTCGAGCAGGGTGCTCAGGGTGTCGATGGTGTCTTCGGTCGGCGCGCCAGCCGGCAGCATGACCCAGACGGCACGCGGCTTGGCCAGGCCTGCCACGAGGGCCGCCAGGTCAATGACACCCTTCGCGCCTTCTGCGGCCAGGGTGTCGACAAAAGCGGTATTGCGGTCGTAGACAACGGTGGAATGCCCGTTGAGCATCAGGCGCCGCGCAATATTACCGCCCATGCGGCCCAGTCCAATAATCCCGAGTTGCATGTGCTGATGCTCCTTACTGCAAATTGATGTGTGTCAAAGGGTATAGCCCAACGCAGCCTGTTCAGTTTAGTCAGACAGGTCGGCATGAAGTTTCCGTGCATTGTGCCCGATCCCGACTGATAACGTCGGGAATCGTCGCGAAGACACGCCGACCATGAAAAATAAAAAAGTTCCCTTCGACGGCAAAAGAAATCAAAATTGCAGCCGATAGTGAATTAGCGTCTGCCATAGGATGCAGGTTCACAGTTGAAACAACCATTTGCGAGGTGAGCAATGGGCACAGTACAAGCAGCACGGCCAGCACAAACTCTCTACGTCACGATTCGTCGTGATGAACTGCGCCAGCTCAAAGAAGAACGCGACCTGCTCAAGCAGGAGCTGGCGCAATTGCGCCAACTGACCCAAGGTCACCCGCCACAGCCACAGCCCCTGCCTGTGACACAACGCGCCCCCCACGCCTGACCCCCCTCGCCCGCCGCTTTAGGAGCGAGCTAGATTGCGAAAACACTGAGGGCACCGCGGGGTATCAGATCCCCCGCGTTCTCGCTGACGACCCTCGGCGGAACGCCGCACGGAGCCAGGCCACTCCTAAAACTCACGAAGTTTTCACATCCGTTAATGGATACTCGCGCGCCATTGTGGCCGCTCGATATGCGCGCCGCGCCGGTTCGTCTTCCAGTTTCTACTGGCGACTGTCGATGATTTTTTAGGCTGGAGCGCTGAATGGCTTTGTTCAAACGCAGCAACACGACTGCGAAAGGGTTTGACTGGGCCGGGCTTGCCTGGCTGTTTATGTTCTTCTGGTACTTCTCCGGCATCACCCAACTGCTGATCCAGCTGACCGGTACCTCGGGCTTCACCGGCTTTCGCCAGGCCTTCATCATGAGCGCGGTCTGGCTCGCGCCCATGCTGGTCTTTCCGCGACAGACCCGCGTGCTCGCCGCTTGTATCGGCGTGGTGCTGTGGGCTTGCTCAATGGCCAGCCTGGGCTACTTCTTCATCTATCAGCAGGAATTTTCCCAGAGCGTCATCTTCATTATGTTCGAATCGAACATCTCTGAAGCTGGCGAGTACATGACCCAATATTTCGCCTGGTGGATGGTCGCGGCATTTCTTGCCCACACGCTGTTTGCCTACTACTTGTGGACTCGCTTGCGTCCGGTGTACCTGCCGCGCGGCCGAGCCTTTGTGGCGGCAACGGCAATCCTGATAGCAGTGGTCGGTTATCCGCTGGTCAAGCAGACCCTGCGCACCGGCAGCCTGACCGATGGCTTCGAGAAATTCGAAACCCGCATCGAACCTGCGGTGCCATGGCAGATGGCTGTGGCTTATCACCGCTACGTCGACACACTCGCCGGCATGCAGGACATGCTGCACAGTGCGAGCAAGATCTCCCCGCTGAAAAACCTCAGCGACGCCTCGGCCAACCAGCCGGCGACCCTGGTACTGGTGATCGGCGAATCGACCAACCGCCAACGCATGAGCCTGTACGGCTATCCGCGCAATACCACCCCTGAACTGGACAAGCTCAAGGACCAGTTGTCGGTGTTCGACAACGTCATTACCCCGCGCCCCTACACCATTGAAGCGCTGCAACAGGTGCTGACATTCGCCGACGAAGAGAACCCGGCGCTTTACCTGTCGACTCCGTCGCTGGTCAGCATGATGAAACAGGCAGGCTACAAGACCTTCTGGATCACCAACCAGCAAACCATGACCAAGCGCAACACCATGCTGACGACCTTCTCAGAGCAGGCCGACGAACAGGTGTACCTGAACAACAATCGTAACCAGAACGCCGCCCAGTACGACGGCGACGTCATTGCGCCGTTCAACAAGGCCCTGGCTGACGCCGCACCGCGCAAGCTGATCGTGGTGCACCTGCTGGGCACGCACATGAGCTACCAGTACCGCTACCCATCAACCTTCGACAAGTTCAAGGACCGCCAGGGCATGCCGGCCGGCGTGCGTGACGATCAGGTGCCGACCTACAACAGTTACGACAACGCGGTCCTGTACAACGACTTCGTGGTATCGAGCCTGATCAAGGACTACGCGAAGACGGACCCGAATGGCTTCCTGCTGTACCTGTCCGACCATGGCGAAGACGTGTTCGACTCGCCGGGCCATAGCACCTTGGGTCGTAACGAAAGCAAGCCGACCGCGCCGATGTACACCATCCCATTCATGGCCTGGGCCTCGCCGAAATGGCGTGAATCCCATGACTGGAACTTTGCTGGCGACCTGAGCCGTCCTTACAGCAGTTCGCACCTGATCCACACTTGGGCGGACATGGCCGGCTTGAATTTCGATGAGCTGGATCGCAGCAAGAGCCTGGTCAGCGACAGCTTCAAGCCTCGGCCCTTGATGATCGGCAATCCCTATGAAAAACAGCAGCGGCCGTTGATCGACTTCAGCCTGATGAAACCCAAATCAGTGGAGGTTGTGCAGCACTAACACCGTAGCTGCCAACGCCAAAAGAATAATAATTATCGTTTACCGCTAAATATCGCCGCCCTCCTTCGTCTTTGAGCAAACGGAATTTTTCCTCAACGACAAGGAGTCGGCTGCGATGTTCGCGCCTATCACCCGTTCCATGACTTTAACCCTTGGCCTGTGCAGCGTTGCACTCAGCCCATACGTGCTCGCTGACACCGCCACTGAAAAGGCTCCGGTCGCCGGCGCCCTTGAGCTGGCCACCACCAGCGTCACCGCTCAGGGCCTGGGCAACAACACCGAGAACAGCCAGTCCTACACCACCGGCGCCATGAGCAGCGCTACTCGCCTGAACCTGTCGATCAAGGAAACCCCGCAGTCGGTTTCCGTGGTCACGCGCCAGCAAATGGACGATTTCAAACTCACTTCGCTATCCGAAGCCATGCGCCAGACCACCGGCATTGTGGTGCAGCACAATGACTCGGACAGGGTCAATTATTCCTCCCGCGGCTACTCGATCAACAACTTCCAGGTTGACGGGATGCTGAACACCTTCAGTTATATGAAGTCCGACTCCGACACAATCATCTACGACCGCATCGAAGTCGTGCGCGGCGCCACCGGCCTGACTACGGGCGCTGGCGATCCATCCGCCACCATCAACATGGTGCGCAAACGCCCCACTGCGCAATGGGAGGCCAAGACCGGCGTCAGCGCCGGCAGCTATGACAATTACTACAGTTACGTGGACGTAGGCGGGCCGCTGGCCTTTGACGGGCGACTGCGCGGCCGCAGCGTGCTGGCTTACCGTGACAGCGACTCGTTCCGCGACAAATACTAGCAGCAACGGGAAGTCGGTTACGGTGTACTGGAGGCCGACCTGACTGATGACACCACGCTGGCGGTGGGTTATGACTACCAGAATAAACACGTGCAGGGCACTTCCTGGGGCACGGTGCCCTACTGGAATGCCGACGGCAGCAAAGCCAACCTCGGCCGTTCAACCAACATGGCGACGTCCTGGAGTTCCTGGCCGATCAAGGACCAGACCGCCTTCGCCAATCTGGACCATCAACTGGGCGCTGGCTGGCACCTCAAGGCAGCGTACACCCACCGCGAGAGCGACACCGACGGCAAGATCTACTACGCCGGTGGCGGCTTCCCCGAACCTGATCGTAGCGGCATGATCGCCAACGTCAGCCACATGATCGGCACACAGAAGATGAAAGCCTATGATTTCAACATCTCCGGCCCTTATATGCTGCTGGGACGCGAACATGAACTGATGATCGGTTATGGCGAAGCCGAGCGTAGCGAGAAAAATCCCTACACCGTCGACGGCCCCCTGGTTTCGGACTACGCCAACGTGCCGGACTGGAAGTACATGGGCAACATTGGCAAATTCACCGACACCGTCACCAGCCTTACCGGATCAAGCGGCAGTACTGAGCAGAAAGCCGGTTATCTTGCGACCCGCCTGAGCTTGACTGACGAGTTGCACGCCGTACTCGGCAGCCGATACGGCAACTGGACATCGTCAAGCACCACCAACAGCTATGACGCCAATGAGGTGCTGAGCGGCACTGAAGTGACCAAACAGCAACACAACGACATGTGGACGCCTTACGCCGGTCTGCTCTACGACATCACCCCGCAGTACACCGCATACGTCAGCTACACCGACATCTTCAAGCCACAAACCAATCGCGATGCCAACCGCAAGTACCTCGAACCGGTGGTGGGCAGCAACTATGAACTGGGGGTCAAGGGCAGCCTGCTTCAGGATCGGCTCAACCTCGCTACTGCGTTGTTCTGGAGTGATCAGGATAACGTCGCCGAGCTCGACGATTCGGTGCCACCGGATCCGGTGACCGGAGAGGAGTTCTACAAGGCCAATGGCAAAGGGACCAAGGTCCGGGGTTTCGAAGCCGAACTGTCAGGCGAAGTGATGCGCGACTGGAACATGACCGCCGGTTACACCTATACCCACTCGGTCAATGGTGAAAAGAATCGCACCAATACCACCGCGCCACTGAACATCTTCCGCCTGTCCACTGCCTATCAGCTTCCAGGGGACTGGCATGCGCTGACCGTGGGCGGCGCGCTTAACTGGCAAAGCGAGATCTACCGCGCCGCGAGTCGGCCGGTGGGGCGCAACGCCGCAGGTAATGTCATCACCCAGCGTACGAGCATTCGGCAGGACGCCTATACCCTGGTCAACCTGATGTCACGCTACGCGTTCGACCAGCATCTGTCGGCCTCGCTAAACGTGAATAACCTGTTCGACAAGAAGTATTACGAAAACGTCGGCTTCTACAACGGCAACTACTGGGGCGACCCACGCACAGTGACCCTGAGCCTGGATTGGAAGATTTAGATGCTGTTAATTCTCAACTAACGGAATCGTCGGATACTGCCCTTTCGACATTGCTTCATGGACGAAAGGGCACCCGAAACCTGTAATGGGAGGCACTCCATGAAATGTACGGAAGATCAGACCGCACAAATGACGGAGCACTACAAACAATCACGAACTTGAGGCTGTGTCGCGGGAGCCTGCTCCCCCGCCACGCCTGATTCAGGTTTACAGCGCCTTTGTCCAAAACAACATGCGACCGTGGGCCGGATCGAACATTCCCGCAGCAAATCCGAATTTGCCATAGGACGCCTGGGCAACGGCATTGCCCTCCAGGACCTCCAGGGTGATCTTGCAGCAGCCACGCTGGCGGGCGATATCCTCGACCTTTTGCAGCATCCTCTGGCTCAACCCCAAACCGCGAAATTTCTTCACCACGGCGACGTCGTGCACATTGACCAGCGGCTTGCAGGCAAATGTCGAAAACCCTTCAAAGCAATTGACCAGACCGGCCGGTTCACCGTCGACGAAAGCGAGCACACTGAACGCGTTTGGCCGCTTGGCCAGTTCTCCCGGGACTTGCTCCAGCACATCGGCTGGCAGGGCATGCCCGCCACCCATTGGGTCTTCGGCATAGTGGTTCAACACCACGCTGATGGCCTCGGCATGCAGTGCATTGGTGTAGCTGGCCTGTAGTACAAGAATTGCTGCGGATTCCATTTCCATCCTCGATCACACGTGAAGTTGCTGCAGCTGAATCTACCAAGGGTGATCGCAAATCAAAAGGACTGCAACGCCGTGCAGGTGCAGTTGCCATTCAATGCCCCCAGATCAACGCCTCGGTCCACCCCAGTTCGGCAAAGTCCTCAGCGCGTAAACCGGCCTCCCCCGCGCAGAAAAACTCGTCCAGCTGCGGCGGCTCAACCGAGGTAGCGCTGAGCATTGAATGGACTTGCCCGCGATGGTGAATCTGATGTTCGAACAAGTGCGAAAGCATGCGCAAACGGCTGTCATGCTGCGGCGTTTCACGGGCAATGGTGACGATCTTGCCCAGATCGCCATCACGCATCTGCTCGCAATAGGCGATCAGCCTACGGTCCACCAGCGCTTGTTCACGTTGAAGCTCGGCCGTCGTCGCACAGGGGGCATGCCCCCTGAAGAACACCTGGCAATCGGGATGCGGATCATCGCTGCGCAACTCGCGCTCTAGCGCATCCACATAGAACCAGTCGCAGGTCAGAATGTGGTTCAACGTTGCCGTCAGACTCGGGAAGAAGCTGACCCGTGGTGCCGCCAATTCGCCCGGGCTCAGACGGCCCCAGGCTTTGGCGAGCCGGTAATTGGCCCAGGCGTTTTGATAAGCCATGGTCAGCAGATGATGCGACAGCGTTTGAGACATGGCCTCGCCTCCCGGTTGTCAAACCTCGGCAAAACGTTGCAACTGCATTTCCTGTAGCCGACTGAATGTGCGGCGGAATGGGAATTGCAAATAACCCTCAGTGTAAAGCGCAGCCATGGATACCTGCGCCTCGAGATACAGCGGCACCTTGCGGTCGTAGCACTCATCGACCAGCGCGATGAATCGACGCACGCCGTCATCATGCACCGACAACTGCGGTAACTCGCGGTCACCAGCGGCCACTCGCACGACCCCATCTTCAGTGCCCCGGGCAATGCGTCCGGTACGCTTTTGCGCACTGAGGTTCGGCAATTCACTCAATACAATAGCCTTGAAGGTATCGCATAGGACCATGAAATCCATCGCAGCGAAGGGTTGCTCGCACAGGTCGGCGTACCGACACCAGAGGACACTCTTACTGGCCTGTACCACCTTCAGCAGACGGTGACCGACCGCGATCGGCTCGCTGGAGATCGACTGACCGAGGGTCAAAGCCCTGAACACTTCGTGCAGGGCACTGGACTTGCCAGGCTCTGCCACCCAGTAGCGCTGCAGCCCTGTACCGGGGTGCAAGCGGTGATCTTCAGCGCCATCCACTGCGATCACCTGCATATGCTGTTTGATCGCCTTGATGGCGGGCACGAACCGGTCGCGGTTGAAACCGTCGGCATACAGGTCGTCCGGGGGCAGATTGGAAGTGCACACCACGACCACGCCCTGCTCGAACATTACCTGAAACAAACGCCCGAGGATGATCGCGTCGCCAATGTCATTGACGAACAGCTCATCAAAGCACAGCACCCGAACTTCTTCGGCGAGTTCCCGGGCCAGGGTTTTCAGCGGGTCCGCAGTACCGGTCAGTTGAAAGGAACGTTGGTGCACCCAGCCCATGAAATGATGGAAATGCTGACGCCGGGCCGGGATTCGCAGGCTCTGATAGAACTGATCCATCAGCCAGGTCTTGCCGCGCCCCACAGGGCCCCACAGGTAAACCCCGGTCACGGGCGCGCGATCCTCGTGCAAGGCCTCGAAGCATTTCTGCAGGGCCCACACGGCGTGTTCCTGGGCTTCGTCCTGAACGAAGCCGTTTTGTGCGATAGCCTGCTGCCAGGCGCTGAGCGGCGAGTCGATGGTCATGCGCGCCAGTATGCCATGGGCGCTCAGGCGCTAGCTGCAGGCCAACACAAAAATGCCTTGACGCAAAACGGCCCGGCTCGGTCTGCTGGCGCAACTCGCGCGGTCAGAGGTGCCCCGGTGCGGCGATCGCGAGCAAGTCGGCGCCTACAACGCGCCGACGACTTTATGCCTGGCCGCATAGAGGCAAAGCATTTCCATCGCCAATGTCGCCGCAGCCAGTGAAGTGATCTCCGCGCTGTCGTAGGCCGGAGCGACTTCGACCACGTCCATCCCCACCAGGTTGATTCCGCGCAAGCCGCCGAGAATTTCCAGCGCCTGAACCGTGCTCAAGCCACCGCATACGGGGGTGCCGGTGCCAGGTGCGAATGCCGGGTCCAGGCAGTCGATATCGAACGTCAGGTACACCGGGTTATCCCCCACCCGGGCGCGGATGGCCTCGACAATCGACTCGCAACCGCGTCGGTGTACCTGGCGTGCATCCAGTATGGCAAAGCCCATGGCATCGTCATTGGTCGTTCGCAAACCGATCTGCACCGAGCGCGACGGCTCAACCAGGCCTTCCCGGGCCGCATGCCAGAACATCGTGCCATGGTCGACACGCTGGCCCTCTTCGTCCGGCCAGGTGTCGCTGTGGGCGTCGAAATGGATCAGCGACAGCGGGCCATGTTTACGCGCATGGGCCTTGAGCAGCGGATAGGTGACGAAATGATCTCCACCGAAGGTCAACATCGCGCTGCCCGCCGCGAGAATACGCTCTGCGTGGGCCTCAATGCTTTGCGGTATCGAGTGCGGCACGCCGTAGTCGAAGGCGCAATCACCGAAGTCGACCACCGCCAGATGGTCGAATGGATCGAACGCCCAAGGCCAGTGGCGTTCCCAGGCGATCCCGGCAGACGCTGCACGAATGCCTCGCGGACCGAAACGAGCGCCGGGGCGATTGCTGGTCGCGGTATCGAACGGCACCCCGCTGACTGCCACGTCGACTCCCCGCAGATCGCGGCTGTAGCGACGACGCATGAAACTGGTGATACCGGCGTAGGTGCTTTCTGCGGCGGTGCCGTACAGGCTGTCGCGGGTCATGGCCTGATCGTTCGACAATGGAGCGTCCATCTCGTATTCCTTGTTTTGACGTCTACGGAGTGACGCCAGAATGCGCGATCGAATACATTGGACAAATATCAAGTTTGTTGTCCTGACATTATCAAGGAGTAATGTTTGATGCTTGGCCAACTCCACGACCTCGACCTGCATCTATTGCGTCTGTTTGTGCGCGTGGTCGAGTGCGGTGGTTTCAGCGCCGCCCAGGGCGAATTGGGCTTGAGCCAGTCGAGCATCAGCCAGCACATGGCCAAGCTTGAGACCCGGCTGGGCTATCGGTTATGCAGCCGTGGCAAGGGCGGATTTAAGGTCACGCCCAAGGGCCAGGAACTGCTCGGCGCGATACGCAGCCTGTTCGAGTCGATCGAAACCTTCCGCCATCAATCCAATGGCGTGGCAGGGCGTTTGATTGGTGAAGTGCGAGTCGGGTTGTCCGAAGCGCTCGATCAATCGGTGCTGCAACGGGTGGCGGAGGCGATACGGCGCTTTCGCGAACGCGACGAGTCGGTGCGCATCGAACTGATCAGTGCGATGCCCGGCGAAATGGAAAGACTGCTGCTGCAACAGCGCCTTGACCTTGCCATCGGCTACTTCTCCCTGGCGCAACGCGCGTTTGACTACCGTGAGTTGTTCAGGGAAGCCCAGCAGCTGTACTGCGCCTCGGGCCATCCATTGTTCAGTGCCGATGCACCGGTCGACCAAGCGCTACAGGCCAGTGATCGCGTGGACCACCCCTACCGTTTCCTGCGTAGCGATGAACCCTTCCTAGGCACGCGCTGTTCGGCGCGCTCAGAGCAAGTGGAAGGCACGCTCGCATTCATTCTTTCGGGCAGGCACATCGGTTATCTACCCTGCCACTACGCCCGAAGCTGGGAGGACAAAGGCTTGTTGCGCGCGGTGCAGCAGGACGGAATGAGTTTCGACGTGGCGTTTCAGCTCGCCCGCCATCGCGCGCAGTTGCCGGGGGATGCGCAAAAGGCGTTCGAAGAGGATCTGCTGGCAGCGTTCAAGCCCTGGAATTGATGTTCCTGTCACTGGGGGGCAGCAGGTTTTCTGTAACCCTTGGTTACTGTTTCTCGAGCTTTCTGGCATCCTGCGCCTCCATTTTCTGACCCGGCCCGCCTTTCGGCACGAACATCACCATGACCGCCTCTGAAAAAGCCCCTGCTATGCGCAACAACGACCTGATCTATGGCCTCAACGATCGCCCCCATCTCACCGCCACCGTCTTCGCCGCCTTGCAGCACGTACTGGCGAGTTTTGTCGGCATCATCACCCCCACCCTGATCATGGGCAGCGCCCTGGGCCTGCAAAGCGAAGTGCCCTACCTGATCAGCATGGCGCTGTTCGTTTCCGGGCTGGGCACGTTCGTCCAGGCTCGACGCTTCGGGCCGATCGGTTCCGGGTTGTTGTGCCTGCAAGGCACCAGCTTCTCCTTCATCAGCGTGATTCTCAGCGCAGGTTTCATGGTCAAGGCCCGCGGCGGCGGCACTGATGAAATCCTTTCGACGATCTTCGGTGTGTGCTTTTTCGCGGCCTTCATCGAAGTGGTCTTGAGCCAGTTCATTGGCAAACTGCGGATGCTGATCACTCCGGTCGTCACCGGCACCATCATCACACTCATGGGCCTGTCGCTGATAAAGGTCGCGATGACCGATATCGCTGGCGGTTTCGGTGCTACCGATCTGGGTGGCGCCCATCACCTGGCGCTTGCCGCATTGGTGCTGGGGACTATCGTGGTGCTGAACCGGGTCGACGTGCCATTCCTGCGCCTGGGTGCCATCGTCATCGGCCTGACCCTTGGCTACTTCGTGGCCTGGCTGATGGGTGACGTCAGTTTCTCAAGCATGCCCGACGTGCCCTTGATGAGCGTGCCGGTGCCGTTCAAATATGGTTTCAATTTCGACTGGGTCGCGTTTATCCCGGTGGCCGTGATCTTCCTGGTGTCGCCGCTGGAAGCGGCAGGGGACCTTACGGCCAACTCGATGATTTCCCGGCAACCGGTCAAGGGGCCGATCTACATCCGGCGGATCAAGTCCGGCCTACTCGCCGACGGACTCAACTCGGCCATGGCCGCCGTGTTCAACAGCATGCCCATGGTGACCTTCGCCCAGAACAACGGGGTGATTCAGCTGACAGGCGTGGCCAGCCGCTACGTGGCGTTTTTCATTGCCGGCCTGCTGGTAGTGCTGGGGCTGTTCCCGATGATCGGCGCGGTGTTGCAATTAATGCCCAAACCGGTGCTCGGCGGCGCTGAGTTGGTGATGTTTGGAACCGTGGCGGTGGCCGGTATCAAGATCCTCGCGGAGGCCGGCCTGCACCGACGCAATATGCTGATCGTGGCGATTTCCCTGGGCATGGGCCTGGGCGTTGCGGCAGTTCCCCAAGTGTTGCGCGAGTTGCCCTTGGCGCTGCACAACATCTTTGAATCGCCGATCACTGTCGGCGCGTTGTGCGCTATCGTGCTGAACATCTTCCTGCCCGAAGAATTTATCGAACTGGAGGAAGACGATTTTGACCCGGAAGCCTCGATCCTCCAGGTCATGGAAAACCCTGATGTTGCGGCCAAGGGTGAACCGGCAACCGTCGCGGCGGTCGCACAGTTAAACCGCTGACACGACTTGAGGGCTGAGCCGGCGGCGGTTCAGTCCTTTACCTGAAGAGAGCCTGTCCATGCGTAGTATTCACGCCGTTATCCTGTCCTTGCTGATGCTCTCCCTGAGCGCCTGCGCCCTCTTCCCCAATCGCGACCCGGTCAATATCAACGTGGTGGGTATCGAGCCCCTGCAGGGCCAGGACATGGAAGTGCGTTTTGCGGTGAAAATCCGTGTACAGAACCCCAACGAGAGTCCCATTGACTACAACGGCGTGGCCCTGGACCTTGAGGTCAATGGCCAGCCGCTCGCCTCGGGCGTGAGCGATCAGACGGGCTCGATCCCACGCTTTTCGGAAACCGTGCTGACCGTACCCGTCAGCGTTTCGGCGTTCTCGGTATTGCGCCAGACCCTGGGGCTCAGCCAGACGCAGACACTGAACAACCTGCCCTACGTGCTGCGTGGAAAACTCGCCGCAGGCTTGTTCGGCACCATGCGTTTCGTCGATAGTGGCAAGCTCAGTTTGCCGGGGACGACGTCCGGCACCTGGTAACGTTGACTCAGCGGCCTCGCGAGCGTGAACAGTTCGTAAAGCCAGGCTGCAGCCTACTTGGCAGCCATCAGCCGATTGACTTCACTGCGCACCATGTTGGCAAATTCCGGGGGTGACATGGCGTCGAGTTCGGAGCGGACCCATTCGGACCATTTACCTTTGCGTTTGGCGCGCTCGCCAAACAACCGTGCGGCCTCGCCCTTGGCTTTGCCCAGGTTGCTTTGCCAGAGGTCGAACAGACGGGATTTTTCATCTTCTAGCGCGGCGCGCTCGGAAAGGGGTTTGTCGGCCAGATTGAAGCTCATGGGGTTTACCTGCTGTGTAAATTGGCGACATCTTACACCCTGGTAGGAAATGTCCTGCGCTGGATTTTCGCGCGCATCCCATCTTCCCGCTAAATCCCTGCAACTTTTCCTACCGCTCTACACTCCATTGTTCACTGTCTATCCATCAGCAAGGAGTACTTCAATGGCCCGGAAAACTGCCGCGCAAATTGCCGAAGATCAAATCAAGGATCAAGCGTTCAGCGATCTGCAAGCATTGATCGAAGAGTCGGAAAAACTGCTCAAGAGCAGCGCGTCACTGGTCGGCGAAGAGGCGGAAACCCTTCGCGGGCAGGTCGCCCAGAAACTGCAGCAGGCCATGGATTCGGTCAACAGCGTGCGGGATCGGACCAAGCCTGCCGTTGAAGCCACAGAGAGCTACATCGGGGGCCATCCATGGCAAACCGTGGCGATCTCTGCTGGCTTTGGCCTGGTAGTGGGACTGCTACTCGGTCGCCGCTGATTCAACAGCAACCTTTGCAGCGGCTGGCGCTGCCAGCTGCTTGGGCTCTTGAACACAGGCAGGTTCAGCCCCCTGCCAGTGCTCGCAGATTGTCTAATGTCTGCGCATCCAGCTCGATACCTCCAGCCGCTGACTTTGCCCGCTGCTGATGGCGGCGGTCTCCCGGTAAACGTTTAAGCCCTGCACCATGCATCTGCCGCACCAGCTCCTCGCTGCGCTCGGCAAAACTCTGCCCTGCCGCCTTGCTGGGGTCGATCACAATCAGCAGTTGCCCGGTCCACGGCGTCTTGGCCCCCGGGTGATTCGACCAATCGAACTCGAAAGAAAAATTCCCACCCGTCAGCGCCGCCGCCAACAACTCCACCATCATCGACAGGGCCGAGCCCTTGTGCCCACCAAATGGCAGAAGCGCGCCGCCCTCAAGTATGGCCTTGGGGTCCTCAGTCGGCTGTCCAAGGCTATCCACCCCCATGCCCGTTGCCAGACGCTCACCCTTGCGCGCCGCGATCTGCACGTCACCATGGGCAATCGCGCTGGTGGCCAGGTCGAAAACGATAGGATCACTGGCGGCGCGAGGCGCGGCAAAAGCAATCGGGTTGGTGCCGAACAGCGGTCGGTCGGCGCCATGCGGTACTACGCACGTCATGCTGTTGACCACGCTCAGTGCCACCAGCCCTTCGTAGGCAAACGGTTCGACATCCGGCCATAACGCGGCGAAATGATGGGAGTTGCGGATAGCCAGCACCGCGATGCCTGCACTGCGAGCCTTTTCCACCAGCAAAGCACGCGCTGCTGCCAACGCTGGCTGGGCAAACCCATTGCCGGCGTCGACTCGAACGAAACCCGAGGCCACGTCTTCGACCAGCGGAATCGCCTGACCATTGACCCAACCACTTTGCAGGGTCGACACATAGCCGGGTATGCGGAATACCCCATGGCTGTGCGCGCCGTCCCGTTCGGCTCCCGCGCAGTTGAGGGCCAGGGTTCGGGCGACGTCAGCGCTGGTGCCATGGCGCAGGAAGATTTTTTCGAGCAACTGGGTCAATTCATCAAAAGACAGGTTTTGCGAAGCCTTCGCAGGGGCAAGGTCGTGTGGCGCGGACATCTGAAGCTCCAGATTAATTATTGGAGGGGGCAACAGCGTGTGATGAGAAACAAACCGATTAAACAACGAGCGCCGGATGGGCTGTCAATCTTTCAACTGGGCGGCGTTCAGCCCGGCCAATGTAACCGACCCGGCGTCGAGTTTCGCGATAAGTATTTATCACCCGTAGAGGGTAGCCAGCACTCTGGTTTGAAGTCTTATTAAGAAGGGTCGGTCCTGGTCAGCAGCGATCTGAGCTCTTTGGTCGCCTCGCCCCCGGTAGGAGCTGCCGAGCGAAGCGAGGTTGCGATTTTTTGATCTTAAGATCCATCGCCCCTCCCGCTCACTGATCCGCGCCACGCGACAGTGCGGAATCGCTGTCGATGGCCTGGGTTACTTTCACGGCGCGGTTGAAGCCCACCACCCCAAGCGCGAGGAATATCACGCCTTGCCGACATAGCCTCGACAAATTTTCTACATTTGAGCCTTCATGATTTGCCAATCTCGTACGTCTTATTGAATGAGAGCACCCACAATTACCCGGACAAAGCTCGGAAAGGAGTTTTTTGCATGTATAACGCGCAACTGCCAACGGACGGTAGCACTGCACCAATGGGAACCTCCATTGGCTCCGGCGTTTTCGATCAGCGTACCGATCGCCATCGCAACGAACGCATCAGGTGCCTGCTCAAGAGCTTTGGCCTGCGCACCAGCCTGATCCGCCTGAAAGTCATCGACGCCCTGCTGAGCGCTGCCGAGCAGGAGCGCACCCTCGGCGTGCGGGGACTACACAGCCAGCTGCTGGACCTGGATATTCCCCTGTCCTTTCTCAGCGTGCGCGAAGTGTTGAAACGCTTGTGTAACGAAGGTGTCGTCACTCTCAACGCGGACAAGAGCTACAGCCTCACCCCCCAGGCATTCGCCGCATTGCGCGGCGAATAATCATCCGATGTTGCGTCGTTCAGGGCTTTACCTTGCGACGCATCACGCCGTTGATCACGACCACCAGCACCGCCACGCCAATAGCAATGTACTGGAACGTTTTCTCGCCGATGACGCCGGTGTTCTGCAGGTACGACAGGCCGAACATGATCGCCAGTACTACAAGAGAGATCAGAATCGAGTATTTCAAACGTTGCGACTGGGTCATGGGGCATTCCTGGTCTTGAAGAGTTGTCCGCCTGCCTGGGCCGCGGCAAAACGGGTCGGCATATTACAGGACTCGGTTACAACCGGCACCGATGGTTTGCTTCGCATCTGTCCCTCATCCTTCCTTCAGCGTTGATCTACCATGATCCTGGCGCTGCATTTTGTAGTACTTCGAAACACTCCTTGAATGCCTGGCCGCCGAAACTGGTCAGAATGCATGTTTTCGACCGTCATTCGAAACGAGATACCCTATGCGAACCCACCTGCGACTGGCTGCCTTGGGCGCCCTGTTCATTTCTTCCCTGGCCCAGGCCGCTGACCTCATCCCGATCGAGGTCCATCGCGACGCCAACTGTGGCTGCTGCAAAAAATGGATCAGCCACCTGGAAGCTAACGGCTTCAAGGTCGAGGACCACGTTGAAGCCGACATGAACGCTTTCAAGCTAAAACACGGTGTACCGCCGCGTCTGGCGTCGTGCCATACCGGGCTGATCAACGGCAAATTTGTCGAAGGCCATGTACCGGCCGAGCAGGTCATGGCATTGAGCAAGCGCGACGACCTGCTGGGTGTTGCTGCCCCAGGCATGCCCATGGGCTCGCCGGGGATGGAAATGGACGGTATGAGCGACGCCTACCAGGTGATCGGCCTGAACAAGGATGGCGTCGACGTGGTGGTGGCGGACTATCCGGCCAAGTGATTGCTGGCGCTTACCTGGGGCTGTTCCTCGCTGCCTTCGGCGCCGCCACGTTGCTGCCACTGCAATCGGAAGCCGTGCTGGTGGGTTTGCTGCTCAGTGGCAAGTACTGGCTCTGGTCACTGCTGGCGGTGGCAACCCTGGGAAATGTGCTGGGGTCATTGGTCAACTGGTGGCTGGGCCGTGGCATTGAGCGCTTTCGTGATAGACGCTGGTTCCCGGTCAGCCCCAGGCACCTGGAAAAAGCCCGTACGCATTACCAGCGTTATGGGCATTGGTCGCTGCTGCTCAGTTGGCTGCCAATCATCGGCGACCCGCTGACCCTGGTGGCGGGTGTGATGCGTGAACCACTGGGGCGGTTCCTGCTGATCGTCACCCTCGCCAAGGGCGCCCGTTATGGTGTGCTAGCCGTGGCGACCCAAGGCTGGGTCGGTTGAACGATTGGACTTGTGCATTGCCTGTTTACTATTGCCCTCATGAGGCCGTCCCAGGATCGGTCGATTTTCAAGGAGTTAACCCATGCCCCTCGCCTTTTTCCGCTGGCTGCCCGGTCTGCTGCTGAGCGCTGCGTTGCCCACCGTTGCCTACGCCGACGGACCGGAATACGGCCCGCAGCTACAGGGCTTCGAGTACCCCTACACGGTGAAACATTTCGCCTTTGAATCCCAGGGAGAATCCCTGCAGATGGGCTACATGGACGTCGCTGCCGAAGGTAAGGCCAACGGTCGCAGCGTGGTGCTGATGCACGGCAAGAACTTCTGCGGCGCGACCTGGGACACATCGATCAAGGCGCTGAGCAAAGCCGGATACCGGGTCATCGCCCCGGACCAGATCGGCTTTTGCACCTCCAGCAAGCCTGCGCATTATCAGTACAGTTTCCAACAACTGGCGACCAATACCCAGCAATTGCTCAAGGCCCTGGGCGTCCAGAAGGCCACCCTGCTGGGGCATTCCACCGGTGGCATGCTCGCCACCCGCTATGCGCTGCAATACCCCGAACAGGTCGATCAACTGGCCATGGTCAACCCCATTGGCCTTGAGGACTGGAAAGCCCTTGGCGTGCCCTATCGCACTGTTGACCAATGGTATGAGCGGGAGCTGAAAGTGACCGCGCAAGGCATCCGCAACTACGAACGCAGCACTTACTATGACGGGCGCTGGAAGCCCGAATACGACCGCTGGGTGGACATGTACGCCGGCCTGGCCAAAGGGCCGGGCAAGACCCAGGTGGCTTGGAACTCGGCGCGGATCTACGACATGATCTTCACCCAGCCGGTGTACTACGAGTTCAAGGACCTGAAGATGCCCACTCTGTTGCTGATCGGCACGTCCGACACAACGGCCATCGGCAAGGACATCGCTCCGCCCGAGGTCAAGTCGAAAATCGGCCATTACGAAGTGCTGGGCAAACAAGTGGCCAAACTGATTCCACAGTCGACCCTGGTGGAATTCCCCGGCATGGGCCATGCACCGCAAATGGAAGAGCCGGAAAAATTTCACCAGGCCCTGCTCGCCTGGTTGAGCAAGACCAACCCCGTTCCTTGATGAGGTAAGGCCAATGGCTGTGCAGATTGCGGTGCTCGATGACTGGCAGAATGTGGCGCGCGACGTGGTGGACTGGTCAGTGCTGGACGCGATTGGGCAAGTGAGTTTCCTGCACGACTTCCCGGCCGATAACGCCACCATCGCCGAGCGCCTGCAGGCATTCCAGGTAATCTGCGTGATGCAAGCACGCCACGCCGGAGTTGACCTGGGCGCTGATCATGGCCGCCACGCGCAATCTGCTCGCCGTAGCCAGCGCTCTGCGAGCCGGCCAGTGGCAACAAGGCCTGAGCAGCGACTTGCACGGCAAGACCCTGGGCATTCTTGGCCTCGGCAGCCGCGGGCTGGTGGACGAGTCGGCACTGATCGAGGCGTTGCAAAAACAGCGATTAGGCGGCGCGGCACTGGATGTATTCGAACAGGAACCTTTGCCGCCCCATCATCCCTTTCAGAACCCTCGACAACGTGTTGGCAACACCGCATGTAGGGTACGTGAGCCGGCAGAACTACCAGCTGTTCTTTTCGCAGATGATTGAAGACATCCAGGTTTGGTCGGCGGGAGCACCGATCCGGCTGCTGACCTGATCGGCAGTCAAGCAGAACTTCACCACTTGGGCTTTGCTTACAATGGACCGCTGCAAAGAATTGAACATTTGCCGGCGCGGCGATGTTCTATAGGTATCCCCCCTGAGGATTGGCTCATGAATACTCGTCTCGCCTGGTGCTCCCCACTGCTGCTGGCCGTCGCGCTCTCCAGCCCACTTGCCTTCGCCAACGGTGACGAAGAGGAAGAACCGGCCAAGCCCAATTGTCCCAAGGGCCAGGTCTGGGACAGCAAACAGCAAAAATGTCTGATGCAGGACAGCAGCCTGCTGCCTGACGCCGATCGCACCACTTACGCCTATCGCCTGGCCAAGGACGGTCGCTACGAAGAGGCCCTGGCGTTGCTCGACACGCTGAAACAACCCAACACCGCCAAGGCACTGAACTATCGCGGCTACGCCACGCGCAAACTCGGGCGCACCGACGAAGGCATCGGCTATTACCTGCAGGCGGTCAAACTCGACCCGCAGTACGCGCAGGTCCGCGAATATCTCGGTGAAGCCTATGTGATCAAAGGGCGACTGGACCTAGCCCAGGAACAGTTGCAGCAGATCAAGTCCATCTGCGGCAATATCCGATGCGAGGAATATCAGGACTTGGCAGAAGCGATCAACGATTCCTCGAAAACCTGAGGCGGCGTCGGGCCCGCAGGCTGTAGCTTCACCAAGTCCTGGGCCCTGGCGGGTTCGCCTGAAGGCTCGCTGATCAGCGTGTACCTGACCTCGTCGCCGACTTCAAAGCAGGCAGCCTCCTGCAGCGTGGGCAGTCGTATCGCCCATCTCGACGTACGATCGGCGCAGGTGACCATCGCAAATTTCAGGGCGCAGTCCGCGACCCTGACCTGCCTGATTGCTGTGATGGTTCCAGTGGCATGTCTTATTGTTATGGACGCTCCCACATCATCTCTCCCTTGCACTTGAAGACATTGAAGCCCTCAGCCCTTGGGAGTGACAACTGTCAAGGGTGACAGTTATGCCGCTATCAGACCTGGATTGCCGTACCGTTCGTCCATCTCAGGTCGGGCTGGCCAACCATAATCTGAACCTGGCACCGCCCAGGGGCGAAGCCTCCACCGTCAGTGTCCCGCCTTGAGCCTCCAGGGCGCGACGGCTGATGGCCAAGCCCAGGCCGAAACCGCCCGTGGCCCGGTCGCGACTGCGATCAAGCCGGTAGAAAGGTTCGAAAATCCGCTCTCGCTCGTCATCGGGAATCCCGATCCCGTCGTCATCCACCCAGATCTCGCAGCCGTGGGCCAGCACCTGCACGCTGACCTGAATGCGTTTCTCGCAGTAGCGCATGGCGTTGCGCAGGAGGTTCTGCAGCGCCCGCGCAGTGAGGCGCGGGTCGAGGCTGAAGCGCTCGAGTTGGCCATGGAGCCACACGTCGATCACGATGTCCGGCGATTCCAGTTCTTCATCGACACTGCCCAACACGCTGTCGATGAATTCATCCAGTGAGACCTCGACCTGCTCCGGCAGCCGTACAGGGTTTTGCAGGCGGCTGTAGGACAACAATTCAAGCACCAGTTCATCCAGCTCGCGAATGTGCGCCACCAAGCCTTGCAGGCGTTCGCGACTGGTCGCTGGCAAGTCATCGGAGAGTGCCAGAGCCAGGCCGAAATCCAGGCGGGTCAGAGGCGTGCGTAACTCATGGGAGACTGCGTTAAGCAGGTCCCGTTGCTGATTTAGCAGGCTTTCGATATCACTCGCCATGGTGTCGAACACGTGCGCCAGGCTGCCGATATTTGAGCGCGGCGAAATCTTTGTGCGCTCAGTCAGTTGGCCCTTGCCAAAACGTTCAGCGGTGCCCTTGAGGCGCTCCAGATCGCGCCAGTGCGCACGTAGCCACAGCAACAGGCAAGCGAGCATGGTCGCGCCAATCAGCAGGTTGATGCTCCAGTACAACAGGTTAACGTCCAGCGGGTCCGGCGGCACCACCATCTTGACCACGGTTTGCTCGTTCAGCGGCGCTACCGCCAGGGTGCGCCAGCCCCAGTCACCGATGCGCACGACCTTCTCGCCCCGTTGCAGGCGCTCCCTTTCCGCCGGGGTGAAATCGACGTCGTCGATGCCTGCCAACACGATGTGCAGCGGTTCGAATTCCTTGTCCATCTGCTCGGCCAGGCCCGGCCACTGCTCCTGCGGCACGCCATGAAACTGCTTGACGATCAGGCTTTGCAAGCCGCGGGAATAGTCAAGGTTGTAGTTGACGAAGCGCTCGTGGAATAGCTTGATCACCACGTCAGGGACCAGGTAAATCGCCGCGCTGTAGGAAACGATGGTCACCAGGTACAAGCGGAACAGGAGTCTGAACATAGGCTCAGCATTCCCACTCGGAGCGGCTGAACAGGTAACCCTTGCCCCACACCGTCTTGATCTTGCGCGCCTCTGCGGCGGTGTCGTCGAACTTGCGCCGCAGTTTGGAAATCGCCACGTCCACCGAACGGTCGGTGCCGTTGAACTCGATGCCCCGCAGGCGTTGCAGGATCTGGTCCCGGCTCAACACTTCGCCCGCGTGCCGGGCCAGCACCACCAGCAGGTTGTACTCACCGCTGGACAACTCCACCAACTGCCCACGCCAGGTGACGGTGCGCTCGGACAGGTCGATGCACAGGTTGCCCATGAGAATCCGGTCGTTGGCTGTCTGCGGCTCGCCGAGGCTGCTGCGACGCAACAAGGTGCGCACCCTGGCCAGCAGCACCCGGGGCTCGCAGGGCTTGGTGACGTAATCGTCGGCGCCCATTTCCAGGCCCAGGACCTGATCGTGGCTGTCGTCGCGGGCGGTGAGCATCAGGATCGGCAAGGTCGCCGAGTCGGTGCGCAGCAGGCGGCAAACCTGCAAGCCATCGAGCCCCGGCAGCATCAGGTCGAGGATGACCAGGTCCGGCGGATTGAGTCGCGCACGTTCGCGCACATGATCGCCGCGGCCTATCACGCTGACGGAGTAGCCGTTGCGTTCCAGGTAGCTGGCAATCAGCTCGGCGAGGGCAGTGTCGTCTTCGACCAGGAGGATGTTGGGCATGGGTGTTTCCAGAAAGTACGGTGACGCCTGCCGGATTGCTGTCGCGGGCAAGCCTTGCTCACACAGCGATGCTCGTTGGACACAAATCCTGTGTACACCACAGATCCACTGTGGGAGCGGGCTTGCTCGCGAAGGCGGCATAACAGGCGCAATAGGTATCAAGGCATGCAGGATATACGCCCTCACCCACCCTTGAGTAAAACCCTTACACAATTTCACACGGCACGTACAAAGCTTCACCGCTACTCTCGCCACCTCCCCGTAGGATGCCGGGGGTCATTATTGGGGTATTACATGTCGAAGAATCTGCTGGCCAGACTCAGTCTGATTGCACTGGCGCTGACGCTGGGCGCGTGTGACAAGTCGTCGATCGCCGAAGAAGCGGCACCGCTGGCCACCGTGCGCATCGAAACCATTGAGGCGCGACCACTGTCGATTACCAGCGAACTAAGCGGACGAATTGCCGCGCCGCGCATGGCTGAAGTCCGCGCCCGGGTGCCTGGCGTGGTCCTGCAGCGCACCTTCCGCGAAGGCAGCGACGTCAAGCAGGGGGACGTGCTGTTTCGCATTGACCCGGCCCCCTTCAAGGCCGACCTGGACAGCGCCGAAGCTGCGCTGCGCAAGGCCGAGGCCAACGCATTCCAGGCGCGCCTGCAGGAACAGCGCTACGCCCAACTGGTGGAAGGCAACGCCATCAGCGGCCAGGATTACGACAATGCCCGGGCTGCGGTTCGGCAAACCGCCGCCGATGTCGCCGGCAACAAGGCCGCCGTCGAACGGGCCAGGCTCAATCTTGGCTATGCCACCGTCACCGCGCCAATTTCCGGTCGCATCGGGCGTGCCCTGGTAACGGAGGGCGCACTGGTCGGGCAAAATGAAACCACGCCCCTGGCGTTGATCCAGCAACTCAACCCGATCCATGCCGACCTGACTCAATCGACCCGCGAGCTCAACGACCTGCGCCGCGCGTTCCGCTCCGGCCAATTGCAGCAGGTGGGTCAGGGCCAGGCCAAGGCCACGCTGATCCAGGACGACGGCAGCCTCTACCCGCTGCCGGGCAAACTGTTGTTCACCGACATAACGGTCGACCCGGGCACCGGCCAGATCACCCTGCGCAGCGAATTCCCCAACCCGGACCTCGACTTGCTGCCCGGCAGTTTCGTGCGGGTGCGCCTGGAACAGGCGATCGACCAGCAGGGCATCAGCGTGCCGCAACGGGCCGTCCAGCGTGACAGCGCGGGGGTCGCCCAGGTGTTGCTGCTCGATGCCGAACAGCGGGTCGGCCAGCAGCCAGTTGACCTGGGTGCGGTGCAGAACGATCGCTGGATTGTCAGCGGTGGCCTTAAACCGGGCGACCGCATCGTCATCGAAGGCCTGCAGCACGCCCGTCCCGGCGAGAAAGTCCAGATCGACGACACCCCTCTTCCACTTGTCCAGGTTTCTGGCCAGTAAGCAGGACGCTTTTTATGCCGCAGTTCTTTATCGATCGCCCGATTTTCGCCTGGGTGGTCGCCCTGTTCATCCTGCTGGCGGGTGCCCTGGCGATCCCGCAGTTGCCGGTGGCGCAATACCCCGACGTCGCGCCGCCGCAGGTCGAAATCTACGCCGTATACCCTGGCGCCTCGGCGCAGACCATTGACGAAAGCGTGGTCAGCCTGATCGAGGAAGAGCTCAACGGCGCTGACAACCTGCTGTATTTCGAATCCCAGAGCAGCCTGGGCAGCGCGACGATCAAAGCCACTTTCCAGCCGGGCACCAACCCGGAGCTGGCCCAGGTCGACGTACAAAATCGCCTGAAAGTCGTCGAATCTCGACTGCCCCAGGCGGTGAACCAGCAGGGATTGCAGGTAGAAAAAGTGTCTTCCGGCTTCCTGCTGCTGATCACCCTCACCTCCAGCGACGGCAAACTGGACGAGACGGCGCTCAGCGATTACCTGGCGCGCAATGTGATGAACGAAATCAAGCGCCTGGACGGAGTCGGCAAGGCCCAGTTGTACGGCGCCGAGCGGGCCATGCGCATCTGGATCGACCCGCAGAAACTGATCGGTTTCAACCTGACCCCGGCCGACGTCAACGCCGCCATCGTCGCTCAGAACGCCCAGGTTTCGGCCGGTAGCATCGGCGACCTGCCGACCCGCAGCACTCAGGAAATCACTGCAACCATCCTGGTGAAAGGCCAACTGTCGACCCCGGAAGAGTTCGCCGACATCGTGCTCAAGGCCAATCCTGACGGCTCTACCGTGCGCATCGCCGATGTTGCCCGGGTGGAAATCGGCAGCCAGGAGTACCAGTTCGGCACTCGCCTGAACGGCAAGCCGTCGACCGCTGTCAGCGTGCAACTGGCACCCAGCGCCAACGCCCTGAGCACCGCAACCCTGGTCCGGGCGAAGATGGATGAGCTGGCGCGGTATTTCCCCGCAGGCGTCGAGTACAAGATCCCCTACGACACCTCGCCTTTCGTCAAGGTCTCGATCACCAAGGTCGTTTACACCCTGGTCGAAGCCATGGTGCTGGTGTTCGCAGTGATGTTCCTGTTCCTGCAGAACATTCGCTACACGCTGATCCCGACCCTGGTGGTGCCGGTCGCGCTGATGGGGACCTTCGCCACCATGCTGGCCCTGGGATTCTCGATCAACGTGCTGACCATGTTCGGCATGGTCCTGGCCATCGGCATCCTGGTGGATGACGCGATCGTGGTGGTGGAGAACGTCGAGCGGATCATGGTCACCGAAGGCCTGTCGCCCAAGGAGGCGACGCGCAAGGCCATGCAGCAGATCACCGGGGCGATCATCGGCATTACCCTGGTGCTGGTGGCCGTGTTCATTCCCATGGCGTTCATGCAGGGCTCGGTTGGGGTAATCTACCGGCAGTTTTCCCTGTCGATGGCCACCTCGATCCTATTCTCGGCGTTCCTTGCCCTGACCTTGACCCCAGCGCTGTGCGCGACCTTGCTCAAGCCCGTCGCCAAAGGCGAGCATCATGAAAAACGCGGATTCTTCGGCTGGTTCAACCGCCGCTTCGACCAACTGACCGAACGTTATCAATCCTGGGTGGCCTACGCGCTAAAGCGCACCGGGCGCTATCTGCTGATCTACGGCGTGCTGCTGATCGGCCTGGGCATTTGCTTCGTGCGCCTGCCCTCCTCGTTCCTGCCGGTTGAAGACCAGGGCTACACCATCACCGACGTGCAACTGCCGCCGGGTGCGAGCAAGAACCGCACGGTGGCGGTGGTCGAGCAGATTGAGGCGCATAACGCCAAGGAACCTGGAGTGGGCGACAGTACAGTCATCCTTGGCTTCAGTTTTTCCGGCAGCGGGCAGAACGCGGCGCTGGCGTTCACCACGCTGAAAGACTGGTCGGAGCGTGGCAGTGATGACTCGGCGAGCTCGATTGCCGACCGCGCCAACATCGCCCTGAGCCAGATCAAGGACGCTGCGGCGTTCTCGGTTTTGCCGCCACCGGTGGACGGCCTGGGCACCTCCAGCGGTTTCGAGTTCCGCTTGCAGGATCGTGGCGGCCTCGGTCATGCCACGCTGATGCAGGCTCGCACCGAGTTGCTGGAGGCAGCAGAGAAAAGCCCGATACTGATGAACGTGCGTGAAAGCGCCCTGGCCGAGGCGCCACAGGTGCAATTGATTGTCGACCGCAAGCAGGCCAATGCCCTGGGTGTGTCGTTCGCCGAGATCGGTAACGTGCTGTCCACCGCCGTCGGTTCCACCTACGTCAACGACTTCCCCAATCAGGGGCGGATGCAACGGGTGGTGGTACAGGCCGAAGGCGACCAGCGCAGCCAGGTGGCCGACCTGCTGCAAATGCACGTGCGCAACACCGCCGGAAAAATGGTGCCGTTGTCAGCCTTCGTCGAGGCCAAATGGACCCAGGGCCCGGCGCAGTTGACCCGTTACAACGGCTACCCGGCGATCAGCATTTCCGGTGAACCCAAGCCGGGGCACAGCACCGGCGAAGCCATGGCCGAGATCGAGCGCCTGGTTGCGCTGGGACCTGCGGGTTTGGGCCAGGAATGGACGGGGCTGTCCTTGCAGGAGCGGCTGTCCGGAAGCCAGGCGCCGATCCTGCTGGGGTTATCCTTGCTGATCGTGTTCCTGTGCCTGGCGGCGTTGTACGAGAGCTGGTCGATCCCGACCTCGGTGCTCCTGGTAGTACCGCTGGGCGTGCTGGGCGCGGTACTGGCCGTGACCTTGCGTGGAATGCCTAACGACGTGTTCTTCAAGGTCGGGTTGATCACCATCATTGGCCTGTCGGCGAAGAACGCGATCCTGATCATCGAGTTTGCCAAGAGCCTGTATGACGAAGGCCACGACCTGATCGACGCCACTCTGCAAGCGGCACGTTTGCGCTTGCGGCCCATCGTGATGACGTCCCTGGCGTTCATTCTCGGCGTAGTGCCGCTGGCCATTGCGACAGGCGCCAGTTCGGCCAGCCAGCAAGCCATCGGCACCGGGGTCATTGGCGGGATGATCACCGCCACCTTGGCGGTGTTATTTGTACCGGTATTTTTTGTGGTGGTGATGAAGCTGGTGCGCAAGCGCCATAAAGACCTATAGCTGCCCCCCGTTGTAGGAGCGCGCTTGCTCGCGATGAACGCAAGAACGCCGCTGTGGGTGTCAGGCTCCCAGCGTCATCGTTAACGACCATCGCGAGCAAGCTCGCCCCTACAACAGGACCGCGCTATGGTGCACTGACGTTCTGCCACCGTGAGTCCCCATGCCCCTCCTCGCCCGCACCCACCCGCGCCTTTCCGCCGCCATTACCCTCGGCATCGCAGTAGGCATCCTGGCCCCCGCCGACTCGATCATCAGCAAGATCCTCGTCGGCTGGAACGCCGGGGTCTGGACCTATCTGGTGCTGATGCTCTGGCTCACCGCCCGCGCCAAAGCGCCTGACGTGAAACGCATCGCCGAAGTCGAAGACGAAAACGCCGGTCTGGTGCTTTTTGTTGTGTGCATCGCCGCGATCGCCAGCCTGGCCACCATCGCCTTTGAGCTGGCGGGCAGCAAGCAACTGGAAGCCACGACCAGACTGCTGCACTACGGTTTCACTGCACTAACCGTGATTGGCTCATGGTTGCTGATCGGCGTGATCTTCAGCGTGCACTACGCACGCCTGTTCTACACCTGGAGCGGCAAGGACCCGGCACTGCGTTTCGCCGAGGGCCTGACCACGCCCAACTATTGGGACTTCCTGTATTTTTCGTTCACCATCGGCGTTGCGGTGCAGACTGCGGACGTGGGTGTTGCAACCCGTGATATGCGCAAGATCGTGCTGGCCCAGTCGCTGATCGGTTTTTTGTTCAACACGGCGATATTGGGGTTTTCAATCAATATCGCCGCAGGGTTGTTTGGCTGACGTCGCATTATTTAGTCGTCATCTGCGCGATTAACGGCAGCGAGTTGCCACCCGCATTTTTCGCGAAAATCCGCACGTCGTAGCGGGTTTGTGGACGCAGGACCTGCATCAAAACCCTGTTAACTACGCTGTAACGAAGCTCACCTCCCTGTGGGCCGGTCAATACAACCTCATAACCGGTTACCTCCATCGTCGCTATCGGAGCATCCCACTCCATTATTGATAATGCACCCAGTTGTGAGTAACGGAAGTTTTGCGGAGGATTTGGCGGGGCGTTCCTGGAAGACACGCAAGCCGGAATAGACCAATTTCCGGCAGCATCTCTGGCACGTACTTCAAACCTTTCGACGACGCCATCTATCAAACCAGTGACCGGACAGCTGGTTCCACTCACCGCGACCCAGGCTTCGCCATTGCGACGCATTTGATAGCCTGTCACGCCTACGTTGTCTTCAGACGCACGCCAGTCAAGTGTTGCATCACCCCGCGCGGAGGCGGTGAGCTTCAAATTACCCGGCTTGGTGGGGGGCACTCGATCATGAGTGACCACCTGAATAGACACAGGCATCGCAGGAACGGGACCTGCGATTCTGCGAGGCTGGATGTTGAACGTATATGCTTTTTCGGGAATCAAGTCCGTTAAAATGTGTTCCAGTGCAGTGGTGCGTACAGGTTCACGTCCTGGGCAGGTTATTTCGTAATCGATCAAGTATGACTGATCTACCGGGCTTTCCCACTTCAACCACGACTCGGAAAACGTTCTGCCTGGATTGTGTACGCCGCGCGGTTGCGTCATGTCCGGACCGGTTATGACAGAAGTACTAGAGGGCTCTGAGTAACCACTTTCGTTAAAAGCACGAAGCTCTAGGAAGTATTTCGTATCAGGTGCCAGATATATAATGCTGTGATGGAAGTATTTGGTTGTATGCCTGCCAATCACTTCAGGGTACTTATCATCCAGGCCATAAACGAATTCAAAATTCGGGGCTGAACTCCCGACCCAATTGACCTCAACTTTATCGAAGGTCACAACCTTATGCATCGGCCCTGGACGTGACGGGATGGGGGGACCATCCAGGGTTTTTTGGGTGATCCGCGTGGGCAAGGAACTACCGTTGGCGTTGGCTGCAGCGACCTCGACAAAGTACAGCGTATTTTTACTCAACCCCGTTAATTGATAGCTCGTGGAATACACCGTTTCGGTCTGAGCGGCGCCGCCGGACTCGACCCCATGCCTGACAATATATCTGTTCGCCCCTGTGGAGGGGGACCATGTCAGATCCATCGTCAGGATCGCCGGCGTTGCGTGCACGCTTGCCGGAGGGGCGGGAACCTGCAACGTTATTGCAGTGGCGCGCACTGATGGTGAATTGCCAGCAGTGTTATAGGCCAGGAGATCGAAATAATAGGAGGTATTGGAATTTAAACCACTCATTGTACCGCCCGGCGTCAGGAAAGTGGCGGTGTCGATGACCGAGCCATTGGGGTGCAAGCCGTAACTCACACGATATCCAGTTGCAAGCGCAGATTCTTTCCAGGTCAATGCCACTGAATAACTCGCCGAGCCAGCACTTAGATCGGTGGGTGCATCGGGTAACTCCAACCCTTGCTGGGTATGGGTAACACCCTCCGGAAAGTCCACCCATCCTTGACTGGTTAGCACGCGGACATTGACAAAGTATTTGGTTAGAGGCTGCAGCCCTGTAATGGTATTGGTTTTATTAACCGATTCGAACGTATCAATCCGGGTCGGCCACTGGTCGTCGCGCCCATACCCAACCTCGAACTTTATGTGGGCGTCGTTGTACATGGACGTGACTCTAAACGAAGTTGGCGTATGCCCATCAAAATATAAAGGCAGCATTGCTATGGGCGCCAACATTCCACAAGACTGCGTCAATGTAAGCACGCTGAGTATTTCCGAACTAATGACTTGCAAATCTTCAGCCAGCAACGTCATCTGCAACTTCGATTTATCATTTAAACTATTCAAATAGTGCAGGGGGATTTCAAACCGTAGATCACTGTTGCGCGCGCGATCGTCGAGTGGCTCCACCTGGCGCAGTTGCAATCTGGACACTGAACCATCCGCCAGGACCCCGCTGCAGGTCAAAGTGGTCATCTCACTTAATGCAAGCTCTGCCCGAGACTTAATCCGGATCGAAGCGGCGCTAAGCAGATGGCGACAGTCCAATACGCGCTCCGTAGCGTCAGGGCATTCGAAAATCGTAGATATACGGGCCATGGGGTTTCTCTCCGGACGATGGTTCATGCGACATAGTAGAGTTCGCACTCGCTCGGAACGCCACTAGCAGATCAGTTAGTGGCACTTTCCTGTACATGCACTAACGTCGGCGCTGGCTGACAATTTTGTTTCACTCCCCCCTTGACGACCCATCAGGTTATGGTGTCTTCTGAAACCGGTTTCAGCGAAAACACACCGCCGCTGCTTCCTAATAAATTCAATAATAAGGTCGTGCCCGTGAACAGTTTCTCCGCCGCCCAACGCAGCCGCGTAACCATGCTCGATGTTGCCGAGCGCGCTGGGGTCTCCAAGGCCAGCGTGTCGCGGTTCATCGGCGACGACCGCGCCCTGCTCTCTGATGCCATAGCCTTGCGCATCGAACAGGCGATCACCGAGCTCGACTATCGCCCGAACCAGATGGCCCGCGGCCTGAAGCGCGGCCGAACCCGCCTGATCGGCATGTTGGTGGCCGATATCCGCAACCCCTATTCGATTGCCGTGATGCATGGCGTGGAAACCGCATGCCGCCAGCACGGCTACAGCCTGGTGGTGTGCAACACCGACCGCGATGACGAGCAGGAACGCCTGCATCTGGCCCTGCTGCGCTCTTACAACATTCAAGGTTTGATCCTGAACACCCTTGGCCATCACCGAGACGAATTGCTTGAATTACACCGGGAGATGCCGCTAGTGCTGGTGGATCGCAAGGTCGAGCTCCTCGAAAGCGATATGGTTGGGCTGGATAATCCTGCAGCCGTCGACATGGCCCTCGCCCACCTTGAAGAACGTGGTTACCGCGACGTAATAATGGTGACCGAGCCTTTTGACGGCACCAGTTCGCGGATCGAACGGGTCAGCAGCTTCAAGGCGCGGATCGAGCAGCGGCCCGCGCTTCGCGGGACGATCATCGAAACCGGCAGCGAGCTGACGGCGAATATGAAAACCTTCCTCGACACACATGGCCCCGGCCCGAAAGCGCTGTTTTGCGCGAACGGGATTGCGGCGTTGGCCAGTACCCATTCATTGCGTGAACTTGGGTGCAACCTGTTCGAGGACGTGGGACTGATTGCCCTGGATGACCTGGATTGGTACCCCCTGGTGGGCAGCGGCATCACCGCGCTCGCCCAACCGACCACCGAGATTGGCGCCAGCGCGTTCGAGTGTTTGCTCAAGCGTTTGCGGGGGGATGACGGGGCGGTGAGGACGCTGGATTTTTCCGCGCGATTGATTGTGCGGGGGTCGACTCTTGGAGATCTGCGGTGAATGTACCGGCCCCATCGCGAGCCTACTCGCAATGGGGCGCGAAGAAACACTACAACCCTGCACGTCGATATTGTTTCGAGCAAAAATGAAACCGGTTTCAGAGGTAAAAATACAATGCATAAACCCGCCGTTTCCATCAGCCTGTCCAGCTACGGCGCCGACTTAGTGCGCCAGCGTGGCCAAGGCAGCTTCATCGATATTCTGGCCAGCGCCGGCGCCACTCGCATCGAATGGCGCGAAGAATTGCTCACCGTCGAAGCCCCCGCGCAACTCGCTGCCGCCGCTAAAGCCGGGGGCCTTGAAAGCGTGTATTCCTCGCCAATGGAAATGTGGCTGGCCGGCCAGTCCAAACCCAATCGCGAACTGATCGGCGCGTTGCAGCGAGCCGAGGCATGCGGGGCCAAATGGCTGAAAGTGTCCTTGGGTTACTTCACGGACAACAGCGACCTTGCGGCCCTGACTCGCACACTCGCCCAGAGCCCGGTGCAGCTGTTGGTTGAGAACGACCAGACCCTGCACGGCGGTCGCATCGAACCCTTCCAGCGTTTTTTCGATGCAGTGGAGCGGCACAATCTCCCCATCAAGATGACTTTCGACATCGGCAACTGGCACTGGCAGGACCAGTCGGCTGCCAGCGCTGCGCGATTGCTCGGTCGCCATGTGGGTTATGTGCACTGCAAAGCGGTGACCCGTCGCGCCGACGGCAAGCTGGTCGCTATCCCGCCCGCCGCCAGCGACTTGCAACAGTGGGAACACCTGCTGGGGCACATGGCCCAAGGCGTCATGCGCGCGGCGGAATACCCGTTGCAGGGCGATGACCTGGTGCAGTTGACCCGCGAACACGTCGCCACCCTCGCCCACCTGGGCCAATCGAAGCGGAACTTCCCCCATGTCTGAGATCGATATTCTGTCGTTCGGCGAAACCATGGCGATGTTCGTCGCCGAACAGGCCGGCGACCTGTCCAGTGTCAGCGCTTTCCGCAAACGCATTGCCGGGGCCGACAGCAATGTCGCCATTGGCTTGTCGCGGCTGGGGTTCAAGGTGGCATGGTTGAGTCGGGTGGGTGCCGATTCCCTGGGCCGGTTTGTCATCGACACGCTGGAAAAGGAAGGTCTGGATTGCCGCCACGTCGATATTGACCTCGCCCACCCTACCGGTTTCCAGCTCAAATCCCGCACTGACGATGGCAGCGACCCCGCCGTCGAGTACTTCCGTCGCGGTTCGGCAGCCAGCCACCTGTCGCCGCACTCGATCGTGCCCCATTTGCTCAAGGCCCGACACCTGCACGCCACCGGCATCCCACCGGCGCTATCGCAAACCGCACGGCAGATGTCGTTCGAATTGATGACCCGCATGCGCGAGGCCGGGCGCAGCGTTTCCTTCGACCCGAACCTGCGCCCCGGCCTGTGGGACAGCGAGCAACAGATGATCAGCGAGATCAACCGCCTCGCCGCACTCGCGCATTGGGTGTTGCCGGGGCTGAGTGAGGGTCGCTTGCTCACCGGTTTCGACGATCCGGCCGACATCGCCGCCTTCTACCTCGATAAGGGCGCCGAAGCGGTGGCGATCAAGCTGGGGCCGCATGGCGCTTACTACCGCACGCATCTGGATGCCGGTTTTGTCGACGGCGTTCCGGTGAAAACGGTGGTCGATACCGTCGGGGCCGGTGATGGATTCGCCGTCGGCATCATCAGCGCCCTGCTCGACAACCACAGTTTTACCGAAGCTGTGCAGCGGGCCAACTGGATTGGCAGCCGGGCGGTGCAAAGTCGGGGGGATATGGAGGGGTTGCCGACCCGATCCGAGATGTCCGTAGAGTTCGAGGCCGCCAGCGCGAGCAGGCTCGCTCCCACACTGGACCGGATTCCAACACAAATCCCCTGTGGGAGCGAGCCTGCTCGCGATGAGGCCTGACCATTCACTGAAGATTTCGAATTCGTTACCTGCTGCGACAAAAACAACAAGCTCAGGAGCACCACCATGAAAACCGCAACCCTCGCCACCCGCCGCTGGTGGTACATCATGCCCATCGTGTTTATCACCTACAGCCTGGCATATCTGGACCGCGCCAACTACGGGTTCGCGGCTGCCTCGGGCATGGCGGCAGATCTGATGATCACCCCAGGCCTGTCATCCCTGCTCGGCGCCCTGTTCTTCCTCGGCTACTTTTTCTTCCAGGTACCGGGCGCGATTTATGCGCAAAAGCACAGCGTGAAAAAGCTGATATTTGTCAGCCTGATCCTCTGGGGCGGGCTGGCCACCCTGACCGGGATCGTCTCCAATGCCTACTGGCTGATCGTCATCCGCTTCATGCTTGGGGTGGTCGAAGCTGCGGTGATGCCAGCGATGCTGATCTACCTGTGTCACTGGTTCACCCGCGCCGAACGCTCCCGCGCTAACACCTTTCTGATCCTCGGCAACCCGGTCACCATGCTGTGGATGTCAGTGGTTTCGGGGTATCTGGTGCAGCATTACAGCTGGCGCTGGATGTTCATTATCGAAGGTCTGCCGGCGGTGCTCTGGGCTTTTATCTGGTGGCGCCTGGCGGACGATCGTCCGGCTCAGGCCAAGTGGCTCAGTGACCAGGAAAAAAACGATCTGGAAAGCGCCCTGGCCGCCGAGCAGGTCGGCATCAAAGCGGTGAAGAACTACGCCGAAGCGTTCCGCTCACCCAAGGTCATCCTCCTGGCCTTGCAGTTTTTCTGCTGGAGCATCGGTGTCTACGGCTTCGTGCTATGGCTGCCATCGATTCTCAAGGCTGGCGCGCAAATGGACATGATCGAAGCCGGCTGGCTTTCGGCGCTACCCTATCTGGCGGCCGTCATTGGCATGCTGCTGGTGTCCTGGGGCTCGGACAAGCTGCAAAAACGCAAGCGTTTCGTCTGGCCGCCGCTGCTGATCGCGTCGATTGCTTTCTATGGGTCCTACGCGCTGGGCGCCGAACACTTCTGGTGGTCCTACACCTTGTTGGTGATTGCTGGTGCCAGCATGTATGCGCCTTACGGGCCGTTTTTCGCCATCATTCCGGAAATCCTCCCGGCCAACGTTGCCGGCGGCGCCATGGCGTTGATCAACAGCATGGGCGCGCTGGGTTCGTTCGGCGGCTCCTACCTGGTGGGTTACCTGAACAGCGCCACCGGTTCGCCCGGTGCTTCGTACCTGCTCATGAGCGGCGCGCTGATGCTCTCGGTGGTGCTGACCATTTGCCTCAAACCTGGCGCCAGTGACCGGGAGCGTCCCACGGTCGGCTTAACCCGCGCTGCCGCCCACTCCTGATCGAGATCATGACAATGAAAAAGCAGGTTGTTCTGTACAAAAAACTCTCGCCGCTGCAGATGGCTCGCCTGCACGCGCAGGCCGAAGTGACGCTGATCGAACGCCTCGACGCCGATGGCCTGGCCCGATTGCGCGATGCCCTGCCCCGCGCCCATGGCCTGCTCGGTGCCAGCCTGAAGCTGGATGCCGAACTGCTCGATCTTGCGCCTGACCTGGAAGCCATCGCCAGCGTCTCAGTGGGCGTCGACAACTACGACATCGAATACCTGACCGAGCGGCGCATCTTGCTGAGCAATACCCCGGACGTGCTAACCGAAACCACCGCCGACACCGGTTTTGCGTTGATCCTCGCGGCCGCCCGACGCGTGGTAGAACTGGCGAACATGGTTCGCGCAGGCAGTTGGAACCGCAACCTTGGCCCCGCACATTTCGGCAGCGACGTGCACGGCAAAACCCTGGGTATCATCGGCATGGGCCGCATCGGCGAAGCACTCGCCCAACGCGGGCATTGCGGGTTCGGCATGCCGGTGATCTATCACAGTAACTCGCCAAAGCCAGCAGTCGAGCAGCGCTTTAATGCGCAGTACCGCAGCCTGAGCGAGCTGTTGCAACAGGCGGATTTCATCTGCCTGACCTTGCCATTGACCGCTGAAACCGAACGGTTGATCGGCACAGAGGCATTTGCCCTGATGCGACCACAAAGCATCTTCATCAACATTTCCCGGGGCAAGGTGGTGGATGAAGCGGCGTTGATCGAGGCGTTGCGTGCGGGGCAGATTCGCGCGGCGGGGTTGGATGTGTTTGAGCGTGAGCCGCTGAACTACGACTCGCCGCTGTTGCAGATGGACAACGTGGTGGCAACGCCGCATATGGGCTCGGCAACCCATGAGACCCGGGAGGCGATGGCTCGGTGTGCGGTCGATAATCTGCTGGCGGCATTGGCGGGTGAGCGTCCGGCAAATCTGGTGAATCGGGCGGCCTGGAAAGACTAAGATCAAAAGATTACAGCCTGCGGCAGCTCCTACATCGGAACGCGTACATCCGTAGGAGCTGCCGCAGGCTGCGATCTTTTCTCAGGCCCGCCGCGCTTCCAGAAGGTCCATGGCACACAGCGCAATCCGTCGACATGCATCAGCCAGTTTGCGCTGGTCCACCACCAGGCCGATGCGGATATGCCCCGCCGCACTCGGCCCGAAAGCCTCACCTGCCAGCACCGACACGCCATACCCTTGCAGCAGCCGCTCAGCGAAATGCTGAGCGGACAACCCGCTCTGGCGCACATCAGCCATCACGAACATCCCGCCATCCGGCCGAATGGCCCGGATACCAGGACATTGGTTCAGGCTCGCACACACCAGGTCGCGCCGCTGGCGATACTCTTCGCGCATCAGCGCAACCTCCGGAAGATCTTCATCCAGCGCCAGTTGCGCCGCCTTTTGAACGAACTCCGGAATGCCAAACAGCATGCTCAACGAGAGATGCTCCAGATGGTCGTTCAAGGGTTTGGGCCCGATCACCCACCCCACCCTCCAGCCG
Source organism: Pseudomonas violetae (assembly GCF_023072615.1). Lineage (GTDB taxonomy): Bacteria > Pseudomonadota > Gammaproteobacteria > Pseudomonadales > Pseudomonadaceae > Aquipseudomonas > Aquipseudomonas violetae. The sequence goes on from NZ_JAKNRW010000005.1 coordinate 200,428, forward strand.
CTCATAGCATGGGATTTGGACAGGCTGTCGATGGTCGCAGTGCGCTCGGCCATGCCTGGCAGACTGGCCGGGCTGGTGTGTTCGCCCTCGTACAGCAGATCACCGTAGACCTCGTCACTGATCAACCACAGGTCGTGACGTACACACAACAAGGCCAGCTCCTTCCAGATTGTCAGCGACAAACTGGCGCCGGAGGGGTTGTTCGGGCTGTTGAGCAACAGCGCGCGGGTCTTGGGGGTGATCCGGGCCTCAACATCCGCCGGATCGACCCGAAAGCCGTTCTCCGGACGGACCGCCACCGGCACCACGGTGGCGCCGCACGCGCCAAACACGCCTTCATAGGACACGTACATCGGCTCGGCGACTATTACTTCGTCACCCGGATCAAGCAGGCACTGCGCGACCGAATACACCGCGCATTGCGCGCCAGGCATCACGATCACATGGTCGGCATCCACCACCTGACCACTTCGACGCCGATGACGGCGGGCAATGCTGTCGCGCAAAGCCCGATTTCCGCGCACCTGCGAGTAGTGGGTATCGCCGGCCAGCAAGCTGTCGATGGCGGCCTGGACGATGGGGCTGGGTGTATCGAAATCCGGGTCGCCGACCGACAGCAGCAGTACGTCGACACCCTCTTCGCGCATTTGCAGCGCGCGGTTATGAATCTGCCAGGCCGCAGCGCCTTCACCGGCGATGCGTTGGGTCAAGCCTGAATAGCGCATGTATTTCTCCAATCGCGCGAGTTCCTGAGTCAACCCTATCTCAAATCGCGCCGCGCGCCAGTACCACCTTGAAATCGACGAACGGATGGGGTGATAAAAAATTCAGAGATATCTCCTACACAGCTTGATCCCTTTGCTGACAGCCAGTTCTGCGAAGTCCGATTAAAGTCCACTACCTGTAATTTGTGACAGGTTCCAAGCGGGGTGATTCGCGCTATAAGGAAACCGAGCCTCCAGCCCTGAAGTCAGGTGCCTGAAGGACGGTCGCGCGAACCATGCCATCAAGATGTAGGAAGATTCCACCGCGCCCACGCCGTCAATGATGATGAATGGGAGATTCAACTATGTACCGTGCCAATACCGTGTCGGTTCGATCATCGCCAACCCAGACCGGTTTCCAGCCGCCAGAGCGCCCACAACCTGAAGCGATCAAGCTGACGGCGCGGGAACAGGAGCTTTTGCAGTGGGCCGCCATTGGTAAATCCTCCTGGGAAATCGCGCAGATCATCCAATGCACCGAGGCTGGTGTGAATTACCATTTTTGCAATATCCGCCGAAAATTCGGCGTGAGGTCGCGCTGGACCGCCATGGTCATGGCACTGGAACGAGGTCTGATTCACGCACCTTGAACCACGTCTCTTCAGCGGTCGGCCTGTCATTGACCCCTGTTGAGACTTTCATGATGCTGGCCCCCATACCTCGATCCCAACCGTTTGAACTCTCCCGCGCCAATGCCTGTGACGACACGCCAGTGCCCCATGGGCATCAACCCAACAAAGCGCTGCGAATCATCATCGCCGACGATCATCCGGTCGTGCTTTCGGGCATCGAAATGGTGCTCTCCTCCTATGCCGACACCCCATATTCAGTGGTCGCCACGGCTGAAAATGCCGATGAGCTGATCCATCATCTGCAGCGCACGCCCTGTGACCTGGTGATCAGCGACTACGTGATGCCTTATGGATGCTTCCCCGATGGGCTGGCATTGATGAGTTACCTCAAACGGCACTTCGCCTCCCTGCCGCTGATTGTGATAACCATGTTGCGCAACCCCTCCTTGTTGCAAGCCTTGCTCAATGTCGGTGTGAATAGCCTGTTCGACAAGCGCAGCGCCTTGAGCGAGTTGAAACGAGCGGTTTACTCTACCGCTAGGGGACGTCGATACCTTTGCCCGACTTTTGCCGCGATTCTCGATGCCCAGGCCTTGCCCATCGCTGGTTCGAACACACCTTCAGTGAGCCTCTCGAACCGGGAAATCGAAGTGGTCAGGTTGTTTGCCCAGGGACTGTCCGGGCGACAAATTGCCGCGCAACTGAACCGCAGCGAAAAAACCATCAGCAGGCAAAAACGTACCGCCATGGACAAGTTGGGACTTGTGCATGACGGTGGGTTGATGGAGTTTGCGCGGGTGAGTGGGTTGCGAAGTACTTGATTAAAATGTATCCGCATGGAATGCGGATACATTCAAGACACCATCGATCAAAAACATCCCTTACACGTTAAAGCCGAATCGGTCTTTAGTCCGTCGCGCGAGATCTGGCATACGTAGAACCCGGTTGCGCACCGGCAAATCAAAATATATATCTAACCGTTCTTGCCCCCTACCTGTCATCCATACCGCACCTGGTATGGTTTCATGTGGTCCTATAGTTGAGCCTTCCTTACTCATCTTTAGCGCATCTGCATACGCTTCTGGAAAGTGTTTCTTATTATGCTCAGGGTTATGTTCTTTCCATTTCGGCAGTTTGATCTTCGTCGGCCGGGGTACATCAGAACGTACATTACCTCCAGCAGCCCCATTATCCAGTACATCCAAGTCGTAGTCCGGCGCCGGCTCTGGATCTGGCCCTGCTGAAGGAGATCTCTTAATATTAAGCCCCGCCATATCATCTGTGACATTCGACATACCGGATGCGCCGGGCCGACCTGTCCTTCCGGCATGCGAGGAGCCGGACTTAACAGTTCTTGTTACGGATCGCCCCGTTCTTCCCATATTCGCCCCCATCCGAGTCACATCGTCGCCGACACCGCTCATAAGCACCACGAAGAGTTTGGCAAGTGCGGAATGCCCTGAATCATCCCTGAACTTGATCGGATTTTCCCGTAATCGTGTAGGTCACTTCGCCTTTACCCCACGAAATGCCGGTGACGAAAATAGGCTGGATGTGAGTGCCGAAAGGTTCGATAAGCCACACGATTCCCTCATCGGCCTGCTCTTGAGAAATGTTGGTGAAGGTGAATTCTTTCTTGGCGCCGGCCACGTGTTCCGGAGTCGTAAAATTTTTATACGCCTCCCACGTCACCTTGACGTCATCGCCCGCGTTCATGTGAACACTTGGTGGGATTCTGTACTGGAAGCCGTAACTGGTGCTGGCGTCGTTCCAGCGCAAGGAACGACAGGTAAGGGATCGGCCATCGGTCGTATGCAAAGGTTCGGCCGGCGGCATTGTCAGGACCAGGAACTTGATCTCAACCGGTGTACGGATTTTCGGTTCTTGCGGGTTTGCGTGGCCCGGGTTCGTCAGCAAGTACCACACTGGCATAGCATCGTTGGGGCCTTGGCTGCGGATAACGTCCCAGTCGAGCTTGATCTCGATAGTGTCCCCCGCGCTGTCGTCCAGTATATCGATAACATAGGGATTACCGATCGGTGTTCCGTTCCACATGACCTGGTACACATCACCGGTGACCAAGGGTGCGACGAGCGGGATTTTGGCAAATACATCCTTGTTCTCATCGGCAGAGACCAATACGTTATCTACGTCGGAATCCCCTACAATCGTGACCGCCGTCAAATCGGGGTTGCCAGGTTCCGGCAAAGGGTTCACCGGCCCGGTATTGGACAGGTTACATTTAACGGTTTCAACCGCCGAGCCAAAAGGCTCGACACCGCGCTCCACCGTGTAACTTACAGGGGTATCCACACTGCCAGTCGCACTACCATAAACCCGCAAAATTATCTCCCACGGCACGAAAATGTCAAAACCGTTAACTGGGTTAGGTCCCACAGGTGTACCGGGTCTAAGCTCCTGATCTTTCCATTTGACGACGATGGTGTCGGTTTCTTTGCCGTTGGCTATTTTGTCTATATGGACGATGACTCCACCATTGATGATGTCCGAGCGAAGCAGCTCCCCACCGGTAGAATCCGTAACCTCAGGCTTAGCCAGAGGCACAAGCGGTAAGGGCCCCAGCGCTACCGACATGAGCTCATACAAAGACAGCGCGCTGGGATTGCCCGCCTTGTCGATCAGGATGTACCCCCCGCAACACAGGCCGTCCCCCGCATCCGTGAATCGGGATTTGGGGATTTTTACCTTGCCGCCGGCGAGGATCGGCTCCGGTCCGATCAGAGGGATGCCAGCGGGATCTTCGGGCAACTCGCCTTTCAACCAAGCGAAGGCGACCTTGGTGCCAACTGGATCGCCGGTCCAGTTGGGAATTGTTGCCTCCAGGAAATCATCCGTGCCAAACGTTGTATCGATGATGGGAGACGTGATGGAGAACACCATCTTGCTCGGAGGTATCCCTGCATTCGGAGCGATCTTATCGATAAAGATGCGTACGCGGTTGGAGTGGTCAGTAGATCCTTGATGGCTGACATGCTCATACCTGAGGTCGAAAGCACCTTCGTTTTCCGAATCCACCAGAAATACGCTGGGGATAGTGAAGTCCAACTGTGCCCAGGTATCCCCACCGGTGAAGGAATGCTCTGTCAATACTGTCCACTCGTTACTGCCGCCACGCGCAATCTGGAGCCTGAAATAATCAACGTCCGGGGGAGCGTCCGGCAGCGTTCCACCCCATGTAACGATCGTGGTCTTTTGATCTGTATTCAGCGTTGACCGGAGTATTAGTCCGGTAGTGTCCCCGGCTATCACGATATGTCTGACATCCGGATCTTGAACAACCAATGTTGCGGCCCCGCCGGATGTTGCTTGCCCGACAGGCATTGGTTGCTCCTTATTATCTTGACCTGACATGTTGTCGCTCTCCGTGTTCACCACTGCCACCATGGGCTCCCATGGCGCTCGAGTTCGAAAGCAGACCGAATACTGTCGGGAACAGTCCAAAAGCCTCCCGCCGTTCTGCGTTGGGGAGAAGTAGATCGCTTTTTTCAAAACCGCGTAACTGTCAATGTTGACAGGTAACTGCTATTACAGCCGCAAATCCCACAGGGCCTGAATTGATCAATCAGTCAATATTTGCTATTGAAAGCACGTATCCTCCACACCCCGTCTTACCTCCACCGTCGCGAGGACAAGTTGTCTAAAGGCATCGCTCTATCGGTCACGGCCTCCGTGCTGTTTGCCGTCATGTATTACTACACCTCGCTGCTCGCCCCCTTGAGCGGCGTGGAGATTTTTGGCTGGCGCATGCTGCTGACCGTGCCGTGCATGACCGTTTACATGGTGGTGTCCGGCGAATGGAAGCGGGTGGTCGAGCTGGTACGACGTGTTATCGCCACGCCGAAATTAATTGCCGGCCTGGTCGCCTCCTCTGCCCTGCTCGGCGTGCAGCTGTGGTTGTTCATGTGGGCGCCGCTCAACGGCTACAGCCTTGATGTTTCGCTGGGGTATTTCCTGCTGCCTTTGACCATGGTACTCACGGGAAGAATCGCCTTTGGCGAGCGCTTGTCCTATCTGCAAAAAGTTGCGGTGGTGTTCGCCTGCCTCGGGGTGATCAACGAGCTGTACCAGGTGGGTGGTTTTTCCTGGGCGACCCTGCTGGTGTGCATCGGTTATCCAACATTTTTTGTACTGCGCAAACGCCTGAAATCAGACAACCTGGGTGGCCTGTGGCTGGACATGGCGCTGACCCTGCCGGTGGCGTTCTGGCTTGTGCAAAGTGGCGACCAGGGCTTTGCGGTGTTTGACCTGTACCCGTGGTTGTCGCTGCTGATTCCGCTGCTTGGGGTCATCAGTGCGTCGGCGCTGGTGGTCTATATCATCGCCAGCCGTTTGTTGCCGTTCAGCTTGTTCGGGCTGTTGAGCTATGTTGAGCCGGTGCTGTTGCTGGGGGTGGCTTTGTTGCTGGGGGAAAGCATCAAGCCCGGTGAATGGCTGACCTACATTCCGATCTGGATGGCGGTATTGGTACTGGTGTTTGAAGGGTTCAAGCATTTGATGCGCCATCGCCGGCCCTAGAAACACCACAAAACAATGTGGGAGCGAGCCTGCTCGCGAAGGCGGTGTGTCAGTCAACATTAACGTTGAAAGCACAATCGCTATCGCGAGCAGGCTCGCTCCCACAGTTTTTACGGTGTAACGATTTAATCAGTGCTCAGCACGCCACGACGCACTTGATCCCGCTCGATCGATTCGAACAGCGCCTTGAAGTTGCCTTCGCCAAATCCATCATCGCCTTTACGCTGGATGAACTCGAAGAACACCGGGCCCATCAGGGTTTCCGAGAAGATCTGCAGCAGCAGGCGCTTGTCGCCCGACTCCGACGAACCGTCGAGCAGGATGCCACGCATCTGCAGTTCGTTGACCGGCTCACCATGGTTCGGCAAACGGCCTTCGAGCATCTCGTAGTAGGTCTCAGGCGGCGCGGTCATGAAGCGCATGCCGATCTTCTTCAGGCGGTCCCAGGTGTCGATCAGGTTGTCGCTGAGGAAGGCCACGTGCTGGATGCCTTCGCCATTGAACTGCATCAGGAACTCTTCGATCTGCCCGGCGCCCTTGGACGACTCTTCGTTCAACGGGATGCGGATCATGCCGTCCGGTGCGGTCATGGCCTTGGAGGTCAGACCGGTGTATTCACCCTTGATATCGAAGTAGCGGATCTCGCGGAAGTTGAACAGCTTCTCGTAGAAATTCGCCCAGTACGCCATGCGGCCGCGATAGACGTTGTGGGTCAGGTGATCAATGATCTTCAGGCCCGCGCCTTCTGGGTTGCGGTCCACGCCTTCGATGAATACGAAGTCGATGTCGTAGATCGAACTGCCTTCACCAAAACGATCGATCAGGTACAGCGGCGCACCACCGATGCCCTTGATCGCCGGCAGGTGCAGCTCCATCGGGCCGGTCTCGATGTGGATCGGCTGGGCGCCGAGTTCCAGAGCGCGCTTGTAGGCCTTCTGCGAATCCTTGACGCGGAACGCCATGCCGCACACCGACGGTCCGTGTTCGGCCGCGAAGTACGAGGCAACGCTGTTGGGCTCATTGTTGAGGATCAGGTTGATCGCGCCCTGGCGATACAGGTGCACGTCCTTGGAGCGGTGGGTCGCCACCTTGGTGAAGCCCATGATCTCGAAGATCGGCTCCAGGGTGTTCGGGGTTGGCGATGCAAATTCGATGAACTCGAAGCCCATCAGGCCCATTGGGTTTTCGTATAAATCTGCCATGGTTGGCGCCTCATCATGCTTTTAGAATTAACAGCTGAAATAACAAATGTTAGTTGCTGGCAATGCTGAGGTCGGCGGGCGGCGCGCAGGAGATACCTCTCACGCTGCGCGCGAGGAAGTCACCATAGATCAGTTGAAACCCAAATATCTTCATTGTCGACCCAAGGCTAAGACGGGCGAGGCTTCTGCTGCCAGAAGACGATTATTCTTGTATGCGTAACCGGATTCTACACAGCGTAAACATATTTGTCCGCCTTCTGTATCAAATCCTCATTCAACGCTGTCGCGTAAGGGGTGTATTGTCCCGGGCAGACTGGCCAAAGGCCAACTATCATGGCCGCTGTCACACTCTTTTTGGAAGGCCTGTGGTTGTCCTGCCAGCAGTTGAGAGCCCTATCTCGTCACCCAGGTTTACCAAATGCAATTGAGCACCAACACCCGCCGCAAACGCAGTTTCCGCATCATCGTCACCCTGCTCAGCGCACTGCTGCCGATCCTGCTGGGCGTTGTGATTCTTTACCTGCAGGCGCAACGCGCCCTGGAGCAGAGTTCGCGCCTGACTGCCGAAGAGGCCATCCTTCAATTCGACCTGATGCTCGACAACACCGCCCAGGCAGCAGAAGAACTATTGCCGTTGGCCGGTCAGCCTTGTGTCGACGTCAAACTGGCCCTGCGCGAACAAGTCACCCGCCGCCCCTTTGTACGCTCGACGAGCCTGTTGTGGGACGACACGCTCTATTGCAGCTCGCTGTTCGGTGAAGCTCACGAAAAAATAATGCCGGGTGATTATAACCAAGGGCAGTTACTGCTGATGAAGGGTAACCCGGTGACACCTGACACCGCTTTGCTGGTCTATCGGCTGCGCAAAGGCGAACAGGGCGCATTGAGCACCCTGGACGGTTATCACCTGAGCAATATCCTGCGTCTGATCGGGCGCAAGAGCATCTTGCTGTTGCAGGTAGGCCCTAACTGGCTTGACGCCAATGGGCAGTTCCACGAGGGCCCCCTGCCCGTCTTGCCTGTGGCGCAAACGGCCCTAGACTCGCAACATTATGCCTTTAACGTGACAGCGGGTTTCCCCGAAGGCGAGACCTGGCGCTACATCAGCACCGAGTACCCGCCGCTATTCAGCCTGCTGATTTTTTTTGGCGTGATCTCCGGGCTGATCGGGCACATTCTGCAGAAGCGTTCGACTTCGCCAAGTGTCGAGATGCAACGGGCACTGGAAGCCAGGGAATTTGTTCCGTACTTTCAGCCAGTGGTGTCGGGCGACAGCAAACAGTGGTCGGGCGCCGAAGTGCTGATGCGCTGGAACCATCCGAAAGAGGGCCTGGTGCGGCCAGACCTGTTCATCCCCTTTGCCGAACATTCCGGGCTGATCGTGCCCATGACCCGCTCATTGATGCAACAAACCGCCGAACTCCTCGCGCCCATCGCCAGCTCTTTCGATCAACCATTGCGCATCGGCATCAACATAACTGCCAGTCATTGCAAGGACCTGCAACTGATCAACGATTGCCGCGAATTCCTCAGCCATTTCACTCCGGGCTCGGTCTGCCTGGTGCTGGAGTTGACCGAGCGAGAACTGATCGTCCCCACTGACATCACCCACCAACTGTTCGAACAACTGCATGATCTCGGGGTAAATATCGCCATCGATGACTTCGGCACCGGGCATTCGAGCCTCGGCTACTTGCGTCAGTTCAATGTCGACTTCCTGAAAATCGATCAGAGTTTCGTCGCCATGATCGGCGCCGATGCGCTGTCGGGGCATATCCTCGACAGCATTATTGAGCTCTCGGTGAAGCTCAATCTGGGCATCGTTGCAGAGGGTGTGGAAACCGAAGAGCAAAGTGATTATCTGACGGCTCGTGGTGTCGGTTTCCTGCAGGGTTATCTGTTCGCGCGACCGATGCCCGGCGCGCAGTTCATTAAGGCATTAACAAAACGTTAATTTATCGACTCGAACGGAGCACTAATGACGCCGCGCGCGAACACTTCGACACGCGGCTGTTGTTACATGTAGAAAAGTTCATTATTTACTCTTTTCGCGTTAACCACTACACTTTTTACTGCTCGCACAAATATGCGCGAACGAGCCACTAGCACCGAGTCGCTTCAACGCGCCTGGCTTATAGCTTTGTTTGCGGCAGGCATCAGTCACATACACTATTGGAGTAAATATATTGTCCAGACTCGCTGAATTTCGTGCCGCTGAAAAGGCCCTTCAAGAGCAGCTCAAGCAGCTTGAGACCTTGAAGAACGACGCCGGGCTCAAGAAAGAAATGGAATTTGAAGAGAAGCTCCAGGGGCTGATGAAAACCTATGGCAAGAGCCTGCGTGACATCATCGCCCTTCTCGATCCGAACCCCGCGAAATCGAGCCTGCAGTTGGCATCCGCCCCAAAAACCCGGCGTGCTCGCGTAGTCAAGGTCTATCACAACCCACACACCGGTGAATCGATTGAAACCAAGGGCGGCAACCACCGCGGCCTGAAATCCTGGAAGGAACAGTACGGTGCGTCGATGGTTGAGTCCTGGCTGCGCGGGTAAGTACTTGCAGTCATAAAAAAGCCCTGCCCGTACAGGGCTTTTTATACATATCGCCACTAAGTTTTTGCTTAATATTTTAGGACAACCCTATTCAACTTGCATGATCACAACTACAGTTTCAAATTGTTGCGAGCCGCTGCTATCTCATCTTTTCCGGCCTTGTAGGCCTCGGCCTGTCCTGCATAAGAAAGTACGTATGCCTTATCGGAGCCCACTGCCGCAACCAGTGTCTGAGTGAGCACGTGTCGTCCGTTCTGGGTAATGGTGCAGGTTGTCTCCAGGGCCTGCAAATCACTCAGGCGGGCCGCATGGATCTTGTTACAAACACTTTGATATCCGCCCTGGAAAAAGTCCTTTTGTACCGATTTGCGCATTTCCAGCAATACGCCTTGCAGGTTGACCTGATGCCCGGGTTCCACCGGGGTCATGGTCAGCTCCATCACCAGCAAGGGCATACCGCCCGGATCGTTTTTTACTGCACGTTGGCGCGAGACTTTCGAGGCGGCGTCGGCCTGGGGAGCGGCTTCTACCTCCCAGCCGCCAGGCCAGGTGATCAGCGGCGGTGCTGCTTGGGCCGCGGCAATTACCGACACCAGGCCGGTCAACAAACAGAATCGAATCATTGCACAGTTGTACTCAAGGTTTGAGTCTTCAAGTCTGGGCCCGCTCCGACTGTCAGGCAATAGCGGACGCTTTGGGTTTGGTGATGTCGAATCCCTTGCGTATCATTGCTGCCATTCGTTAGCCCATTTATTGACCGGAGGGCCCATGAGCCTGCACGAATTGAACACCTTCCCTGGCGTCACCGCACAACCCGACAGCGCCACGCAGAAGTTCGTCTTCAACCACACCATGCTGCGGGTCAAAGACATCACCAAGTCGCTGGATTTCTACACGCGAATCCTCGGTTTCTCCCTGGTGGAAAAACGCGATTTCCCGGAAGCCGAATTCAGCCTCTACTTCCTGGCACTGATCGACAAAGGGCAGATCCCGGCTGACGCCGCTGCACGCACCGAATGGATGAAGTCGATCCCAGGCATCCTGGAACTGACCCACAACCACGGCACTGAAAATGCCCCGGAATTTGCTTACCACAATGGCAACACCGACCCGCGGGGATTCGGTCATATCTGCATCTCGGTCCCTGACATCGTTGCCGCATGTGAGCGCTTTGAAGCACTGGGCTGCGACTTCCAGAAACGCCTGACCGATGGCCGCATGAAAAGCCTGGCCTTCATCAAGGACCCGGATGCCTACTGGGTCGAAATCATCCAGCCCGCTCCGCTCTGAAGCCGCCCCCTACGGTTTTCGACCTCGCACAAAAAACCCCATGCTCTGTCATGGGGTTTTGTGTTTTCAGCCTTGGCGTTTATGCCGGCGCCGAGGTGCGGATCAGGTGATCGAATGCGCTAAGGGAAGCCTTGGCGCCCTCGCCCACCGCAATCACGATCTGTTTATACGGCACCGTCGTCACGTCGCCGGCAGCGAACACGCCGGGCATCGAAGTCTCACCCCGGGCATCGACGATGATCTCACCACGGGGCGACAACTCGATGGTGCCTTTGAGCCAGTCGGTATTGGGCAGCAAACCAATCTGCACGAAGATCCCTTCCAGCTCGACGGTGCGCAGTTCGCCTGACTGACGATCCTTGTAACGCAGCCCATTGACCTTTTGTCCGTCGCCGGTCACATCAGTGGTTTGTGCACTGGCGATCACGGTCACGTTCGGCAAACTGTGCAACTTGCGCTGCAATACGGCATCGGCACGCAGTTGTGCATCGAACTCCAGCAACGTCACATGGGACACGATTCCGGCCAAGTCGATGGCCGCTTCGACGCCGGAGTTACCGCCGCCGATCACCGCCACGCGCTTACCCTTGAACAGCGGGCCGTCGCAGTGCGGGCAGTACGCCACACCTTTGTTGCGGTACTGCTGCTCCCCGGGAACGTGCATTTCCCGCCATCTTGCGCCGGTCGCCAGAATCACGGTCTTGGCCTTGAGCGTTGCACCACTGGCGAAATGAACTTCGTGCAGTTGCCCGTCCCTGCCTGGGATCAACTTGTCGGCGCGTTGCAGGTTCATGATGTCGACGTCGTATTGCTTGACGTGCTCTTCCAGGGCTACGGCCAGTTTTGGCCCTTCGGTTTCCTGCACGGAAATGAAGTTCTCAATAGCCATGGTGTCGAGCACCTGGCCTCCAAAACGCTCAGCTGCCACGCCAGTGCGAATGCCTTTGCGAGCGGCGTAGATTGCGGCCGATGCACCGGCCGGGCCACCGCCCACAACCAGGACATCAAAAGCTTCTTTGGCGCTGATTTTTTCGGCCTGGCGCTCGATACCGCTGGTGTCGATTTTTGCCAGAATCTCTTCTAGACCCATGCGGCCCTGGCCGAAGTTGACACCGTTAAGGTAGATGCTAGGCACGGCCATGATCTGACGCTCATCGACCTCAGCCTGGAACAGCGCGCCGTCGATAGCCACATGGCGAATATTGGGGTTCAGCACCGCCATGAGGTTCAACGCCTGCACCACGTCCGGGCAGTTCTGGCAGGACAGCGAGAAGTAAGTCTCGAAGCTGAACTCACCTTTGATCGAACTAATCTGTTCAATCACTTCAGCGCTGGCTTTCGAAGGATGGCCGCCTACTTGCAGCAGGGCCAGTACCAACGAAGTAAATTCGTGGCCCATGGGGATACCGGCAAAACGCACGCTGATATCGGCACCCGGCCGGTTGATCGAGAACGATGGTTTACGTGCATCGTGACCGTTGTCGAGCAAGGTAATTTGGTTGGAAAGACTGGCGACGTCTTTCAGCAATTCAAGCATTTCCCGGGATTTCGCACCGTCGTCGAGGGAGGCAACGATCTCGATCGGCTGGGTGACCCGTTCCAGGTATGACTTCAACTGGGCTTTAAGATTGACGTCCAACATACGGGCGATTTCCTTTTTGCTGATTCATATAAAGCAGGCATAAAAAAACGCCCGAACGAGTCTCGCCCGGGCGTTTTTATTGGGCGGTTGCAGCTTACTGAGGTGCGGAAACCCGCCCTGACGAGGCTTTTGTCACAGACTTAGATCTTGCCGACCAGGTCCAGGGACGGCGCCAGAGTGGCCTCGCCTTCTTTCCACTTGGCCGGGCAAACCTGGCCTGGGTGAGCCGCTACGTACTGAGCGGCCTTGATTTTGCGCAGCAGCTCGGAAGCGTCGCGACCAACACCGCCATCGTTCAGTTCGACGATCTTGATCTGACCTTCCGGGTTGATCACGAAGGTGCCACGGTCAGCCAGGCCAGCCTCTTCGATCAGCACGTCGAAGTTGCGGGAGATGGCGTGGGTCGGATCGCCGATCATGGTGTACTGGATTTTGCCAATGGCTGGCGAAGTGTTGTGCCAGGCAGCGTGGGCAAAGTGGGTGTCGGTGGAAACGCTGTAGATTTCGACGCCCAGCTTCTGGAAGGTTTCGTAGTTGTCGGCCAGGTCTTCCAGCTCGGTTGGGCACACGAAGGTAAAGTCGGCTGGGTAGAAGAAGACGACCGACCATTTGCCTTTGAGGTCAGCGTCTGAGACTTTTACGAAGTCGCCGTTTTTGAAGGCGTCAGCTTTAAAGGGTTTAACTTGGCTGTTGATGATAGGCATCGATGACTCTCCGTCAGGGGTTGATAAGTTGATGAGATGAATCCTACCTATCCAATCCCTCGATGGCTCATTGGCAAACCTCATGCTGCTGATTGGCTTTCGCTATTAGCCAACTCTATTAATAGAAGAAAATGGAATCTAGGACGCCAATGGCTTTTCAGTAAGGCGCGTCATGCCGGGGAACGGACTGGCTTCGACGTAGCGCATTGCCGATTTCATGTCTTTCCAGCCGACGTAACTCATCAACGATTTCAGATCCCACCCACTCTGATGGGCCCAGGTGGCAAAACCCCGCCGCAAGGAATGGCTGGTGTAGTGTTCAGCGGCGATGCCCGCTCGCTGCAACGCCTGGCGCAATAGCGGAATCACGCTATTGGGGTGCAAACCCTCATCGCTCAAATGCCCCCAACGGTCGATACCGCGAAACACCGGGCCGCGTACCAGCGCGGCGGCGTTGACCCAGGCGATGTACGCCTGCACCGGACACAAGCGCTGGAGCGCTGGCGTCTGGTAGGTCTTGCCGAGATTGTCGCGATCACCCTTGCTGCGCGGCAGGTACAGGCTAATGCCGGCACCGGCGCTGGCTTGGACGTGCTCAATCTGCACCCGGCATAGCTCGTCACTGCGAAAACCCCGCCAGAATCCCAGGAGGATCAGCGCCGTGTCACGCCTGGCTCGCAGCAAGCCCGATTGATCATGTTCGGCCAGGGCGATCTGCGCCTCCCGCTCAAGCCAGGCAATCACCTGCTCCAGATGCTGCAACTGCAAAGGCTCGGCCTGCTTTTCCTGTGCCGGATGCAGCGCGCGAATCCCTTTAAAAACCTTGCGCACCACCGGCGCCTTGGTGGGATCGGCAAAACCCTGGCTGCTATGCCACTGGGCTAGCGCAGACAAGCGCAGCTTGAGGGTATTGATCGATAGCACGCCGGCATGGGCCACCAGATAACGCGCGACGCTATCGGCGGTTGCGGGCAGGAAGCCGCCCCAGCTGACTTCAAAGTGCTCGATGGCTGCGCGGTAGCTGCGTCGGGTGTTGTCGCGCGTGGCGGCGTTTAGATAACGATCCAGATCGCTCATGGAACCTGCCTCCTGTAGGAGCGAGCTTGCTCGCGAGGGTCGTTAACGATGGCCCGGGGGGTCAGGTGGCCCGCGGCGCTTGGGGGGTTTTCGCAAGCAAGCTCGCTCATGCAGGGATTGGTGTACGGATTTGGGGCCGCTGATCCCTGAAATAGCCCGTCACACGGGATAATACCAATATATCCCATGTTATTATTCTGTAATTATGTCTAATTATTTAATCATGGTACAATCGTATTTTCGTGGTATGTACCACAGTACGAAATCGTAGGAGAGCTCATGGCTCGCGGCGGCATTAACAAAGCAGTGGTTCAAACGGCTCGCCTGGCAATCCTTGCCCGGGGCGAACATCCGAGCATTGATGCGGTACGTATAGAAATGGGCAATACCGGCTCAAAGACCACCATTCACCGATATTTAAAGGAGCTCGACGATGGCGGCGAACCCGCAGACACGGTCTGTGAACCCATCGACGACGAGCTCGCGGGGCTGGTAGCCCGCCTCGCCCAGCGACTTAAAGAGCAGGCACAAGAACCCATCGACCAGGCTCGCGCGCAGTTCGATCAGCAGAAAAAGTTGTTGGATGCGCAACTGGCGCAAGCGCAGCAAGCCAATATCGAGCTGCAACAGCAATACGAAGTGCAAACCCTGGCCCTGACCCAGGAGTCGGACACTCTGCAACACACGCTCCTGTTATTGCAGACCGAACAGACTCGCAACGCAGGACTGAGCCAGGCGCTGGCAGACTTCGAATTGCGACTGCAGGACAAGGATGCGCAGATTCGCTCCCTTGAAGAAAAGCATCTGCACGCCCGCGACGCGTTGGAACATTACCGCAACGCCGTCAAGGAACAGCGCGAACAAGAGCAGCGCCGCCATGAGGGGCAGGTGCAACAAATTCAGATGGAGCTTCGCCAAGCTCAACAGAGCGCCCTGATACGCCAGGACGAGATCACGCAACTGCACCGCGACAACGAACGCCTGCTGACGGAGAACCGCGGCACGCTTCGGGAGCTGAGCTTGCTGCAGGAACAGCTCAAGCATACCCATAACCGCCAGGATCAATTGCTGGAACAGGTGAGCCGCATCGACAGCGAGCGCACCCTTCTTCAGGAACGCCTGCGTGCAGCTTTGCTGGAAAGCCAGTCGCTTAAACAGAGCGCTGAGGAGCAGTCGCAGCTAAAAAAGGGATTGGAAATCGAACTGCTCAAGACCCAGGCAAGCCTTGATGACAGCATGCGCCTGGCGGCTGCCGTTGCGACAGCGCCAGTCACGGCAAAGGCCGATTAACCGCCGACAGGCGTGCGCATGGTGACGAACTCTTCGGCGGCCGTTGGATGGACGCCGATGGTTTCGTCGAAGTCCCGCTTGGTCGCACCAGCCTTTAGCGCGATCGCCAAGCCCTGGACAATTTCACCCGCGTCGGGGCCGACCATGTGGCACCCGAGAACCTTGTTGGACTTCGCGTCGACCACCAGCTTCATCAAAGTGCGTTCCTGGCACTCGGTCAGGGTCAGCTTCATCGGCCGGAAACGACTTTCGTAGCTCACCACCTCGTGCCCGGCTTCCAGCGCCTCTTCCTCGGTCAAGCCGACGGTGCCGATATTCGGCAAGCTGAACACCGCTGTCGGGATCATTTTGTAATCCACCGGACGGTATTGTTCGGGTTTGAACAAGCGCCGCGCGACCGCCATACCTTCCGCCAGGGCCACTGGTGTCAACTGGACCCGACCAATGACATCACCCAACGCGAGGATCGACGGGTCGGCAGTCTGGTATTGCTCATCAACTTCCACAAAGCCTTTCTTGTCGAGCTTGACGCCAGTATTTTCCAGGCCAAGGTTGTCCAGCATCGGCCTGCGGCCCGTCGCGTAGAAAATGCAATCAGCTTCCAGCTCACGACCGTCCTTGAGAGTGGCTTTGAGACTGCCATCGGCCTGTTTGTCGATGCGCGCGATGTCGGCGTTGAATTGCAGGTCCATGCCGCGCTTGGTCAGCTCTTCGTGCAAATGCTTGCGCACTGCGCCGTCAAAGCCGCGCAGGAACAGGTCGCCACGATAGAGCAAGGTGGTCTTGGCGCCCAGACCGTGGAAGATCCCCGCGAACTCGACAGCAATGTAGCCACCACCGACTACCAGCACGCGCTTTGGCAGTTCTTTCAGGAAGAACGCCTGGTTGGAGCTGATGGCATGCTCGTGCCCCGGAATTTCCGGGATCTGCGGCCAGCCGCCGGTAGCGATCAGGATGTTCTTCGCGGTGTGGCGCTCGCCGTTGATCTCGACCGTGTGCGGATCAACGATCTTGGCATGCCCCTCGTGCAAGGTCACACCGCTGTTGACCAACAGGTTGTGGTAGATGCCGTTGAGGCGACTGATCTCGCGATCCTTGTTGGCAATCAGGGTCGCCCAGTCGAACTTCGCCTCGGCCAGGCTCCAGCCGAAACCGGACGATTGCTCGAAGTCCTCGGCAAAGTGCGCCCCGTACACCAGCAACTTCTTTGGTACGCAGCCAACGTTCACACACGTGCCACCCAGGTAACGACTCTCTGCCACCGCCACCTTGGCGCCAAACCCGGCGGCAAAACGCGCAGCTCGCACTCCGCCGGAACCGGCGCCAATCACATAAAGGTCAAAATCGTAGGCCATTTTCAATCTCCTCGGCAGGCGAACAGCATACCTGCAGACGCGTGCCGGGCAAGTGTTGAGCATTTATTGGGGGGCCGAAAAAGAAAAAGCCACCCGAAGGTGGCTTTTCATTCCAAGCAATCCTGGCTATCAGTAAGCCTTGCCAGTCTTGTAGAAGTTCTCGAAGCAGAAGTTGGTCGCGTCGATGTAGCCTTCGGCGCCGCCGCAGTCAAAACGCTTGCCTTTGAACTTGTACGCCATGACGCAGCCGTTCTGCGCTTGCTTCATCAGGGCGTCGGTGATCTGGATTTCACCACCCTTGCCGGGCTCGGTTTGTTCGATCAGATCGAAGATGTCTGGAGTCAGGATGTAGCGACCGATGATCGCCAGGTTCGACGGCGCATCTTCAGGTTTTGGCTTTTCAACCATGCTGTGCACGCGGTAGATGTCGTCGCGGATCATCTCGCCGGAGATCACGCCGTATTTGTGAGTCTCCTGCGGATCGACTTCCTGGATGGCCACGATCGAGCAGCGGAACTGCTTGTAAAGCTTGACCATCTGGGTCAACACGCCGTCACCTTCGAGGTTGACGCACAAGTCATCCGCCAGGACCACAGCGAATGGTTCGTCACCGATTAGCGGACGGCCGGTCAGGATGGCGTGACCCAGGCCTTTCATTTCAGTCTGGCGGGTATAGGAGAACGAGCAGTTGTCGAGCAGCTTGCGAATGCCGACCAGGTATTTTTCCTTGTCGGTGCCCTTGATCTGGTTTTCCAGCTCGTAGCTGATGTCAAAGTGGTCTTCCAGCGCGCGCTTGCCGCGGCCGGTCACGATGGAGATTTCGGTCAACCCAGCGTCCAGGGCTTCTTCAACGCCGTACTGGATCAGTGGCTTGTTTACCACCGGCAGCATTTCTTTGGGCATGGCTTTAGTCGCTGGCAGGAAGCGAGTACCGTAACCGGCTGCTGGAAACAAGCATTTCTTGATCATAAAAGTCCTTGTAAGGGCTGTGTGTACGAGTTTCGGCGCAGTCTAATCAGGCGACGGGCACCTTACAATGCCCCGCACTGGCTAACCGATGCCATCATAGAGAAATATTCTGTCAGATAGTTCCCCAGAACAGATCGCCTCCTATAGCTATAGATAGCAGAGAAGCTGCACTTTGCACTTTGGGGAAACCGGTGCGCAATCCCACCACCATACGCCCATCAGCACCCTATGGGTGCATTTGGCGCTATCATTGCGCAATTGAACCAGCCAAAGAGGCAGATAGATGTCGGAAGCAAAAATAGTCAACGGTTACCAGATCAAGCAAGTCAAGCCTGGCGAATGGCGAGTGGCGGGGGCCAACGGCGAAGATGTCGGCGCCGGGGCCTTTCCGTCCGAGGAGATGGCGATCTCGGTAGCCTCGGTACTGGAGCTGGAGCACCCAAGCGCTGGCCGACGCGTTAATAAAGACAAGCGCTGATCAGAGCTTGTCGCAGCCAAGCCCTGGCTCGTTCAGGGCTTTTTTGCGAGATATCGCAATAGAAGTGGCCTTTAGCTATAACCTTTTGATGCCAGCGCTGTCACAGGCTTAGCCCTATCATCCTGACGACGACAACGACATGAATAAATTTTTGCCACTGATTGCAGTATTGGCCCTTAGCGGCTGTGCCACCTCAGAAACCACTTATCTGAACAACGGAGAACAAGGGTTGGCCATCGACTGTTCCGGAGAAGCCAATTCCTGGGCGACCTGCTATGAAAAAGCCGATGCATCCTGCGCGGGCACCGGCTACCGGATCGTCGGCACCGACGGCACGCCTTCGCTGAAGGAAAGCGACAAGACCCTTGGCGTAGACGTGGGTAACTTCAAGAACCGCAGCGTGGTGGTGGTCTGCAAGTAAGGCGCCCTGCCCTACATGTGGATTTCCGCAAATTTGATCCCGAGGCCGCGCACGGTCTCGATCAGATCGTCGAGACGGCTGAAGGACTCGACTTCGTCGTTGTCATCCACCAGGAAATAACTGCGCCCGGCGCTCTTCTTGAAAAAAACGATCCACTCTCCCGGATTCGCCGGATTCTGAATCACGTGGGTGGCCGAAATGTGCCCCTCTGCGTGACGTACCTGTACCTGCTCTCGCTTCATATTCCACTCCAGAAATGACAATGCCGCCAAAGCATTGTGATGGCGGCATTGGTGCTGACAGGCAGATTCTATCAGCCGGAGATGCAGGCAGTCGCGGCATTGCGCACATCCCAGGGGCGCAATGGCACATTGGAAATGCGCTCGTGCAGCTTGATGCTGCTGCCGCCGGAACGGTCTTCGATGTCAAATACCGCGGCCGGCCCCGAAGAAAACTTCTGCGGCACGATGACGCGCACGCCATCCTTCTGCGGCTCGATCTGCAAGGCACCACGGCTGCTGGCGAGCTTCTCGGAAAGGCACTGTGCATATTCATGGGGCTTCTTACCGGAGATCACGCTCATGGTCGGCAGCGTTTCATTGATCTCCGAGACACTTGCGCAACCACTGATCGCCAACGAGAACGGCAGGAACCATACACCCCACTTCATACAAAACCTCCGATAAAGAACCTCCGACAGCACAAACGCTGTTTTTCTCCGAGACTCACTGCGTTTATCGCTCATGGATCTCCAAATAACCGTTTTTAATTGTCAAAGTGGACCATGGCGACCAGATAATAACCTGTTCGGGCTGATAAACTGCGCCAATCGACCAAGCTATCGTTTTGATTTTGTAGAAAAAGCCCTTCTGGAGGCGCCTCATGAAATTTATCCACCAGCGCGAGCACCTCAATGAAGACGACATCGTCGTCATTCAATGCTCGCAAACCTGCAACATCCGATTGATGAACGACGCCAACTTTCGAAGCTTCAAAAATGGTGGTCGCCACACTTACCACGGCGGCGCGTTCGACACTTTCCCAGCGCGGATCACTGCACCGAGCACCGGTTTCTGGAACATCACGATCGACACGGTGAGCAACCGAGCGATCAGCGTGACCCGCAAACCGACCTTGACGCACTCGATCAAGATCATCCGCCGCTCCAGCTCGAAACTGAGCTGAGTGGTATTTCCACCTCCCGACTCGCAGGTATGAACGTGGCCCAGACGACCAAATACGTCATCAAATACAAGCTCAACGGCGAACGCCGGTTCGAGTTCGCTCTGCTTGAAAACGGCACCGCCGAAGAAGCCAAGGCTGCGCTGGACGCGATTCACGGCCAAGGCGCTGATGTCATCAGCGAGATCAGCGTGAGCAAGGCGCTGTAACGCCGACATCTTCCAAACCGCGGATCATTGTCACGATGAGTGATGACCTATGAGACCTGCCACTCCGGATCTTTTCGCCGATCACGAACCTGTACAACCGCCAACGCGCGAGCAGATCGGCGAACAGTCGTGGGTGCTGCGGGGCTTCGTCCTGCCCTGGCTTGAACGCTTGCTGCCGGGACTGGATGCGGTCCTCGCGGCCGCGCCCTTCCGGCAGATGGTCACCCCCGGTGGCTTCACCATGTCGGCCGCCCTGAGCAGCTGCGGCACCTGGGGCTGGACCACCGACCGCAGCGGCTATCGCTACACCCGTCAGGATCCGTTGAGCGGCAAGCTCTGGCCACCAATGCCCGAGGTGTTTCTTCAGTTGGCCCAGGCCGCCGCCCAGGAAGCAGGGTTTGCAGGTTTTGTCCCGGACTCCTGCCTGATCAATCGGTATGCCCCTGGCGCAAAGATGTCATTACACCAAGACAAGAACGAAACCTCCATGGCGGCGCCTATCGTCTCGGTGTCCCTCGGACTGCCGGCGGTATTTCTGTTTGGTGGATTTGAACGCAGTGACAAATGTCAGCGGGTGTCGTTGTTCCATGGCGATGTCGTGATATGGGGCGGTGTCGATCGCTTGCGCTATCACGCAATATTGCCGATCCAGCACGGCCAGCACCTGCGGCTGGGGGAGCAGCGCATCAACTTCACCTTCCGGACGGCGCGGTGACTTTTTCGAGTTCCATCGCAAGCCGCGGAGTGTTGCGTTGCGCTCCACCCACTAGTCTGGATCAAACACTTCAATGCAGGTGAGGCCATGACCACTTCTTCGACGACCATCGCCATTGCGGACGACCCCCGCTGGGCTGCCGTGGTTGCTCGTGATCCGCGAGCAGATGGGCAGTTCGTCTACGCGGTGAAAACCACCGGCATCTATTGCCGCCCCAGTAGCCTTGCGCGGTTACCCAAACCGCAGAATGTGCTGTTCTTCGATACGGCCGAGCAAGCCCAGGCGGCGGGGTATCGCCCAAGCAAAAGGGCTGCCAAGGACCAGAGCGATCTCGCTGCGCAACATGCGGTGACGGTGGCTGCGGCCTGCCGCCAGATCGAAGCCGCCGAGGAAGTGCCGGCGCTCAATGACTTGGCCTCGACTGCAGGTTTGAGCAGCTTTCACTTCCACCGCGTGTTCAAAGCGGCCACCGGCCTGACTCCCAAGGGTTATGCCGCCGCACATCGTGCGCGCAAGGTGCGGGAGCGGCTCGCCGATGGCGGCTCTGTCACAGAGGCGCTGTACGACGCCGGGTTTAACTCCAATAGCCGCTTTTACGCCGCAGCGGACAATGTGCTGGGCATGAAGCCGGCCGATTACCGCGCCGCCGGCCAGAACAACGACATTCGTTTTGCCGTGGGCCAGTGTTCATTGGGCGCGATCCTGGTAGCGCAGAGCGACCGCGGAGTGTGCGCGATCCTGCTGGGGGACGATCCCCATTTACTGGTGTGCGATCTGCAGGATCGGTTCCGCCAGGCCAATCTGCTGGGGGCTGATCAAGCGTTCGAGCAGTTGGTTGCCAAGGTGGTCGGCTTTATCGAGGCCCCGGCCCTGGGCCTGGATTTGCCCCTGGATGTGCGCGGCACCGCGTTTCAGGCGCGGGTTTGGCAGGCTCTGCGCGAGATCCCGGTGGGCAGTACGGCCAGTTATGCTGAAATTGCCCAGCGCATTGGCGCACCCAAAGCCTTTCGCGCAGTGGCTCAGGCTTGTGGGGCGAATCATCTGGCGGTGGCCATTCCTTGTCATCGGGTGGTGCGCAGTGACGGCGATCTTTCAGGGTATCGGTGGGGAGTGGAGCGCAAGCGGGAGTTGCTGGAGCGGGAGTCGCAACCCAGCTGTGTGAAATGAGGCCTGGGTGAAATGACTTCTGTGGGAGCAAAACGGCCTTGCCTCCAACATCAATGGCGACTGACAAGATGCAATCGCAAGCAAGCGCTGCGCACAGTCTTGTGTGGCGGCTACCAGGCAACAGCGATGGCCTTGGCGCCGCCATTGCTGGTACAAATCCACGTCGACGTCCTGCCCTGTTTACCTCCCCGGGAGCCCCCAAAATGAGTCAATGGCCAGACACCCGCATTCTTGACCTGCTTGGCATCGAACTGCCGATCATTCAGGCGCCCATGGCGGGCGCGACCGGTGCCGCCATGGTGATCGCCGCTAGCAACGCCGGGGGATTGGGATCAATGCCCGCCGCCCTGTTGAGCACCGACCAACTGCGCGAAGAACTCAAGGCCATTCGCGCTCAGACCCAACGCCCAATCAACGTTAATTTTTTCTGCCATCAACCGCCTGTGGCCGACGAACAACGTGCCCGGAACTGGAAGAATCTGCTGCAGCCCTACTACCGCGAACTGAGCGTGGACTTCGATGCGCCGACGCCGGTGTCCAATCGCGCGCCGTTTGATAACGCCACCTGCGAGGTCATCGAGGAACTGCGGCCGGAAGTGGTGAGTTTTCATTTTGGCCTGCCCGAGAAATCCCTGCTCGACCGCGTCAAGGCGACTGGCGCAAAGGTGCTGTCGTCCGCCACTACTGTCGAAGAGGCGATCTGGCTGGAGCAGCATGGTTGCGATGCGATCGTTGCCATGGGCAACGACGCGGGCGGTCATCGAGGCATGTTCCTCAGCGATGACGTGAGTAGCCAGGTGGGTACATTCGCCCTGGTACCGCAGATTGTCGATGCAGTGAAGGTCCCGGTGATCGCGGCAGGCGGCATCAGTGACGCCCGCGGCGTGGCGGCGGCGTTCATGCTGGGGGCAAGTGCGGTGCAGGTCGGCACGGCCTATCTGTTTACCCCGGAAGCCAAGGTCAGCGCCGCCCATCACAAGGCACTGCGCACCGCCAGGGAAAGCGACACTGCAGTGACCAATCTTTTCACCGGGCGCCCGGCACGGGGCATTCTCAATCGAGTGATGCGCGAGCTGGGGCCGATGAATGACAAGGCCCCGGCCTTTCCGCTTGCAGGGGGTGCGTTGATGCCACTGCGCGCCAAAGGGGAAGCGGATTTCAGCAACCTCTGGGCAGGCCAGGCGTTTACCCTTGGGGTGGAGATGAGCACGGCGGCGCTGACCCGAAGGCTGGCGGAGGAAGGGCTGGCGAAGCTAATCCGCTAAAGCGCGAGTCGCTGGCGGTCTCGTGTATACAATCGTGTTCCGTTTGCAGGTATTTCGCTATATATTTCCCTACATAGCGTTTGTTCCCGTTGCTTTACATGCCCGTCACGGAGCCGTTCATGACCCTTCGCGCCTCACGTTTTGCCCCTGCTGCCCTTGCCGGCCTGCTGGCTGCCTGCACTTTGGGAGCGGCCCAAGCCGACGAAGTCCAGGTCGCCGTCGCATCCAACTTCACCGCCCCCATCCAGGCGATCGCTACCGACTTCGAGAAAGACACCGGACACAAGCTGGTGGCTGCATACGGTGCAACCGGCCAGTTCTACGCGCAGATCAAGAACGGCGCGCCCTTCGAAGTGTTCCTGTCAGCCGATGACACCACGCCGCAGAAACTTGAAACAGAAGGCGATACCGTCAAGGGTTCACGTTTCACCTACGCCATTGGCACCCTGGCGTTGTGGTCGGCCAAGGAAGGATACGTCGACAGCGAGGGCAAGGCCCTGAGCGATAATCAGTATCAGCATCTCTCCATTGCCAACCCGAAAGCGGCGCCTTACGGGCTGGCCGCTACCCAAGTACTGGCCCAGCTGGGCCTCACCGATCAAGTCAAAGCAAAGATCGTCGAAGGCCAGAACATCACCCAGGCCTACCAGTTCGTGTCCACCGGCAACGCAGAACTCGGTTTCGTCGCCTTGTCGCAGATTTACAAAGACGGCAAAGTGACCGGTGGCTCGGCCTGGGTCGTTCCGGCCGACATGCACGACCCGATCAAGCAGGACGCGGTGATACTCAACAAGGGCAAGGACAGTCCAGCCGCCAGGGCTTTGGTTGAATACCTGAAGGGGCCAAAAGCCGCCGCCATTATCAAATCCTATGGTTATCAACTTTAAATGAGCCTGACGAGTGCCGATTTTGCTGCCATCTGGCTGACCCTGAAACTGGCGTCGCTGACGACGGTGATCCTGTTGGTGATCGGCACTCCGATCGCGTTATGGCTGTCGCGTACCACATCCTGGCTACGCGGCCCGGTCGGGGCAATCGTCGCCCTGCCCCTGGTCTTGCCCCCTACGGTAATTGGCTTCTATCTGTTACTTGCGCTGGGCCCCCACGGCTTTATCGGCCAGTTCACCCAATCACTAGGGCTTGGCACCCTCTCCTTCAGTTTTGCAGGCCTGGTGATCGGCTCGGTGCTCTACTCCATGCCATTTGTGGTGCAACCCCTGCAAAATGCTTTTTCGGCTATCGGCACGCGCCCACTGGAAGTGGCGGCGACGTTGCGGGCCAGTCCCTGGGACACTTTTTTCAGCGTGATCCTGCCCCTGGCACGACCCGGCTTCGTAACGGCGGCCATTCTCGGCTTTGCCCATACGGTCGGCGAATTCGGCGTAGTGCTGATGATCGGCGGTAACATCCCGGACAAAACACGGGTGGTCTCCGTCCAAATCTACGACCATGTCGAAGCCATGGAATATGCCCAGGCACATTGGCTGGCCGGGACGATGCTGGTCTTTTCGTTTGCCGTGTTGCTGGCGCTCTACTCCAGCCGCAAGACCCGTGCGGGCTGGAGCTGATCGATGATTCAGATGCGTTTGAAACTGGACTATCCGGGGTTTGCCCTGGATCTCGACCTGCAATTACCCGGTCGTGGAGTGACGGCGCTGTACGGGCATTCCGGCTCCGGGAAGACTACCTGCCTGCGTTGCATCGCCGGGCTGGAGAAGGCTGAACAGGGTTTTATCCAGGTTAATGATGAAGTGTGGCAAAACAGCGCGAAGAAGATTTTTGTGCCTGCACACAAGCGCGCCCTGGGGTACGTTTTCCAGGAAGCGAGCCTGTTTCCTCATCTGTCGGTGCTGGCCAATCTGCAGTTCGGCCTCAAGCGCATTCCGACCTCGCAGCGCAGGGTCGACATGGCGCACGCCACCGAGCTGCTGGGAATTGGCCATCTGCTCGATCGCCATCCGCTCAACCTGTCAGGGGGTGAGCGCCAGCGCATCGGCATCGCCCGTGCATTGCTCACCAGCCCCAGGCTCCTGCTGATGGATGAGCCGCTGGCGGCGCTCGACAGCCAGCGCAAGAACGAGATACTTCCCTACCTGCAGCGCCTGCACGACGAACTGGAGATTCCGGTGCTGTACGTCAGCCACTCGCAGGATGAAGTGGCGCGCCTGGCCGATCATATCGTCCTGCTCAGCGACGGTAAGGCCCTGGCCAGCGGCCCGATCGGTGCAACCCTGGCACGTCTCGACCTGCCACTGGCGCTGGGTGACGACGCTGGCGTGGTCATCGAGGGCCTGGTCAGCGCCTACGACGCCGACTACCAGTTGTTGACGCTGCAACTCCCCGCCAGCGACATGAGCATTCGCGTGGCGCACTCCCCGATGAGCCAAGGCCAAGCGCTGCGGTGCAAGGTTCAGGCGCGGGATGTCAGCCTGAGCCTGCACAGCGTCGAGAAAAGTAGCATTCTCAATCGCCTGCCCGTCACGGTGATCAGTGAAATGCCCGCCGATAACACCGCTCACGTATTGATACGCCTCGAAGTGGGCGGCACGCCGCTGCTGGCTCGCATCACCCGTTATTCCCGGGATCAGTTGGGCGTGCACCCCGGTCAGCACCTGTGGGCGCAAATCAAGGCGGTGGCGGTGCTGTCTTGAATCCGCCGGCACCACTGCAACGGCGTGCGGTCAATGGCTGTAACGGCCACTGATTCCAAGCCAGGACTACCGCCATGCACGATACCGATCTGCCCGTTGCACTGCCACCCGCCCTGCTCTATGTCGACGACACGCAACCCGGAATCACCCGCAGGAAATTGCGCGGCAAGTTCTGCTACTTCGACGTGAATGGCCAGCGCATCACCGATCAGGACGAGGTCAAACGCATCAATGCCCTCGCGGTACCGCCGGCCTACACCGACGTGTGGATTTGCGCCGATCCGCGAGGCCACCTGCAAGCTACCGGTCGTGATGCACGCGGTCGCAAACAATACCGTTATCACGCGCGGTGGCGCGAGGTACGCGACGCCGATAAATATTCGCGCCTGAGAGATTTCGGCCTGGCTTTGCCCAAGTTGCGCAAGCAGCTTGAAGTATTGCTGCAGGCCCCGGGTTTCAGTCGTGACAAGGTTATGGCCACTGTCATCACCTTGCTTGACGCGACCCTGATCAGAGTCGGCAACACCCAATACGCGCGGGACAACCGCTCTTATGGCCTGACTACCCTGCGCAGCCGTCATGTTGAAGTCAACGGCAGTGCGATCCTGTTCCAGTTCCGCGGCAAGAGCGGTGTCGAACACCAGATCACCGTCAAGGATCGGCGCTTGGCGCGGATCATCAAGCGCTGCCTGGAAATTCCGGGGCAGAACCTGTTCCAGTATCTGGACGAAAACGGTGAGCGCCACACAGTGAGTTCTTCAGACGTCAACGCCTACCTGCAAACGCTCACTGGCGCCGACTTCACCGCCAAGGATTACCGCACTTGGGCGGGCAGCGCGCTGGCGTTGTCAGTGCTGCGCGAGTTGCACTGGGAGCCGGAGTCGGACGCCAAGCGGCATGTGGTGGAAATGGTGAAGAATGTCGCCAAACAACTGGGCAACACCCCGGCGGTGTGTCGTAAGTGCTACATCCATCCGGCTGTAATGGAGGTTTTCCTCCTGGGCGCTCTGGCTGAACTGCCGAGACCAAGAACGCGCAAAGGACTGCGAGCCGAGGAAGTTGGCTTGGCGATGTTCCTGGAGAAATGGGGCAAAGCTACGCACGACGCCGACTTGCGATAATCCTCGAAATACTTGTAGGCTAGGCATCCCCGCTCTCACAGGTTGACCTTCGACGTGAATAACTAAGCCTTCCAGAAATGCGCTCGCGACAAGCCGTTCATTGCGCTTGTTGATCTTCTCGAGATTTTTCGGAGGTGCCGATGACTCACGTCACGCGTCTGCCTGCACTCGTTTCCCTGAACCAACTGGGCTTTCATTTCGCCGATGGCGAAACAATTTTTAACGGCCTCAACTTAAAATTTGATCGCGTCCCCACCGCCATCGTCGGCCGAAACGGCAGCGGCAAAAGCGTGCTGGCACGCTTGATTGCGGGACAGCTGCGGCCCACCTCCGGGACCCTGACGGTCCAGGGCCGGGTCGCCTATGTAGCACAATATCTTCCCGACGAGCCGGGGCATACTGTCGCCGATGCGACGGGTACTCGTGCGGTGTTGCAAGCATTGGCGAGAGTCGAGCTTGGCCACGCTGGCGACGAGGACCTGCAAGCCCTGGCCGGGCGTTGGAACCTGGCTGCTCGCCTGCGCAGGCAACTCGACGACGCGAGGCTTTGCCACGTCAATCCCGATACCCCGACCCACACTTTGAGCGGGGGCCAACAGGCGCTGGTTGCATTGATCGGTGCGTTCCTGGGTGATGCGCAGTTGATCGTTCTGGATGAGCCAACCAACCACCTGGACGAAGAAGCGCGTGGTTGGCTAATGCATCAATTGGCACAGTGGCGCGGTGGTCTGATCGTGGTCAGCCATGATCGGCGATTGCTGAGTAGAGTTGATCGAATCGTCGAAATCAGCCCAATCGGCGCCAGGACCTTTGGCGGCAATTATGCTGAGTTTCAGGCTCAGCGGGAGACGGAAAAGGCGGCGGCGCACGCAATGCTTGATCAGGCCCGCACCGAGCGCAAACGCGAGAGCACCCGCCTGCAACACGAACATGACACTGTGCAGCGCCATGCCGCCTCGACCCGAAAGAAGGCGGAGATCGCCAACGTCTCGGGCTTCGAGCGGGCAAAAATAAAGAGCGCGGCCAGGGACGCCATGGGCCCGCTTCGCCAGACTCATCAAGCGCGCAAGGACGGCCTGGTGGCCAGGGTGCGCGATGCCAGCGCCAGAGTTCTGGTCGAGGACAGTGTGCTGGTCAACCTGCCCGGCACCCGGGTCCCGGCTAATCGCCAGGTGCTGACGTTACTCAATATGCACCCTGCCCCTGCAGGGGTGGCGACGGCCAGTCTGACCTTATCCATCGCAGGCCCCATGCGCATCGCAGTCAGCGGACCCAACGGTTGCGGTAAAACTACTTTATTGCGCACGCTGGCCGGGTACATCGCCCCGCGTAGCGGTCAGTGCCAGACCCACGTCCCCTGCGCCTTTCTCGATCAGCATCTGGCGATACTCGATGACCAGCACTCCGTCCTCGAACAACTGCACATGCAAGGTACTCCGTTACCAGAGGATATCCTGCGCAGCCAGCTGGCGCATTTGCAACTGAACGCCGACCGGATCACACGACCTTGCGGTTCGCTGAGCGGCGGCGAACGCCTGAAGGCCGCTATCGCCGTCGCGTTCTGGGGCCAGACGCCTGCGCAGTTACTTTTGCTGGACGAGCCGACTAATCACCTCGACCTTGAGTCTGTAGAAGCTTTTGAGAAAGCTCTGCAGACTTTTCCCGGTGCGATCATCGCGGTTTCCCATGACGAGCATTTCCTGGCGGCACTGGCGACGACCCACCTGCTCAAATGGCACCCGCAGGGATGGCTGCTGTCACCCAATACGCTGGATCAGTAGAAAATTTGCGCTACGGAATTTTTGCACGATTGCAAATGGCTCCTATAGTTGATGTGAACAAGAATCTGCTGCGGTGGAGCCATGGAAGACATATTCGTCGTCAAGCGTTGCAACAAGATCATCATCCATGGCCGCAGAGCCGGTGAAGTCAGCCATGCGCCGCCCGATGCAACGGTCTGGTACCGCGTGGCGGACACGCGCACCCGCGGCTTCATCGGCGACGGATTCGATCTGGAAGAAGACGCGCGCCGCGAATGCAAGCGCCT
The DNA here is from genome assembly GCF_023072615.1 of Pseudomonas violetae. GTDB lineage: Bacteria > Pseudomonadota > Gammaproteobacteria > Pseudomonadales > Pseudomonadaceae > Aquipseudomonas > Aquipseudomonas violetae. The sequence continues at coordinate 229,637 of NZ_JAKNRW010000005.1, forward strand.
CAATGACAGGTCGTGTGTGACGGCCCGACAGGGCTGAAGTTCGGGTCTATACTTGAAGCGCTGACGGAGCAGCTTACCCATCGGCAGACTGCTCGCACCTTGCGAGGTTTTTGCTGCCATTTACCAGGTTTCTTGAACGGAGGTGTGTCATGTCCGAAAAAGAGTCCATCACCACCCTGCTTACCCTGCTTGATTCACGCCAGGCGCGACTGGCGGCTGCGTGCAAGGAAATTGCCGACTGGGTCGATCATCAAGGGGGGCACCCGACTGCCCTGCGCATCCGTGATCGGCTAAATGACATTGAAAAAGACACGCCGCTGATTCGTAACACGCTGTCTTCGCTGCAACCGATCGACAGGCCGCTGCCGCGATTCAGATAGTTCGACCTGGACACCTCGATGCACACACTGGTCTGACTCAGGACGCATGAATGGCGACGTGATCGTCACCGTCTGCGTCCTTGCCTGGTTGTCCTTTCTCCCCCGCTTTTGTCGCTCCGGTCTGGCACAGTTTCTTTCACGCCCCTTTCACATCTGGTGCCCTACAGTGGATTCACTCCTTTGATGAATCCCCTTGACCCGCCCGCATGCGGGTCATTTTTTTGCGTTGGGATTTAGTGGGCGCCCATGTAATGGAACTAGCCAATTCAACACTTTTCAAATCCCATAGGCCCCGATTTGAGACTGCCTCCGGGGTTCGAGGAGCGCGCATTTAAAAATGCGCAACAAAAAGGGCCTGCATGAAGTATCTCATGCAAGCCCTTGATATATATGGTGCCCGAAGCCGGAATCGAACCGGCACGCCCTTACGAGCGGGGGATTTTAAGTCCCATGCGTCTACCAGTTTCGCCATTCGGGCGGTAGCGCGGTGAAGCAGCCTGAACCTGGCCAACGAAAATCTGGCAGATACGACGCTTATGCAGCAGAGGTGGGAATATATACATCCCGACCGGGTGAAGCAAGTTCCCAAGCGACCTTTTCAAGACTAAATCTTGCAAGTCTGCTTGGTTAAATCTCTCAGCGAATCATGGATCTAGAGCGCATGTCTACAGTGGTGGGCGAAGTCGCACACTGGCGAATGAAGAATATCCCTCCATTACCTGTAAAACTAGCCATTTCAATAGGTTATCAGCTTTTTGGCTGCGTAAGCTACTGATTTCAAAGAGATGCCTACCAGACGTATCCCCCCGTCCGGATCGCTTGGCACGCCTTCTCTAACTAGAAACAGACATCTCCACTGGACAGCCTCGCGCCCGACAAATCTTCTCGTTGCACCGTCAGCAAATGCGTCGCGCATCATCCTGGACATTGGTTAGCAAACCTAGAGCCCTTTCAAGTAAGGGGGCTAGCGTTTGCTGCTGTTCGGTGGTGAGCGTTTCCAGGACCTGTGCGTGACCTGCGCACGGGCCTGCAACACCTTGCAGGCCCGCTGTTGGCCCTCAGGAGTGACACGCAATACCACGGCTCGCGCATCTTTTTCACTGCGAAGGCGTTCAACCAAGCCTTCCGGCTAAATCAGCCGCACCGGACCGGACCGGAAACAGGCTGCACCTATGAATACCGAAACCCTACGATATAAAAAGCAATTCAAAACCATCCCCGGCAAGCGTATCGACTGAGGGGAACAAAATGGCTCTTGAAGATAATTTTTTCATTGAAACCCTATTGCCGAGCGCGATTCTCCGACCTTTAAGCAAGGCTGAGCACTCAGAGTATCGCCGCCCGTTCTTGAGGGCGGGTGAAGATCGTCGCACCACGCTGGCAGGGCCGCGGCAATTACCGATTGCTGGTGAGCCTGCCGATACCGTTGCACTAATTGCCAGCTACGCGGACTACCTTTCGAACTCGAAAGACGTGCCAAAGCTCTTCATAAATGCTGAGCCAGGCGCATTCCTGGTTGGTTTCGCACGCGACTTTGTGCGTACATGGCCGAACCTCAAAGAAGTAACAGTCAAAGGCGCTCATTTTATTCAGGAAGATTCGCCGCATGAGATTGGTGAAGCTATCTCTGAATGGCTGCCTGACTGAAGCGGCCATCCAGTGCATGTCACTATCCGCGTGCTTTCTTCAGCCCTTTCAAGCGTACATTCGCCCTTTGCACAGCGGCCATTTTTTCAGGCCGCTTCATGCGTTTCCACTTTCTGATGTCTTCCTTGCTGCGCCCGCAGCTCACACACATATCACCACTCAGCTGGCAAACGGAGATGCAGGGGTTTTCGATGTCTTTAGCCATCATCAATAACCTTTGGCCAGACGCTTCTGCCAATCGCCACCGTGAGTGCGCTGGCACTCTTCCTCGGAGTCAAAGCGGACACTGCGGTCTGAAGGGCTCAGATCGATGTTAGCCTCATTGAACGCGATGGCCGTCAACTCAAAAATGCGCGCCTTGGCGCCAACCAGGGCGAGCTTTCTGTCGGCGAGGGTTTCGAATACCCAGATTACCTTCAGGGTTTCATCCAACGCGTTCAGGTCAGCGATGTGGGTGAGCCAAGTAAAGCCTTTGATTTCAGCTTTTGCTGTTTCGCATGCTTCGGTGAGCGTGGTAATCAATCGGCGCTCGACCCGCGCCAGTTCACGTTTCCCTATGGGCATTGCAGGTTCCTTTGAAGACAATGGAGGGGTAATCAGACCGGTCTAAACTCGACCGTCAGATGACTGACTTCGTGAACCGACTTGAGACGTTCACGAATGCTGTCTGCGTTCGCAGTTGCCTCACCGAGGACGCTCACGATGGCTGCATGGGCTTGCGGCCCAACCCGCCAAACGTGCAAGTCCGTGATAGTGGCATCCCCCGGTTTCTCAACCAGCTCGCGGATTTCCTCGGCAACGTGCGTATCAGTCTGATCCAGCAGTACACCTGCAGTGACCCCCATCAAGGTCCATGCCCAGCGCGCGATAACGACTGCGCCGACGATGCCCATGACCGGATCCAGCCATACCCAACCAAGATACCGGCCGGCGAGAAGTGCCGCGATGGCCAGAACCGAAGTCAGCGCGTCTGCGATGACGTGGACGTAGGCAGATTTCAGGTTGTTGTCGTGGCCGTGATGGGCATGATCATGATCGTGGCCATGACTGTGCCCATGGCCCAGCAGGAGAGCACTGACAATATTGACGATCAAACCGGCAATCGCGATGAGCGTCGCGGTGCCGAACTGAACGTCCGTTGGCTGCAAGAGGCGCATGACAGACTCAACGCCAATTCCCAGAGAGACCATACCAAGAATTAATGCCGAGGCGAATCCTCCCAAGTCTCCAACCTTTCCTGTGCCGAAACTGTAGCGCTGGCTGGAAGCGTGGCGTTTCGCGTATCCGTAAGCGGCCGCCGCGATGCCCAATGCGCCGGCATGGGTTGCCATATGAAAGCCATCGGCCAGTAACGCCATCGAGCCCGTGATATAGCCGGCGGTGATCTCGCCCACCATCATCACAACGGTCAGCGCCACAACCCAAAGCGTTCGCTTCGCATTTTCGTCGTGTGCTGAACCAAGGAACACATGGTCGTGCGTGTAGTTAATGTTCGTACTGTTCATTAGTGTATGCCTGGATACGCTCACTTGGAGTAACGGCGGATCGCCTCAAGAAGTTCTTCGACGCCCTTGTTACGCTCTTCTTCGCTGAGTGCAGGGTTCGCCACATGCTCCCGCGCATGATCCTCAATGATTTCCTCCATCAAGCCGTTGATGGCTCCGCGGGTGGCGGCAACAAGGTGCAGTGTTTTGGCGCAATCAAGATCCGATCCCAATGCCCGCTCAATGGCCTGTATTTGTCCGGCGATGCGCTTCACGCGCTTGAGAAGATCGTCTTTGTTGGCTGCGATATGACCCATTGGATACCCCCTACCTATACCTATGCATAACGCATGATAGGCATACCCCCTACCCCTATACAAGCTCGCTGGACAGAGCCCTTATCTACAGCCCCTGGCAGCAGAGCATGGCGTCACTGTGAGGGGTGACGGGAGAGGAACGGCTCGTCCGACGTATAGTTGCTCTTATAAAACACCGATGGTGAACTATCAGCCACTAACTATCGGCGTACATATATTAGAGATTTTTTTGACGCCATAATTGAGTCAATAGCCCACTCGTCACAACGCCACAAACCGGCTTGCTCTTTCAAAGACCAATGCTAACGTATTACCAGTTGTGTAATTTTATTAAAAATCATCCAACCCCTGAATCCATCATCAGGCCTTATATTGATCCACAGCCATGGTAACTCCGTGCAATATAAATTTAGAGTGTTTTTTATAACACGGGTTTTCGAATGTTTCATGCCGCACCTATTAATGTTAGGTGTCTTTATATTATTAGCGTGCAGCAGCTATATCGCTTTCCCCTTCCCCTTCGATGCCACCTTCCGAGCCACACTGATAAGGATATCGCCATGAATTTCTCACTCCAGGCTCCCGCCGACAAGCTGGAAAGCGTTCAAATGCTGCGCGCCATCGCAGCACTCGCCGTGGTGTTTTTTCATATACCATTGTTCCGCAATGGCGACTGGGGTGTAGATATTTTTTTCGTTATCAGCGGCTTCATCATGGCCATGGTCACCGCTCAATCAGGTGGCCACTTTTTTACCAAACGAGTTATTCGTGTCGTTCCGCTGTATTGGCTCGGCACCCTTGGTGTTTTCGCCGTTGCGCTACTGTTGCCGAGTCTGTTGGACAACACTACGGCAGATGTGTCAGGGCTGCTAAAATCGCTATTCTTCATTCCATACCAGAAAGGCGAGTTTGTTCAGCCCTTGCTGTACTTGGGCTGGACTCTGAACTTTGAAATGTTCTTCTATGCCTTGTTCGCCATCTCCATGACCATCAGCCACCGTCACCGCCTGCTGATTTGTTCGAGCCTGCTCTTGGCCCTAGTACTGGCGGGACACCTGGTGACGTTCGACGCGCTATTGGCCAAATTCTATACCCAACAGATTCTCGCCGAATTCGTCTTGGGCATGGGCTGCTATGCCGTATACGCACGCACGGCTGTGTGGCGCGCCTACGGCCCCCGCAACGGTGCGCGCGTTATCTTGATACTGATCGGCCTGGCTGCTCTGCTTTACATGCCGTTTTCCGCTCATTTGACGGAGTCCCTGGGACGTGGACTGGCCTGGGGCCTACCGGCAGCAGTTATATTCCTGGCAGTGGTGCATGGGTTGTCGGGAGTCCATTTGCCTGGATGGGTGGTTTTGATCGGCGATGCCAGTTACTCCCTCTACTTGTTTCACCCGTACGTGTTGAAGGTCTTCAATAAGGTATTCCATGTTTTCGACGCACCCGGCGCCCTCGCCTATCTGATGACCCCCGTGAGCATTATCCTGTGCTGCATCGTGGCAATCGGTATTTACCGCCTGGTGGAACTTCCAATGACCCATTGGCTACGAGCCATTTTCATCGACAGGAGAAAGCTGCCCAACCGGCCGCAGATCTTGCCCGCGGGAGGCGGCGAGTCATAAAACACTGCAGTCGCAGGACGGCTTTGCCCGCTTGCACGGAGCACTGCGCCGGAGAGGAATTTCATGCGCTGTTACAACAACGAACACCGGCACAGTCGAAATCGCTTCATCATGCCGGCTGAGCCGCATTGACTGGACTATCAGTTCCTGCGCGGTGACATTAGCGGTACAAACTAGCTAAATAGAAAAAGCCGGCACGGTGGTCGGGACCAACACCACACTTTCCCGAAACCAAAAAAAAACCCGCAACTCAGTGAGTTACGGGTTTTTTAATAGTGGAGGCCGAGGTCGGAATCGAACCGGCGTAGGTGGATTTGCAATCCACTGCATAACCATTTTGCTACTCGGCCTCAAAACATTCGGTGTCGTGTAGCGCAACATCAAATGTGTACAAACTTGGAGCGGGAAACGAGACTCGAACTCGCGACCCCGACCTTGGCAAGGTCGTGCTCTACCAACTGAGCTATTCCCGCGTCTTGGTGTGGCGCATTCTATAGAATCCAGAAGCCCCGTCAACCCCTTGATTCAAAAAAGTTTTATTTCTTTTCAACCTCAGTCTTCAGATGCGGCCAGGCAGCCCGCAGGTACTGGACCATCGACCACAATGTGAGGCCAGCAGATATCAGCAACAGCGCATAACCCACCAGCACCCAGAAGGTGAAATCCGATGGGTTGGCCAGCAAGATCACCAGCGCAAGCATTTGCGCGGCGGTTTTCCATTTGCCCAGGCTCGACACCGCCACATGAGCACGGGCGCCGAGTTCGGCCATCCACTCGCGCAATGCCGAAACGACAATTTCTCGACCGATGATCACGGCAGCCGGCAGCGTGAGCCACAGATTGCCATGCTCCTGCACCAGCAGCACCAGCGCCACAGCAACCATCAGCTTGTCGGCCACAGGATCGAGAAACGCCCCGAAAGGTGTGCTTTGCTCCAGACGGCGGGCCAGATATCCGTCCAGCCAGTCCGTCGCGGCGGCAAATGCGAAGACCGACGCGGAGGCCATATAGCTCCACTGGTAAGGCAGGTAGAACAGCAAAATAAAGATCGGGATGAGCAGGACGCGTAAAACGGTAATCAGATTAGGGATATTCATCGGCACAACTGGCTACGAGGTGAGGTGGCATTCTACTCGCTGTGCAGATTTGCATAAATCAACTCTGCGAGCTTTTTACTGATTCCTGGTGCTTTGGCTATCTCTTCGATGCTTGCACGAGACAGCTCCTGCAATCCACCAAAATGTTTCAACAAATCACGACGACGGGTTGGCCCGACACCGGCTACGCCTTCCAGCGTAGACGTTCGACGGGTTTTACCACGGCGGGCACGGTGACCGGTAATGGCAAACCTGTGTGCTTCGTCGCGGATCTGCTGGATCAGGTGCAAGGCGGGGGAATCGCCACGCAGGGTGAATTCGTGGGCAGCGTCATTGAGGTACAGGGTTTCAAAACCTGCCTTGCGGGTTGCGCCCTTGGCCACGCCCAGCAGAATGAGGTCGGGTACCGCCAGCTCATTGAGCACGTCGCGGGCCATGGAGAGCTGGCCCTTGCCGCCGTCCACCAGAAGGATATCCGGCAGTTTGCCCTCCCCGTCCTTCAGCTTGCTGAAGCGCCGGGTGAGGGCTTGGTGCATCGCCGCATAGTCATCGCCCGCAGTAACACCTTCGATGTTGTAACGTCGGTAGTCGGCCTTGATCGGCCCCTCGGGACCGAACACCACGCACGACGCAACAGTCGCTTCGCCGCTGGAATGACTGATGTCGTAGCATTCCAGGCGCTGGGGCGGCTCGTCGAGGTTCAACACTTCTGCCAAAGCATCGAAACGTGCCGCAACATGTTGCCGGTTGGCCAGGCGTGCGCCCAGGGCCTGTTCGGCGTTGGTTACCGCCAATTGCTGCCAGCGTGCACGGGTACCACGCACCCTGTGACTGATGGACAACTCACGACCGCGCAGCTCTTCAATGGCCGCGATCAACGTCGGGAAGTCTTCGTGAACCACGTTGACGATCAACTCGCTGGGCAAGTCGCGCTCGGGGCTGCTGATGAAATAGTGACCGAGAAAAGCCGCCATGACCTCTGAAACGTCTTCGTCGATACCCACCTGCGGAAAGAAATTCTTGCTGCCCAGGACCCGGCCTCCGCGCACGCTGATCAGGTGCACGCAAGCACCGCCGGGGTTAACGAACGCTGCGATGACGTCCACGTCGCCGGTTCCGCCTTCCATGCTCTGCTGATCCTGCACCCGGCGCAGCAGGGAGATCTGGTCGCGCAACTCAGCCGCGCGTTCAAACTCGAGATTGATCGCGGCTTCTTCCATGCCTGCGGACAATTCATCGGTCAGCGCATTGCTGCGCCCTTCCAGGAACATTACCGAGTGCCTGACATCTTCGGCATACACTTCGGGCTCCACCAGGCCCACGCACGGCGCTTTGCAACGCTTGATCTGGTATTGCAGGCACGGTCGCGTGCGGTTCTTGTAGTAGCTGTCCTCACACTGGCGGACGAAAAAAGTCTTCTGCAGCAAACTCAGGCTTTCGCGAATGGCCCCCGCACTGGGATAAGGACCGAAATATTTACCCTTGGCCTTTTTCGCGCCGCGATGAATGCTGAGCCTCGGGAACTGGCCATCCGAAAGAAACACATACGGATAGGACTTATCGTCGCGCATCAGGATGTTGTAGGGTGGACGCCATTCCTTGATCAACGTCTGCTCGAGCAACAGCGCCTCGGTTTCATTGGCCGTGATGGTCGTCTCAACTTGGGCGATACGTGCCACCAGCGCGGCAGTCTTCGGCGCGAGCCCAGACTTGCGGAAGTAGCTCGACAGCCGACTCTTGAGGTTCTTGGCCTTGCCGACGTAGAGCAGGCGCGCATCGCTGTCGAACATGCGATACACACCGGGGCGCCCACTGACCGTGGACAGAAAAGCGCTGGGATCGAAAATTTCAGTCATTTCAGAGACTGGCATCGACCATGCCGTGACGTACCGCCAACAGCGTCAACTCGACGTCACTACTGATCGAGAGCTTTTCGAAAATGCGGTATCGGTAGGTGTTGACGGTTTTTGGTGACAGGCACAATTTATCGGAAATGATCTGCACCTTCTGGCAACCGACAATCATTAGCGCAATCTGGATTTCCCGCTCGGACAATGCGTCGAACGGTGAATCGCTGGTTGGCTGGAAGGACTTGATCGCCAGTTGCTGGGCGATTTGCGGGCTGATGTAGCGCTGCCCGGCAAACACCAGGCGTATGGCCTGGACCATTTCCGGCAGTCCGGCGCCCTTGGTCAGATACCCCGCCGCCCCGGCCTGCAATAGCCTGGTAGGAAACGGATCTTCTTCGCACACGGTCACCGCGACCACCTTGATGTCAGGATGACTGCGCAACAACTTGCGCGTGGCTTCAAGGCCACCGATGCCTGGCATCTTCACGTCCATGAGGACCACATCGGGTTTCAACTCGCGCGCCTTGAGCAGAGACTCTTCCCCTGACTCGGCCTGGCCGACTACTTGCAGGCCATCGATGTCAGCCAGCATTCGTGTAATGCCTGTACGAACGAGATCATGGTCATCGACTACTAGCACCCTAATCAAGCAGACACCTCACGCAATGGTCTTGTTGGTTGCCGGACACCTTAGCAAAAAGCGACTGCCAGACCTAGCGCCAAGCGCCAACTAAAAAGTTTCAATACGTCTTGCGAAGCTTGTCGCCTGCGCGCTTCAGCGAATACTGCGGTCACGGACAATTTCTGATTGAATCCGCCGGGCAGCCTCTAGTAAGCTCCACGCATCCATCGGAGACAGACAATGTTCAATGCCCTTTCACAGCTTCGTACCGCCAGCGCCCCGCGCTCGGTTGCGGCTGCCCGGGTCAATGACGTCTGTGCGCCGGTCAGCTTTTATTTTGGGTATTGGTTTAGCCACTGGCGCGCCTGATACCCACACGGCGCCCACTTAAACGGGTCGCCACCAGAGATTTCTCAACCCCCGGTCGGCCTCCCGACCGGGGGTTTTGTTTTTTTGGCTCCACATATTTTTAGCGTCACAACAGACACCTTGAGGATTACGCAATGAACTACGCCACTTATTACCGTTACGACACTTTTACCGCCTGGCGATTTACCAGCCTCCGCTCGGGACAGCCTGCCGCCTCCGATCGGTCACCCACAGGTGGCAAGCACACACACGCAGCCAATCCGGCCAATTGTCGAACACCCCAGTAGGGCCGAGCGCGCGGGAACGAACCCGCCACTCGCCCAGGAAACCTGAATATGAACTCGTCCGTCTCCGCTCTGCCGCTGTCCCCCCTGAGCCCTGCCAACGAAGCGCTGACCCTGCGCCTGCCCAGCTCGTTGCAACTCAAGCAGCAATTGCCCCTCAGCACCGCCCTGACCCAGCAAGTTGCCGCCCACCGCGATGCCGTCCGCGCGATCCTCAACGGTGAAGACTCCCGTTTGTTGGTGATCGTCGGCCCCTGCTCGATTCATGACCCACAGGCCGCCCTCGAATACGCCGCCCACCTTGCACGCATGGCCGCTGACGTCAGCGACGAAATGCTGCTGGTGATGCGCGCCTACGTTGAAAAACCGCGCACCACCGTTGGCTGGAAAGGCCTGGCCTACGATCCCAAACTGGATGGCAGCGATGACATGGCTGGCGGCCTCACGCTGTCGCGGGAGTTGATGCGCGAAATGCTGCGACTCGGTTTGCCGATCGCCACCGAGCTATTGCAACCCATGGCGGCAGGTTACTTCGATGACCTGTTAAGTTGGGTGGCCATTGGCGCACGCACCACCGAGTCGCAGATTCACCGGGAAATGGCCAGCGGCCTGGGCATGCCGGTCGGGTTCAAGAACGGCACCGATGGCGGCGTCGGCGTTGCCAGCGACGCGATGCGCTCGGCCGCCCACCCACACCGTCACTTCGGCGTCGACAGCCAGGGGCACCCGGCAATCATCCAGACCCCGGGCAACCCGGATACCCATCTGGTATTGCGTGGCGGTCATCGCGGCCCGAACTACGATCGAGCCAGTGTGGCCCAGGTAAACAGCGACCTGAACCGCCTGAAGATCCCGGCCCGGGTCATGGTCGACTGCAGCCACGCCAACAGCGGCAAGGATCCACTGCGGCAACCGGCGGTATTCAATGAAGTGCTCGAACAACGCCTGCAAGGTGATCGTTCGCTGATTGGGATGATGATCGAAAGCCATCTGCTTGAAGGCTGCCAGCCACTGGGCTCGGCCCTGCGTTATGGCGTGTCGGTCACGGACGGGTGCCTGGGCTGGAACGCGACCGAGCAATTGCTGCGCGAAGCGGTGCAGCGCCTCAGGGCTCGGCGTGACATTGCGATATAAGAAACGGGGGCATGTTTACTGACGCCCCCGCAATTTTTCTCACCTCGCCAAATCCTTTTTCCGCAACAGAGCGCGGCCTTTTCAGACAGCTCGCCTCGCAGCAGTGCATTAGAGTGGGCCGCAGGACACGTCCCGACACTCGCGTAACAAAAGGAATCCACACATGCAACGGAATGCACAGACCCACTACCCGATCCTGCTGGTCCACGGGCTTTTCGGCTTTGATAAAATCGGCCCGTTCGAACACTTCCACGACATTCGGCCCGCACTCTTGGGCGCGGGCGCCAGGGTGTTTGTCCCGCACCTGTCTGCCAGCCACAGCAACGAAGCCCGAGGTGAACAGTTGCTGGCGCAAATTCAAAGGGTGCTCGACGGCACCGGGGTGAAAAAGGTCAATCTCATCGGCCACAGCCAGGGCGCACTGGCCGCGCGCTACGCCGCCGCAGTGAACCCTCGGGTGGTTGCGTCGGTCACCTCCGTCAGTGGTCCCAATCACGGCTCAGAACTGGCGGATTGCCTGCGCAACGCGCTCACGCCCGGGCGCCTGCCGGAGCAGGTGGCCGAGACTATCGCGAGCTTGTTTGCCGACTTCCTCTCTGTGCTCAGTGGCAAACCCGAAATGCCACAGAACGCCGTCGCGGCGCTAAACGCACTGACTACCGAGGGCGTTGCTGCGTTTAACCGCAAGTACCCCCAAGGTTTGCCCGATACCTGGGGCGGGATGGGCCGCGAAGTCGTTGCAGGGGTTCGCTACTTTTCCTGGAGCGGCACCGTGCAGGGCAACCTGATCGAAGCCGGGCGCAATGCGCTGGACCCGCTGCACATCTTTTCCCGGGCCCTCTCCCGCTACTTCACCAAGGAAATCGATCAGAACGACGGCATGGTCGGTCGCTACAGCTCTCACCTGGGTAAAGTGATACGTTCCGACTACCCGATGGATCACCTGTATGCCATTAACCAGACCGCAGGACGCGTGAGCAAAGGCGTCGACCCCGTCGAGTTGTATGTGCAGCATGCACAACGGCTGCGCAAGGCCGGCGTGTAGGACCGATTGAACTTTGAGAAGAAATGGGCCACTGAATCCGGTAGGCTCACCACTTTACTGAACATTGATTGGAGTTTTACCCATGCCTAAAGCCACTGCCCGTCACATCCTCGTTGCCAGCGAAGCCAAGTGCAACGAACTGAAAACCCAGATCGAGGGCGGCGCAGACTTCGCCGAAGTCGCCAAATCCAATTCCACTTGCCCTTCCAGCCGCCAGGGCGGCGACCTCGGTTCGTTCGGCCCGGGCCAGATGGTCAAGGAGTTCGACACCGTAGTATTCAGCGCACCGATCAACGTGGTGCAAGGTCCGGTCAAGACCCAGTTTGGCTACCACCTGCTGGAAGTGACCAGCCGCCAGGACTGATCAGTCCGCGCAGCTTGTACGACGACGGCCCGCCCTTTGGTGGGCCGTTGTGTTTGGGACGATTAATTCGGCTGGCGAGGGATGCGCCGCTAGCGTACAAATTACGGTTATCGACCACCCGCTTCTAAGGCTGACAATGCGACTGGCTTTCCCTACTGTGTTATTCACTGCCATGGCCCTGTTGATCGGCGGCGCTGGTGTGAATGCAGCACCGCAACATGCGCTGACCGTGTACGGTGAACCGGCCAAGTATCCCTCCAGTTTCAGTCATTTTGCCTACACTAACCCACTCGCTCCAAAGGGCGGCACCCTGCGACGTTCGGCGATCGAGATCGGCCACTTCGACCACATACTTCCGTACATCGACAAGGGCATCGGCGTCTCGCAGATCGACGGCATGCTCTACTCTCCCCTCGCGCAGCGTTCGATGGACGAGCCCTATACCGTGTATGGCCTGGTAGCGCAGCAGATGGAACGCTCCGATGACGGGTTGTCCCTGCGTTTCTACCTGAACCCCAAAGCACGCTTCGCCGATGGCACACCCATCACTGCTGCAGACGTGCGCTACACCTTTGACCTGCTGATGACCCAAGGCAGCCTGCGTTACCGCACCCAGTTTGCCGACGTCAAAGGGGTCGAGATCGAATCGCCGCTGACGGTTCGGTTCGATTTCAAGAACAACGAGAACCGCACCCTGCCCTTGGACATCGCCACCCTGCCGGTGCTGCCCGAGCACTGGTGGAAGACTCGGGACTTCGCCGGTGGCGGCGGTTACGAGCCCCCGCTGGGTAGCGGCCCCTACAGGGTCGGCAAAGTCGACTCCGGACGCAGCATCACTTTCGAGCGCAACCCCGGCTGGTGGGGCAAGGACTTGCCGGTAAGTCGCGGCCTGTACAATTTCGACCATTTCAGCATTGAGTATTTTGGTGATACCGACGTGGCCCGACAGGTGTTGCGCGGCGGCGCCTATGACTACAACCGCGAGTTTTCCGCCACTGGTTACTCCATCGGCTATGACAGCCCCGCCCTGCGTGACGGCCGCTTGCAAAAAGCCCACCTGGCCACCCAGGCTCCACAGCCGAGCCAGGGTTTCGTGTTCAATCTGCAAAACCCGATGTTTCAGGATCGGCGCACGCGCCAGGCGCTGGCCATGCTCTGGGATTTCGAATGGAGCAACCGGCAGATGATGCGCAACCTGTACATCCGCCAGCAGAGCTTCTTCTCCAACACCGAGCTAGCCGCGCGGCTTCTGCCCGATGCCGCAGAACTGGCGATACTCCAACCGCTACGCGGGCAGATACCCGACGAAGTGTTCAGCCAGGTGTTCGAAGCCCCGAAAACCGATGGCAGCGGGGTGATTCGCGACAAACAGCTGCAGGCCCTGGACCTGCTTGAACAGGCCGGCTGGAAACCCGAGGGCGATCAACTGGTGAACGCCGAAGGCAAGCCGCTGAGCTTCACCTTCCTTGTTAGTCAGAACGGCATGGACCGTTTGCTGCTGCCTTACAAGCGCACGCTGAAACAGATCGGCATCGACCTAAACATCCGTCGCATTGATGCCTCCCAATACGTCAACCGCCTCATGAGCCGCGATTACGACATGATCGTCACCGGCTACCCGGTCACTACTTCACCCGGCGGCGAGCTGCTCAACTATTTCGGCTCGGCTTCGGCCAACGACCCGGGTGCCAATAACTACATGGTGCTGAAGAACCCGGCGGTGGACACCCTGATCAACGGCCTGATCCGCGCCTCGACCCAGACCGACATGCTGCGCTATGCCCATGCCCTGGACCGGGTGCTGCAGTGGAACTACTACTGGATCCCCAACTATTACCCGCCGGGCACGTCCACCGTCTGGTGGAATCGTTTCGGCATGCCCAACGAGCAGGCCAGCAATGACGAAGCGATCGAAAGCTGGTGGGAAATGAGCACCACGCCCCTGACCAACCAACAGATGACCGCCGAGCGCATCAGCCGCAGCAAACCCGGAGGGCCGCACTGATGTGGGCTTACACGTTACGGCGGTTGCTGCTGATCATTCCAACGCTGGTGATTATTCTGCTGGTCAACTTCGTCATCGTTCAGGCAGCACCTGGCGGCCCGGTAGAACAAGCTATCGCGCAGCTGCAAGGCATCGGCGGTGGGAGTGTCGGCGGCGGTTCCGGAGAGGCACCGTCAGTTACTTCGCGGGCCAGTCGCGGGCTTGATCCGCAATTGATCAAGGAGATCGAAAAACAGTACGGTTTCGACAAACCGGCCCATGAGCGGCTGTGGCTGATGCTCACCAGCTATGCGCGCCTGGACTTTGGCAAGAGCTTTTTCCGCGGTGCCACGGTCACCGACCTGATCTTGGAAAAGATGCCGGTTACCATTTCCCTGGGCCTATGGGCCACGCTGATCACCTACCTGGTGTCGATCCCACTGGGCATTCGCAAAGCGGTGCACCATGGCAGCCATTTCGACATCTGGAGCAGCACCGCGATCATCATCGGCTATGCAATGCCGGCGTTCCTGTTCGCCATGTTCCTGATCGTCATGTTCGCCGGTGGCACCTCACTGAATTGGTTTCCGGTGCGCGGCCTGGTCTCGGACAACTTCCAATCGCTGTCCACCATGGGCAAGATCGCCGACTACTTCTGGCATCTGGTGCTACCGGTGACGGCTCTGGTCATTGGCGGATTCGCCACCCTGACCATCCTGACCAAGAACTCCTTTCTCAACGAAATCACCCGCCAATACGTGGTCACGGCCCGCGCTAAGGGCATGAGCGAGCGCCGAGTGCTGTACGGCCATGTGTTTCGCAACGCCATGCTGCTGGTGGTCTCGGGCATTCCCCAGGCGTTCATCAGCGTGTTCTTCGCCGGCTCGCTGCTGATCGAGGTGATTTTCTCTCTAGACGGTCTAGGCCGCATGAGTTACGAAGCCGCCGTTTCGCGGGACTATCCGGTGGTCTTCGGCTCACTGTTCATCTTTACCCTGTTCGGCCTGCTGATAAAGCTGATCGGCGACCTGTGCTACACCCTGGTCGACCCGCGCATCGACTTCGCCGCGAGGAACGCCTGATGTTCAAGCTCTCGCCGCTAGGTCGTCGCCGCTTCGAACGTTTTCGCAAGAATCGTCGCGGCTGGTGGTCCTTATGGCTGTTCATTGGCCTGTTCCTGCTGACCCTGGGGGGCGAACTGATCGCCAATGACAGGCCGCTGCTGGTGAGTTACCAGGGCGAACTGTATTTCCCGGCTTTCAAGCGGCATACCGAGCAGGAGTTCGGCGGACAGCTGCCCTTCCAGGCGGATTACCGCAGCGAGTATGTGCAGAAGCTGATCGAGAAAGACGGCGGCTGGATGCTGTTCCCGCCCATCCCTTTCAGCGCTGACACGCCCAATTACGAGCTGAGCAAACCCGCCCCCAGCCCTCCTTCGAGCGTGAACTGGCTGGGCACTGACGACCAGGCTCGCGATGTGCTGGCACGGGTGATTTTCGGCGCACGGGTGTCAATTCTGTTCGCCCTGATGTTGACCGTGGTCAGCGCGCTCATCGGCGTTGCCGCCGGCGCCTTGCAGGGCTATTACGGTGGCTGGGTGGACTTGATCGGCCAACGCTTGCTGGAGGTGTGGTCCGGGTTGCCGGTACTGTACCTGCTGATCATTCTCTCGGGTTTCGTCGAGCCGAATTTCTGGTGGCTGCTGGGGATCATGGCGCTGTTCTCCTGGCTGGCCCTGGTGGACGTGGTGCGTGCCGAGTTCCTGCGGGGGCGTAACCTGGAGTACGTCAAGGCTGCGCGAGCACTGGGGCTGACTGATCGAAAGGTCATCGTGCGACACATCCTCCCCAACGCCATGAATGCGACACTGAGCTACCTGCCCTTTATTCTGACCGGCGCGATTTCAACACTCACGGCCCTGGACTTCCTCGGTTTCGGCATGCCCGCCGGTAGTGCGTCCCTGGGTGAACTGATCGGCCAGGGCAAGCAGAACCTGCAGGCACCCTGGCTCGGGTTAACGGCATTTTTCACCCTGGCGCTGATTCTTTCCCTGTTGGTGTTTATCGGCGAGGCACTGCGCGATGCATTTGATCCCCGGTCCTGATCCACGATCCTGAGAAGCGAATATGAGTAACCTGATCGAAATCCGTGACCTCAGTGTCGCCTTCAGCGGGCAGGCCGTGGTGCGTAACCTGTCCCTGGACATCCGCCCCGGCGAATGCCTGGCACTGGTGGGCGAGTCCGGCTGCGGCAAATCGGTGACCGCGCACTCCATCCTGCAACTGCTGCCAGAGACCGGCACCGAGACCAGCGGCAGTATCCGTTATCACGGCAAGGAGTTGCTCGGCGCCGACCCCAGGGTGCTGCGCGAATTACGCGGCAACCGGATCGCGATGATCTTCCAGGAGCCGATGACTTCGCTCAACCCCCTGCACAGTATCGAGAAGCAGATCGGCGAAACGCTCCTGCTGCACAAGGGCCTGACCGGCAAACCGGCTCAGGCACGCATCCTTGAGTTGCTGCAACTGGTGGGCATTCAAAAACCCGGGGAGCGGCTCAAGTCCTACCCGCACCAGCTGTCTGGTGGTCAACGGCAGCGGGTGATGATCGCCATGGCCCTGGCCTGCGAACCGCAGTTACTGATCGCTGACGAACCCACCACGGCGCTCGATGTCACGGTACAGCGCAAGATCCTGCTGCTGCTCAAATCCCTGCAGCAGCGACTGGGCATGTCCTTGCTGCTGATCAGCCACGATTTGAACCTGGTGCGCAGCATCGCCCAGCGCGTATGTGTCATGAAGGCCGGGGAGATCGTTGAACAGGCGCCCTGCGAGACCCTCTTCACTGAGCCGAAACACCCTTACAGCTGCGAGCTGCTGAACGCCGAGCCGGAGGGCGAAGCATTGCCCCGGGATGAGCGCGAGAATGTGCTGGAAGTTGATGGCCTGAGCGTGAAGTTTGTGCTGGCCGGCGGGCTTTTCCAGCGAAAGACCTATCTGCACGCCGTCGATGGCATCAGCCTGAACATCCAGCGCGGCAAGACCTTGGGCATTGTCGGCGAGTCGGGCTCGGGCAAGTCGACATTGGGTCAGGCGATCCTGCGCCTGCTCGAGTCCGAAGGCAGCATTCGCTTTCAGGGCGAGGCGCTGGACGGCCTCACGCAAAAACAGATGCGCCCGTGGCGCAAGAAAATGCAGGTGGTGTTCCAGGACCCCTTCGGTAGCCTGAGCCCACGAATGTCGGTGGCACAGATCATCAGCGAAGGTCTCGAAGTGCACAGCCAACTGACCCCTGATGAATGCAAGGCCGAGGTGATCCGGGCGCTGGAAGAAGTCGGCCTTGACCCGCAAAGCCGCCATCGTTATCCCCATGAATTCTCTGGTGGCCAGCGCCAACGCATCGCTATTGCCCGGGCACTGGTGCTGAAACCGGCGCTGATCCTGCTGGACGAACCGACCTCGGCACTGGATCGCACCGTACAAAAACAAGTGGTCGTCCTGCTGCGTCAGCTCCAGGAAAAACATGGCTTGACGTACATGTTCATCAGCCATGACCTGGCCGTAGTACGCGCGCTGGCGCACGATATGATCGTGATTAAGGACGGCAAGGTGGTCGAACGTGGGGCGAGCCATGAGGTGTTCGATTCGCCACAACATCCTTATACCAAGGAGTTGTTGGCTGCGGCGCTGCTTGGGGCCACATGAATGGGTGCATGCCTTGAGACTGAGCCGCAGCCATCGCGGGCAAGCTCGCTCCCACAAGAGACCTGTTTCGCCAACGAATTCCCTGTGGAAGCGGGCTTGCTCGCGAAGAGGCCTGAACAGCCACCGCATATTCTGGATTAGAACCCCATGAACTCCACCGAAAGCCTCAAGGACTACCAGCGCGTGCGCCTGCTGGCGATCCGTTCGCTGTTCGAAATCATCGAGCAGTCGAGCGAAGGCACGGTCATCGTCGACCGCGATGCCAACATCGTCTGGATGAACGAGCGCTACGCCCGACGGTTTGGCCTGGATTCGGCTGAAGTGGCGATCGGCAAGCCGTGCGAAAGCGTGATCCCTGGCAGCCTGCTGCGTGAAGTGGTGCGCACCGGCCGGCCGATTCTGCTCGACATGCAGGACACCCCCAAGGAGCCGCTGGTGGTTATGCGCCTGCCGATCCATGACGACACCGGCGTGGTGATCGGCGCCATCGGCTTTGCGCTGTTCGACGAATTACGCAGCCTTTCGCCGATGCTCAAACGCTACATGAGCATGCAGGAGGAACTCGCCTCGACGCGCTCGCTGCTGCGGGCACGCCAAAGCAAATACAACTTTGCCCACTTCATCGGTACCAGCACCGCGACCCTCGAGGTCAAACGCCGCGCCCGTCGCGGTGCCAGCGCCGATTCCCCAGTGCTATTGCTCGGCGAAACCGGCACCGGCAAGGAATTGCTCGCCCAGGCGATCCACGGCGCATCACCCCGGGCGCACAAAGCCTTCGTCAGTATCAACAGCGCGGCCATCCCCGAAGCATTGCTGGAAGCCGAATTCTTTGGCACCGCACCGGGTGCGTTCACTGGCGCGGATCGCAAGGGCCGCCTCGGCAAGTTGCAGCTGGCTCAAGGAGGCACGCTGTTCCTCGATGAGATAGGTGATATGCCGCTGCCCTTGCAGAGCAAATTGCTGCGGGTGCTTCAGGAGAAGGAATTCGAGCCAGTAGGCTCCAACGAAATGATCCAGAGCGACGTTCGCGTCATCGCCGCGACCTCAACTGACCTGGAAGCGGCGATCAAGCGCGGCGAGTTTCGTGCAGACCTGTATTACCGCCTCAATGTCCTGCCGATCCATGTGCCACCCCTGCGTGATCGACTCGACGACCTGCCAGCGCTCAGCGAGGCGATCCTGGAGGAGCTGCGCAGCCAGCATGAACTCAACCACGAGGCGCTGGGGCTATTGGCGCAACACGCCTGGCCGGGGAATATTCGTGAACTGCGCAATGTGCTGGAGCGTGCGGCATTGCTCAGTGATGATTTGATCCTCGACGCGCAGCAGATACGCGCGGCGATCGGTACGTTTACGCCCGTGGCGCGCACGGCGCAGCGGGTGATCGAGTCGGTTGCGCATGAAACGTTCAGTGAGGCGCGCGAACGGTTTGACCGACAACTGATTGAATCGGCCCTCGCGCAATGTGCTGGCAAGGTGACTGCAGCGGCGGCGAGATTGGGATTGGGGCGGTCGACGCTGTACAAGAAGATGGTGGCTTTAGGTATTGCAGAGTCCAAATAAAGAGACTTTTGTCTCTATAGGGAGACAACCGCATTTCAGCGCTGCAGGCTGCTTCCTACACTTCATCTCCTTGACAATCTGCGCAGCGCTGAAACCGGCTCGTTAGTAAAAAGGCCCTGAAAATCCAATAAAATCTCAAAACAGAGACAAAACTGTCCACCAACACTAAAGAATTAAAGAAATATCCTTATATTTCAATGCGTTGTTGGTTTGGCACAGATCTGGCTATAGCCCTCTCCACACGCTTCACCCCAAAAAAATAACAATCCAGGAGACACACCATGAGTGTGATCATCGCCTTGGCAGCCCTGGCGCTGCTAATGCTGGCCGCCTATCGCGGCTACAGCGTCATCCTCTTTGCCCCTATCGCCGCCCTCGGTGCCGTCCTGCTCACCGACCCTTCCGCCGTTGCACCTGCCTTCACCGGCGTGTTCATGGAAAAAATGGTGGGTTTCATCAAACTGTACTTCCCGGTATTCCTGCTCGGCGCAGTATTCGGCAAGCTGATCGAGCTGTCCGGCTTCTCGCGCTCGATCGTCGCAGCAGCGATCCGCCTACTGGGCACCCGCCAGGCGATGCTGGTGATCGTTCTGGTGTGTGCGCTGCTGACCTATGGCGGCGTGTCGCTGTTTGTCGTGGTGTTCGCGGTCTACCCGTTCGCCGCCGAAATGTTCCGCCAGAGCAACATCCCCAAGCGCCTGATCCCGGCGACCATCGCCCTCGGCGCCTTTTCGTTCACCATGGACGCCCTGCCCGGCACCCCACAGATCCAGAACATCATCCCCAGCACCTTCTTTAATACCACCGCATGGGCGGCGCCGTGGCTGGGAGTGATCGGTGCTATTTTCGTGTTTTGCGCCGGCATGCTGTTTCTGCAGCGCCAGCGCAACAGGGCCCAGCGCGCTGGCGAAGGCTATGGCACCGAGCTGCGCAACGAGCCGGAGACCGCCGAAGACATCCGGCTGCCCAACCCCTGGCTCGCACTGTCGCCTCTGTTGGCGGTAGGCGTCATGAACCTGCTATTCACCCACTGGATTCCCCAATGGTACGGCAAGACTCATAGCCTCGCGCTGCCGGGCATGAGCGCGCCGGTCACCACCGAAATTGCCAAGCTCACGGCTATCTGGGCGGTACAGGCCGCACTGCTGATCGGCATCCTCATGGTCTTGGCGTTTGGCTTTAAGGCGATTCGCAGCAAGCTCGCCGAAGGCAGTAAAAGTGCAGTCAGCGGTGCGCTGCTGGCGGCCATGAACACCGCCTCGGAATATGGTTTTGGAGCGGTGATCGCCTCGCTGCCAGGCTTCCTGGTGCTGGCCGACTGGCTGAAGAACATACCCAACCCACTGGTCAACGAGGCGGTGACAGTGACGTTACTGGCGGGAATTACCGGCTCGGCTTCCGGGGGCATGAGCATTGCCCTGGCGGCGATGTCCGAGCAGTTCATTAGCGCTGCCAATGCCGCCAACATTCCCCTGGAAGTGCTGCACCGGGTGGCCGCCATGGCCAGTGGCGGCATGGACACCTTGCCGCACAACGGCGCGGTAATCACCTTGCTGGCCGTTACCGGCCTGACTCACCGGGAAGCCTATAAAGACATTTTCTGTATTACGCTGATCAAGACCCTGGCGGTTTTCGTGGTGATCGGCACTTTCTACGCCACTGGCATTGTGTGAGGTATTCATGACCACTCTTTCGGGCAAGACCGCACTGGTTACCGGCTCCACTAGCGGCATCGGCCTGGGCATTGCCCTGAGCCTGGCCAAGGCCGGCGCCAACGTGGTGCTCAACGGCTTCGGCGATGCCACGACAGTGACCGCCGAGGTCCGGAAATTCGGCGGCAAGGTTGGCCATCATCCGGCTGATGTCAGCGATCCGGCGCAGATCGCCGAGATGATTGCCTACGCCGAGCGCGAGTTCGGCGGCGTCGACATCCTGGTCAATAACGCCGGCATCCAGCACGTGGCGGCCGTGGAGGATTTCCCCGTGGAGCGCTGGGACGCGATCATCGCGATCAACCTCTCGTCGGTGTTCCACAGCACGCGCCTGAGCCTGCCCGGCATGCGGGCGAGAAACTGGGGACGGATCATCAACATCGCCTCGGTGCATGGCCAGGTAGGCTCCGCCGGTAAGGCCGCGTATGTGGCTGCCAAACACGGGGTTATCGGCTTGACCAAGGTGGTCGGCCTGGAAACTGCCACGACCGGCGTCACCTGCAACGCGATCTGCCCGGGCTGGGTGCTGACACCGCTGGTGCAGAAACAGATCGATGATCGCATTGCCAAAGGTGCTGATCCGCAGCAGGCGCAGCATGATTTGCTGGCGGAGAAACAGCCGTCACTGGAGTTCGTCACGCCGCCGCAGCTGGGTGAGTTAGTGTTGTTCCTGTGCAGTGAGGCGGGAAGCCAGGTACGGGGGGCGGCGTGGAACATTGATGGTGGATGGCTGGCGCAGTAAGTCACCGATAAGTGTGTGAATAAATAACAAGAAAGAGGCCACGCCATGTCTAACATCCTCTGGCAACCCGACGCCAAACGCATTGGCAAGACTCGCATGGACTCGTTTCGGCGGTTTATCAATCAACGCCATTACCTGCATATCAATGACTACCCTGCCCTGCATCAATGGTCCATCGACCAGCGCGAAGACTTCTGGCAAGCCATTGTCGACTTTTTCGACATCCGCTTTCACGATCAACCGGACGCCGTATTGCTCGAAGGCGCGCAGATGCCCAGCGCCCAGTGGTTCCCCGGCGCCACTTTGAACTTCGCCGAACACCTGTTGCGGCGCCGCGACGATGCAGTTGCCGTGGTCGCCATCGCAGAGAACGGCCAGCGCGAACAGTTGACCTGGGCGGAACTCGGCGAACACGTCGCTGGCTTCCAGAACAGCCTGAAGGCTGTTGGCATCGGCCTGGGCGACCGGGTTGCCGCGTGCATGCCGAATACCTGGCAAACACTGGTGGCAATGCTCGCCACCACCAGTCTGGGGGCCATCTGGTCCTGCTCCTCGCCAGACTTCGGCACCCAGGGCGTGATCGACCGCTTTGGCCAGATTGAACCGAAAGTGCTCATCACCTGCGCCGGATACCGCTACGCCGGCAAGGACATAGACCAGACCACCAAGGTCAATGAAATTCTCGAGCGGTTGCCGTCCCTGCAACAGCTGATCGTAGTTCCTTACGCACGGCCACAGGCCCGCGCTGACGACTTCCACAGCCAGGCCAATGTCAGCCTTTGGGCCGAATTCTACGAAGTCGGTGGTGAACCCGATTTCGTCGCCGTGCCCTTCGCGCACCCGCTGTGCATCCTCTACTCCAGTGGCACCACCGGCGTGCCCAAATGCATCATCCACAGCACCGGGGGCGTGCTGCTACAGCATATGAAGGAACACGGCCTGCACGCCGATCTCGGCGTCGGCGACCGGCTGTTCTACTACACCACCTGCGGGTGGATGATGTGGAACTGGCTGGTGTCGGCCCTGGCGGTGGGCAGCGCGGTGGTGCTGTACGACGGTTCGCCGTTCCATCCTGGCCCGGAACGCTTGATCGACCTGATCGACGACGAACGCATCAGTGTCTTTGGCACCAGCCCGAAGTTTCTCGCGACCCTGGAAAGCAGCGGTGTGACCCCCCGGCAGAGCCATGACCTGAGCAGCCTGAAAACTCTCCTGTCCACCGGCTCAGCGTTGTCGCCACAGAGCTATGACTACGTCTATCGGGATATCAAGAGCGACCTGTGCCTGGCCTCGATGTCCGGCGGCACCGACATCGTCTCGTGCTTTGTCATCGGCAACCCGCTATTGCCGGTGCGCCGTGGCGAAATGCAGGGCAAGAGCCTGGGCATGGCCATTGAAGTGTGGAACGACAATGGCCAGCCGGTCATCGGCCAGAAAGGCGAACTGGTGTGTACGCGGCATTTCCCGGCAATGCCGATCGGACTGTGGAATGACGCCGATGGCGAAAAACTGCGGCTCGCCTATTTCAGCCAGTTTCCCGGCGTATGGGCTCAAGGTGACTACGCCGAGCAGTTAGTGCATGGCGCGATGATGATTCACGGGCGCTCGGATGCTGTGCTCAACCCGGGCGGTGTGCGCATCGGAACTGCGGAAATCTATCGCCAGGTGGAAAAAGTGCCGCAGGTCGCGGACAGTGTGGCCATCGGTCAGCAATGGCAAGACGATGTTCGGGTGGTGCTGTTCGTGAAGCTGCGCGATGGCGTGGAGCTGGACGAAGGACTGGAACAGCAGATTCGTCAAACCATTCGCGCCAGTACCACGCCACGGCATGTGCCGGCGAAGATTGTCGCGGTCACGGACATTCCCCGCACCATCAGCGGCAAAGTGGTGGAGTTGGCGGTGAGAAACGTGGTGCACGGGCAGAATGTGAAGAACACCGACACCCTGGCCAATCCCGAAGCGCTGGAGCAATACCGTGACCGCCCCGAATTGCAGAACTGACAACCCTATCACGTAGCTGCCGCAGGACAGCGTCAATCCAAAAGGCCCCACTCACCGGACGCAGGCGCGGCCCCCGGCGTCGCGTCCGAATGCAGCTTAAGCCGCAAGCGCAGATTGTTCGCCGAGTCCGCATGCTTCAACGCTTGCTCCTCGTCGATCGCCCCTTCGACCACCAGCCCGAACAACGCGCCATCAAACGTCTGCATCCCCTGCTCGGCCGATTTCTCCATGATGCCCTTGAGTTCATCGAGCTCATTGCGCCGGATCAGGTCGGCGATGGTCGGCGTACCCAGCATCACCTCCACCGCCGCCCGACGCTGGCCGTCACGGCTGCGGACCAGGCGCTGGGAGACGAACGCCTTGAGGTTGTTGCCCAAGTCATGCAGCAACTGGGTCCGGCGCTCATCTGGAAAGAAATTGACGATTCGATCCAGTGCCTGATTGGCGTTGTGGGCATGTAACGTGGAAATCACCAGGTGCCCAGTGTCGGCAAAAGCCAGGGCGTGCTCCATGGTTTCGCGGTCGCGAATCTCGCCGATCAGCACCACGTCCGGGGCCTGACGCAAGGTATTCTTCAGCGCGGCGTGAAAGCTGCGCGTATCGACCCCCACCTCGCGCTGGTTGATGATAGAGCGCTTGTGCCGGTGGATATACTCAACCGGGTCCTCAATCGTGATGATGTGGCCGCTGCTATGGCGATTGCGGTAGTCGATTAACGCGGCCAGCGAGGTCGACTTACCCGAACCGGTGGCGCCAACGAACAGAATCAGGCCTTGCTTGAGCATGATGGTTTCGAGCAGCACTGGGGGCAGGCTGAGGTCTTCGAAGCGGGGAATGTCGAGCTTGATATTGCGCGCCACAATGGACACGTCGTTGCGCTGCTTGAAGATATTGACTCGAAAGCGCCCAATGCCCGGCATGGAGATCGCCAGGTTCATCTCCAGCTCCCGATCGAACTCCACGCGCTGTTCGGCGTCCATGATGGACGCCGCAATGGCGGCGATCTCTCCCGTCTTGAACGGTTGCTCGGCCAGCGTCTGTAGTATTCCATCGAACCGGGCGCTGGGCGGCGCTCCGGTGGAAAGATAAAGATCGGAGCCGTTGCGGCGGGCTAAAAGCGTTAACAGTGCATCGATTTGCATGGCAAAAAACACCCGCGAAGCATTCAATTGAACAGTATGACCCCAACAGGCCACCCAGCGTCTACCGCCTTGCAAGCATACATAGTAGACGCCGTCAGACCGACATTAGTGCAGGACAATTTGATGAACGCATCACCGACCGGCAGCGATGCCCAGGCCTTGATCGCCCGAACCGACTGGAGCCGCAGTGCATTGGGCGCCGCCAGCGCCTGGCCGCAAAGCCTGAGAACCGCCGTGGACATCGTGATTCATTCGCCGATGCCGATGCTGCTACTGTGGGGGCCAGAGCTCACACAGATCTACAATGACGGGTTTGCCCTGCTGGCCGGCAGCAAACACCCTCACGCGTTTGGCCAACCGGCACATCGGGTCTGGCCGGAGCTCAAGGACTTCACCGACCCGATCTATAGCGCAGTGCTGCAAGGCCAGGTGCGCACCTACAGTGAACAGCGTTTCACCTTGCAGCGCGACGGTATTGACTCGGACTTCTGGCTCGACTTGACCTACAGCCCGATCCGCGACGAAGCGGCGCAGGTCGCTGGCATTCTGGTCACTGCGATTGAAACCAATGAACGCCGGCGCATTGCCGTTGAACTCGAGCAACGCTCCGCAGCCAGTCTCAAGGCCCAGCGCGAAACCGAAGAGCGCCTGCAACTGGCCCTCGCCGCGACTGACTCGGTCGGCACCTGGGACTGGGATATCAACGAAGACCACTTCATTGCCGACACCCACTTTGCCCAGTTGCACGGGGTCGACCCGCTACTGTCCAGCCAGTTACCCATCAGCGCCTACCTGCAAGGCGTGCACCCCGAAGACCGGACCATCGTTGCCCGAGGCATCAAGCACGCCATCACCCAAGGCAGCGAATACGCCGAGGAATACCGCCTGCTGCAGGCTGACGGCCAGGTGCGCTGGGTGTTCGCCCGAGGACGTTGTTACAAGGATCATCACGGCCGGCCGATCCGTTTCCTCGGCGCCGCTTTGGACCTGACCGAACGCAAACATACCGAGCAGGCCCTGCGCCAGAGCCAGACCGAATTGCAGCTGATCATCAACGCCATGCCGATCCTGATCAGCTACGTAGATCGTGAAGAACGCTTTCGCCTGAACAACGCCGCCTATCTAGACTGGTACGGCCGCACGCCACAGGAACTGTATGGGCGCACTATCCGCGAAGTGTTGGGCGAGCAAGCCTACGCGTTACGCGCCACCCACATTGCCGAAGCGCTGAGCGGCAAGACCTGTTGCTTCGGCATCAACACCCGCCACCGTGACGGCAGCCACCGGCACGCTTTGATGAACTACCTGCCGCGCCATGGGGCGGACGGTGCGGTGAACGGCTTCTACATTTTCGTGATTGACGAGACTGAGCGCAAAAACACTGAAGAGGCCCTGCGCAATCTCAATGAAACCCTGGAACAGCGCGTGGCCGCCCGCACCCAGCAACTGGCCGAAGCCAACCAGCGCCTGCAAAACGAGATGCTCGAACGCGAACGCGCCGAAGATGCCTTGCGTCATGCGCAAAAGATGGAAGCCGTCGGTCAACTCACCGGGGGCATCGCCCATGATTTCAACAACATGTTGACCGGGATCATCGGCAGCCTCGACCTCATGCAACGCTACATCGCCGACGGGCGCGCCGCCGAGGTCGGCCGATTCACCGAAGCCGCCGTGTCGTCAGCCAATCGCGCCGCCGCCCTGACCCACCGTCTGCTGGCCTTCTCTCGCCGCCAATCGCTGGATCGCAAACCATTGAACGCCAACGACCTGATCCACTCCCTGGAAGATCTACTGCGCCGTACCAAAGGCGATCATATTGAGCTGCGCCTGCGGCTGGTCGAAGGCGCATGGCCGGTCAGTACCGACGTCAGCCAACTGGAAAATGCGCTGCTCAACCTGGTGATCAACGCGCGTGATGCCATGCCCGACAGCGGCGAGTTGCTGATCGAAACCGCCAACGTCTACTTGGAAGACAGCGATATCACCACCCTGGAACCGGTCGACGCAGGGAATTACCTGATGATTGCCGTCAGCGACAACGGCACCGGCATGACGCCCTCGATACTGGCCAAAGCCTTCGATCCGTTCTTCACCACCAAACCGATCGGCCAGGGAACGGGCTTGGGCCTGTCGATGATCTATGGTTTTGCCCAGCAGTCCGGCGGTCATGTCCACATCGACAGCGTACCGGGCCAGGGTACCTGTGTTCGCCTGTACCTGCCTCGCTTGCAAGACATTGAACCGCCAGGCACCCTGCTGCCCTTCACAGGCGAAGCGCCGGCAGCCAATGCCGGTGAGACCGTGATGCTGGTCGAGGATGATCCGGCAGTACGCATGCTGGTGCTGAACCTGCTCCAGGAGCTGGGTTACCAGGCCTATGAGGCGCGGGATGCGAAAAGCGCCCTGCCCTTGCTGGAGTCGGACGCGCGGGTCGACCTGCTGGTGACTGACGTCGGCTTGCCGGGCATGAACGGACGTCAACTCGCGGAAATCGCCCGTCAGCGCCGGCCCGACCTCAAGGTACTGTTCATGACCGGGTACGCTGAAAAAGCTGCCGAACGTCAGGACTTTCTTGAGCAGGGCATGGACATGGTGGCCAAGCCTTTCTCGATCGACCTGTTGGCCAACAAGATTCGCACGATGCTCGGTCAACCGGGGTGAGTTGAGGCATAATCGCCCGCCCCACGCGGGGACCAACATAGCCACCACCGTTGCAAGGTACCGCCAATGAAAGCTCAAGCCCGCCATATCCTGGTGAAAACCTCGGAAGAAGCCGAGCAGCTCAAGCAGCGCATCGCCAAGGGCGAAGCCTTCGATGTGCTGGCCAAGAAGTACTCCACCTGCCCGTCAGGCAAACGCGGTGGTGACCTGGGTGAGGTGCGGCCCGGGCAGATGGTCGGGGTAATTGACGCGGTGATTTTCAAGAAGCCGTTGCGAGTGGTGCATGGGCCGATCAAGAGCAAGTTCGGTTATCACCTGGTGCAGGTGTTCTATCGGGACTGATCTTGCGGGATCAGCGCCCCCGCTACCTGAATCACCCGTCTCGCCAGGTAAGCCGCGTTGAACGAATCCCCAGCCACCATATGGAACAGAGCCTGCTCGTCCTGCACGGTGAACAATGCCAGATCGACATGGGGGCCGCACTAAGGTCCCAAACCTAAAAACAGGTTTCCATGGTCTCGATGACATTCAACTGCTCGTCCACCAGACACCCCACCCGCCACTTGTCGAACGTCAGGCAGGGATGCGAAGTGCCAAAGGAAATGATGTCCCCCACCCGCAGCTCAATCCCAGGCGCCACTGTCATGAATGCATGCTGGTCCATGACCGAAGTCACTTTGCAGGCACCCACGTCGTCGCCGACTGCGGGCACTACCCCGGCCTTGTAACGCCGCAACGGCAGGGGCAACCCGGCATCATAGGCGACGTCGCGCTTGCCCAGGGCAATCACCGCAAACCCTGGCTCCGGAAGCGACTGCACGTGGGCCCACACTTCCAGTGACGGGCGCAAGCCTTCGTGCAGATCACTGCGCCGCTCAAGTACGCAGCACT
This sequence comes from Pseudomonas violetae, assembly GCF_023072615.1. Lineage (GTDB taxonomy): Bacteria > Pseudomonadota > Gammaproteobacteria > Pseudomonadales > Pseudomonadaceae > Aquipseudomonas > Aquipseudomonas violetae. The sequence continues at coordinate 258,255 of NZ_JAKNRW010000005.1, forward strand.
GCGCCTCCTTATAGATGCCGTGGTCATGGGTCACATAACTGCCTGGGCGCAGCACGCTGAGGAACCGTCCTGCGGCATTCTGCGCCTCGAAGGATTCGGCGATTAGGTCATACCAGGCCGACCCCGAGGCGGTGATGATGGGCTTGGCTATGGCGAATGCGCCGCTGTCCTGCAACTGTACAGCCAGACGCACCAGGGACGTGGCGAACGCGCGTATCCCATGCTCGGCATGATCACCATGGATCACCCCTTCGTAGCCTTCGATGCCGGTCAGCGCCAGGGCCGGTTGCGCGCAAATGGCTTTGGCCAGCTCGACCACTTCCTGTTCGGTGCGACAACCGCACCGGCCGCCGACCACGCCATATTCGATCATCACGTTCAAACGCACACCGCGGGACGCGAAGTAGGCACCGAGGTCGGCGACGTTATCCGGATGATCGACCATGCAGTGAAAGTCAAATTTCGGGTCCGCTAGCAGATCGGCGATCAATGCCATGTTCGGTGTGCCGACCAGTTGATTGGCCATTAATATCCGGCGCACCCCATGAGCGTAGCCCGCCCGGGTCTGAGTCGCGCTGGCCAGGGTAATGCCCCAGGCACCAGCGTCCAGTTGGCGACGAAACAACGCCGGCGTCATGCTGGTTTTGCCATGAGGGGCAAGCTCGGCGCCGCTGTTGCTGACAAAGTCCTGCATCCAGCGAATGTTGTGTTCCAGCGCTTCGCGATGCAGCACCAGTGCCGGCAGGCTGACGTCGCGGACCAGGCTGGCGCCGGCCCGGGCCGCCCCCTTGTCCACAACGGAACTGATTTGGGCAGTAGTCATGGTCGAACTCCTCAGATTTCGCGACCTCATACAGCCGCGGTCATATCTGCGTTCATGATTTCAGGCCTTTTTCCTATAGGCCACGCAGTCAATCTCAACCTTGCAGTCGACCATCATATTTGCCTGCACACACGCCCGGGCAGGGGCATGTTCCGGGCTGAAGTACTCGGAAAATACCTTGTTGAAGCTCCAGAAATCCCGCGGGTCTTCCAGCCACACACCGGTACGAACCACGTCCTCCAGACCATAACCGGCCTCTTCGAGGATCGCGACCAGGTTCTTCATAGTCTGGTGAGTCTGCTCGACGATACCGCCGACAATGATCTCGCCATCCAGCGCCGGAACCTGGCCAGACACGTACAACCAGCCATCGGCCTCCACAGCTCGGGCAAAAGGCCGCGGCTGGCCACCTCCTGCGGTGCTGCCGGTGCCGTAACGAGTAATGCTCATGGGTATTTCTCCTGATTGGGAATGCTGGGTGCACCTATCCTGAACTTGCGCCAGCTGAGAGATTGAATCGCGAGCAGGCTCACTCCTACAGGAAATTGTGATCGATCACAAAATCTGTGGGAGCGAGCCTGCTCGCGATGAGGCCTTCAAGAGCCCGACAAGATTACTCGCTGTGAGGTACCAGCAACACTCGGGTCACTCGACGCTCCTCAACCGCCATCACCGTCATCCGCCAGCCGTGCCACTCAAGGCTGTCACCCATGACCGGGAGGCGATCCAGCAAGCTCACTACCAGGCCAGCCATAGTCTGGTAATCCTCGTTTGGTTCTGCCGCGAAGCCGGTACGCTGGCGAACCCGCATCAGGTTCAAGGCCCCGCTGACGATGAACCCGCCATTGTCCTCAACCACATCTGGGCCTTCGATTTCGCTGGCGTCAGGCAACTCACCGGCAATCGATTCGAGAATGTCGGTCATGGTCAGCAACCCAACGAAGTCACCGAACTCATTGACCACAAAGGCGATGTGAGTCGAGGCCTTACGCATCTGTTCCAGGGCATTGAGGACCGAATAGCTTTCCAGCAGGTTGATGGTCTTGCGCGCCAGGTGCTCGAGGTCAGGCTCGTTGCCGGCCAGGTACTCCTTAAGCAACTCCTTCTTGTGCACGAAGCCCAAAGGCTCGTCCACCGCACCGGCGCGTATCAGTGGCAGGCGCGAATAGGATGAGTGCATGAGCCGCGCACGAATGGCTTCGGCGTCATCTGCCAAGTCAATGTGATCGATGTCGGCACGCACCGTCATCAAGGTGCGTATCGGTCGTTCGGCCAACTGCAGCACACCGCTGATCATCACCCGCTCGCGCCGGTCGAACAGCGCTTCACTCGGTGCTTGGCCATTGTCCAGCAGGTCGGCGATCTCTTCGTCGACGTCCTCTGCCGCTAATGTGCGCCCGCCCAGCAAGCGCATCACTGCATGAGCTGTGCGTTCGCGCATTGGCCGCACGCCCTGCAACGACCGTTTGCGACGAGCGCGGGCGATCTGGTTGAAGACTTCGATCAGGATCGAGAACCCGATGGCCGCGTACAGGTAGCCCTTCGGAATATGGAAGCCCAGGCCTTCGGCGGTCAGCGCGAAACCGATCATCATCAGGAAGCCCAAGCACAACATGATCACAGTCGGGTGAGCGTTGACGAAACGGGTCAGCGGCTTGCTGGCGACGATCATCAGGCCAATGGAAATGATCACCGCGATCATCATCACAGCCAACTCATCGACCATACCTACGGCGGTGATCACCGCGTCCAGGGAGAACACCGCGTCGAGCACCACGATCTGCGCCACGATGGGCCAGAACAGAGCGTACGCCGTATTGGACGTGCGCTCGCCGATATGCCCCTCAAGGCGCTCGTGCAATTCCATGGTGGCCTTGAACAGCAGGAATACACCACCAAACAGCATGATCAGGTCGCGGCCGGAGAAGCTCTTGTCGAACACCTCGAACAACGGCTGTGTCAGGGTCACCAGCCAGGAAATACTTGCCAGCAGGCCCAGGCGCATCAACAACGCCAGGGACAAACCGATGAGTCGCGCGCGGTCGCGCTGCTCGGGGGGCAGTTTGTCCGCCAGAATCGCGATAAACACCAGGTTGTCGATACCCAGTACCAGTTCCAGCACAATCAAGGTCAACAGGCCCAGCCACGCGGTGGGGTCAGCTATCCATTCCATGAAAATTTCTCTACCTCTTCAGTTGATTCAGAATGCCAGACACGGCAAGGCGCGGCGTGCACGCCGTAAAAATGCTTGGGGAGTAGATATCTGGATTCGGAAGACTGGGTGCTTCGCGTGCATCAAGACTGCGCGGGTGCGCTTGGAGGAAGGGAAACTGGGAGGCTCCGAGAGGGTGTTCATGCAAATCCTGCAGAAAAAAAGGATTTCTAGCGTACAGGGAAATGTGAATTTTCCTACACATGAAAATCATTACAAAATCTGTACATTCTTCTGGCTTTCGCACCACCCCCTGGACTGGCGAGCTCGCTCGCAGAAGACCTGAGGGCTGCGGGGCATCAGGCTTTTCCCGTTATCGTTGACGACCATCGCGAACCTGATCGATATACCTGCCCACCGCCGCCGACTTCTCAAACCGCCGATAAATCAATGACAACCACGAACTCGCCTCACAACCCTCGATCTGCCGATACCAAACCCCGGGCAAGCCGACATGACCGACCACCGATTCCGGCACCACGGCAACGCCTTGCCCCAGGGACACCAGCGCCAGCACCGCCACCAGTCCGCCCGGTTGCGCCCCAAGCTGGGGCGCAAAGCCGCCTTCGGCTGCCACCTGCAAGGTGCCGCTGATCTGTTCGGGCAGAATGAATGTTTCATCCTGCAGGTGCATCGGGCTGATTTGTGCCAGACGGCTCAGCCATGATTGGCCCGATACCGCCAACACAAAACCTTCCGCATCCAGGCGAACAGCTTCCAGGCCCTCCGGCAAGGTCATCGGCGAACGCACGTAACCTACGTCATGTCGTCCATCCAATACCATCGCCGGTAACGCTGCCATTGGGCTTTCGCGCACATTGAGGCTGACATCCGGATAGTCGCGAGTGAAGGCCTGAACCTGCTTTTGCAGGAGCCCGGAATAGACTGCTGACGCCACATAACCCAATTCGATGTGCCCGATATCCCCGCGCCCGGCGCGCCGGGCACTGCGCTGTGCCGATTCGAACTGGCGCACGGTAGCCTCCGCCTCAAGCACCAGCGCGGCGCCGGCCTCGGTCAGGCTAACGTCACGCTGCTGACGGGAAAACAGTCGGGTGCCGAGTTCGCTTTCCATGTCCTGGATCTGGCGACTCAAGGTGGGCGGTGCGATGCCCAACTGTTCGGCGGCACGGGTGAAGTTACGCTGACGAGCCACGGCAAGGAAATAACGGAAATGGCGGATATCCATCGGGGCATTAGCTCAAAGGTAACGAAGTCATGGAGTTTGCCTAACATGGAACAGAGCTGCCAGCCATAAGCTGCCAGGACGTCCACAGTAGAGAACAGCCGCCATGCCCGTCAAATCCAAGGTCAGCCCACACTTGACGTTACTCACAGCCTCAGGCGTCTGCTCGCTGATCGTCCTTGACACCAATATCGTCGCCGTAACCCTGCCGACCATTGCCCGTGATCTGGGGGCCAATTTTGCCGACATCGAATGGGTGGTCAGCGCCTACATGCTCGCATTCGCTGCCTTGTTGCTACCGGCGGGGAGCATCGCCGACCGTTTTGGCCGGCAGAAAACCCTCCTGTGGGGCTTGGGCATTTTCATCCTTGCCTCCATCGGTTGCGGGGCCGCACCCAACGCTCTGTTCCTGGACATCGCACGGGCGATCAAGGGTGTTGGTGCAGCGCTGCTGCTGACCTCGGCACTGGCGTCCATCGGCCACGCTTTCCACGATGAGCTGGAACGGGCCAGGGCCTGGGCGTTTTGGGGCGCCTGCATGGGGGTGGCGATGACCGCCGCACCGACCCTCGGCGGGTTGATCACCGAAACCATAGGCTGGCGCTGGATCTTCTACCTCAACCTACCGGTGGGGCTGTTCCTGATGTTCATGGTGTGGCGCGCTGTTCCCGAATCGCGCGACCCGCAATCCGCCCGCCTGGACCCTTGGGGCAGCCTCGCCTTCAGTGCCAGCCTGCTGTGCCTGATCTGGGGCCTGATCGAGGCCAACCGCATTGGCTGGAGTCATCCGCTGACCTACGCCCGGCTCATCGGCGGCGCGACGTTGATGGGGGCATTTGTGCTCATCGAGCGGATGCAACAACGGCCCATGATTGACCTCCAGTTGTTCCGGCACCCGCGCTTCATCGGCGCCCTGCTCGGCATGTTCGCCTACGCCGGCTGCGCCCAGGTCATGATGACGCTGCTGCCGTTCTACCTGCAGAATGGTCTGGGCTTTTCTGCCATTGGCTCGGGGCTGGGGATGTTGCCGTTCGCAGCGACCATGCTGATTTTCCCCAGGATCGGCGTCCGCCTGGCGGCCAAATTTGCCCCGGCCAACATGATGGCGACTGGGCTTGCCCTGATTGCCAGTGGCAACCTATTGAGTGCCTTGGCGGTCACTACCACCAGCTACCTGCCCTTCGCCCTGGCGATTGCAGTCACCGGCGCCGGCGCCGGGCTACTCAATGGCGACACACAAAAAAACATCATGGCGTGCGTGCCTCGTGAGCGCACGGGAATGGCATCAGGCATAAGCACCACCATGCGCTTCAGCGCAATCGTCCTGTCTATCGGCGTCTACGGCGCTTTGCTGTCGAGCTACTCAACGCAGGTATTGCACGCCGATCTGGCGAACTACGGTCCGCAATGGCTCGAGCACACCCAAGGCATCAGCTCGCGAATGGTCGCCGGGGACATGCCGGCGGCCATGAGCCTGCTGCCCGAAGCCGCACATGCTTTGGTGGAGCCCCTGGCCCGGCAAGCATTCGTCAGCGGTTTCAGCCTGTTGTTGCTGGTTGCGGGGCTGCTGGCGGGGTTGAGCGCGCTGGTAGTAGGCGCCTTGATGCGTCATCCAATTCCGGCGCAGAGCGGTTTTTCCCTTAACCCCGAATAAACAGGGGGAGTCATGACCGGCATTGAGTTGTCCTCTTTTAACCCCGAGGACAACTCATCGATCGATCGATCGATCTCATAGAATGGAGTACCCCATGGCGAAAATCACCATTGCCCAGCAACTGGCCACGACCCTTGAACAGGCCGGGGTCAAGCGCATATGGGGCCTGACAGGCGACAGCCTCAACGGCCTGACTGACGCACTGCGCACCATGGACAGTATCGAGTGGATGCATGTGCGCCATGAAGAGGTCGCCGCCTTCGCTGCCGGCGCTGACGCTGCAGTCACTGGCCAACTGGCGGTGTGCGCCGGCAGTTGTGGGCCGGGCAACTTGCATTTGATCAACGGTCTGTTCGATTGCCACAGGAACCATGTGCCGGTGCTGGCGATTGCCGCGCAGATACCCTCGTCGGAAGTCGGCCTGAATTACTTTCAGGAAACCCATCCGCAGGAACTGTTCAAGGAGTGCAGTCACTTCGTCGAATTGGTGAGTAACCCGGCCCAAATGCCCCAGGTGCTGCATCGGGCGATGCGCAGTGCAATCCTCAACCGCGGCGTGGCGGTGGTGGTCATTCCCGGCGACGTGGCTCTGCAGGAAGTTGAGGACAACTTGAAGGCCTGGCCTGCGCTCGCCAAACCTCGAATCTTGCCGGCGCCCCATGACCTTGATCGACTGGTCGAGCTATTGAGCCAAAGCAAGGCTGTGACCCTGATGTGCGGTGCCGGCTGCGCGGGCGCCCATGATCAGGTGGTGGCGTTGGCCGATGCCCTCGGCGCGCCGGTGGTGCACGCATTGCGCGGCAAGGAACACCTGGAATGGGACAATCCGTTCGACGTGGGCATGACCGGCTTGATCGGCTTCAGCTCCGGTTACCACGCCATGCTCAACTGTGACACCTTGGTGATGCTCGGCACCGACTTCCCCTATCGCCAGTTCTATCCCACCGACGCCACCATCATCCAGATCGACCATGATCCGCAAGCCCTAGGGCGGCGCACGACCCTGGACCTGGGCATCGTCGCTGACGTCAGTGAGGCCCTTGCGGCCGTGTTGCCGCGCCTGCCCTATCGCGCCGATCGAAGCTTCCTGGAGGCGTCACTTAAACACTACGAAAAAGCCCGCCAGGGCCTGGATGACTTGGCCCAGCCGTCGGCACCGGGCCGCCCGATCCACCCGCAGTATCTCACCCGTCTGCTCAGTGAACTGGCGGATGAAGATGCGATCTTCACGGCCGACGTCGGCACGCCAACGGTGTGGGCCGCTCGCTATCTGAAGATGAATGGCAAACGACGCCTGCTCGGTTCGTTCAGCCACGGTTCAATGGCTAATGCGATGCCGCAAGCGATCGGCGCCCAGGCAGCCTTCCCTGACCGCCAGGTGATTTCCCTTTCCGGTGATGGTGGTTTCAGCATGCTGATGGGGGATTTCATTTCCCTGGCGCAGCTCAGGTTGCCGGTGAAAATCATCGTTTATGACAACGCCTCCCTGGGTTTCGTTGCCATGGAAATGAAGTCCAGCGGTCTGCTGGATACTGGCACTGACCTGCATAATCCGGATTTTGCGGCGATGGCCAATGCGATGGGGATCCTCGGGATCCGCGTCGATGCCAGCGAAGATCTGGGCGCGGCATTGCGCCGGGCGCTGGCGCATGACGGGCCGGTGCTGGTGGACGTGGTGACCGCGACGCAGGAGCTCGCAATGCCGCCGACCATCAAGCTGGAACAGGCCAAGGGCTTCAGTCTGTATATGCTCAAGGCGGTAATGAGTGGGCGTGGGGATGAGGTGATCGAGTTAGCGCGGACTAATTTGTTTCGTTGAAGGCGCTGCCCCATGAGGCCACGGTTAGCACAGCCCCCTGTAGCCAGCTTGCTGGCGATGGTGGTAAACGCTAACGCGGGGCTGCGATTGTTCGCAAAGATCGCAGCCGCGTTTCTCCCGGCGGCTTCTACACGGGAATCAGTTCGTCTATGTGGCGATAGTCGATTTGCAGATCTGCCGCCAACAGCTTCGATCGGCCCAGGCGGATTGGGCCGCGCTCAATGTCCACCAGCAGCCCAGGGCAAGCAAGCGCCAGCGCAGGCGCCCCTTCCTTCAACCGTCCATCAGTAACCAGCAACACCTTCTGGCGCTCCGCCGGCAGGCGCTGTTGCCGGGCCGCCAACCAACGGCCCGCCTCTCCCAGTGCTGCCAGCAATGGCGTGCCGCCCCCGGCACCCAACTGATCCAGCCAGGCGTGCAAACTGCTGGAAGCCTTCAAGCCTTGTACCTGCCAAGTCGGGGTCGTACCGCTAGCAGTCAACAGCGCCAACCGCGCACGCTGGCGATAGGCATCATCGAAAAACTGCGCCAGCAATCCCTTGGCATCACTCAATGCCTGGTGACGACGAGTGGAAGCAGAGGCATCGACGATCACCAGCCACAGTTCATGGGGCGAGCGGGTGCGCGCCTGGAACTGCAGATCATCGGGCCGACGCGGTCGCCCATTGAGCAAGGTGCCTGGCCAATTGACCGAACCGTCGAGCGTCACCTTCCGCGGGCCGTGCTTGCCGCTATCGAGGTGTCCGGCGCGGGCTTTGGCATTCGCCCCCGCTTCAGATCGGGGGCGAATGCCTAGGGCTTTTTTGGCCAGCTAGGTACTTCGCGACGGGCGCCTGTAGGCTGTGCCTGGGCGGGCATTTCGCCCCACTGCCCCTGCCCTTCGCTTGTCTGCGAACTTTGGCTTGAGGGGGGCTGGCTGACTTGCGGCGCTGGTGGTGTGTGCTCGCGCCGACGATGGCGTAAGGCGAACTCGGCGACGGCCTCGATATCTTCTTCGCCTATCCCTTGCGCACCCCGCCACGCCGCGTGGGCACGGGCGGCGCGCAACCAGACGAGATCCGCGCGCAAGCCATCCACGCCAGCAGCGAAGCAGCGCTCGGTGATTTTGCCCAACGCCTGGTCGTCCAGGGGGATGCTTGCCAAGACATTCCGAGCCTGCTCGCAACGCTCGCGCAAGGCGTGCTGGGCTGTTTCCCACTCGGCGCAAAACGCCGCTGGATCATGATCAAACCCCAGGCGCCGGCGGATGATTTCGCCTCGCTCGTTCGGTACGGTGTGGCCACCGAGGGCGACGTTCAGGCCAAAACGATCCAGCAGCTGCGGACGCAGTTCACCTTCCTCCGGGTTCATGGTGCCAATCAGGACGAACTTCGCCGAGTGCCGATGGGAAATGCCGTCACGTTCGATCAAGTTGATGCCGCTGGCCGCCACGTCGAGTAACAGGTCTACCAAGTGATCGGGCAGCAGGTTGACTTCATCGACGTACAGCACGCCGCCATCAGCCCTGGCCAGGACCCCAGGAGAAAATCGGGCACGGCCTTCGCTCAGCGCCGCATCGAGATCGAGGGTGCCGACCAGACGTTCTTCTGTAGCACCCAGCGGCAGCGTGACGAACAGACCGCTGGCAAGCAGGTCCGCTAGCCCCCGGGCCAGGGTGGACTTGGCCATGCCGCGTGGGCCTTCGATCAACACACCGCCAATTTTCGGATCGATCGCGGTGAGGCACAGGGCGAGCTTCAGATCGTCGGCGCCGACCACGGCGGATAAGGGGAAGTGCGGGGTTTCAGTCATTAGTAAGTCTCGGTCATGGTCGGCAGGTACATCTAGTACCTCTGGGCGGCACTCTGGATCTGTGGCTCACTCGCACAGGGTTAAAAACAACGTCAATTATCTTCTTCAATATCCAGCAGCAGATTCTCCAGCGCCTCCCGGTACTCGCCGGGCTCTTTCCACATCCCCCGCTGCTGCGCCTCAATCATGCGCTCAGTCATGTCGCGAAGGGCGTGGGGATTGTGCTCGCGCACAAACTCCCGGGTCACCGGGTCCAGCAGGTAAGCATCCGCGAGCAGGGCGTATTGGTGATCATCGATCAACTGCGTGGTGGCGTCGAACGCGAACAGGTTGTCGACGGTTGCCGCCAGTTCGAACGCGCCTTTATAACCGTGGCGCTTCACCCCGTCGATCCACTTGGGATTGGCCGCGCGGGAGCGAATCACCCGATTGAGTTCTTCCTTGAGCGTGCGGATTTTCGGCAGATCGGGCTGGCTGTGATCGCCATGATAACTGGCCGCCGCTGCACCGCTGAGGCTCTCGACGGCTGCGAGCATGCCACCCTGGAACTGATAATAGTCGTTGGAGTCAAGCAAGTCGTGCTCACGGTTGTCCTGGTTTTGCAGTACGGCCTGAACCTGGCTGAGACGCTGGGCAAATTGTTCCCGGGCGGCCGTTCCTTCGTCCGAGCCGCCATAGGCATAGCCACCCCAGTTCAGGTAAACCTCGGCCAGGTCTTCGCGGCTTTGCCACAAGCGACCGTCGATGGCGCCCTGCACGCCGGCACCATAGGCCCCCGGTTTCGCACCAAAAATGCGCCAGCCGGCCTGGCGGCGCGCAGCCTCCTGGTCGAGCCCCGCTAACAACAACGCCTCCCGCTCGGCACGCACCTTGGCTGCCAGGGGATTGAGGTCATCGGGTTCGTCAAGTTCAGCGACCGCTTGCACGGCAGCATCGAACAGACGGATCAGATTCGCGAACGCGTCGCGGAAGAATCCGGACACCCGCAACGTCACGTCCACCCGTGGGCGGTCCAGCAGGCTCACTGGCAGGATTTCAAAGTCATCAACCCGCTGGCTGCCAGTGGCCCACACCGGTCGCACGCCCAGCAATGCCATCGCCTGGGCGATATCGTCGCCACCGGTGCGCATGGTTGCGGTGCCCCAGACCGACAGGCCGATCTGGCGCAGGTGATCGCCATGGTCTTGCAGGTGGCGTTCAAGGATCAGGTTGGCCGACTGGAAGCCGATACGCCAGGCAGTAGTGGTCGGTAGATTGCGCACGTCCACCGAGTAGAAGTTGCGGCCGGTGGGCAGCACGTCCAGGCGTCCGCGGCTGGGCGCACCGCTTGGGCCTGCAGGGACGAAACGGCCGTTCAGCGCATCGAGCAGACCACGCATCTCTGCCGGGCCGCAGGCGTCCAGGCGGGGGGCGACTACTTCGCGCAGATGGTCGAGGATGGCCCACACTTGCGCCCAGTTTTCACCTTGTGGGAGTGAGCCTGCTTGCGATGGCGGTGGGTCAATGGACAGCCATGTTGAATGATCGACTGCATCGCGAGCAGGCTCGCTCCCACAGGTGGCTTGCGCGATCAGTTGCGTGGCGAACAGCTCAAGGCGCTCGCGGGTGTCGCCCGCCGTGCGCCAGGCGTCATCATTGAGTGATTGCAGTTCCATGGGGCGAAGCCCGGTCCACGGCTCGGCCAGCTCACAATCCAAGGGATCGAAACCCAACTCAAACGCCTTCGCCAGCGCCCGCAACACACTCGACTGGGCGCCACGTCCATCGCCACGGGGAATACGCAGCAACGCCAGCAAAGTGTCGATGCGCAACCGCCCGCTGGGCGACTCACCGAAGATATGCAGACCGTCGCGGATCTGCGATTCCTTCAGATCACACAGATAAGTATCCAGGCGCGGCAACCAGATTGCCGCGTCGGCATCACTGTCCAACTGTTCGTCCAGCTGCAGTTCGCGGTCGATGTGGCTGTCGCGCACCAATTGCAGAATGTCGCGCTGCAGCTCCCGCGCTCGACGCGGATCCAGCAACTGCGCTTCGTAGTACTCGTCGGCGAGCAGTTCCAGGTCGCGCAGCGGGCCGTAGGTTTCGGCGCGGGTCAGCGGTGGCATCAAGTGATCGATGATCACAGCCTGTGTGCGACGCTTGGCCTGCGCGCCCTCGCCCGGGTCGTTGACGATGAAGGGATAGATGTTCGGCAACGGCCCGAGCAGCGCATCCGGCCAGCAGTGCTGCGACAGCCCGACGCCTTTGCCCGGAAGCCATTCGAGGTTGCCGTGCTTGCCGACGTGAATCACGCCGTGGGCGCCGTAGGTGTTGCGCAACCAGAAATAGAACGCGAGGTAGCCGTGAGGCGGCACCAGGTCCGGGTCGTGATACACCGCGCTCGGATCAACCTGATATCCCCGTGCCGGTTGAATGCCGACAAACGTCAGGCCCAAACGCAGACCGGCGATCATCATCCGGCCGCTGCGGAACATCGGATCATGTTCAGGTGCGCCCCAACGCGCCAGCACGGCCTGGCGGTTGGCCTCAGGCAGCGCGTTGAACATCGCCAGATAGTCCTCCAGCCCAAGGCTTTGCTGGCACGGACGTTGATCGATAGTGTCAAGGTCATTGCTGACACCGCCGAGCAGTAGCTGGATCAGCGCGGTTCCGCTCTGCGGTAGTTCAGCCGGCAGCGGATAACCTTCCTGGCGTAGTGCTCGCAGGATATTCAGCGCCGCCGCTGGTGTATCGAGCCCGACTCCATTGCCGATGCGTCCGTCGCGGGTCGGGTAGTTGGCGAGAATCAGCGCGATGTGTTTTTCGGCATTGGGCACCCGCGCCAGATCGGTCCAGCGCCGCGCCAGTTCGGCGACGAAATCCATACGATCAGGTTGCGCGCGATAGCACACCACGTCCGACTGGCTGCGCTCGCTGCGCCACGCCAGGTCCTTAAAGCTGATCGGTCGGCTGATGATCCGTCCGTCCAGCTCCGGTAGCGCAATATGCATGGCCAGGTCTCGTGGCCCGAGGCCCTGCTCGCTGGCTTGCCAACCGGCCTCGTTGTCCTGGGCGCAGATCGCCTGGATCACCGGTATGTCGCGACGGAACGGCCGGATATGGGGTGTCTCAGGGCTCGATTGAGCAAAGCCGGTCGTGTTGAGAATCACCGAGGCGCCGACTTCGTCCAGCCAGTCCTCGACCACCGACAGGCAGCCGGGCTCTTTCAGGCTGGCCACCGCGATCGGCAACGGGTTCAACCCCGCCGCCTGCAGCCGCTGGCAGAAAATATCAATGAACCCGGTGTTCGCCGCCTGCAAGTGCGAACGGTAAAACAACACCGCCGCCACGGGTTGCCCGGCCTGCCAGTCGGCTTGCCAATCACCTGGGGCAGCGGGACTTATGCGCGGATGGTAGATCACCGTGCGCGGCAAAGCCTGCGGCTCGGCCCAAGGATATTCGCGCCCCAGCCAGCGACTGGCAAGGCAGCGAAAGAAATCCAGGGCATTGCCCAGACCGCCCTGACGCAGAAACTGCCAGAGGCGGTCGCGGTCTTCGGCGCCCACAGTACTGAGGTCGCTGAGTTCCGGGTCCGGACGATCATCGCCTGGCACCAGAATCAATTGCACGCCGTGTTCGGACAATTGCACCAAGCGCTCGACGCCATAACGCCAGTAGGCGATGCCGCCGTGCAGCGAGATCAGAATTACCTTGGCGTGGCGCAGCACCTCATCGACATACAGGTCGACCGAGGCATGATTCTGCACCTGCATCGGGTTGGCCAGGCGCACGCTTGGGTAGTCGTCGGGCAGCTGCTGCGCCGCTTCGGCGAGCAGCGCCAGGCTGGAGTCGCCGCTGCACAGGATCACCAGTTCGGCGGGTGTCTGTCCAAGGTCGGCAATATTGTCATCCGAAACGAAACCGCCGGGCTGGGTCCTTAGCAGGTGCATGGCTTATACGCAGAGCGCAGCGCGCAGTTGTGCTTCGAGTTGCGCGGCGTCCAGCTCCTGGCCAATCAGCACCATGCGCGTGGTGCGCGTTTCCTCGGCACCCCAAGGGCGGTCGAAATGCTTGTCGAAACGCGTGCCCACGCCCTGGATCAGCAGGCGCATCGGTTTGTTCGGGATAGCGGCGAAACCCTTGACGCGCAGGATGCCATGCTTGACCACGAGCTGGGTCAGAGCGTCCAGTAGCAGGCTCTCATCCGCCTGGGGCAGTTCGATGGAAATGGAATCGAAGGCGTCGTGATCGTGATCGTCCTCACCTTCGTGGTGGTGATCATGATGGCTGTGGCGGCTGTCAATGTGCTCTTCGGAACCGGCACCCAGGCCAATCAGCACGTCCAGTGGCACGCGACCGCTGCTGGCTTCAATAACCTTGACCGCCGGCGGCAACTCCTCGGCGACTTCCAGGCGCACCCGAGCCAGGTCTTCCGGGCTAATCAGGTCGGCTTTATTGAGAATCACCAGATCGGCGCTCGCCAACTGGTCGGCGAACAGTTCGTGCAGTGGCGATTCGTGATCCAGGTTCGGGTCGAGTTTGCGCTGGGCGTCGACCTGATCAGGGAACGCGGCAAAAGTGCCCGCCGCTACAGCCGGACTATCGACCACGGTGATGACGGCATCAACGGTGCAGGCGCTGCGGATTTCCGGCCATTGGAAGGCTTGCACCAGGGGCTTGGGGAGGGCCAGTCCGGAGGTTTCGATCAGGATGTGGTCGAGGTCGCCACGACGGGCCACCAGCTCGCGCATCACCGGGAAAAATTCTTCCTGGACTGTGCAGCACAGGCATCCGTTGGCCAGTTCATAGACTCGGCCGCTGGCTTCTTCTTCAGTGCAACCGATGGAGCACTGCTTGAGTATTTCGCCATCGATGCCCAGCTCGCCAAATTCGTTGACGATGACCGCAATGCGCCGGCCCTGGGCGTTGTCGAGCATGTGCCGCAGCAAGGTAGTCTTGCCCGAGCCGAGGAAGCCCGTGACGATGGTGACGGGAAGTTTGGCCAGTGTTTTCATCGGATGCCCTTTGGCAAGGTGGCGGGCATACGGGACGACAATCGCTGCGACAGGTGCGCGCGCGGGAGAGTTCGCCACCGGATCACCCCGCCCGGTTGTAGTGAGAATCTGTATCGAGGCAGGTCTCCTGGCTGACGGCGTGCCGGGCTTAGAGCCTGGCATTCGCTGCGCCTTCCCGTTAACCCAGAGTGCAGGGCTTGCAGTGGCATGGCAGCGAACATCACCGTTCACAGTTGCGGGGGCAGCCGCGGCTTTGACCGCGTTCCCTTCTTAGCTTCGGCCAACGCCGAAGAACCTCGAAAGCGCAAGGCTACGCATGGTATCGGGGCGGGTCAATCATTGAGCTTCGTGCCAGTTGAGAACCCTTGCCAATTGACGTCAAACCCCCACCCATGCTCTCCTACGCAACTTGTTACGGGTGCCCTTCACAGGGTGAAACGGGAAACCGGTGAATCATGTGCTTTACTCAAGCCCATGTCAGTCCGGTGCTGCCCCCGCAACGGTAAGCGAGCGAAGCGTCAGATCCACTGTGCCAGCAGTACGGCATGGGAAGGCGACTCTTGCAGGTGAAGGCGTAAGCCCCGCACCCCTCGCGAGCCCGGAGACCGGCCCGCAACACATGGCGAACATCAGGTTCGCTGACTAACAAACCCGCGGTGGGCGGGCGCTGTTTGAGCTTCTGCTTGCCCGTCTCGCAGGGGTTTACCATGCGCTCCATTACCCCGCTGACAGACCAGAGGGAAGCGCCATGTCGACCATCAGTACCACCGGTAGCCGTACCGCCAGCAGCACCACTACCCTGACTCAACGCCTGACCGCCGCCGCTTTTGCGTCGATCCTGGGTGCCGGCCTGGTATATTTCGCCGGCTTCTCGCACATTGAGGCAGTGCACAACGCCGCGCACGATACCCGTCACAGTTCCGCGTTCCCGTGCCACTGAGACCTGCCCAGATGATCAAGCGTATAGCGCAAACCGCAGGTTTCACCGGGTTGCTGGCCGCCCTGCTGCTGACCCTGCTGCAAAGCTTCTGGGTCTCTCCGCTGATTCTGCAGGCGGAAAGCTACGAAAAATTCGAACCTGCCACGGTTGAAATCCACGAACACGCAGCCGGCGCTGCCGCGGCGCACAGCCACGACGCCGAGGCCTGGGAACCGGAAGACGGCTGGCAGCGCCTGTTGTCGACCACTGGCGGCAACCTGGTGATAGCCGTGGGTTTCGCCCTGATGCTTGCAGGCCTCTACACCCTGCGCGCGCCGACCCGCACTTCGCAGGGCCTGCTCTGGGGCCTGGCTGGCTACGCGACCTTCGTCCTGGCACCCACCCTTGGCCTGCCACCTGAATTGCCGGGCACTGCCGCTGCCGACCTGACTCAACGGCAAATATGGTGGATTGGCACAGCCGCTTCCACAGCCGTCGGCATTGCCTTGATTGTCTTCAGCCGCCAATGGCTGATGAAAGTCCTTGGCGTGGCGATCCTGGTGGTGCCGCACGTTATCGGAGCACCGCAACCGCCAGTGCATTCGATGCTCGCGCCAGAGGCCCTGGAAACTCAATTCAAAATCGCCTCGCAGTTGACCAACGTGGCGTTCTGGCTGGCACTAGGCCTCATCAGCGCCTGGTTGTTCCGCCGAAAAAGTGCTGGTCAATACCCAGCATGACGGAAGCCAGCACAGCGCCGACGCTGGTCGTCGGCCTGGGCTGCCAGCGTGGCTGCCCTGTCGGTACATTGCGGGCGCTGCTGGATCAGGCGCTGCAGGCACATCAGATCGAGCTTCAGCAGATCAAGGCCCTTGCCAGCATCGACCTCAAACGTGAAGAGCCTGGCCTGATCGAACTCGGCGAACAGCTTGGGCTTGAGGTGAAGTTTTTCAGCAGTGAGGAACTGGCCAGATACCAAGGCCAACTCAGCCATCACTCAGACATCGCTTTCGAACGTACCGGCTGCTATGGAATCGCTGAAAGTGCCGCCCTCGCCCTGGCCGAATGGCTGGCCCAGACACCGGCGAAACTGTTGATTTCACGACAGAAATACGCGCAGGCCACCCTCGCATTGGCCTGCGCCGTTTAAAATCCCCAATAATCCCATGCCTGATCATGAGCAATCTTCATCTGAAGCCTGCCCATGTCGCCTTTTTCACAGGATACGACGATGACCGTCTACTTCATCGGCGCCGGCCCCGGCGACCCCGAACTGATCACCGTCAAAGGCCAGCGCCTGATTCGCAGTTGCGCAGTCATCATCTATGCGGGCTCGCTGGTGCCCGCCGCCGTGCTGGAAGGCCATCATGCCGAACTGGTGGCCAACAGCGCCGAACTGCACCTGGAGCAGATCATCGAACTGATCAAGGCTGCCCACGCCAAAGGCCAGGATGTGGCGCGGGTGCATTCCGGTGATCCGAGCCTGTATGGTGCCATTGGCGAGCAAATTCGCTACCTGCGCGAACTGGGCATCCCGTTTGTAATCGTGCCAGGGGTGACGGCCACGGCGGCTTGTGCCGCGCTGCTGGGTGCCGAATTGACGCTACCGGACGTTTCCCAGAGCGTTATCCTGACCCGCTACGCCGACAAGACGTCGATGCCGGCCGGTGAAGAACTGGCCAGCCTGGCGCAACATGGGGCGACCATGGCAATCCATCTGGGCGTTAGCCACTTGCAGAAGATCGTGCTCGAATTAATGCCGCATTACGGTGCCGATTGCCCAATCGCGGTGATCCACCGGGCGACTTGGCCGGATCAGGACTGGGTGGTGGGGACATTGGCGAATATTGCCGAGAAGGTTGAAGCGAAGGGTTTTCGGCGTACGGCGTTGATATTGGTGGGCCGGGTATTGGGCAGTGATCAGTTTGGTGAGTCTTCACTGTATCGTGCGGGGCATGCGCATCTGTACAGGCCCTAATATCAAAAGATCGCAGCCTTCGGCAGCTCCTACAGGAGTACGCACTCTCTAGTAGCAACTGCCGAAGGCTGCGATCTTTTTTTCGCAGCGAACACCTTACTCAGTAGTAGGCGTTTTCTTTCTGCGTATGGTCAGTCACATCGCGCACGCCCTTAAGCTCCGGAACACGCTCGAGCAAGGTGCGCTCGATGCCTTCGCGCAAGGTCACGTCTGCCTGGCCGCAACCCTGGCAACCGCCGCCGAACTTGAGCACGGCGATGCCGTCGTCGACTACATCGATCAGGCTAACCTGACCGCCGTGGCTGGCGAGGCCCGGGTTGATCTCGGTCTGCAGGTAATAGTTGATGCGCTCGTTGACCGGGCTGTCGGCGTTAACCATAGGCACCTTGGCATTCGGCGCCTTGATGGTCAGTTGGCCGCCCATACGGTCAGTGGCATAGTCAACTACCGCGTCGTCCAGGAAAGCTTCGCTGAACGAATCGATATAAGCGGTAAAGCTTTTCAGCCCCAGCGCAGTGTCTTCAGGTTTTTCTTCACCCGGCTTGCAGTAGGCAATGCAGGTTTCGGCGTACTGGGTGCCGGGCTGGGTGATAAAGACGCGGATGCCGATTCCCGGGGTGTTCTGCTTGGAGAGCAGATCAGCCAGATAATCGTGGGCGGCGTCAGTGATGGTAATAGCGGTCATGGAAACTCCTCGCAGGCTTGGGCGCAGTTTACGCCAATCAACGCGCGGGACAAAGTCCTAGTATTTTTGTCGGGAAAGCGCTGACGCCGATTCAGTGGCGGGTAGGCCGTCGACGCGCTGTTTAAGCCAGCGATAGCTGGATTGTTCCACCCAGTGGTAGCTGGCCCAGGAGCCCAAGGCGATGGCCAGTACGCACAACACAAACATCAGGTAAGGGTTCACCCCATAGCGTTGTGCGATAAAACCGCCTGCGGACAACACCAGCACGTGCATGAGGTACACCGAGTAGGAACAGTCGCCCAACAGCTTGAGTGTTCGATTGTTTGCAAAGAAACGCTCCAGCGCCATGCACGCCATGACCAACACTGCGCTGGGCAGGCCCCAGACTAGAAATCGCGGTTGCGGTGGCGTGTGGTAGATCATCAGCAACGCGCCGGCTATGCCCACCAGCGGCAGCCACAGCCCCGGGCGGATCCAGCCACGGCGATAAAGCATGCCGATGGCGATGCCCAGCAGGAACTCATAGGCGATGTCCGAACGATAGAACTCGCTGACCCAGCCATACCCCGTCCATGCCCGGCACACCGCGAACAACAGCGCCGCCACCACCAGCAACCTGAATTGCAGGCGAAATAGCAGCGCCCAGGCGAACAAGACGTAGAACAGCATTTCGTAGTTGAGGGTCCAGCCGACATTGAGTGTCGGATAAATACCGTAGCCGCCGGGGTTTTCGGTGGGAACGAACAGCAGGGACAGGAGGAAGTGCGACCAGTCGACGCTCTGATCTGGCAGCAGTGGCTGGGCGAAGACCACCAGCAGCGCCATCAGCAGCGTGTAGAACCAGTAGGCCGGCACGATGCGAAACAGTCGATACAGCAGGAACTTCGCGGGCGGCAGGGATTTGCCTTCGGTGGACAGGAAGATCACCAGGCCGCTGATCACAAAGAAGATATCCACGCCAACCGCGCCCTTGTCGATGAACATCTGGCCAATCGGGCCGCGAGCCTGGAAGTCGAAGAATATCTGCATGAAGTGGTGGCAGACCACCGTCCAGGCGGCCAGGGCGCGTAACGCCTGTACCGAAATCAGCATTGATGGCCCTCCGATCGCCAGTCTGCAAACCACCGTAAATCCCTGGTGGGATCAGTGGTGCCTGTTAGATCGGACAACGCCCCGCCCGCAAAGGTCGATCAAAGATTTTCGTAGCGGTTCATGTCCAGTACGCCCTCTTCCTCCGGCTGAGTTTCGCGCACGTAACGGCTCAAGTCGTGAAAGTATTGCCAGAACTGCGGATGACTGCGGCGGATGCCCCAGCGCTCGATGATGGCCTCCAGGCGATTGGCGTCCTTGGCGTTCTCCATGGCATCAACAAAAGCCGGCACCTCGTCGGCAGGAATATTGAACATGAAGTTCGGATAGCTGCTCAGCACGCCGGGGAAAATGGTCAGCGTATCCAGCCCGGGTTGATAACGCAGGGATTCGCCCAGGAGAAACGCGACGTTGCTGTGGGCGCGATTGCGCAAAAGGCTGTAGACCTCGCGATGACCACTGGCGCTCTGCACGCGCAGCAGGGTTGCTTCCGGCAGTTGGTCAATGACTCTGAGCCCGGCGGCCGGGCGCGAGGTCAGGCGACTCAAGGCTTGTTCGGCGTACTGAAGGTCCGGGTCGATATTGGGGCGCGAGCAATACGCGCCGGCACAGCGGTTGATCGGGTCGGGGCTGGCGTTGAGGTCGCCGTAGCGGGCCAGCAACTGCAAAGCAAAGTCTCGCTTGGGGTCCTTTTCATCGAGCTTGAGTGCGGTTTCCTTGTCGTCGTCGACGGTCTCGTAATCCAGCCACATCTTGATTTTGCCGCTGTTCTGGTACCAGTCGTCGAGGTAGCGCTTCCGGGAATCGGCGGGCATTAGCCGCAGGAAGTTCTGTTCGGCGCCATTGCGGATCAAGTCGAAATACAGGCGAGTCTGGGCCTGGTGCGACACGTTGCCGTACACATCGAAGTTGACCGCCAACTGGTAATAGGTACGCTCCAGCAGCGGATAGTCGAACAGCCACATCGTCTGCGGCACCTCGCCAATCAGACCCTTGTTCACCGAGGTGCTGTCGAAATGGCGGAAGATGCTCAGCAGCGCATTGTCGTTGCCCGCCCACAGGGTTGACCAACTCGGCGCCGGCGCGTCGGCGTAACTATCGCGGCGCAAGGCTTCGTACTCATTACGTTTATTGCGGTAGTCGTGCCAAAGGGTCAGCACGCTGCCGACGTCGTCGTTCTGCCCGGGCATTGCCAACAACGGCGTGGCCTGCCCTCGGTAGTTGGGGTCGATGATGTAGAGGTCGTGCTCCGGGGCCTGGAACAGCGCCCAGAAGTTGTCGCGGATCACGTCGGTAGCAATCTGGCCACGGCACACCGGGCCACGAATGAAGGTGCGCACAAAGTACTCGGCGTTATCGAGCATGAACTGATAACGCGCCTGGACTGGAATCGCTTCAAAGGTGCTGAACGGATTGGCCCGCCGTTGAGGGCCGTAGCCAGGCAAGGCGTCAACCTGCCAGTTGCCGTTGTAGAAAAGACTCTTAACCCGGGCCAGCTTTGCCCCGCTCAGCGGATAGGTAATGTGGGTCTTCTGCACGATCACCCCTTGCACCGGCCACAAGCGGTAATACACCTGGGTGCCTGGATCGTCGTTGGGGCGCCGGGTCTTGATCAGGTCGATGGGCTGGCCGGTCGGAGTCCGCGAGCGTACCCACTGGAAAAAATGCCCGGCCTCGCCATCCTTGAAATAGACGTGGGCAAGAAACCAGTGCTCGAACAGCCAGCGGCCTACCAGGCTTTGCCGGGCGCCCGGGGCATTGAGCAGATTTTCCCATTGCAGCACCTGCAACGCTTCCCTGGCTGAGGGCTGCAGGCCCTGCTCATCAATGGGCGCCCCGGAAGCCAGCCAGCGTTGCAGCGTCTGGTACTGCTGGTCGGTCAGGCCCGTCACTGCCAGGGGCATGCCCTCTTTGGCATGAGCACTGGCGTAGCCGTCGAATTCCCCCGGCATCGCGCACATGTTCGCCCGGTTCAGACCGAGCACGATGTCCTGGGGTAGCTTGGCGTTGGGTTGCAACGGCGCGTTGTGTCCCAGCTCCAGCATCCGCGCCATTAGGGACGCCTGGCTCGCCTGGGCGTCGAGCACTGAATAGAAGCCCTTCTGCTGCCAGGCCTGCTTGCCGAACGCGTCGTGATACAGCCGGGTCGGGGCGGCCGCGCTGCTGCGTTCGCCGTCGTAGACCGGGGTCTTGGTCGCGCCACGTGCTGCGCCCTCGCCGCTGCCCAAGTTCAACTGACAGGCGGCGTCATTGCAGGCGTGGCAGGCCACGCACTTTTCGGTGAAGATCGGCTGAATATCCCGGGTATAGGAAATTACCGGAGCAATGGCCGGCTCCTGCGCCGCAGCGCCCCAGCTCAAACTCAACACCAGCATGCTGATGACGACGCGATACGACATGTCACTGGTCCTGATCATGAGAAAACGCCGCGATTCTACCGGTCCCGCCCCGTCACCAACATGAGCGATATTCATGGAAAACCGGTACATGCTCTAAAAGCGCGCAGGTTTGCTATGATCCCGGCCCTTCGTAATGGTCTTTCCGAGTAGTCCACATGTCCGATCGCAGTGTTCGCCTTCAAGCTCTCAAGCACGCCCTCAAAGAGCGCATCCTGATTCTCGATGGCGGCATGGGCACCATGATCCAGAGCTACAAGCTCGAGGAGCAGGATTACCGTGGTAAACGCTTCGCTGACTGGCCAAGCGACGTCAAGGGCAACAATGACCTGTTGGTGCTAACTCGCCCGGACGTGATCGGTTCGATCGAAAAAGCCTATCTGGATGCCGGCGCCGACATTCTGGAAACCAACACCTTCAACGCGACCCAGGTGTCCCTGGCCGATTACGGCATGCAGGGCCTGGCGTACGAGTTAAACGTAGAAGGTGCACGTCTGGCGCGCAAGGTGGCCGATGCCAAGACTCTGGAAACCCCAGACAAGCCGCGCTTCGTCGCCGGCGTCATCGGGCCGACCAGTCGCACCTGTTCGCTGTCGCCGGACGTGAACAACCCCGGCTACCGCAACGTGACCTTCGATGAACTGGTGGAAAACTACACCGAGGCAGCCAAAGGCCTGATCGAGGGCGGCAGCGACCTGATCCTGATTGAAACCATTTTCGATACCTTGAACGCCAAAGCGGCGATCTTTGCCGTGCAAGGGGTGTTCGAAGAACTGGGCCTCGAACTGCCAATCATGATCTCCGGCACCATTACCGACGCCTCTGGCCGCACCTTGTCGGGCCAGACCACCGAAGCCTTCTGGAACTCCGTGGCCCACGCCAAGCCGATATCGGTTGGCCTGAACTGCGCCCTCGGCGCCAGCGAGCTGCGCCCGTACCTGGAGGAGCTGTCGAACAAGGCAGGCACCCACGTCTCGGCGCACCCGAACGCCGGCCTGCCCAACGAATTCGGCGAGTACGACGAACTGCCAGCGCAAACCGCCAAGGTTATCGAGGAGTTCGCCCAAAGCGGCTTCCTCAACATCGTCGGCGGCTGCTGCGGTACTACCCCGGGCCACATCGAAGCCATCGCCAAGGCGGTGGCTGGCTATGCGCCGCGGCAGATTCCGGACATTCCCAAGGCGTGCCGCCTTTCCGGGCTTGAGCCGTTCACCATTGATCGCAGCTCGCTGTTCGTCAACGTCGGCGAGCGCACCAATATCACCGGCTCGGCAAAGTTCGCCCGCCTGATTCGTGAAGACAACTACACCGAAGCCCTGGAAGTCGCCCTGCAACAGGTCGAGGCTGGCGCCCAGGTGATCGACATCAACATGGACGAAGGGATGCTCGATTCGAAGAAGGCGATGGTGACCTTCCTCAATCTGATTGCCGGTGAACCGGACATCTCCCGCGTCCCAATCATGATCGACTCCTCGAAATGGGAAGTGATCGAGGCCGGCCTGAAATGCATTCAGGGCAAAGGCATCGTCAACTCGATCAGCATGAAAGAAGGCGTCGAGCAGTTCATTCATCACGCCAAACTGTGCAAGCGCTACGGCGCTGCCGTGGTAGTGATGGCCTTCGACGAAGCCGGCCAGGCCGACACCGAAGCGCGCAAAAAGGAAATCTGCAAGCGCTCCTACGATATTCTGGTCAACGAAGTCGGCTTCCCGCCGGAAGACATCATTTTCGACCCGAACATTTTCGCCGTGGCCACCGGCATTGAAGAACACAACAACTACGCGGTGGACTTCATTAACGCCTGCGCTTACATCCGCGACGAACTGCCGTATGCGCTGACGTCGGGTGGTGTGTCCAACGTGTCGTTCTCGTTCCGTGGCAACAACCCGGTGCGCGAGGCCATCCACTCGGTCTTCCTGCTATATGCGATCCGCAACGGCTTGAGCATGGGCATCGTCAACGCCGGCCAGCTGGAGATCTATGACCAGATCCCTGCCGAATTACGTGACGCCGTCGAAGACGTCGTGCTCAACCGTACACCGGAGGGGACCGACGCCCTCCTCGCCATCGCCGACAAGTACAAGGGCGACGGCAGCGTCAAGGAAGCCGAGACCGAAGAGTGGCGCGGCTGGGACGTCAACAAACGCCTGGAACACGCGCTAGTCAAGGGCATTACCACCCACATTGTCGAGGACACCGAAGAGTCGCGCCTGTCGTTCGCCCGCCCGATCGAAGTGATCGAGGGCCCGCTGATGTCCGGCATGAACATCGTGGGTGACCTGTTCGGCGCCGGCAAGATGTTCCTGCCACAAGTGGTGAAATCCGCCCGGGTGATGAAGCAGGCCGTTGCGCACCTGATTCCGTTTATCGAACTGGAAAAAGGCGACAAGCCCGAGGCCAAGGGCAAGATCCTGATGGCCACGGTGAAAGGCGACGTGCATGACATCGGCAAAAACATCGTCGGCGTGGTCCTGGGTTGCAACGGTTATGACATCGTCGATCTGGGGGTTATGGTGCCGGCGGAGAAGATCCTCCAGGTGGCAAAGGAGCAGAAGTGCGACATCATTGGCCTGTCCGGCTTGATCACCCCGTCGCTGGACGAGATGGTCCACGTGGCCCGAGAGATGCAGCGCCAGGACTTCCACCTGCCGCTGATGATCGGTGGTGCGACCACCTCCAAAGCGCACACGGCGGTGAAGATCGAGCCCAAGTACAGCAATGACGCAGTGATCTACGTCACCGACGCCTCCCGCGCCGTGGGCGTGGCGACCCAGTTGTTGTCCAAGGAGCTGAAACCGGCTTTTGTCGAGAAGACCCGCCAGGACTATGTCGAGGTACGCGAGCGAACAGCCAATCGCAGTGCCCGCACCGAACGCCTGAGCTACCCCGCAGCGATTGCCAAGAAGCCGCAGTTCGACTGGAGTACCTATACGCCGGTCAAGCCGACGTTCACCGGGGCTCGGGTACTGGACAATATCGACTTGAAGGTACTGGCCGAATACATCGACTGGACTCCGTTCTTCATTTCCTGGGACCTGGCCGGCAAGTTTCCACGCATCCTTACCGACGAAGTAGTCGGTGAGGCTGCTACCTCGCTTTACGCTGATGCCCGGGAGATGCTGGACAAGCTGATCAACGAAAAACTGATCAGTGCCCGTGCGGTGTTTGGTTTCTGGCCGGCCAATCAGGTACGCGATGACGACATCGAAGTCTACGGCGATGACGGCAAACCATTGGCCAAGCTGCATCACTTGCGCCAGCAGATCATCAAGACTGACGGCAAGCCGAACTTCTCCCTGGCCGACTTTGTCGCCCCCAAGGACAGTGAGATCACCGACTACGTCGGCGGATTCATCACCACGGCCGGCATTGGCGCCGAAGAAGTGGCCAAGGCGTATCAGGACGCCGGTGACGATTACAACTCGATCATGGTCAAGGCCCTGGCCGACCGCCTGGCGGAGGCCTGCGCCGAGTGGCTGCACCAACAGGTGCGCAAGGATTATTGGGGTTATGCCAAGGACGAGACCCTCGACAATGAGGCGTTGATCAAGGAGCAATACACCGGCATCCGCCCTGCTCCGGGCTATCCGGCGTGCCCTGATCACACGGAGAAAAGCACACTGTTTACCCTGCTCGATCCGCAAGCCAGCGAGATGCACGCCGGTCGCAGTGGCGTGTTCCTCACCGAGCACTACGCAATGTTCCCCGCCGCCGCCGTCAGCGGCTGGTACTTCGCCCATCCGCAGGCGCAGTATTTTGCAGTGGGCAAGATTGACAAGGACCAGGTGCAGAGTTACACCTCACGTAAAGGCCAGGAACTCAGCGTGACCGAGCGCTGGCTGGCACCGAACCTGGGTTATGACAACTGATTGACTGCAAGCCCCGGAACCTGGAGTCGAACTTGCGTCGACTCCAGGTTTTATTTCAGCTCACCGTTAGCTAGCAGTGGCCTGCCCGGCGATCTCACGGGAGGTGAGCTCGCTTATCAGGTTGCGCACATCAACGTCATTGGCCGATTGCAGCGCGACCCCCTCTTCGAAGTACGCCGGACCGAATTCGGTGTACTTATCTTCAAGCGCTTCGCGCTTCGCGTTGAACTCGCGCTGCACGCGGGCGAAATCGGACGGGTATTGTTCCCGCAAGAAGTCCTGCCAGTATTTATGCTGGACCACTTGTTCGGCAAATTCCGCGGTCTGCTCGCGGGCGATGATTCTGAGGTACGCCTGGTCAAGGTCCGCCGCGCTGACCTGCGCCAAGCCGGCAAAGAGCATGCCTTCGGGCTGCGGCGGTAGATCGAGGCGGTGCGCCAGGCCGATGCGGTAGGCCAGGCGCACTTCGGCCGGATCAATCCCCGGGTTGAGCTCGATTCGCGTCCTGGCAACCTCCTCGACCTGAGCCAGGCGAAACAGGCGCCTGGACAACTTGAGTAACTCTTGCCCTTTGCGCTCAGGAGTTATGGCCTTCAAGGCTTCAAACTCGAAGACTTCAACCTCCAGCGCGTTGAACAGCAGGATCCGCCCATCGCCACAGGTCGCCCGGTCGCGCATCGCCTCCGCCAGGCCCATCAATCGCTGGCTCAGCGTCTCATCACTGTTGGCCGACTCAAGCACGCGCCACACGCGTTGCGTAAGACCGGGGCGATCCATCATGAAGTCGCGAGTGTGCCGCAGTTGCGACAGGATGTAGCACAGATGGTTGTGGGTATCCTGCGCCATCACGGCGCTCCAGACCGCGTGTTTTTCCGAGTCGGCCGCCACCCCGACAAACCATCGGTCTTTCTGCACGGCCGATGCCTCGATATCCGGATGCAGATCTGCCCCGCCGGTGTTAAAACCAGCAGGTCGCACAGGTTCGTCGCCGGAATCGGAGGATTCACCGTGATAACCCTCAATGATGTGGTCGATATCCATGGAAGTGAAGCCCAGGCCGCGACCGGTCGTGCGCAAATAGTCCTGCAGGCGGATGAGTTCATCCGGATCCAACAGGTTGTCGAACAGATTGGTGCCGGCCATCAAATTGGCGTGCTCCGGCTGCAGCGCCTGTACGGGAATGGTCGAAATCTCGTTGTTCGTCAGGTCCAGTGTCGTCAGCGCAGGCAACTCCAGTACTCCCGCTGGCCAGTCCCGCAGGCTGTTGCCACGCAGGTCGAGGCTCTGTAGCTGGTCGAGGCCAGTGACGTCAAAATCCCACAAGCGGTTTTCACCCAGGTCCAGCACTTGCAAGCGCGGCAGCAAGCGTAACTGTCCCTGCAACGGTTCACTGCGACGAATATCGTTAAAGCTCACGTCCAGATGGGTGAGCTCCTGCAGTTGCGTAACGGCCTCAGGCAATACACCCATCAGATTCTGATTGAGCGTGAGGTTGCGCAACCTGGGAAACGAACGCAAAAAGCCGTCTGAATTGCCCGAAATCCCCACGCCGCTGAGCTTCAACTCGAGCACATGCTCAAAGTTGAAGGGCATGGCGGGTATATCGCCAATGACCAGCCCGGTAAAATCAAGCCTGGACTCTGCGTGCTCTGCACCTCCCACCGAGAAATCGCGCAGGCTGGTGCGCCAGCTCTCCAGCAACCGGTCTGCGGCTCGACGGCGATCCACGGCGTTCACCCAGGAGCGCCGCAAGCGCGTGGCCGGGACATCGATCCACTCATTCAATCGCCTGATCATCTGGGTCTGTTGCTGCTCCCATTGGACGAGGCGGTTTTCAATCTCGATGGCGCCCATGCCTTGGGCGAGCCATGCGTCGATTCTCGCGACGGCCTGGGCATCGCCCAATTGCGGATCCAGGCTTTGCAGCCTGGCGGCTGATGTGCGCGAGCCGGCTCCCTCGCCCGGGTCCAGCTCAAGCGCCAGCAACAGGTTCGGCCGCTGCGAGACCTCCACCGGGAAAAATGCCGGATCGCCTCCGGTCCTGCCCTGTGCCAGATGCTCACGGGTGATGCCCATTGGCGTCTGGGACGCCGTTCGTTGCGCGTAGCCACGCACCGCCTCCAATCCTTGGGGGTTCAGGCGGCAGCCTTGCAACGAGGTCACTTCCAGCAAGCGGTCATGCCCCATCAGCGCCGCGATGGGAACGTCCGTCACGGCACTGTGATTCAACGCCAGGCGACGCAGCCGGGTGAGCGTCAATATGCCTTCGGGCCATCTCACGAGCCGGGTGTGCCCCAAGTAGAGACTTTGCAAGTTAGTCAGGGCAGTGACGTCCAGCGCACCGACTCGATTGAAGGCCAGGTTCAGCGTTTGCAAGGAGGTCAGTTGGTTAAACAGCGCTTGGGTGGACGGTGTGATCGTCAATTCGTTGGCCGATAGATCGAGCGCGGTGAGATGCTCCAGCTCGGCAAGGCTCTGGGGCAGCACGGTCAGTCGATTGCCGCTGAGCTCAAGGGTGCGCAGGTTGGGAAAGCCACGCAGGAACTCATTCACCTCGGCGCTGGTCAGCTTGCACGCGCCCAGGTTCAAGCGGTGAATATGCTCAAAGGTGGTATCGCCTATGGCGGGCAGATCACCCAGCGGTCCAAAACCTGACAGCTCGAGCACTGCGCTGGCCTGTGGCGCACGCCACACCGAGGGGCCCGCAACGGGTTCTTGCGACGCATAGCGGCCACGCAAACTGTTCCGCGCGCACTCGTTGATTCTCTCAGCGAACAGCTCGCGATGGTGGACGGCCATTTCCTCGCCCTCGACCCTGACCGTCCGGTTCTTCCAGGCGTCCAATTCCAGGCTCAGCTCGTTGCTTTGGCGCAGTAATGAATCGACCTGATCCAGCAGTGCCCAACCTGTCAGGCCATCGGCATTAAATTTGGCCAATGCGTCGCCGGCGAAGGAATAATTGTCGGGCATGAGTTCCATCAAGCGCGCACGGCAATATCCGTCCACCATTTGCGCCTCATTGACCAGATGCGCCGGGTTGTCGTGGGTATAGTTGAACGCCTTGCGCATGTGTTGCGTTTCCAGTGCGCCCCAATCCAGGCGCAAGCCCCGCCAGAGCGATTCGTGACCTTCATACAGCCCATCCGGCAGTTCCTTGATAGGCACGGCCTGCAAGTCCAGGGTTTGAAGCCTGGGCAGTTGCAATACGCCAGCCGGCCATTGCTCCGGGGCACCAGCCAGTCGCAGTGAGCGCAGATGGGTGAGCTTGCTGAAATCCATCGACGCTGTATCGCCTTGCAGCGCCAACGCCTCCAGCTGCGGCATGGCTTCGATTGCCTGCAACAAATCCGCCGTGTAGGGCTGGGCCGTGCCTTCGAGACTCAACTCGGTGATAGCGCTCAATTCGCGCAGCTTGCCAGCCAAGGCTGGCATGTCCTGCTCTTGTACGGTGATCTCCAGTTTGCTGACCCCGCTGAAGTTGCGCAGCATCGCATCGGCGGAGTCGCCGACCATCTGGTGACTGTTAATACGAACAGTGCGCACATGGCTGAAGTCGGCAGCCAGCTCAGGCAATGAGGCGGCACTGCGCAAGTCAATTTCGAACGCCGGCTCCAGGCCTCTGTAGAGGCCTCTGCGCCAGCAGTCACGTACGCTTACCGCGAGCTGCCTGCGAGCAGAGCTCCCTGGGCGAGTGCCGATCCAGGTGACTAACTGGCGCTCCAATGCCTCGAACTCGCGCTGACGATTGCCCAACAGGTTGAACACTTGCTGATGGGTATCCCCGGCGCTCAAGCGGCTGCGGACAAATCGGCTGGCTTCGGCATCGGAAACGTTTGGGTAGAGTTCTCGTACCCTGGTCACGAGACCGGCATCGGGAAAGCCGACGCCGCGGCCACTGGCCAGGTAGCCGAGTTGCCCGGACGCCAGGCGCCAGGACGGAGCGCTGGCATTGACCGGTCGTTGATTGAGTACCCGTGACATTTCCTCACGATGGGTGTTGGCGTAACTCGCCAATTCTTCTTGCAGCGCCTGGACCGGGTCGCCCTGGAGCCCGGCACGGGTGGCGGGCGGCAGCACCTCGAGCAGCGCGCCAAACAGATTGCGGCCGTGCGCTGGAAGGCTACTGAGCGTGCCGCCGTTAGCGTCAAACGCCTGGAAAACGCCTTCGCGCTTGACCAGGTAATAACGAGTCGTAGCGTTATCAGCGCCGACACTGTCCAGCAACAGGCCGCGGGGCGAGCCCGAGCGGACTTCCACGCGCAAATCTGCCGTCCAGCCGACCACGTACTGCAAGGTGTGCACCGCCAGCCGGTCGCTGGCCACCGACGCCATGCCTTCCAGCCGCAGGCCACTCAGTGCGCGAGTCAGGGCCCCTTGCTGCAGGTGCGGGCGAATGGCCTTGGCCTGGCGCAACGACATTTTCCCGGTGCTGCGCAAACGTGCCGTCTCAGCATCACTTGACTGGTTCAGGACTTGCTGTGCTGCCTCCGGCGATAGCGTCGGGAAGCTGCGTTGCAGGCGCTGTATATCGGCGTTTTCCGCGAGGAATTTGGGGGCAAGCAGACGGTCGAACAGCATCTGTTTTCGCTCCAGCGCTTGATCGGCCAGGCGGTCTCTGAACATCTGCACCGGGTCTGCGCCGTCTTCCACGCTGCGGGCTCCCAACAACTGGATGCGCTGCGGTTCGTCGAGGGAGGAGACCACGAGCTCCGGCAACTTGCCGGCCCTGATTTGCGCCAGGCTGATCTTGATCGTGGGCCTCGCGCTGTGCTGGGCCTTGGGCAAACTCAAGCGCTGCGATGCCCCCCAATGCTCGGCCCCCTCGAAAACCTCCAAGACTTCGTCGAGCGGCCAATTGGGCAGATTGACCACCATAGGCGCGACCAGCTCGGCACCACTGTCGAGCCTACCTCCATTGCGCAAGCGGGCGATCAACTCGTCTACCTGCCAATCTGTCCTGAACGCGGCAATGGCCTCCGCCAGTCTCGGCGGTGGTGGCTGGTGATCGACGTGCATCTGGCGCAAGGTATCATCGCTGACCCCGCTGGCGTCTGCGATCTGCCGCAATTGCGCATCCGCGAAGCCATCCATCTGCGGGCCCATGCGTCGCAACAGCGTCAGGCGATCCCACTCCAGAGGACGCTCATGCACATGGCGCCAGGCGCCCAGCTGGTTGTGTTGCAACAAGGGCCGATACGCTTCGGGGTTGCCGGGGTGCTGGATTCGCCATTGCTTGAGTGCTGGATCGTAGGTCTTCTCGTAGGCGTTGCCCTCTAGCTTGATGTAGGTTTTGCCTGCCACCTCATACTGGCCCAAGGCGTCTGGCCTCACCCCATCGAGGACCACGTCGCTCTTGTAGGCGGCAAGGTCCGGGTGCCATAGCCGCGGCTCACCGAAGGGCGTGGTGACCGTGCGCATTCCGTCGACCAACCGTGAGGCCGTAATGGGGGGTGCCTTACTGGCCACCGCACCGAGCACAGCCATGAAAGCCACGTTCTGCAGGACCGAGCCGAGATGTTGCCAGGCTTCCTCGGCATCGCCCTCCTTCCAGGCTTCGACCCCCTGATACACCTCTCGCCCCAGCTGCACCGCAGTCACCACCAGCATCACTTCGCCCAGGCCAGGGACAAAAAAGGCGGCGACGTTGAGTACATTCAGGCCCCATTCAGTCAGATGCTCCAGGCGCTCGATCCAGGCCTGGTGGTCAACAGCGGCGGTCGGAATAGCCAACAGCCTGGCGTTGAACTTAACCCTGGCCAGATGAGCGTCGTAGCGTGCGCCGAACACCTGCGCATCAATGAATGTTTCGCTCAGGCCCAGGTTGACGTCGTCATTCCAGACCTCCTCGTACATGCCATTGCGGTAGGCTTCGGGGTTGTAGGGCGGGCCGGGCCAGACCGGATTCGGGTTCCATCGCTGGGTCTTGAGCTGGGCCTTGAGCCGGCGGAAAAACCTGGGGGATTCGTCCTGGGGCAGTAAGCCTGAGATGAAGCGTTGGAAGGTGCGCGAGCGCAGCCTGATGGCAAAGTCCTTGGCGAATGCGTCCAGGGACGAGAATTCCTTCACGGGGTTCTGCGGGTCACCGGGGATGCACACGATGATCCGCGCATGACGGTCGACCGCCAGGCTCCATACGGGTATCGGTAACAAGGCGTCGGCGATGTCCTCCAGCGTCGAGGTGGGTTTTCGCGATGCGGACCCGATGATCAATACATCACTCAGCTGCGAGCCCAATACGGTCAATTGGCTGTACGCCACTGCACGTCCGTCAATCTGCGGACTCGAACTGCCGTCGAGCACCGCCAACAGCGTGGCATACGCCGATTCACTGAGATCGGCCTTCATTCGCGCGATATGGGCCTGCAGGCGCAGTCGGTCCTTGTTGGCGGTGATCGTCTGCTCGCGAACGGTTTCCGCCGTCGTGGGCGTATCAAAAACTTCGCTTAGGTGGTCCTGATACTGCTGGCCCAGATCGAGCTGCCGACACAGGCTGGCGAACTCTGCGGGGTTGATCGACAGTTTGTCGCTGATCTTGTAACGCGTGCTAAAGAACGGGTACTGATCCCGTTGATCGTAAAGCTCGTTTTTCATGGAGCCGGCTGGCGCCAGTGCGCTGGTTTCCTGCAAGGCAACTTCGTCGAACGCCTCGTCGGCCTCGAAGTTGCGTAACGCAGCCTGCAACAGCGTCTGCTCATCGGCGAGATTGGGCGCGCGCAAGTGATAGAGCATCGTGGCGGTCACGTCGGGCGACTGGCCAAATTGCTTGCTCATGGCCGCCTCCAGCAGCGGCTTGGCGAATTCGGTGATGCCCTTGAAGTCCTTTAGTGTCGTGGCCAGCGCCTGGCTGGAGTTGTGGCTTTGTACCTGACTGTCGTACAACGCCAGGCGCAATTGCTCTGACGCCTGGGCGTAAAGCGTCGCATAGGTGCGGGCAAATTCCCCGGCGGGATCACGGACACGCACCAGGCTGTCGATATGTGACGGCGCAAGGTGTCGGGTCCAGTCAGGCAGGCGTCGCTTGATAAACGGAACATTAAATCCGTAATCAGCGGGGGGCGAGAGTTCGGGCATAAGGTCTATCCTGATGGCTGTGGGTAAGCCATCAGGAAATCACGCCCCTCCCCGTACCTGGCGGTACATACTTATCGGGGCGAGTGAACTGACGCGGTTCATTGACTATGCTTACGGCACAGACTCAACGCGGTACGACGGGGGGAATATGGACGATCCAGTGGACAACAACAAACCGCCAACCTTCTGGCAGATGTTGCACAGCGTCATGGCGGCGGCATTCGGGGTTCAGAGCGGGAAAAACCGGGCTCGAGACTTCACCCATGGCAAACCCAGTCACTTTGTAATCCTGGGAATTGTGTTCACCGCGGTGTTTGCGTTGACGTTGTTTGCCATCGTCAAGCTGGTGCTGCACCTGGCGGGCATCTGAGATCGCTGTCAGTGCATCAGGGTGAGCATGCTGAAGGGGTACCGGTAAGACGCCGGGCGACCTTTTGCCGACAGGCGCCGGAAATCCACCTGATAATCGGTCGAAGTCTTCATGGCCAGCAGGCGCTTGGCCTGCGTTTGATCGATCACTTGCAACAACGCAATCATCCGGTCTCGTCCCCCGTGCCGACTCAGATCCACACCGAGTTCATGGTCATGCACCTCCACCAGCGCCCAGCCGCCAAGGGTAAAGTGCCCGCCCACTAACACGCTCAGGCGTCCGTCCACCTTTGCCTGCAAGGCCAAAGGCGAGTTATTGACCGCACTGAAAAGTGCGTCCTTGCCCGGAACCCCGCCTACCTCCGAATACGCCTGCATCGCGCCGAACGCCATTTCGTCATTGGCTGACCACACCAGAGTCACTTTCGGATAGCGCTGGAACAGCATTCGGGCTTGCTCATACGCCCGCTGCCGGATCCAGCCGCTATACACCAATTGGCGCAAGCGTACCTCCGGATGTTCAGCCAAGGCGCGATACATGCCTTGCTCGCGCAAATGGGCAGAGGGCGTGATCTTCAAGCCGGAAAAGGCCAGCAACTCGATCACCTGACCGGGCGCGGCAGGCGGATGCTGGCGAATCAGTTCCTTGAGCATCAGGTAGCCGCCCTCCTCGTCATTGGTCACCAGACTGCCCAGCAGGTCAGGACGCTCCCCCAGCAGGCTTTTCTGATTGTCCGTCAGGGTCGCGTTGACCATGAACAGCTTCACCCCACTGCCCTGGGCCAGGCGCAAGATTTGCGGGGCAACGTATTGTTCGTTGACGAAGATCAGGTAATCCGGACGGTGTGGCCCCTGCAAGGCCTGACGGGCTTGCGCCAGGGTCAATTCCGGCATGCGATCGCTATAGAGCACCTGCAGGTCAATGCCCAGGTCATCCGCCGCCGCTCGCATGAACTGCGCGTAGCTCACCCAGAAGTTTTCGTTGGTGCCACCGGGACTTAGGAACAGCACCGATTCGGCGCGCGCAACCGGGCCCCAGGCAGCGCTGAATGCCAGCAATAGAGTGAAGAAGTATTTGAGCATTGGTCGTCCGGGCCCCGAAAATCCGCCGCGCATTATAGCCAGCGAACCCCGGTAAATCGGCCTTTACTGCAGATTTTGTCTGACAACCGTCGGCACCAGGCCCGGACGAGGTTGGTTATTGATGACTGACCCAGAAAACAGCAGTACCCACGACCAGGATGATCAGGAACAAAATGGCCCAGGCATCCACCGTACTATCGGGTTTTGAAGCTTTGGTAGGGTTGCTCATTGCATCGCCTCTTGTCGGTTTTATCGGTGATTGCAGGAAGACTCGCTCACAGTTAAGACGACGATTGCCCACACCACAAACGTGGGTTTGGTAACAACGATTCTCGTTAGTCGTTTTGGTTCTTTACATATACTCAAACATCACTTTTGCGCATAACTACAAACTGGTATCTTGCCCCGGCTCCGTTGGGAGTGCGCGGCCGTGCGCGCAGAATCGCCGAGGCACTATCGGACTTCAGCAAGCCTCACATGCAGCTGGAACCGACCGGCCCAAGCCTGAGAACAGGACTTATATGTACGTATACGACGAGTACGATCAGCGGATCATCGAGGACCGCGTCAAGCAGTTCCGTGATCAGACCCGACGCTATCTGGCAGGCGAGCTGAGCGAAGAAGAATTCCGCCCCCTGCGCCTGCAAAATGGCCTTTACATCCAGCGTTTCGCGCCGATGTTGCGGGTCGCGGTGCCTTACGGCCAGCTGACTTCGCGCCAGACGCGAATGATGGCCAAGATCGCCCGTGACTATGACAAGGGCTATGCCCACATAAGCACCCGACAGAACGTGCAGTTCAACTGGCCGGCGCTGGAAGACATCCCGGATATCCTGGAGGAACTGGCCACCGTGCAGATGCACGCAATCCAGACCAGCGGTAACTGCCTGCGCAACGTCACCACCGACCAGTTCGCTGGCGTCGCTTTCGATGAGTTGATTGATCCGCGCCCATGGTGCGAGATTGTCCGCCAGTGGACTACCTTCCACCCTGAATTCGCCTACTTGCCCCGCAAGTTCAAGATCGCGATCAACGGTTCGACGTCCGACCGTGCCGCCATAGAAGTGCATGACATTGGCCTTGAACCGGTGCATAACGCGGCGGGCGAGCTCGGGTTCCGAGTTCTGGTCGGGGGCGGCCTGGGCCGTACCCCAGTGGTCGGCGCCTTCATCAACGAATTCCTGCCGTGGCAGGACCTGTTGAGCTACCTCGACGCCATCCTGCGTGTCTACAACCGCTATGGCCGTCGTGACAACAAATACAAGGCGCGGATCAAGATCCTGGTCAAGGCGCTAACCCCTGAAGTCTTTGCCCAGAAAGTCGACGCGGAAATGGAGCACCTGCGCGGTGGTCAGACCACCTTGACCGAAAGCGAAGTGCATCGGGTCGCCAAGCACTTCGTCGACCCCGACTACCAGGCGCTGGACGATCAGAGCGCGGCATTGACCGAACTTGACCAGCAGCACCCGGGCTTCGCCCGCTGGCGCACGCGCAACACCCTGGCGCACAAGAAGCTGGGTTACGTCGCCGTGACACTGTCGTTGAAACCGACCGGCGTTGCCCCGGGGGACATCACCGACAAACAACTCGATGCCGTTGCCGACCTGGCTGATCGCTACAGCTTTGGCCAGCTACGAACGTCCCACGAGCAAAACATCATTCTGGCGGACGTCGAACAGTGCCAACTGTTTAACCTGTGGGGTGAACTGCGTGAGCAAGGGTTCGCCACGCCGAACATCGGCCTGTTGACCGACATCATTTGCTGCCCGGGCGGTGACTTCTGCTCCCTGGCCAACGCCAAATCGATCCCGATCGCCGAATCGATCCAGCGTCGTTTCGATAACCTGGACTACCTGTTCGACATCGGTGAACTGGACCTGAACATCTCGGGCTGCATGAACGCCTGCGGCCACCACCACGTCGGCCACATCGGCATTCTCGGGGTGGACAAGAAAGGTGAAGAGTTCTACCAGGTCTCCCTGGGGGGCAGCGCCAGTCGCGATGCGAGCCTGGGCAAGATCCTCGGCCCGTCCTTCGCCCAGGAAGCCATGCCTGACGTGATCGAGAAGCTGATCAACGTGTACGTCGAACAACGTACCGAAGACGAGCGCTTCATCGACACCTACCAGCGTATCGGCATCGACCTCTTCAAGGAGCGCGTCTATGCAGCGAATCATTAAGAACAACGAAGTCGTCGACGAAACCTGGCACCTGCTGCCCAAGGACTTCAATATCGACGAGATCAGCAACTGCGATGACCTGATCGTCCCTCTGCAACTGTGGCGTGAACACAGCCGAATGCTCAAGGCCCGCGATGGCGGCCTTGGCGTGTGGCTGGATGCGGATGAAGAAGCGGAAGAAATCGGTGATGACGTGGACCAGTTCCAGGTCATCGCCCTGAACTTCCCCGCCTTCACCGATGGTCGCAACTATTCCAACGCCCGCCTGCTGCGTGACCGCTATGGCTTCAAGGGCGAGCTGCGGGCGATCGGCGATGTGCTGCGCGATCAGCTGTTTTACCTGCGTCGCTGCGGTTTTGATGCCTTCGCCTTGCGCGCCGACAAAGACCCTTACGAAGCGCTGGACAGCCTCAAAGACTTCTCGGTGACCTATCAGGCCGCCACTGACGAACCGCTGCCACTGTTTCGTCGTCGCTGACGCGTTACAGGCATGACCCCGATCGGGGTCATGCCTCATCGCTATTCAATTGGAAACGGTCGCCCCAGAGCCACCCAGTCATGGAATAACCTGGCACGGTCTTCCAGAACGCCCAGCACAGCCATGGGACTGTCCAATGGACCTGTGCTCACAGGCACGTCACGAACCAATCTTGCCCAGAACTCTGGCGAGGCATCCGCCTCGCTCAACAGGCGCCATACACGCGCCTGTAAATCCTGATACCTGACCCGGAATTCCGGTGTGAGGCTGAGGGTGTTCATGCTGCCCAACAGTCGCGCCCCCGCAGGCTTGAGTAGCGTTCGCTGCCAGATCTGCAACCCTGTATTGCGGTGCTCTGCTTCAACTCCGACTAACCAGGCCGCAGGTTCAGAATAACCAACCCCCGGGCTGCTCAACCATAAGTTGATCCCAGTGCGCTCACGATGCGCCACCAACCGTTGCAAAGTGTCCGGATCCGTCAGCGGGTTGTTCCACAGCAATACCCGGTCCCTGGCGGTAGCCTGGTTAACCACGGCCTGGGGGACTCGCGTGATTTGGTTGTGGCTCAAATCAAGGAACGTGAAGTGCGGTTCATCCGGGATCCCCAGAGGGCAGCGGCTGATTCCGGTATTCCTCAAGTTGACCCAGCGCAAGTTGTTCATGCCAACCAACAGCGGTGGAACCCCTAAAGGGTTTTCGCCCAGGTCGAGAGTTTCCAGGCGGGTCAGGTCGCACAACTGCGAGGCAGTACGCTCGTTGAATACCAGCCGCGTGGTTCGCAAGTTGAGCGAAGTCAGTTGGGTCATCTGGCCGATCACGGGCGGCAAAACGCTGCCTTCAGTGCCCATGATGAAGCGACTCAGGTCCATACTTTCCAGATTTAATACTTCAAGGTTTGGAAAGCTCTCGAGGAACCCATTGAGACTTTCTGGCACGCCCAGGTCGAAGCCTCGCAATGATAGTTCAAGCACCTCGTTGAACTTGATGCTCATCGCCGGCAATCGATGGTAATCCTCGAAGTCGAGCACCAGCCTGACGCCGCGCAACCGACCATCCCGATATAAACGATCTTGCATCGGACCGCGTTTCTGCCAGATAGCCACCAACTCCTCGGCAAGCTCTGTCCTGACTCCGCGCTCCTGCTCCGCTGCGATTTGCATCACATGGTCGTTTTGTGTGGCGATCTGCATCGCGTTCATACCCGCGGCTTGCGGGTCGCCCAGGTTCAGGACGGTAATGTCCATGTCATGGATGTCCTGCGCCACCTGCCCGACCCAGTCGTTCAAGTCGTAGAGGAGTTGATCGAGTTGCAGGTTCAGCCGATCGATGTACGCCTGCAGGTAGTCGCCGGCGTCGTGGATCAGTTGATCCATTTGCGCCTCGCTGATGTTCGGGTAAACATTGCGCAACTGCAGTTTGTTCATTCGTAACTGCAGCGACTGACCCTCGGGAGTGTTTGGGTAACCCCCGCCGCGCAGCCCCGTCGGCTCGAATGCCAGGCCGGCGTCCAACCTTTGCAGACCGAGCAGTGTTTCGGCACGGGGTAACGCGCAATCGGCGATTTTCAGCCGTAGATCCCTGGCGGGATCCGGCGACCGGAGTTGCAGAGCCGTGCACTCTTCATCCGTCAATACGCCCAGCACGGCGTCGAAAAAGTCAGTGGGGTGGTCTGCGCGCAGATAGTGCCCCCCAGCCTTGATGATCTGCCGCAAATGCGCGGCATCGAGTGACCCGCAACGGTCAAGTACTCGACCGGAAGCCGTGCCGTCCAGGATCTCGATTTTGAGGTCATTCGGCCAGCCGGGTAGATTTTTCAGCGAGTGCAGCGCCAGTGCGTCCGACCCGGGGTTCGCCGCCGTCCGCAGGAACAAGCCTTCATAGGCCCGATTGAGGCGCACGTGCAGTTGGTACTGTTGCGCCTTGCTGTGCAGGCGTGCAATCACTGGCGGGATTTCACTGGCGTGGGGCAATTGCTGGATGTCGACACCTTGGCGATCGAGCATTTGTTCGATGGCGCTTTTGGGAAGGTCCGGGTACTGCTGTTGGAACAGCCTGACCCACTCATGCTGCGACTGTTGCAGCGCTGCATAACGGCTGTTGAACAGCGCCGGGCTGGCGGATAGACCGAGGTCCTGAGCGAGCTTGAAACGGCTGATGGTGTCGGCCAGCAACGGGGTTTGCGCGCGACCTGTCTGCATCAACCTCAGCATGTCGTCATCCACTGCACAGACCTTGTTGATCTGTGCCAGCACCTCATCACTGAAGGACGCTACCGAGGGGCCGAGGCCGCGCATCAGTTCCAGCCTGGTTGCCGGCACCGGGCCTGCGATGGCGGGTGTCGGCGTGGTTGTATCTTCCAGTGCAGGGGCCTCACGCTCAGGGTACCGTTGCGTGATGCTACCGGCTTCGGTTGTTTCGACTTCCAGCGCCGCGCCCATCACTGGCAGCGCATTAAGTACGCCAAAGACGGTGCGGGTTATGCCTGCAGAACGTTCGCCGGAGTTACTGGCGTTGATCGCATGGTCCAGCCCATATCCGGCGTCAATCAATCCAGCCAGCGCCAGCATCCCTTCCCCTCCCGGGACGAACAGAGCAAGTGGCCCGAACCGGTTGACCCATTGCACGACCGGCTCCACAACCGCACTGAGGTTGTCGCGATTGACCTGCGCGTCGTCACGGATGCTCTCAGCATTCGCCCGGGCGGCCTGCTTCATGGTCAGTACCAGCCGCGCGAACGGATCGGTGTCCGCCGCCTGATCCTCGAAACCGATATAGTCGCTCGGGTCCCAGTAACCGTCGTTATTGAAGAAACCGGCATTGTTGCCCAGCCAATGTTTGGCCGGATAAAGGGCCATGCCATCCAGGGCGGTGAAGACGCCGGCATGAAAGAACCCATCCTCCCGATCCTCTTCGGCAAAGTGGCCAGCCAGCGCCTGCCTGGTGGCACTGCCTCGACCCTGCACTACCGCCCATTGGCGCAGTTCAGACGCGTTGGCGAAGTCATGTAACGGCGAAGAGTTGCCCGGAACATACAGCACAATCCGCCCGCTATGGGCGTTGCGCAAAGCCCAGACATCGGTCGCGGTGTAGCGGTAGATTTTGAGCAGGCCGCAAGTGATGGGCGGCACAATTAGGGTCGGCGCATGCAACTGCGCGAGGGTCAGGGTGTTCCACTGCTGGTTGGGCGGCAAGCCTGCGGCCTGCAGGGCCAGCTGCAGGCCCTCCTGGCTCAGACGTCGCTCATGCCGTTGCAACCACGCTGCCATGACAAACGCCGCCTTGGCCGCCGTGCGCAAACCGCAGGGCGCAGTTGCAACCAGCGCATCGTCGCCCGGCCAGGCCTGCTTCAGGTAGGCCTGGTACAAGCCCTTCAAATTCAGATTCCAAACCCATTTCTTGAACTCGTCGGGGCGTAGCGGGATTTGTGTCGACGGCCCATACACTTGCGGCGTGGTTTGGCGATAGATACCTTCATGCGCTTGGTGGTTGCCGCTGCCATGGTCGGCAAATTCGTCGACATTCTCCACGATGTTGACGCTGGGGCCGACATCGGGTGGCGAGTAGAGGCCGAGCGCGTTTTCTGCGAATCGCCCGTCGCCCACCGTCTGATAATTCGACAGCACGGCTTGCAGCAGCGACTGAGAGCTCGCGACCCGGCCCTGTT
Organism: Pseudomonas violetae; assembly: GCF_023072615.1. Taxonomy (GTDB): domain Bacteria; phylum Pseudomonadota; class Gammaproteobacteria; order Pseudomonadales; family Pseudomonadaceae; genus Aquipseudomonas; species Aquipseudomonas violetae. Next base: position 298,518 of record NZ_JAKNRW010000005.1, read on the forward strand.
CGACCCCCTCACGTGCAGGATGACCCTTGAAATGATAATCCAGCGTGACCAGCGAGGCCGTTCGCGGATCGATGCCCAGGCCCCATTTTTCCTTGATCAGGCGTTCGGCGAACTCCGCCGGGGTTTGTGGGAGGCTGAGATCGAGCGCGGCTTTTAATTCGTCACGCATGTTAACCGTGACCGTCGGTTTTGGGGCATCAGTCGGGCCCTGGAGATCATCAATCATTGGGCGGTCTCCGGCGGGCGGCTGGCGCTTGGCGCAGCGGGGGCGGGATAACGCGTCAGCGCGGCGGCCGTCAGTTGGCGCATCAGTGCCCGACGCTCGTTCTTGAAATTGTCGATGATGGTATTCACGCGTCCGGTCGACGCCTCGCGGGACAGATCAAATTGAGATTCGACTTGCGCGACCCCCCGCGCCACGCGGTCATTGATCGCCAGGAACTGCTCCTCATGGGAGGACTCCAGGTATTCAGTCCAAAACCCTTGGGTCATCATCCACTCGCGCATTGCACTGGAGCCTTCAACGGTCAGCACCCGTTGATAAGCCGTATCCAGCGACGCTGCCGATACCTCGACATTCGAGCGCGACAACAGGTACCGCGGTTGCGACGGCAGGCCCAGGCGTTCCGCAAGGCCCACTCGATAGGCCAGGCTGATTTCCAGTGCATGTTCATAAGAAGCGGATTGCGAACCGGGCCGCATATTGATGTCAGCCAGCGCCAAACCTTCGACCTGCTGCAGCCTGAACAAGCCCCTGAGCAAGGTGACCAGTTGCTGCTCCAGCGACTCGACGCCGGTGGCAGCCGACACCCTGGCCCGGTAGCACAGCACCTGGACCTCCATCTCGCTGAAGAGTGACGAGTAGCCATCAATGCTGAACCTGGCGAGCCTCGACTGGCGGAAAAGCGCGCGGCGCAAGCGATCATCAAGGCTCGCCGCTTCCAGCACATTCCAGACCCGCTCGCTGAGGTGATGGTACAAATGGGTGTAGTCGGCCGTCGCGGACAAACGCCCCAGTACATCGAAAAAACTGTTGGAATCAGGGTAGGACTGCAATGATTCCCACACCGTTTGCCGGCGTTGCGCTTCAATTTCGCCCAGGCCCACCAGCCAATGCGAGCTCTGCGCCTGGGGCGTGGTGTATGCGCCAGGCCGGCGATACTCCGAGGCGATCACCCCAAGGTTGACGCCGGTTTTCTGCTGGTGCGCCACGATTTTTTTCAAGGTGTCAGCTGTCAACGGGTTGCCGTGGATATGAGTCCCTTTGTTCCCGAGTGAATTACCGGTAAAAACCTCCTCCCCAACGGTTTCAATCTGGTTATCGCGTAAATCGAGTTCACGCAGCTGCGGTAGATTCGAAGCGCCAGCAGGCCATTGGTTGATCCCGGTCGCGCGCAGATTAAGTTGCTCCAGGCGTTGCAGTGCGCTGACGTCGGGAGTCCGGGTCAGGTTTGGATTAAAAGAAAGATCCACGGACTCCAAACGTGTCATACCCGCCAGCAGTGTCACTGATTCGGCGGTCAGTTGAATCTGGTTATCACTGAGGTCCAGATGCTCCAGACTGGACATATTGCCCAGGGCCAGGGGCAACCTGGTCAGATGATTGCCTCGCAATGAGAGGTGGCGAAGATTGTGAAAGTTATGCAGAAAAGCATTCAATCCGGCGCTGGCACCTACGCCGTTCATCACCAACCGGCCAACATGACTGAAATCGCCAGTGATGACCGGCAGCTCGCCCAAGGGTTGAGGCGCGAAGATCAGCGTGCCCAGTAGCCTGTCGTCAGAGTCCGCAAATTCCGGCTCTTTGCGCCAGCAACGGATGATCTTTTGGGCAGTATGATATTTTGCGTTTTTACTGACCTCAAGCCTTGGGCTACCGGGCTGCTGATGCCAGGTTTGCCGACTGACCCACTGACTCAGCACCTGCCTGATTGTCTGGAATTCCAGCCTGAGTGCTTCGAGCTTGGTCAGCACGGTAATGACGTTCGTCCCCAGGGCGTTGACCAGGGCATGAATTTTTGCGGGGCAATGGAGCGGATGCAACTCCAGCGCCCTGCTGACCAGTACGTTGTCAGAACTGTTGACGACCAGGCGAATGGGGCTGGCCATGGGCGTTTTCGGCATGGGTCGATCCGCCAGCCGCATGGGCGAGGTATAGCCTGACCAGGTTGGCATGGCATTGACAAGTTGTGCGATTGCAGCGCGCCGGGCCAGCGCGAGCTCGGTGATTTTCTCGCGCAACGCCTTACCGGCGTCACGGGTGTTCACCCCCAATGCCGTCCTGCGCTGAGCCGAGAGTCCATGCCAGAGGGCTTCAAAGTAGCTTGCACGCGTTCGGTTGCGGACAATGCTTGAGGGAGTGATGTCATCGACCACGACAGAATAGTGATCGGGATGGATGTCGATTCGCACTTTTTCCGTTGCCTGTTCCAGACCAATATAGGCCGACCGGGTCGTGGCGCCAATTGCCTCGCTCATCCGCAGCCATATGTCGTCGGTCCAGCCCGGGAGCTGTTGCAATGTGTCGAGGACCAGGCGGTTAGTGGCCAAGCCTCCCGTCGCATCGAGGAACAATCCTTCGTAGGCCCGACTGACGTGCATCACCTGGAGATAGCGACGCGCTTCCTCAGCGAGCCGCAAAGGTATGTCACCCGCCTCCAGGGCATCCCATTCAGCGGTTTCGGCGTTCCTCACCAGCTCTTCGGCAATGGCCCGGGGCAGTTGGGCAAACCTGTCCATCAACAGGGTTGCACGGGCGTCACTCGCCACTTCGGTACGCATGTAAACCCAATCGAACAGGGTTGATCGATGACTTTCAGCCTGTTCGGCCACCACCCTCGCCAGCGCAGAAGCCTGGGTCGCTGGCTGCGTTGATGTCGTGCCCAGCAAGCTTTCTCGAGCACTTCTTTGCATCGCCGACAGCAGCGAGGCGTGCAATTGTCCATTGAATAACACCTGCTGCTCGATACTGATGGTGCTGCCCTCTGCGGCACCTGCTGGTCCATACAGAGCGGCTTGCCGACCACTCGCATTGACCACTTTGATCCTGCAATTCGATGGCCAGCGGCTGTAGGCGGTCAACAGCCGCAATTGCAGATCAGGGTCGGCCTGGGCGGCCAGTGAAGGGTTTCTTGATTGCGCAATGAAGGCGTTGATTGCCGCATCGGCGCGAAAGCGCTGCACCGTATCGGCCAGTAGTGCCGGGGGATGGCTTCGGTCGACGTGGGCCTGGCGCAGAACCGAATCATCGATGGCACAGACAGCAAGAATCTGTCCGGCCGTGGTATCGGACAGGTCATTCTGGTGATAACCGAAACGCCGAAACAGCTTGATTCGGTCCCACTCCAGCGGCAGCTCCGAATCATGCCGCCAGGCCCCGGCGTCGTTGGTTTCGAGCAACGGTGCATAGGTGTCATTGCTGCCCACCGCCGGCAGCACTTCCCAAAGATCCGTGGCAGGTTTCGGGCGAACGGCATAAAGCCTGTTGTCGACGGGCAGGAATGCCTGACCGTCAACCCATTGAAGTCCCCTGTTATCAGGCGCCAGTGTTGCGGGCAACCGCCGGCTTTGCTGGTAAATCGCCAGATCGGGATTCCACAAGCGGCCCCGGGAGTCGCTACCTGGCACCTTCCTCAACCGCTCGATGAACACGGAGCTCCTGACCGACCTGAAAACCTTTCCAGCGACTGCTGTGCCTGCGGCAAAAGCAGCCATGAGGATCAGGTTTTCCACGGTATCGAACAAGTAATCCGTGGCCTGTTCCTGCTCGCCTCTGGCCCAGCTGGCGACCCCTTCGTAGACCTCCACCAGCATCTGCAAGGCGGTTACCGCCAACAGGACCTGGCCAACCACCGGGACAAAAGAGGCACCGAAAAGCAGTAGATTGAGGCCGATGCTCTCGTAGGTCTCCAGTCTTTGCAGGCGGCTCTTCTCGTCTTCATCGTCCGTGGGAACTACCAGCAATCGGGAATCGGCCAGCATCTGTTGCGAGTATTGACGGAAGAGCTCCTGGAACGGATCGCCTTGCAGATCCGAAACTGATACCGACACGTAGACACTGCTCGGGGGTAACGGCGAGCCGCTGGGTGAGGCCAAGCGTTTATTCAGGGTTTCCAGAAAAACCGCACGTTCACTGAGCTTGATATAGCGCAGGAAGTGCTGGCGGAACTCACTCTGTCTCAGTCGCCGGCTTAATTGCGCTTCAAAGTCTGTATACGAAGCGTATTCCTTCAGCGGGTGCAGTGGGTCATCCGGCAGATAGACCGCGCAGCGGGTGCCGTCATGATCACCGACTGGCCCGATACGCAGCGCCCCACGGATGGTCACGTCAAACAATTTCAACGCCTGGTATCCCAGGGTGCGGCTATTCAGAACGATGGCCTGTTGAAGTTTGACGCCCTTCAATGCCTGGTGCATTTCAACACTGATGGATTGAGTCATCAGCGCCACATGGCGTTTCACTTCAAAGCTGTTTTTGGCGTGGGTGACAAACTTGGCCGATAATGGGTTAACCGCAGATAGCGGCTCAAACAGCGACTTGATATGAGTCTGGTACTGCTTGCCCAAGTCTAGTTTTCGACACAACAGGGCAAACTCGTGCGGCTCGACAGGCAATATCCTGTTGACACTCCCGGTGATTTTTTCAGGAATATAGAGGGTCGACGTACTGCTGTAATTCTGCGACAACGTTTCACTGAGCTCGAAATTTTCGCAGGCAGCAGTCAGCAGATCCCGGTCGATCGGCAGGACCAGCTTCTTGCGCAGCCCCAGCAGGCTGGAAGTGGAGCGAACATGTTGAAAAATGACACCGACAGGATCAACAGGGTTACCCACTTTGTCCGAGAGGGCCTTGGCCAGTAGCGGGAGGCAGAATGCGTCGGGCGCTTGAAGGTCCTTGAGGATCTCGGCCAGCTCGCTTCTTGAACCGTGGCTTGCGATCAGGCTCTCATAAAGTTCGCAGCGCAATTGACTGGATGCGGTCAATAACCATCCAGGGGCATTGGTTTTAATCAGGTCAAAAAAGACGCCCTGCTGATCGGGGGTCAATACAGGAAGGGTCGGAGTTGCGGTCTGCGCAGGCATGATCAATCACTCGAAACTGACGGTGACCATCAGCCTATCGAGCCTGCTTTTTCAGATGCCCTACATATATATCGCCGGATAAAAAAAGACCCCTTCCACTGTATTCAAATGAAAGGGGTCATGCGTGACCGTGTTACCAGAAGCGTTGTTGGGTCAACCGGCTCCACCACGTCAGCAATACCCGGTCGACCGAACCGCTGGCCGCCATGCCGATGCGCTCCTGCAAGCTTTTACGTTCGGCATAGTGCAGGTGATACAACTCAGATTTTTTCGCGCGCTCTGCCAGGTACTCGTCGCTGGTCTTGAGCTCATCGACCAGTTGCAGGTCCAGCGCGGCCATGCCCAACCAGATTTCACCGGTGGCCACCTCATCAATCGCCAGTTGCGGGCGATACCGGGATACGAAGTTCTTGAACAGCTGATGGGTGATGTCCAGGTCTTCCTGGAATTTTTCCCGGCCTTTCGCGGTGTTTTCGCCAAACACGGTCAAGGTGCGCTTGTATTCCCCAGCGGTCAGCACCTCGAAATCGATGTCGTGTTTCTTCAGAAGGCGATTGACGTTGGGCAGTTGCGCAACCACGCCGATGGAACCGAGGATGGCAAACGGTGCGCTGATGATCTTCTCGCCAATGCAGGCCATCATATAGCCGCCGCTCGCCGCGACCTTGTCGATGCACACGGTCAAGGGTACGCCTGCGTCACGAATGCGCGCCAGTTGTGACGACGCCAGGCCGTAGCTATGCACCATGCCGCCACCACTTTCCAGGCGTAGCACCACTTCATCCTTGGGTGTGGCGAGGGTCAGCAAGGCGGTGACTTCATGGCGCAGGCTTTCAGTGGCGGAGGCCTTTATGTCGCCATCGAAATCCAGCACGAACACCCGGGACTTGGCCTCGGATTTCTTCTTCTGCTTTTTCTCGGTCTTGGCCTGGGACTTGCGCAGCACCTTGAGCTGGTCCTTGTCGAGCAAGCTGTGCTCAAGGCTTTCACGCAGGCCTTTGTAGAAATCATTGAGCTTGCTGACCTGTAACTGGCCGGCGGATTTACGTCGACCCTTGCTGCGCAATGCCGCAAAACTGGCCAGGACCACGAGAATGGCGACCACCAGTGTCACGGTCTTGGCCAGAAAGCTGGCGTACTCGGCAAAAAACTCCACAGCAACTCCTTCATTACTAAGCGAGGCGTGAAAACGCCCGCAGGGTGGTAACCAGCATACCCATGAGCCGGCCTGTCGGCCAGCCGCGAAACCTGTAGTAACAGGCCTGGAACGGGCATTTCAAACAAGCGTATGTTTTTTTATTGACAGCACACCATCATCCCCCATAACCTCGCCAGACCTTCAACGTACCGGGATGAAGCGGACGTGGGCAGCATCTATCTGATTCGACATGGGCAAGCCTCCTTTGGTGCAGACGATTACGACGTCCTGTCGTCGACCGGTGTCCGCCAGGCGCAAATCCTCGGCCAGCACCTGGCCGAACTGGGTATCAGCTTCGATCGCTGCCTGGCAGGCGATCTGCGCCGTCAACAGGATACGGCGACCGGCGCCCTCGACCAGTACGCCGTCGTCGGGTTGCCCGTGCCTATCCTGGAAACCGATGCGGCCTTCAACGAATTCGACGCCGATGCGGTGATTCGCGCGTTGCTGCCAGAGTTGCTGCCGCAGGAACCGAAAGCCCTGAATATCTTGCGTAACGCCGCGCAGAACCGCGGCGAATTCCAGCGCATCTTCGCGCTGATCATTGAGCGCTGGCTCGCCGGCACCTATGACACGCCGGGACTGGAAAGCTGGCTGGAGTTTGTTGAGCGGGTTCGGGCCGGGCTGCACCGTATTCTCGAGAGCGCCGACAATACCCAGAAAATCGCCGTGTTTACCTCAGGCGGGACCATCACTGCCCTGCTCCACCTGATCACCCAGATGCCTGCTCGGCAGGCCTTTGAACTGAACTGGCAAATCGTCAACACCTCGCTCAACCACCTTAAGTTCCGTGGGCGCGAGGTGGCACTGGCTTCCTTCAACAGTCATGCGCACCTGCAACTGTTGAAGGCCCCGGAACTCATCACATTTCGCTGAGTCCGGATTATTGTGACCCTGGCTGTAATCATCCAGCTCTAATTACCCAAGAAAGGATCGAACCATGACCTCCGTAGCTGATGCCGTACAAGCAATGAAAGCCAAGTTCAACCCAGCCGCTGCTGCCGGTCTGGACCTGGTCTTCGGTTTCCGCATCGACGACACCAAAAACTTCTCGCTGATCGTAAAGGACAGCACCTGCGAACTGCAGGAAGGCGAAAATCCGGACGCCCAGGTGACCCTGGTGATGGACGGTGAAACCCTGGAAGGCATCGTCAGCGGCGAGACCGACGGCATGCAAGCGTTCATGGGCGGCAAATTGCGCGCTGAGGGCGACATGATGCTGGCGATGAAACTGTCCGAGCTGTTCCCGGCCTAAGCGACGCGCCCCGATCTTCGGGGCCATGCCTGGCTGCAAACGAATCCCGCCCTTCGAGGCGGGATTTGTCGTTTTTCGGCTCGGTGAAAAGGCCGCGGGTGGATTTGCCGTCTATATTTCTTCTGGCCGCATGCGTCAGACATCGGCTGCTGGCCCTCGCTTGCGATGCAATAAGCCCTGTGGAGAGCACCGCCATGAGCGCACGTGACGACCACGACGGATTGAACCGCCGCCGTGTACTGCAAGGCCTTTCGGCAGGCGCCGTCGGCGCCTGGATCAGCCCGCTGTTTGCTGGGAGTAAAACCATGCCCGACACCCCCGCCGACCTCATTTTGTACAATGGACGCCTTCACACAGTCGATCGCAAGAAGCCCCAGGCGAGTGCCGTGGCGATCAGAGACCGTCGTTTCGTAGTGGTTGGCAGCGATGCCCAGGCCATGGCATTGCAAGGTCCCGGTACGCAAATCGTCGACCTGCGAGGTCGCACAGTGATCCCCGGCCTCAATGACTCGCACCTGCATCTGATCCGCGGCGGCTTGAACTACAACCTGGAACTGCGCTGGGAAGGCGTGCCGTCCCTCGCCGATGCCTTGCGCCTGCTCAAGGACCAGGCAGACCGCACGCCAACGCCACAATGGGTGCGTGTGGTCGGGGGCTGGAATGAATTCCAGTTCGCCGAGAAGCGCCTGCCTACCCTCGAGGAATTGAACAAGGCTGCTCCGGACACGCCAGTGTTTGTCCTGCATCTCTATGACCGCGCCCTTCTTAACCGCGCAGCGTTGAAGGTCGTCGGATACACCCGGAACACGCCCAATCCGCCGGGTGGCGAGATCCAGCGCGACGCCAATGGCGATCCAACCGGGATGTTGATTGCCCGCCCCAACGCGATGATCCTCTACTCGACCCTGGCCAAGGGGCCAAAGCTGCCGCTCGAATACCAGGTGAACTCGACCCGCCAGTTCATGCGCGAACTTAATCGTCTGGGCGTTACCAGTGCCATCGATGCCGGTGGCGGATACCAGAATTATCCTGACGATTACCAGGTCATTCAGCAGTTGGCCAAGGACAAGCAACTCACGGTTCGCATTGCCTACAACCTGTTTACTCAGAAGCCGAAGGAGGAACTCACCGATTTCAGGAACTGGACTGGCACCTCTCGTTACGGCCAGGGCGATGACTTTCTGCGGCACAACGGCGCAGGCGAAATGCTGGTGTTCTCAGCGGCAGACTTCGAGGACTTCCTCGAACCGCGTCCGGACCTGCCACAAACCATGGAACAGGAACTCGAACCAGTGGTTCGGCATCTGGTGGAACAACGCTGGCCGTTCCGTCTGCACGCCACCTACAACGAATCCATCACGCGCATGCTCGACGTGTTCGAGAAGGTCAATCGAGATATCCCGTTCGATGGACTGCCATGGTTTTTCGATCACGCAGAAACCATTACCCCGCAGAATATCGAACGCGTCAAAGCGCTGGGCGGGGGGATCGCGATCCAGGACCGCATGGCGTTCCAAGGCGAGTATTTTGTCGACCGTTATGGCGCCAAGGCAGCCGAACACACCCCACCCATCGCGCGCATGCTCGCCGAAGGCTTGCCGGTCGGTGCCGGTACTGATGCCACACGGGTCTCGAGTTATAACCCCTGGACTTCGCTTTACTGGCTGGTGAGCGGTCGTACGGTCGGTGGACTGGAGCTGCATCCCCAGGGCCTGAGCCGCGACACCGCGCTGGAACTGTTCACCCATGGCAGCGCGTGGTTTTCTTCTGAACAAGGCAAAAAAGGCCAGATCAAGGTCGGGCAGCTGGCTGACCTGATCGCGCTTTCAGCCGACTATTTCCACATTGAAGACGAGGCGATCAAATGGATCGAGTCCGTGTTGACGATTGTCGATGGCAAAATCGTCTACGGTACCGCCGAGTTCGACAAGCTCAGCCCGCCGCCAGTACCAGTGGTGCCTGAGTGGTCGCCGGTGGTCACAGTGCCCGGCCACTGGAAACCACTGGCGCCGTTGACAGCCCAGGTTCATCAGTGCGTGGGCGCCTGCGCAGTGCACGCCCACAGCCACGAGCGAGCACGACTGTCCTCTGCACCGGTCAGTGATTTCCAGGGGTTCTGGGGAGCGTTCGGGTGTTCGTGTTTTGCATTCTGACAGCCGTGCCCCATTGCCCGCGATGGCGACATCACCGTCGCAATCGCCGGCAGCCCGGTTCCCAAGGATGCATCGTCCTCCCTCGCCACAAGTCAGCACTGCTCCTACAATGCCTGCACCTCCCGCACCGGCCACCCCATGGACATCGACCTCGCCCGCACCTTCCTCGAAATCGTTCGTCACGGCAGCCTTGCCGCCGCTGCGCAGAAGCTCCACGTCACCCAGACCGCCATAACCGCACGGGTGCAGAAACTCGAAAGCCAACTTGGCGGCACGCTGTTTGTGCGCAATCGTGCCGGCGCCCGCCTGACGCCCAACGGCGAGGCCTTTGTGGTGTACGCCAACCAGTTGGTGCAAACCTGGGAAGCGGCGCGCCGGGACTTGCCGCTGCCCGAGGGTTATCGCAATGTCCTGCACATCGGGGGTGAAGTCAGCCTGTGCAACCCGCTGATGCTTGGCTGGGCCGGCGAACTGCGGGGGAAAATTCCCAGCCATGCGCTGCGCATGGAAGTCCGTGATGGCGAACATTTGTTGCGCCAGCTCGAGCTTGGGCTGCTGGACGCGGCGCTGGTCTTTCAGCCCGAGTACTGGCCGCGCCTGCAGGTCGAACAGGTGCTGGAAGAAAAACTGATTCTGGTGCGGCTGGTGGCCAAACCCGACCCCTACGTCTATATCGACTGGGGCCCGGAATTCCGTCGCCAGCATGATGCCGCGCTGCCGGAAAACGCCCGGGCGGCCCTGAGCTTCAACCTCGGCCCGCTTGGCCTGCAATACATTCTCGAACAAGGAGGCAGCGGGTATTTCCGCACTCGGGTGGTCCAGAGCTACCTGGAAAGTGGCATCATGGAAAAAGTACCCAAGGCTCCAGAATTCAACTATCCCACCTACCTGGTCTACTCCCGCGACCGGGATTCGGCGACGCTGCAACAGGCATTCGTTCTACTGCGCGAAGTCATCAAGCGCGATGGCGACTGGTCACAACGCTGGGACCCGCTGACCTGAGCACAAGTTGCACCGGAGCATGGCGTTTGTGCCGTTGAGATCAGCCCAGCCAAAATCCTGGAATCGGCTATTCTGCTGGAAGTTGGCCATCATCTCGGATGAGCGCATTGAGGCAGACCACCGATACATTTCGCAGCCGTTACCGCGCCGCCGTGCACCCGCGCTACAACCCGTGGCTGCACGGTGCTTTCGTCCTGGCGTTCGGACTGCTGGCCACCGGCGGATTCTGGAGCACCGTGCAGCAAGTCAAGCCACTGGAATGGCTGGCCGTACCACTGACCTTGTTGCTGTTCAACGCTGGCGTCTACCTGGTGCATCGCCACCTCGGGCACCACAAGAAGCACTTCGCGCGGATGTTCTACGCCCGTCACGCCGGCGATCACCACAGCTTTTTCACCCCTGGGCACATGGCTTACGACAGCACCCGGGACTGGCGGGTGATCCTGTTTCCGGCGTGGCTGATCGTGTTGCACACAGGGGTGATTACCCTGCCCCTCTGGTGGCTGCTGTCGCACATCAATACCAATGTGGCCGGTTTGTTCGGAGGCTGCCTGCTCCTCGGCTATCTCACCTATGAAGTGTTCCATGCCTGCGAACACCTGCCGCCGAGTAACCGCCTGACTCGGCTGCCATGGATCCGCCAGATGCGCCGACTACACGAACTGCATCACCGCCGCGAATTGATGCAGGAGCGTAATTTCAACATCGTTTTCCCCCTGATGGATTACCTGTTCGGCACCCTCTACTGGGAACCGGAACAACTCACCACGCCCCAGACGAGTAGGCCCATGACCCGCATGCAGCATCAAGTCGACATTGCCGCAAACCCGATTGAGGTGCTCGCCTATGCCTGCGCCGCGACCCGCTGGCCGGAGTGGCATCCTTCGTCCCTGAAAGTCGACGGGCAGGCCGGCCCGCTGCATGCGGGTTCACGCTTCGAAGAAGACATTCGCGCCGGTGGGCGGGAGGGCCACCTGAGCTGGGTGGTCGAGGAGTATCTACCCGGGCGGCGCTGGAGTGCCCGGGCCCAGGGCGACAAGGGCCTGGCGCTGGTGGTGACCTATGAGTGCGCGGCCCAAGGCGATGGCACACGGTTTATCCGCACACTGGACTATCAGTTCCAGGGCCTGGCGATGCGCCTGGCCAATCAGCTGTTGCTCAAGCGTCGCATTGACCGCGAGTCCGCGCAGTCAATGCAGGCCTTGCGCGCAATGGCGCAACAGCACCTGGCCACGACGGGAGTCACTGTGTGAGTCGATCATTCAGGTTTCGTCATGTCGTGTTGCTGGTGATTGTGGCTATAGCGGCGTTCCTGTTGTTGATGCCCACCAAGGTGCAACCGGTGGCCTGGAACCCGTCTGCGGCGCCTTCGCTCACCAGTGGCGTGTATGCCGACAATCAGCGCCTCAAAGATTTGGAACCCGTGGGTGCCGCCAACATCGACGGGCCGGAGGCGTTGCTGCTGGAGGATAGCGCCCTGATCACCGGCCTGCATGACGGTCGATTGATCCATACCAGCCTCGACGGCAAGACCATCAAGGTACTGGCCGACACCGGAGGCCGGCCTTTGGGCCTGGCGCGGCATCCCAATGGCTTACTGGTGATTGCGGACGGGGTCAAGGGGCTGATGTCCCTGGATGCCCAGGGTCGTCTGATCCCATTGGCTACGGAGGCCAACGGCGTGCCCTTGGGTTTTACCGACGACGTGGCCATCGACAAATCCGGGCATTACGCCTATTTCAGCGACGCTTCCAGCCGATTCGGCTATGGCAGCGATGGCGATGCCATCATCGAGCATGGCGGCGACGGACGCTTGTTACGTTATGATTTCCAGACCGGCAAGACTGCCGTACTGTTGGACAAACTGGAATTCGCAAACGGCGTGACACTGGGCCCGGACGACAGCTTCGTGCTGGTCAACGAGACCGGCGCCTATCGCATCAGCCGTTACTGGCTGAGCGGGCCGAAAGCCGGCACTCATGATGTATTTATCGACAACCTGCCGGGTTTGCCGGACAACCTTTCATTCAATGGCGAGAACCGCTTCTGGGTGGCGCTTTACGCGCCACGTAACGCCCTGCTGGATGCGATGGCGCCTCATCCCTTCGTGCGCAAAGTGATTGCCCGAGCAATGACAGTGCTGCCCAAGCCGGTGGAAAAGCGTGGGTTTGCCCTTGGGCTGGATCTGCAAGGCAAGGTGATCGCCAACTTGCAGGACGGCAGTCGCGACAATTATTCGCCGATCACGACCGTGCGCGAGTATGGGGACTGGTTGTATTTCGGCTCGCTGAAGGCCGATCACATGGCGCGGTTGCCTCTGGCGAAGGCACTGCAATAATCAATAACCTGTAGCGCGCAACTTGCTGCGGCCTGTGGGATATAAGGCGTGGAATCAATCGTCAGAACGCCGCCCGCAGCAAACCGGCGCCTAAAGGTGCAAGTTCTTACCGTGGATTGATTTCGCCATCGCGTTCCGCGTTATCCGTCTCCTCACGAATGCGATCACCGTCGATTTCGCTGATGTCGCCCTCTTCGATCGGCCGCACTCCTTCGTTATCAGGCAACTCGTCGATGCCTGGTTGGTCTTCGGGATTAATTGTCGTGCGCCCCGGGCTCAAAGGCTCAGGGTGAGTCGGGATCGGGTCATACCCGCCCTGTTCTTCGCTGGGGAATTTGGGATCACTCATGAGGCACCTCGCATGGAGCCGTTGATTGGGACTCTTATCATTCGAGGTGCCGGGATTTATCCCCGTTCCAAATTTTCAGTCACCGGTCGTCGGTGCTGAACCGTCAGGACGATGCCTGAAGTTGCTGGACGATCTTGTCCTTGACCTGCAAGCGCTTCTCCTTGAGCTTCTTCAGCGCATCATCGCTGGGTGCATCCGACTGGGCGGCCTCAGCCTTCACCACCTCGGCGTCGGCTTGGGAATACTTGTTGAGCAGTGAATCCAGGAATGGATCATTGGTGCGTTTTTGCTGGATCTCTTCCTTTGACAGTTTCAGGTCCTGATAAAGATCGTGGGTCACCGGCATGGAACACCTCCGTTTGTTGATCGGGATGAACGCGATCAATTGCGCTCACCAACTACCAGAATGGCCTCGGTTGACCAGTTCTGTCGATACCACAGGTGTCCGTTCGTCGTGCTGACGCAAACGCGATAAAACCTTTGCCGATCTACCGCCCTCCATTTAATAACGATCAGCGGATCGCTTATAAAACCTGTGTGGAGATTGATCAATGGACGGATTTACCCTGCGTAACCTGGCCCTGGCCGTAGCCTTGAGCAGCATGGGCACCGCATTTGCCGCCACTTCCAACGATTTCGTCGACAATGCTGCCGCTGGCGGGATTGCCGAAATCGAAACCAGTCGACTGGCGCTGGAAAAAAGCCAATCGGCGGACATCAAGGCTTTCGCCAACATGATGATCACCGATCATTCCAAGGCCAACGACGAACTCGCAGCGTTGGCAAAAAAGAATGACATCGAAGTGCCAGATACCACGACCCTGGTGAAGCAGGCCAAGGAAAAAATCCTCGACATGCGCGATGAATCCTTCGATACCGCCTACGCCAACAACCAGGTGAAGGCCCACGAAGAAACCATTGAGCTGTTTAAGAAAGAAGCCAACACTGTGACCGATGACAAGGTCAAAGGCGCGACCGACCTCAAGGCGTTTGCTCAGAAAATGCTGCCGGCCCTGGAAAAACACCTGGCCAAGGCGAAAGAACTGCAAGCTGCGCATCCAGACAAGTAAGGCGCTTGCCTGGTACTGAAATAGGTTTATGCCTGTTTCGAGCTAACGCCCGATGCACCGCATCGGGCGTTTTGCATTTCAGGGGCACAAGCATGACCACCCAATGGGCAAGAAACCGCACTGCCGCCGCAGGTGCCGTCAACCAGGCACATGGGATGGCTCATGTGCTGGGAGCATCGCGGCTAGGGGAGCCGAACTTGAAGGGATCGGCACCACGGTTCTCGCGGTTCCTCTCTTTGCGCGCCTCGTCCGGTGGGTGGATCATTTGGACCGTCAGGCTGCCGTCCTGGCCGGCGTAGACTACCGCGCTGGCACCGCCGTCCAGGTAGCTGGCAATGGTCGCCAGGCTGATTTCGACCAGCGCCCCACTGACGCCGATATTGCCCAGACGCCGCCCGATGTCGTACCCCTCATCGACATTCCCCAACTCTATGCCATGGCCGTCGGTATTCAGGCCGTACAAGGCAATGCTCAGGGCAATTTCTGCGTCCAGGTTATCGGTGGAATCGTAGAACACTCGGACCGGTTGCTGCCCATTGGGTAACGTCTCCAGGGCCTGTAACCAGCCCGCCTGCATGGCTTTGGCCTGCAACGCCGGTTTAAGCCGCTTGCCGTGTTCATCCTGCATCGAGACCTTGATCGGCCAGTGCAAGTAACCCAGCACTGGCGCGGCGTCGAACTCTTTGACCTGGTGCTGGGCCCAGCGTATGGGCAGCCATGGGGAGGGTTTGAAGTAGCCTGTGCCTTGGTCAGAAAGCGTTTGCCAGAGCGAGGGGAGTTGCGACTGCCAGTAGGCGGTGGACATGGTGCCAGGGGCATAGGGTTTTTCACACCCTTTGGCACGCTCCGCCTCTTTGTACACATCGCGAAATTCATGGGAATGCTTCCAGTAAAACGCCCAAAGCTTGCCCAAGTCATTGTTTTTATTCTGATTGTCCTCAGGCTCATGGGTGATATAAGGACGAATAAACCGATCCACCCGATCCGAGCGAGTCACCAATAGCCCGGTCATGCTTTCGTACACCGTGGGAACGACATGGCCGTTCTGCAATCCAGGAGTGCCTGCCACGCGCAAACCGTTTCGAGTGACATCGCCGTCCTCGCTCACGATTAAGGCTTGGGGTACTTCGGGGTTGTCATCAAAGAACTGGAACAACCGCTCGATCATGCCCTGAACATGGGTTGTATTCTCCGCGTCCTGCCACAGAAAGAGCGTGACCCCGAGCGTGGCGGCATTGCGACCGTTGAGGATATTGCTCGCGGCCCCTGTATCTGTAGGTTGCTTGTTCGGTGCGATGGAAAACACCGGGATTGGCCAATACGCCACCGACTCGCCTGCCGAATGCTTGAAAGCAACACGAGTGTTGATTGCCTTGGTGATTTCCCGGGAGCTCAATGAAGAATCATAATCCTTGGCGTCTCGTGAATAGATTGAAGTGAAGTTGTTGTTCTTTTTTTAACTTCTCGCCAGATCGATGATTGATGCCAATCGTCCACCGCCATCCCCCCCCCCGGATTTCCAACGCATAAGTCCGCGCTTGCGTGGCTTGCTGCTCGGTGATTTGCGCCATGACTTTGGCTTTATAAGCGGCAAACCCGGCCTTTTCACTGGCCACGGCTTTGCCCCACCAGTGAACGCTGAAAATCAGTACCAAAGGGCCCAGAATGGCGGCGATACCCCAGCGTATTATGGGGTTCATGTCACGAAGGACCACGTTGTTCTCCTCTGCCTTGATGTGGACCATCCAAACGAAGCCGAGCCATAGGATCAGCAGTATTCCGGCGATCCAGAGGTAAGGCTTGAGTGCTGGTAAAATTCGGGTTCGATGTTGAGAGTTGCTCACAAGGCGACTCCTTTTTAGCGGCGCCGGCAAGCAGAGAGGGCGGTGTTAGCGATACCAAGTCGGAGGGCGGGAAGATACCTTTGTCGTAATACAAGTAACTGGCCCTCACTAGTGCCTGAGCCTCAGCGCTGAGTCGCGACCATCCCGGCAAAAGTCCGACTTGCTCGAATTGTTTTTTGTCCATCTTCCAATCCGCAATCGCCACCAACACCTCACGCATGGCCGGCTCATCAAGGCAGCGGGCCTGGCCGACGGCAATGTCCATCGCCGTCACCCAACGCTGGTTTTCCGGGCTGCGCAAGATCGCTGAGTGGTAGGCGTTGGCGCCCCACAGTGGTGTCGTCCGGGCAAAAATACAGATACACCTTGCCGCGATTGTCGCGCTCGGGAAACACCGTGAGGTTGCCGATTTTGTCTTTGCGGGTGCCTTGAGTCGGCGACCATCGCACGCCGGTGCGACCGCCATAGGTTTTGCTATCCCTGAGCGCGGCTAACGGTGGCTGGGCAGGAGGCGTTTGCGTGACCGCCGTGACGATACGGATCTACGTGGCGAGTGTGTCATGGTCTTGGGGGCGGCAGTATCTCGACGATAAAGGGTTGTCAGGTCCATTTAACGTTTACTCCGGCGAAAGCTCCTGGAGAGTTC
Organism: Pseudomonas violetae; assembly: GCF_023072615.1. GTDB lineage: Bacteria > Pseudomonadota > Gammaproteobacteria > Pseudomonadales > Pseudomonadaceae > Aquipseudomonas > Aquipseudomonas violetae. The sequence continues at coordinate 315,455 of NZ_JAKNRW010000005.1, forward strand.
CGAAAAGCATCTGCAACCTGGTCGGGGCGTCAGCCCCCGGGTTGCAAATGAACAATGCGGCTGGACGTTAGCGTGCACGGATTGGTGGGCACAATCGTAGCGACGTGGTGGCTCTGTATGGTTTTTTGTAGCTGGGAAGTCAGAAGCGGCGCGATTACTGGCCAAGCCCGGAAATGGGGACGATGGTCAACCCTACAATTTCAGAATCGTCTTACAGCCGAATCACCCCTTATCCATTGCACCTTCCTGAAAAGAAGCCAGAAGGTGTAAACCTTATTCAGGACGGGACAGCTCCAACAAAAAGGCCGCATCAATCGATGCGGCCTTTTTTATGTGGCCACAATGCGCCTAGCCGCCATCGGTATCGATATCACCATCGGTATCATCACCAGGTTTAGCCCGATCCGGTTCAGGCTTGAAGCCCGGACTGAATTCGTTGTCATTATCATCGTGCTGGTTTTTCTGATCCACCGCCGAGTCGACACTGTCTGGTGTGCTGGTGTGCTGTTGCGAAGCAGAGCTGTCGCCGGGCGTCTGTGGATCAATCGCCGGATCATTGCGGTCGACCGCTTGATCCGGCTGCTGCGTCATCGAGTCATCTTTCATAGGTACCTCGTTCATCAATGCAAGGCAGGCTGAAACAGTCGCCTTGTAGATTCGAAGCCACACCTCGTACAACGTTCCATCGATGATCGCCTACGCTGTGTTAGGTGATAAATATCTGCGCAGCGGGACAACTATTTCTACCGGCAAATGTCACTGCTTTGTGCCGATCCAAGTTTTTCGTAATCGGCCAATAATTTCAAGGAGTTCAGGCACATGGCGGCACTGCAGACCAGCACACTCGATGCGATGAAAACCAACCAGAATCAACTCCTCGAAGATTGGACCCAGCGCCTGGAAGCCAGCGGCGCCTCGCGCAACGTCAAGGAGCAGGACCTCAAGCAACAAACTACGCAATTCCTGCAACTCATCGTCTCCGGCCTGGAAATGGGTAACGGCCAGAACATGGCGGCACCCGGCTGGGACGAGATCCGCCAGTTCCTCGAGAAGCTGTCCCACAGCCGTGCGCTGCTCGGCCAGGACTCCCATCAGACGGCCAGTTTCATCTTCTCGCTCAAGGGCCCGATGTTTGCGATGCTGCAAAATCATTATCAGGACCACCCTGCGCTGCTGGCCGAACAGCTGTGGGAAGTCTCCGAGCTGCTCGACGCCTTGGGCATGCACACCATCCGTACTTTCCAGAAGTCCCGCGAAGCAGTGATCAAGCGCCAGCAGGAAGAGCTTTTGGAACTGTCGACGCCAGTGGTCAAACTCTGGGATGGTGTACTTGCCCTGCCAATGATCGGCACCCTTGATTCTCAGCGTACCCAAGTGGTGATGGAGTCGCTGCTGCAGCGCATCGTCGACACGGGCTCGGAAATCGCTATCATCGACATCACCGGCGTGCCGACTGTCGATACCCTGGTCGCCCAGCACCTGCTCAAAACCGTCACCGCGATTCGCCTGATGGGTGCCGATTGCATCATCAGTGGCGTCCGTCCACAGATTGCCCAGACCATCGTGCACCTGGGCCTGGACCTGCAAGGCGTCGTCACCAAGGCCAACCTGGCCGACGCCCTGAAACTGGCCCTGACCCGTCTGGGGTTGACTGTCAGCAAGGCAGGTTGAGCCGATGGAACGCATTCCAATTCTGCAAATGGGCGACTTCCTGCTGGTGACCATCCAGGTCGACATGCATGACCAGCTCGCCCTGACGCTCCAGGACGACCTGTCCGAGCGCATCAGCCGCACATCCGCTCGCGGCGTGTTGATCGACATCTCGGCGCTGGACATGGTCGACTCGTTCATCGGGCGGATGATCGGCACCATTTCCGGCCTGTCGCGCATCATGGACGCGCAGACCGTACTGGTGGGCATGCAGCCGGCTGTGGCGATCACCTTGGTCGAGCTCGGCATGACCCTGCCGGGCGTGAGCACGGCCCTGAATGTCGAACGCGGGATGAAACTGCTGCAGGATCGAGTACGTGAGCAATGAACGTGCGCAGCAGTGGCAGCCAACCCATTCAAATCGAACAGGATGTGGTCCTGGCGCGCCAGACGGCGCGCAAGCTGGCCACTGAGTGCGGCATGCGCCTGATCGACCTGACCAAGATGGTGACGGCCGTCAGCGAACTGGCGCGCAATACCATGGTGTATGGCGGTGGCGGCGACATGGATTGGCAAATCCTCGACGAAAACGCCCGCACCGGCCTGCGCCTGGTGTTTCGCGATGAAGGCCCGGGCATCCCCGATATCAAGCTGGCAATGACCGACGGCTGGACCTCCGGCGGCGGTCTCGGCCTGGGCCTGACCGGCGCAAAACGCCTGGTGGAAGAGTTCGAGCTCGATACGGCGCCCGGCAAGGGTACTCGCATAACGATCACGCGATGGGTATGAACATCAGCGGTTCGATGACGCAAGTACTCCCCATCGAAGACAACAGCCAGATCGGCCACGCCCGCCGTACCGCGCAGAAACTCGCGGAGCAGCATGGCTTCGACGCCACGGATGCCGGGCGCGTCGCCCTGGTCGCCACTGAGCTTGCCAGCAACATACTCAAGCACGCTGCCAGCGGGGAGCTGCACCTTCGGGTGCTGCCGCGCGCATCAGGTGCCGCGATCGAAATGCTCGCCATCGACCGGGCCAATGGGTTTGACCTGGAGGCCTGCCTGGCCGACGGTTTTTCTACCGGTGGTACCCAAGGCATCGGCCTGGGCGCGGTGTCACGCCAGACCGAAGTTTTCGATGTCTATGCAGACAATCGAGGCGCCGTGCTGCTGGCCCGCCTGTTCCCGCGCGGCGACAAGGCTGCGGACCAGCGGTTCGGCGTCAGCCAGCATTCCTTGCGCAACGACCCCGCCTGTGGCGATGTCTGGCACCTGGCCTTTGACGGCCCGCGTATCAGCGCCCTGGTCATCGATGGCCTGGGCCATGGCGAAGATGCCGAACGGGCTGCACGTGCTGGTGAGAAGACCTTCGCTTTAGCACCTTTCACCTCGCCGGTGATGCTGCTGGAAGACATCCATCGCGACATGATCGGCACCCGCGGCGGCGCCCTGGCCATCGCCCATTACGACGGCGACGCCGATGCGCTGAAATTCGTCGGTATTGGCAACATCGGCGCCTGCCTGATCGCCCCTGGAAAATCAAGTGGCCTGGCGTCGCACCCGGGCATCGTCGGCGGGCAATATCGAAAGGCGCAACCCTTTGACTATGCTCAAGTGAACGGACAACTATTGATCATGTACAGCGACGGCCTGCAGTCCCGATGGAACCTGCAAGATTACCCCGGCCTGGTGCACCGCCATCCCGCCGTGATTGCCGCCATTTTGCACCGCGATTTTTGCCGCGGACGCGACGACGTCACGGTCGTGGTCATTGCGTTGGAGGCCAATCATGGCTGATGCACCCATCAATCACGACGAGCAAGCGGCACTGGTCGCGCAGTTGCAAGCCGAGGCCAACGCCCTGCGCGAGGAGCTGGACGAAACCAACCAGGGCGTCTTGGCGCTGTATGCCGAGCTGGATACCCAGGCCGATCAGCTGCGCCAGGCGTCGGACCTCAAGAGCCGCTTCCTGTCGTACATGAGCCACGAGTTCCGCACGCCACTGGGCTCAATCCTGAGCATCACCCGCCTGCTGACCGACGAACTCGACGGCCCGTTGAGCGCCGAGCAGCACAAACAGGTGGCCTTCGTCAGCAACGCCGCCCGCGAGCTCAGCGACATGGTCGACGACCTGCTGGACCTGGCAAAGATCGAAGCCGGGCGCATCAGTATCTCCCCCGCCTGGTTCGACATGTTCGACCTGTTCGCCGCCTTGCGCGGGATGTTCCGCCCGATCGTCGATGCCAGCGCCGTGGACCTGATCTTCGAGGAACCGGTGGGCCTGCCCAAGCTGTTCACCGACGACAAGAAGCTTGCGCAGATCCTGCGCAACTTCATTTCCAACTCGTTGAAGTTTACCACCCGCGGCGAAGTGCGGGTTTCGGCGCGACTGCATAACGCTACCCACGTACGTTTTGCCGTCAGCGACACCGGAATAGGTATCGCCCCGGAGCTACATGGCGCATTGTTCGAGGACTTTTCCCAGGTCGATTCGCCGCTGCAAAAGCGCCTTCGCGGCACCGGGCTCGGATTATCCCTGTGCAAACGCTTCGCGGAGTTGCTGGGTGGCGAAGTCGGCCTGGAGAGCAAGCCGGGCCTGGGCTCGACCTTCTTCGTGATCATCCCGCTGGCGATTGCCATGGAGCCCGCCGATGAAACGTGACATTCGCCTGTTGATCGTCGATGACAACGTCGCCACACGCTATGCCCTGCGCCGGCGCCTGGAACGCCACGGCTATGAGGTACTGGAGGCGGGCACCGGTGGCGAGGGGCTCGAACTGATCGCCAGTGTCGCGCTCGACGCGTTGATTCTCGACGTCAACCTGCCGGACATGAGCGGTTTCGACATCGTGCGCAAGCTGCGCTGCGACCCCGTCACCGCCCTGCTGCCGGTGATTCACGTGTCAGCGGCATCAATCCAGACCGGCGACATCATTACCGGCCTGGATGCGGGCGCAGATGCCTACCTGATCCACCCGGTCGACCCGGACGTGCTATTGGCGACCCTGCGCACCCTGCTGCGCGTGCGTGAAACTGAAAACGCCCTGCGCGAAAGCGAGGCACGTTTTCGGGAAATTTTCGTCAACGTGTCTGCGCCCATCGCGGTACTGGACGCGCAGCTCAAGGTTCACGAATGCAATCACGCGTTCACGCAGCTGATGCAGGACAACCTCGACCCGGATGCCCTGCGCGAGTGTTTTGCTGCGGACCAGGGTGCCGTCATCGATGAACTGCGCCTGCGCCTGGCCTATGGCGAGCGCTGGAAAGGCACGCTGAACATGCGGGTGCACGGCGAAGTCCGCGAGACCGAATGGCAGCTGTCACCCTATCGCACGCCTGAACTGAGCCTGGTGTTCGTCGAAGACGTTACCGAGCACCGGCATCGCGAACGCTCGCACCTGGCCCGCCTGGATGACGCCACGACCCAGCTGGCCAACGAAGTCGCCCAGCGCGCGCGCACCGAGGCGCAGCTGCTGCAAGTGCAGAAGATGGATGCGCTGGGCAAGCTCACCGGCGGCATCGCCCATGACTTCAACAACCTGCTGACCGGCATCATCACCAGCCTGGAACTGATCCAGAAACGAATCGCCGCGTCACGCACCGACAAGGTCGGGTTTTATGCCGAAGCGGCCTTGAGCTCTGCCATGAGTGCCTCCTCGCTGACTCATCGCCTGCTGGCATTCGCCCGCCAGCAGCCACTCGATACCCGGCCGGTGGACATCAACGCCCAGGTGCGCTCACTGGAAGAATTACTGATGCGCACCATCGGCGAGCGCATCGCCCTGAAACTCGAACTGACGTCCAAGGCGGCGATTGCTTTGGTCGACCCGGTCCAGCTCGAAAGTGCTGTGCTCAACCTGGTAATCAACGCGCGTGATGCACTGCCCCAGGGCGGCAATATCTGGGTTAGCACCTATGCCGCCTTCTCCCACGGCGATCCCAATTTGGCAGATGGTGCGTATGTCGCCCTAGCGGTGCGCGATGACGGTATGGGCATCGAGCATAGCGTAATCGGCAAGGTCTTCGATCCGTTTTTCACCACCAAGCCCCTGGGCCAGGGCACTGGGCTTGGTCTGTCGACCATCTACGGCTTCGCCCGACAATCCGGCGGCGACGCGCACATCCGCAGCGTGGCCCGCCGTGGCACCGAAGTCACCATCATGCTGCCCGCCACTAACGATCCGACGTCCAACGAGGTGACCCCGCTCACGGTTGAGGCCCAAGGGGATGGCGAGCATGTACTGATCGTCGAGGATATGCCGTCGGTGCGCATGTTCGTCGCCGAAGTGCTGATGGACGCCGGTTACCGCTGCACCCAGGTCGGCGACATTGAAAGTGCACTTGAGCGGTTGCAGAGCGACCCGTCGATCGACCTGCTACTGACCGACGTCGGTCTGCCGCGCATGACCGGCCGCGAACTGGCGGATGTAGCGCGTGGCTGGCGCGCGCAGTTGCCGATCCTGTTCATGACCGGCTACGCGGAAACCGCGATCAACCGCCAGGTGTTCCTCGGCACCGGCATGGAAATGCTGGTCAAGCCGTTCCAGATCAATGAGCTGTTGGAGAAGGTTCGGCGTACGATTGATGGGGTATGAGTCAAGAGCCGATCATTATTGATCGCAGGCAACGATGCTCCCTGTAGGAGCAAGCTTGCTCGCGAAGAGCCTAGGTACACCGCGCATGTTCAAGCAGCCCACGTCATCATGGACGCCCATCGCGAGCAAGCTCGCGCCTACAGGAGGTTAAGCGTACGGGCCAGAAACGGTGCCGTCTTGCTCCTCTTGCTCCTGGCAACCTTCAGCGGCGCCCCTGCCACTACCACTTTCCCACCCTGATCCCCTGCCCCAGGCCCGATATCGATCACCCAGTCACTCTGCGCCACCACCCGCATCTCGTGCTCGACCACAATCACCGTATGCCCAGCCTCCACCAGGGTATTGAGCTGCGCCATCAATCGATCGACATCCCGCGGGTGCAATCCGGTGGTAGGTTCGTCGAGCACATACAGGGTGGCCCCCCGCTGGTTGCGTTGCAGTTCAGTGGCCAGTTTGATGCGCTGGGCTTCGCCGCCCGACAGCTCTGTGGCTGGCTGACCGAGGCGCAAATACCCCAGACCGATGTCACGTAACACCTCCAGTGAACGATGGATACCTGCCTGTTCGGCAAACACCTTGACGGCGTCATCCACCGTCAGCTGCAACACTTGGGCGATGTTCATGCCTTGCCAGACGATAGCCAGCGTCTCGGGGTTGTAGCGCGCACCGTGGCAGGTCGGGCATGGCGCATACACACTGGGCATGAACAGCAACTCGACGCTGACAAAACCTTCGCCTTCACAGGTCGGACAGCGGCCTTTGGCGACGTTAAAGGAAAACTGCCCGGCATCGTAGCCTCGCGCCCGCGCCTCGGCAGTGGCGGCATACAGCTTGCGCACACTGTCAAACAGGCCCGTGTAGGTTGCCAGGTTCGAGCGAGGTGTACGGCCAATCGGTTTCTGGTCGACCTGTACCAGGCGCTTGATCGACCCCAATCCTGCAGTCACCTGGCCGCCACTGACCTGCGGTGCGTCATCCTCCAGGCTCATTTCCTCGGCGTTGCTGTCAGCCACCGGGCGCCCCAGGTGCGCCCCCACGAGCTCCAGTAATGCCTGGCTGACCAGGCTCGATTTACCCGAACCCGAAACGCCGGTGACCGAAGTGAAGCACCCCAGCGGAAATTCCACACTGAGGTTGTCCAGGTTATTACGCGTGATGCCTTCCAGGCGCAGCCAAGCGGCTGGCTTACGGCTGGTTCGCGCTTGACTCACTTGTTCGGCGAACAGGTAGTCCCGGGTTTGCGATTCCTTAACCTCCGCCAGGCCGGCCGGTGGCCCGCTGTACAGGATGCGCCCGCCATGCTCGCCGGCTGCCGGGCCGACGTCGATCAGCCAGTCGGCACGGCGCATGGTCTCCAGGTCGTGCTCGACTACAAACAGGGTATTGCCTGAGGCCTTCAGCCGTTGCAGGGCATCGAACAGCGCCTCGCCATCCGCCGGGTGCAGACCCGCCGAGGGCTCGTCAAGCACGTAAATCACGCCGAATAGTTGCGAACCCAACTGGGTCGCCAGGCGCAAGCGTTGCAACTCGCCGGACGACAAGGTCGGCGTGCTGCGCTCCAGTGCCAGGTACCCCAGGCCCAGGTCAGTCAAGGCACTCACCCGCTCCAGCAAGTCCTGGGCGATGCGCTGCGCCGCCAGACGTTTTTCCACCGACAGGTTAGGCGTATGCCGCACATCCGGAGCATTGGCGTGCGCGCTCGCCCCATGAGCCACCCGCTGGGCGCGCGCGTCCAGGGTTTGCCGCTGCGTGAAGACTTCGCCAGGCTCCTCGGCCAGCTTCAGGTAGCTCTGCGCCGCCACCGGTTTCAACACCTCGGCAAACTGCAGTAAAGGCATCTGCGATAATTCACCGATGTCATAACCAGCGAACTTCACCGACAACGCTTCGCGCTTGAGTCGTTTACCGTCGCACTCCGGGCATGGACTGCCAAGCATGAACTGCGCAACACGCTTCTTCATCAGCGCGCTCTGGGAATGGGTGTAGGTGTGCAGGATGTAGCGTCGGGCGCCGGAGAAAGTGCCCTGATAACTCGGTTCCATCTTGCGCTTGAGGGCGACCCTGGTTTCTTCGGGAGTGAGCCCGGCGTACACCGGCACCGTCGGCGTTTCCTCGGTGAAGAGGATCCAGTCACGCTGCTTCTTCGGCAGCTCGCGCCAGGGCTTGTCGACGTCGTACCCTAGCGTGACCAGGATATCGCGCAGGTTTTGCCCCTGCCAAGCCATGGGCCAGGAAGCGACAGCGCGCTGGCGGATGCTCAGACTCGGGTCCGGAACCATCAGCGCTTCGGTGACTTCATAGACCCGGCCGAGGCCATGACATTCCGGGCAGGCGCCTTGGGGTGTGTTCGGCGAAAAATCCTCGGCATACAGCATCGGTTGCCCGGGCGGGTAGCTGCCGGCCCGGGAGTACAGCATACGGATCAGGCTCGACAAAGTAGTCACACTGCCCACCGACGAACGCGTGCTCGGCGTGCCGCGCTGTTGCTGCAGCGCCACGGCGGGCGGCAAGCCATCGATGGAGTCGACGTCGGGCACCCCGACCTGGTCGATCAGACGCCGCGCATAAGGCGCCACGGATTCGAAATAACGCCGTTGCGCTTCGGCGTAGAGAGTGGAAAACGCCAGGGATGACTTACCCGAACCGGAAACTCCGGTGAACACCACCAACGCATCCCGAGGGATATCGACATCGACGTTCTTGAGATTGTGTTCCCGGGCACCGCGCACCCTGACCATGCCGGAGGTTGGATCGGAATTCATAGGCTGCCTTGATTGAAATGAGGATACTTAATCTCAGGTTTACAAAGATCAATTGGTTCCGTGCAAAACCCGATAATTCACTTCAACCGCTAAGGACATTGCGAACCATGCGCGTCAGCGCCTCCGGCCCATAAGGTTTACTCAGCAAATGAGTATCAGGACTGAGTTGGTGATTGCGCGAAATGATGTCGCGGGTATGACCCGACGTGAATAGCACCGCTACCGGCGGTTTTTGTACCTTGGCCCAGGCGGCCAGGTCCGAGCTCTTGATCAGCCCGGGCATGACCACGTCAGTGAAAATCAGATCCACCGCAATGCCCTCCAGCAACATCTGCATGGCGATGTCGCCGTTGGCAGCGGTAAGCACCTTGTAGCCTTCCTCGTGCAGCAGTTCTACGGCAGCGGCGCGCACCGCCTCGTTATCCTCAACCACCAGGACCGTTTCGTGGCCTCCCTGATGCTGCGCGTCATGCACCGTTGACTCGGCAGGCAGCGCAAGCAGGCAGCGCGGGAAATACAGCTTGACCCGGGTGCCCTGGCCTTCGGTGCTGAGCATCTCGATATGCCCGCCGCTCTGCTTGACAAAGCCGAACACCATGCTCAGGCCCAACCCGGTGCCCTGCCCATCGGCCTTGGTGGTGAAAAAGGGTTCAAACGCCTGCGCGAGCACCTGAGGCGACATGCCAACACCGGAGTCAACGACCGCAACGCGCACATAATCGCCGGCAACGATGCCCTTGCCCGCACAGAACTGGCGCTCCAGTGCAACGTTCTCGGCGCTGAGCACAACCGTGCCCTCACCCTGCATGGCGTCCCGGGCATTGATTGCCAGGTTGAGGATGGCGTTTTCCAACTGGTTACGGTCAACGTTGATATGCCAGGACTCTTGCGGAACCCGCACATCAATCTGCAGGGTTTCGCCCAGCGCTCGCTGCAGTAACTCTGCCAGGCCTTCGAAGATTTGCCGAGGGTTGCAGACCGCCGGTGAAAGTGGCTGGCGTCGGGCAAACGCGAGAAGTTGCGAGGACAGCTTGGCTCCTCGCTCGACCGCCGCGATCGAGGCCTTGACCCGACGCTGCACGTTGGCATTGTCCGGTTCATGCCGCGCCAGCAGGTGCAAGTTGCCGGCGATCACTTGCAGCAGGTTATTGAAATCGTGGGCCACGCCTCCGGTGAGGCCGCCGATGGCTTCGAGCTTCTGCGACTGACGCAGTTGCTCTTCGGCTTGCAGTCGCGCACCGACTTCTTCGGCGACGCGCTGCTCCAGGTTTCGGGTGAACTTCAGCAGTGACTCTTCAGCCGTCTTGCGCACATGGATGTCAATCAACACCCCGGGAAAGCGCAACGGTTCGCCACGTTCATCGAACTCGCAGCACCCGCTGGCCAGCACCCACAGATAACTGCCGTCAGGACGCAACACGCGGTATTCGGCGTTAAAGGGTGCACCGGTTTTCTGCGCCTGATCCACCTGCTCACGGACCCAGTCCAGGTCCTCGGGGTGAACCTGCGATTCGGCGATGGTACTGGGCAGGTTGGACAGATCGGATCCTGGCGGGAAGGATAATGTCCGGGCGAATCGCTCGTCACCGGAGAGAACGTCGGCCTTGAGATCCCAAACGAACGAGCCTAGCAAGGCCCCGGCATTCAGTGCCAGGCGTACCCGCTCGTTATCGGCGCGATAGGCATCTTCGGCCGCCCGACGCCGGCGCTCGGAAATGACATGGTCAGTGGTATCGACCACCATCGCCATGACGCCTGCAGGGCGCCCCTCGTCATCGGCAACCGGGCTGTAATAAAGATCGAGCCAGACATCTTCGGGGAGCCCGTTGCGCAACAGCACCAGTTCTTTGTTGTGATAGGACAAGGTACCACCGCCCAGGCAAGTGTCCATCACATGCCGGTTGAATTCGGCGACTTCTGGCCAACCCAGTTCCACCGGAGAGCCCAGCAGATAAGGATGGCGTCCACCGGCGAATTTCGAGTAGGCGTCGTTGTAGATCATATACCCGGTCCGCCCCCAGAGCATGACCATCGGCAAAGGCGACGCAAGCATCAACTGCACTGTGCTGCACAGACTTTTCTGCCAATGCTGGACAGGCCCAAGCTCGGTCAGGCTCCAGTCGAATGCACGAATGCGTCCGGCCATCTCACCGTTCCAGCCAGCACACCCGTGGCTTGCGTCTAGAAACTGCATCGACTGACTCTTAAGCCCCTGAAATGACACCTGCTTGCTTCGAGCACACGAGGCGCCAATGGTTTCATTAACTACGGCTGATTCGTTTCGCGCAACAACTCATCACCTGTATCTAATTCACCTGTGGCGAGGGCATCACACTTCAATCAGATGCTTTAGCGGATGGTAGCCAGTTTTCAGCGTGGCGGCGACGTCGAGGATGGCCTTTTCTATGCCGTTTAGATGCATGCAGGTCAATTCGATCGCCGCGCCCTGGTTACCAGCCTCGATGTACTCGATCAGCCGCAGGTGCTCGTTATCTCGGCAGGCCTCGTGACTGTCGTCGTCCAGTGCCGCCGCGTACAGCGAAGCTCGGGAAATAAGCTTCTGGAACCAGTCGAGCAACACCGGGTTGTTCAGGCTGCGCGCCAGCTTGATGTGGAACTCACCCAGCAGATGTATCAACCGCTCGTGGTCGCCGTTGCGGTGCGCTTCATCCTCCAGCAGCAGGTGTTCGCGCAGGTCCTGGGCCACTGCCGAATCGCGCCGGCGGCACAGTTCACTGACGATGCCGATCTCGATCAGGCGACGGGTTTCAAACAGCGAACGAATCTCTTCATCACTGGGCAATGACACCGATGCCCCTTTATTGGGCTCGGTGGTCACCAGCCCGTCGGCTTCCAGCTGCTTGAGCGCCGCGCGCACCGACGTGCGGCTGACATTAAAAAGCTCGGCCAGTGATGCCTCGCCAAGCTTCATCCCAGGACGTAACGAACGCTTGCTGATCGCCTCGTAAACCCCTTGGTAGACGCGATGCACGGTTGTCTCAAGTCTCTTTTCGCTCATCTGAATACTCCTTTGTGCCGCACAACCGACCCCTGGCAATGACTGGCCAACGAAAAAAGGGGGTTGCACCCGCAGATTAATCCGGTTATTTGTAGATTGCATCCAGATATTGCATACAATAATTAGGGGATTGCACCATTATGGATCAGCCAGTCGCTATCGAAGTGCGTAACGTCTCCAAGCGGTACTCTGACGATCCGGGGTTGGCTCCAGCCCTGGACAACGTGTCAGTCGACATCGCCGACAACGAATTCTTTACCTTGCTGGGGCCCTCCGGCTGCGGCAAAACCACCCTGCTTCGCACCATCGCCGGTTTCGAGCACGTCAGCAATGGCGAGATCCGCCTCGGGGGTGAACCAGTCAATGGCTTGCCGCCCTTCAAGCGCCGGGTCAATACGGTGTTTCAGAGCTACGCGCTGTTTCCACACATGACTGTCGCGCAGAATATCGCCTTCGGCCTCGAGATGCAGGGTCTTGATCGCAAGCAGACCGCCCGGCGCGTCGAAGAAATGCTCGCGCTGGTGCAGATGCAGCACCTGGCCCAGCGCAAACCCGCCGAATTGTCCGGCGGGCAACAACAGCGCGTGGCGCTGGCCCGGGCGCTGGCCCCCAAGCCCAAGGTCCTGTTGCTGGACGAGCCGCTGTCGGCCCTCGACCTCAAGTTGCGCAAGGAAATGCAGGTCGAACTCAAGCGAGTGCAGAAAGAAGCCGGCATTACCTTTATTTTCGTCACCCACGATCAGGAAGAAGCCCTGACGCTGTCCGATCGTATCGCCGTGATGTCGGCGGGCAAGATCCTGCAGATCGGCTCCCCCAACGACATCTACGAGCGTCCCCAGCATCAGTTCGTCGCGCAGTTCATTGGCGACATCAACTTCCTTCCCGGCCACCTCAAGCGCGGCCAGAACAACGAAAATCTCTTCGTGCCCAACGGCATGCCGGTGGAAATTCCCTGCCAGGCACAGGGACTGGACAGCGCGAAAGTGCAGCTGGCGTTTCGCCCGGAGCGTTCGCAACTGGTCGATCCCACGCAACCCCATCACCTGCGGGGCGTGATCGAAGCCGTTCTGTACGTGGGCACCGCCACGCTTTACCAGTGCCGCCTGAACAATGAAATCAAGGTCATGCTGCGCGAGAACAACGAAGGTCTGAACCGCGGCCGGGCCGTAGGTGACCGGGTCGCCGTCAACCTCCCGCCCCACGCCTGCCTGTTGATGGAGGCCTGAGATGAGCGTCAGCAGTTATTCCCCCGCCTTGAACCGTGCGCTGCTGTTGAGCCCGGTGGTCCTTACATTGCTGGCCCTGATCGCCATTCCCCTGGGCATCATGGGCTACATCAGTCTCTTGCCGCGCAACGTCTACGGCGGTGTCGACTGGCAGGCCGACTGGCAATTGCAAAGCTATGTGCAGCTGTTTTACCAGGAAGGTTTCGACGGTGAACTGGAGCTCAACTGGGTCTACGCGCAGGCACTGTTGCGCTCGGTGTTCCAGGCGGGTGGCACCACGGTGTTGTGTTTCCTGTTCGGCTTTCCGGTGGCGCTGTGGATGTCCAGCCTGACCCCGGGCCGGCGTAACCTCATGGTACTGCTGATAACCATTCCATTCTGGACCAACCTGCTGATCCGCAACTACGCCTGGCTGATCATTCTGCGCGAGCACGGTTGGGTCGCGCAAAGTCTTAACGCGCTGTTGCCCCAGGCCGGTGGCATCACCCTGCTGTACAACGACTTTGCCGTCAGCGTCGGCCTGGTCTACAGCTTCCTGCCGTTCATGATCCTGCCGATCTACTCGACCCTGGAGAAACTTGACTGGCGCCTGGTAGAAGCCGCGTACGACCTCGGCGCCAATCGCTGGCACGCACTAAAGCGAATCATCCTGCCGCTCTCGATGCCTGGGGTGATCGCCGGCGCGCTGCTGGTGTTCGTACCGAGCCTGGGCGCCTTCATCACCCCGGCGATTCTCGGCGGGGGCAAAACGTTAATGATCGGCAACCTGATCCAGCAACAGTTCGGCACCGCTCGCAACTGGCCGCTGGGTAGCTCGTTGTCGTTCCTGTTACTGGGGATTCTGCTGCTGTCCCTGGTGCTGTACGCCCTGTATAGCCGCAATGCGGCCAAGACCCTGCGTCGGGGAGCCACCCTATGATCGCCCTGCACCTGAAGAAACTGCCGCTGACCCGAGAAGTCAGCCTGTTGATCCTGGCCTATCTCTACCTGCCGATCCTGGTCTTGATCGCCTATAGCTTCAATGCCAACCGCTCGGCGACGGTATGGACCGAGTTCTCCTTCGCCTGGTACGGACGGATCCTGGCGAACCCGTCGATCCAGACCGCCGCTTTGAACTCGATCATCGTCGCCAGCATCGCCACGGTCTGCGCCACGGCGATCGCCTTGCTCGCGGCGTTGGCGACCTACCGGCCGTTCTATGGACAGAAAATGGTCGAGGGTGGGATCAACCTGCCGCTGATCCTGCCGGAAATCGTCACGGCTGTCGCCACGCTACTGCTGTTCATGGCGCTGGGCATCAAGCTTGGGTTGCTCACCGTGATCGTCGCACACATCGGCTTTTGCATCCCTTTCGCTTACCTGCCGATCCGCGCGCGCCTCAATGATCTGGACAAAAGCCTGCTGGAGGCGGCCAACGATCTGTACGCCAACCCATGGCAGGTGTTTCGCCGGGTCACCCTGCCGCTGCTTTGGCCTGCTGTGCTGTCCGGTTCGGTACTGGCCTTTGTCGTCAGCCTGGATGATTTCATCATGACCTTCTTCGTTGCCGGCCCGGGTTCCACGACCCTGCCGGTGTACATCTTCTCGGCAATCAAGGCCGGCGTGACGCCAGAGATCAATGCGATTTCGACCCTGATGCTGGTGATTTCAATCGTGCTGGTGGTGCTGGCCTTCTGGCTGGGACAGCGCGGCAAAAACCAATGAGCCTGGAGCGTTCTGTCATGAAAATGAAAAACCTGCGTTACGGCGTCGCCGGTCTGGCACTCGGTTGCCTGACGGTTTTTTCCGCGCAAGCTGCCGAGCCCAAGGAGCTGTTTTTCTACAACTGGACCGATTATTACCCGGTCGACCTGCTGGCCAAATTCGAGAAAGAGACCGGCATCAAGGTCACCACGGACGGCTACGACAGCAACGAAACCCTGCTCGCCAAATTGCAGGCCGGTGGCGCTGCATACGATGTGATCGTGCCTTCGCAGTCGATCATGCAAACCCTGATCAAGCAGGACTTGCTGCTGCAAATCGACGCCGCTGCCCTGCCCAACTTCCAGTACGTGAAGCCGGCATTTCGCGACCCCACATTCGACCCTGGCCGCAAGTTCTCGGCGCCTTACCTGTGGGGGACCACCGGCTTCTCCTATGACAGCGCCCGTGTGCCCGGCGGCAAGCTAGACGATTCGTGGAAAGAGTTTTTCGAGCCGCGCAAGGAACTACAAGGCCAACTGGCGGCACTCGACACCTCCAGCAGTGTGATCAATGCCGCCAGCCATTACCTGAATGTCGACGAGTGCAGTGAAAACCCTCAGGACGCCAAGCGCATCCTGGAACTACTGCGCAAACAGAAGCCATTCCTGAAAATGTACAGCTCGGATAACACCGTGGACCGCATGGCCTCCGGTGAAGTGATCATGATGCAGAACTGGAACGGCTCAACCGCCCGCGCCACCCTGCAGAAAAACACCATCAAGTACGTCTACCCGCGCGAAGGCCTGGCGATGTTCCAGGACAACTTCGCCGTGCCGAAAAGTGCGCCACATCCCGGTAACGCGAAGATTTTCATCGACTGGATGATGAAGCCGGAAAACGCAGCGGCGGTGTCCAATGCCATTGCCTATGCCAACGGAATCCAGAGCGACAAACTGCTGGACGCCAAGTGGAGGGTTATGGACGCGATCAACATGCCAGACGAATTCGCCTCGCGCCTGCGCCCGGAGAAAGAGTGCAGCAACAAGGCGCGGGAACTGCAGGACCGGATCTGGGCGAAGCTCAAGGGTTGAGCCTGGCCCGGGACCGCGTCGCGCTCTTCGCGAGCAAGCCCGCTCCCACACAAGTGTTGTGATCCCTGTGGGAGCGGGCTTGCTCGCGAAGAGGCCCTCCCATCCAACAAAGATTTTGAGGTATGCAATGACCCACCCCCGCTGGCTACGCAACGTGCGCCCCTGCGGCACCACCGCCGAAGACCTGCTGATCGAAGACGGCCTGTTCAAGCAACGCCGCCCGGCCACAAACGCAGCGCTCAGCGCCACTGACATCGACGGTCAACACCAACTGCTCACCCCGGCCCTGGTGGAAAGCCATGTGCACCTGGACAAAACCCTCTGGGGCCAGCCCTGGCGCCCGAACAGCGCCGGGGCGACCCTCAAGGACTACATCGCCAACGAGCGACGCGTGCTGCGTGAAGTCGACTCGCCCATTGGCCAACGGGCCGGCGCGCTTCTGGAAAACTGCATCGCCCGCGGCTCGCTGACCATGCGCTGTCACGTCGACATCGACCCGGAGTTCGGCCTGCGCCATGTCGAAGCCATGCAGCAACTGCGCGAACGCTACCGCGATCTGATCGACCTGCAACTGGTGGTGTTCCCGCAAACCGGTCTGATCAGCCGCCCCGGCACTGCCGAACTGATGCGCGAAGCTATGACCCTGGGCGTGGAAAACGTCGGCGGCCTTGACCCCTGTGGCATCGATAATGATCCGCTCGCACAGCTTGACTGCGTATTCAAGCTCGCCAGCGAATTCGACCGTGGCGTGGACATACACCTGCATGATAAGGGCGAACTGGGCCTGTGGCAGATCGCCCTGATTGCCGACTACACCGAGCGCTTCGCACGTCAGGGGCAGGTGATGATCAGTCATGCCTACTGTCTCGGCATGTTGCCCTGGAGCCAGGTCAAATCCGTGGCCGAGCGTCTGGCGGCGCTCGGCATTTCGCTGATGAGTTCGGCCCCCGCCGACTGCGCAGTGCCACCATTTCTCGCGTTGCGCCAGGCTGGGGTCAACTTGTGTCTCGGTTCGGACGGCATCCGCGATGCCTGGTCGCCCATGGGCAACGGCGACATGCTGGAGCGGGCGATGCTCCTGGCCTTTCGTTTCGACCTCAACAAGGACGATGAACTGGCAGCCGCCTTCGACGCCGCGACCGTCAATGGAGCCCGGGCATTGGGCGTCGAGAATTATGGCCTGCAAATCGGCGGGCCGGCAGACTTCCTATTGATGCCGGTGCAGACCCTCGGCGAAGCTGTGGTCACGCGTCCGCCGCGCCAGGTTTATCGCCGCGGCCAGCTGATTGCCTGCAATGGACGCTTGCTGGACAGTCGCCTGTGAGTCGCCCGGCAACTATCATCGGTCTCAAAGCCGCTTGTGTGGTCGGCTTCGACGGCACACAACACGTGCTATGGCGCGACGGCGAAGTGGTGTTCGAAGGCTCGCACATCCTGTTTGTCGGGCGCGGTTATGCGGGCCCGGTGGAACAATGGATTGACTATGGTAATGCCCTGATCAGTCCGGGGTTCATCGACCTGGATGCACTGGGCGACCTCGATTCCACGGTCTTGACCCTGGACAACGGCGACGAACGTGACATGGGCCGCATGTGGTCCGAAGAGTACTTGGCGCGGGGCCCACGGGAGAGTTTCAGTCCAGAGGAAGAGGTATTCAAATACCGCTACGCTTTCACCCAACTGATCCGCAATGGCATCACCACGGCAATGCCGATCACCTCGATGTACTACCGCGAATGGGCCGAGACCTACGACGAGTTTGCCGCCGTCACCCAGGTTGCCGGCGAACTGGGCCTGCGTACTTACCTCGGCCCTTGCTACATGAGCGGGATGAGTTACTGGCGTGCGGACGGGACCCTTGGGCATCACTTTGATGAGGCCAAGGGGCTGGCTGGACTGGCGGCGGCTGAACTATTTTTCCAGGACTTTGACGGCACTTACGGGGGTCTGGTTCGTGGCGCCTTGCTGCCGGATCGCATCCAAACCTGTACGCCAGCATTGCTGCAAAAAACCGCCGCTTTAAGTCGCGAACTTGCTGCGCCAGTGCGCCTGCACTGCTGCCAGGGGCTTGGCGAGGTCGCAATGGTCGAGCAACTGCGTGGCTGCTCCCCGCTGGCCTGGCTGGAGAAACTGAACCTGCTGACACCCCGTAGCCTCCTGCCACACGGCATCTACACCTCAGGTGCCGATGACCTGCAGCGCCTGGTGAACGGCGGTGCCAGCCTGGTTCATTGCCCAGTGGTATTTGCTCGTGACGGCGAGGCGCTGAACTCGTTCGGGCGCTACCGGGCCTTGGGCATCAACTTCGCCCTGGGCACCGATACCTGGCCGGCAGACTTGCTGGAAAATATGCGCCAGGGCTTGAACATCGCCCGATTGCTGGAGGGCGGCAACTCGCTGACCAGCACCCTGGACCTGTACAACGCCGCCACCCTCGGCGGCGCCAAGGCACTGGGGCGCGACGACCTGGGGCGCCTAGCTCCAGGGGCCAAGGCCGACATCAGCATATTCAACCTGCGCGGCCTGCACTTGGGCCCGCTGTTCGACCCCCTGAAAAACCTGGTGCTGGCGGGGCGCGGAGACGATTGCATAGCCAGCTATATCGATGGCCGCTGTGTAATGCAGGACGGCCAGGTCCAGGGCATCCACTACCCCGCCCTGCAACGCCAGGCCCAACGACAATTCGAGAAACTGATGCGCAGCCACGCCGAACGGGCCGCAGGCCAACCGGACTGGAAAACCCTGTTCAAACCGGCCATTGCGTTTGCCGACGATTACAGCGCAACCGCGCCTTTAAGCGGCATCGACCCCTTACTTTAGAGAATTCTGCCCATGCACAGCTTCGACTTCAGCACTATGAGCCCTCGGGACAAATATAAGATATTGATCGGCAGTGTGGTGCCCCGCCCTATTGCTCTGGTCACCACGATCGATGGCGAGGGCCGAATCAACGCCGCTCCCTTCAGCTTTTTCAACGCATTGTCCGCCGACCCGCCGATCCTCGCCCTGGGCGTGGAAAATTATGGTGACCAGAGCCCCAAGGACACCACGCGCAACATCCAACTGAATCAGGAATTCACCGTCAATATCGTCAGCGATGCCCTGGTCGAGGCCATGAACGTCTGTGCCGTGCCCTTCGCCCCTGGGTTCGATGAACTGACCGCTGCCGGCCTCACGGCCATCCCCGGCACCCTGGTCAAATGCCCCCGAATCGGCGAAGCCCCGGTGGCACTGGAATGCCGGCGGATGATGGCGCTGTCGATTGGGCAATCGCGGGAAATCATCTTTGGTGAAGTATTGATGGCCCATGTCCGCGATGAACTGATCGACCTGAAAACGCTGTACATCGATCAACTGGGCCTGGATGCCATTGGCCGGATGGGCGGCCACGGGTATGCCCGCACCCGGGACTATTTCGACTTGCCGACGCGATCGCTGCAGGCCTGGACGGAAGCGCCGGGGGCCGGCGAACGGGTTTGGCCCCAGGCATTGGAGCTGTGCAGGAGAGGGAGATAGAGGGGCAGGGAGAGGATTCATCAGTGGAAATCCCGACTGCGGATACTGATCCCGTCCAATAGCTCACTCAGGTCACTCATGCGTCCGGCAATCAGGTGCCGGACCTCGCCCTGGCTCTCCCAGCGCCCATCAACTTTGAGCAACTGCGAGCCCACCAGCACTTTGCGCTGGCGCTCAGCCAGGTCGCGCCAGACGATCACGTTGACGTTACCGAACTCATCTTCCAGGGTGACGAAGGTCACACCACTGGCGGTACCCGGTCGCTGGCGGCCGGTGACCAGGCCCGCGACACTGACCGGCCGTCCATGCTCGACCTCCAGCAATTCCCTGGAGCTGCGACAACGCCGTGCTTTCAGTTCCCCGCGCAACAAGGCCAGCGGATGTGGGCCGAGGGTGGTGCCGACACTGGTGTAGTCCGCCAGCAGGTCCTCGCCAACCGTGGGCTTGGGCAAGGCCACCGGTTCCTCTTCCTGCGTTGGCAACCCGGCAAACAAACCCAGCTGCCTCTGCACCCCTGCCACTTCCCAGCGTGCGCGATGGCGATCTCCTGCCAGCCCGCGCAGGGCTGCGGCATCGGCCAGTAGCTCCTGGGCGCGGGCATCGAGTCGTGCCCGTTCGCCGAGGTCGGCGATGTCGACAAAGACCCCACGAGCCCGGGCCGCCTCGATGCGTCGGGCATCGTCCTCGCGAAAACCCTTGATCATGCGCAAGCCCATACGAATCGCCGGCTGCGCCCCGGCAACGGGTTCGAGGCTGCAGTCCCAGTCACTGGCGCGAACATCCACCGGGCGAATCTGCAAATGGTGGCGCCGCGCATCCTGCAGGATCTGGTCGGGACTGTAGAAACCCATGGGCCAGCTGTTGATCAGCGCGCAGGCAAATGCCGCTGGTTCGTGGCACTTCAACCAGCAACTGGCGTAGGTCAGCAAGGCAAAACTGGCCGCGTGGGATTCGGGGAAACCGTAGCTGCCAAAGCCCTTGATCTGCTCGAAGATCAGTGCGGCGAACGCCTCCGTATAGCCGTTTTTCTTCATCCCGGCAGCCAGGCGCAATTTGTGCGGTTCAAGCCCGCCGTGACGTTTCCAGGCCGCCATGGAGCGGCGCAACTGGTCCGCCTCGCCCGGGCTGTAGTCAGCGGCAACAATGGCGATCTGCATCACCTGCTCCTGAAACAACGGCACCCCAAGGGTTCGCTTCAACACCTCGCGCAATTGCTCGGACGGATAGGTTTCCAGTTCTTCCTTGTTTCGTCGTCGCAGGTACGGATGCACCATGCCCCCCTGGATAGGCCCGGGCCGCACGATCGCCACTTCAATCACAAGGTCATAGAACACTTTGGGCTTGAGCCTGGGCAACATCGACATCTGGGCCCGAGACTCGATCTGGAACACCCCAACCGTATCCGCACGACCAATCATTTCGTAGGTCTGCGGGTCTTCGGCCGGCACCGTAGCCAGGCTCAGGTCGAGGTTGCGGTGGCGCCGCAACAGGTCAAAACAACGACGAATGGCACTGAGCATGCCCAGCGCCAGGATATCGACCTTGAGCAGCCCGACGGCATCCAGGTCGTCCTTGTCCCATTGAATGATGGTGCGCTCGGCCATGGCCGCGTTCTCCACCGGCACCAGGGTGTCGAGTGGCTGCTCGGAAATGACAAAGCCGCCCGGGTGCTGGGACAGGTGCCGGGGAAAGCCGATCAGTTGCCCGGTGAGGCTGAGTACCCGACGCAACACCGGGCTCTCGGGGTCGAATCCGCTTTCGCGCAGACGCTCCAATGGCGGCGTCTGATCACTCCAGTGGCCGCAACAATCGGCCAGGGCGTTGATTTGGTCCGGCGGTAAACCCAGCGCCTTGGCCACGTCGCGCACGGCCCCGGCAGCGTGATAGGTGCTGACCACGGCGGTCAGGGCGGCACGGGTGCGACCGTAGCGCTGAAACACGTATTGCAGAACCTCTTCGCGACGCTCGTGTTCGAAATCAACGTCGATATCCGGCGGTTCGTTACGTTCCTTGGAGAGGAAACGCTCGAACAACATGTTCATGCGTGCCGGATCGATCTCGGTGATGCCCAAGGCAAAACACACCGCCGAGTTGGCCGCCGAGCCCCGGCCCTGGCAGAGAATTTTCTCGCGTCGGGCAAACGCAACGATGTCCTGCACGGTGAGGAAATAGCTTTCATAACCCAGCTCGGCGATCAGGCCCAGTTCCTTGTCGATCAGTTGCCGAACCTTGTCACTCGCACCCTCGGGCCAACGCTCACGAATCCCGCGCTCGGTGAGTTCCCTAAGCCACGAAACTCCGCTGTGCTCCTCTGGCACAAGCTCACATGGATATTGGTAGCGCAACTGGCTCAGCTCGAAGGTGCAGCGCCGGGCGATCTTGACTGTTTCGTCGAGCAAGGCCTGGGGGTAGAGCTCGCCCAATGCATCAAGACTGCGCAGGTGCCGCTCGCCATTGGGGTGCAGGCGTAAACCGGCAGCTGCCACCGGCACGTGATGGCGGATGGCGGTCATGGTGTCCTGCAGCGCGCGTCGCCCTCGCACATGCATGTGCACGTCGCCGCTGGCCACCAACGGGATTCGCAGCTCACCCGCCAGGCTCGTCATATCGGCCAGTAGACGGCGGTCATTCTGCCCGCAGTGCAACTGCACCGCCAGCCACAGGCGCCCAGGAAATACCTGCCGGAGCCAGTGACCATTGCCCGCATCATCGACAACGTCAGGTACCCACAGCGCCAGTAAACCCGGCAACGGCTCGCTGAAATCTTCGCGCAGCACTTGGTACTGACCTTTCTGCGTCCTGCGCCGGGCCCGGGTGATCAGCCGGCACAGGTGCTGATAACCCTCGAGATTTTCCACCAGCAGCACCAGTTTCGGGCCGTTCTCGATGCGGACTTCACTGCCGATGATCAGCGGCATGCCCAGCGACTTGGCCGCCTGCCAGGCACGAACGATGCCGGCCAGCGTGCATTCATCGGTAATGGCCAGCGCCTGGTAGCCCTGCTTTTTTGCCCGCTCAAACAGCTCAAGCGCACTGGATGCGCCGCGCTGGAAGCTGAAGTTCGACAGGCAATGCAGTTCGGCGTAGCCGATGGTCATGCAAACCAGCCCTGCAGCCACAACGGACCGCCATTACCCACTGCTCGATAGGCCCAGGCCTGCTGGCCGGAACGGGTTTCAATCAGGTAGTAGTCGCGTCGCACATCACCGCCATCCCACCAGCCGGACTCGATTCGCTCCGGCCCCATGAGAATGCGCGCCGACCCTTCCTGCACCGCCAGCGGCTCAGTCAGCAGCCACCCCGGACGTTGCACACCGCACAGCCCGGTACCGAGCTGATTATCGGCCCCGGCCTGCCATGCACATTCAGGTCGATGGTCGGCCTGAAACCGCAAGCCGTGAACCGCATCATCCCCAAGCCGGGCCCGCAAGCGCTCGCGCAATTGCTCCCAGGGCAAGGACTGTTGCGGGCGGTCGTCGAACAGTTCCTGATGCTGGGGCACAAAGGCGGGCAAGTCTTCGGCTCGCAAGCGAAAACCCCGCACCGGGGCCTGCACCTGCACCTGTTCCAGGCGCCCACGGGCCAGTTCGAAGAGCATCACCGGATCGCGCTCGGCGCTGAGCAGGCCGACCTTGATCACGCTGTCCGGCAAACCGGCATGTTCCAGGTGCAGGTCAAAACGCTGCACACCACTGTCGCGCCCGCACAGGAATGCCGCCAGATCGCCTGTCAGGCGGCGTAATGGAAACAGCAACGCCTGGTGGGACAGCACATCAAAATTGAGCTCGATGCGCACATCAAAACGATCCGCTGGCAGATAGAACGCCAGCGCCAGCGGCCGGGTCCCGCACAAGGTGTCCAGATGCAGTAGCACCCGAGCCTCGAACCGCCGGGCCAGACTGTTACGGGGTAGCGCCTGCACCTGGTGCAGAGTGCGCAGGCCCATGCGCGACAAGGCTATGACCACCGCAGGTTCCAGGGCAATGCGGTCGATGGGCAACTGCGCGAGGTGGCGCTGCAACGCGGCATCATCGGCGACCACCAGACCGTCATGCAGGTTGGCCAATACCCGTGCGGCCACCGGATTGGGGGCTGCGACTATGCGATGGCGAAAACCCAGTTCCCCCAGTTCGTTGCGCAAGCGGGCTTCGAACTGTGGCCAGGGTCCGAACAGTCCCAGGCTGGATTCGATTTCGAATACCAGCGCACGGGGGTAATGCACGCTGACCTGGGAGCTGAAACGATAGGCCCAGGCTGCCAGGAATTGCTGCCAGTGCTCGATTTCGGCAGTGTCGTACTCCGCGGTGACAAATCCCTTGCTCAAGGCCTGTGCGGCAGTCATTGACTGGCCCGGACGCAAGCCCAGCGCCCGGGCAGAAGCGTTGACGGCCTGCAACACGCGGCGCTGGGCCGGGCCGGTCAGCAGCGCCAGCGGTTGGTCCGGGTCGCTGCGCTGACGCAAGACCGCGTCCAGCGCCAGTTGCGGGAAGAGAATGCATACCCAACGCATGGCAACCTCAATGCCCCACGGCAAAGGCGATTGGCGCGGAACGGACCAGCCCGCCTCGGCACTTGAGCACCCGCAGTTGCGCGGGGCGCGCATCGATAGCGATGCGCAGGGCCGCTGGCGAAGGGTTGATGGCCTCCTGGATCGAGCGATAGGCAAACGCCAGGGTCGAGCCGGTTTCTGCTGCCACTTGCAAGCGGCGCAATGCACGGTCATCCGCCTTATGTGGCCAGCACAGCACCGCGCCGCAACTGCCCGAACGCAGGCACTGCTCCGCTGCCCACAGGGCATCGCGTTCGCTGGCCCGGATGATCGACAGCTGACGCAGGTCGATCCCGGCGTTTTCCCAGGCTTGTGGGTAGGGAACAAAGGGCGGCGCCACCAGGACAATCCGCTTCCCCGCTGCGGACAACCGTGCCAAGGCCGGCCACACCAGTTGCAATTCACCCACGCCCTGCCCGGCCAGGAGGATTTCAGTCAGTGCCGCTTCCGGCCAGCCACCGGTGGGCAGCGCGGCATCCAGCACCGAGTGCCCGGTAGGTTGCGGGCTGGCAGTCGGGGGCGCAGGCCGACCCTTCCAGACCTGGCCACCATTGAACAGCGTATCCAGCGCAACGACGGCACCCATCAGCCTTGCCTCACCAGGCCGCAGAACACCCCTTCGATGGCCAGGTCCTGATCGGCTTCAACGATGATTGGTTGATAGGCGGGGTTGCGTGGCAACAGTCGGACCGTCTCGCCCACCCGCTCGAAGCGCTTGATGGTCACCTCACCATCGAGCCGTGCCACGACGATCTGGCCATTCAGCGCTTCGGCGCTGCGATGCACCCCCACCAGGTCGCCATCGAGAATGCCGTCCTCGATCATCGAGTCGCCCTGGACCCGCAGCATGTAGTCCGGCACCCGGGAAAAGATCGCCGGGTCGAGCATCAAGCGCCGGTCAACCTCGGCATCGGCGCCGATGGGTGCCCCCGCCGCCACCCGGCCAAGCACCGGGATGTCCAGCAGTTCCGGGCGCGCCGCCTGGCCGAGCACACGAATGCCCCGGGCCTGATGGGGGTTGACCTCGATGAACCCGGCTTCGGTGAGCGCCAGCACGTGCTTGCGCGCCACACTTCGCGAGGCGAAACCAAACGCCTCGCTGATCTCGGCGAGGCTTGGGGGCTGACCATGCTCGGCGATTCGATCGCGGATGAAGGTCAGGATGGCGGTACGGCGGGGAGTCAAAGTCGTCATGGAGTACATTTGTACTCTTTTGCGGTTTTGGTGACAAGCACCATCCGTCCCGGGCATGACACGACTTTGACTGCAGGAGCGAGCTGGCAATGGCCGTCAACGAGTGTCAGCCAATGCGCAACGCGCGCAGGTCGAGGTGGCCATCTTTGAGCGGCGGGCACCAGTAGTAGCCGCCAGTAATCGGCCGGCTGATGCGGTACAGGCCATCGGTGATGCCGTCTTCCAGGCCACTCATACGGCGCAGTTGGGCTTCAAATGCATCCAAGGAGAAGCCGAATGCCAGGAACATCAGGCCGGCACGGTCGCCTTCAATCCAGGGCATTGAACGGCGAACTACAAACGCCTCCGGGGCGAAACTCTCTTGGGCGGTGCGTTTGACATGAGCGGAGATTGGCGCATCGTCCAGTTCTTCGTTGTCGCTCAGGCGGCGGCCCATGATGTTGTCCGTCTCATGGGACGGCAACGCGCGAAAACCTTTCAAGTCGTGCTGCCACTGCTGGATCGCGGCAAAACTGCCACCGACCAGGCCTTCGGCGCCCTCGCCCAGCAACGCCGCCGCCACAGCCGCTTCGTCATGGGGGTTTTCCGTGCCGTCCTCGTAACCTGTCAGGTCGTGGCCGGTCAGGTGGCGAAAGGTTTCATTCATCTGCACCAGGCGCAGCGCCGGCGCCAATGCCGCTTCGATGGCGTGGCTGCGATTGAGCAATTCGCCCCGGTCGATGCCGTGCAGCCAGCACCACAGGGCATGCTGGGTCGACGGGTTATCGACGCCGACGCCGGTCATCACCGGGAATGCCCGCAGGCCATCGACGCTGGCGTGGAGCGCCTTTACCAGGGACTCACCGAAGCCCACTACAGCGGATTTGCCGTCTACCAGTTGCATCAGGTTATCCAGCGCAGCCGGCAATGCTTCGATGGACTCCAGTGCGAAGAACAGATGACGGGCTTGCAGCGGAACGGGGGTGGCGAGGATGCCCGGCTGGTAGTGACTCATATCGACTCCTTGAAAAAGCTGCGGAGTTTACCGGGGTCTTTGATCGTATACACATGGGTTTTTTAGCCGGAGCAGACTTGCCCATGACCGCTTCGTCGGCCTATCGCTGCATAAATGCAAAACATGCTGCAATATCGCAGCACTTTTGTGCAGCTGCCCAAGCCTTGCGCCTACAAGCTGCTACAGAGCCAACGACAAATCTGTTTGGCATGCGATGTGCCCTGCTTTTGAAATCCTCAGCAAACCCGAGCCGATTCACCATGGATATCCTGAATTTACTGGCCCACAGAGCGCCGCCCTGCACCAGCACCCTGAGTGCCGACGGGTTGCTCGTGAACCTGTCCGCCAGCTTGAGCGATCAACTGGGTTACTCGCCTGAAGACTCGTTGAACCAGCCGATCGAACACCTCTACAGCATCGAATCGGTTCGCACCTTGCGGGCACTGTTCGCCAACCCGCCTGCGGACGAGCAGGTCCAGAGCATCGAGCTGACCCTGATCCGCCACAACGGCAGCCTGCTGCACGTGATTGCCAGTGGGTTGCTGGAGTGGCGCGAGGTCCAGCCTGCCTGCCTGCACTTGTTGAATATACCGCTGGGCACACTGGGCCATCGCCTGCGGGAAATGCACAACGCCAATGAAGTGATGAGCCAGATGCTGCAAAGCGCCAAGGTGGCCTACTGGTGCATCGAGTTTGCCGAAGCGGTAGACATCAATAACTCGCCGGATGAAATCGTCCGCCAGGTGTTCGAAAACGACTCGCACTGGCGCCTGTGCAACCGCGCCATGGCCGACGTCTACGAGATGCCCTCGGATGTCGACTTCAATCAGCAACCGGTGCGTCTCTACTGGCCGCGCAGCCCGGCCAACGAGGAATTTGTGCGGCGCTTGATCGAAGCCGGATTCAGCGTCGACTGTGCCTTGTCCGTGGATCGTCGCCACGATGGATCACCCGCCTACGTCGAGAACGATGTGCGCGCAACCATCGTCAACGGGCACCTGCTACGCATGTGGGGCAGCATTCGCGACGTCAGCCAGGAACTGCGCATGCAACACGATGCCGAGCAACGCATAGACGCTCTGCGCCGGGTGTTCGACGCGGTGCCGGACGCTGTCCTGGTGATTGACGAGCACTTGCAGCCGCAATGGCGCAACGCGGTGTTCGAAGAGACGTTCGGCATCACCAACGGTGCCGGCATCGCCCGCCTGCTGCTGGACCACGCATTGCCGGAGCGCACCTGGCATCGCCTGCCGCTACCTGATTTGAGTGGCCGCGCGCCGGACTTCGATGTGCACTGTTCGCGTATTCTGATTCGCGAAGGTGTGGCCTGGCGCGTCGCCGTGTTTCGTCAGCGCCAGGGCGTAAGCACCCAAGAGTTGCACCCATGAAAGACTCGAATCTGCCACCCAGCCTGCAGATGGGCATGCGTTCCTCGGTCAACGTCAGCAGCGAAGTCCTCGGCGCGTTACTGGAAACCCCGGCCCTGCACGCCCTGCTCGACAGCTTCGGCGAGGCACTCATCATCACCGATGGCGAAGGCCGTGTACGCTTTCTCAACCTGGCGGCCGAGCGGGTCAATCGCTTGTCCAAACAACAGGCCATAGGCTTGCCTGACAGTGAGTTTTTCCAGCGCTCGACGCTCAATTACGACGACCTGCAAGCGGCGCTGAATCGTGGCGGCAACAGCGCCTTGACCCGCTCCAGGGAGGGCCGGGTGATGCTCAGCAGCACCCATGCAATCCCCACCGGGGCCTATGAAAAACCTTTTCGCATGCTGACCCAGAAGGACTTCGACGGCAGCCAGCCACAACGTCGGGCGTCGCTTGGGGCTCGGCCAGTGGAGCCCCAAGGCCTGCGCGATCCGCAGGACAACGCCCTGCACCTGTCCCCACAGTTGTCGGGCATCGCCGACACCGGCGTGCGCGCCTTCCGCCGCCGCGCCCGCCTGTTGCTGCTGGGTGAGCCAGGGGTCGGCAAAACAGCCATCGCCCGGCATATTCACCGCGCTGCGGGCTGGGGCGACCGGCCGTTCATCCATGTCAATTGCGGGAGCATTCCGGAGAGCCTGTTTGAGTCGGAGATGTTCGGCTATGAACGGGGGGCATTCACTGGCGCGCTTGCAGGAGGCAAACAAGGTTATATCGAAGCGGCTGCCGGCGGGACGTTGTTCCTCGACGAGATCGGCGAGATACCGCTGCACGTCCAGGCCAAGCTATTAAAATTCCTCGAGGACAGCACCATTCAATCGGTCGGCTCGCCCCTGAGCAAAACCGTGCAGGTGCAGGTCATTGCAGCCACCAACAAGGACCTGCGGCACTTGGTGAGCATCGGCGAGTTTCGTGCCGACCTGTATTACCGCCTGGCCGTGCTGCCAGTGGAAATTCCACCGTTGCGCCAGCATCGTGCTGACCTGCCCTTCCTGATCGACATTCTGCTCAGCCGCGTCAACGGTGACCGCGAACCGTCCCTGAGCTTGTCCGCGGGCTGTCGCAAGCGGCTGTTGAGCTACGACTACCCGGGTAACATCCGCGAGCTGGTGAATATTTTCGAACGCCTGGCGGTGCTCGCCGACGATGAAGCGCAGGAACATCACCTGCCGGCCGAAATGCTCGAACCGCTGCGCCCTCGGGAACCGGCAAATGCGCAGCTGGCCGATGAAGAGGATGCGCAGCAGAACCTCAAGCTGCAGGTCCAGCATTTCGAACGCCAGGTAATCCTCCAGGCGATGCACCTGTGCGGCAGCAAGCGCAAGGCTGCGGTGCACCTGGGTATCGACATCGGCACGTTGATTCGCAAGTTGCAGCGCGAGTGATTGAGTGGGGAACGCAAAGGCGCTGCAAAAACGCATACATATTCGGTTACTTTTGCCATCACCACCCTCTCTTATAATTATAAAATTCTTTTAAATCAAATAGATAAAGAACTGGCATGACCTGTGCTCCTGCTATTTGCAACCCACCATCGTTGGGCTTTGCACAAGGCCGGCTTTTACCCGCCGCGCCGGTAGCCAGGAGGAATAATAAAAATGTTGATCACCGGGATCAAAAGCCGACCGGTTTATGACCGGCTGGAACCGCTGCCAGGCGGTCTGCACCAGATCATTGCCGGCCAGGGCAGTGGCGGGCACGCCATGTTGCGCTTGCTGGGCGAGATGGCCGGATCGGCCAGCCCCATCACCCTGCTGTACTCCCAGGAGTCCTTCTCCGGCCAGGATTTCCTCGGCGAACTGCAGCAGCATTCCCAGCACCCACTGCACGTGTACCCGTCCAACCAGTCGCTGATCGAATCACTCAAGGCCCTGCTCGGCGAAGCGCGCATGGGTACCCGCCTGTACCTCGCTGGTTCGGAAAGTTTTCTCGGCAGCGCCATGCAAGTGGCCACGCATTTCGACCTGAATCGCGACGAAGTGCTGCGCGAACACTCCGGCACCCTGGTGCGCCGGGTCTGGTGCGTGCATTGCGACACCTACACCGAGAACGTGACCCAACGCGTCTACGACTGCCCAGGTTGCGGGGTGACGCTGGTGGTACGCGATCACTATTCCCGTCGCCTGGCCGCCTTCCAGGCAGTCAAGGCCGATGCCGAAGTCCCGGGCGAACTGCCCGCAGCCGAGGAGCTCGACACATGAGCCAGAACAACGGGACGTTGAATTTGCGCGTGGCCCGCATTGAAGCGGTAACCCCTGAAATCAAGCGCTTTACCCTGGTGTCGCCGACCGGCGCCCACCTGCCGGCTTTTTCCGGTGGCAGCCACGTGGTGGTGCTGATTGCCAATGCGCAAAATACCCTGCGCAATCCTTATTCCCTGCTCAGTTCGCCTTACGACACCAGCAGTTATCAGATTGCCGTGCGCCGGGTGGACAGCGGTCGTGGCGGCTCGGTCTCGCTGCATGACCATGTCAATGAAGGGGATGTGATCGAGGTGACCCCTCCGGTCAACCTGTTCCCGCTGATCAAGCAAGCGCGCCTGCACATCTTCATCGCCGGCGGCGTCGGCATCACGCCGGTAATCTCGCAGCTGGAGGAACTGCGCCTGAGCAAGGTGCCGTTTGAACTGCATTACGCCGTGCGTGGCGAAGCGCACGCGCAACTTGGCAAGGAGTTGCAGGCCACCTACGGCGAACAGGTGCACCTGTACCGCAAGGGCATCGATGCGCGCCTGGATATCAGCCGGGTCCTGGCCGACCGCCCCCTGGGCAGCCACGTATACGTGTGCGGCCCGGACAGCATGATTGACGCCACACTGGCCTGCGCCAAGGAGCTGGGCTGGACCGACAGCCATGTGCACTTCGAGCGCTTTCTCGAACAGAGCAGCGGCGGCGAAGCGTTCAGCTTCACCCTCGGCCGCAGCGGCGCAACCATCGCAGTCTCGCCCGACCAGACCATGCTCGAAGCCGTCGAAGCCGCCGGCTACAGCATGCCCTACCTGTGCCGTGGTGGCGCCTGCGGCCACTGTGAAACAGCCGTCCTGGAACTCGATGGCGAGCTGCTGCACAGCGATGACTGGCTGTCGGACGAGGACAAGACCCTCCGCCAAAAAATCATGCCCTGCGTATCCCGTGCCAAATGCAATCGCCTGGTCATCGACCTCTGATCGACGGAAGACATAACAATGAATATCAAATTCAATCCCGACGAAACCTACCGCGACGACTACACCTTCGCCAACAGCCCGGAAACCATCGCCCGCGCGCCCTTCCCGTTCCCTGACGACGACTACATGTACTCGATGAATCTCGAGCCGCATGTGTCGGTAGGCAATGGCGCGTTTCGCGCGGCGTTCGACATCGACGAGCATTACATCAGCGAGTGCAAGGATCGGGCGATCACCTTGGAGAAAGACCCGGGCATGCACTATGTCTCGGCCCCGCACATGATGGAGGCGCAGTGGGACTTGCTGGAGCTGATCATGGAGTCCTACGCCCACGATTATCCGCAGTACTTCAGCCTGCAGCGCGAGGGCCGCCAGTGGCACTGGACCAACCGTCTGCTGGACATCGATGACCACTTCACCTTCGGCGATCCGGCGACCCTGCCCTACGAGCCAATGGAATACGTGACCCGCCAGGCCCAGGGCGATTGGGTTTTGCAGGAAGAACGCGACGGCACGCTGTACTGGGGCGCAGGCATCGCCACCCAGCGCGCCGATTATTCCCTGCGTTTCAATCTGGGCATGAGTTGGGAGGAGTTCCACGGCCCGGTGCCGTTGGTCAAGGAAATCGGCATGCTCGATCGCGCCTTGAAGTTCCTGCTGCGCTTGCGCACCGGGCACCCGGTGCGCCGCCTGAACTGGTCGCTGACGGTCAACCCGCGCCTCGAAGTGTCCGCCGAGAGCCTGCCGGAATGGGCGCCGGACCGCACCATCGTCACGGCACAAAACGCCGGCAAGCTGGTGTACCTGCGCATCGAGCTGCAACCCCTGCACCGCCTGCCCCGCAGCAACGCGATCGTATTCCCGATTCGCACTTACCTGCTCAGCCTCGAAGACATCGCCACCAACCCCGCATGGGCGCGGCGCATGCACCGGGTGCTGCGCGACCTGAACCAGCAATTGGTGGACTACAAAGGCTTCAGCCGCTACCGCGATGCAGCCGTGGAATGGCTGTCGCAGTACGACACCGAACCCAAACCCTGACGCAAGCCGGGCTCCTACTGGGTCAATGTGATCGTGAGATATCCATACAACAACAAAGCTCGACAAGAGCATGGGCAGGCCAACCTGCCAACCCTGTAAACACCTGCCATTGATAATGAGGAAATAACATGAGTGGCTCATCCAACACGCGTGCAAGCAGCAGCGCCGACCAGGACGCGGAACAACTGCGCGCCCTCGGCTACAGCTCTGATTTCAATCGGAGCATGAGCCTGTGGGAGAACTTTTCCCTGGGCTTCACTTACCTGTCACCGGTGGTCGGCGTCTACACCCTGTTTGGCCTGTGCCTGGCCGCCGGTGGCCCGCCAATGTTCTGGTCGTACCTGCTGATCGGCGCCGGGCAACTGCTGGTGTGCCTGATCTTCGGTGAAATCGTTTCGCAGTTCCCCATCTCCGGCGGGGTCTATCCCTGGGCGCGCCGCCTGGTGGGCAAGCGCTGGGCGTGGATGGTCGGCTGGGTTTACGCCTGGGCACTGTGTGCAACCATCGCCGGCGTCGCCGTCGGTGCAGGCCCGTACCTGGCGATCATGCTGGGTTTCAACCCAGGACCCGAGGCCAACATCTACATCGCCCTGACGATCATTGTGCTGTCGACTGCGCTGAACCTGGTCGGCACCCAATTGCTCGCACGAGTGGCGATGTTCGGCTTCCTCTGCGAGCTGGTCGGCGCCATCCTGGTGGGCGGTTATCTGCTGATCTTCGAGCGTCACCAGCCGTTCAGCGTGCTGTTCGACACGTTCAATCTTGAAGTCAACGGCTCATACCTCCCGGCATTTCTGGCGGCTTCCCTGGCGGGCCTGTTCCAGTACTACGGCTTCGAGGCCTGCGGTGATGTTGCCGAAGAAACGCCGAACCCTGGCAAGCGCATTCCCAAAGCCATGCGCATGACCATCTACATCGGCGGTGCTGCAGCGATGTTCGCCTGCCTGGCGCTGATACTGTCGGTGCCGGACATGGCCAAGGTCCTGGCCGGTGAAGACACCGACCCGGTCGCGACCATCCTCGCCAATGCGTTCGGCCCGGTGGGTTCGCGCCTGGTGATGGCGGTGGTGATGGTGTCGTTCATCTCCTGCGTACTAAGCCTGCAAGCGGCCGCCAGCCGCCTGTTGTTTGCCTATGCCCGTGACGAGATGATCATTGGCAGCTCGCTGCTCAAGCGGCTGTCGGGCAACCACGTGCCCTCGTTCGCCCTGTTGATCAGCGGCTTGGTGCCGGCAGGCATCGTCTGCCTTGGAATGTTTATGGCCGACGCGGTGGCAACCATCGTTGGTTTCGCGGCCATTGGTATCTATGTCGCGTTCCAGTTGATCATCATTGCGGCCCTGATCGCCCGAGCCAAGGGCTGGCGTCCGAACGGCCAGTTCACCCTCGGGGCCTGGGGCCTGTGGGTGAACCTGGCCGCACTGATCTATGGCGTCTGCGCGATCATCAACATGGTCTGGCCACGCTCGCCGGATGCGCCGTGGTACGTCAACTACTCGATGATCCTGACCACCCTGGTGGTGATGGGCGCAGGCCTGGTCTACATGCTGCTCGGCAAGCCGTACGACAAGGGCACAGCGCCTGCAGGGGATGCGTGGAAGTTTTCCAGGCCGCTGGCCAAGGCTGCTGATGTGTCTGCAGCGGCAGTCAACAGACCTTCAATTTAACCACAAACCCTTGTAGGCGCGAGCTTGCTCGCGATGGACGTTAACGATGACGAGGGCGGCCTGAATGCACGCGGCGCCCTCAGGTTTATCGCGAGCAAGTTCGCGCCTACAAGGGTCCGGTTTGAAAACAAGAATTGCTTCAGAG
>NZ_JAKNRW010000060.1 GCF_023072615.1 Pseudomonas violetae
GAAGATATTGGCCTTCTTACCCCGCTACACCGCCTCTATCCGCTTCCTGTTCGTCAGGCCAGCATTTTGCCTCGGGCTTCCTTCAGATTCGCGGTCACCCGCGACACCCTTGCCTCTGGCTAACACTCCCCCTTGCCGGGTGTGTAGAGGACTTTCACCTCCAAGTCACCAGCGTGGCCACCACAGCCAAGCTGGTTGCGCTTGCGCGCAATGCGCCATGCCTGGCGCACCAATAAAAAAAGCCCCTCTTCCGAAGGGCTCTTGGTGCAGCGGTTTCAGCCAATCATTAAGTCATCTGAATGATGGTCTGCATCAAAGTGCTCTGGGTCGAGATGGTCTTGGCGTTCGCCTGATAGTTGCTCTGTGCCTTGATCAAGTCGACCAGTTCGTTGGTCACGTTGACGTTGGACTCTTCCAGGGAGTTGGAGCGGATCGTCCCCAGGCTGCCAGTTTCCGGCGAATCGTAGCCCGGGATACCCGACGAGTAGGTCTCTTTCCAACTGGTGCCGCCTACTGCCTGCAAGCCTTGTTCGTTGGCGAAGCTGGCCAGGGAAATCTGACCGATCGGCTTGGTCTGGTAGTTGCTGAAGTTGGCCAGCAATACGCCGCTGCCGTCGATGCTCAGGTTGGTAATCTGGCCGGTCGCATAACCATTCTGTACTGGAATCGAACGCGCAGTGTCGGCATTGAATTGCGTAGTGTTACCCATGGCGATAGTCATGCCATCCGGGTTGGCGGCGGCGCCGTTGGCCGTCCAGACTCCGTCGGTTACGGTACCCGGCACCCAGTTGGTCACCTTCAGGTCATTGCTGATGGTGGAAGTCGGCGGGTTGGTCGGCGGAGTCACCGGCGTGCTGATTTGGGTCAGCTTGCCTGCGGAATCGAAACTCAGGGTCGATGGCACCGGAGTGGACAGGCTGCCGTCCATGTTACGGCCATCTATCAGGGTGTAGTTGTCCCAGGTGTTGGGACCGGTCTTGACCATGAATTGCTCCATGGTGTGCTGGTTGCCCTGGCTGTCGTAGATCGGAGTGTTAAATTTCTTGCTGTAGGTTTCAGTCTTGGTCGGATCGAAAATGTTCGTGGCGATCGTCTGGTCGATCACCTTGTCCGTGGAGTTCAGGTTGATCGTGGACGAGACCGCGTCGGTGGTCTTCGGTGCCAGGTTGGAAGTGTCGATGCGCAGGTCGGCCAACATGCCGTTCTGGATCTTGCCATTGGCATCCACACCATAGCCTTGCAGACGCGCAGTACCATCGGTATTGGTCACGTAACCTTCGCTGTCGACCTTGAACGTACCGGCTCGGGTGTAGGACAACGAACCGCTGTCGTTCAGCACGAAGAAACCGGAGCCGTTGATGCCCATGTCCAGCACGTTGCCGGTGTTGGTGATGTCACCCTGGGTGAATTGCTGGGACACGTTGGCCAGGCGTACGCCGCTACCCACGGTCTTGCTCCCGGAACCCAGCTTGGTCGCCGAGTAGACATCTTCGAATTCCGCACGGGACGACTTGAAGCCTGTGGTCGCGACGTTGGCGATGTTGTTGCCGGTCACGTCCAGTTGTTTGTTGGCTGCAAAGAGACCGCTAAGGCCGATATTGAAAGACATGTTTCACTCCTTTATGCCGGGTTAGTCGGCTTTACATACCAATAGTTTGTACTTTGGACAGGGCGATGCTGCCCAGGCCCGCCAGGTTGAGCATCAACTCGCCGCCGGTCTGGCTGATGGTCACGCTGTTAACCGTGGCCGGCAGGTTGGTGACCAGCGAAACCGCCTGACTATCGATGGTGGCAGTCGCCGCAAAGGTGTAGGTGCCCGCCTCGACTGTTGTGCCGGCGTTATCCTTGCCGTCCCAGATGAAGCTCGCATTGCCGGCGACCTGGCTGCCCATGTCGATGCTGCGCACGACCGTGCCGTCCTTGTCGGTAATTTTCAGCGTGGCGGCCGGCACAGACGTCGGAATGGCCACAGTGCCAGTCAT
This sequence comes from Pseudomonas violetae, assembly GCF_023072615.1. Lineage (GTDB taxonomy): Bacteria > Pseudomonadota > Gammaproteobacteria > Pseudomonadales > Pseudomonadaceae > Aquipseudomonas > Aquipseudomonas violetae. The sequence goes on from NZ_JAKNRW010000060.1 coordinate 1,983, forward strand.
GCTCTTGGAGGTATCGACCACAGCCTTGTCGCCCGGGGCAATCACCGAACGACCCACCAACGACGAAGCCTGCAGCGCCTGGGATGAGTTGTAGTTGCCGGCAATGCCGCTCACGGTATCGTTGAGCGTGGTAATGCCTTCCAGGCTGCTGAACTGCGCCAACTGGGCGACGAACTCGCCGTTGTTCTGTGGCTCGAGCGGGTTCTGGTTCTTCAGTTGGGTTACCAGCAATTGCAGGAACGCATCCTTGCCCAAGGCCTTCTTGCCCGCAGCACTGCCGGTGGCTGAGGCCAGGCCATCACTGGTGGTGGCGGTGTTCTTGACGGAGGAGTTGGCCAGAATGTCGTTGAGGCTCAAGCTGCTTGTCGTATCGGTAACACTCATCTGAGTCGCCCCTTATCACTGACCGAGCGTCAGGACCTTCTGCATCATGGTTTTGGCGGTGTTCATCATTTCGGCATTGGTCTGGAACGAACGACTCGCGGAAATCATGTCGGCCATTTCCTCCACGACGTTGACATTCGGGTAGTAGACGTAGCCCTTGGCGTCAGCAGCCGGATGATTGGGTTCGTAGCGGGCTTCGAGGTTGCTCTGGTCCTCGACCACACCCAGCACCTGCACCCCCTGACCGGCCGCGTCCTGGTTCTGGAACAAGGAACCGCTGCCGCCGCTCTGCGCGCCCTGGAACATGGTGGCAAATACCGGATGCCGTGCGCGGTAGGTTTGGTCAAGGCTGGACGATACGGTCTCGGCGTTGGCAATGTTACTGGCGACGGTGTTCAGGCGAGTGGTCTGGGCACTCATGCCGCTACCGGCGATATTGAAAACACTGGACAGGGACATGACTTATTCTCCACGCAAGGCTGAGATCAGCCCTTTGAATTTGCTATTGAGCAGGGTGAAACTGGCCTGGAAGTTGACCGAGTTTTGCGCGTAGTTCGACTGTTCGAGCTGGGCGTCCACGGTGTTCTGATCAATCGATGGTTGCATCGGCGTGCGGTACAACAGCGACTCGTCGCCATTGCCCAGGCCCTGAGCCTCGATATGCCGGCTATTGGTCATGTTCATCGCAAACCCGCCGCCCTTGGTTTTCTCGCTCTGCTCGGAGAGCACTTTGGAGAAGTCCAGGTCCCGCGCCTTGTAGTTCGGGGTGTCGGCGTTGGCGATGTTGTTGGCCAGGACTTCGGCACGCTGGGCGCGGAAGTTCAATGCCTGTTCGTGGATACCGAGCGCTTTATCGAAGCTGATGCTCATGTCGGGAAACCTTCGGGAGACCTGATTTTCGTATCTTGAACATAGCAAGCCGCGTGCCAATTGAAGAAAGCCCGTAAACCGGGGCTTTGCGGGGTGATGGCCGGGGGACAACGACAGAAAAGCGGCAACGGGTTTCCGTTTGATGCCGCTTTTCTGCCGCTTGCCACTACGTAACACTCCTCGAAGGAGCTGATGCAGGCTCGGGCCGCGCTCGGAGGATCTTTTCATCTTGAAAAACAAGATCAAAAGATCGCAGCCTTCGGCAGCTCCTGCGTGATGCCTGTCGCTTTGCATCACTTCGCCTGGTAAATAATCCCCGGGCTGCACTGAACCATCTGGTAATGATCCGGTAAACCATTGAGCGCCTCGGAAGCGCCCAGGAACAAATACCCACCCGGCTTCAACGTACTGTGAATCCGCAGCAGAATGTCCTTCTTCACCTCTGCGGAAAAGTAGATCAGCACATTGCGACAGAACACGATGTCGAACTTGCCCAGTGCCGCGTAGCTGTCCAGCAGATTGAACGAGCGAAACTCCACACGGCTCTTGATCGGCGCCTTGATCGCCCAGCGCCCCGGCCCTTTCGGGTCGAAATAGCGCTGCAGGCGTTCCGGCGACAGGCCGCGGCCAATTGCCAAGCTGTCATACTCGCCAGTCTTGCAGTTGGTCAGCATGGTGCCGGAAAGGTCGGTGGCAACGATCTGCACACCCATCTTCAACTGCCCCAGATTGACCCGCTCGAATTCGTCGATCGACATCGATAACGAGTACGGTTCCTGCCCCGATGAACAGGCTGCCGACCAGATCCTCAGACGCTGACCAGGAGCCGCCTTGATCGCTTCCGGCAGCACCTTGTTCTTCAGCACTTCAAACGGATAAGTGTCACGAAACCACAAGGTTTCGTTGGTCGTCATGGCGTCCACCACCATTTCGCGCAAACCACTGCGCGGCTGGGTCTGGATGCGCTGGACCAGCTCACCCAGGGACTTGATGCCTTGCTGCTCCATCAATTTATTGAGGCGGCTGGACACCAGATACTGCTTGTTTTCACCGAGCAAAATGCCACAGGCTTTTTCCAGGAATACCCGGAACTGTTCGAAATCCAAATTACCCGTAGACAATGGTGCCGCCTCTTAACTCGTATTGATCGCCAGGAGCAAAAGGCCCCTAGCTGATATCTGCTGCTTTGATCCGGTCGACTACCCGGGATGCCAGGTCATCAGGGCGGAATTTGGCCAGGAAGTCATCGGCACCGACTTTCTTGACCATCGCCTGATTGAACACACCCGACAACGAAGTATGCAGGATGATATGAAGCTTTTGCATGCGTGGATCGCTGCGGATCTCGGCGGTCAGGGTATACCCGTCCATTTCCGGCATCTCGATGTCGGAAATCATCATCAGGAACTCTTCTTCCGGCTTTTTCCCTTCATCGACCAGCTTTCGCAGGTAATCCAAGGCTTGCCGACCGTCGTTCAACGCCACCACTTCGACGCCGATCGTTTGTAGACAACGGGAAACCTGCTTGCGTGCCACGGACGAGTCATCGACCGTCAGCACCCGCAAAGACAGCGCCTTGTGCTGGGTCTCGACATCCACCACACCAACGGAAATCGCTTCCGGCGTGGGCGCTACTTCCGCAAGAATTTTCTCCACGTCGATGATTTCGACTAACTGATTGTCGACCCGGGTCACAGCCGTCAGGTAATGATCGCGGCCGGTGCCCTTGGGTGGCGGATGAATCTCCTCCCAGTTCATGTTGACGATGCGCTCCACCGAGCGCACCAGGAAACCCTGGGTCTTGGTGTTGTACTCCGTGATGATCACAAAGGGATTGCTTTGATCCAGCAACCGACCGGCACCGGTCGCCATCGCCAGATCGAGAATCGGAATGGTTGCCCCCCGAATACTTGCTACACCGCACACGACAGGATTGGATTTGGGCATCAGGGTCAGTTTGGGGCATTGCAGCACCTCACGAACCTTGAATACGTTGATCCCGTAGAGCTGCTGGCCGTCGAGACGGAACAACAACAGCTCCAGGCGATTCTGCCCTACCAGTTGCGTGCGCTGGTTTACCGAATCCATTACACCAGCCATGCCCAGACTCCTTAACACCAACGCTTAAGTGTGTTGCGACGCACATTCATTGCTAAACGGCACGGCGCTTGCTTTTTAACTCTTATGAGCACAGAACCGACATTTTTCCGACGCCTGACCGTACATTTGCGCACATTACTGTGCGCCACAGCGGCCGCCTGCCTATTCAACGCTGGCAGCCCTGCCCTTGCCGACTCGGTTACCTTGCCTGACATGCTTATCGGCGTGACCCAGGGGTTTCTTGAATTCACCGTAGAAGACTATCTGGCGACCAGTCAAACCGAGGGGCGTTATGAAATCGAGGTCAATCAACTTGACCCGCGCCTGCGCCTGCCGATGTGCGACAGGGAATTGACAGCCAGCCTTGAAAGCCCGGCCCGGCCCCTGGGGCGCGTCACGGTCAAGGTTCGTTGTGAAGGCGCCTCGCCGTGGACCGTCTTCGTGCCGGCGCAGGTCCGCCTGTTTCGTGAGGTCGTGACAGCCTCTCGACCGCTGCGACGCCTCGGGGTGATCGAACCTGAAGACGTGATGCTGCGCGAGCGCGACATCAGCCTGATCAACCAGGGCTACCTGACCGCCCTGGACCAGGCGATCGGACAGAAACTGACCCGACCAATGGTCGCCGATCAGTTGGTCACCCTGGTGAACATCGAGCAGGCGCAAGTGATCAGCAAAGGTGACCAGGTGGTGATCACCGCCCGCAGCGGTACGCTCAGTGTGCGCATGCCCGGCGAAGCGCTGTCCAATGGCGGGCTGCGCGAGCAGATTCGAGTGAAGAACCTCAACTCCCAGCGAGTCATCAAGGCGCAGGTGATCGCGCCCGGTCAGGTGGAAGTCGCCATGTAGGACGCCCGGCCGGTCAAGCAGCCTCTTGAAGAGATGGCGTACCCTGCGACTGTTCCCTAAACTAGGGCGTGCAGGGCCAGCGCTGACGCGCGCAAGCTCATTGGTAAATGAGCCTAAAGTTTTCTTGGGTATGGCCGAAAACATGGCAAGCGTCCAAATACCCAGAGGTTTTTTATCATGGTCATCGATTTCAATCGATTAAATAGCTCTCCGTCACTTACGGGCAGTACACGTACCAGCGCCAGCAAGGAAGCGGCCGAAAATGCCAAGGCTGCGCCGCTGAATACCCCAGCACCGGAAGCCACGACCGTTAAAAGCGGGGAGTCGGTACATCTCAGCAATGAGGCCCAGCAGTTGCAGAAGGTCACTGAAAAGCTGCGCGATCAGCCTGAAGTCGACAAAGCCCGCGTGGCCGAGTTGAAAGCAGCGATTGCCGATGGCAGCTATAAAGTCGACAGCAACCGCGTAGCCAGCAAACTGCTCAACTTCGAAGCCCAGCGCTAGGCCCCGGCCTGCGCCAGGCTTTTGGACGCTTAAAACCCAAGGCCAGCCATGCACGATACCCATTTACTGCAACTGATCATCGACGACTTTGCGCCAGCGCAACAATTGCTCGAGTTATTGCAAACCGAGTCCCTCGCCTTGCATGGTCGCGACATGCGACTGCTCGAAGACATTCTGGCGCGCAAGCAGGCACTGATCATCTTGCTGGAACAGCATGGTCGCAAGCGCAGCGAAATCCTTGCCAGCCTCAACTTGCCGCTCAATCGTCAGGGGCTGGAGCAATTGGCAGGCCAGTCGAGCATTGGCGACCGATTGTTGTCGCAAAGTGATGTGCTGACCGACCTCCTGGCCCAGTGTCAGGACGCCAACGTACACAACGGCCGGTCCATCATGATGCAACAGGCCGCCACAGCCACCCAGCTGAAAATCCTTCACGGCGGCGACACACCAGCGCTTTACGACGCGCGCGGTTCAACCTCCACCCTGGCGAAACGGGGTCCCCTCAGTCAGGCTTGAACCTGGCGACGAGCCCGCACTATCAAGACGAGAAACATGCTGGCAAAATGCTGGCTAGCCGCTGTCAAATTTTGTCTGGAGATTGATGAACCGTGTTCAATGCCTCAAGCGCGGAAGATGCTCCGCAGCCACCCAAGGTGCTCACCACGCCCCTTGAGATCTCCGGCACCCTACGCCAGCTGCAAGACAGCCACGACCCGCTGATCATCACGTTCCACGAGCGTACCCAACGTTTCCAGAGTTATCTGGTGGGTATCGACCGTGACACCGGCACCATTGTCCTGGACGAAATGATACCCCGTGACGGCGAGCGTTTCCTGTTGGCCGGCGAACCGTTCAAGGTCGAAGGCTTTCACGACGGCGTGCGAATCGCCTGGGAAAGCAACGGCGCGCTGACCATCGACGAGTCCGCTGGCAGCCGCTGCTATCACGGCCCCCTGCCGGATGAAGTGGTTTATCACCAGCGCCGAAACGCCTTCCGCGCCGCTTTAAAACTGGCGCAACTGGTGGACGTCGAACTGGACGGTGAAAAGCTCAAGGCGTCGATCAAGGGCAAGCTGCTGGACATCTCCGCCACCGGCTGCAAATTGCGTTTCGACGGCGACATCACCAGCAGCCTGCAACTGGGCCAGGTCTACGACCGGTTCGCGGCTGCCCTGCCCTTTGGCAAAATGATCGCCCCGGTGGAACTGCGTTACTTGCATTTCGAAGAGAAGATTTCCACCACCTTTGCCGGCGTGCGCTTTCACAATATGAGCGGTCTGGTGCAGCGCCAGGTCGAGCGCTTCGTCTATCAGCTTCAGCGCGAAGCCCGGCGATTCGATAAAGACGACCTCTAATACAGGCAACAATAAAAACGGGCAGCCCCTTGCGGTGACTGCCCGTTTTTTTATGCGACTGCTGTGTGTATGCCCAAATTAAGGACGCGCCTCGGTAAAGCTCTGTTCACGTCCTTCATTCGGGTCATCGGCTGCGGGTTCATCGGTTTCAGGCTTGGGCTCTGGCTCTGGCTCTGGTTCCGGGTCGGGCTCAGGTGTAACCGGATTCTGCATCTGGTCTTGCACAACTTGCTCATCCACCCGCGGATCGAGAGCCGCCACCAATGGCGAACTCGACATGCTGTCCGGCATTGCCACGTGATGCAGCGGCGCGTCGTCCACCTGGTGCAGGTTGGTCACCGCTTTCGGGCGGATGCGCCACACCAGCACCAGCGCGAAGAAGCTGAAGAACGCGTAAAGCATTTGGCTGCCGAACAGCTTCATCAAGACCCCCGCCACCAATGGACCAATGCTGGCGCCAACGCCATAGGTCACCAGCAGCATCGCGGTCAGGGACACCCGGCGATCACCTTCGACGTGATCATTGGAGAAGGCCACGGCCAACGGGTAGAGGCAGAACTGCACCAGCGAGCAGAAGAACCCGGCGATGAATAGCACCTCCAACGGCACTTGCTTGAGGATTGCCAGCGGCAACGCGGCCACCGCCAGGCTGAACGCAAAGCAGCGGATCAACAGTGCCCGGTCATAGCGATCGGACAGCCAGCCCAACGGCCACTGCACCAGCAGCCCGGCGAAAATGCAGCTACCCATGAAGAGACCCACCTGCTCGGTGGACAGCCCCTGCTGCGAGGCATATAGCGGTGCCAAGCCGTAAAACGAGCCGACGATCAGGCCCGCACCCAACACCGTGCTCAATGACTGCGGCACCCGCTTGATAAAGAACCGCGGCTCCATGGGGGCCGGATGCAGGGGGGCTGGGTGAATCCGCCGAGTCAGGGCCACGGGCACCAGGCACAGGGCGAAACACAGGGCGACCAGCATCAGCAGCTCCAGGCCCAGCGCCGGGTGCATGACCAGAATCAACTGACCCAACACCAGCCCCAGGTAAGAGGCAATCATGTAGCCGCTGAACACCAGGCCACGCTGCTTGGCTTCGGCCTGCTCGTTGAGCCAGCTTTCGATAACCATGTACTGGCACATCATGCCCAGGCCGACAATAACCCGCAGGAACAGCCAGGCGGGGAGCCAGTCGATCAATCCATGACCGAGCACCGCAGCGCCGACGATCCCGGCACAGGCCGCGTAGGCCCTGATATGCCCGACCCGGGCGATCAGGCGGTGGCCGATCTTGCCACCCAGCACCAGGCCGAAATAGTTGGCTGCCATCAAGGCGCCGACCCACAGGCTGTCGACATTGTCGGCGGCCAGGCGCAGGGCCAGATAAGTACTCAACAAGCCTGAGCCGATCAACATCATCAGCGAGGCGAAATAAAGCGCTCGAAAGGATTTCCAGATTTGGCGCATCGGCGTTCCGAGCGGCTCCTTGCAGTAAGTGCCGGGCTATCCGAAAAGATAGCCCGGTGACGCTGAGTCGTCAGGCCTGGGCGGCCAGGACACGACGCTCCCATGGAGTAATTTCGTCAAAGAAGCTGGTCAACTCAAGGGTTTTCGAAGCGACGTAGCCTTCGATGAACTCCTCGCCAAACAGTTCCTTAGCCAATTGACTACGTTTCAGACGCTCGAGAGCGGCATGCAAGGTACAGGGCAACGAAAGATTATCCGGCACCTCGAACTCACCCTGGATCGGCTCGCTTGGTTCCAGCTCCTTTTCGATGCCATGCAGCCCGGCCGCGAGGCTCGCGGCAATGGCCAGATACGGGTTGGCATCCGCCCCCGGCAAGCGATTTTCGACCCGCCGGGCGACCGGCGAACTGGCGGGAATACGCAAGCCTGCCGAGCGATTGTCGTGGGACCAGCAGGCATTGTTCGGCGAAGCGAAGGGATGGCACAAGCGCTGGTAGGAATTTACATTCGGCGCAAACAATGCAGTGAGATCCGCCATGCCCGCCTGCTGCCCCGCGATAAAATGACGGAACATTGCAGTCGGCTCGCCCGCCTCGTCGCTGAAGACATTTTTCCCACTGCCGATCTCGACGATGCTTTGATGGATATGCATCGAGCTACCAGGGGTGTGCGCCAGCGGTTTGGCCATGCAAACCACAATAAGGCCGTGTTTGAGCGCCACTTCCTTGAGCAGGTGCTTGAACAGGAAAGTCTGGTCGGCCAGCAGCAATGGATCGCCATGCAGCAGATTGATTTCAAACTGGCTCACGCCCATCTCGTGCATGAACGTATCGCGCGGCAGGCCAAGGGCTGCCATGCATTCGTAGACTTCGCTGAAGAAAGGTCGCAGACCGTTGTTGGAGCTTATGCTGAACGCCGACTGTCCGTCCTCGCGACGACCGTCCAGGCCGGTCGGTGACTGGAATCCTAGAGTCGGGTCAGGATTGGGCGCGAACACGAAAAATTCCAGCTCGGTTGCCACCACAGGTGCCAGACCAAGGGCTGCAAAACGAGCGATGACCGCCTTGAGCTGGCCACGGGTCGACAGTCTCGAACTTTCGCCACTGAGTTCATCGGCATCACAAATGGCCAGCGCTCGCGGATGCTTGCTCCATGGCAGGCGATGGATTTGTGACGGATCCGGAACCAGCGCCAGGTCGCCGTCATCACTGCCGTAAAAGCGCGCAGGCGGATAACCTCCCATGATGCATTGCAACATCACCCCCCGCGCCAGTTGCAGGCGGCGACCTTCGAGAAATCCCTCGGCGGTCATCACCTTACCACGGGGTACGCCGTTCAAATCCGGAGTGACACATTCGATCTCATCAATGCCCGTCAATCGCTGTGCGAGTGAGCGCTGGCCATCGGTTGTCATGACGCAATCCTTGTTATTGTCCGAGCCGCTAAGGGCAACCTGTACAAAATAGGCTCCGCATGTTCGGAATATCAAGCAGCTCCGGGCAAAAAAACCTCAGGGCAGGTAAAGGCTGAACAAACCGCCACCCAAAGGACCGCCATTGCTGATTTCGGTGCACCCTTCCACACCATTACGCTGATGCAGCGCAGCGATCCGAGCGGCGAAATACAAGCCCAATCCGGTACTGCCGGTGGTGTGGTTGATACCCTGAACATAATCGGCCTGGCGCTCAATCATTTCGGGGGAGTAGCCCTCGCCATCGTCATTGACCGTGATTACCAGTTGCCCTGCCACATCGCTGACGCTGATCAGCACCGCATGGCGAGCGTAACGAATCGCATTGTTGATGCAATTGCCCAGCACCGAGGCGATCAGCTCACGGTCGAAGAAGCCCAAGGGGCTCAATGGGTCCACTTCAAAGCTCCCTATGATGCCGCGGCTGGCGAACACATCCTGATGGCAGGCCAACTGCGCCTCGATGAAATCGTCCAGTTCATGGTACGCCGGCTGCAACGGCAGCTGATTGATGCCCAGTTTGTACAGCCCCAACAGTTGCACCAGCATGCCGTTGAGGTGGGCGAACTCGAATTCGATCACGCCCTGCTCCGGAGACTGCCGTGCAGCCTCCGGCAAGCGCCCCATCCATTGGCTGTGGGCCTGCATCAGCATGGCCAGGGAGTTCTTCATGTCGTGCACGGTAGAAGCAATTACCGTGGAAAAGTCCAGTGCCGGTTCGTAGTGGTTCATGCGCCGAACGCCTTGATTTTCAGTTTCTGGTAGCGCGGGAAGCGCGGATCGGAATCGGGCATCAGGCCGACCATTTTCAGGCAGGCCTGGCACTCGACGAGTTCGGCGGAAGGCACACTGGTATCGGTGCCATGCAGCAATGACTGCACCATATTCAGCGCGATACTGATGTTTTTCGGCTGCAGCCCCAACGCTTTGCGGAACACCGCCCGGGCTTCCACCAGATTGCCGGTCTTGTACACCCGCACCCCCTGGCGGTTGAGGTCTGCGGCCAGGTTGCCCGAATTGAGAATGGCCGGGTCATCGGTCAACTTGGCGATGCCCTTCATCACCGTCGGATCGTCCCCGTAGATTTCCGCGCAGTTCTTGAGCATCGACGCACCTGCGTCTGGCTGCCCGAGCATTTGCAGCTGCTTGGCCACCAGCAACGCCGCCTCAGCACTCATGAACTGCTCCATGCCATCGAGCCGCTGCATGGCTTGCTCGGTGAGTTTTTCGGCAGTTTCGGCATCGTTGAGCAACAGGCTGGTCGCCTTCATCAGTCGCGCACGGATCTGCAGACCTGGGTCGGACGGGTTGTCCTTCGCTACGGCGCTCAGCGTGGTGTTGATCTCCAGTCGGGTGCGAGTATCCAACCCCTTCTCGCTGCCTTTGCTGATCAAGGCATGCGCCAGGCCGAGATTGCTCTCGGCGTCCTTGAAGCGTGATTGGGCACCTTGTGCCACCGCTTGGCGATACGCCTTCGAAGCCGTCTCGAAATCCTCGTTGACCATCGCCAGCTTGCCCAACTGCGCCTGCCGACGAACCGCCAGAGGCGACAGGCGGATTGCATCTTCCAGTACTCGCTGGGCACCTCGGGTATCCCCTTCGGCCACCAACACATCAGCCATGCCGTCGTAAAGCGCGGGCATCATCGGAAACACCTTCAGGGCCTTCTCGTACACGCCCTTGGCTTGGGTGATCTGGCCGCGCTTGAACAACAGCTTGCCCAGCCCCGCGAAGGCCCAAGGCAGCGGTCGGTCGGCAATGATGCTGTCATAGAGACGCTCCAGCGCCTCGTTCTGGTTAAGGTCGCGCAACGCATCGGCTCGATAGCGCAGGCACAGGGGCGAGTAGCGGATGTCCTGCTTGCACAGGCTAATACAGGCGTTGAGCACCTCCAGCGGTTTGCCGCGATCAAGGGCCTGCAGGATCGGCTTGAGCAAGGTTTTTCGTTGCACCAGTCGCTCCAGGCGCTGGGCCAGGCCGGACCGGTTGAATGGCTTGGTCAGATAAGCATCGGGTTCGTGCTCAAGGGCGCTTAACACCATGGCCTGGCTGGTCTCCGCCGTGACCATCACGAACACACTTTCATGACTGATCAACTTCTCGATCATCAAGTCCTCGAGCACCTGTTGACCGTTTTTCTTGCCGTCACCCAGATGAAAGTCCTGCAGAATAAAATCGTAGGACTTCTGCGAACACATGCGCAAGGCTTGCTCGCCAGTATCAGCGGTATCCACGTCCTTAATGCCCAACTCCCGCAGCATTGACCTGACTGAACTACGGAAGTCCGAGAAATCATCGACGATCAGGAACCGCTTTTGGTGATACGACAGCATCGAGGATTTCCAGGCAGTTTTAGAAAATGACATTGGCCGTCCGGGTTATCGGCCAGAAGTGATGTTCTCTTGAGAGACGCTCTGCACAACTGCGTAGTAAAAAATAAGCGGTGTAATCAAAACACAGGATTATCCTGAATCCCTGAGATCGGTTGTCCATTAAACGAACTTCCGGTACCCCCGCAATTGCCGCGCAAGGCCCGGGGCAACAAACTTGCGGGAGTCGACCACGATTTCCCGCGCTCGTTGAACGTCCCGCTTCTACGCCAGGTCGACCGGCTCGTTGGGCGTTGGGCGTTGGGCAATTAGTTGGACGGCGCTTTCCTGCGGACAAAAACAAAACCCCTACCTGCATACGCAGATAGGGGTTTTGGAATTTAATCTTGACGATGACCTACTCTCACATGGGGAAACCCCACACTACCATCGGCGATGCATCGTTTCACT
>NZ_JAKNRW010000061.1 GCF_023072615.1 Pseudomonas violetae
GGTCGCGCTGTCGCTCGGCACGCCCGCCGGAACCTGGCTGGGCAATCTGATTGGCTGGCGAGCCTCGTTCGGCATCATGTCGGCCCTGGCGCTGCTGCTGGCGGCCTGGATCATGGTCGCCGTGCCGGATCGTCCCGGACAGCCGGACACCGAGCGCCTGCCACTGGCCAAGGTGTTCAGCATGAAAGGCGTGCGCCCCGTGCTGTTTGTGGTGCTGACATGGATGCTGGGGCACAACATTCTCTACACCTATATTGATCCGTTCCTCACACAAGCCGGCCTCGGTGAGCGGGTGGATCTGGTGTTGCTGGTGTTCGGCGTCAGTTCGCTGGTGGGCATCTGGATTATTGGCCTGCTGGTGGACCGTTGGTTGCGACGGCTGTTGTTGATCAGCCTGGCGGTATTTGCGGTGACTGCGCTGGTATTGGCCATCGCGACTGGGGCGCCTTGGGTGATTTATGCCTGCATGGCGGTGTGGGGACTTTCATTTGGCGGCTCGGCCACGCTGTTGCTGACTGCGGCGGCGGATTCTGCGGGCGAGAACGTGGATGTGGTGCAAGCGATGCTGACCACTTCCTGGAACGTGGCCATCGCCGGTGGTGGACTGTTTGGTGGCCTGTTGCTGGATCGAGTGGGGGCGATGTCGTTTCCCTGGGCGCTGCTGATTTTGTCGCTGGTGGCCTTTGCTACGGTTTTTGTTAATAGCCATTACAGCTTCAGGTCGGGGCGGCGGGCGCACTGATCCGGACAAATCCTGTGGGAGCTGGCCTGCCGGCGATGGCGATGTGTCATCCACATCAATCTCAATACACACCGCGATCGTAGGATCGCCGCCACACCCTATCCAACTTCGATATAACGATAGTTCGCATCGATATAAGTAGTTATAAGAAAAATCGCTATGCTGCTGACCAGTTTTTTCCTGCGGTTTGTGTGGGCGATTTATGGATTTCGGAAACCTCGGTTTAGTCGTTGCAGGGTTGGTAGTCGGTTTTATCGTCGGCATGACCGGCGTCGGTGGTGGGTCTTTGATGACGCCTATCTTGCTGTGGTTCGGCGTCAATCCCGCCACGGCGGTGGGCACTGACCTGCTGTACGCGGCCATCACCAAATCCAGCGGCGTCCTGGTTCACCGCAAAAACAAGAATATCGACTGGGTAATCACCGGCTGGCTGACCCTCGGCAGCGTTCCGGCGGTGGTCCTGACGTTGTGGTTCCTGAGCACGCTGCACAGCTCTCCGGATGCCATGAACGCCGTCATCAAACAGGCCCTGGGTTTTGTACTGTTTGCCACTGCTCTGGCGATTTTCTTCAAGAAACGTCTGCTCGATTTCGCCCACAAACGGGCTGGCGGTAACTACAACCCCAGCGGTCCGCGCCTCAATGTGATGACCGTCATTACCGGTCTGGTTCTCGGCACCATGGTCGCCCTGACGTCCATCGGCGCGGGCGCCCTGGGCACCGTGGCGTTGTTCATCCTTTATCCGCTACTGCCAACCCGACGCCTGGTCGGTACCGAAATCGCTCACGCGGTACCGCTCACCCTGGTCGCCGGCCTCGGCCATGCGAGCATGGGCAACATGGACTGGCACGTGCTGGGCTATTTGTTGATTGGCTCGCTGCCGGGCATCTGGCTGGGCAGTCACCTCACCGGACGGATCTCCGATGAAGTGCTGCGACCTTGTCTGGCGACCATGCTGGTATTGATTGGTTACAAACTGGCCTTTTAGCCGATACCACAGATGTAAATGTAAAAATCATGTACTAAAGCCCTGATGTTCAGGGCTTTTTTATTATTGTCACAGGTCAATATTTTCTTGCGCTATCGTTTTACTGCTAGCCTTGTAACGGCTGTTTCATGCCATGCTGATTGATGGAGAGGTGCCTATGATTCATCGTGCATGCAACTACAGCTTCGTCACAAAAGTCCGCGCCTGATACAGCGCAAAGCTGCTAAGTACAATAATGACGGCGACGGCGAGCATGTCGGCCCCCGGAAAACCCCAGAACTCAGACATCGTATTTCCTTAATGATAATAGTAAGTGGCAACAGCCGTCAGGCCAGCGCAGTGTCGTGCATGCGTTGGCGACCAAACTCATTAACCCTGAACTTGAACAACACTCGGCCGGCACCAAAATAGGCGTGGTCATCTAATTTTTCCTCGACACTCTCGATGATGCCGCTGGAGAACAGGTCCGTCAGGGTGACGCGGGTGTTGCCGCGCCAATAGGCGCCGCTAAGTCCATATTCATTCAGTAGCGCATCGGTGATTTGCCAGTCCCAGATGCCGACGTCGTGCTGGTCGTTGATCAACTGGAGAATGCGGCCCTTCATATGCAGCTTATTCATGGCTTGCTCCAATCATTACGAGTTAACAGCATCAACGGCGGTGCCAGGTTTTTTGCGGTCGGTTGATACGGCGCGCACTACATCCAGTACCTCATCACTTTCGGTGAACATCACAAACCCGCCCGCCACAAACAGCACCAAACCCGCCAAGAAGTTCCACTCGGGAAATTTAAGCGTGAAGACGCCGAGGAAGATCACCGCAAACAAACCATACAGCGCGGCAATTGCCTGTCCGCGGCCGACGCCAATCAGAGGGAATGACTTGTACCAAGAGACGTAGCAGAAGGCGAAAGTCACGCCTGCTAACGTCAGCCAGCCGATGGCGGCCCAATTGAATGTGGCGACCACTAGTTCGACTACCGGTTGATCGGTAAACAAATAGATGGCCGGCAAAATCAGTGCGACCCAATACAGCACTTCAGCGGTAAAACGCACCGTAATGCCTATGTCCGGGTCGGCAACATCTAACCCGCGACCGGCAATTGCGCCCTCTACACCCCAGCCAATAGCAGCCATTGCACCGCCTAGATAGCCCAGCCAGCCGGTGTCACCGGTGCCGGTTATTTCAGCAATGATGCCGGGTGCATACACCGTCACGCCCCCCGCCAAGATGATGAAAATACCCAAGGCTGCGCGCCGGGTAATTTTCTCCTGGTACCAGAGCCTGGCCAGTGTTGCGCCGATGATGGGGTACATCAACGCGGAAATGGCCGCGAAGGCCCCGCCGATATAGCCGATCGCCAAGTACGAGCCAAAGATGGCAATCGGACCGCCAAAGATGGCGCCGATGAAGAACCACTTGGAGATGTAACGCATCTGTTTGATGGTGCGAACGTACTCGCCCCACTTGCCCAGTACCCCGTTCCAAACGAACAGGAAGAACAACACGGCGACGGCGTTAAACGTGGTCAATACGGCAGCTGCCAGCAGGAACTCGGCATTGGTGTCGTACTTCAGGTCTACATAGGGTGCCTCGAACCACACCGCGGAGCCTGGCACATACCAAGCCCCCCAGAGCACGGCGCACCACAATGCCCACATAAAACCCCAGCGGATGCTGCTGGTAGTGAAGCGCGACCGTGCCTGGCTAAGGCTTGGTTGATTCATGTAGAAGCCTTTGCTGGCTTCGATTGCTTGTCGTGCAGGAAGGCTTCCAGTGAATCGTCCATCGCATCCATCCACGGCGTGTGATGCACGGGCGCCATGGTGCCGGTCAGCGTGGAGCGGTAGCTTTTGTTGCGATAGCCGAGGATGTCCGCTGCTTTGTGATGTTCCCACTCCTTGAAAATATCAGCCACGGTCAGAACGTCGAAGGGCGGGTAATCGGTCGGCTCAAGCAGGTCGAGTATGTAGGCAGCCTGATAGTCGATGGCTTCAAAGGGATCGGCCACTTGCTCTTCGCGGGCCACCCATTTAAGGGTGTCGCTGGCCATGGCTTGTTCCGCTGGCAGCTTGATGCGGCCAAGCATAATGTCCCGGGCATACCAGGCTTGGGCATCGAACATGTTGAAGGTGTAATACTGATCCTGCATGCCGAGGAACATGAGCTTCGGATTGGCCAAAGACACTATGCCTTTGTACAAGCCTTCCGGGTAAAGCCGGTTGCGCGTAGTCAAAGTCAGCTCGTTGGGCAAGAACGGGAAGTGATGCTGATACCCGGTGCACAGGATGATCGCATCGACCTCTTGGCTGCTGCCATCCTTAAAGTGTGCGGTCTTGCCGACCACATGGGTGAGCAACGGTACTTCGGCAAAGGATTCCGGCCAATCAAAGCCCATTGGCTTGGTGCGATAGCTGAAAGTAACCGACTTGGCGCCGTACTTGTGGCACTGCGTGCCGATGTCCTCTGCGGAGTAACTGCTGCCAACCAGCAGCAAGTTTTTGCCCTGAAACTCGCACGCATCGCGGAAATCATGAGCGTGCAATACGCGACCTGGGAACTGCTCCAAGCCTTCGAAGTAAGGTGCGTTGGGGGTCGAAAAGTGCCCGGTGGCGACGATGACGTGATCGAATTCTTCGGTGATCAGTTGGTCTTGCTTCAGGTCGCGCACGGTGACTGCGAACTTGCCGGTGTTCTCGTCATAGGCAACCCAATGCACCGCGGTATTGAAGCGGATATGCTGGCGCACGTTGCTTTTGGCTACGCGACCGATGATGTAGTCACGCAACACGGCGCGCGGTGGGTAGGAAGGAATCGGTCGGCCGAAGTGTTCTTCGAAGCTGTAATTGGCGAACTCCAGGCATTCTTTGGGGCCGTTTGACCAAAGATAACGGTACATGCTGCCATGGACGGGCTCGCCATACCGATCCAAACCGGTGCGCCAGGTGTAATTCCACAGACCGCCCCAGTCACTCTGCTTTTCGTAGCAAACGATCTCGGGGGATTCAGCGCCGTCGCAACGGGCGGCTTCAAAAGCACGTAACTGTGCCAAGCCGCTAGGGCCGGCGCCAAGAATGGCAACTCTAAAAGTCATAAAGACTCCTTTCTTCAGGCGGATCATCGCGCGCGGGATCTTGGCCCTGGCGACGACTGAGCGCGGAAAAGAGTGACGCTCGTACCGGTAACGGTCGGGCAATCAAGCTCTGCAGTGATGCGCAATAAAATCGGCTTAACCGATGGCGCAATGTGATGAAGGCTGCATCTGTCGGTGAAACAGAAGGCCGGGGGTGGGCAGGCCACCATCAAGCGAGGGTTCTCGAGAAAACGCTGGAAGGCAGCGTTCGATCCGGTCAAACAGGAGAAAAAGTGCTTGAAACCGGTCAGAACGGTAACACACCTGGCGTAGGAAGAAGCCTTTTTCCTGCAATACCCATTGATGATGGTGGGAATCGTAGGGGCCAACCTATGTTTTTCCATCAGGTGCAGCACGTTCATGAACGTGCTGCTTTCGCAGACAGGAGCGCTGAAAATCAGGCGTGCGAACTGGCGCCTGGCGGCACTAACCTCTCTGAGGGACTCGTGGGTCAGGTCGTTGGGATCAGGCGCTTCATCACAGTGATTTCGAGTCCATCGTCATCCACCGTATCCTCGACGACTTCCCAACCCAGACGGGCATAAAGTGACTGGGCCTTGTCGGTATAGAGATAAAGCTCGGCGATGCCCAATGCCGCCGCCTCGTTGACGATGCGGGTCACCAATTGCGAGGCAATGCCCCGGCCGCGGTGTTCGGCCTTGACATACACACCCGCGAGCCACGGCGTCAGATCCGGGCGGGACGCCAGGTCGCTGTCGATCAGCAGGGCGCCGCCGAGCAATTGTGCGTCTTCGATGGCGACGACAACCGAAGGCACTGCACCTTTGCGACAGGCCGCCCGCATGCGAGCGGTCCTGGCTTCCAGGGTGTCGTTGGGACGGTATTGACCCCACTCGTTGAAATTGAGCTCGGCCAACTCGCGGATGAGCCTCGGGTGGTCGCACAGGTAGTCGATTTGCATCGCGGTTGAAGCTCCTTTTCATGGCGCCGGCTTGTCGTGCGTCGACCATAGAATGTTCGGTTCAGGTAATCAACCGCGCGCAGAGTCGCGGTTGCGCAATGACCGCCCTGACCTAAGCTTTGGTCTAGGTGAAACACAATTGCGGTGCGTTACCCGGAACAATCACCGCGATGCGCAATCATTAGAGCGTGGATTACAAAAGGAGATGCGCATGCTCATCAGGTCATTGACCCTGACTACCTTGCTGGTTCTTGCCGGCCCCTTGCTCGCCGCTGATGGCGACTCACCGCTGGACATGGACAAGGGGCGCGCGCGACCGCTGATTGTGATCGCGCCCAGCACGGTGGACCCGACGTGGGTCAGCCTGAAAAAATCGTTGGAAGATCCTGCGAACAAACAGGGTTTCACTGAGCGCAACATGGTGCTGTATTCGGTGATCAACACCATGGGCCAGCGTGAAGGCAAGGACCTCGACCCGCAAAGTACGATGGCGCTGATTCGTGCGCTCAAGCTGGGGGCGGGGGCGCAGACCAAGGTCATTCTCGTGGGCAAGGATGGTGAGAAGAAACTTGAGCAACTGGGGACGGTAGACCTGAAGGAGATCTTCAGCACCATCGATGCCATGCCGATGGCTGAAAAAGAAGCTGCGGCAGCAGCAGTGGCGGCTCCGGCCGCAGCCGAGCCAGTCAAAGGCGCCAAAGGCGCAAAACCGGCCAAACCGGCCAAACCCACCAAGCCACCGGAAATGCCCGACGACTGAATACGGACCTTTGTGGCAGCTGGCGAAGCCTGCGTGTATTCACGGGCGAAACGCATTCCTTGGCAGCTGAGTACGAGCGGGGCGACGATCAAGGAATACGGTAGGCCGAGCGGCAATTAACCCGGGCTCGAGTCCGCGCCAACAAAAATGGGCGACCTCCATAGGTCGCCCATTTTTTTGTTCACACTAATTGCTTGTTCTCGATCAGGGTGCCAACACGCTCAGAATCGAGTGGGCGATTTTGATACGCTCCGGATTCGGGTAGTTCTTGTTCGCCAGGATCACGATGCCAATCTCTTTGGAGGGCACGAACGCCACGTAGGTGCCAAAGCCGCCGGTCGAGCCGGTTTTATTGATTAGCACGTTCTGTGGCTCAGGTTGCGCAGGGTTGAGCCCGCGCACTTCATGCGCCTGCATGGCCATTTCCGTTGAGTTTCCCGCCAGTAGTTGTTCCAGGGTAATGGGGAAGTCGTAAAGCTCCCAACCGAGTCCCTGAGTCATGTTGCCGACGGTGTAGTACCCAGTGTGAGTGGTCGCGATAGCCTGTTGCATCGGTGCTTCCAGCTTCGCCGGTCGCATGTTCGCCTCGACATAGCGCAGCATGTCGACGGCGCTGGTTTTCACCCCGTACGCCTCTGCATCCAGCGCTCCCGGGCCGACTCTGACCGGTTTGTCCGCCTTGTTATAGCCTTGGGCGTACCGCGCCATTTCGGCCTGGGGGACCTTGAGCCAGGTATCGGACAGGCCCAGTTTTGGCAGCAAGGTCTGTTGCATCAACTGGTCAAATGGCGCGCCCATGCTCTGCGCTGCCAGATAGCCAAACAAGCCCAGGCTCGGGTTTGAATACTGCCTGTGGCTGCCAGCGGTGTAGGTCGGCTTCCACTGCTGGAAATAACCGACCATCTTGGCGGACGAGTCGGCATCTTCAGGAAACTGCAACGGCAGGCCACCGGCGGTGTAGGTGCCCAGTTGCAGCACGCTGATGTTGTCGAAAGCGCTGCCGCGCAATGCTGGGAGAATCTGGCTGGCCTTGTCGGAGAGGGACAATTTGCCGCTGGCCTGGGCATAAGCGGCGAGGGTCGCGGTGAAGGTTTTGCTGACCGAGCCTATTTCGAACAAGGTGTTTTCAGTGACGGCCTTGCCGGTTTCCCTGGAGGCTGTGCCGAAGTTGAAATAATGCGCTTGGCCTTTGTAGGTGACGGCGACGGCCATGCCCGCGATGTTCTGTTGCTGCATGACGGGTGTGACGGCGTCCTTCACGGTGGCTTCGATCTGCTGATCGGTGGGGGCCGCGGCGATACAGCGAGATGTGGCGAGGAGCAGTCCGAATGCGCTGCAGGCCAGGGTTTTACTGAGGCTAGAGGTGTGCATGAGGGGTGGTTGTCCTTGGTGTTTTCGAACAGTGTACAGGCTGGGAGGGGAATGAATCTTGAGGAAGCAAAGCTTTGAAAATCTCGCAGAAACGAAAACGTCCTTTTTTTCGTGGTTCCTGCCGGTGGCGTGCTCATGCAGCATCCCTGGCCTGCGTGGCGAGTTCAGCCTCTCGTTTGGCGATCGCGGATTCCAGTTCTGGGGAGCGTTTGGCCCACTGCTCGGGAGGCAAAGGTTTTGACCACTCGATGATGTCGGGATAAGTAAGGTCTGGTGGCGGGTACAGCTTCTTTCTTTGCAGATAGGTAGCGAGAGGCGCATTGAAGATAAATACGCCAAATACACCTTCCCATAGCAGGGTCAAAACCCAGCCACGCTCTTTGGCTTTATCTTTCATGTAATCGATGTAGTAACGCAGGTTCGCGCCTGAGTTAAGGGCTGCGGCCTCCGGTGCGGCTTCTGGCCCAATCTCCATGTAACTGCGCATGCACTCCCACAACGCCATCGCCGTGGTGCCGCCACCACAGTTGAAGCCCAGCGAAAAGTGCTTGTTGTCTTCCTTGGCCAATGGGTCCGGGTTTTCGAAACCAATGATTAGTAAACCCATCGTGGCTTTACCGGCCTGGCTGACCGACGACTGCTGGGTGGCGGCAGCCGTCACGGTTTCTCACGGGACGATCCAGTACTGGCCGTCGTCGCGGGGGAC
This sequence comes from Pseudomonas violetae, assembly GCF_023072615.1. Taxonomy (GTDB): domain Bacteria; phylum Pseudomonadota; class Gammaproteobacteria; order Pseudomonadales; family Pseudomonadaceae; genus Aquipseudomonas; species Aquipseudomonas violetae. The sequence continues at coordinate 8,623 of NZ_JAKNRW010000061.1, forward strand.
GCAGACTTCTCGGCGCTGGCGATTGAAGCGCACGGGTAGGGGCACTTCGCGAAATAGGCCTTGGATCAAAAACATTGAAGGAATACCGATGATGATTAATGCCCCAATCCAGATCATTCCAGGCTCAGGTGTGATGTAACCCGCAAGTACAAATACCATCAGCGTTGGCCACATCACCATCACCGCCGAACCGATGCTGTAGTTGCCTATATCAAGAAACACCTCGTTCTTGCGCCAAATGGTGTTGAGTACATCACAAGGCTTTTGTCCGGTAGGAATCGGTAACGGCGCCAAATAGTCATTGCGCGAAAGCATGCGTTTTTTCGAGGTGCCGGCCGCTGGCGTGCTCATGCTTTGTCCTTGGGTTGCAGGTAAATGGCGCCGGGGTGGTCCTCGCCGAGCGGGTAGTTCGGCACACGATCCAGGTGCGGCGTCGGGTCCGCCCGCAGCGCTATCACGTCGGTGTAGTGATTGAGGGTAAAAGCGAGCCCTCGTTCGCCACCGATAAAGGTGCTGGCGCCGAGTATCGCGGTCAATGGCGTGCGATAACGCAAGCGCAGGGAGACGGTGCTGGGGGTTGTGCCCAATACGTCTTTCAGCTCTTTAAAGGGGCCACTCAAGCGTAAGCCCTGTCCTTCCTGGTGCGGTATCCACTGACAGCTGCTGCTGGACAACCAATGAGGGGGCATGTCTCGCCAGGACCGCGGTATTTTGAAGTGCTGGAACGGGCTGTTCTTGATCAGGTCGCGGTAGGCCTGGGTGTCCACCGGATCACCGACCATGCTCAGTTCCAGATAGACACTGCCGGGCTCGGCACCAGGCAAGTCGATGGTCAAGGCATTGATGGAGCTGTCGAAAGCGAGACCGGAAGGGCCACTGCCACTGGTCGATTCCGAGCTGCTTTGCATGCTGACCCGAGGTGAATAAAGGATGAGGTACAGCCGGTCGAGTTCGGCCAGCTGGGCTTTGGGGCCGACAGGTGCCAGATCGATCGCCCGCTCTTTTGACCAGCAGCAAGAACTCAGGAAGTTTTGCAGCGGGGTTTGCTTCCAGAACGTGGTGATCAGGTGCAGAACACCCAGCACGAGAATGAGCCAGCTCAACGGCCCCATGTACAGCGTGTAACGCAAGATGGCGACTTCGACGGTTATTGAGCCTGCCAGGGCGCGGGCGGTGTAGCCAACCCCTAACAGCGCTTGGGCGCCGTAGGCCGCTATTTGTCCACCGACCACGATCTGGCGCATTTGCAGCCACGGGTCGACTTGGCCTTGGGCGTTTTCCAGTTGTATTTGCAGGGACTTGAACTCTTTTAACGCGGCAAAGGCCGACAATCCACCAATCACCCCACCAAACAGGGTGAGTGTGGGTATGCTTCCGATCCTGCCATCTGGAAGCTTTAAGGACATTTCTTTAACCCCCATCCCCTTCCGCACCTGGCTATCCACCACCGCCACCAACGACGACGCCGCATACAACGTCGCCGACAGCGTGTCATTCACCCGCTGACTGTCCATCCCCTCCAGCGCCGCCGCCTCACGCAAATAGTTATGCGCATTCAGCACGTTCAACAACAACGCCGCCAACGGCACCACCCCACCGCTGTTGGCCACAACGGGTGAATTCACAATCCGTCCCACACGCCCCGAACCAATGGCCCTCCCGGTCTCCTTCGCCCAGTCACCCAGCGCTTCGGCCTGTTGCCCCAACACCTTCCACACCTGCCGGCCGGCCTCGTTGACAAGCTGCAAACGCGTGTCGCTGCCCAGCCGCGCGGCGATGAGGACGCCCATCCAGGAGCCGCTGAAAGCGCCGTTCCCCTTGAGCAATAACAGCGAAGCCGCCAACCGGTTGACCAACACGCTCCAGTCGCTGCTCACGACTCGGGCCATGGCCGCGATGTCATTCAGGACCCGCGAGCTCAACGGTGCCAAGGCCTGATGAGTGGCGCTGATGTTGTCCGAGGCCAGTGCGGCCATCAACTCGCCCAGGCGAGAGGTGTTGTTAACCGCCGCATCGATTGAGGGCGTCCAGGCGTTGAACAGATGTTTCAGGGCACCACCATCCGCGGCACGCACGTAATCGGCGTATTGCTCGGCGCCCTGGGCGCGGATGCATTGAGCGGTCAGGCAACCGGTGGCCAGTTGGGTCAGCCAATGCCGCGTGTCCAGGTCATGATAATCGACAAACCAGGTGCCACTGACGGAGCGGTTGAGGTAAACACCCCGGTCGGCAAACAACGCCGTATGCCGCTGCTCGATCTGATGGTAATGCGCCGCTGCAGTCTGGGCGAACCAGGTATTCATCGCATCGAGGTCGATGTATTTGCTGACCTTGGCACTGAAGTGATGGTTGTTGAGGTTGGCATGCTTTTCGGCACGGTATTCGCGCACGACGAATTCCACTTCGTGGTACAAGTCCGCCGGAATAAAGGCCCGCACCGGCGCGACAATGGCCGCGATACGCGCATCGCGGGCGGCGGCTTCGGCCTGGGTGGGCCGGCCGCCGTATTGACGGGCCCGGGTTTCGGCCTGGAGTTCCTCATCCAGCCGATGCTGGGTGTCGAGCATGACCTGGCCCTGTTCGGGTGTGAGGGTGATGTCACGACCCTTGTAGCGGTAGCTGATGGACCCGGCCAGTTCGGCGCCATCTTCCGTGATCAGGCTGCGAATAAACCCGCCGATGCTCAGGCGTACGTTGTTATCACCTAGCCACTTTTCGTGACTCGCCTCGACCCCTTCCTGCTCATGGTTGATGTCACGCAGCACACCCAAATCGTCATCGAGGCAGGCAAAAACGCAAAAAAGGTCCCTGGCTTGGGCCTTGGCGCTGTCCAGCCAATCCTGGGTGCCCTGGCCGTCCCATGGTTCGGCGCTCCACTCGCCCGGCGCCTCGTCGCTGGCCTCGGGGTACTGGGCGATGACTTTCTCCCGCTCACGCAAGCGGTGCCTGGCATCGGTGTAGGCATTGATATTGCTCGTGGTCGGGTCTTTTATCGCCGTCGCGCCCAGCGCGTCTATATCTTCACCGCCCTGTTTTTGATCCGCTTTCATCGACCGGGCGTAGGTGGCCGGGATAAGCTCGGCCATGACCTGATCGGCTTCGGTCAGCGGCGGGCAATGAGGCGCCTGCAGCTCGTTGGCCACGGTGCGCAACGCCACGTGACGCATGTGTTCACGACGCTTGGCGCTGCTGTCACTCAGCGATTGGCAGTGCTCGGCGTTCAGAGGGAATTCGCTGTAGAGCATCCAGGCGTCGTGGACTTTTTCCAAGGCCAAGCCCTTCAGGGGAGCCTCAAGCACCAGCGTATCATCGTCGTCCAGTGCCTGTTCTTCGAGCTGGCCATTCGGCGAGACGCAATACCGTTTGAGGGGGCCTTTGTCTTGCCACAGATAAACAAACCCGCCCCGCAAGCGTCGTGCCGCCATCGGGCGGCTTTGCGTGGTTACGCCGGGAATACAGCAAGGACTGTCGGCCTTTTCTTCAGCCAAGGCATAGCGTACGGGGATCACGAACAGCTCGGATTGGCGGGCTGGGCACAGCGCCATCGGGCTGTTGATATCGATATGGGGATGAGCCTTGGCGGCGCGTGTCGCCTGAGCGGCTCGGTCGATCATCGCCAGTTTTTCTGCGCTCATACGCCGTACTCCTTGCCGGTGAGTTGCTGACGCGACATTTGGGCATCCAGGTTATCCAGCCGTTGCTCGGGCGATACACCGTGCTCGGCCAACAGGCTTCGGTAAGCGGCGTGAGCAGGTGCGTCGGGAAAGTCAGTGCCCAGCACCGCGTGGAAACGAGCCCAGCGCAGGACTTCGTCGATGGCGCTGTAACCATGAAGTCCAGCAGTGTGCTGGCAGTGAGCTGCCCACTGCTGCAGTGCAAAGGCGTCCAGTCCGTGCAGGTATTCGGAAAAGTACTGTTGGCAATGCTCGATCAACCGTTGGGCGAAGCGCTGTTGTTGGGCGGTGCCCAAGTGCTCCAGTTGTTCCGCCGACAGGATCAACCAAGGTTCTTGCGCATACACTGCAGCGGGTTGATCCGGGTTTTCTTGATGGATATCCAGTTCCGGGAGCCGTATCAGTCGCACCGGCCCCATCAAACGATCACGCTCGCAGGCGGGCAGCTGCGCTAGCCACAATGCCGCGATACGAGGGTCGTGGTAGCGGAACAGGACTGTGACATCCCCTTCGACCCGAACGTGAATCAGGCTACGTAGATGCTCAAGCACGACAGTTTCTTGCGCCTCGGACTCCAGCCAGACACCACATGTCGCGCTCCAGTCCCGAAAAAACGTATGAGCCAGCGGGCTATCAGGGAAAACCGACACCAGTACCGGCCCGGCTTCCTCCAACGAGCTATAGACGGTTGTCTGATAGAGCGATTGAAACGTTGAGCTGCCCAGCTGAAACAGACGCTCAGGCAGATGTTCGATCTGGGCTCGATCCAGCAGCAGGTAAGCCTGACTCATGTCGTCATCTCCGCCAGTTTTTGACACACGGCACAGATCGGTGCGGCCTGCTGGGCAGCCTGAGTCAATGCCTGTTTTTGTGCGGCCAGGGATGGCGCAATCAGCGCCTGCGCAGCCACCGGAACCAATGAAAGCGCGGACTGGACAGGCACACCGGCCACCGGAGCCCCACCTTCAACAATGGCCACACTGCTGAAGATCCCGCCGGGGTTGATCACGATGTGGTGACCGCCCGCCTTGAGCGTCAAGCTCATCCCCGCATCGATCACCACGTTGGCGGCGGTGACGTGGGCCTGCGAACCGGCCTGAATCACCAACGTGCCGCCTGCCGTCGTGCTGCTGTTACCAGCAATGGACATCAGCTCGTTGCCGCCGACCACGGTGTTGCGCACGCCTTGGGTGGTG
>NZ_JAKNRW010000062.1 GCF_023072615.1 Pseudomonas violetae
GAGCCATTCGTCAAAATCCGTAAGTGTCGCCATGGGTCTGCTCCTGCACTGAAAAACTCACGATAACCGTTTTTATCAGTAGTTTTAAAGGTGCTTATCCGCTGACGGAGCTGTGTCGGGAATGTCTTTCACTTTGGCGCGCAAAAGCCTTTTACCGCAGCTGGATATGTGCGCTTTTAGCTGACAATTGAGCATTTTTTGTACAAATCAGTGGACATTTTAATCAGTATCTTTATACTGTACTCATTGTAGCTACATTGAGATCGGAGGCCCCATGGCTAACACTGAAGTCGTTCGCACTCGAATTGAGAGTGATTTGAAAGCAAGCGCTACTGCGGTTCTGGCTGAAATGGGGATGACTGTTTCTCAAGCGATTCGCATGATGCTTGTTCAGGTAGTCCAGACCCAAGAACTGCCTTTTGAAGTTAAAGCTCCGAGCCTCAATGCGCGTGCTCAGAAGGCGCTAGAAGCTCCGACCGAAGAGAAGGGAATTCGTCAGCATGAAAGCTCAGCAGATTTCTTTAAAAGTCTCGGTATTTAGGGTTGAAGCGGCGCCCTAAGGCGCCGCTTTTCTAACTCATTCCGCGAAAAGGTGAGCGGCGCTACCTGTTTGTTCGAATGTGATCGTTCCGGCTTTCATGTCGCATGTGTAGATCACCCACCAATCGTGACTGATCAAGCAGCACCATGAGCCACCGGTCCCCACAAGAGGATTGTCGCAGTTGCGAACAGGAAGCGGCAGTTGAGCCTCGAGGAGGCCAACGATTTCCTTAAAGGGGGCGGGGTCCTTGCCCAAAGAAATTTGGTTTGCGAATTCGGTACGGAACAGTTCGGTTTCTTGAATTTTTAGCAATTTTCGATCCTTTTTAAGTTGGTTTTTTGAGTTTTATGGATCGAAGCTGAGGCGACTGGCTGGAATTTTTGTTTACGGTAAACCGATAAATGGTATTGACCGCACCGTCAATTCTCTTTAAATTACACATACGCAAAGTGTAAGATGTGACCTAGCTTCAACTTCGACACATCTCACCAGATTATCATCCTTTCTTGCTGGAAGTAAACAGCTCGAGAGGATTTTTTTTGTCTGAATTTCATGCTGATTTTTTGCATGAGTAACGCGTTGCAGCTCTTACCTTCATCGGGAGATAAGGTTTGCGCGTGTAAAGCAGCAAGGTCAGGGTGGGCGGTGGCTGTCATCGTCAAGTCGCTCCAGGGCGTTTGGGTAATCGACGATGGCAATGCTGGCAGGAAGAAACGGCACTTAAAATTGTTCGACGGCGCCGGTTAATTGAATATCTGACCGGGGATGTGAATTATTCTTTTTTTATTTGTCCTTTGGTGTTCGTCCTCGGCGCTTTGCTGAGGGGGGCGCGGCATCCGCGGATAGCCACCTGGCTAGAACCACGTCTGTCTTTGGCAATTTATCCCCATACTCCGCCTCGGTCAGGCGCCGAATCATTCGCGCCATTTCCATTGTTCGATAGTCAGCAAAGTCCTCGTGCGCCCACATTGATCGCGCCAGATCAGCAATGACTTCTCTTGTCGCTCTCGATGCGTCGTTACGGATTTCCACGTTAGTGGGGCGGCGGCTTGCGGCTTGCGGTACTACGGACTGGGAATAGGCGACGGGCGATACTTTGTCAGCGCGTGCCTTCCGTAGCTGGTCATTCTCAATCGTGAGGGTTTTAACCATTCTAACTAAGGCTGTGTTTTCGTCAGCCGCGGCCATTTGTTCAGTGTTAGAAACCTCCAGCAATACCTGCAGGCGCTCTATCTCTTCATCCCGCTGGTCATCAGGCCCAATTGTCAGGCTTCGCTCTAAGCGAATATTTAGCTTGCGCAGTTCGGCGCGGGCAGCCTCCGGGGTTTGGTCTTCAAGCTGCCGCAAGATTGGGGTGACAGTGGCACCTTTCGAGGCGTAAGACCGTAGCGCTATCTCTCGTATCACCTCTGGCTGCCTGGCAGCTTGCTCGCGCTGGCTAAGCAACCATTCTCGATTGATCGCTACATGGGCAGATTCAACCACACCCACTTCGGTTTCGATAATGACCGAGGCGTACTTGCTTACGGCTATGTCCAGATAGGCGCCAAGCTGGCCGTAGGTAATAGCGAAGCCCGGAATGCTTTTCCCGTATTTCGAGCCAGTAATGGTGCTGCGGCTGAATTCAGTACGAGGGTCAAACGAGTTAACGGCCCTGGCTATGGCCTTTAGCACCTCTGCGGATTCACGCCTGAGTGATGCTATAGCGCTCTCAAGTGGTACGTACTCTTCAGTTGAAAGCATCTCGCCCCCCGGCGCATTCAGCGAAGTAGTGGATAAAACCACAGTACCAAATGTTAACAGCAAAGCCCAACCACACCCAGATAAACTCGCCCCTGCGTCACCGTAATTTAAGCCCACCCTGGTGGGGTTTGAGTGCCGGTTGGATACGTGATAATCCATTATCGTCATCTACCTAAACGGCAATTAAGACGAGATCGGCTGCCCTGTCTTCCTACGAGATTGGCCATTTTTTATGCCGAAATCTTTCCCCCTTTTGAGTGACCAGTTTCCGAATCGAAGCTTTCTTATTCGTCCAATGCGCTGAACAGGCTGGCCCATGTGGCGGGTTCCTGATGCTTTTCAGATCCTGAGGATTTTGCTACTGATTTGGTTACTAAGGGGGGAGCCGGCTTATGTTCGAGCAACTGCAGGCTATTTCGCAGCTCGCGTACCTCTTCGCGCAGCAATCGCAACTCTTCCAGGAGAGGGTGTAGGGCGTCTTTTGCGAGTGTAGGGAGGACGTCTGGTGAAGGTGTAGGGGAGTGTCGGGTGGATCCGGATGGCTCTCCATAAACCCGGATCATTTCCGAGAGATCAATGACCTTTTGTCCTTTCCCATCCAGCCCAGCAGTTATACGGCCTTTGGTTACAGCCTCATGCAGCGTGGAGCGGTGCAAGCCGTAGAGTTTTGCCATACGGCCGATCGTTAGTTTTGCCATGTAGGGCGGTGTCGGGTTCTGTCTGTAGGGTGCCCTACAGCTTATCAGCTGACTGGTAGGTATGCCCCATAACGGTTAAAGCTGTAATGCCAGTTGATCGCTCTTAGTGATGGTGAATGCGAACCCGATAATCTTCCGGCCTTTCCTTCTAGGCTCTGCAACGACTGTTAGGTCTGTACTGCTGTTCAGTTCTTTCAGGGCCGGATCGAGCACGCGCTTTCGCATGTCCTTCACGTCTTGGTATTTCTCCCCTAGGTCAAGCATCTGGCGAAGCTGGTCGAGGCTACATTCCCTCTCTCCGAGCTTGAGAAATTGGCTCATCAGTTCGTAAAGACGAACAGCATAGAAACTGGATAGGCTGCCGATCTGCTTGAGCTGGTAGCTGGTGAACTCTTTGTTGAGCATGGTGAGGTGTGGCAGTACGGTTGGAGAGAAACCCAGCTCAACACAGCCCTGGCCCTCTTTGTACTTCACATGGAAGACCCAACGCATCCGCTCCACTATCTTGCCTTTGGCGTATCGGCGAATGTCCCTATTGAAGAGCTTTGTCGCTGCATCATCGAGCGCTTCATAAGCATGCTTCACCTTAAGGCCGAACACATCCGCAAATGTGTCGGCCCTTATGGTCAGGTAACCGTCTTTAGGTAGCGGCTTACGCGAATCAATCAGCGAGGCAGCACACAGCACAAGACGTTTTTCGTTGAGCGTCAGTGTGTGTGACGCCTCAATGAGTTTGTTTGACTGAGTAACCTTATTTTCGACCATTGCCCTCTCCGTGGAACCCGGAATCTGTCCCGGATTGAATGATGAGGGACAGGGAAAAGTCAATGTCCCTGTCCCTGTGAATTTTTGCGTAACGGCCCTAAGAGGCTGTGGGTAATAGCCGGAATCTGTCCCCCTTTAACCCGGAATCTGTCCCCCTTTAACCCGGAATCTGTCCCCCTTTAACCCGGAATCTGTCCCTTATAAGCATAGAAAAATCCTTATAAATCAATATGTTAGAAGGTCAGAAAACAAGTTTAAAAACAAGAAAAACAAGCTTTAAAAGAACCCCTTTTAAATTTTCAATTCGTCGAGTCAAAAAAACGGATCGCTAGTAACCCGGAATCTGTCCCTCTAAGGTAAAAAACAGCGGCTTTGCCGGGGCACCCCTCCGGGGTTCCCCCGCTTTGCGGCTCCCCCTCCCCAGTAATGCCTGACTTTCAGTCAGCGACTTTTTATTAGGTCGCTGCACGCACGACCGACCTCAATCCATATGCTCTCCGCGCGGCAACAGTCCCTTGGGAAAAGCGAGTAATCAATGAACAACAGCGACTGGGCTAATCCGGCAGGAGCAATACCGATTGGTTGCCTGAATAACCGCCGTTACGTACGTCAGATCGTTAAGTCTGCTGCGCTAGGTCAGATGATCCCAACATAGGTATCAAGGCTTTCCCGCATGCGGTTTTGGCGGTTCCGCCGATTTGTTGGCAAGCGACCACAGCACACAGATCGCCCGCCAATGGTTGTAACGAGTAGCATCGCTGAGGTGGCGCGTGGCGCGCCAATAACGAATGACGTGTCCAGCCCCGACCTGGGCCAGCGAATGAGCCCCTTCCGCGGCACAGAACGCGGCCAAAGCGAGCATCCGCGCCCGCTGCTGACGCCGGTTGTCCTTGCCACCCTTGCGCACATAGCCACGGCTGAGGTTTTCGACTTCTTCGAGCAGTTTCATCCACGGCCTCCGATGTATTCCGCGACCACATCAATTCGGCCATGGCCGAGTTCGGCACTGATTTGTTCCCGCGCCAATCGATCCTGGTGCTTGTCGACGATGCCACCAGCGATCACCGGTGCCGGATGGCCAGTCAGTTGTTGGTAACGATCACAGGCATAGGCCGCGCGCAGGTCGTGATAACCGGTGATGCCGACCTGCTGCAGGGGGACGCGACCCTGGCGTAGGGTGTTTTCACGAAACTGTTTCCAATTTTGCGCGACCGGAATCAACGAACGGCCTGCCCCCTGCAGCGTGGCGGCGTTCGCCAGGGCACTCAGCTGCTGCTTCTGAAGCACGGGGACCGTGCGTGACCGTCCGCCCTTCGTGCCCTCGACAATCGTCACCTGGGCGCGCTCACGCGCTTCCTGCAACGCCTTATGGGCATTCAGCAACGCCGCTTCTTTACTGCGCAGGCCCAGCTCACGGGCCAAAACGGCGACCGCCGCGGCACGCAGTTGGTCATCATCACGCAGTGGCTCAAGGCTGCGCGTGAGCACGGTGCGATCCACCCCTAACGGCGGAATGGATCGCACTGCGCAACGCAGGGCAATGCCGCACGTCTTGGTCGGGCTGACACTCGTCCAATCGCGCAGCAACTGCATGACGGTGTTGATCGCACTCACAAGGTTCTGCGCATAGGCGGGTGATAATTCCCCGCCTTGGACTCGGGTGGCGAGTTGCTGACCATAAGCCTGCACCAGGTCGGGAGTAATTCGCTCCAACCGGCCGATGCCTTGCGCGCGCGCGGCATCAACAAACTGGGAAAAGCGTTCACTAAGGGTCGCCACGCTGGAAAACGACAATTCGCCGCGTCGAGCAGCTCGATCGAGGGCAATCCGGGCAGCCGACGACATGTCACGACTGCCCAATCCATAATTTCGAGACATGCCGTTCCTCCTGAAATGAAAAGGGAAAACCACGTTCTCAAAGAACGCGGCGCGGGTGGTTGTCTGCTCAAGACCACGAGAATTCGGTAAGTTTTATTCGCACTCGATGTGGACGAGGCAACCATGAGCAGTGGCAGTTTTGGGGCGGGCGCTGCACTTCTTCCCGTACTTTTTTAAGAACCGATTCGACATTCTTCGAGCGCCGGTCAGCCCGAGAAACCCACAAGTACTGGGCTCCCTCTCGATCCGCGAATGTCGGTAGGTTTTTGCGTGTTATTACGATTTTTCAGGCACTTTCACGCGAAGCGTAAAAGGCTGTAGCCCACGTCAGACGTGGGTTAGGTGGGGGCTGGCAGCACCCGTCTCTGTGCTTGCGTACAGAGACGGGTGTAAAGCAGGGCCAAGTCTGAATGGACGCGCGGGCGATGACATGCCGTAACGAGATGAAGAGATGACGACACGGGTCTCTTCAGATTCAGCCTGCTTTGCAGCGATGCTATTGAGGAAATTGCGTTCCGGTCTGCCGAAAGACCAGGTGCCAGGAGGCACATGAAAATGGGACCCACACCACGAAAAAAAGGCGCAACTCGACCGTGGAGGGATCGTTTGAATTTTATTGATCCGCGATGAAAGTCGCGAATTGAAAGGCGTTATGCCGACTCAGATCGGCTAAATTTTTTGAGCCACGTGGGCTTAATTGTTTATGCCGCGTTTTTAGAGGGCTCAGCTTACCCTTTGGTAGGAAGTCGCTGACTTCGCTACGTTGCCTGGGCAGCATAGCCAATGGCGTTGCCAGCGTCTAGAGCAGCGTTTTAGCGCGTAACGCGTTAATTGCTGGAGACGTTGGCTGTACGTCAGATCACTAAGTTTTCGAAAAAACGGACTCATGGCTCGCCCAAGCCAAGAGACAAAACAGCGGATAACGATCAGTGCGTCGGCCCGATACCCCGGAGGCCCTCCGGTAGCAGAAACAGCTCGATGGTCACCCTCTTGAATTCTCAGACGCCCTCGTGCCAAAGCCGCCTGCGACAGTCGCTGCGCGAGCTTTAATGCTCTTCCACTCTGAAATCCAAAAGGGTTATAAAATAGGGTTTGCCATCATTTTTATAAACCTATAGATTACCTATAGATTATCTATAGGTTGAATTATTCGTGGCTTATCCAACAGCAGAAGAAATAGCGACAAAAATAGAATTTATCCATAATTCCAGTTTTGGGGGGAAAACCCGTGGTCGATTCAGGATTGAAGACGACCTAATGAGGGAGCTATGTGGTCGCCCTGGCCGTCTTGAAGACAAGACTTTCGAGGCTATTAGAAAGGCTTGTGCAGACCTTGGTTTCAAGATCACAAGGCTTAAGGAATACGGTTGTTACGCCGTAATGGAGATCAAAAAAATGGTCGCGTGGAGGAAGCTCACGGTTAGAGCTTTGAATGAGATTCGTAAAGATGAGTACTGGGATTGGAAATAAAGGGAAGAAATGGAGTGGGCGGACACCCACGAACGATCATGGCAATGAGGCCTGGTTGCTAGACGAATGAAAGGTACCCCACGATGGCGACGTTTACCCGAGCAGATAAACAACGGGCTTTGACAAATGCCCGTCAGGAAATTGCGCGGATTGAGGGGCAGGACACGCAAATACAGATGGAGATCATGGCTGAGCGAGCGCGAGGCTATCTTGAGGCCTTGATGATCATGGGTGCGATCAGCCAACCAGAGTATGTTCAACTCCTCAGGGAAATGGCGGAAGTCGAGAGTCTGGAATTAAGTGCGCACAGCTAAGGCCGGCAACTGCCCATAACGAGCGTTTTACGTTAAATCGGTATTGCGGATCGCCTGAACTCGGAACAAAAAAAAGCGGTCACTGAATACCAGTGACCGCTGTGACTGTCAGGCAGTCAAGCCGGGCGAACCCAGCACGAGAGAGGAGGGTACTTCCGCCCCCTCCAGGCGGTGACTACCACAACAAATTTCCGATGAAACCGCCCTCCTGCATCACGCTCCTTTGCTCTGCAGGGTGGCCAGTTTGGCCAGGAGCCGCGCCTTGGCCTCATCCAGTACCACTGGATTGGTTTTGCTCGACAGTTTTTCCCGTGCCTTGGTGCCGAGGAAGTAACTGATGCGTTCTGCGTTAGCACCCGAGGGATGCGGCAGGCCGTCTAGGAGCTGCTCGGTTTTCAATAGACCCTTGGCTTGCAGGTGTTGAAAGACCTCCGTGACTTTCGGCCCCAGCGGGACATAAAGGCACTGCGGGCCCAATGTCCGGATCTCTTCCACCAGGTGCGTTTCCACCTGATGACGCAGACTGGCACGACTGAGCATGGCGGGGCTGCCGCTGTAATTCTGACCATCGAGAAAGACCGGGTAGCGCAGGGCAGAGGTGTAGTGCACCAGATGGCGATGCGTATCGAACAGCCGTGCACAGCTATCGATGCCCAGCAGTGTCTGTAGTCCGATGTGATCCAGCAGGCTGGTCAGGTTGTTACGCATGGGCCCGGCAAAACTGGCCGTTTCCTTGGCGGCTTGTTTGGCGTGCTCGATGGAGGCGCCTTGGCGCAGGTGTTTACGCGCTTCATCCAGGGCCCTACTGGCCTGCTGCAAGCCCGGCGTGATGCCGCACAGCACCACTCGCGCACCGGTATTGATGTGATCGAACGGTGCATAAAAGGTCTGAAGGTTGCCTTCTGAAGCGAGCAACAGCTCGGCCGGCAGCGTGGCGAAATTGTGCGTGGAGACGGAAAGCAGGTGGCTGAACTGTTCGAGGTTCATGGTGATGTCCTTTGGCGATGGGCGATTGAGAGTTGGGTGGGTGAGCGTTAATCCGCGCGGGTGACGACGAACCCCCGGCGACCTTTCAACCAGCGCAACGCCTCGTCGGCATCGACCACCGTCTGGTTCTTTTCCTTGCGGGTGTGCAATCGATCCGCCGCCGCAGGTTGGGCGGCATTGCGCACGGCCCGCTCCGACATTTGTCCCAACACCGCGATCTCTTTCAGTGTCAGGTAGCCAGTGTTGTCCTCTCCGGACAAGAACATGGGCAGCGCTTCTTCATTCGCAAATTTCGGATGGGTATCCAGATCGAGGCGGGCTCTGACCAGCGCATGGAACAGGATGTGTTCGAGTCCTTTCGGCAACATCATTTCGCGGCCTCGGACGCGTGGCGAAAACACCTCAATAGCCGGTCTGGCGGAGAGCACCACGGTGGCCAGACGACCCCAGTTGTCATTCATCTGGGTTTGCTCTGCCCCATCCTTGGCGAGCTTGAGTCGCCCATTGATCGCGTAGTCGTAGCAATCACTGGCCGCCATCCGCATCGGGATTTCGCCGTTGTAATGCTGATCCAGACTTTCCAGCTTGGCCGGCTCAATTTCGCCCTTAAATGCCATCAGCGAAGCCCCTAGCCAGCCCAGGTAGGCGTCCTGCGCTTCCTGAAGGACCTCGTCCAGACCGAGCTTTGTTTCGGTGGGGATGAAGTTGTTTTCGAACTGTTCACGCCAGTAGGTGCTCATCGTCGCTGCTCTCGGCTAGAAGGTGTAAGCAGAGATTATCGAAAAAATATGATATTGTAAATGATTAATTTATGATGTTTTGTATGATTAATTTTAGGCTGACGTGTGGGACAAGATCGCTACGACCCATCAGCTCTCGATAGCCAACGGCAAGCGGCACCAAAAGCCAGATGCAAATTGTGATTTTTTATAGATTCACTTATTGATTCATAATTAGAATCTGTATATGGTGCTCTTACTCAACCAGCAGAGATTCAAACAATGACCAACATCCTATCGCTGATCGAAAACTCCAGAAAAACCAAAAAAGAGTCGGTCGCTTCCACCGTCCGAATGCCCGAGTCGCTGCATACCTTCATCGAAACGCTGGCCAACGATCTAGAGCTTTCAAAGCAAGAGATAATGCTCAAACTGCTTGAACAGGGTGCCGAGGCTGCCCAAAAGGCATTAGCCGATGTGGAAAAGGCCGAGTTAGATCGGTTAGCTGTGGCAGAAGAAGTCGAGCCGCAAATAACTGCGGGCTTCCATATTTTGAATACCAACAAAGCTCATAGCGATGACGACCCTGAATGGATGCTCGCCAAAGGCATTGCTGCGGCTTTTTATGATCCGTGGAAGTGGAACATCAACCGGATCAAAGCCAACGATGTGGTGTTCCTGTACGAAAACGGTAAAGGCATCGTGGCCTATGGTCGAGGCACCGGTGAGGTCAATATTTGCGATCGAGACGGCGATAAAGATGAATGCCACTACCAGGTACTGGAAGGGTTCAAGGTTCTTGAAAATCCACTCTCGGCTGCAGCCATCAAGAAAATACTGGATCGGAACGTGGTGTTTTTGAGGACCATGTCGGGTATGCCCGATGGTCAAAAAGTGCTGAACCTTATTGAAGGTTGATACCGAGCACTTGAGTGTATTCGGGTCATGCAAACCAGTACGAATAACGGGACATTCGTTAAATGCCCCCCGTCATCCAAGCCCACTCCAGTGGGCTTTTTTGCGCCGGTTGGACGCCAGAGGGTAGGGCGCTGGCCTACCATTCCAATAGTGAGGGGTTTTACGCGCATTCAGCCCCTGTCCTTCATCCCCAGAGGCCTGCTTTTGAATGTCCGTGCCCTATCTCCCGCTGGAAGCCTGGAATAAACACTGGAAAGTCGACGGCTCGCGGGTGCGCTGTCGGCTGTGTCACCACGTCCAGGATCTAACGCAGGCCGGCGCTTTTACCCATGCGCCGTACTGCAAAGCTCGCACCGTCGAACCCCAATACCCCAGTCGTGAGCTGGCCACGGTGCTGCAAGAGAAAATTCGCTTGGGGTTGTTTTGATGCGCGCCGGCATCCGGGAGGGCGCGCTGCATGCCCGATCTATCCCCAGAAGAACCTGTATTGACGATAAGTGTACAATCAAGTGGTTAAAAAGTTTGTTTTTAGGTTTGTATTTTGAGTTGCGAGTTTTAAAAAGTTGCGTATAGTGGCCTTAGACCACTTTGTGGCCACTAACCCCAACTTATGGTGACGTATGCTTCCTTATCCTCGTGATCCCGAATTTCCTGCCGCTTTGAAAGCCCGTCGTGAGCTGTGTGGTCTGAGCCGCGCACAGCTGGCTCGTGCCGCAAACATTCATGAGGTGATGCCGCGTCGTTATGAAGAACCTGAGTGTGGTGAGTTCACCCGTCCCCGTCCCGATAGCACCTGGCTTTCGCTCAACCGGGCGCTGGGTTTTGAAATTCCGACTGACATTGAGACCCTCATTGCTCAGACGGAGTCGATGTACACCAAAGGACTCTTGGGCAGCGGTCCCCTTGACCCCAATAACCAGTGGGAGGATCCGCAAGCGGACGCTCAGCCGGAGGGCGAGGCTGAGTTGCTGTTGAAAGACGCTTCCCTAGAAGACATCGTAAAACTGCTCCACAGTCGCAACATCGAACCGACGTTCCGCCACCTGATTTAGGTTCTGCTTGTCGCTTGAGGGGCTGACAACGGCCTCTCTAAGACGTTTTCGTTAAAGCGCTGACACAAAAAGCCCGCCAATTGGCGGGCTTAGGTTCGATTGAATTTCTATGGACTGCTAAGCCGCCACTAGGCCTGTGCCGTCGCAAGATTCACAGGTTTTTGTATAGTGGTCAGAGCCAAGTTCCGCTGAACACCCATCATTACTACAAGACAGTGATGCAGGCCCATCGCATTGTCCGCACTCAACCCATCTGTCCTGCTCGGAATCGAATACGCTGCCTCTGTCGCAGTCTGCCTCACATTCGTGATCACTCTCGCACTCGACAACCCCATTTCCGCCGCACTCGATGCAATCCTGCTGCGCGATCTCAACGTTATTTTCGACGCTAGTCATACATCTCTCCGGGTCAGGTCGCGTATTTGGTTGATGGAAATTATCACCTAATCAAGAGCTGCCTACCAATACAAGCCTGAGCGCAAAGAGCATGGGGTTAAGCGCTGGGCTGCTACCGGGTGTTTCACTGTGAAACACCCGGTAGCAGGCCAATGACCCGGTTGCTGCGTCCCGCCATGGGGTCAATAACGGACCTTGAAGGTCGGCGAATCCTCCGGCCGTGAGTCGCGCCGATCGTAGAGTTTGGTGGTGCTGATATTGGCGTGGCCGAGCCAGGCCTGGACCTTGGCGATGTCGGCTTCGTGCTCCAGGGCGTTGGTCGCCGCGGTGGCGCGCAGGCCGTGCACGCCGAGGCCGGCGACGGCGATCCCGGCCGCCTGGGCGTATTGGCCGACCAGGGCATAGATGCCCTCCGCGGAAATTCCGCGCCCGGTCTGCGGCCCGCGCAGCGGCCGGAACAGCGGCGCTTTTTCTTGTCCCAGGTGATGCCCTGACACCTCGAGGTAGGTGTGCAAGCGTTCGGCGGCGACCGGGTGCAGCGGCACGTACCGCAGCTTGCCGCCCTTGCCGTGGATGCGCAGGTGCTGCAGGCCGCGGCGCTGCTGCAGGTCGTCGACCTGCAGGCGCGCGGCTTCCTCACGGCGCAGGCCGTGATACAGCAGCACCGCCAGGATTGCCCGGTCACGTTGACCTTTGATCGACGCCGGATCGGGCGCCTCGAGCAGGGCCTTAGCCTGGTGATCGGCCAGCGCCGGGGTTTTGCCCTCGGTGGTGTCCAGCTTCGGCCGTTTGACCCCGTGCACCGGGTTGCCGCCGGCGAGCGCGTTGTTCTCCAAGAGGTGATCAAACAGGCTGGTCAGGGCGGCGAGTTTGCGGCGCTGGGTGGCCCCGGACAGGCCGCGCTGCTCGAGCTGGCGGCGCCAGGCGAGCACGTGAGCCCGGGTCACTTCGCGAAACTGTTCGGGGCTGTGCAGGCCGACAAACTGGCAGAAGTCCTCGAGGTCGCCCTGGTAGGCCCGGCGGGTGCGTGGGTTGGCCAAGTTGGCGAACCATTCGACGGCGGCCGGGACCGTGGCCAAGCCCTGGAACTCGGCGGCGGTCAGTCGGCGCTCGCTGGTGCCCAGGCTCCCAGCTTGCTGTTCAGTCAATTCAGTCATCGGAAGCCATACTCTGATGCATGATGTACCAAGCCCCCACGCTCATACCGCCCTCGGCCACATAGCGGCCTCCGATACGACGGAGGAAACCCTCCTTCGCGTCGTTTGTGGCCAGTCGTAGCCAATCGCTGCCCTCACCATAGGACACGAGTAACTGACCATTGGCAGCGCGCACAGCCTTGTACTGTGCAAACTCGGTTTCACCATCGACCGCTTCGTAAAGCGCGTACACGTCTTCCACCATGTCGCTGGGGACCGCGCCATCGAGCCATTCGTCAAAATCCGTAAGTGTCGCCATGGGTCTGCTCCTGCACTGAAAAACTCACGATAACCGTTTTTATCAGTAGTTTTAAAGGTGCTTATCCGCTGACGGAGCTGTGTCGGGAATGTCT
>NZ_JAKNRW010000063.1 GCF_023072615.1 Pseudomonas violetae
CGTGCCCGGCACCGACCTGGCGCCGTGCAGCAAGCCGCTGCTCGACAGTCTGCCGAGTTGCGAAGCCCATGGGCTGGTGTGGATCAGCCTGAGCACCGAGAGCCCGCTGGCGCCGCCCGTTGCACCCGCCGAACAACGGCAGAAACTCGATACGTTCTGGATCACCGATCAAGTGCAGTGTTCGTTGCAAGACGCGGCGGAGAATTTCCTCGACGGCTTCCACACCCATTTCGTCCACTCCGGCTGGATCCGTCATGACAAACACCGGCAGAAAATCAGTGCCCGGGTTCGCCCGCTCGCCGATGGCGTCGAAGCCGTGTACAGCGAAGAAAGCAAACAGTCTGGGCTGATTTCGCGACTGCTCGAAGGTGAACGCGGCACCAGCATGGGACGTTTCCGTTTGCCGGGCCTGGCGGAAATCGAGTACCGCGACCGCAACGGCGGCCTCAATCTACTAGTCAGCGCCTGGCTGACTCCTTGCGGTAACGGTCAGTTACGCCTGTTTGCACGGATCGCCACGACTCGTCGCTGGCTTCCGGCGGTGCTCAAACGCAGCGTATTACGCCAATTGTTCCAGAGAATACTGCGCCAGGACCGACAGATCCTGGAACGAGTCAGCACCAATCAGCAGCGTTTCCAAGCAACGTCGGCCAAACCGCTGGACGGCCCGCAAGACTTGCTCGGGCCAAGTATTCGGCGGTTGCTCGAACACGGCCAGCCACTGGTCTTTGAAGCACGTCAGATCGACATCTGGCTCTAAGAGGAAAGCTAGTTAAAATTAAATAGAACTAGCAGATCCATTCTGGATGGTTAGCGCTTTGTGAAAATTGGTTTCAGCTTATTAATACTTTTCTGCTCTCAACGACCATGAGGAGCGTCATAGCCCACACCCTAAAGCGAAAGCCCTATTTGCTTGGGGTAGCAAACCAGAAGAAAGATCGGTTTATGCTCCCAGATGACTGCCTAAAGTGGATTGACGGAGGTGAAAGGCAATACCAATGGCTGCTTAGCAGGATTGAAGAGGTCAGCGACCTGAGACCTCCTAAGGGGCTGTCTCAAGAACTGGTACACCTCACGGGCAGAAATCATTTCATCGCCACGCTCGATATCTGGGACGTCGATATTGCAGATAAGGCCCGCGAAATCGAAAACCTTCGCAAGGAATGGCTCAAGCACAAGGCGAATGATCGTGAGTTCGCCTGGTTTGAAGACAAAAAAGAAGGCGCTCGGCGCTGTCAGTGCGCATGGGAATGGGTGGAAAGAAACGATAGATTCATATCTAAAGAGCAGCTTCCCATCAGCAATTATCAAGAACTGCTCATGTATTTCGACGAAGCGAAGTTTGGAAGCGGCGAGCAGAAGGCCGTCATTCAGCGGATCAAGCAGCGGTGGAGCCGCAAGCAGTTCGATGAACGCACAACAGACAAGAAGTAGGTAAACGTCATGCTATCGAAAAGCGTGATCACAATCCTTGACGATCTGGCCAAAAAGCACGACCTGAAGCGCGGCCAGGTGCTGGATCGACTGATTACAATGGAATCTGAGCAAGGCAGGATAAATCAAGCGTAGCGTGGTCATTTTGAGCTGGCCGGTTGAGACCGCTCGCACCAGCGGCAATCTTTCACTGCTCTCGGCCAGCTCAGCGCCCCGGCACTGGAGACCAGCAAGTCTCAATTCACTACCAATTCACTACCAAAACGCCTAAATCGCAGGCATGAAAAAGCCGAACTGGTTAGAGTTCGGCTAAGTCATTGAAAAATATGGTCGGGACGGAGTGATTCGAACACTCGACCCCTAGCACCCCATTCAAGCTTGTATCTCTACAGGCCGCTAAATTCAAGGCTTCGCACTAGGCGCTCGCTGCAACGATGCCCAACAGTGTTGAACCGTGAGTGACAAGGTCACTCGAAAAGTCACTCGGCCTTTTGCCTCCCACCGACGTCCTGTCGACCGAACACTATTCCAAAACTAGCCGCATGAAACCCTATTATGCCGCTTCAGCATAGCCCGATGGTGGATGGGAGCTACTGCCCCACACCCGCCTATATCTATGCGCGATTGGCGAGATCACTGATGAAGTCTCCATGACGTTGCTCGACTGTAGGGCCAGAATCTTATGTGCTAACTCCTCACGGCCCACTCCCAGCCGGCCTCCTACCTCATCCGCGAGCATGAGATGTGCTCTCATTGGCAGCGACGGCCGCCATCATTTTGTTAGCCATTTCAAGCAACCTCTGACTAGAATGGCGAAAGGCCATGCATCAGCAGCTATCTCCTGACTCTAACCTGCCCCTAAAAACTAGAAATCATGGTCACTTAATAAATGGATTTATCAGAAGTAAAAATCGCTAACTACAACGGCCAACGAGTATGGATGGTTAGAGCCCAAGAAGGAAAATTTCTTCGCCACTTCAGAAATGGCTCAGTCATAACCATTAGTCATCTAGATAAATTCTACGACCACTTAGCGGCACAAACTAATGACATCCCAAGTGACGAGGTCATTCATAAGTTAATCTTGTCTGACCCAGATTTTTTAGATACAAAAACAAAAACAAAAACAAAAATAAGAAAATTAAATGGCGCCGGCCGAAACCGATATCATCAAATACTTCATTTCATCAATGATATAAAAAAGGGCGACATAATTGTCTCCTTAGACAACAGCAAAGTAATGATCGGCGTATGCCAATCATCTAAAGCCCACTTTAGCTCACGCGCTATTTCCTCATCCGCCGACCCACATTCGCACACAACTTTAAAGCTCAAACACAGACTCCGAAAAAAAGTTGCTTGGGGACCAACAATTTCACGTCAAAATATAAGCGGCCTGTTGAAAGGAACCTTCCAGTCAAGACACACCATAACAAACCTTACCGACCACTGGAAGGATGTCTTCGGATTACTATATCCCTTTTTCACTGACTCGAGCAGCCTGTATTATTCCAGCCACATTGGCACAAGAGCTGATATCAACGGAAAAATAATCAGCAAGCTATTTGACAATCTTTCAAATGCACAAATAATAGCCAAAGAGCTAATGAAGGGAGCCATTACAGAAGAGTTCATTGACAGCATATTAAATGACGAACTCGACTGGGACGACTTTAATCTCACTGCAAAAGCTTTCTTCATGTCACCCGGTGACGTATTTAACAAAATACCACTACCGAAGGGTGCCAATGCAAGTTTCTCCCTTAAAGTTTTAGCATTAGTTCTTCTTCTCATGTCCGGTCAGACCAGTGCTCAAGAAGCAGCTCAGCAGTTAGACCCGTCCGTATCATCAACACATCTTTATACACCCACAGACATGATCGACGAAAGATACCTACCCACGAATGGTACGGATAATGTGGATCGACTGCTGGGCGAACTTGCTAGAAAAAACTCCGAACGACTGGAGAAAATGAAAACAGCACAAAAAACTGCTAAGATAAAATCCAAACTCAAGCTTACAATTCCAAAACATGAGACCTCTATATTAGAAGGCAATTCAGGGATCAAAGTCACGAGGATGAGCTCTAATGAGGAGTAACATTATCGAAGTAGCTGGAGGCACTTTTGTTGTCACCGCAATTTCATACGCCACAGGAATCGCATATTACAATGCTTTTTTCCGAAACCTAAATGGCAATCCTGATTTATTCTCAGTATCGCTCGAAAGAATACTCTTTGAAGGAGGCCGTCAATTATTAGCTATCGCTTTTAAGCCTACCTTAGCAATAATTGGACTAACGCTGGGCGCAACAATCTTAAACCTTATATTCACCAAGCTTGGAATCAACTTTTTTAACAATTTATCTCTGAAAATAAAAAACTCTACCATCTGGGCGTCCATTGAAAAATTTAGTTGGGCATATCTCTTTCTAGCCATGTCAATTGTCACTAGTTTCGCTTTCGGCTCTGGCAATGAAGCGGGCGCTAAGTATGCGCGAACTACCAACTGTACTTCCTCAACAGTGAACACAGAAAAAGATAGCATATCCGGCTGCATAGTCTATAAAACGGATAGTGAAATCTGGCTTCTTACCTCTCAGAAAAATCAGAAACTTCTACTTAATATCCCAAACGATAAATACTTATCGATAGAAATACACTAGAGTTAAATAGTTAACTCTAGAACACTCATCCTCACCTGAAAAAATCATGAAGTGCTCTTAACGAGCTCTTCATGAGCTTGGCACATTAAGGAGCGCCTTAATTGACAGTAGAATTTTCGGCTCACTAAGAGTAGTAATTTTACCTGAGCACACATTTCAAACACCTCTTGTCGCCGCTATAAAAAGGACGAAACAACTAAACCTTTATGCCACCCCACTCTGAGAGGAGTACATCGGGCGCAACAATTGTAGTAATCAAGGACAGGTACTGCCTACGACCACATCCCCTCCCGAGAACCCTAGCCAAAATCCGGACCCAATTTAAAAAGGTAATATTAGTAATACTCTGTTGAAAAAATGACCAAAACCTATGTAAATCAAGGCTTCCAGCGGCTTTTGGAAAAGGCGATATTTAAGCGATAGGAAGGCGATAGTATTACCTTTCTTAAAGGCTATATTTCTATTCCTTAAAACCCAATGAATCCGGGGCCTTGACAAAAATATTACTTTTCATATCGCTTCATATTACCTTCCCTTGTAATACCGAAAGCCCAGTAAAACCGTGGCCTCCAGACCCAATTCCACGCCCATATAGCTGATATCGCTCTTTTTGAAACGACCACCCTCCCCTTAAGAATCAATCTCAATAAAACGACGTTTTTTAATGGAGCCTGGATCGGTTGCACAAAGGGAAAATTGATCGTCGATCGCGTTCAGTTCTGTGAAATCCATAAAATACTCTACAGCCCCCGCCAGTCTTGGCCTACAGGGAATTAAGCCTCTCCCCGCACCCAGCCAGTCCCCGCCCAAAAAAGATCGTGCCCGTTTTTGAAAACCCACAGAAACCCACGCTTTCAAAGTTTTCGCCCAATAAAACCGGGCACTCCAGCGATACCCTCTCCGTGACCGCCCCGCACACCGCTGTGCAACCGCGCTGCATTTCCCTTCAAAACTTTGCATTCTGTGCAATGGCCGATCCCCTGCAGAGCCCCACGGCCCGCTTGGGCTGCAGGTTCGTTTGCACTACATCCGGATTTGCACAAAAAAAGGACACAAAGCCCGTCGGCGGGAGGGGGATAAGTGCTTTTTCAGATGTTTTTTTCTTGGTGAGCTAAATTTTTCGCGAATCACCGTCCACGGCGCTGCATCCCGCAGATTCGAGACAGCAGTGCCCAGCGGACTCGCTGGAGGCGCGCGAATGAGGTGTAGCGAATGGTTGCGGCGTTCCGGCGTGACCCGTAAATATATGCGCTATGAAGCCACCCATCGCCTGCTTGAACAGGGTTTCACCATAATGAAAGTCACCAGCATCACGGGCCACAACACCCTAGCGATGCTTAAGAGGTACGCTCATCTGGGTCCACATGACTTGGCTGAAAAACTAGGATAGATTGTACGATGATGGCACTTCGGCACATCATGATCTGACAATCGATCCCAAGGAGGCGATCATAGTTAAGCTTAGTGAAAAAAAGGTTTTGTGGCTTATCTATACTGTTTTGTTTGGTATGGTGCCAATCTTCATCAGGATTTTTGTCGCATGCATGGTTAACGGCGATAAAGTTCCTCTTATAAGTGCCGCAGATTTCATCTCACTGGGGATAGTTATGCAAATATCCATACTCGCTGAGATTAGATACAACGAGTCTAGTCAGGCAGGCTGGAAGCAGGCCCTAATTGGAATTTCAGTGCTAGCAATTATTTTCTACGCTGCGCTATTTGCTTTTGCGTTGTTAGGAGAGGTAAATCCAGACATTAATCAGAATGCCGTACTGGGCATGTCTATTTTAATGTCACTTGGATCTTTCCTATTGTGCTGGGCTGTATACGATAGAATTATACATTCATCCACATCTGTGGAAGAGGCGATCGTATGATAAATGTTATCGTTGTTGTGATGGGTGTGGTTTTCTTTTCTGTTGCATGCTTGTTTACTATATGGTCGGCAAATTCGACTCGCAATAAATTTTATAATGATTTTATGAGAAGGAAATCAGAGCGTGAGAAGCTTCGTATACCTCGATGAATACAAGATGTACTCATTGTCTTCACAGTTGATGGAAGGTGTTACAGATTTTGTTATTAAAGAATCAAAACGTTCGGATTCTGATATAGAAGAACAGGATGGGCCTCGAAATAGTGGAAAAAAGTTGGCGGAAATTATTGAGACGGCATCTGCAAACGTCGAGAAAAGGTTTCTGCATGATTATGCTTTTTCAATTTTCGAAGAAAAGCTTGTTGTCACTGAAAAAGTCGTCTCACTTACTAGCCTATCTTCATTTTCCGACCTCTCGGAGGATGTGCTTGGGCGCCGACTGGTGCGTATAAAGGCCAAAGCGAATTTCCTAGACGCAGCTGATATTCTAAGAAGTTTGAACACTTTAGTGGATATGCAAGACGCATTATCCATAGTCGCGAACAATGATCGTCGCGAGGAAATCATAGTTGAAATGTCTGAGCTTAGTAGCGGAGCCGGCAAGAAAGGAGGCTTGGCTACGTTGAAGGCTGAGTTAGATCATTTGTCCAAGTCGCAAATTTCTCGCGAAAAAAGTGCTAATGATCGATTGCAGTATAAACACCTCTCCGCTTTACTGGAGCACGGGTTTAAACGTCGACTCGACTTAACAATGGATTTGCGGGACTGCAAAGTTACTGCAAATTTGAAGCGCGCATGCTTAAAAGATCCAGAAGATTTTGTTTTCAAAACTTACTCTAGAATTGCAGGTGTTGAGCTAGTACTTCTTGGTATCGCTACACAATATCGTACAGCGGCGGACAACTCGATAAATGAAGACGCTGATATCTCTCCCGATGCGACGATGGGCGAGATGATCGCTAATTCTACCAAAGCACTTCATGTGCTTGAAAATCACTTCAATCGTGTTCCTGGTAACCAGATAGTAGTAGACCCAATCGCCCTATACCTTGAGCTATAACCTGTAGTTTTTATCGCCACCTTAAAGATTGAAGGTGGCATTTTCTCTGGCACCCCGACTTCGGTTTCTGATGTGCCCTTATCAAAGATTTTGCTGATCAGTTGAAAGGATGCGGCGGATTTGGCACCGCTTAGCGGTAAGTTTGGCACCGTGAGTAAATACGGGCATTAGATCAAACATCCAGAACCAAATAGCCCGCAAATCGGCATAAGAAACGGCCTAAAAACCTTTATTTCTGATTTGCGTGGCTTTGGCACTAAAAACTTCCTAACTGTGGGTTTATGAACGCTTTTATAATTAGCTCCGCTGGGTTTCTCAAGTGCCAACTCCATCGTCAACTCACAGTCCCTGCGAATCGAATCCAAAAAAAGCCGACACCAAGCGGGCTCTGGACAGTTAACTATTAATTAGTGGTCGTCATCCTGATAACACTTTCCACATCCCACGTTTCGCCGATGGCGGTGAGGTGAGTGACTCCGCCCATGGTGCTGACTTTACTGCCGGCCACGCTGTAATAAGGCTTGTTGTAATACTGCGGACTGGCGATATAAAAGCCGCAATCGTCAAAGCCTGGGTGCTTGAGCATCTGTATGCTGGCCGAGATCCCGGTCGGCCCCCAGAGCTGGCAATCCGGCAGCGAGCCCAAAGTAGTGACCTGAGCAAAGCCAGTGGTCGACACATCCTCTTTCGAGGCATACGGGGCGCGCATGGCGGCGTTAGTGATGACCTCACCGGTGGTGTCCGCGATGAGCCGCTTGATCGGCAACATGGTCAGCATGGCCGCCTCCAGCTCCAGAACCTGCGACCACGTCACTTGCTGAACCATGTCGATTTTCAGCCCGCCATCGGCGTGACTGAGGGTCTCCCGCTTTGAGTGAGTGGCAACTTCCTCCTGCGTATTCCACTTGAATAGCTTGGAATGCTGGATCAAGGTCAATTTCTTGCCGATGTAGGTCGCCACCGTGTTGAACGGAATCTCCACGCCATCAAGCAACAGCAAGGCATAGGTTTTGATTTCATCGCCGTGGTAACCCCCGATGTAGTCGTCGGCGCCTTTCTGCTTGATCGCACAGGTCAGCTCGCCACCATTGAGCAGAGCTTGGCCCGCGCGGGTGCGGGTAAAGCTCATGGTCGAGGCGGTCAGGTCGCACTCATATTGGTGCTTCAGGCGCCACAGGTCCGAGTTGCCAAACGCATCGACGCCCGTTGGATCGAACGGCTTGTTTTCATAGCCGATGGTTTGCTCCAGGTACTTCTTGGACCCCGACTTAGCGCCCTTGACGAACACGCTGATGGTGTTGTTGCCGACCTTGACCACCACGTCATCGGCCGCCAGCGCGGACGGCACGCCAGCCCCTGGAGCCGAGGCCGGCGGGAAGCCGCCCAGCGAACCGAAGTCGGTGGCCCCGTTCCAATAGAACAGCGGCAACTGGCTCGACGAGCCCCGGAAGCGCTCGGCGTTGGTGGCGTCGTAGTACTGGCCACCTTTCACCGCGCTGGCCGGGGTATCGCCGCTGGTCACCGTCGCGCTCAGATCGAGGTAGGCGACGTTGAACGTGGTATTGGAAAAGGTGTAGGAACCGGCGGCCAGTTTGATCCGGCCCTGCCCCCCCAGCATCGGCAGAATCAGGTAGTTGTCCCATGACAAGGTGCGGGTGGCCGGGTCAAAAATGATGTTGGTGGGGGTGGTCTTCATCCACACCTCACCCAGGTACACGTTGACGTTGGTGGGTTTGCGCCCGGCCAGCACTCCGGCATGCCCCAGCTGATCATTGATGAACAGATAGACCTTGGTGTCGTCGATAAACGCACCGGTGCTGATGTTGCCGGCATTGGAGGTGTAGCCCGCCGTGGTGACCTGGGCCACCAACTTGCCCCCCACCGGCGCCGAGCTGAGGTCGACAAACAACGCCTGGCCCAGCGGCACCGAGACATCGGTCATGCCCGCCACCACCAAGGTGGTGATGCCCACGCCACGCGGCACGCGCAGGTCATTGAAGGACAGCACGCCGGTAGAGCCATTCATCGCGAAGGCGCTCAGATCACCCACGACTTGATAGGCGGCACGGGCGCTACGGTTCTTCAGGGTGTCATCCATGAAGCCCAGCGAGATCTGTTGCTGCGCCAGTGGCCCGCCCAGCCCCGACGTGCCGTTGATAAACAGGTACACCTTGCGATCCGAGATGAACGCCCCGGTGGTGGTCATGCCCGCCGTAAAGCCGCCACTAGTCACTTGCGCCACCAGCTGGCCGTTCGCGTTCAGCGCACCGTCGAGATCGACATACAGGGCTTCACCCACCGCCACGTTTGTATCGACCACTGGCGCGACCTTCTTGGCCGCGAAGGTCGCCCCGCCGGTGACAATCAGCTCCGGGAAACTGATGGTGTAGGAGGTTGGCGTGCTGACCAGCGGCTGCAGCTTGGTGGCCTTGCCGATCACATGCCAACCCGCCCGATCGGCGATATTCTGCTGGGCCAGACTCAGCGACGAGCGAGACACCGCCCCGTCGGCCACCGCCTGATACTGCGGGTACAGTTCGCCACCGATGATGTCATTCAAGCAGGTGAACAGGATGATCTTGCTATCGTCGATGTATGAGCCTGGCGGATTGGCCGTGGTCAGCAGCGACAGCGCGGAGACGTGCACGATGTACTCGCCGTCCACCAACGGCTCGGACAGATCGACATAGGCACACTTGCCATCCGGCACCACCAGGTCGGTGACCGGTTGCACATAGGCCTGAGTCTTGCCGGTCCCGGTAAAGATGTAGAGCCGGCCCCAACTAACAGTCCAGTCCTTGGTACCGCCCACCTTGGTAATCTTGGTCGCACGACCCGACAGCAAGTAATTCGCACGGCGGGCGATGTTCGTGGCTCTTTGAACTGCTGCTGCACTGGAGTAGCGCGTCTCCTCTAGCGGAACACCCGCATTGTTTCGGTACAAAATCACAGATTCATTTGGGTCGGACGAAACCAAACTGAAAAATTCATCGTTGACCGTGCCCAGCAGCGCCTTCGCCATGCTGGTAAAAACGCCCTTAGCCTGCAGCGCTGCATCTCGGGCAGTCACGGCCATCGTCGACGCCGCCTGAGCCAAACCAACGTGCTCAGCAACATCGATGTACTGAACGGGCAGCCGGTAGTCACGTTGGTCACTGATGACACGAAGATCGTAAAGCCCGTTGGGCGCAGCAAGTTGAACCAGGCCGTCATTGTCGGCAGTGAAAGGATTCAACAGCGCGACACCGTTGGCTTTCTGCAGACCTGTAGCAAGGCTTTCGGCCCCACGGTGATACAGATAACAAATGGCACCTGGCAGCTTGTTGCCCTGGGCGTCCTGGGCAAAGAAATTCTTGAGTTCCAAATTAGGCTCCGGTGATGGGCTTAAGCTGCCCAGAAAGTTGTGTGCCGGTTCCGGCATGACCGGCGAAGCTCGCCGCGTTGGTTGGGACTGGGCTCGAGGCATGCTGGTGGACGGCGATATCGGTGTTCATCTGGATGATCAGGTCGATCAAGTCACACAGCACCTGCAGCACGTTCACGCTCTCGGAGCCGATCCAGTTTTTGGGGGCCACACTTTTGCGGACGCCCTTGATGCGCTCCAGTAGATCGCCGCCGATCGCCGCGTTGTACTTGCGGCCCACTACCAGGTTGAGGTCGCGGCCGGTGGCCTGGTGCAGGTCGTCTACCGCCGCCAAACTGGCGGATCCGGCCGACAGCAACTTGAGCGCGCCCAGCGCCTCGATCGTCTTGATGCCTCCCACCGACTCGGTCGAGTGGTCATCGATCTGCAGGGTGCTGCTCTGGTGTCGCTCGGTATTGTTCAAGCTCTGGACTTCGCGCTCGATCGATTCGTCGCGGATCCGTCCATCGGTGTGGCGTAACCAACTGCCATCGGCTTGCACGCGCTGCTGAGACGCTTCGCTGTGCTGCCAGACCTGGTCACCTTTTGGCACCTTCGGCAGGCTCAATCCGTGTGGCAGGATCGTTTGGATGAATGGCTTGTGCGGCAGCCCATAGGCAAACCCAACCACCACCATGGTGCCCTCCTCGGGAAACCCGAAGAAGCCCATCTCATCTCCGCCCAG
The DNA here is from genome assembly GCF_023072615.1 of Pseudomonas violetae. Taxonomy (GTDB): domain Bacteria; phylum Pseudomonadota; class Gammaproteobacteria; order Pseudomonadales; family Pseudomonadaceae; genus Aquipseudomonas; species Aquipseudomonas violetae. The sequence continues at coordinate 11,125 of NZ_JAKNRW010000063.1, forward strand.
TGGTACGGGCAGCGGCACGCCGGCTAAGGTCGGTAGCTCTGCATCAGGCTCACCGTCGACGCCCAGCACCTGCAGGTCCACGGCGAAGCGTGGACGAAAGTCATCGCAGATCCCGGCGCCGGCCGGAGCATCGGCCACTCCGACAACCCGGGCGAAGCGCGGCAGGTGGTAACCACCGGGCAGCTCAGGGTAGGCGCGCTCAACGGCGCGAACGATCACGTCTTCCATCGGATGCCCATTTGGTTGCCGGACAGCATCACATGCGTGATGCGCTCGCCCTGGTTGATGGTTGCACCAGGACGTAGCCCGGGAATCGCCGCGATCATGGCGCTCTGGTTGCCCTGGTAGTCATTGAACAGCCCCACCGGCAACTGCAGCGCCGATCGAGCACCGAAAAAGCTGTGTGCCCAACTGCCCACGAACACCTCGCCGTCGCCCTGCTGCTGCCAGATGTAGTCATCGATGGCAAACACCTTGGCCAACGTGTCCATCGCCTGATATCCGCCGGCCAGGTTGTAGAAAAACGGGGCCTTGTTCCGGGTGTAGGGTTGGGCCGGCACGCGAAACTTCAGGCCGGTCTGGTTGCTGATCTCGCCCAGGACCGTGCGCAGGTCGGCATGACGCAGATTCATCGGCAGGGGGCGGGCCAGAATGCCGGCCATCTCGCGACAGACCAGCACCTGCTCCACCTGGTTGGCTTGGGTGCAGCGCTCCACGTATCCGAGAAAATGCCGCTGCAGCGGGTTGTTGTTGTAGCCCAGGTCCAGGGTGACCAAGCCCTTGACGGCGGCCGGTGCCTGTATGGTGAAGGCCGCCCGGCCGGGGCTGCTAAGTGTCAGGCGCACATCGTCTTGGACGATCGGGTAAGTCGTGCCGTCAATGCTCAAAACCTTGTGCAGTTTCATGCTCATGCGCCGCTCCCCAGCCATTGATCGACTTTCTTCAGGGTCGCCTCGAAGGCCGTTAGGCCTTGGGTTGGCTCGCTGTCGTCAGTGCCGGCGGATCCGCCCACGGCTTGCCCCGGGGCAGACTGTTGGGTCACCGCGTTGCCGGTGCGGCGGCTCTCCACGCGCTCAGGGTTCGAGAGCTTTTCGGCCAGGGTGAACTGGATCCGCCAGGCGGCCAGGGTGTCGTCTTCGCGAGCACTGACCCCATCCGTGAACTGCACCTGGCGCACACCGAAGGCAGCAGCAGTGTCGTTAACGACTCGATAGGTCTTGAGCTGACCACCACCTTCCGTGGCTTCGGCCAGGCTCATCAGCGTGCGCAGTTGCTCGGCTTCCTTGTAGCGAATCGTCAGCGCAACGGTCAGCGTCTTCGGCTTGAAACCGTTGTGCGCGGTGTCGCTGTTGCTGGTTTGGCCAGACAGGTCGCCGCTTTCGATGCGCAGGCTGGCCGTCACCTTCAGGCCGATGCCGCGGATCTGTTCACCGTCGAGGAGCAGCGTCATAGGCCGACCAACTCCCGGACGAAACTCAAGCCCTTGAGCGAGCCCACCAGTAATACGCCGGCGGACAGCGGCCACTCATGACCAGGTGCACTACCGGCCAGCAGTTCGCGGCGCAGCTC
>NZ_JAKNRW010000064.1 GCF_023072615.1 Pseudomonas violetae
AAGTTTTCCAAGTTTCCTTAGTGACTTCAACCACTTGCGCTTTCGATCTCTCGTTAGCGGGAGGCGAATTCTACAGCGTTACACGCTGCTGTCAACACCTCTTTTTCAACTTCTTTTGCGCTTCGATAACCTGAAGCAACTCGCTGTCGAAAACTTCATAACTCATTGTTTACCAAGGAGTTTTCCGTTTCGACTGCGCCGGAAGTGGGGCGAATTATAGACATCTGAAATCTGCCGTCAAGCACTGATTTAGTGCTATCTCTAAAAAAGCCGGAATATCTGCATCTGCCTCCTGTCCCCTCCCCTTCTATATAGAAGCGCGCACCTTGAACCGCGAGTTCGATGTCCGGCACACAACCAGGTGTGGGGTGTAACGTTGATGGAACACGCACGGCAGTGAAGATTAAATTACTGGATATTTCAAAATTCATACCTACGCTCATTCGCGGGGGGATCCTAAATTTGAGCGGCCGGGGGGCTTCTCAGTGCGACTAACGCCCACAGGGTCTCGACATGAACCGGACAACACTCTCCAGGCTTTTCGCGGCATCAATGCTGTTCCCAGCAATGATCATTCCCTCCATCGCCCGGGCAGCCGATCCGCCGCCGAATATCGTGGTGATCATGGGCGACGACATCGGCTGGTCAAATATCGGCGTTTACAATCAGGGGATGATGGCCGGGCGCACACCCAACCTCGACCAGCTCGCCAACGAAGGCATGCGCTTTACCGACTACTACGCCGAGGCCAGTTGCACGGCCGGGCGTGCCAACTTCATCACAGGTGAACTGCCGATCCGCACCGGCATGACCACGGTCGGACAGGCCGGGTCGCCTATCGGGATTCCCGCCGAAGCGGTCACCATCGCCACCGCGCTTAAATCCATGGGTTATGCCACCGGGCAATTTGGCAAAAACCACCTCGGAGACCTCAATCAATTCCTGCCGACCGTGCACGGTTTCGACGAGTTCTTCGGTTACCTCTACCACCTCGATGCCATGGAAGATCCGGCGCACCCCAACTATCCGCAGGATCAACTGGAAAAATTCGGCCCGCGCAACATGGTCCACAGCTGGGCGACCACCACCGACGACACCACAGAGATGCCACGCTGGGGCAAGGTAGGCAAGCAGAGAATAGAAGACGCCGGCACGCTCTACCCGGAGCGGATGAAAACGGTCGACGACGAGATCCGCGACAAGGCGTTTGCCTTCGTCGATAAGGCCAAACAGGACAACAAACCCTTCTTCTTGTGGCTCAACCCGACCCGGATGCACATCGTCACCCACCTTTCCGACAAGTACGAAAAACTGCGCAACTCGGAAAATGGCTGGTCGGAGCAGGAAGCCGGCATGGCGCAGTTGGACGATATCGTCGGAGAAGTCATGGCCAAGCTGAAAAAAGAAGGCATGGATGGCAACACCATCGTGGTGTTCACCACCGACAACGGCGCGGAAAACTTCACTTGGCCGGATGGCGGTACCACGCCGTTCGCCATGGGCAAGGGCACTGTGATGGAGGGTGGTTTCCGTGTGCCGGCGATAGTGCGCTGGCCTGGCAAGGTGCCGGCCAATACGATCGGCAACGGAATCATGTCTGGCATGGACTGGTTCCCGACCTTCGTCGCGGCGGCGGGTAATCCGAACATCGCTGAAGAACTGCTCAAGGGCAAAAAATTGGGTGACACCACCTATAAGGTCCATCTGGATGGCTATGACCAGACGCCGATGATCACCGGCAAAGGTCCGTCCAATCGCCATGAGATCTTCTACTTTGGTGAAAGTACCCTCGGCGCGATCCGTATCGATGATTTCAAGTACCGTTTCATCAATCAACCCGGTGGCTGGCTTGGCGCCAAGGAACAGCCTGACATGCCCGTCCTGACCAACCTGCGACTCGATCCGTTCGAACGCATGGGATGGTCCGAGAACCTGACGGCCAATGGCTCGCTGTCTTACTTCGAATGGTTCAAGTACCAGTTCTGGCGCTTCGTGTTCGTGCAGGATCAGGTCGGCAAACTGGCAATGACTGCCGTTGAATATCCGCCGATGCAAAAAGGCGCGAGCTTCAACCTCGAAGCGGTCAAGGCCAAGATCGAAGCCGCCCGGGCGGCCATGGGAAAATAACTCTTCAGGCTGATCGCGGGTGGCTGTAAGGAGCCACCCGTGTTCCAGATAGTTACAGGGAAAAGTCCATGCAGATAAAAACCACCGCGGTTTGCGCTCTCCCACTACTCGTGCTGTGCTGCCAGCAGGCCTTCGGCGGCGGCATCCTGCTCTACGAAATAGGCACCGACAACGCCGGCCTGGCCAACGCCGGTGCCGCCGCTCGGGCCCAGGGCCCTTCAACGATTGCCAGCAATCCCGCGGGCATGAGTTACCTGCCGGGCACGCAGATCACCGGCGGTTTACAGGTGCTGTATGGCAATCTCAAGTTCAATCGCGACGAAGACACCAACGTCCCCGGAAGCGGCAGTGGCAATGTCCTCGACCCGATTCCCGGCGGCAGCTTCTTTATCACCCATCAACTCGACGACCACTGGAGCGTCGGCTTCGGCCAATACGGCGACTTCGGTCTGGCCGTCAACTACGACAACGACTGGTCAGGCCGCTACTTCGCGCAAAACTCCAGCCTGCTCGGCTTGTCGATGGTGCCCAGCGTGGCGTATCGCTTCAATGAGCAATGGTCGGTGGGTGTTGGCGTGAAAGCCATGTACGGCAAGATTCAAGCCCAGACCGCCATCGACCGCTCACCGTTCGGCCTCACCGATCGCGGCGACGGCCAGTTCAAATACAAGGACGAGGATTGGGGCTTTGGCGCCAATGTGGGGGTGATCTACGCCCCGCAACCCGGCACGCGCATTGGCGTGACCTACACCAGCAAGGTCGATCTGCAGTTCAAGGACGGGCTGGACGTCAAAGGCAACGGCCCTGCGCTGGATCGCTTGAATGGCCTCAATACCCAACTCGACATGACGGTGCCACAAACCGTGACCCTCAGCCTGTTCCAGCAACTTGACCAACAATGGGCCGTGCTCGCTTCGCTCAATTGGCAGGACTGGTCGGAATTCGGCGATGTGGGTGTGCAGGTAGATACCACAGCGGTCGGTGCGCAATCGACCAACATCGACGCCAACTACAAGGACACCTGGCAACTGGCGCTAGGCGCGCAATACCAGGCCACCCAGCAACTGCTGTGGAATTTCGGTGTGGCCTACGACAGCAGCGCGGTCTCGGACCACGACCGCACAGTGACCGCGCCCATGGCCGAATCCTGGCGCATTGCAACGGGGGCCACCTATGCGCTGAACAAAGACACCGACATCAACGTCAGCTGGGCACTGGTCTGGCTGGGCGACATGCCGGCGGACCAGACCAAATCCCTCTCAGGCGATCGAATTTCCGGTCAATTCGACAGTGCCTGGATTCAAGCCGTGACCGGAAACATGACCTGGCGTTTTTGATTCTGCGAACAAAAAACGACTTAATCCAAGGAGCACATAGCACTATGAACCTGTCCCGAAGATTTCTGCTGGGGGCCGCACTGACCGCGCTGCTACTCGGTGGCTGCACCTCAAAAGTCACCGACAAACAACAGTACTCCGGCTACCTGTCCAACTACGACAACCTGCAAGAAGTCGCCACCCCAAGCGGCGGTACGGCGATGCGCTGGGTGAGCCCATCGTGGAACCCCAATGCGTATGACACGGTGGCCTTCAAGCGGCTGGAGCTCTACCCGGTACCCAAGCCCAATGAGCGGGTCAACCAACAGACGCTCGACGATATTCAGAACTACATGACCACAAAGGCCAAAAGTGTGCTGGGTCAGAAATATCGACTGGTATCCAGCCCCGCCGCCGCGCCAGCCGGCGCGAAGACCTTGATCCTGCGTGCAGCCATCACAGGTGTGAGCGCCTCCAACGAAGGAATGAAGTGGTATGAAATCGTGCCGGTCGCGGCCGTGGTCGGGGCGGCGCAGGCAGCCAGCGGTCACCGGGATCAGGACACCAACCTGTTCATCGAAGCCGAGTTGATTGACGTACACACCAACCAGACCGTGGTCAAAGTGGTGCGCAAGGTGTTCGGCAGCCAACTGTCTAACGCCAGCCAGAAAATCACCACCAACGACTTCAAGGCGGCGATCGACAAACTCAGCGCCGATATCTGGGCGTTCATCCGCAGCTGAGCCTCCCGTCAATCGCCGGCACCCGCTGGCGATTGAATATTCCTCAAGCAGGGGACTTCCGACATGCAGGCTTACTCATCGAGATTACTGCGGCCATTCATGGCCGCAACGCTCCTCGCGAGCGCACTGGTACTGACTGCGTGCGCCACGGTCGATGCCCAGACCACCGCTTATGTCGGGGTGGAACACCCCGCGCCTACGTTGGCCAACCAAGTCCAGGTATTACGCGAGGAACCCACCCGGCCCCATGTGCGGCTGGGCGAAATCCTGATTGATGCCAGCGTAGATCCGGCGCCGCCCATCACGCAGGTCGAACAAAAGCTGCGTGAACAGGCCGCCACGCTTGGCGCCGACGCAGTGGTCGTGGTGTATGACCACATCCAACCCGTCGCCACCTACGTGACAGGCCCGCTGTGGAGCCGCGACATAGAAACGATTGAGGGCCGCAAGCTCAAAGGCATTGCCATCCGCTATCAGTAAACGAGGTGCATACAAATGAAATCAATCCTATCCTGGCTGACGCTTGCGTCGATGGCTGTGGTGGTCAGCGGCTGCTCCGCTGTGGGACCCAACGAAGGCGGTGCCGGTGAAAGCCAAATTCGCTCGGGCAAGATCGAGCAGATATCGCTGACGCAGATGCAGACCAATCACGACAGCGGCGTCGGCGCCGTACTCGGTGGCCTGGGCGGCCTGGGTATCGGCAGCCTGATCGGGCGCGGCACCGGACGCGATGTCGCCATGGTTGCCGGTGCGCTGGCCGGCGCCGTTGGCGGTAACTACGCAGAGAAGAAAAAGTACGATCAACCGATAGAAGCGCAACAGGTCATCGTGCGGGTACAAAGCGGTGTGCTGGTATCGGTGACTCAGCCGATCAATCCATCCCTGAGCAAGGGCATGAAAGTTTATATTGACGGTTCCGGCAATGAGGCCCGCGTGGTTCCGCAAGGCGGTTAGGGTCCAACCATGTACCGCAACCCGAGTGGTCGGGTTGTCTTCAAGGGTAATGGCGAAGCGCTGTTGGCCTATGCTCATCCACATCGTGGTGTTCTTCATGCCTGGGTTCACCGGGGGTGCGGCATCGGCAAACGTGAGGTTAGAAAGGTCAGCAAGGCGGCTAGCATCAGCATCGCGGCGCTGGCGACAAACGTGCTCTGGTAGCCGAGAGTATCAAATAGTACGCCGCCGACGGTGGAGCCCACTGCGATAGACAATTGAACAATCGCCACCATCAGGCCGCCGCCCGCCTCGGCGTGATGCGGCAAAGCGTGCGCAATCCAGCTCCACCAGCCCACTGGCGCGGCGGTCGCTATAAAGCCCCATAGTCCGAGCAATACCGCTACAGCCATAAACCAGGTGCCAGCAGGAATCAGCGCTATCGCAATAACCGCCATCAGCAGCGAAATGGTACTTAAGGTGCCGTATAGGCTGCGCCTGAGGACTACACCGATCAGCGTTGTGCCGCAAAAGCCAGCTACGCCTATCACTAATAGCAGCAGTGAAAGAATCGACACGTTGACCTGGGTGACCGTTTCCAGAAAAGGGCGCAGGTAGGTGAACAGCGCAAATTGGCCCATAAAAAACAAGCCCGCGGCGACCATGCCCAGCGCTACCGTGCGATTTTTCAGCAGTTTGAAAACATTGCCAGCACCCGGCGAACGCTTCTGTGTTGCCATGCTTGGTAGGCTTATCCACTGCCAAACCAGCGCAATTAGCGCCACCGGCACCAAGCACAGGAACGCACCACGCCAACCCACAACTGAGCCCAGATAACTGCCCAGTGGTGCTGCCACCACGATCGCCAGGGCGTTGCCGCCGTTGAAAACAGCCAGCGCCCGGGGTACCTGAGCGGCCGGTACCAGGCGCATCGCAGTGGCTGCCGACATCGACCAGAACCCGCCAATCACTACGCCAATCAGCGCGCGCCCAGCCATGTAGATTAGGTAGTTGGGGGCAAGCGCCACAATGGCGCCCGACACAGCCATCAAACCGGTCAGGGCCAGCAGCAGCGTCTTTCTATTTAGGGTACCGGCGATCCAGCTGATTGACAGGCTGGCCAACACCGCAAACGCGCCAGAGATGGCAAGCCCCTGGCCCGCCAACCCCTGGCTGACCTGCAGGTCGTTTGCCAATGGGGTCAGCAGGCTAACTGGCATGAACTCCGAGGCGATCAGCGCGAATACGCATAGCGTCATTGCATAAACGCCGCCCCAATGACCGGTACGCGTACCTGTCTCGCTCAAGGCAGCGGCGTGCAGGTGGACGTCGGCGGTCATTTCAGGTGGTCCTGAAAGAAATGGGTCAGCTTGGCGAAAGGAATCAGGTCGACGCGGTCGTACAGATCGACAAGGCCTGCATTGGGCACAATGACCAGCTCTTTAGGTTCACCCGCCAGGCGGAACGCTTCTTCGCTGAACTCGCGGGAGTGGGCGTTTTCACCTGCAATAAACAACATCGGGCGAGGCGAAATGCTCTCGATATCTACGAAGGGGTAGATATTCATGAACTTGGTATTACTGCTCAGCGTCGGGCGGGTGGTCTGTTGATGCGTGGAACTGGGCGGGGTGAATTCGCCACGCGGGGTGCAGTAGAAATCAAAGAACTCGCGCTGAATGGGGTGAGTGTCGACATTGAGTTCCTGCACCGTGCCCCCGGTGTATTCAATCTTGCCACCTGTAAATTCCACATAACGCTGCTCGGCCGCCGCCGCGATGACTAGCTTGCGCTCTTCAGGGGTTTGCGAATGTTTGAGCCCGTTGCGGTTGGCGGCGCCCATGTCATAACGCGGTGAATGAGCTGAGTAGAAACCCGAGCATTACAAGAAGTCTTTTCATAGGGCGTCCTTTTGAGAGAAAGCTGAAGGCGACACAGGCAGTTGGCGCGAGGTTCTCCCCTCGTCATGCCGAGAAGCTGAGATGGCGGTTAGTGTTACGCAATAACGAGATTTTGATTAGCTAATGAATACTTAATTCGGATATAAGAATTACTAATCAATGAATCGAGCGCTCGCTATGGCTAAACCCAACTTCAACGACCTGCTGGCCTTCGTGACCGTGGCGCGGGTGGGCAGCTTTACCCGCGCTGCGGTGCAGCTTGGGGTGACGCAATCGGCAGTGAGCCAGGTGGTGTCGGCCTTGGAAGCGCGTCTGAAAATTCGCTTGCTTACCCGTACCACGCGCAGCGTATCGCTGACCGCGGCGGGCGAGCGCCTGCTGGAAGCGGTAGGCCGTCGCTTCGATGAAATCGAGGCCGAGGTGCAAGCGTTAACCGAACTGCGCGACAAACCGGCCGGGACGGTACGCATTACCTGCGGTGACAACATCATCAAGACAACGCTGCTGCCCAAGTTGACGCCGCTGCTGCAGATGTACCCGGATATCAAGCTGGAATTCGATATCAACTATGGCTTTCGCGATATCGTCGCCGACCGCTTCGATGCCGGCGTGCGCTTCAGCGACACGGTGGCCCAGGACATGATCGCCGTGCCCATTGGCCCGCCTATACGAATGGCCGTAGTTGCTGCGCCAGGCTATTTCGCGAAAAACCCCGTCCTGGAACACCCTCGTGATCTAGCAGCACACCGCTGTATCGACATCCGTTTTCCCACCTATGACGGCGTGGACGCATGGGAATTCGAACGCCTGGGCAAGAAGCTTAAGGTACGAGTAGGCGGCCAGTTGGTATTCAACTCCACCACCCATATCGCCGATGCTGCGGTGAGTGGGCTGGGCATCGCTTATCTGCCCGAGGACGAGTTTGCCCCGCATCTAACCGAAGGACGGCTTGTTCGGGTGCTGGAGGACTGGTGTGAACCCTTCGGCGGCTTTCATCTGTACTACCCCAGCCGCCGACAACCCTCCCAGGCGTTTTCGCTGGTAGTTGATGCATTGCGGGTTGATCGTTTGCCGCCGACCCGCGACGCGTGCGAGGCGGATGGCTGACCGTGTTGAGAGTTTCCAGAACGTGCAAGTCATCTTCAACGAAATGGACTTGTTAATCCTGGTCAAGAATCTGGTGGATAATGTGATCCTTTACACTCCCCCATTGAGGCGGGTAGACCTTTCGGTTGAGCGGGTGCAAGAGACGTTTTTTTAACAAACTGCGTTGTAAAATGGCTTATCGAGTCATCCAATGTAACAAATCAATTCGAGAATACTCACCGTTAGAGTGGAGCCTTATAAAAAATTCGCACCTACCGTTCTCAATCTGGCGTGAGTAAGCTATGGTCATTCAGTGCATGAGCAAGCGACTGAAAAAATGGATTTTACAACCACGAAAATATTGCGTAGACAAACAAGAAGATTCCAGACACAGGTTCAATCATCTCCACATTTACACACAACACCACTGAGTAACTAAACGATGAGCAGCACTAGACCTCCAGCTGAAAACTCTAAATCTTTTAGTATAGTTATAGTCAATTACAAGACACCAGAAATCACCAAGATATGTTTAGACTTGCTGCATCAGTATGTGGACAACCACAGCGTCCCCGTGTGGGTAGTCGACAACTACTCTGCCGATGAAAGCACCGAATACTTACGAACGCTTGAGTGGATTAATCTAATAGAACGTTCTGTTTCCGAACCAGAACCAGGCCATATCGCGCATGGCAAAGCACTTGACCTGGTTTTGGAACGAGTTGAAACTGACTATTTATTCCTCATGCATACTGACACATTTGTCTTCGACAAAAACGTTTTCCCGATGATGCTAAATAAATGTATTAAAAATGAAAAAATTGTCGCTGTCGGCTGTGTAGAGCAAATAAATCGTGGCACCACAAGAACCCTTTGGCGCTTTAGTTCTCGCCTCGTCAAACACCATTTCAGACGCCTGAAAACCTCTATGGGATTACGCTCCAGAGAACCAAAACCCTACAGAGAAGTGTATTTGAAGAGTTTCTGCACATTGTGGAACTGCAAACTTATAAAACAGCACGGCATGCATTTTTCGATGGATGATCGTGTTCCTGGCTATACCCTCCAAGATCGTATGACCGAGCTTGGCTATATCGTTGAATTGTTATCACCGCGCAAAATTTTCAGCTATCTGGATCATATTCAGTCCGGTACTGTCGCGGCGGCCGGGGGCTATGAAAAAACTCACAGACGAACAAAAATGTACAACAACATCCTTAGTCGCCTCAACAAGGACGAAAGCAAGACTTAAGCTAAGTAGGCAGGCAGGCACAAGCACTGCGCTCGGCTCTTCCAAGTCATCCTACAGGTTTTATATCAAGTTATTGGAGCGGTAATGGCACCCATCATTCAAACACTACCTATCACGCTCTCCCCGGAGCTTGATTTCGACCAGAACGCCGCCAGCGCCTTTGGTTATTCATTGACCAGCCACTATATTCAGGCGACTCCATTTCCGCATATAGTTATCGATAACTTCCTATGCGCCGACCTGATTGCAAGTATTTGCTCGCACTTCCCAGTCGAGCCAACTCACAACGAAGTTCTCTACGAGCGCGGCTATAAAGGTCAACGAAAGCGTCAAATTAGTCCCAACGAATGCCCCCCCTACTTAAAGACTATTTTTAACGCTTTTAACTCGGCGCCCATGCTGCAGTTTCTTGAAAAGCTCACAGGCATCGAAGGCTTGATACCCGACCCCTACTTTAGCGGTGGCGGATTGCATGAAACAAAGAGCGGTGGTTTCCTTGGCGTACATTCGGACTTCAGGCTCAACAAAAAGCTTAATATTGAGCGAAGACTGAATATCATCATTTATCTGAACAAAGACTGGCAAGAGGAATACGGCGGCAACCTGGAACTTTGGGACATCGACATGAAGACATGTCTAAAAAAAATCCAGCCCATCTACAATCGCTGCGTCATCTTCAACACAGACAAAGACAGCAATCATGGGCACCCAGAGCCGTTAACGACGCCAGAGCACATCACTCGCAGGTCTATAGCGCTTTATTACTACACCGCAGGAACCATGGTGATCGATCCCACACAAAGAAATAAAACCCACTACAAGCCAAGGCCCAAAGATCGTTTAAGTCTCAAGTATTACGTGAACAAACTAATGAGAAAGAAAAAATAAAAGACGAAACGTCCAGAGCGCGATTAGCCAATCTGTTGCATCGACCGGTCGAATCCACAGTTGAATGCAGTCCGTCAGTACTTGGCTAACGACTCACCCCAAATGGAATCACCGACATCCATCAACAGCAAACAGCTGATTAGCGTGAAGGCCAATGATTCTTAAGATCGGATGCAAGCAACTGGCGAGTGGAGATGCAATTGAAAGAGAGGTGAGATGCAGTAACGCACGGAAAGGCTCAGTTGCGCAAAAACTCCCGAATATTGACAATCCCAGTGGTCGGTAAAGGCGTGGCGTCTGGAAGGGAAATTTTCACGATTCGCCTGTTGCGCCTAAAGGAAACGTGATCTTGATATCCGTAATTTTCGGGATGCCGACTTGAACGAGCCCCGATGAAATGCAGGGGGCATCGGTAGTGACTAACCGTTTACATTCGACTTGATCACCAGAGGCCGCTGTGACGACCGACAGAGAACGGGCAATAGCAGCCCTTCATTTCATATATCCAAGACACTTCATAACCAAACCCTGCACCTGCCCCCGTCACGAGCACTGTTATGAATTTCTCCTCGATGGTGATATTTAAAAGGAGGCCGAACGAGGGGCGCGTTTCGTCAGCAAATGACTTATCTGTCTGCAATAAAGGAACTCACATTCAACAAATCTAATTATTCCCGGACGAGTGGTTACGGAGTACGTCTCACGAAAAACTCTGAATCATTTGTCAATATCACCCTCTATCTTTTATTCTCGGAGAAATTTAGGGAGTAATTTTGAGCTACCTCGATTGGGTTCAATGGCCTGCGATGCTGGTAACTGTGTTTGCAGCGTGGCTTATCGGCTCTCAACGACCCTCAAGGCGGATGACAGGGTTCGTATGCTTCAGTTTGAGCAATATGCTGTGGGTGATTTGGGGGGTGTACGTAGAGGCCTATGCGCTCATCGTCTTGCAGGCTTTCCTTTTCCTAATGAACCTTCGCGGATTCAAGAAGAACCTCGATGTAAACTAGGTTTATCGGTCAAACAGGCGCTGTCAGATCCAAAACCGTCCCTCTGGCGCCACGCATCAGGAAGCCCGGTAGCCGTTAAGATTCTTCTTAAGACGCGGACTTTTATGCCTAGAAGTACGCACTCAAGCATAATAAATGTATGGGCGTTCGCATGACGCCCCTGGTTACCCTCAAAGCATTGCCCGCGCTGAATCCACAGAAAGCGACCATCCGCCGACTAGCTATTGAGTGTCAATGAATCAGGCTGAAATCAGTGTTACGATCATCGCGTGCCATTGCCAAGATCAATGTATTCCAAGCCCAATTCTCCCGGCGCCCTCGTTCACTCAAGGCGCAACGTCAACACTCGGTAATCCCCCCATTCCTAAAACTCACCAGAAGTAGACCTCAGGCCACCAGGGCCAACTTCTGTTTTGGGGTAATGCCGCCGAGGGCCATATTCGGGCGCTCGTGATTGTATGTCCAGATCCAGTT
>NZ_JAKNRW010000065.1 GCF_023072615.1 Pseudomonas violetae
GGGCAGCGATCCGGCAGCGCGGCAGGGCGGCCGTCGTTGGCGCGGAACAGCACCAGCGGTGTGTCGTGCACCTGGCACGCCAACGGTGTGTTTCGCAATTCGTGGCTGAGTGCCACTGGCCACCACTGAGCAAGCGGATTCACAGTTTGAGCTTCCTCATCATGGGCACGCCGATGCCATGCAACAGGCGACTAAGCACGGTCCATACCAGTCTTCGTCCCCAGGACAGATGTGCGATGTGGATCAGGCTGTATTCGATCTGCGGCTGACCACCACGCAAGCGTTTGAACTCGGCGGCGCCGGAGCTGAAATTCAGCACCTGCCGGCGCTCGACGGCTTCTTGCAGGCACAGGCGGGTCAGTTGTCGATACAGCCCGGCCCGTTGGGGCAGCGCGGTGTCGTAACCGACTATCGGGGTGCTGATCACTGCCGCATTGGCGAACCAGCCCAATGCACCGTCAATGCGCCCGTCAGCGTTGCGCAAGGCGCGGAATTCGATCCAGCCCTCGCGTTGACCACGTTGCATCCACTGAGCACTGTAGTGCGGGTTCAGCGTGCAGTATTTGTCCAGGTAAAGCAGGTTGTAGAGGTGTTCCATTCTCTGGAAGTCGGCGTCGCTCAGCGCAGTGCCGGGCACTACCTCATACGGGCTGCGCCTTAACAGTGTGGCGTCCAGCCGGGTGTTGTGGTGCTTGAGAAACGGCGCCTGCGCCCCGGCCCGACCGTCGAACAGATAGACCTGGCGGCTGGGGATGCTCAGGTAGCCGAGGGCTTCCAGGCATTGGCGCAATTCCCGATTGCTGAAATCATTGAGCGAGCGAAAGCCAATCCCGTGGTCGGGAAAGGTTCGCCGCAGCAGCGCGGTGATCGCTGGCAGTTCGGCGACGCTCCAGTCAGTTGGGTAGAGGTTGGTCGACAGCAGCCAGTTGTTCACCTGCACCAGTTTGTCGACCTTGGCCGCGCTCAGCAGGCGGTCGACGCCTTGGGTCAGCAGCTTCAGCGGCCAGGTCAGCCATGGCCGGCCGAGGCGCTTGAGCTCTTCGCGGGCATAACCGCTGTAGGCTGTTTGGGGCGACACCACATAGCAGTTGTTGTCTGGTTCGTTGCCTTCGGTGATGCTGACCGGAAACTGCTGCGCACCGGTGTCGAGCAGCGCCATGCGGGTGCTGACATTGCCGATCAAGGCCCCGCCGGCGCAGGTGCGAACATAGCGCCGGGCGAGGCTGTCATTGGGGTTGGCAGGTTCGCTGAGGAGTTGCTCTTCGAGCAGCAGCTTCATGGCGTGCGCTCGCTTAACGGCTGGCCGTTCCACTCGATGTCCGCCGTGGACGCGGCCAGCAATCCGCAGCGCCGGGACGCGGCTCGGGCGATGATTTCTCCCAGGCTCAACATTTGCGCGGTCAACGGCCAGAAGTCACCTTTCTGGACGATCACATCGCGGGCGGCGGCGTAGTCACGCCAGAACGGCACGCTTAAGGCGCGTCGCGGTGCCGCCAGCAGAAGCATGGCCAGCGCGATCATCCGTGGTTCCGGTGTTGGTTCCAGCATGCGCTCGGGTGGGGCGCTCAAGCTGCTCACCAATGACCGACGCTGGTTGTCGAACAGGTGCACGCCGCTGGTGGCCCGAGGGTTGCATTCAAGCACATGGAAACGGCCGTCGCAGTCCTCGATAAAGTCGAAACCCACCTGGCCGGTATAGCCGGTTTCGCGGCCGAATTGCTCTAGAAACCTGCATACCGATTCCGGTGCGCTCGGCTGGAAATAGATCCCCGATCCACGGCCCACGCGGTATTGCGGGTGGTAACAGCTGTGGGCGCGCAGACCGCCGTCGATTAGCACGCTGAAACTGCAAAACTCCCGCCCTTCGATGAATCGTTGCGCCACCCACGGCGCGGCGTGAGTGGGCTGCACTTTGCTCAACTGTTGGGCCGACGGGCGAATCAGCGTTTGCGAGGCGAAGCGCGAGTACGCCGGTTTGAACACCCACTGCGCGACCTCGTCGTCTAGGGCTAGCAAGGCCTGACGATCCGTCAGCAGACGGGTTTCGGGGGCGGCCAGCGTCCAGCCATCGGTCATGGCCGCAAAGTGACCTTTGTGATGCAAGCGGTGCAACAGCGCAAAGTCACTGGTCAGCACTCGGCACAGCGGTGCCAGGCGCTCGAGGCCGTGGGCCAGGTAAAACACTTCTTCGCAGGTTGGCAGTAGGAGGTCGATACGCTGGGTTTCGATCACCGTCGCGAGGGCTTCGACCCAGGCCGCTGGGTCCTGTCGCGGCTCGGGCAAGCGCACGTAGTGCTGCGCCGAGCGGCTGAAACGGCTGAGCGGCTGGCTCAGCGAATCGCCGACGCTGACGGTCCATCCGGCCTCGTCAAAGGCTCGCGCCCATTCCAGGCAGGCAGGCGCACGTGCGCCGAGAATCAGTACGTGCATGGCAAACCCTCGGGCAATTGCAGGAGTTTCAGGCGTCGGCGCTTGGCGTGTGGCGGCGGCGCCTGCCAATGGCCGAAGCTCAGCGCCGGAGGTTGCAGGCCCTGTTGGGCACACAGTGCATGGACGCTGGCGCTGAGGGCCGCGCACAGGCTGGCGTGGTCGTCGGCGGTGCGCAGGTTGATCTGCCAGTGCAGGCCTTGCTGGTGGATTTCATATTCCTGCAACGAGGCGCCGTGCATCAGCAAGGCGCGGCGCAGTACGTCGGGATAGAGCGCCAGCAACTGACGCCCGGCCAGGTCAGGCAGCCAGAGAACGTCATCGGCGCGGCCCTCGACCGCCGCAATCGCCCGTTCGACCCGCCCGCAGGCGCAAGGCGTTTCGGCAACCCGTAGGATGTCGTTGAGGCGGTAGCGCACGATCATCTGCGTGCGCCGGGAGAAGTCAGTGATGATTGGCTGAAACCGCGTGCGCTCGGCGTCCAGCCAGTCCGGCTCGATGTGCAGATGGCTTTCGTTCAGGTGCAGAGTGCCTTGCTCGCAGGTGTAGCCGAGAAAGCCTTCGCTGGCTTGATAAATCTGCTGCGGCACGACGCCGAACGCCGTGTGGATTGCGTCGGCGTCAGCACTTTCGAGGACTTCGGCCACCGACAGAATATGGCTGGGGCGGATCGTCAGGCGCCCGGCCAGCACCGCTTCGGCGAGGCCGAGCAGCACGGTGGCTGGGGCCACCAGCACATCGGGATTTTGTACGTTGAGGCGTGTCAGCGATGCGTCCAGGCCGAGGGTCAGGTCGTGAAAGGCGAAGTCGATTCGGCGACTAGCCAGGGTGGTGTAGAGGCGGCTGTTGGCGCGCAGGAAAAACGCGATCCGCAACGGCGCACGCCAAGGGCAGAGCAAGCGTGGCATTAGATGGCGGGGCAAGGTCCGCGCGAGCAGGATGCCGGCCCAGCGCTGGCGCTCCAGTGCACTGACCAGAAACACCCCTTGATTACCCGAGGTGCCGCTCGACAGCCCGACGGTGATGTCGCCCAGCGTCGGGCTGAAGTCGCGGGACTCTTCCGCCTGGCGCGCCACCGGCAACACCTGTTCCAGGCTCAGGCCACGGGTGTTGAACCCGGTGAAGTCGCCCATCAAGGTGGCTTTGTCCATCAGTGGTAGATCGGTGAGGTCGGTGACGGTCAGGTCTTTGAAGCGCCGGGCCTGGGGCAGCACGCGCTGCAGGAAATGCTTCAACTGTTTGGCCTGCCAGGCTTCCAGTTGTTTGCGTCGAGTGAATCGCAGCCGGTAGCGGCTGTGGATAAAACTCAGCGCGCTACGCAGCGTCCCGATCAGCCGTTCACTGCTCATCGCTGAACGCCTCCCAGGCCTGGGTGCAATGGGACGGCAACACCGCCACAGCCGGTTCACGGCGGATCAATGTGCCTAGACCTCTGTAGGTCTGGCGGTACTGTTTGGCGTCGTGGCTGGCAAACCATAGCGCGGGCGGAGCCGGCAGGCGCTCGGCGCGGCAGGCGGGCACCGACCAACAGGCGTCCGCCACCAGAAACACTGGGCGACCCTGGGCATCCGGGATGAACAAACCGAGCTGGCCCTCGCTGTGCCCCGGCAACGGCACTCCGATCAGGCTGCCGTCGCCGAGCAAGTCGAGACCCTGGCTGAAGGGCGCCATCCAATCCGGCAGCGCAACGTTTTTGCAGGTGTCGGCGAGGGCCAGGCGTGCGCCAAAATCGTCCGGCAGCAACGCCGGCAGATGACCGCCGAGGGTGGCGCGCCAGCGGTGGCCGCGCAGGCTTTCGATGTGTCGACGGTCGGCGTCCAGGGCAATGAACGAAGCCTGGGGGAAGTCCCGCAGCCCGGCGATGTGATCGCTGTGAAAGTGCGAAATGATCACCGTACGAATGTCGTTCGGACCAATGCCGAAGGCCTTCAACTGGCCGAGCAGTTGCTCCTGAACCGGCAACTGTACCGGCACCGCGCCGCGATATAGGCGTTCGGGCAGCGCTTGGGTGGCGTTAAAAAAGTGCTCGGCGTAACCGGTGTCGTAAAGCATCCACCCTGCATCGGGGTGGCGAATCAGGCCGCACAACGAAGGGAAACGTCTCGGCGCCCACCGCCCGCCACGATCAGCCATGCATTCCAGGTGCTGGCACCAACCGGCGCGCAGCACATTGAGGCTCACCGTTCGGCTCATGATCGCGCTCCTTGTTGGGCGAGCCACCATTGCGCGTGCTGTCGAATACCTTCGTTCTGTGTCACCACGGGGCGGTAACCCAGCTCGTTGCGGATGGCACTGAGGTCTAGGGTCTGACTGAACGCCAGCACTCCAGCGCCATAGCGGGTCAGCAAAGGCTCGCCGCTGCCACGCAGGCGGGCGCTGGTTTCCAGCGCCCGCGCAACCGCGTCCACCAGCCGCCACGGCAGGCGCTGGGTGCGCAGGTTCAAACGGAACTGTTCGGCGATGCTGTGCAGCAAGTCTTCGAAGGCCAGCGGCGTGCCATTGCTGACGTTGTAGGTGCAAACGGCTCGCGGCAGGGGTTGGGTCAGGCTCAGCGCCACCGCGTGCACCAAGTTGTCGATGCAGGTCAGGTCCAGTTGAGCCCGGCCGCCGCGCATCAGCGGGATCGGCCCGCGCTGCATGACGCGCAGTAAACGTGGCATTAGCGTCCCGTCCCACGGACCAAAAACCGCACGCGGACGCAGGATCACCGCTTCGGCGAGCCCGGCCGCATGCACCTGTGTTTCGGCCAGCGCCTTGCTGCGGGCGTACTCGTTGACCGGTGGTGGCAGTGGTTCGTCTTCGCGGATGCCCAGACGATCACGGAAGGCGAAATACAGACTGGGTGTCGACAGGTGCACTAAGCGTTTCACCGTGTTGGCGTGGCAGGCGTGGAGCACTTCGTCGGTGGAATCCAGGTTGGCCTGGGCAAACGACTGCGGCGTACCCCACGGCGAGGATAACGCCGCGCAATGGACAATGGCGGCGCAACATCGCGTGGCGTCGATCAGCGTAGCGGTGGCCGCAGGCGTACCGTGTTCCAGCGGGAGCCAGTGCACAGTGGCGGGACTGTGGCGAATAACCTCGGCTGCCGCCACGGCGTTGCGGCCGCTGAACTGCACCTCGCAGCCTTCGGCCGCCAGTTGCCAGACAATGTGCCGGCCAATGAACCCGGTGCCGCCGGTGACTAGAATCTTCATCAGTACTCCAGGACCATGCCGCCAAGCGACAGACCCGCGCCGGTGCCGATCAGCATCAGCCGTTGCCCGCGCTGGATACGCTGGTCGCGGATGGCGATGTCCAGTGCTGTGGGCAGCGAAGCGGCGACCTGATTGCCGTGTCGGGCAAAGATGTCGATGATATTTTCCGGGCGGAAGCCCAGCCGCTTGGCCGCATGTTGCATCGCTTGTTGGCTGGCTTGATGAGGGATGACCCAGTCGACCTGTGCTTGAGCCAACCCGGCCTGGGTCAGCAATTCATCCATCAGCGTGGGCAGGTGCTTGGCCGCAAGTCGGAACACGCCTTTGCCGTGCATTGAAAAGCTGGTCAGCGGTTCGAACGGGGTATCGATACGGCGTGGATGAAAGCGCGAGCCTCCGGCAGGGATCTGGCACAAGTGCGCGCCTTCGGAAAATGTCTTGAGGCTGGAGGCAATGATTTTCGGCCCGCCATCGCTGACGCCCAGCACCACGGCGGCCGCGCCGTCGCCGAAAATTCCGCAGACTTCCACGTGCTGCCAGTCCAGCCCGCACGAAGCGATATCCGAACAGACCAGCAGAATGCGCTTGTAGTGTCCGGCAATCAGCGGCCACGACAGGGTGTCGACGGCGGCGATGAACCCTAGGCAACTGGCGTTGATGTCCATGGCCGGATACCGGACTGGCCCAGCCCCAACTCTCGGTGCAGCAGGGCTGCGTTGCACGGCATGCCCTGGTCCATGGTGCCGCTGGCGCAAGCAATCAGGTCGATCTGATCCAGCTCAAGGCCGGCCGCTAGCAAGGCGTTGCGCGCCGCAATGGCGCCTAGGCTGGCGGCGGTTTCGGTGGTGCTGGCGACATGCCGTTGGACCACGCCACTGATGCGCGCCACGCTGCCCGCCACCAGGCCCAGTTCAGCGTCCAGTTCGGTGCTGGTGACAATCCGCTCGGGCAGGGCGTGCCCGGAACCTAAAATGGTCACAGGTCTAGAGGTAGGTGGCAAAAGCTGTGAAGTCTGCATTCAAGTTCCGTTTGGAGAGGGTACGAATCCACAACCCAGAGACGTTCTCCTCGCTTAGGTACGAGCAAGCAGGAAAGGCGGCTACCAAGGTGTACGGAGTCCGACAACATGGATTCGGTTGTAGTAAGGGATGGCCGTCTGCTTGGGGTCTAGCGCTCTGATGCGTTGTATTGTTGAGGGATAATCAGCAGGCATAACGTTTTCCGGTTTTTTTAGGACGCTAAAACCGCATCCAGATACTGAAAAGGCCTGCAAAGCTGGAGGTGAGGCAGCGTTTATTCCTAAACTGGGACGCCGTTAGCGCTAATGCATGCCGCCCAGCGAGAGTTAGCAACGGACCATGGAAGCGCCGGCTGCTCACGGATCAAGGTAAGGACATCGCGCGTACAGCTGTAGGTCTGAAGCTTGTCGAAGAACCTCCATTCGCCTTCGCATTCAAACGTGATCAGCAGCACGACAAGGGGCTTATCGACGTACGCCCATGCGGACCTGATCTGTTCTAAGTTTGTTTGGTGGCTGCCAACCTGGCTGTACCCGATGAACACAGATACATCAGCCCCGCTAGATGCACGAGCCAGCTTGACCAATTCCTCTACCCTTTGCTCCTTCGGTTCATCCCATTCCCATTCAAGTTTGGCCCATACGTTCTTGTTGGCGAACTTGATTTCGGCATCAGTACGACCGCCTGATTCGAAGCACGAAAACAGCCCCATCAGACTGGAGACCTGGCGCACCGTCGAAGCGATATGCGTTGTCCAGTCTGCGCGCTTAGCGACCTCGATATGTCCTAGAACAACGGGGAAGTCTCTGTACCAAAGTGCGTTGAACAAGGTGGTGAAGTCATTGATACGTGTCGGCATGTTTGTTTCTCTTTTAAAGTGAGCCGCCAGCGCCAATCTAGTCAATCCGGTGAGCGACGGTTGCGGATTTTACGCCATCCAATATCCGGACATCTATAGGTAAACCACCTCTATTGCTTCAAGTGAGGCTATAACAAGATTGAAGAATAGATGATGTAGGATTTTTCCTAAAAAAGCGCTGGAGTAATCTAAAGAGTGATTCTGTTTGTAACTATTCGTGTCATGCCAACATGCAGTCTTGAGTCGCTGTGGTGAAGTCTTCCTGTTTTTGAGTTTGGATGTAATGCGCTCTCGGAAGTACTGCTTGGCAGTATTTTTCGCATCATATAGGTGGATGCGTGATCGGGAAAAGCTGTCTGTCGTTTCCTGTTTGAGTGCTGAGTGCTGAGTGCTGAGTGGTATTGGGTGTTGGTTTGCGCTGCTGGAGTGCTTGGTCTGAATAGTCTGGGCGGGTAATCGAGAGCCTTCTCGGCATGCCGGGTGGTATTTGAGTGGCTAGTGCGGCAGCGTGCGCAGGCGCTCCGTGGGGCGGATTCCGCCTCGACTGCAAAGCGTTTTTCGCGCGGTATGCCACTATCATGCAGATCAATATCAGACAATTCTCATTGTCGTTCGGAAAAGTCCTACATACAAAAAAAATTCATAGAGATTCGTGGCGCTTGATTATTTATTGGTTGTTTTTAAACTTGTGAACTGACTAGAATCCCCTTCAAGCAATTTCCTACTCTGCGGTACGCCAAGTATTACTTTTTCTCTGAGTTGCTTGGTTTTTGTGATGGGGTTTTTCCGTCTCGTAGAATTGTGTCTGGAGGATTTATGGCGTCAAACAGCTTTCAAAATGAAGTGCCCAAGGCGCGGGTCAATATCAAGCTCGACTTACACACCGGTGGCGCTCAGAAAAAGATCGAATTGCCACTTAAGTTGATGGTGATGGGCGATTACAGTAACGGCCAAGAGCAGCGCCCGTTGTCTGAAAGAAGCAAGGTTGGCATTAATAAAAACAACTTCGACAGTGTGCTGGCCGAGTTCTCTCCGAGCCTGAAGCTGGCGGTGGAAAATACCTTGGTCGATGACAACGCCGACACCTCTGTCGCGTTGAACTTCCAGAGCATGAAAGATTTTGAGCCTGAGCAGGTAACGCGGCAAATTCCGCAACTGCGAGCCCTGCTGGCCATGCGCAATCTGTTGCGCGACCTCAAATCCAACCTGTTGGATAACGCCACCTTTCGTCATGAACTGGAACGCATCCTCAAGGATGACGCGCTGAGTGACGAGCTGCGCGCCGAACTGGCCGCTCTGGCGCCACAAGAAGCACGTTAATTGTCGTTTATTGCTCAGGTTCGTTAATAAGGAAGTTTTTCATCATGTCCGCAGAACAATCATCCGCCCCCTCGCAGCTGACTAAAACCCACGACGCAGACAGCGGCCAAGGTGTCTATGGCGCCTTGTTCGCCAAGATCAACCTCAGCCCGGTTGCGCAGTTGAGTGGTATCGAAGCGTTTCAAAACGCCGAGGCCCTGTCCGAGGCGTCTGCGGATGAACGGGTCACTGCGGCGGTCAGTGTATTTCTGGACCTGCTCAAACAGTCGTCGCATAAAGTCGAGCGCCTGGACAAAACCCTGCTGGATGAACACATCGCGTCGTTGGATGCACAGATCAGTCGCCAGCTTGATGCGGTCATGCACCATCCAGACTTTCAGCGCGTGGAGTCGACCTGGCGCGGTGTGAAATCGCTGATCGACCAGACCGATTTTCGCCAGAACGTGCGGATCGAACTGCTGGATATCAGCAAGGATCACCTGGTCCAAGATTTCGAAGATGCACCTGAGATCGCCCAAAGCGGCCTGTACCTGCACACCTACACCCAGGAATACGACACCCCAGGTGGCGAGCCGATTGCGGCGGCCATTTCCAACTACGAATTCAATCGCGGCCCGCAGGATATTGCCCTGTTGCGCAACATCTCCAAAGTAGCAGCGGCCGCCCACATGCCGTTTATTGGCTCCGTTGGTCCGGCGTTCTTTGGCAAGCAGTCGATGGAAGAAGTGGCCGCCATCAAAGACATCGGCAACTACTTTGACCGTGCCGAATATATTAAGTGGAAGGCGTTCCGCGATAGCGACGATTCCCGTTACATCGGCTTGCTCATGCCGCGTGTGCTGGGTCGCCTACCTTATGGCCCGGACACCGTCCCGGTGCGCAGCTTCAACTACATTGAAAGCGTCAAGGGCCCGGATCACGAGAAATACCTGTGGACCAACGCTTCGTTCGCCTTCGCGGCAAACATGGTGAAGAGCTTTATCACCAACGGCTGGTGTGTACAGATTCGTGGGCCGCAATCGGGTGGCGCGGTCACTGACCTGCCGATTCACCTGTACGACCTGGGCACGGGTAACCAGGTGAAGATTCCATCCGAGGTGATGATTCCGGAAACCCGCGAATTTGAATTCGCCAATCTCGGTTTCATCCCTCTGTCGTACTACAAAAACCGCGACTATGCGTGTTTCTTCTCGGCTAATTCGGCCCAAAAGCCAGCGCTGTATGACACCGCTGACGCTACGGCCAACAGCCGGATCAACTCGCGCCTGCCATACATCTTCCTACTGTCGCGCATCGCTCATTACCTGAAGCTGATCCAGCGCGAAAACATCGGGACGACCAAGGACCGCCGTTTGCTGGAGCTGGAGCTGAACAAGTGGATCGGTGGCCTGGTCACCGAAATGACCGACCCAGGCGACGACCTGCAAGCCTCCCACCCGCTGCGCGATGCGAAGGTGACGGTAGAAGACATCGAGGACAACCCAGGCTTCTTCCGCGTCAAGCTGTACGCGGTGCCGCATTTTCAAGTCGAAGGCATGGACGTCAACTTGTCGCTGGTTTCGCAGATGCCCAAGGCAAAAGCCTAAGCCACTTCGTAGGGAAATGATGTCATGAAGATCGACCGTCCCCTATGGGCTGCGGGGACGTTATTGTCCCCGCAACAATTCCAGCAGCAAGCACGCTGGGAGGCCTGGGCTAACGAGAGTCTGGCCCATCTGTCGCTGGTACACCCTTGGGGTGTCCAGGGGGTGGCGTTCGACCTGCAAGCCTTACGTCTGGGCAAGCTCAAAGCCAATCACGTGCGGGTGCGCATGCCCGATGGCACCTTAGTCGACTCCGACCATGTGGATCGGCTGCCGCCCGCCCTGGAGTTGGCTCGCCTGCTGCCCGATGACGCCCAGGAGGCTACGTTGCTCTTGGCGTTACCGCTGGAACAAGCCAATGGCAACAACTGTGTGTTCGACGGTACGAGGGCTGAGCGGCCGACGCGTTATCGTCAGGATTGGCGCCAGGTTCAGGATATCTACGCCGACGACGTGCAGTCGATGGGGGTACTGGAATACGCCCTGACCCTGCGTCTGGCTGACGACGAGAATGCCGATTACGTGACCTGTCCGGTCGCACGCTTGGTGCGCGACGGGCAGGGCGCCTGGAATCTTGATCCTGACTATGTGCCGCCGTTGCTCAGCTTTGCGGCCCATCCAGGGTTGCTGACCCAGTTGGATGGTAATCCCCCCATTCCTAAAACTCACCAGAAGTAGACCTCAGGCCACCAGGGCCAACTTCTGTTTTGGGGTAATGCCGCCGAGGGCCATATTCGGGCGCTCGTGATTGTATGTCCAGATCCAGTTC
>NZ_JAKNRW010000066.1 GCF_023072615.1 Pseudomonas violetae
CACGGGCGCCAACTGCATGGCCAGGCCGATGCGTCGCGCCTCCATGCGCAGGGCCATGCGACCGCTCTGGCCACGGGACGGCCGCAACCATGCCAGCGGGCTCAAGACCACCAAGAGGATTGACACCACTATCCAGACCGTCATATCAGTACTCCGTTTTTACAGGCATCGTTTTCTAAATGAGCGCGTCCGGGCCACTTTGGAACCACTGCGCTTGAAACCAGCCATACTTATCACTATTGCCATCCTCAGGAGGAGCAGCTCATGCCCTACAACCATATTCTGGTCGCTGTAGATCTAACCGAAGAGTGCGATCCTGTTATCCACCGCGCTCGCGAACTGTCGGTAAGCAACGGCGCCAAGCTGTCCCTGGTACACATCGTCGAACCGATGGCCATGGCCTTTGGCGGCGACGTGCCAATGGACCTGTCGCAACTGCAGCAACAGCAGTTTGACCAGGCCCGGGAGCGTCTTGATCGCCTGATCGTGAAGTACCCTGAGCTCTCCAAGGAGTACAGCCACCTGACCTACGGCCAGCCTCGACAGGAGATTCATCACCTGGCCAAGGAACAAGGCTGCGACATGATCGTGGTCGGCAGCCATGGCCGCCATGGCCTGGCCCTGCTGCTGGGCTCGACCGCCAACGACGTGCTGCACGGCGCGCCTTGCGACGTATTGGCGGTGCGCCTGCAAACCAAAAACTTGTAAGAGCGAGCTTGCTCGCGATGATCGCTAACGATAACGCTGGCAGCCTGCGGCGCTCTCAGGTTTTTCGCGAGCGAGCTCGCTCCTACAGAGGCACGCCGGTTTTTCGCGAGCGAGCTTGCTCCTACAGGGGCACGCCGCCAGCTTGTTGACCGTGTTGCATACGAAAAGCCCGGCGCTCATCACTGAACGCCGGGCTTTTTTATTGCGGGGTCAATCAGGCATCCAGCTCGGCCCAACGTTCCACCATCACTTCCAGCTCGGCCTGCAACTGTTCCAGCTGCGCAATCACTGCAGCCGATTCCGCCGCAGGACGCTGATAGAAAGCGCTGTCAGCCATTTGCGCTTCAACGGCGGCGATCTGCTGTTCCATGGCTTCGATCTGGCCCGGCAAGGCTTCCAGCTCGCGCTGCAGCTTGTAGCTGAGTTTCTTCTTGGCCACTGGCGCTTCAACCGCAGCAGCTACAGGCGCCGCCTCGGCAGTCACCACCGCGGAGGTCAGGTCGGCTTTGCCAGACTTGCTCTCGGTCACGCCCAGCAGGCGCGGCGAGCCGCCCTGACGCAGCCAGTCCTGATAACCACCCACGTATTCGCGAACCTTGCCTTCACCTTCGAAGACCAGGGTGCTGGTCACCACGTTGTCGAGGAATGCCCGGTCGTGACTGACCATCAGCACGGTGCCGTTGAAGGTCAGCAGGACCTCTTCCAGCAACTCGAGGGTTTCCACATCGAGGTCGTTGGTCGGTTCGTCGAGCACCAGCAGGTTGGCCGGCTTGCTGAACAGTTTGGCCAGCAACAGACGCGCACGCTCACCACCCGACAGCGCCTTGACCGGCGTGCGGGCACGCTGCGGGCTGAACAGGAAGTCGCCGAGGTAGCTCAGCACGTGACGGCTCTGGCCATCGATATCGATGAAATCGCGACCTTCGGCCACGTTGTCGATCACGGTTTTTTCCAGGTCCAACTGATGGCGCAACTGGTCGAAGTAGGCCACGTCGATGCGCGTCCCTTCTTCCACTGTGCCGCTGGTAGGCTGCAGACCGCTGAGCATCAGCTTCAGCAGCGTGGTCTTGCCGGTACCGTTGGCGCCGAGCAGACCGATACGGTCGCCGCGCGCCAGAACCATCGAGAAATCCTTGATCAGGAACGGACCGCCCGGGTGCGCAAAGCTCACGTTCTCGAGGACCATGACCTGCTTGCCGGACTTGTCAGCGGTGTCCAGCTGAATGTTGGCCTTGCCGGTGCGCTCGCGACGTTCGCTGCGTTCAACGCGCAAGGCTTTCAATGCGCGGACGCGGCCTTCGTTACGGGTGCGACGGGCCTTGATGCCCTGGCGGATCCAGACTTCTTCCTGGGCCAGCTTTTTGTCGAACAGCGCGTTGGCGGTTTCTTCAGCCGCCAGCGACGCCTCTTTGTGCACGAGGAAGCTGGCGTAGTCGCCGTTCCAGTCGATCAGGCCGCCGCGATCCAGTTCGAGGATGCGGGTGGCCAGGTTCTGCAGGAAAGAACGGTCGTGCGTGATAAACAGCACGGCGCCCTGGAAATCCTTCAGCGCTTCTTCGAGCCAGGCGATTGCACCGATGTCTAGGTGGTTGGTTGGCTCGTCGAGCAGCAGCAGGTCCGGCTCGGAAACCAGGGCCTGGGCCAGCAGGACGCGACGACGCCAGCCGCCGGACAACTGGGACAGGGTCTTGTCGGCCGGCAGTTGCAGGCGGCTCAAGGTGCTGTCGACCAGTTGCTGCAAGCGCCAGCCGTCACGGGCTTCGAGGTCGTGCTGGACGTGCATAAGCTTGTCCAGATCGGCGTCGGTGACGATGTTCTGGCTCAGGTGGTGATACTGCGCGAGCAACTCGCCCACACCGTCCAGGCCTTCAGCCACTACGTCGAATACAGTCCGCTCGTCGGCTACCGGCAATTCTTGCGGCAATTCGCCAATCTTGAGGCCGGGTGCACGCCAGACAGAGCCTTCATCAGGCTTCTGGTCGCCCTTGACGAGCTTCATCATGCTGGACTTGCCAGTGCCGTTGCGGCCGATGATGCACACCCGCTCTCCACGGGCGATCTGCCAGGACACCTTGTCCAACAACGGCATAGCGCCGAAAGCAAGGGACACATCGCTGAATTTGAGCAGGGTCATGAGCTTCTCCAAAAACCGGGCGCGCATTCTACCTGACTTGAGGCTTCAAAAGGCCGGCAATTTCAATGTTGGGGCACTCTGCATGACAAATGTTGCGAACTGATGCCAAGAGGTCGGCAAAGCTTTCGCCCGCCGCCGGCAAAAGGCTAAGCTACAGATTATTCAGTGTGGGCGCGGCCCGCACTTGTCATGATTTTCTCTGCCCGGATGTCTCATGCGCAGTCGCCTTTTCAGTCTTTTTTCATGTTTGCTTCTTTCTGCCTCTGCCATCCAATCAGCCCAGGCGGTAGACCTGTCCACCCAGCGTCAGTATTACGACGAAGCCAAACGCGCGTTGGCCAAGGGCGACACCGGTCCTTATTTGCGCTACAGCCAGGCCCTGGCCGATTATCCGCTGGAACCTTACCTGGCGTATGACGAGCTGACTGCGCGCCTGAAAACCGCGAGCAATGCCGAAATCGAGAAATTCCTCGCCGAGCACGGCGACCTGCCCCAGGCCAACTGGATGAAACTACGCTGGTTGCGCTGGCTAGCCGAACGCGGCGACTGGGCCCCCTTCGTCAAGTACTACGACCCCAAGCTCAACTTCACCGAGCTGGACTGCCTTAACGCGCAATACCAGATTGGCCACAACCAGAAATCCGAAGGCTACGCCAACGCCAACAAACTGTGGTTGACCGGCAAATCCCTCCCGGCGGCCTGCGATGGCTTGTTCGGGGTATGGGCCGCCGATGGTCAACTGACTGAACAGAAACGCTGGGAACGCACCAAGCTCGCAGCCCAGGCGCGCAATTTTCCGCTGGCCAACAGCCTGGTCAACGGCCTTACCACCCTCGCCCCGCGCGGCCGGTTACTGGTAGACGTAGCGCAAAAACCCGAGCTACTGAACCAGCCGTCACGCTTCACCCCGGCCGACGGACCGATGTCCGACGTCGTCAGCCTTGGCCTGCGCCGCCTGGCGCGCCAGGATCCGGACAAGGCCATGGCCCTGCTCGATGGCTATGCAAGCAGCATGCATTTTTCCCGCGACGAAAAAGTCGCCATTGCCCGGGAAATCGGCTTGACCCTCGCCCGCCGGTTCGACGGCCGGGCGCTTGATGTGATGACCAAATACGACCCGGAACTGCGCGACAATACCGTGTCCGAATGGCGCTTGCGCCTGCTCCTGCGCCTGGCGCGTTGGGATGATGCCTATCAGCTGACCCGCCGCCTGCCCCAGGACCTGGCCACCACCAACCGCTGGCGCTACTGGCAGGCCCGCAGCCTGGAACTGGCGCAACCGCAGAACCCGCAAGTGCAAACGCTCTACAAGGACCTCGCCCGCGAGCGTGACTTCTATGGTTTTCTCGCCGCCGATCGTTCGCAATCGCCCTACTCGTTGAACAACAAACCGCTGGTGCTAAGCCAGGCGCTGGTCAACAAGGTCCGCAGCACACCGGGCATTCGGCGCGCGCTGGAGTTCCATGCCCGCGGGCAGATCGTCGACGGTCGTCGCGAGTGGTATCACGTCAGCCGCCACTTCAACCGCGATGAAATGGTCGCGCAGGCCAAACTGGCCTACGACCTGAAATGGTATTTCCCGGCGATCCGCACCATCAGCCAGGCGCAGTACTGGGATGACCTGGACATCCGCTTTCCCATGGCCCACCGCGAAACCCTGGTGCGCGAAGCCAAGGTTCGCGGCCTGCATTCCAGCTGGGTATTTGCCATTACTCGCCAGGAAAGCGCCTTCATGGACGACGCCCGCTCCGGCGTTGGCGCCAGCGGCCTGATGCAGCTGATGCCGGCCACCGCCAAGGAAACTGCGCGCAAGTTCAGCATTCCCCTGGCCTCGCCTCAGCAAGTGCTCAACCCGGATAAGAACATCCAGCTTGGCGCCGCCTACCTGAGCCAGGTCCACGCCCAGTTCAACGGCAACCGCGTGCTCGCCTCCGCCGCCTATAACGCCGGCCCGGGCCGCGTGCGCAAGTGGCTGCGCGGCGCTGATCACCTGAGTTTTGACGTGTGGGTCGAGAGCATTCCGTTCGATGAGACACGGCAGTACGTGCAGAACGTGTTGTCGTATTCAGTGATCTACGGGCAGAAGCTGAACTCACCGCAGCCGTTGGTGGATTGGCATGAGCGGTATTTTGATGATCAGTGAGGGTGGATTAATCCGTTGAAAAAAATGCCCGCATTACGAAATGCGGGCATTTTTTTGATCTGCGAAATCTATTTGGGTTTGTGCAGCGCCGCTGCTCGCTCTCCGGTTTCGGTGAGGCGATACCTCTGGGCAGGACTACGGGGGGAATCCGGGTCGGTCATTTCAATCAGGCCCGACGCCAACGCGGGCTTAAGATAGTTGGCGCGAAAGGTCGCTTTATGAACCAGGGCGAGCGCTGCCAACAGATCGTCCATCAAGTGCGAAACACGGCTTGGCGGCGGCGCCCTGTGGACCAACTTCTCGCCGCGGTAAATCCCCAGACCAGCCTGGCGGAAACGCCCGATCAACCCCAGCATTTTTGTAGTCAAGGTCAACGGTGGTTGGTAACGGCTCATATCCTCATTCAGGCGAGTAACAGAGGCCGACATACTGCCCGAACCCGACTGCATTCAGCAGCTCTCATTCCCGCATCTCATGCCCATCGCTAAACTGCAACGCCGCCAACCTTGCATACAACGCATTCCCCGCGATCAGCTCCTGATGCGTCCCCACCGCCACCAGTTTCCCCTGATCCATCACCGCAATGCGGTCAGCATTTTTCACCGTGGCCAAGCGGTGGGCGATGACCAGGGTGGTGCGGTTTTTCATCAGGCCCGGCAGCGCCTGCTGGATCAGGTGTTCGCTCTGGGCGTCGAGGGCGCTGGTGGCTTCGTCGAGCAGCAAAATGGGCGCATCCACCAGCAGCGCTCGGGCGATGGCCAGGCGTTGGCGCTGGCCGCCGGACAAGCCCAGGCCACCATCGCCGAGGTGGGTCTGGTAGCCGTCGGGCATCTGTTCGATGAAGTCGTGGGCATAGGCGATTTTTGCCGCTTCCTGCACCTGGGCCAGGGTCGCATCCGGTCGACCATAACGAATGTTGTCTTCCACACTGCCAAAAAACAGCGCCGGGTTTTGCGAGACCAGCGCGAAGCAGCGGCGCAGGTCCAGGGGATCGAGCTGGGTCAGCGGCACACCATCGAGCAGGATGCGCCCGGCGATCGGGTCGTAGAAGCGCAGCAGCAGGTCATACACCGTCGACTTGCCAGCGCCCGAAGGCCCGACCAATGCCAGGGTTTCGCCCGCATGGATGGTCAGGCTCAGGCCATCGACCGCGTAGCTGTCCGGTCGCGAGGGGTAGGAAAAACGCACATCCTGCAACACCAGATCACCGGCTACCCGCTCGGGCAGGGTCACCAGCCCCGAGGACGGCGGCTGAATGATGTTCTCCGAACGCAGCAACTCGGCAATGCGTTCGGCGGCGCCAGCGGCGCGTTGCAGCTCACCGATCACTTCGCTCAAGGTGCCGAAAGCACTGCCGACGATCAGGCTGTAGAACACGAAAGCCGCCAACTCGCCCGCGGAAATCCGCCCGGCAATCACGTCCATGCCACCCACCCACAACATCACCCCAACCGCGCCCAGCACCAGCACGATCACCAGGGTAATCAGCCAGGCACGCTGGAAGATCCGCTTGCGCGCGGTCTCGAAGGCCTGCTCCACCGTCACGGCAAACCGCTGCTCGTCCTGGACCTGATGGTTATAGGCCTGCACGGTCTTGATCTGGCCGAGGGTTTCGGACACGTAACTGCCGATGTCGGCAATGCGGTCCTGGCTCATGCGCGACAGGCTGCGCACTCGCCGGCCGAAGATCAGGATCGGCGCGATCACCAGCGGCAACGCGACCACCACGATGCTGGTGAGCTTGGGGTTGGTGATAAACAGCAGGATGACCCCGCCGATCACCATCAGCAAATTGCGCAGGAACATCGACAGCGAAGAGCCAATCACCGACTGCAGCAGGGTAGTGTCGGCCGTCAGGCGCGACTGGATCTCGGAGCTGCGATTGTCTTCGTAAAAACCGGGGTGCAGATACACGAGGTGGTTAAACACCCGCCGGCGAATGTCCGCGACCACCCGCTCGCCGATCCACGACACCAGATAAAAACGCGCAAAGGTGCCGATGGCCAACCCCCCTACCAGCAGCATGAACAGCCCGATGGATTGATTGAGCAGATGCGGCGATTGGGTCATGAAACCCTGATCTACCAGCAGTCGAATGCCCTGCCCCATGGACAAGGTGATGCCCGCCGTGACAATCAGCGCCAGCAACGCGCCGAGGGCCGGCCAGCGGTAAGGTGCAAGGAAACGACTGGTCAGGCGAATGGCACGACGGTGACGGGCAGAAAGCATATGAATCATCCAGGTACGCCACGGCGCGGTGGTTTGAAGGGAACTTGCGCAAATCAAAATGAGTCAGGTTAATTATGACCGCAAGGCCTAAGTCCTAGACGCTATTGGTCTAAAGTCCGGGTGGCAACCCTGCGCTATTTCTGGTGGACTGTCGATGACGCTCAGGAAAGACCGCAGGGAACTGTCACAGCCCGGTCACTAAGCGGTTTTATAGTAAGCACACAACCTGATGAGGAGACAGGCCATGTCCTTGCAACAATGCAGCAACGACAAGATTGAAGTGATTCGTACACAGCCCGACCAGTCTCTGGGTTGCTCGATTATCGACGAGCAGGGGCGCGAATTGCCAATCACTGAAGAGATGATCCAGGACGCTTGCCGCAACCTGGAGAAGTTATTGGTCGAGCCTGCCAAACAAGATTGATATAGCCCCGTCTTCTTGACCCGGCCCTGATGGCCGGGTTTTTTATGGGTACTGTTTGAGATGGGGAAGCTCCCACAGTAGCTATCGAGTGTTAGCCCACGCTACTTGGCCAGTAGTTGATTGGCCTTTCAGCAGCTCCAACGCCAGAGTGAAACCGCCCTAGCAGTTCTGCTAGTTCTCAACACTACCTAACGCGATCAAACTAGAGACGTCATCCGAATCTCCCCTTCAACCAGGAAGCTGGTCATGCCCCACTCACCTGCTGAAAATCAAACTTCCTCACGCTCGATACGTACCGTACTGCTGGCAACCAATGACCAAAATTCGATAATTGCCGAGCTGGCAGGGGGTCAGCTCAATTCCATCGCCTACTGCGCCTATGGCGAACACTCAGCGCAACAGGAAGTCGCTACCAGCCTGGGTTTCAACGGTGAACTACGCGAGACGCCTATTGGCTGGTATTTGCTGGGCAAGGGCTACCGTGCCTACAACCCCCGATTGATGCGTTTTCATAGCCCAGACAGTTGGAGCCCATTTGGCAGCGGTGGATTAAACGCCTACATATTCTGCACAGGGGATCCGGTGAATTTTTCAGATCCGACGGGGCACTCGATTTTTGGAGTGGTTAGAGACTTTTACTCCAGAAATATTTCATTATCCGGAGGGTCGCAAGCAAGCATCAATGCCCGGCATAGTCGCTCTATGAGCGCAGGTATCAAGAGAGACGAGGCCAGGTATGAACTCGGCCAGGCTGGGGGTGCGCCCTCGGCAACTGCTGCCTCAAGTCAATCTTCAGCATTAGCCAGTATCGGAGCACTCGTCTTGGGAGCACCGGGTCCCAGGGGCAATAACAATCCCGCGATAGGCAATATCGGCACGACCACCGTTAAGCACCATGAGGGGTATGTCGCAGGAGCGCAAAGAGATGGATTAACCACCCTGGCGAATAGATCAACGGCCTCCACTACCTCACATACCCCAAATATGCCACTCAGAGCGTCCACGCCTGACACTCAACGGCAGGGAATGCGTCGAGACAGCAAGGGCAACATCTGGGTTACATTCCGTGATGGCAATGGGAAAGTGGTTAGACGCCCCCACCAACCGGTTAGAGGGGGCGGTGATGCAACGGGGACTCGTCCCAGAACGGGTATGGACGGCACACGATCCGCAGAACCAGCTTTTGTTCAACTCCGACAACAAGCATTTGTTGCGGCTCTGGATGTGCGCACTGCTGAGCTTCGACAAGCAGGTCTATCTCGACAAGAAATTGTAGGAGTACTGAGAAGAGAGGGTCCAGCAATAGCACGAGGAGTCAATGCTCGGTTCAGGTAGGCAAGATTGATATAGCCCCGTCTTCTTGACCCGGCCCTGATGGCCGGGTTTTTTATGGGTACTGTTTGAGATGGGTGGTGTGGCTATCGCGGGCAAGCCCGCACACAGGATTAATGCGCTTTCAACATTGACGCACGACCTGTAGGAGCGGGCTTGCCCGCGATTGGGCCAACTCGGTCGTCAAAGTGCCGCAGCCCCCAAAGCCGCCACGATCCGCCGCAACTCCACCGACGCCCCCTCAACCCGCACCTGCAACCCATCAATCTCCCGCCGCAACGGGTAATGCTTGCGCA
Source organism: Pseudomonas violetae (assembly GCF_023072615.1). GTDB lineage: Bacteria > Pseudomonadota > Gammaproteobacteria > Pseudomonadales > Pseudomonadaceae > Aquipseudomonas > Aquipseudomonas violetae. Next base: position 9,267 of record NZ_JAKNRW010000066.1, read on the forward strand.
GCGCATCAAACGCCGCACGCTGTTCGCTCACACTTCCTACAAGGCTGCGACGGAAATCCGCGTCATCACGGCGCGGGTCGTACACCCCGCGGCACAACATCGCCAATGCCCAGGCGGGGTCGGTTTGGGCGTTGAGGGTGACCTGAGCCAACCAGGGTGTCGGCAGCAGATCACTCAGGCTGACAGCCGCAGGCTGCCCGAGAAAATCGCAAAAGGCTTGATAGATTTGCGCCGTGCCGCGCTGCTTGCCGTCAAGGCTGTAACCGGCAATGTGCGGAGTTGCCAACACGCACAGATCCGCCAGCGCCACATCCACCTCAGGCTCACCTTCCCAGACATCCAGCACCGCCTGCAGGTCTTCGCGCTGGAGCAACACGTTGCGCAAGGCTGCATTGTCGACCACCGGGCCGCGGCTGGCGTTGATCAGCCAGGTGCCAGGTTTGAGCTGACTCAGGCGATTGCTGTCGAACAGGTGCCGGGTTGACTGCGCGCCATGTTTTTTCAGGGGCGTGTGCAGGCTGATGACGTCGCAGTGCTCGATGATCTGTTCGAGGCTGACAAAATCGCCTCCCTCAGCGGCCTCGCGCGGCGGGTCGCAGACCAATACGTTCCAGCCCAGGCCTTGCAGGACCTTGACCAGGCGACCGCCCACTTCACCGGCACCGACCACGCCATAAGTGCGCTGTTTGAGGTCCGCGCCTTCGATTTCGGCCAGGGTCAGCAGACTGCCGAGCACATAGTCGACCACGCCACGGGCGTTGCAACCGGGGGCGCTCGACCAGGTGATGCCGGCTTGCTGGAAGTAGTCCAGGTCTAGGTGATCGGTGCCGATGGTACAGGTACCGACAAACCGCACCTTGCTGCCTTCGAGCAATGCGCGGTTGACGTTAGTCACGGAGCGCACCAGCAATACGTCGGCCTGTTCAACGGTGGTGCGATCAATGCACCGCCCTGGCACCCGGCGGATCTCACCGAAGGATTCGAAAAAGGCATCGAGTAGCGGGATATTTTCGTCGGCAACAATCAGCATGGCGGGCTCCTTTGCGGGATCGGCAGTGTAGGCGCAGAGGATGCAAGTCGGCTAGCAAACAGTGCTCCTGTGTGCAACTCGGCTAGCAAACACCGCCGCTGTGTGCAGGCCAGCTACTAAACTCCGCCACGGGTATAGCGGAGCAACCCAACAGCCCCCCCTGTGGCGAGCGAGCTTGCTCGCGCTGGGCCGCGCAGCAGCCCCAAAACCTGTGCATGCGGTCTGCATGTTAAATGGCGTCGCCGCCCCCCCCCTTGTGGCGAGCGAGCTTGCTCGCGCTGGGCTGCGCAGCAGCCCCAAAACCTGTGCATGCAGTCTGCGTGTTAAATGGCGTCGCCGAAACTGGGGCCGCTTCGCAGCCCAGCGGGAGCAAGCTCCCTCGCCACGGGTATAGCGGCAGCTGCGGGCTCTCGAAACAGCGATCCCCCTGACCACACGCAACCCAACAGACCCACCCCCCCTGTGGCGAGCGAGCTTGCTCGCGCTGGGCCGCGCAGCAGCCCCACAACCTGTGCATGCGGTCTGCATGTTAAATGGCGTCGCCGAAACTGGGGCCGCTTCGCACCCCAGCGCGAGCAAGCTCCCTCGCCACGGGTATAGCGGCAGCTGCGGGTTCTCGAAACAGCGATCCCCTGACCACACGCAACCCAACAGACCCACCCCCCCTGTGGCGAGCGAGCTTGCTCGCGCTGGGCCGCGCAGCAGCCCCAAAACCTGTGCATGCGGTCTGCATGTTAAATGGCGTCGCCGAAACTGGGGCCGCTTCGCAGCCCCAAAACCTGTGCATGCGGTCTGCGTGTTAAATGGCGTCGCCGAAACTGGGGCCGCTTCG
>NZ_JAKNRW010000067.1 GCF_023072615.1 Pseudomonas violetae
CTCTGAAGCAATTCTTGTTTTCAAACCGGACCCTTGTAGGCGCGAACTTGCTCGCGATAAACCTGAGGGCGCCGCGTGCATTCAGGCCGCCCTCGTCATCGTTAACGTCCATCGCGAGCAAGCTCGCTCCTGCAAGGGATTGTTGTGTCAGTCCTGGGACTATTTCCCGCCACTACCCGCAACGCTTTCGCCGCCGCGAGTCAGGTAATACGCGCCGAGGATCGGCAGCATGGTCACCATCATCACCAGCATCGCGACTACGTTGGTCACCGGCACGTCCCGTGGGCGGCTGAGCTGGTTGAGCAACCACAGCGGCAAGGTACGTTCGTGGCCGGCGGTAAAGGTGGTCACGATGATTTCGTCGAACGACAGGGCAAACGCGAGCATGCCGCCGGCCAGCAACGCCGAGCTCAGGTTCGGCAGGACGATGTAGCGGAAGGTTTGCCAACCATCGGCGCCGAGGTCCATCGAGGCTTCGATCAGGCTGTGGGATGTCCGGCGCAAACGGGCGATGACGTTGTTGTAGACGATCACCACGCAGAAGGTCGCGTGGCCGACGATGATGGTGAACATCCCCGGCTCGATCCCCAGCGTCTTGAAAGTCGCCAGCAAGGCGATCCCGGTGATGATTCCCGGCAACGCGATCGGCAGAATCAGCATCAGCGAGATGCCTTGCTTGCCGAAGAAATCCCGCCGGTACAACGCGGCTGACGCCAGCGTGCCGAGCACCATCGCAATCAGTGTCGCAATGGATGCGATCTGCAAGGACAGCTTGATCGCTTCCAGCACGTCAGGGCGCGAGAACGCCACACCGATCCACTTCAGGGTGAAGCCCTTGGGCGGAAAACTGAATGCCGCTTCTTCGGTGTTGAAGGCGTACAGGAAAATGATCAGGATCGGGAAGTGTAGGAACACCAACCCGCCCCAGGCTGCAATGCGCAATCCTATAGAAGCTTTCTCAGAGTGCATCGAAGGCCCCCAGGCGTTTGACGATGGACAGATAAATGGCGATCAGCACGATCGGCACCAGGGTGAAGGCGGCGGCCATCGGCATGTTGCCGATCGCCCCTTGTTGGGCGTAGACCATGCTGCCGACGAAGTAACCCGGCGGCCCTACCAGCTGCGGCACGATGAAGTCGCCCAGGGTTAGGGAAAAGGTGAAGATCGAACCGGCGGCAATGCCTGGGATCGACAACGGCAGGATCACCTGCATGAACGTCTGGCGCGGTTTGGCCCCGAGGTCGGCGGACGCTTGCAGCAGCGACGGCGGCAAGCGTTCAAGGGCGGCCTGGATCGGCAGGATCATGAACGGAAGCCAGATGTAGACGAACACCATGAAACGGCCCAGGTGTGAGGTCGACAGGGTACTGCCGCCCACGCCAGGAATCCCCAGTACGAACTGCAAGACCGGCTCCAGTCCCAGGTGCTGGACGAACCACTGCGCCACGCCACCCTTGGCCAGCAGCAGCGTCCAGGCGTAGGCCTTGACGATATAGCTGGCCCACATCGGCATCATCACCGCGATGTAGAAAAACGCCTTGGTCTTGCCGGTGGTGTACCGCGCCATGTAGTAGGCGATCGGGAAGGCCACGATGGCGCTGGCAATCGACACTGCGATGGCCATGCCCAGGGTGCGCAGGATGATGTCGAAGTTCGACGGCTGGAACAACGCAGCGAAGTTCGCCAGGGTCAGGTCGGGTGTGACCGCCATGGTGAAGTCGTCGAAGGTGTAGAAGCCTTGCCACAGCAGGGTCAGTAAAGAGCCGAGGTAAATCGCGCCGAACCAGATCAGAGGCGGCACCAGCAGCATCGACAGGTACAGATTGGGCCGGCGGTACAGCAGGTTGGCGAACCTGCGCAACGGCGAGCCGCCCGACGGAGTTTGGGGGATAGCCAAGGTGTTCATCTCACACCTCGCCGACTGCGTAGTCTTGCAGCGGGATCATCGCTTCCCGGGCCCAGCGCGCGCTGATTCGCTGACCGGCCTGGTGCTGAGCGCTGATGTCCAGCCATTGGTTGTTGGCCTGGCTGATATTCAAAGTCTGGCCGTTTTCCAGCTTCAGTTCGTAACGCGTGGCACTGCCTTGATACTGAATGTCGTGCAGCAGGCCACTGACTTCGATTTCGTGACTGGCCAGCGGACCTTCGGCGAAGCGCACGTGTTCAGGGCGGATGGAGAATGGCTGTGGATTGCCACTCAACCGTTGCGCCAGATCACCGCGAATAACGTTTGAGGTGCCTACAAATTCGGCAACAAAGGTGGTCGCCGGCTTCATGTAGAGATTACGCGGGGTGTCGACCTGCTCGATGCGCCCCTTGTTGAATACCGCCACACGGTCGGACATCGACAGGGCTTCGGTCTGGTCATGGGTGACGAAAATAAAGGTGATGCCGAGCTGTCGTTGCAGCTTCTTCAGCTCGCTTTGCATTTGCTCGCGCAATTTAAGGTCGAGGGCACCCAGGGGTTCATCTAGCAGCAGCACTCGAGGACGATTGACCAGAGCGCGAGCCAGGGCCACGCGCTGGCGCTGGCCGCCAGACAGTTGCACCGGCTTGCGCTCGCCATAGCCGCCGAGGGCGACCATGTCGAGGGCTTCTTCGGCACGTTTCTGGCGCTCGGCCTTGCCCACGCCCTTGACCTTCAGGCCGTAGGCGACGTTATCTCGCACGTTCATGTGCGGGAACAGCGCGTAGTCCTGGAATACGGTATTGACGTCGCGTTGATACGGCGGCAACCCGGCGGCTTCTTCGCCATGAATACGGATGGAGCCTGCGCTCGGATGTTCGAAACCGGCGATCAGGCGCAAACAGGTGGTTTTTCCCGAGCCGGAAGGGCCCAGCATGGAGAAGAACTCGCCGTCCTGGATGTCGATGGAAACCCGGTCTACGGCTTTCACTTCGCCGAATAGACGGGAAACGTTGGTGAACTGGACTGCAAGCGTCATGGTGCGGTGCTCCGAAAAGGCGCGGGCTATCACAGCGGCCCGGCCTGGACTTCTGAAAAATCTGAATCAAATTGCTGTTGTGGCGAGGGAGCTTGCTCCCGCTGGGTGGCGAAGCCGCCCCGAAACCAGTCAACGCGGTCATTCAGGTAAACCGCATCAACCCTGTTGGGAGGGCTGCGCCCTCCAGCGGGAGCAAGCTCCCTCGCCACAGATAAGCGGTGTGTTATCTGCCGCCCATGATCGCGATGTAATCCTGGGTCCAGCGGCTGTACGGCACGAACTTGCCGCCTTCAGCCTGCGGGGTTTTCCAGAAGGCGATCTTCTCGAACTGGTCAAAACCGTTGGTCTTGCAACCCTCGGCGCCCAGCAATTCGCTGCCCTGACAGGCGGCGGGCACTGCCGGCAACGAACCGAACCACGCGGCTACATCGCCCTGGACCTTCGGTTGCAGCGACCAGTCCATCCACTTGTAGGCGCAGTTCGGGTGCTTGGCTTCGGCATGCAACATGGTGGTGTCGGCCCAGCCCGTGGCGCCTTCTTGCGGGATGGTCGAGGCGATCGGCTGTTTTTCGTTCATCAGGCCGTTGACCTGATACGGCCAGGCACTCGACGCGACTACACCTTCGTTCTTGAAATCGCTCATCTGAACGGTGGTGTCGTGCCAGTAGCGGTGGATCAATGGCTGCTGGGCGCGAAGCAGGTCGAGCGCGGCCTTGTACTGGGTTTCGGTGAGTTCGTAAGGGCTCTGGATACCCAGTTCCGGCTTGGCGGTTTTCAGGTACAACGCCGCATCGGCGATGTAGATCGGGCCGTCATAGGCCTGCACACGCCCTTTGTTTGGCTTGCCGTCCGGCAGGTTCTGCGCGTCGAACACCACATTCCAACTGGTGGGCGCAGTCTTGAACACGTTGGTGTTGTACATCAGCACGTTCGGGCCCCACTGATACGGGGTGCCGTACGTCTGTTTGTTGACCACATACCACGGCGCGTCTTTCAGGCGCGGGTCGAGGCTCTTCCAGTTCGGGATCAGGTCCGTGTTGATCGGCTGCACGCGCTTGCCCACGATCAGGCGCAGCGACGCATCCCCCGACGCGGTCACCAGGTCGTAACCGCCCTTGGCCATCAGGCTGACCATTTCATCGGAGGTGGCTGCGGTTTTCACGTTGACCTTGCAGCCGGTCTCTTTCTCGAAACCGGTCACCCAGTCGTATGCCTTGTCGCTTTCGCCCCGTTCGATGTAGCCGGGCCAAGCCACGATATCCAGTTGGCCTTCGCCGGCACCAACGGCTTTCAGCGGTTCGGCGGCCTGGATACTGGCACTGGCCAGCAGCGCGGTGGTGATTGCACTGAGCAGTGCGGTCTTGTGCACGAACATGGGGTTTCCCTCTTCTTTAATTATGGTCGGGGCAGTTTGAACGGGGTCAAGCCAATGCCTTTACGGCTAATTGTTAGCGTAGTGCGCTTTTATAAATGCTGTCCGTGGCGGGCCATGATGTGCCGCACCACGCTGTAATCCTGAAGTGAGTCACTGGACAGGTCCTTGCCGTAGCCCGAACGTTTCAGGCCGCCGTGGGGCATTTCGCTGACCAGCATGAAATGGCTGTTGATCCAGGTGCAGCCGTATTGCAAGCGCGCGGCAACCTGCATCGCCTTGTCGAGGTTCTGGGTCCAGACCGACGACGCGAGGCCGTATTCCGAGTCGTTGGCCCAATCCACGGCTTGTTCCAGTTCATCGAAGCGGGTCACGGTGACGACCGGGCCGAACACTTCGCGCTGGACGATTTCATCGGCCTGTTTGCAGCCGGCGAGCAGGGTTGGCTGGTAATAGAAACCGGCACCGGAATGCACTGCCGCGCCGGTCACTCGTTCGATATGCGGCTGGCCGAGGGCCCGTTCGACAAAACTGGCCACGCGGTCACGCTGGCGGGTGCTGATCAGTGGACCGATCTCATTGTCGGCATCGCGCTTGCCGGCGAAACGCAGGCTGCTGACGGCGGCGCCGAGCTCGGCCACCAGCCGGTCATGAATACCGGCCTGCGCATAAATCCGGCAAGCTGCGGTGCAATCCTGCCCGGCGTTGTAATAACCATAGGTGCGCACGCCTTCGACCACGGCCTGGAGATCCGCATCGTTGCAGACAATCACCGGGGCCTTGCCGCCGAGTTCGAGGTGCGTGCGTTTCAGCGTTTTTGATGCGGCCTGGAGTATTTTCTGACCGGTGACGATATCGCCGGTCAGCGACACCATGCGTACTTTCGGGTGGCTGACCAAGTGACTGCCAACACCTTCACCGCCGCCGCACACAATGTTGATCACACCGCGTGGCAGGATCTCGGACAGCGCAGGCGCCAGGGCCAGGATCGACAGCGGTGTGTGTTCGGAAGGTTTGAATACCAGAGTGTTGCCGGCGGCGAGCGCCGGGGCGATTTTCCACGCGGCCATCATGATCGGATAGTTCCAGGGCGCAATCGAGGCAACGACGCCGATCGGATCGCGTCGCACCATGCTGGTGTAGCCTGGCAGGTATTCGCCGCTGAGTTGGCCGGTCTGGCAACGCACGGCGCCAGCGAAGAAACGGAAGACATCGACAGTGGCGCTTAGATCATCCTGGCGGGCCAAGTGCAAGGGCTTGCCGCAGTTCAACGACTCCAGGCGGGCCAGCAGGTCTGCGTTTTTTTCGATAGCGTTGGCAATATCCAGCAGCAGCACCGAACGCTGCTGCGGCGTGGTTCGCGACCAGCTGCCAAAGGCTTGATGAGCCGCAAGGATGGCTGCTTCGACCTGCTCGGTACTGGCTTCGGCAATGTGCGTCAACACTTCACCAGTAGCGGGATTGAGGATCGGTTCGACAAAGCCTTGGCCCGCGACCAGTTCGCCATCGATCAGTAACGCGGTGAAGATCGGGGTCTGCGCGCCAGCCATTTTTCGGGTTCTCTTTTCTTGTGTGGCCATGGTGCTCCCAGTGACAGGGGCCCGGCCGTCTTATATAGATGTAACAAGACTAGTCTTAGGCCCCGAGGTCGACAAATACTAAATACTGAAGGTGGCGTTCGATTAAATAGATGGCTTGCGGCCGCCGTGGGGTTGCTCACGGGCAACCGTCAGGAACGGGTCGACCAAGGGTGGCCTAGCGGTGCCGCGACGCCAGGCCAAGCCGACATCCAGGGTCTGGCTGAGGTCGGCGATAGGGCGGGCTTCGATGATGTCGCCCTCCAGCGACCATGGGCGATAAGTCATGTCCGGCTGGATCGAAACCCCCAGCCCGGCGGCAACCAGGCTACGCACTGCTTCGGTTGAGGCGGTTTTCAAGGTGATGCGCGGCTGCAGTCCGGCGCTGCACCACATGCGATGAGCGTTACGGTCCATTTCATCGACGTTCAGCTGGATCAGCGGCTCGCGTGCGACGTCGGCCAGGTTGATGCTGTCGTGTTCCAGCAGCGGATGCTGGGCGGGTAACCACAGGCGGTGGGGCGAATGCGTCAGTACCTCGGTCTGCAACGCGTGGCGATCCTCGAGGTTGGAGAGAATCAGCACGCCGACATCAATTTCGCCGCTGACCATTAAATGTTCGATATAGGGCCGTTCGTCTTCCATCACGCGGATTTCGACATTGGGGTAGGCGCGCTGGAATCTGGTGAGAAGATCGGCCAGGTAGTAACCGGCGACGAGGCTGGTCACGCCGACGATTAACTGTCCGGCGACCTGATCGGTGCTCTGTTGCAGGCTGCGCTTGGCGTTATCCACGGTTGCCAGGATCAGGTGCGCCTGGCGCAGGAACTGATGTCCCTGGTGGGTCAGCGTCATTCCCTTGGCATGGCGGTTGAACAGGCTCACGCCAATCTCCTGCTCCAGTTGCTGGATTGCCAGAGTCAGCGTTGACTGGGAAATGAATGCAGTTTGCGCGGCGGCAGAGATCGAGCCGGTTTCGGCCACTGCAATGAAATGACGGATCTGACGCAAGGTCATCATGAGGCGTTACCCGGTGGGCGCTATTTTTAGATTCGTAGGAGTGTATATCTTTTTTTCTGATGGGTCGGAGGGCTGCCTCTGGGTATAGGCAACATCCGGACGCACTCTCTCGCGGGGGCTACGGGCACTTTCGATCTAGGCTGATGGCCTTATTTGTCCAGCGACCGAATGTTTGGAGGCGCACATGATTACCCGTGGATTACTCGATCAACTGCTCAAGTCTGGCCAGGACATGCTGCAAAACAAGGCCGCAGGCTCGCACAACAAGTCAGCCAGCGGCGGATCGGGCGGCTTGCTCGGCGGTTCCGGTAAATCTGGAGGTCTCGGCGGTCTGCTGTCCGGCGCCGGCGGCGGCGCATTGGCTGCGGGCGCCATGGGCCTGTTGATGGGTAACAAGAAAGTGCGCAAGGTCGGCGGCAAAGTCGCCATTTACGGCGGCCTCGCGGCACTTGGCGTTATTGCCTACAAGGCCTACGGCAACTGGCAGGCGCAGCAGGGCACTGCATCCAGGCAGGAGCCGCAAACCTTGGATCGTCTGCCGGCCGCCCAGGTCGAGCAACACAGCCAGGCGATTCTCAAGGCGCTGGTGGCGGCGGCCAAGGCGGATGGTCATGTCGATGAGCGCGAGCGCGAGCTGATCGAAGGTGAGTTCACCAAGCTCGACAATGATCAGGAATTGCAACACTGGCTGCACGCCGAACTCAACAAACCGCTGGACCCGACCGACGTCGCCCGAGCCGCCAGCACGCCGGAGATGGCAGCCGAAATGTACATCGCCAGTGTGATGCTGGTGGATGAGGAGAACTTCATGGAGAAATCCTACCTGGACGAATTGGCCCGCCAGCTCAAGCTTGAGCCGGGATTGAAGGCCGAACTGGAGAAGCAGGTGCGCCAGGCTTCCTTGTAGGCGCCAGCTTGCTGGCGACGGCATCTTCAGGCACGCCGCGTTCCTCATTCATCGAGATGAGAACTGGTGCGCATCTGTCTTATAAATGAAACACCACCCTCAGCTATACTCGGCAGCATTTGATACGGCCCCGAGGAATGACTGTGAAGAACTGGACGTTGCGCCAACGCATTTTGGCGAGCTTTGCGGTAATCATCGCCATCATGCTGCTGATGGTCATCGTCTCTTATTCTCGTCTGCTCAAGATCGAGGAAAGTGAGGCCAGCGTTCGTGACGATGCGTTGCCAGGGGTGTATTACAGCTCGATGATCCGCGGCGCCTGGTCCGACAGTTTCATACAGATCCAGCACATGCTCGGACTCAAGGAAGGGCAGGGTGTCAGTGCTGCGGACGAAGCCGATTTCAATGCCTTCGAGGCCCGTTTGCAGGAGCAGATGAACAACTACCGCGGCACGGTCACCACGGATGACGACCAGCGTGATTACACCGCCTTTGAAAAACTGCACCAGGACTACAACAAGATCCTGGTCGCGGTGCTCGACTTGCACAAGCGTAATCAGGAAGTCGAGGCGATCCGCATGTTCGACGAGCAATTGGTCCCTGCCTGGAAAGCCGGGCGGGTCAAGCTCAACGATATCATCCGCGAGAACAAGGCCGTGGCTGACCAGGACATCATTGCCATCGATAACTCGGTGCTCACTGCCAAGATCATCATGGGCATCTCCCTGCTGGTCGCTGTACTGGCCGCCGGTTTGTGCGGTTTGCTGTTGATGCGCGCCATCATGGCGCCGATGAACCGCATCGTGCAAATCCTCGAAGTCATGCGCACCGGCGACCTCAGCGGCCGTCTCAACCTTGATCGCAAGGACGAGTTTGGCGCAGTGGAAACCGGCTTCAACGACATGATGACCGAGCTCACCGCGCTGGTATCGCAAGCGCAGCGTTCGTCGGTGCAGGTGACGACCTCGGTGACCGAGATTGCCGCCACTTCCAAGCAGCAGCAGGCCACGGCCACCGAAACAGCGGCCACCACCACCGAGATCGGCGCAACATCCCGGGAAATCGCCGCGACCTCGCGGGACCTGGTGCGCACCATGACTGAAGTCTCCACTGCTGCCGACCAGGCCTCGGTGCTGGCGGGTTCGGGCCAGCAAGGCCTGGCGCGCATGGAAGACACCATGCATTCGGTGATGGGGGCTGCGGATCTGGTCAACGCCAAGCTGGCGATCCTCAATGAGAAAGCCGGCAACATCAATCAGGTGGTGGTGACCATCGTCAAGGTGGCCGACCAGACCAACTTGCTGTCGCTCAACGCCGCCATCGAAGCGGAAAAAGCCGGGGAATACGGCCGCGGTTTTGCCGTGGTCGCCACCGAAGTCCGGCGTCTGGCGGACCAGACCGCCGTGGCCACTTACGACATCGAGCAGATGGTGCGCGAGATCCAGTCGGCGGTGTCGGCGGGCGTCATGGGCATGGACAAATTCTCTGAGGAAGTGCGCCGCGGCATGTCCGAGGTGCAGCAGGTTGGCGAACAGTTGTCGCAGATCATCCATCAGGTCCAGGCGTTGGCGCCGCGGGTGCTTATGGTCAACGAAGGCATGCAGGCACAGGCCACCGGCGCGGAACAGATCAACCATGCCCTGGTGCAACTGGGTGATGCCAGCAGCCAAACCGTCGAGTCCCTGCGCCAGGCCAGTTTTGCCATAGACGAACTGAGCCAGGTGGCCGTGGGCCTGCGTGGCGGCGTGTCGCGATTCAAAGTCTGATGAGCGAACTCGCGGGTAGACGGGCCGTCGTGGCGCCGGCAAAGCAGTCCTTGTTTCTGGTGTTTCGCATCGGCGACGAGCGCTATGCTGTGCAAGCGATCGAAGTGGCAGAGGTACTGCCGCGCGTGCCGTTGAAGCCAATTGCCAAGGCGCCGGACTGGGTGGCCGGGGTGTTTGCCTATCGCGGCGCGGTCGTGCCGGTGATCGATCTCAGTGCGCTGACCTTCGGTCAACCGGCACAGGCACGTACCAGCACGCGCCTGGTGCTGGTGCATTACCGCGCAGATGAAACCGCGCCGGCGCAACTGCTCGGGTTGATCCTGGAGCAGGCCACCGACACCCTGCGCTGTCACTCTTCGGAGTTCCAGCCGTATGGCCTCGACAATCGCCAGGCTCCGTACCTCGGGCCGGTGCGCGAAGATGCCCAGGGTTTGCTGCAATGGGTACGGGTTGCCGATCTGCTGGACGATTCGGTGCGTGCGCTGCTGTTTCCGGCGCAGCCTCTGGACCCCGCGTTGCTTGAGGAGCAGTCATGAGTAGCGACCAGCGGTTTTTCGACTTCCTCAAGGCGCGCATTGGCCTCGACGTGACGTCGGTGGGGCCAGCCATCATCGAGCGCGCTGTGCGCCAGCGCAGCGCCGCTAACCATGCGTTGACCGCCGAGGAATACTGGCACCGGCTGCAAGGCTCGCGGGACGAGCAGCAGGCGCTGGTCGAAGCCGTTATCGTGCCCGAGACCTGGTTTTTCCGTTACCCGGAGTCCTTTGCTACCCTGGCAAAACTGGCGACCAGGCGCCTGGCTGAAATCAACAACATGCGCGCCCTGCGGATTCTCAGCTTACCGTGCTCAACCGGCGAAGAGCCTTACTCAATGGCCATGGCTCTGCTCGACGCCGGGGTCAAGCCGCATCAGTTCAAGGTCGAGGGCATGGACGTCAGCCCGCTCTCGGTGGAGAAAGCCCGGCACGCGGTGTACGGCAAGAATTCGTTTCGCGGCCAGGACATCGAGTTTCGCGAGCGCTATTTCACAGCTGAAAACGATGGTTATCGCCTCGACGAGCGAGTGCTGGAGCAGGTGCGGCTGCAGGTCGGTAATCTGCTTGATCCGACGCTGCTGGCCAATGAGCCCGCCTACGATTTTGTGTTTTGCCGCAACCTGCTGATCTATTTCGACTTGTCGACCCAACAGCAGGTCTTTGAAGTGCTCAAGCGCCTGACCCACGTCGACGGTGTGCTGTTCATCGGTCCCGCCGAAGGCAGCCTGCTCGGACGGTTTGGCATGCGCTCGATAGGTATCCCGCAGTCCTTTGCGTTCAGCCGGCAGGCGGTGCCCGATCCGGTACCAGCCTTCCTGCCGATTACCCTGCCAATCCCGCAGCCGCTGCGCCAGCCGGGGCGCCACGTGGCGCCCG
>NZ_JAKNRW010000068.1 GCF_023072615.1 Pseudomonas violetae
AAGCGCGCCCTGGGCGCGGTGGCCCTGGTGCCGGCGGCGTGGCTGATCAGTCGCCAACTGCCCCTGGATGCCTGGCGTGCCGATTTGCACACGGCCACCGGCGAGCGCGAGCAGATCCGACTGGCCGATGGCAGTGCACTGCAACTCAACACCGCCAGCGCAGTTGATGTGGATTTGCAGGCGCGCCGCGTCAAGCTGATCGAGGGCGAAATGTCCCTGGCAGTGCCGAGTGATTTGCCGCTGACGGTCCACACCCGTTTTGGCAATGTCATCGTCAGCCGCAGTGAAGTCTGCGTTCGCCAGGACGCTCGCGGCTGCCGGGTGTCGGTCTACAACGGCGCCGTGCAGTTGCAACCTTTGCACGGGGCGGTCCTGGCTTTGCGCGCCGGCCAGCAAGTCAGCCTGCAGGCTGCGGGTGCCGGATCCGTCAGCGCATTTGATACGTTGGCGCCGGGTTGGCGTGAGGGTGTGCTGATGGCGAAGGACCAGCCGCTGGGGGACTTCCTGCGTGAACTGAGCACCTATCGACCGGGTGTCCTGCGCTGGGAGCCGGAGCTGGAAAACCTGCGCGTCACCGGCAGCTTCCGTCTGGACGACACTGACCGGGTGCTCGCGCTGCTCGTCGCCAGCCTGCCGTTGGAGATTCACTCGCGAACCCGCTATTGGGTCACGTTACTGCCGCGCAAAAATAGTGTGTAAAGCCTGGCCCCTTTTTTCGACTCGCCTGTCATTGAAGGCATGTGAACGAATCAAGAGAGCCTATTCAATGCCTACCGCTTCCTGCCCGCGTCTGCGTCCGTTGTTGCGCCTGAGCCTGATGCTGGGCCTGAGTGCCAGTCCATTGTTGATCTCGCCAACCTGGGCTGAGGACACTAACCGGCGCAGCTACCAGGTGCCGGCCGGCAGCCTGAGCGATGCATTGACCCGATTTGCCGGTCTGTCGGGCGTCAATCTGTCGGTGGATCCGGCGCTGGTCAGCGGCCGCAGCAGTCGCGGGCTGTCCGGTGAATTCGCCGTCGAGGAGGGCTTTGCCCGCTTGCTCCAGGGTTCCGGTCTGCAACTGCAGGCGGTAGGTGAGCAGGCGTACATTCTCACCCCGGCGCTGGAAGGCAGCAGCTTGCAGCTGGCGCCCACCTCGATTCTCGGTGCCACCGGCGGGGAGGGCGGCGAGGTGTTTGCCGGCGGCCAGGTTGCGCGTCGCGGTGCGCAAGGCTTGCTCGGCTCGAAAGACTTCATGGAAACGCCGTTCAGCATGACCACCTACACCGGCGAGGTGATCGAAAACCAGCAGGCCCGGACCTTGGGCGACCTGATCGCCAACGATCCTTCGGTTCGCGCCACCAACCCGACCGGCGGACGTTACGAGCAGTTCACCATTCGCGGCCTCAGCCTGTTCAACAGTGATGTCGCCTACAACGGTCTCTATGGCGTATTGCCGACTTACACCATCGACATGGAAATGGCCGATCGCGTCGATATCCTCAAGGGCCCCAGCCAGCTCATCAACGGTATCTCGCCGCGGGGCAGCGTGGGTGGCGGGATCAACGTGGTGCCCAAGCGTGCCACCGACAAGCCGATCACTTCATTCACCGGCAGCTACGCGTCCAACAACCAGCTCGGCGGCGCCGTGGATGTCGGTCGGCGCTTTGGCGAAGACGACAAGTTTGGCCTGCGCTTCAACGGCGTGAAGCAGTCTGGTGACACTGAATGGGATCACCAGAGCGTCGGCCGCGAGATGGCCGTGCTGGGCCTGGACTTTCGCGGAGAGCGCCTGCGGCTCTCGACAGACATCGGCCACACCGAACGCAATACCGACGCGCCACAGGAGCGTGTGCAAGTAGGTGCCAACGCCCAGGTCCCGCATGCCGGTGATGTGCGCCACAACTACGCGCAGGCCTGGAGCAAGGCGCGCACCGAGGATACTTTCGGCACCGTGAACGGCGAGTTCGACGTCAATGATTCGGTCATGCTGTACGGCGGAGTCGGCGCGCGCAAAAGTAATCACGACTTCCTCCGGCATGCGGTGTCGGTCACCAACGATGCGGGCGACTTCAGCGTGCAACCCCGCGACTTCACCCGCGACGAAAATGTGCGGACGGCCACGGCCGGGGTGCGCAACTGGTTTCACACCGGCCCGGTAAGCCACGAGGTCAATCTGGCGGCCAGCTATTTCTACATGGACTTCGAGAATGGCGGCGCACGGTATGCTGCCGCGCCGAGCAATATCTACGACCCGATGGACACTCCGACGCCAGCCAGACCGACGCGCCAGGATGCCAAGGTCTACACCGAGAACCGCTTTAGCGGCGTGGCGTTGTCCGACACCCTGGGTTTCTTCGATGACCGATTGCTGCTGACCGTGGGTGCTCGCTGGCAGCGGGTGAAGGTGGACGACTGGTCCGACAACATCAAGGGCGCCACCGCCTACGACGAGGAGAAGGTTTCGCCGTCGGGCGGCATCCTGTTCAAGGCGACTGACAAACTATCGCTGTACGCCAACTACATGGAAGGTTTGAGCCAGGGCAAGATCGCACCGTCGACCTCGGTCAACGAAGACCAGATCTTCCCGCCCTTCATCAGCCGTCAGGTCGAAGTCGGCGCCAAATATGACGCCGGCCCGTTCGCCGTGACCGCAGCGGTATTCCGCATCAAGCAACCGGCCTACGAAACCAACGCCACTACGCGAGTCTTCGGCCCGAACGGCAAGCGCGAGAACAAGGGCGTAGAGCTGAGCGTATTCGGCGAACCGCTGGATGGTTTCCGCCTGCTTGGTGGTGTCATGTACATCGACAGCGAACTGACCCGCACCACCAACGGCACCTTCGACGGCAACCGCGCACCCGCCACGCCCCAATACAACGTCAACCTCGGCGCCGAGTGGGACGTGCCGACCGCCCAGGGCCTGACCCTGACCAGCCGCGGCATCTACTCCAGCTCGCAGTACCTGGACCAGTCCAACAACAAGGAGATCGACTCGTGGGAACGCTTCGACGTGGGTGCACGTTACGCGTTCAAGCTCGATGACAGGACCATCACCTTGCGCGGCAACGTCGAGAACGTGGCGGACAAACGTTACTGGAGCTCGGCGGGTGCCTCGGATGACAGCGAGCCTGGCCTGACCCTCTCAACACCGCGGACCTATCTGCTTTCGGCGACCGTGGATTTCTAAACCTTCAGGAGTTGGCTTGCTGGCGATACCGGAGGGTGTGACTGACCCGACGCTATCGCGAGCAGGCTCACTCCTACAGTAGTCCGCAGCGCACACCATTTTGTGTTCGCCGCAAACCCCTGTAGGAGTGAGCCTGCTCGCGATGACGTTGTCACATTCGCCGTGGGACTGACCGACCTGACACCATCAACCCAAAAATCCGCAATATTTTGATCTTCTGGTCAGTTTTTTGTAACTGGTTGTTTGCCCCGAGCGCATAAACCTTTAAAGTTAACCTGTCGGTCAGCTTTGCACTGTCAACACAGCCCTTTGCTCCGTCCAAAAAGGGTTCCTGCAAGACTCGAGATTTCCAGAACATAACCAGAAGGGCGGGCCCATAACCGCTCAGAGGATGATCCATGTCCAACCGTGATATATCCCGGCGCTCGTTCCTACAGGGCGGGTTGGTGGCGGGGGTGAGCGTGACGCTTACACCGCTCAGCACCCAGGCCCTGGCCGCCTTGATGGAAAACAGCGTGACCGTGCCGTCCGAGCAATGGCTCGGTAACAACGGCAAGGCGCGCTCGCGTAACGATGCCCTGTCCAAGGTGTGCGGCAGCAAGGTGTTTGCCCGCGACATCCGCGCCAAGGACATGCCGGGCTGGCCCGAGCAGCAAGGCCACGCCATGCTGCTGAAGATCACCAAGGCCGACCGCCTCTACGCCGGTTACGACCTGGCGTGGCTCGGTGCCGACTTGCAGCCGGACCGCATCGTCACCGCAGAAGACCTGGAGCAAGACGGCATCGTCTTCCCCGAAGAGCATGCCCCCGACCCGCTGTTGCCGGTCGGCAAGGTGCCGATGTTCATCGGTCATCCGGTGGCGATCCTGATCTGGAACGACTTCGAGCGCTTCCGCCAGGCCAAGGCCAAACTCAAGTTCAACGACAAGGCCATTCGCTACGGTGCCCAGGTGCCGTTCTACGAAGGTGATCCCTACGGCAGCTTCCGCTACGTGCGGGTCGGCGGCGCGACTTCGGCGGACGAAGACGAATTCGCCAGCCTCAAGGATTCGATCCTGTTCCCGATGCTGCGCAACCGTCGGCCGGTCTGGGATTCGCAGCCCAACCTGCACGGCAACCTGACTGAGCGCGGGCTGTTCTACGCCGAACGCATGAAGCAGCAGATCGACACCCCGCCAGACAACTGGCTGGTGTTCGATGAGCGCTACAAGACCCCGTCGATCGAGCCGGCCGCCATGGAACCGGATAACGGCAATGGCTGGTACGACCCTGCGACCAAGACCCTGCATTTTGTGGTCGCCACCCAGTGCCCGTTGGAAACCGCCACCGAGACCGCGAAGATGATCGCGCCGTCGCGTTTTGGCCTGGCCAACCTGAACATGCACCCGGGCTACACCGTGGGTTACGGTTCCAAGGACCACAATATTTTCGTCTACTACGCAGCGCTGGCCGCCCTGTACGGCGCCGGTGTGCCGGTGCGTCTGGCCAACGACCGCTACGAGCAGTTCCAGAGCGGCATCAAGCGTCACCCGTTCGACATCCGCTATCAACTGGCGGTGGACAAGACCGATCACAGTTTCAAGATCTTCCGCGCCGAAATGAGCGTCGACGGTGGCGGGCGCGTGAACTACAGCCCGTCGGTAGCGGCGGTCGGCGCCACGGCGGCGCAGTCGATCTACTACATGCCGCAGAACGATCTGCAGGTCACCGCCTATCATTCCCGCGCTGTTGAAGCCGGCTCGATGCGTGGCTACGGCACCCTGCAGAGCATGGCCTCGACCGAGATGATGGTCGACGAAATTGCCGGTCGCCTGGGCATCGATGCCATCGACCTGCGCAAGAAAAACGCCATGCTCTCGGGCATGAAAAACACCCAGGGCGCGGTGCCGGCGGGTGCCTTGCGCCTGCACGAAATTCTCGACAAGGCGGCCGTGCACGAAGTCTGGAAGAGCCGCGACAAGATCAAGCAAGAGCGTGAAGCCCAGGACCCGGATCACTGGTACGGTGTCGGCTTCGCCATCTGCCAGAAGGACTTCGGCACCGGTTCCGAAGCACCGATGGCGAGCATCGAGTTCAATGCCGAAGGGCGTATTCACCTGCGCCACATCGGTATCGAAATCGGCACCGGCATGTCCACTTCGCAAGCCATGGTAGTGGCCGATTTCCTCGGCAGCCCGGCCCACGAAGTGAAGACGGGCGAGACCGAATGGCGAGAGTTGCAGCTGATCACCGGCGGCAACCCGTACATCATGAGCCAGGCCGAGCAGGACACTCTGCTGCGCAACCCGCGCTGGGTCGGCAAGCTGGCCTCGGCCTCGTCGGCGACCAACTCGGCTTATTACTTCAGCCACGCTACCCGTGAAGCGGCGCGCGTGTTGTTCAACCACGGCCTATGGCCGGCGGCGCTGCAGATCTGGCGCCAGGGTCCTTATGGCGGCCAGGCCAACCCCTACGTGGTTCGCCGGGAAGACGCGCATTGGGTCGACGGCAAACTCACCGCCAACGGCATGCAGCCGTTGAGCTTCGAACAGCTGGCCAGACACGCTCACGAAAAAGGCCTGGTCACCGGCGCCACCGTGCACGGTTTTAACCGCTGGAGTTGGGCCGAGGCCGAGTTCAGCATTGATGGTGTGCGCGAGCGGCTACCGCTCGACAGCCTGGCGGTGAAGTACGGCGACGGTGCCCCGAACGCGAAGAAGGCGCAGATGAACAGCGCCGGTTTCCATCTGCTTGATCGGCAGAACGTGCACTACCCGGACACCCAGTTGAACAACGCCGCCGTGACTTACTACAGCCCGGTGGCGACCCTGGTCGAACTGAAGGTGAACAAGGGCTCGGCCGAAGTGCAGGTGCTCAACCATCACTCATGGGTCGAGTGCGGTCGGGTGCTGGTGGAAGAACTGGTCAGGGGCCAAATTGAAGGTGGCATCGCCATGGGCATCGGCCATGCACTGCTGGAAGAAATGCCGCTTTACGAGGGAGGGCCGGGGGAGGGTGACTGGAACTTCAACCGCTATCGTCTACCCATGGCGCGCCACGTTGCGGTCTGGAAGCAAACGGCGGAAATCCTGCCGCCGCTGTCACCGAGTGATCCATCCAAAGGCATCGCCGAAGTGGTGATGATCCCGGTTGTGGGTGCCATCGGTAACGCTGTAGCCCACGCCATCGGCAAGCGCGTGCGCGACCTGCCTATCACTTCTGCCCGCATCAAGGAGGCCCTCAATGGCTAACCGTCCGCTTCAACTGACCCTCAACGGTCAAACCGTCGGCCCGGTGGACATCCCTGATGACCTGCCGATGATCGACTACCTGCACGAATACAAGAACCTCACCGGCTCGCGCCTGGGCTGCGGCCAGGGCATCTGTCATGCCTGCGTGGTAATCGTCGACAACCCCGACGGCACCAGCGAGGAGGTGCGCACCTGCATCACGGGCGCGCACTATTTCGAAGGCAAGAAAGTGCGAACCATCGAAGGCCATGCCACCCGCGATGAGCAGGGCCAGGTCACTGAGCTCAATCCGATCCAGCAACGCTTCGTTGATGAATTCGCGTTCCAGTGCAGCTACTGCGCGCCCGGTTTCGTCAATGCCGCGACGGTGCTGGTAGAGAAGCTGCAGCGCCAGCCGATCGTCAAGAGTCAACTGGAACAGGTGATCGAGGACAGCCTCGGTCACCACGTCTGCCGCTGCACCGGCTACGTGCGTTACTACAGTGCCACGCGCAACGTGCTGACCGATCTCGGCCTGGTCAAGGAGGGCTAACATGAAGCATCTATTTTCCCACCTGGCGTTGGCGGTTGGCCTGGCTGCGCCGGTGTTGCTGGCGCACGCCGACGATCAGGTCAAGCGCGGCGAATACCTCGCGCGCGCCGCCGACTGCATGGCCTGCCACACCGCCCCGGGTGGCGCTCCGTACGCAGGGGGGCTGCCGATCGTTTCGCCGTTCGGCACCATCTACGGCACCAATATCACCCCAAGCAAGAAGCACGGTATCGGCCAGTACAGCGATGAGGAATTCTTCGCTGCGCTCACCGAAGGCAAGCGTCGCGACGGGGCCAACCTGTACCCGGCGATGCCGTACACCTCCTATCACCTGATGCCGAGGGCAGACTCCGACGCGATTCACGCCTACCTGAAAACCGTCGAGCCCATCGAGCGCGCTGCGCCGGTGACCAGCCTGAGCTTTCCGTTCAACGTGCGCCTGGGCCTTACGGGCTGGAACATGCTGTACGGCAAGGATATGAAACTGTCGTCCGCCGAGGGCAAGAGCGAGGCGTTCAAGCGCGGCCAGTACATGGTCGACGTGCTCGGCCACTGCGGCGAATGCCACACCCCACGCGGCTTGCCCGGTGCGATGCAGCAGGACAAGCGCATGACCGGAGGCGTACTCAACGGCTATCTGGCGCCCAGCCTGCTGGCCGACGACCTGGCGAACCGCGGTTGGAATCACCAGGACTTGAGTTCGTTCCTCAAGCACGGCATGAGTGCCCAAGGCACGATGTTCAACGAGATGTTCCCGGTGTTCCACAACAGCACCCAAGGCCTCACTGATCCTGATCTGGCGGCGATGGCCACCTACCTGCTCGGCGATCAACCGCCGGCGGCGAAAGTGCTGACCGAAGTACCTCTGGAGGAGTTGAGTGCCAGCGCCCAGCGCGGTCGCCAGGAATACCTGAACGTCTGCGCCGGTTGTCATGCGGTAGAGGGCGAGGGCAAGCCGCACATCGCGGTGGCCATGCGTGGCAACACCACGCTGCGCCTGGATGATCCACGCAACCTGCTGCGGGTGATCGAGGACGGCATCGGCGAGCAGCAATTTGTCGGCTTCGAACGCATGCAGCCGATGCCGGGTTTTGCCGAAAAACTCAGCCCTGGCCAATTGACCGACCTGCTCAATTACCTGCGTCAAGGGTGGGGTGGTCAACCGGGTGAACTGGCCGTCAGCGACGTGCAGAAGCTGCAAGCGGACGCCCCTCCAACCGAACACAAGGTGCACTGATATGCAGCATCTGGACTTGCAAGTGGTACGGCGCGCGCTGCAATGGTCAATGGCCGGCCAGCAGGTCTGGCTGTGCACGGTGCTCGCCACCTACGGCTCGGCGCCTCGCGCACCGGGCTCGCTGCTGGCGGTGAGCGGTGAGGGGCAGTGGATCGGTTCGCTGTCGGGTGGTTGCGTCGAGGAGGACTTTCTCGAACGTGTCGCTCAAGGCGCGTTCGAGCAAGCCGTGTGCGTGGTTCGGTACGGCGAACGTGATGACCCGCGCTCGCGGATCAGCCTGCCGTGTGGCGGGATTCTTGACGTGCTGGTGGAAAAGCTTGAGCCGGCTTGCGAGGTTCAGGCGCATCTGCGGGAACTGGAATCGGCGTTGCTCGGCCAGCGTCGATTGATCCGCGAAATCGATCTGGCCAGCGGCGCCCGTGACCTGTTTGTGGATCGGGAGCAGGGCGTGCGCATCGAGCGCGAAGTCGACCGGGTTCGGGTGCGCATCGGCGCTGCCCAGCGTTTGCTGCTGGCGGGCTATTCCAGTGTCGCCCAGGCCTGTGCAGAATTTGCCGTGGGCCTTGGCTTCGAAGTCATTCTCTGTGACCCGCGCGATGAAGTGCTCGAGGGCGTGGTGCTGGACAATGTCGAGATTCGCCGGCAACTGCCCTCGGTCTTCATCGCCGACGGTGGCTGCCACCGCGACACTGCAGTCGTGGCATTAACCCACGACCCGCGCATCGATGACCTGGCAATGATGGAAGCGGTGCGCACCGACGCGTTCTATATCGGCGTCATGGGCTCGGTACAAACCTCGCAGAAACGCTTCGAACGCTTGCGCCGCATTGGTGGATTGGGCGAGGCCGAGCTGGCGCGGATCCACGCGCCCATCGGCCTCAATCTGGGTAGCAAGACCCCCGCAGAAATCGCCTTGGCGGTACTTGCCGACATCCTGAGAATCCGCGGCGGCATCCCCCGCGATCGAATCTAACCACCACAACCCTGCAGGAGCGAGCCTGCTCGCGATAACGGACAAGCATGTTGAATGTGACCGCTTCATCGCGAGCAAGCGCACTCGCGTCCGTCAGTACCCGAACTTATCCCGCAACCCGTAGTACCAAGCCCCCAGCGCCGCAAACGGCGTACGCAACAGCTGACCACCCGGAAACGGATAATGCGGCAGATCCGCAAACGCATCAAAGCGCTCAGCCTGACCGCGCAATGCCTCGGCCAACACCTTGCCCGCCAGATGCGTATACGTCACCCCATGCCCGCTGCAACCCTGGGAGTAATAAATGTTGTCCCCCAGCCGCCCCACCTGAGGCAATCGCGACAAGGTCAGCAGGAAATTCCCGGTCCAGGCGTAATCGATTTTCACATCCCTGAGCTGTGGAAACGCCTTGAGCATCTTCGGCCGAATGATCGCCTCGATGTTCGCCGGATCCCGCGCGCCGTACACAACACCACCGCCGAAAACCAAACGCTTATCCGCGGTCAGGCGGTAATAGTCGAGCAGGTAGTTACAGTCCTCCACGCAGTAGTCCTGCGGCAGCAAACTGCTGGCCAGCTCATCGCCCAGCGGCGCCGTGGTAATCACCTGAGTGCCGCAAGGCATCGACTTGGCCGCCAGTTCCGGCACCAGATTCCCCAAGTAGGCATTGCCCGCGACGATAATGAACTTGGCCCTGACCTTGCCCTTTGGGGTATGCACCACCGGACTGGCGCCGCGCTCGATCCGCACCGCCGGCG
This sequence comes from Pseudomonas violetae, assembly GCF_023072615.1. GTDB lineage: Bacteria > Pseudomonadota > Gammaproteobacteria > Pseudomonadales > Pseudomonadaceae > Aquipseudomonas > Aquipseudomonas violetae. The sequence continues at coordinate 9,900 of NZ_JAKNRW010000068.1, forward strand.
ACTGCTCATAGATAGTCCCGCCCAGAGACTCCACTGCAGCGGCTTCACCCAGCGCCAGGTTCAACGGATGAATATGCCCGCCGCTCATGTCGAGCATCCCGCCGACATACTGATCGCAAGCCACCACCTCGCGAATACGCGTCTGATCCATCAATTCCAGCTGTGTATGCCCAAAGCGCTCCCACAAACGCTTCTGCGCCTCCAGATGGCCCATCTGTTTGGCTGTGATGGCAGCGAACACGCCGCCGTCCTTCAGGTCGCACTGGATATTATATTTGGCCACCCTCTCGCGAATGATCCGCCCGCCCTCGAAAGCCATCTGCCCCAGCAACTGGGCCTGCTTGGGCCCGACCGTGCGCTCGATCACATCGATATCGCGGCTGTAACTGTTAACGATTTGCCCGCCGTTGCGCCCCGAAGCACCAAAGCCAACCTTGGCCGCCTCCAGCACCGTGACCTTAAAGCCGTTCTCCAGGAGAAACAGGGCAGAGGACAGCCCGGTATATCCGGCGCCGATCACACAGACATCAGTCTCTACGTCATCCTGCAAAGCCGGGCGGGGCGGAACCGCATTGGCCGATGCGGCGTAATAGGACTCTGGGTAAGGAGTGTTCGCCATCCTGCTGCCTCTGTTTAATATATTTTACGAGTGCGACGATCCTACCCGAGTTGAAAATCCCCCGCCAGCCACCGGAAAGTCTTCCTCGCAGCAGCAAAATTAAATATTTTGCATATTCATAGGGTTAGCGCGAAAAAAGGTGTTGACACCCCTCCGGAATTCCGTAGAATGCCGCCTCACAGCAGGCACGTAGCTCAGTTGGTTAGAGCACCACCTTGACATGGTGGGGGTCGTTGGTTCGAGTCCAATCGCGCCTACCAAACAAAATCCGCTCTGCTGGGCGGTCTAGAAGGGCTCACCGAAAGGTGGGCCCTTTTTTGTTGGTGCGCCAGGCATGGCGCGTTGCGCGCAAGCGCAACCAGCTTGGCTGTGGTGGCCACGCTGGTGACTTGGAGGTGAAAGTCCTCTACACACCCGGCAAGGGGAAGTGTTAGCCAGAGGCAAGGG
>NZ_JAKNRW010000069.1 GCF_023072615.1 Pseudomonas violetae
CTTGCGCACCCAACTGGTGATTCTGGCGCCGACCCCCGAGGCACCAGCGCCCCTGGCACCAGTGCCTGAGCCGCTGCCTGCCGTGGTGCAGCCGTCGCCGGAACCTCTGCCAGCGACTCCGGCCCCGATCAAGCCGGCTGTCGATCCCCAAGTCCAGGCGCAGAAACTGCAGCAGGCCGCCCTGGCTCGTAAACGGGTTGAAGAGAAAAAGCGCGACCTTCAAGCCGAGCAACAACGTGAACGCCTGGAAGCGCAAAATCGTGCTCGTGAAGCCGAACAGCAGCGCCTGGCGCAACAGCAATTACAGCAGGCCGAACAGGTGCGCCTGAGTGCCGAACGAGCCCGTCAACAAGCTGCCCAGGCCGCTGCCGACAGTCGCCAGTACCTGCCATTGAGCAAGGAAGCGCCGGATTATCCGCAGCGCGCGCTGGACAAGAACCTGGAGGGCGATTGCACTGTGGAGTACACGGTCAACCCGCAGGGCAAGGTCGAGCATCCGAAGGTGCTTGATGGCTGTCATCCGCTGTTCATGCGACCTTCGCTGGCCGCTGCCGATACGTTTCGTTATCAGCCGCGAATGATCGATGGCAGGGCGGTGTCGGTACCGGCGGTGCGCAATACCTTCCACTACCGGATCAAGTGATTTCTGTTATTCCATAAATGAATATATGGGTAATTATTTATTCATTTTAAGGTTATTTTGCCCAGTGCACTTTGAGGGCCTGCACATGCGTGCCAACAGACCTGTCCCCCTGTGGGAGGTGAAATCTGTGGGACCAAGCTTGACTCCCACAGGGTGCCGCCAATCATTGATCCTGCAGGACGCAGGCAATTATTGATCGTTCTCACAATTCACCATCCACGCCACCCCAAACCGATCCTGCAACATCCCAAATCGCGCAGCCCAGAACGTCGCTTCCAGCGGCATCTGCACGCTGCCGTCCTCGGCCAATGCATTAAATACTCGCTCAGCCTCGGCAATGCTGTCGACATTCAGCGATATGGAGCAGCCGGCCATGTTATCCGTAGGCCGATCCGGGGTCGTATCCGAGCCCATGATGGCCTGGTCGCCTACCGAAAGCCGGGTGTGGATGATCAGGTTGTGCAGGTCTGCGGGTACCTGTTCGCGGGCGGGGCTCTCACCGAAGGTCATCATGACGTCGATGCTGCCTTTAAACGCCTGGGCGTAGAAAGTGAAGGCGGCTTTGCAGTCGCCGTTGAAGATGAGATAGGGATTGATTTTCATGACTCAGCTCCCGGTCATTGAAGAGAATTGACCCGGGTAGCAAAGCGCTAAATCGCGGCGATTGCCGAGGTTTTTTTAGATGTTTTTTCTATGGATGACGCCAGGCTTATTGCCTCACTCGAGCGACGCGGGGCCAGCAGCCGTTCGATGGCACCGCTGACCATGTTCTCTAGCAGCTCGTCGCGCTCGGTTTCTGCCAGCGGGTGGAGCGTCAACCAGGTGGGGGCGCTGTTGAGCAGCGCCGCGATGGCATGTCCGGCCGCGAGCAGGCCCTGTTCACTGAAGCGCGAGCGCACCCCGAGCATCTTCATCAATTTGCGCTCGTACTGCTCGCGCAGTTGCCGTACTCGCGCCTGTTGTTCCTCGTTCAAGCAACTGCTGTCGCGCTCTACCAGGCGAAAATGCCAGGGCATGTCTTCATGCAGACTCAGGTGGGCGCGGATCAGGCTGCTGAGTCGTTCGCGCTTGGCCGGGGCCTTCTGTTCGATACGGCCCAGGGTTGCCAGCAGCTCTTCGTAGAACTCCTCGATCAGATCGAGGAGCAAGTGCTGCTTGCTGGGGTAGTGGTGGTACAGCGAGCCGGGGGCGAGCCCCAGGCAGGTGGCGAGTTCACGCATGCCGACCTGGCCGAAACCCTTGCTGGCAAACAGCTCCAGCACCTTGTCCCGGTACTCGGCAAAACGTGAACAGCGCTCAGGCATAGGCATGGAAGCCACGCCCCGTTTTACGTCCCAGGTAGCCGGCGGCGACCATCTCCTTGAGCAGTGGAGCGGGGCGGTATTTGCTGTCGTTGAAGCCGTCATAGAAGGCTTCGAGAATTGCCAGCACGGTGTCCAGGCCAATGAGGTCGGCCAATGCCAGCGGGCCGATCGGCTGGTTGCAGCCCAGGCGCATGCCAGCGTCGATGTCTTCGGCGCTGGCCAGGCCTTCCTGGAACACCAGGATGGCTTCGTTGATCATCGGCACCAGAATCCGGTTCACCACAAAACCGGGGCGGTTGCCGGCGGTAATCGCGGTCTTGCCCAGGGTGGTCGCCATCCCCAGCGCCAGGGCGTGGGTCGCGTCGCTGGTTTGCAGGCCGCGGATCACCTCGATCAAGCCCATTACCGGTACCGGGTTGAAGAAGTGCAGGCCGATAAAACGCTCGGGCTGGCTGACACTGGCAGCCAGTTGAGTGATGGACAGCGACGAAGTGTTGGAGGCGATCACGCATTCGCTGCCCACTTGCGCGGCGATCTGTTGCAGCACCCGCAGTTTAAGTTCGAGATTTTCGGTAGCGGCTTCTATCACCAACTGCACTGCCTGCAGGCTGCTGTAGTCGGTGCTGGTGCGGATCCGGGCGAGGGTCGCGAGCTTTTGCGCCTCGGTCAGCGTGTCCTTGGCCACTTGCCGGTCGAGGTTCTTGCCCACAGTCCCGAGTGCCTTTTGCAGGGCGCTCTCGTTGATGTCCAGCAGGATGACATTGAAACCGGCCTGGGCACACACCTGGGCGATGCCATTGCCCATGGTGCCCGCGCCGATTACGCCAATATTTTGCAGATCCATGTTCCAGTCCTTGCGCTCAAAACCGTGCGATACCTTGGCCGTCGAGTCAGCCAAAAGCGTACTATTGGCCGCGAGTCTAGAGCGGGCGGGGCGGTTGTCCTATGCCGCAACTGTTCAAGGCAGCTGGTGTTTTTTGCCATTCGAATACTGGGGAGTGAAGCGTTCACATGCGGGAAAAGGATTCGGTCGCCGCCTATTTTGTGCAAGCCATGGTCCAGGAGCTGGGTGCCGATCCGTTGCGTCGCGAAGCGTTGCTGCTACAGGCTGGCATCGACCCGGTGCTGGTTGACCAACCCACCGCGCGAGTGCCTGCCAGCGCGTTTGCCGCGCTGTGGCTGATGCTGATCCGCGAGCTCGATGATGAATTTTTCCTGCTCGACTCCCATGGCATGCCGCCGGGTGCCTTCGCCCTGATCTGCCGGGCGCTGATTCAGGAACCCGACCTGCACAAGGCCATGCGCCAATGCCTGGCCAACTTCGGCCTGTTCCTGCGCGACTTTCGCGGCACGCTGACCGTGCGTGGCAAGCGTGCGGTCATCAGCCTGGAGTCCAAGGCGAAAAATCCCGATGTCAGTCGATTCGGCGAGGAGACTTTCATGGTGCTGATGATCAGCCTGCTGTGCTGGCTCGGTGGCCGGCGCATTCCGATCGACCGCGCCGACTTTCGCCACGCTCGGGTGGCCCTCAGCGATGATCGCCTGCTCTGGGGGCCCAACCTGACGCTCGGTGCCGAGCGCACCGAGATCGAGTTCGCCAGCCATTACCTGCGCCTGCCCGTGGTCCAGGACCTGGCCTCGCTGAAAGTGTTCCTGCGCACGGCCCCGCAGTGGCTGGTGATCCGCTTCCGCAATCAGCATGGCCTGGCCTCGCAAGTGCACCAGCGCCTGCGCAACAGCCAGTACAGTGACTGGCCGACCCTGCAGGCGTTTGCCCTGGAACAGCACCTGAGCCCCAGCACCTTTCGCCGCAAGCTCGAACGGGAAGGCTGTTCTTACCAGGAAATCAAGGACGAAGTGCGCCGTGGCGTGGCGTTCGAGCAGTTGCGCGAGAGCCGTGCGAGCATCGGCGACATTGCCGAGCGCCTGGGTTTCCAGGAGCCAAGCGCGTTTCACCGGGCGTTCAAAAAGTGGACTGGGGAGAGCCCGGGCAAATACCGGGCGCGCTTCCAGGGGCCCTTGGCGAAAGTTCTGACGGACGCTTCTGATTAAGCGCGGCCCCGATGTTTTCCTGCATTTCGGCCTGTACAGTCGTAGTGTCTGCCCCCATGGAACTGGAGCTGTCGCCGTGACCGATATCGAGAACATTCCCCCGCGTACCGCAAACCCCGATCGATTCAAACAGTTGAGCCAGTGCCTGTTGTGGCTCAACGAGCGCGCCTGGCCGTTGACCGTGGGCATTCTGCTCATGGCCGGGGTGTACCTGTACCAATACATCCAGGAAGAAAAGATCCCGCTGAGCATCACCTCGTCGGCGGTCATCACGGCTCTGCCGGTGATGTCGGCGATCCTGGTGTTCATCATTACGATCCTGGTGGCTTTTGTATTGCTGCCGATCTTCGTGCTGTTTCATCGATTCAACGATTCGAACCGGCGCCTGAGTGACGAACTCACCCTGGGCCCGGCCACCGCGCAACAGCGCAAGCGTCATAAGCGCATGCTGGGACGTTGGGCGGCCAGCCTGGTGGTGCTCGGTACGTTCTGCGCGTTGTTGAGCGTGATCGGCTCCCAGGTTTCTGGTACCTGGTACTGGGCCCTGGCGGCGGTCGTGGGAACTGCGTTGACCATCGCCGCGTACTATTGGCTGATGACATGGGGTGTTGAAGGCCCCATGTCGATGGACTTTCGCTTTGCCTGCCTGATGTCGGCCTTCGTGCAGATGGGCGTGATTCTCAATGTGACCATCGTAGCGATCGACATCGCCGGCCATTATGTGAGCAATTTGTGGTGGATTGTGCCACTGATGCTGGCGGAGTTGCTGGTGCTATGGATTATTCAGCTGCTGGGTGCGCTGTTCGTGATGAAGATGCGCAGCCACGATAATCCCCTTGCGCTGGTGGCGTGCGCGGTGTTGGTACTGGTCATGGTGCTGGGGCTTTATCCTGCCTCGGGCGCCAAGCTGGGCGGATTCGCCTTCCAGGTGTCCGCGTCCGGCGCGCGCAATTGCACGGTGCTGAATTTCGGCCCCGAAAGTAAAGGCTTCGAATCGATCACCGATCCCGACAGGCCCGGTTTCAGTCGCCCATTGCGGGTCATTGCCGAAGCGGACGGCACGTACTTTGTGCGGTTGTGGAAGGCCGATACCAAGGCGGTGCAGTTTGTCCCACGGGCTGGTCTGGTGGGCGTGGATGTCTGTCCAACCGATAAGGTGAAAACAGCGGCGGTCACAGTGACCGCCCCGACCCCAGGCTGAAGTACCATGGCGCACTAACGCCATTACCAAGCCGAGTTCAGTACCACATGCCAGTCGCCCTGAATCGCGTCACCTCCTTGCTCGACCAGGCCCGACGCGCCTTGCTACTGGTCTGGGGCACCTCCCGCGCGCTGTTCATCGGCCTGGTGATCGCCACCCTGATCGCCGGCATCCTGCCGGCGCTGGCCGCGTGGCTGGGCCAGCGCATTGTCGATGCGGTGGTGTTCGCCATGCAGTTGCACGCCCAGCAGGGCAGTGCACCGTTGTGGCCAGTGGTGCGCTACGTGTTGTTCGAGGCGGGCGTGCTCGCCCTGTTGTCCGCGACCCAGCGCGCGCTGTCGGTCCAGCAGTCGCTGTTGCGGGTGCAGTTGGGGCAGAAGGTCAACACGATGATTCTGGAAAAAGCCCAGACCCTGTCCCTGGTGCAGTTCGAGAATTCCGAGTTCTACGACAAGCTGGTGCGGGTGCGGCGCGAAGCGTCGACCCGGCCCCTGGCGCTGGTGATGAAATCGCTGGGGCTGATCCAGAACCTGATCATGCTGATCAGCTTCGGCGTGCTGCTGGTTCATTTCTCGCCCTGGGCCCTGGCGTTGCTGGTGGTCGGTGCGTTGCCGGTGTTCTTCGCCGAGGCGCATTTTTCCGGGGATGCTTTCCGGTTGTTCACCCGTCGCGCGCCGGAGAGTCGGCAGCAGAATTACATCGAGACCCTGCTGTCCCACGAGGCCTACATCAAGGAGGTCAAGCTGTTCGGCTTCGCGCCGTTGCTGTTGCAGCGCTACCGGGACACATTCGCGCGGCTCTACGCCGAGGACCGGCGCCTGACTGTGCGCCGCGATGGCTGGGGTTTTGTCCTCGGGTTGCTGGGCACCGCGGCGTTTTACCTGGCGTACGCCTGGGTGGTGGTCGATACCGTTCACGGCAGCATCACCCTGGGCCAGATGACCATGTACCTGGTGTTGTTCAAGCAGGGGCAATCGGCGGTGAGCAGCAGCCTCAGCGCCATCAGTGGTCTCTACGAGGATGGCCTGTACCTGTCGAGCCTTTACGAATACCTGGGCGAACCGGTGGTGGCCGACACTGGACACCTGACCGTGGGCGCGGTGCCGGGCGATGGCTTGCGCTTCGAGAATGTCGGTTTTCGTTATCCGGGGGCCAGTCGCGCGGCCCTGGAAGGCATCGACCTGCACCTGGTGCCGGGCCACAGCGTCGCGCTGGTCGGGGAAAACGGCTCAGGCAAGACCACGCTGATCAAACTGCTGACCCGTCTGTATCGTCCGGACCAGGGGCGCATCCTGCTCGATGGCAGCGACCTGCAAGCGTGGGAAGAAGAGGCGCTGCGGCGGCGCATCGGGGTGATTTTCCAGGACTACATTCGCTACCAGTTCACCGTGGGTGAAAACATTGGAGTGGGTGATACTCGGGCCTTCAACGATGAACCGCGTTGGCAGGCGGCAGCCACTGAAGGCATGGCCGCGCCGTTCATCGAGCAGCTGGACCACGGTTACGCAACTCAATTGGGTCGCTGGTTTGCCGGTGGTCAGGAGCTGTCCGGCGGGCAATGGCAGAAAATAGCTTTGTCCCGAGCCTACATGCGCCGCGATGCCGACATCCTGATTCTCGACGAGCCGACCTCGGCACTCGACCCGGCGGCGGAGGCGGCGGTGTTCGAACACTTCAGCGAACACACCGAAGGGCGCATGAGCCTGCTGATTTCCCACCGGTTTTCCAGCGTGCGTAATGCCGACCACATCATCGTGCTCGAACAGGGGCGGATACTCGAACGGGGCGATCACACCAGCCTGGTGGCGGCCGATGGGCGCTATGCGCAGCTGTTCCACTTGCAGGCCCAGGGTTACCGCTAAGTCTCAGGAGTCGTGCGCGGCCCGGGCGACGGCAGGCCCGGCCATCTGCGGCGGCTTGGCGTTCATCAGGCTTTCCAGCGCCTGGCGGTACTGCGCACCGCCCAGGCTCATGCTGTTGTTATGCGTGCCGCCGGGCACCAGCAGCAGGCGCTTGGGTTCGTTGGCGGCGTTGAACAGCTGCTGGCTGAAGCGCGACGGCATGAACGGATCGGCCAGGCCGTGAACCACCAGCAATGGCATGTCGATGTCGACGATCTTGTCGATCGAAGCGAATTTCTGCGACAGCAGCCAGCGCACTGGCAGCCATTTCACCGGCAGATTGTTATCCGCCACCTGGGCCACTGCATCCCCCAGTGAAGTGAAGGTGGACTCGATCACCAATCCGCGCACTGGCACCGGGTCGCGGTTCTTTTTCGCCTGGGCCGCGAGGTCGGCCGCCAGGTCAATGGCCACCGCACCGCCCAGGGAATGCCCGTAGATCAGGCGCTTGCTGGCGTCGGGCTGCATCGCCGTAAAGCGCTCCCAGGCGGCACGTGCGTCTTCGTAGACACTGGCTTCTGAAGGCAGGTCGCCCTTGCTCTGGCCAAAACCGCGGTAATCTATAGCGAGCACCGAATAGCCCATGGCGCGCAGTTGCTCGATGCGAAAAGCCTGGCCGGTCAGGTTCCAGCGCACGCCGTGCAGGTACAGGATTGACGGCGCATCGCGGCGCGCCGCTGGCCACCACCAGGCATGCAGGGATTGCCCTGCCTTGAAACCGGAGGGCTTGATGTCGAACTCCTGAACGTCCTTGGGCAGGCCTCGATACCAACCGGCGGTTCCCGGTTCTATGCGAAACAGCAACTCGCGTTCCTTGTGCTCCAGCACCCCGCAACTCACCGGCAGGCCGACAATCAGCGCCGCCATGCACAGCATCGATAGCCAGCGGCGGCGCACCAGGGGGAGGAGGGAAGAACGCATCGGGGAAGTTCACCATCAAAAAATCTGAAGCTCGCGTTTTAACAGATGCATGGCTGGGTCGGGAAAAATATCGACAGCCGTAAACTCCCCACAGAGGACCGACTTCCGCTGGCTGCCCCCCGGCAGGCTATCAATCCACCTGCAACACGATCTTGCCGATGTGATCACCGGCCTCCATCCGCGCATGCGCCTGGGATGCCTCGGCAAGGGCAAAGACCTTGTCGATCATCGGCACGCACCGCCCGGCGGCCAGTACCGGCCAGACGTACTCGCGCAACTGTTCGGCAATCGAGGCTTTTTCCTCGCGGGTGCGCGAACGCATCAGCGAGCCGGTGATGGTTGCGCGCTTGCCGAGGATCGCCATCAGGTCGACTTCATTGGCTTTCGCGCCGCCCAGGAAACCCAGCATCACCAGGCGACCGTCCATGCCCAGCGCCGCGATGTTCTGGTTCAGGTACGAGCCGCCCATGATGTCGAGAATTACATTCACGCCTTTGCCGGCAGTCTTGTCCTGGATGACCTGGACGAAGTCCTGGTCGCGATAGTTGATCGCCTCGGCCCCCAGCTGGCGAATCGCCGCGCACTTTTCCTCGCTGCCCGCCGTGGCGAACGCCTTGACCCCGAACTCGCGACACAGCATGAGGGCGGTGGTGCCGATCCCGCTAGTGCCGCCATGAATAAGCGCACGCTGGCCCTTGCTGGCGCCACCCATTTCGAACAGGTTGGCCCACACCGTGAAAAAGGTTTCCGGGACCGCTGCGGCGTGAATCCAGTCCATGCCGTCGGGAATGGGGAGGGCCTGGCTGGCCGGTGCGACACAGAATTGTGCATAGCCACCGCCGTTGGTCAGCGCGCAGACTCGGTCGCCGACAATGAATTCGTTGACGCCGGTGCCGATCGCGACCACCTCACCGGCCACTTCCAGGCCGGGGATCGGGCTCATGCCAGGCTTCATCGGGTACTTGCCGGTGCGTTGAATCACATCGGGGCGGTTGACCCCGGCTGCGTGAACGCGGATCAGTACTTCGCCGGGTGCGGCACTGGGCAGCGCTTCCTTGCGCGGCTGCAAGACTTCGGGGCCGCCAGGCTGGGTGATTTCGATGAGGGTCATGGTCTGTGGCAGGGGCATGGGAATGGCCTGTTTTATCGGGATTAATGGATAGGACCGTGATTTTTTCCAAGAGGTCAAATAATCGGGCGCACAGGCAGCGATCCCATCAGCCGGCGAAGCCGAGCGCTGGCTTCGTAAGCTGCTACAAAGAACGACCGGGCTACGGCATCTCCGGCAACTCCTGCGGCCGCAGATCGCGTACTAAAACCTCAGCACCCACGCCATTGCTCAACGTCAACACCTGTTAATGGCGCACCCGCACACCATCGCCTTCCTGCAATTGCACACCATTGAGCTGGACACTCCCGCTGGCCACGTGCACATAGGCGTAGTGGTTGGCTGCAAGCTCCAGGGTCGCGCTTTCCTTGCCGTCGATCAGTGCCGCTTAGCTCCGTGTATCCTGGCGCACCTTCAGCGAGCCGTTGCTGCCGTCCGGTGAAATGATCAGTTTCAGACGCCCGCGTTTTTTCTGCGTGCACTAAGAAAGTTGCTCTCGTGGCCGCTGCTCGCAAACCGGTCACGATGCTCAACGCCAGAATGCGCGAAGCTTTGCAGGCTGTCGCGCATCTGGCTTGAGAACACATTTGCTACAGGTTTTTTTTTGGGGGGGGTCAGGATCTTTTGTCGTCACCTGGCTCGCCGCCGACGTGCACGCCATGATCGTCACCGACTTCGCCCGAGCGATGAACACCATGGTCGTCGCCCACTTCTCCGGCGCGGTGTACGCCGTGGTCATCACCTGGCTCGTCATGGGTGCCACTGCGTCCGGAGGAGGATGACGCGGAGTTCCCGGAATGGCCCGAGCCATGGTCGCTGCCGCTGTGGCCGCTGCCACTGTTACCACCGCTGCCGCTGCCGCT
>NZ_JAKNRW010000006.1 GCF_023072615.1 Pseudomonas violetae
CGTCCGCCAGCGCCTGGGCGTGCAGGCCGACCAGGTGCGCGCGGCTTTGCGGCAGTTGGCGACTGGCGAGTGCTTGCTCCAGGGTTTGCGCCAAGCCATCGAGCGTCACGGTGGCGCGACCGTCTATCCCCAGGCCATCGAGGAAATGCTCGATCGCCCATGAGCAGTTACGCGGCATTACTTCCACCAGATCACCGGCCAGCCAGCCGCTGGCAGTGGGGGCAGTCAGGCCCAACAGGTAAACTGGCGAACCGCTGCTGTCCGGGTTCATCCGTTCGCGCCGGGTCAACGTCCAGTTCTCATAGCTGGGCGCTTGCCAGGTGTCCACGGGCGCCTGCCCGGTCAGTTGGCCGAGTTGCTGCTGCCAGTGACGCAAGGCGTAGGGGTCGCCGCTGTCGACTTCCACCGGGGCGAACAGCGTCTTGCCGCCATGCTCACCCAGCCAGTTGTGCAAGCGTCGGGCAAATCCGCAGAAGTGTTGATACTGGCGATCACCCAGGCCGAGCACCGCGTAGTTCAGGCTGTCCAGGCTCATGGCGCGACCCAGGACCTTGCGCTCGAAACCTCGGGCGGTGTCCGGCGCTTCGCCGTCGCCAAAGGTACTGACTACGAACAGCGCGTTGCTGGAATCCTGCAAATCCTGCTCGCTGACACTGGCCAGCGGCTGCACGTTCACCGGCAAGCCGGCGGCTTGCAACTGGCCCGCAGTCTGCCAGGCCAGTTGTTCGGCAAAGCCGCTCTGGCTGGCGAAACCGATCAGCCACGCCGGACCATCGACCAGCGGCGGTGCAAGGCCGTTGCGGGCTTCTTTGATCTGCTTTTTCTTGCGTCGACGATCCAGATACAGCAACCAGCCGGTGACGAAAAACAACGGCATGGTCAGGGCGCTGATGGTCAGGATCACCCGACCGACAATCCCGAAGTAACTGCCAACGTGCAGGGCATAAATACTGGTCAGCAACTGCGCCTTGAGGCTCTTGTCGCTGTAGCGGTCATGCCGCTTGACGATGCCGGTGGCCGGGTCGAGGGTGATCTGGTTCAGCGCACGGTCGTGGGGTGACGTGTTCAGCAGGTAAAACACGGTCGCCGGTTGGCCGGCCACAGGCGGCATGCGAATGTTGTAGGCGCTCAGTGCCGGGCCCGCAGCGCTGTAGATGCTGCTCCACATGGCCGCGTAGTCGCCCGTTGGCGCCGGACCGCTCGGTGCAGGACCGCGTCCGCCGCGCACCCGCTCGTTTTGCGGCGAGTCGGATAGCAAGCGGGTCAGGCCCTTGTTGTACCACTCGTAAGACCAGGACAAGCCGGTGAGTGCCGCCAGGAGGTAGAACAGCAGGCACCAGGTGCCGGCGACCGAGTGCAGGTCCCAGTTGAAGCTGCGGCCTTTTTTCTTCCAGTCCAGGGTCAGCCAGGCGCGCCAGCTTTTCCACTGGCGGGGCCAGCGCAGGTAAAGCCCGGACAGGCAGAAGAACACCAGGATCAGCGTGCAGGCGCCAGTGATCTGCCGGCCGGTATCGCCCATCGCGAGGAAACGGTGCAGTTGCAGCATCAGGCCGAAAAACCCCTGGCCGGTGGCATCGCCCATGAACTCGGCGGTATAGGGGTCGAAGTAGCGCATTTCGCCGCGGCGCTCGCCAGGCTTGGGGGTGAAGAACACTTTGGCCGCTGCACCGCTGTCGGTTTCGACGCTGAGCATCGAGACTTTCTTGCCGGATGCAGCTTCTATGCGCTCCACCAGTTCGGCAGGTGGCAGGACGCCGGCGACCTGCTTCTCGACCTGCAACACCGATGGGTTCAGTCCACTGAGGATTTCATCCTGGAACGACACTGTCGCCCCGGTGATGCCCATCAGGGCCAGGACCAGTCCGGCGCTGATGCCGAAAAACCAGTGCAACTGGAACAGGGTTTTCTTCAACACGTCGCTCGCCTTGTTCGTTCGAAAATAATCATCACGGCGCGCATTATGCCGTGGGTTGACGGGATGCCTTGTCTATTACGCACAAAAGCCCCGTTCATCTGGATGAACGGGGCCAGGCGGTAACGCTCGGCGCTACCTGTAGGAGCGAGCTTGCTCGCGAAAAACTCGAGAACAGCGCGGGGTATCAGGCTGCCCGCGTCATCGTTGACGACCATCGCGAGCGAGCTCGCTCCTACAATGGGTGGAGTTCACCCTTATCAGAAGTGGAAGTTGGTGCTCAACAATGCCGTGCGGCCCGCCGCCTGGTTGGCGAAGTGGGTCGAGAAGGCTTTGTCGTAGTAGGTTTCGTCGGTCAGGTTCTGCACGTTCAGCTGCAGGTCGACGTTTTTGGTCAGCTTGTAGGCGACCATGGCGTCGTAGCGAACATAGTCATCCACCATGGTGGTGTTGGCCACGCTGCCGAACACGTCGTCGACGTAGAACGCACCGCCACCAACGGTCAGCTTCGGCGTGACCTGGTAGGTCGTCCAGAGGCTGGCGCTGTTTTTCGGCGTGTTAGGCAGTTCGTTGCCATCGTTGGCCGCACCCAGTGGGCCGCCGTCGACTTGCTCGCTGTCCATGTAGGCGTAACCGGCGAAGACCTGCCATTTTTCGGTGATCTTGCCGCTGGCCGACAGTTCGATACCTTGCACCCGGGTCTTACCGGCGTTTTCGTAGGACGTGGTGTCCACTTGCACGCGAGCATTGTCTTTTTCGGTGCGGAAGATGTCGGCGGTCAGGGACAGGCGTTCGTTCAGCAGATCCCACTTGGTGCCGATTTCGTAGTTCTTGGTGGTTTCCGGCTCCATGTCGCTGCTTACTTGGTTGCCGCTGCGATCAGGAGTGCCGCTCAGCGAGTTGCCCTCCTGACCTTCGCCCAGGGTGTTGCCCGGTGGCGTGGCGGATGTAGCATATGAAGCGTAGATGCTGCCGTTTTCAGCAGGCTTGTAGACTACGCCGAACTGACCAGTGACAAACTCGCTGGTGTCTTTCGCCTTGGCAGGCACGCCTTTGTTTACTACGGTTGCACCAGCAGCGTCATAGGTACGGTACTGGGTGTCGAAGTGGTCGTAGCGCATTCCCATGTTCACCAGCCACTGCTCCGACAATTCTAAAGTGTCGAAGACGTACAGCGCGTAGGTGTTGGCCTTGGTGTCGGTGCCGGCGTAGTTGCGCGAGATCGTGCCGTCCCACGGATCGCTCGGGTTTGGGTTCGACAGCGAGGTGCAGTTGTAGTTACTTGGCGCTCCGATCAATGCTGGCGAGCAAACGGTTGGTCCGAGGGCTGCGTTTGTCGGAGTGGTATCGGTATTGACGGTGTATGAGGATTTCTTACTTTCCTCGTGGCTCAGCTCGATACCGGTGGCGAAGCTGTTCTTGAACCCGGCGATGTACACGTCACCAAACAGATCGGTCTGGTTGGTGGTGGTGTCGGTGTTGCTGACACGGGTGTTGGCCCGACGCCAGACGCTGCCATTGTTGACGTTGCCCTTGGAGTCGTCCGGCTGGGTCAGGATGTAATCCTGCATGCTGCTGCCGTGGCGCAAGGTGTTCTTCACGGTCAGGGCATCGCTCAGGTCATGCTCGATGGCAATGGTTGCGGTATCTGTGCGGCCCTTGCGGAAGTCGCGGCCGTCCAGGCCGTAGAAGTTGCTGCTGTCACCACCGTCATCTGGCTTGTCCGGATTGGACTTGGTGCGAGCGGCAGAACCGGCAACCGGAATGCTGTACGCAATACCCGAGTCTGGAGTGTCGTTGCTTTCCAGATGGTAGTAATCGAGGTTGACGCGAGTGTCGGTGCCCAGGCCGAAAGCCACCGACGGCGCGATGCCCCAGCGGTCGTAGTCGACGCTGTCGCGGCCGGCGACGTTGCTTTCCTGGCTCATCAGGTTCAGACGGCCAGCGGCGGTGTCAGTGAACTGGTAGTTGCCGTCGAAGGTGTAGCGCTGGGTCTGGTCCGAGCCCCAGGTGAATCCACCGTCGAGGGAGTTCCCCAGATGAGCCTTTTTGCTCACCATATTGATGCTGCCACCGGCAGCGCCACGGCCGCCAATGGCTGAGTTCGGGCCTTTGCTGACTTCGATCGACTCAACCGCGAAGATCTCGCGGCTTTGCGAGCCAGTGTCGCGCACGCCGTCCAGGTACGTATCGCCTTGGGCGTCGAAACCACGGATGAATGGGCGGTCACCCTGGGGGTTGCCACCTTCACCGGCACCGAACGTGATGCCCGGAACGGTACGCAGCGCATCCTGCATGTTCAGGGCGCCAGTGTCCTTGAGAACCTGCTGCGCAATCACGGTGACAGAGCGCGGCGTGTCGACCAGCGGCGCGGTGTACTTGGGTGAGGAGGCTTTTTCGACGTTGTAGCTGTTCGCTTCTTGTGCTTCGCCTTTGATCGCGGTGGCATCCAGGGAGATCGTGTTGCCCTGCGCCTTGGCCTCGGTCTTCTCTGCAGCGAAAACCATTTGGCCTGCGGAACCGGCAGTGATTGCCACGCCAATTGCAGACGCGAGCAAACGCGGTGAACCGACGGGTGATTGTAGTTGTTGGCGTGACATTGAAATTCCCCTCCCCAAGGATTTGAGGTCGCGGAATATAGGGTAAACAGGTATCTGTATCAATTGAGAAATATTACTATTCGCACTAAATTTACATTCTTTACAATTTAACCTTATGGTTTTCAGTAACTCGTTCGTCGTGAGGGTTTTACATAGGCAATAAGAATCAATATCATTGACACCCCTTTGCCTTCAGGTATTGCCTCCATGTTGTTGCACATTCCCGGCGTGTTCGCGAAAGAAGAAGTGCAGCGTATACGTGAGGTCTTGGAGCAGGCGGATTGGGCGGATGGCAAAATCACTGCGGGCTATCAATCGGCCAAGGCCAAGCACAATTTGCAGCTGCCCGAAGGCCACCCTCTGGCCAAAGAAATCGGCGAGGCAATGTTGGAGCGGCTGTGGAAAAATCCGCTGTTCATGTCCGCTGCCTTGCCGCACAAAGTCTTTCCGCCCCTGCTGAACTGTTACACGGCCGGCGGTAGTTTCGACTTCCATATCGACAACGCTGTGCGTCAGCCGCAGAACAGCATCGAGCGTGTGCGCACCGACCTGTCGGCCACCCTGTTCTTCAGCGAGCCCGAGGACTATGACGGCGGCGAGTTGGAGATCCAGGACACATTCGGCACCCAACGGGTGAAATTGCCGGCCGGCGATATGGTTCTTTATCCCGGCACCAGCCTTCACAAAGTTAATGCAGTCACCCGCGGGGCGCGTTTTGCCTCGTTCTTCTGGACCCAGAGCCTGGTGCGCGAGGATAGCCAGCGCGCGTTGCTGTTCGAGATGGACGGGGCGATCCGTCAGTTGACTCAGGATATGCCTGATCATCCTTCGCTGATCCGTCTGACGGGCACTTATCACAACCTGCTGCGCCGCTGGGTCGAGGTATGACGTTTCAATTGCGTCGCGAGGAAGTCCTCGACGGTGATCGGCTCAAGACCATGCTCGACGAAAGCCCGGCGCGCGCGGCCCAGGCCATCCTGATCGCCGCCCGGGAAAACCTCCTCGATGCCCAGGCATTGCTGGGGCAGATCCTGCTGGACGGACAGGGCATCGGGCAGGATCAGCCACTGGCCCTGCGCTGGTTCGAGATAGCCGCCCAACGCGGTCACCTGATGGCCCGCAACATGCTCGGCCGCTGCCATGAACACGGGTGGGGCTGCACTGCCGACGCCCTAGTGGCGGCCGGGCATTATCGGATCGCCGCAGACGCCGGCCTCGATTGGGCGATGTACAACTATGCCAACCTGCTGGCAACCGGGCGTGGGGCTATGGCGGATCAATGCCAGGCACTTGATCTGTATCGCCGTGCTGCGGGGCTTGGTCACGCGAAATCGATGAACCTGCTGGGACGTTATCTGGAAGAGGGCCAGTATTGTCCGGCGGATCCGCAGGCGGCGCGGGATTGGTATCAGCGCTCAGCGGTTGGTGGCGATTTTCGCGGGCAGTTCAGTTATGCCGCCGTGCTGGCGGATGAGGGCGATGTCGCAGCAGCGATGGGCTGGTTGCGCCAGGCACTGGCAGGCGGGAACCTGAATTTCCTGCGGGTGGCCAGCAAGGCGTTGGCGAGCGCAGCCGATCCGCAAATCCGTGCATTGGCAATCGAATACGCCCAGCGCCAAACCGAATTGGAACGATGTCCTCTGTAACTGCTGGCAATGACGAAACGGTACCTGCAATGCACAAAAAAGCCCATGACTCGTCATGGGCTTTTTGTTTTGCGCGGCTAGCGCTTACACGTAATACGATTTCAGCGGCGGGAAGCCATTGAACTCTACGGCGCTGTAGCTGGTGGTGTAGGCACCGGTCGACAGCCAGTACATACGGTCACCGATCGCCAGGTTCAGCGGCAAGCCGTACTTGTAGTTTTCGTACATGATGTCGGCGCTGTCACAGGTCGGGCCAGCGATGACCACTTCTTCCATCTCGCCTTTCTTCTCGGTCCAGATCGGGAACTTGATGGCTTCGTCCATGGTTTCGATCAGGCCGGAGAATTTGCCCACATCCGTGTACACCCAACGCTCGACGGCGGTACGGGATTTGCGCGCAACCAGCACCACTTCGCTGACCAGGATGCCAGCGTTGGCGATCAGCGAACGGCCCGGCTCCAGGATGATTTCCGGCAGATCGTCACCGAAATCTTCCTTGAGGAAGCGGATGATTTCCTCGGCGTAGGTTTCCAGGCTGTTGGTGCGGGTGATGTAGTTGGCCGGGAAGCCACCGCCCATGTTGATCAGCTTGAGCACGATGCCGTCTTCTTCTTTCAGGCGCTCGAAGATCACTTTGACCTTGGCAATCGCCGCGTCCCACACGCTGATGTCGCGCTGTTGCGAACCGACATGGAAGGAAATGCCGTAAGGCACCAGGCCCAGGTCGCGAGCGAGAATCAGCAGGTCCATGGCCATGTCGGTCTGGCAGCCGAATTTGCGCGACAGAGGCCAGTCAGCCGTGGTCGAGCCTTCGGTGAGAATACGCACGTAGACTTTCGAACCCGGTGCAGCCTTGGCGATGTTGCGCAGGTCGGCCTCGGAGTCGGTGGAGAACAGGCGCACGCCTTTCTCGTAGAAATAACGGATGTCTTTGGATTTTTTGATGGTATTGCCGTAGCTGATACGGTCGGCGCTGACGCCGCGGTCCATCACTTTGTCCAGTTCGTAGATCGACGCGATGTCGAAGCTCGACCCTTTGTCTTTCAACAGGTCGATGATCTCGACAGCCGGGTTGGCTTTTACCGCGTAATAGACTTTGGCGAATTCGAAACCGGCGCGCAGGTCATCGTAGGCCTGGCTGATCATCGCGGTGTCGATCACCACGAACGGGGTTTCTTGCTTGTCGGCGAACGCCTTCATTTTGTCAAAGGTGGCGCGCTCGAAATAATCTTCGACGTTGATCGACATGCTGGAGACTCCTAAGGGCAAACTGAAATTAACAATGGGTGCGAGGGTGTGTCATCAATGAATTCACTCGTGAATTCATTGATGACACACCCTCCTGAACGTCCTCCGTATCCCCACTTTGGTTCGCCTACTTCCCAAGGCATGTCGCCGAAAGCAAAAAGGCCATGGGAGGCGGTGCTTCCCTTGGCCTTGCTGTCTCGTCGTCAGTACTTGAGCCGGATGGATCGTTTCCAGCATGGACGTTCGGCGCGAACTTTAGGGCGTGAGGGGCTCGAGATCAACAAAAAATGTCGCGTTTTTGCACGCTTCCGTCGTGCGGTCCTGAACAGTTACTGATGTAACCGACCTGCATGACAGTGTGATGTTCCCCAAGGAGGGAGATTTGAATACTTGTAGGAGCGAGCTTGCTCGCGATGGACGTCAACGATAACGCATGGAGCCTGGTACCCCGCGGCGCCATTGAGTGCATCGCGAGCAAGCTCGCTCCTACAGTTATTTTTTGTCAGGCCAACGCAGTCTCGGCTGGGGAAACAATGCTGGTCTTGCCGCCACGGGACTTGCCAGAGCTCAGGTACTCGGCAATCGATTCCTGGGTCACTTCCCCCAGGAACACCCGCTCAGCATCCATCACTGGCAACCACGAACGGTTGAACTCATACATGCGCGACAACAGGATGCGCAAGTGCTCGTCATACGCTGCCGTGGCGTTGAACTCGCGCAGGTATTGGCCGCAGGTACCCGTCTGACGGTGGAGGTCGCGACGTCTTACATAACCCAGCGCCTTGTTCTCAGCACAGGTGACTACCACGTAACGACGGTCAGTTTCGTCCATCAGCTCCAGTGCGTCGGCCACCGGGGTTTCCGGGCTAACCGATGGCGCGTTATCCGCCGCATCTTCGGCTTTCACCAACAACAGGCGCTTGAGGGTGCTGTCCTGGCCGACGAAGTTGCTGACAAAGTCGTCCGCCGGGTGCGCCAGCAGGGTGTCCGGATGGTCGATCTGCAGCAGCTTGCCGGCGCGGAAGATGGCGATTTTGTCACCCAGTTTGATCGCTTCGTCGATGTCGTGGCTGACCATGATCACGGTCTTGTTCAGCGCGCGCTGCATCTCGAAGAATTCGTTCTGGATCATCTCGCGGTTGATCGGGTCGACCGCGCCGAACGGTTCGTCCATCAGCAGCAACGGTGCATCGGCCGCCAGCGCGCGGATCACGCCGATCCGCTGTTGTTGACCACCGGAGAGCTCACGCGGGTAGCGATGCAGGTACTGTTTGGGTTCCAGCTTGATCATGCTCATCAACTCGCGGGCCCGGTCGTGGCATTTTTGCTTGTCCCAGCCCAACAGCTTAGGCACGACCACGATGTTTTCCTCGATGGTCATGTTGGGGAATAAGCCAATCTGCTGGATCACATAGCCAATGTTGCGACGCAGGGTCACTTCATCCAGGTCGGTGGTGTCCTCGCCGTTGATCAGGATCTTGCCCGAGGTGGGCTTGATCAGGCGGTTGATCATTTTCAGCGTGGTGCTCTTGCCGCAGCCCGAGGGCCCGAGGAATACGCAAATTTCGCCTTCATTGACGGTCAGGCTTACATCGTTAACGGCGGTGATGGTCTTGCCGTTGCTTTGGAAGGTCTTGGTCAGGTTTTGAAGTTCGATCATTTGAGCAGTCCTTTTGGAGTCAGCGAGCGTTGCAGCCATTGCAGAAGCAGGTCGGCGAAGATGGCCAGGAGACTGACCAGCACGGCGCCGACGATCAGCATCGACATGTCGCTGCGGCTGATGGAAGCCAGAATAAGTACACCCAGGCCGCCGGCGCCGATGGTGGCGGCGATGGTCATTACGCCGATGTTCATCACCACGGCGGTGCGTACCCCGGCGAGGATCACCGGCACGGCGATAGGCAGTTCGACCATGCGCAGGCGCTGGCCGAAGGTCATGCCGATGCCGCGGGCGGCTTCGCGAATGCCCGGTTCCACGCCGGTCAGGGCCAGGTAGGTGTTACGCATAATGGGCAGTAGCGAGTACAGGAACACGGCGGTAATCGCCGGCATCGGTCCCAGGCCCTGGCCGAACTTGGAGTAGAACGGAAGCAACAGGCCGAACAGGGCGATGGACGGTACGGTCAGCAGCACAGTGGCGCTGGCTTGCAGCGGGCCGGCCAGGGTTGGGAAACGGGTCATCAGCACGCCCAGGGGCACGCCGACGACAATCGCCAGGATGACAGCGATACCGACCAAGGTGATGTGCTGCCAGGTCAGGTGCAGGACGAGTGCCCAATCAAGATGGGAAAAGGCGTTCAGAAATTCCATGTCTTCTCCTCTTGTTAGTTGATCGGATGTTGGCGCAGGAAATCTGCGGCCACGGTGGACGGGCTTTCATGGTCGACGTCGACTCGCGCGTTCAACTGGCGCATGGTTTCATCGTCGAACAGCGCAGCCAGCGGCTTGAGGTCAGCCGCCAGTTGCGGGTGAGCATCGAGGTAAGCCTGGCGCACCACGGGGGCGGCGGTGTAGTCCGGGAAGTAGTGCTTGTCGTCTGCCAGCAGCTTCAATTTGAACGCACTCAGGCGACCGTCGGTGGTGTAGACCAAACCGGCAAATACCTGGCCATTACGCAGCGCGGTATAGACCAGGCCGGCGTCCATCTGGCGCGTGTTTTCGCGGGTCAGGTTCATGTCATACAGCTTGACCATGCCGTCCAGGCCATCGGAACGGTTGGCGAATTCGGTATCCAGGGCCACCAGGCGCGTGCCTTTGGTTGTTTGCGCCAAGGCTTGGGTCAGGTCGCTGATGCTGTTGATCTGCGGAAATTCCTTGGCCACGTTCTCTGGCAGCGCCAACGCGTAGGTGTTGCTGAATCTCGACGGCGATAGCCAGGCAAGGCCTTTTTTCGCATCGAGTTCTTTCACCCGTGCGTAGGACTGTTCGCTGCTGAGTTTCTCGTCCACATGGTTGTAATTCACCAGAGACACCCCGGTGTATTCCCAGAGCATATCCAGTTGCCCGCTTTCCTGGGCACTGCGCGCCAGATTGCTACCCAGGCCGCCGGTCACGCGGGTGTCGTAGCCCTTGGTACGTAGGTACTGGGCAGTGATTTCGGCCAGCAGGGTCTGTTCGGTGAACACCCGGGCGCCGATGCGGATGACTGGTTTTTCTGCGGCTTGCGCAATACCTGCGAACAGCAGGACGCAGCTCAATATCAAAGTCAGTTTATTCATGTTGGTTCCTATGCCAAGCCTTAAGACGGACGCAACCCGCGTTCCAGCCAGAGGCGGCTGGCCATGGTCACCAGACCGTCGAGCAGCAATGCCAGCAACGCGGTACATGCCGCACCGAGCAGTAGTTGCGGATGGTTGTTCAGGGCGATACCGGGGAAGATCAGGCTGCCCAGGCTGTTGGCACCAATCAGGAACGCCAGGGGCGCAGTACCCACGTTGATCGCCAGGGCCACGCGTACACCGCCGATGATGATCGGCACCGCGTTGGGCAGCTCGACGCGAAACAGCACTTGGCGTGGCGTCATGCCGATGCCGGTGGCGGCTTCTTTCAGGGAGCCTTGTACGTTTTTCAAGCCTTCATAGGTGTTGCGCACGATGGGCAACAAGGAGGCGAGGAACAGGGCGAAGATCGCCGGGCCGCTGCCGATACCAAGGACGCCGAGGGCGATGGCCAGTACGGCCAGGGGAGGGACGGTGTTGCCGATGTTGAATATCTGCATGAAGCGTTCTGCGCGGCCGACCATGTTGGGTCGGCTGAGCAGGATACCGGCAGGTATGCCTACAATCAGGGCGGCCAGCATGGAGGCTAGGACGAGAATCAGATGAGCTTGCAAGTAAAACAACAAATCGTCGCGGTACAGTTGGATCGTGTTGATACCGATCCATTGGATCAGCAGGGCCAGGAGAGTGACGACAACCACTCCTCCTATCAGCCCTTTGCCATAGCGAGTAGCCACAGGCGGACTCCTTTTTGTTCAGTCGGCGAACACATTTCTTCGTGGCATGCCATTTCTGGCTGTCAACTAATGTGGACGCGAAAAGCAGCTCGCCAATGCCGGTAAGAGGGCAAGAGGTCGAGCCATGAGCGCAGCCTCGTCAGGCTAACTTGATGATTTTTCAGGACCTGTTCCGAGTGCGGTAGCAGGGGAGTGGACGTCTCTACCTTTTAAAAGGTTCCACACTTGGCAGCATTTAGCCACCCCTAATAGGGTGAACGGTGGTCCGTCACCCGGGGTTTGCGCTATACTCGCCGCCCTTTTTTGACTCACCTGCCAGGCGATTTCCCATGACCCACCAGGCCGCCGAAGTCGCGAAACGCCGCACTTTCGCCATTATTTCCCACCCCGATGCCGGTAAGACCACCATCACCGAGAAGCTCTTGCTGATGGGCAAGGCTATTGCGATTGCGGGCACGGTGAAGTCGCGTAAATCCGACCGCCATGCCACCTCTGACTGGATGGAAATGGAAAAGCAGCGGGGTATTTCCATTACCACGTCGGTCATGCAGTTCCCGTATCGCGACCACATGATCAACCTGCTCGACACCCCGGGCCACGAAGACTTCTCCGAAGATACCTACCGCACCCTGACGGCGGTCGACTCGGCATTGATGGTCCTCGACGGCGGTAAGGGCGTAGAGCCACGGACCATCGCGCTGATGGACGTCTGCCGTCTGCGTGACACGCCAATTGTCAGCTTCATCAACAAACTCGACCGTGATATCCGCGACCCGATCGAACTGCTCGACGAAATCGAAGCGGTCCTGAAGATCAAGGCCGCGCCGATCACCTGGCCGATCGGCTGTTACCGCGACTTCAAGGGTGTGTATCACCTGGCCGACGACTACATCATCGTCTACACCGCCGGTCACGGCCACGAACGCACCGATGTGAAGATCATCGAGAAGCTCGACTCCGATGAAGCCCGTGCGCACTTGGGTGACGAGTACGATCGCTTCGTCGATCAACTGGAGCTGGTGCAAGGCGCCTGCCATGAATTCAATCAGCAGGAATTCCTCGACGGCCAGCTCACTCCGGTGTTCTTCGGTACCGCACTGGGTAACTTTGGTGTCGATCACGTGCTCGACGCGGTGGTCAACTGGGCGCCAAAACCGCTTGCCCGTGTCGCCAACGAACGCACCGTAGAGCCGATCGAAGAGAAATTCGCCGGCTTCGTGTTCAAGATCCAGGCGAACATGGACCCGAAACACCGCGACCGTATCGCCTTCATGCGTATCTGCTCCGGCAAGTACGAGAAAGGCATGAAGATGCGCCATGTGCGCACCGGCAAAGACGTGCGGATCGGCGATGCCCTGACGTTCTTTTCCTCCGAACGTGAGCAGCTTGAAGAAGCTTTCGCGGGCGACATCATCGGCCTGCACAACCACGGCACCATCCAGATCGGCGACACCTTCACCGAAGGCGAAGTCCTGGGCTTCACCGGCATCCCGCACTTCGCCCCGGAACTTTTCCGCCGCGTACGCCTGCGCGATCCGCTGAAATCCAAGCAACTGCGCCAGGGTTTGCAGCAACTGGCGGAAGAGGGCGCCACCCAGGTGTTCTTCCCCGAGCGCAGCAACGACATCATCCTCGGCGCCGTGGGTGTGCTGCAGTTCGATGTGGTCGCCAGCCGCTTGAAAGAGGAATACAAGGTCGAGTGCTCCTACGAGCCGATCACCGTGTATTCGGCGCGCTGGATCGATTGCGATGATAAGAAGAAGCTCGAGGAATTCCGCGTCAAGGCTGTGGAAAACCTCGCGGTCGACGGCGGCGGTCACCTGACCTACCTGGCCCCGACCCGGGTCAACCTGGCGCTGATGGAAGAGCGCTGGCCGGACGTGAAATTCCGCGCGACCCGTGAGCATCATTAAGCGTTGAGCTGCAAAACCCAAAAGCCCCGTTGCGAAAGCCTCGGGGTTTTTGGTTTCTGGCTCGGCGGTGCTAGAGCACAAACGTCCCCTGGTGAAAAACCATCTGCCATCGCCCGTCTCTGTAACGCCAGATTGAGCTGCGCAAGCTGGTGTTGATATCAGTGTGACATCGGTAAATCACCAGCGCGGTATCAGCCGAGAGCGGCTTGACTGCAAATTCGCTGATGGTGCGTTGGATAAACGCCTGATCCGGTAGATGCTCGGCCACGTCGGCTTTGCACCAACCGCCTCCGCTGGCGCCGAACTCTGTGAAGTCGTCGGCGATGAACCGGGAAATCTCCCTGGCATCGCCGCGTGTTGCCGCGGTGAGGAGCCTTTGCTCCAACTCGAGCAGTGTCTGAGACAAATCCATGTCAATTCCTTGCTCGTGATGGACTTCAACGATAACGCTAGTTTTCTCTATGAACGTGGTGCCTTGAGACCAACGCGAGCAAGCTCGCTCCCACAGGAAGACGACCAATAACATTTCGCCATTATGTTTAGTCCAAACCGGTCTCCCTCGCCACGGCATTTCTCGCCTTTTATCGGGGTCCTATCTGGAGAACCGTGCGAATCGGAACTAAGTTTCATTCACTGCCATTCTGGCACCCCATGCCTCACCCAATAAGGATGGATTCGGCTATGAGCATCTTTCAACGCATTGTGCTGTTGGTTAAGGTTTTAGTGATCATGTCCATTGGCATGTCCGCAGCTCGGGCCGAATGCCCCGACCATGGTGAACAGGCATCGAGCGGGCAGGTGGCACACACGGGCCTGATGATCGCCAAGTCCGAATCCGAGCCCGGTGACCAGGGGCAGGGCGGCAGCGCGGACGACAATGATTCCACTACCGACGAGCCGGATTCCGATGATCCGGATGAAGGCGATAGCCAGACTTAACAGGTAATTCCGGGCAAAAGAAAACCCCTTCACTCCGACATGCACACAGTCGAGGTAGAAGGGGGTTCTTGAACAACCAGTACATGACCCTGTGGAAGCGGGCTTGCCCGCGATGGCGATACCGCAGTGACATTAACGTCGACTGGCGGGACGCTATCGCGGGCAAGCCCGCTCCCACAGGTTTTTTAGTCCACTGTCATGCCGCGCCGTCGAGGAACTGCTCGGCGTAATGGCAAGCCACCTGCCGATTATCCAGCAACCGCAACGCCGGCTCTTCCGTGCTGCAACGCTCGGTCGCGTACGGGCAGCGCTTGTGGAAAGCGCAGCCCGACGGCGGGTTCAGCGGGTTGGGGAGTTCGCCGACGATCTTGATCTTCGGCTTGTTCGGGTCCGGGTGAATGGTCGGGGTCGCCGACAGCAGCGCCTGGGTGTAGGGGTGTAGTGGGCGGGCGTAGATGTCGTTCTTCGGACCGATTTCCACCGGGCGACCGAGGTACATCACCATCACGTCATCGGCGACGTGTTGCACCACCGCCAGGTTGTGGGAGATGAACACGTAGGCCGTGTTGAACTCCTGTTGCAGGTCCATGAACAGGTTCAGCACCTGGGCCTGGATCGATACGTCCAGTGCCGAGGTGGGTTCGTCCGCCACCAACACCTTAGGCTGCAACATCATCGCTCGAGCAAGGGCGATCCGCTGGCGTTGACCGCCGGAGAACATGTGCGGGTAGCGCTGGTAATGCTCGGGGCGCAACCCCACCTGCTTCATCATCGCCTGGACTTTCTCGCGACGTTCGGCGGCGCTCAGGTTGGTGTTGATCAGCAGCGGTTCGCCGAGTTGGTCGCCGATTTTCTGCCGCGGGTTCAACGACGCGTACGGGCTTTGGAACACCATCTGCACGTCTTTGCGCAGTTGCTTGCGCTGAGCCTTGTCAGCACCGGTGACTTCTTGCCCGGCGATTTTCAAGGAGCCGGAAGACGGCTCCTCGATCAGCGTCAACGCACGCGCCAGGGTGGACTTGCCGCAACCCGATTCACCCACGACAGCGAGGGTCTTGCCGGCTTCCAGTTCGAACGACACACCGTTCAGGGCGCGTACGGTCGCATGGTCCTTGAACAGGCCACGGGACACTTCATAGTGACGGGTCAGGTCGCGGGCGGTAAGTACGACGGCCATTACGCCACCTCCTGATTCAGCGGGTAGAAGCAGCGGGCGAGGCTGTTGCTTTTCGGGTCAAGGGCTGGACGCTGGGTACGGCAATTTTCTTGCACATAAGGGCAGCGCGGCGACAGCAGGCAACCCTGCGGGCGGTCGTAACGACCGGGGACGATGCCCGGCAGCGTGGACAGGCGCGCGGCGCCGAGGCTGTGTTCCGGAATGGCCTTGAGCAGCGCTTCGCTGTACGGGTGGGCGGGGATGTCGAACAGTTGCGGCACCTGGCCGACTTCGACCGCTTGCCCTGCGTACATCACGCATACGCGCTGGGCCGTTTCGGCAACGACCGCGAGGTCATGGGTAATCAGCACCAGGCCCATGTTCTGCTCTTTCTGCAGGGCCAGCAGCAGCTCCATGATCTGCGCTTGAATCGTAACGTCGAGGGCCGTGGTCGGCTCGTCGGCGATCAGCAGTTTCGGCTCGCCGGCAATGGCCATGGCGATCGCGACACGCTGGCTCATGCCTCCGGACAATTGGTGCGGGTAGGCGTCCATACGACTGGCAGCGCCCGGAATTTCAACTTTTTCCAGCAGTTCGATGGCGCGTTTACGCGCTTGCTTGCCGGACATTTTCAGGTGCAGGCGCAGTACTTCTTCGATCTGGAAACCGACGGTGTAGCTCGGGTTCAGCGCGGTCATCGGGTCCTGAAAGACCATGGCCAGGTCTTTGCCGACGATTTGCCGACGCTGACGGTTGCTGAGCTTGAGCATGTTCTTGCCGTCGAAATTCAGTGCGTCGGCGGTGACGATGCCTGGATGCTCGATCAGGCCCATCAGCGCCATCATGGTCACGGATTTACCCGAACCAGACTCGCCAACGATGGCCAGTACTTCACCCTTGTCCACGGAAATGTCGAGCCCGTCGACCACCGGAACGGCGTTCTTGTCGCCGAAGCGAACGTTGAGATTCTTGATTTCTAGCAATGACATTTGAATCTCCTCAGGCGGCGTTCTTGAGTTTCGGGTCCAGCGCATCGCGCAAGCCGTCACCCATCAAGTTGATTGCCAGCACGCTGAGCAAAATGGTCAAGCCGGGCAGACTGACCACCCACCAGGCGCGTTCGATATAGTCGCGAGCCGAAGCCAGCATGGTGCCCCACTCAGGGGTTGGCGGTTGTACGCCAAGGCCGAGGAAGCCCAGTGCCGCCGCATCGAGAATCGCCGAAGAGAAGCTCAAGGTTGCCTGGACGATCAGCGGTGCCATGCAGTTGGGCAGCACGGTGATGAACATCAGGCGTGGTAGACCGGCACCCGCCAGGCGCGCGGCGGTCACGTAGTCGCGGTTCAGTTCGCCCATCACCGCAGCGCGGGTCAGACGAACATAGGACGGCAGGGAGACCACGGCGATGGCGATCACGGTGTTGATCAGGCCAGGGCCGAGGATGGCGACAATCGCCACGGCCAGCAGCAGCGACGGCAGCGCCAGCATGATGTCCATCAGACGCATGATGGTCGGGCCGAGCAAGCGCGGGAAGAACCCGGCGAACAGACCCAGGAGAATCCCTGGAATGAGCGACATCACCACCGACGACAAGCCGATCAGCAGGGACAAACGCGAGCCCTGGATCAGTCGCGACAGCAGGTCTCGACCCAGTTCATCGGTACCGAGCAGAAATTGCATCTGCCCACCTTCCAGCCAGACTGGCGGGGTCAGCAGGAAGTCGCGGTATTGCTCGCTCGGGTTGTGCGGTGCCACCCAGGGGGCGAACAGTGCGCAGAAAATCACCAGCAACATGAACATCAGGCCGGCAACGGCACCTTTGTTCTTGGAGAAGGCTTGCCAGAATTCTTTGTACGGGGACGGATACAGCAGGCTTTGATCGACTGCTACCGTTGGAGTTGGAGTGGTCATGGTCATGATCTCAGCGCTGATGACGGATGCGTGGGTTGGCAAAGCCGTAGAGGATATCCACCACGAAGTTGACCAGAATCACCAGGCAGGCGATTAACAGGATGCCGTTCTGCACCACGGGATAGTCCCGCGCGCCAATGGCTTCAATCAGCCATTTGCCGATGCCGGGCCAGGAGAAGATAGTTTCGGTCAAGACCGCGCCGGCCAGCAGAGTGCCGACTTGCAGGCCGACCACGGTCAGCACCGGAATCAGTGCGTTGCGCAGACCATGCACGAACACCACGCGCGCTGGCGACAGGCCTTTGGCGCGGGCGGTGCGGATGTAGTCCTCGCGCAGTACTTCGAGCATCGAGGAGCGGGTCATCCGCGCGATCACCGCCAGCGGGATGGTGCCGAGCACGATGGCCGGCAGGATCAAGTGGTGCAGCGCATCGAGGAACGCACCGACATCATCGGCCAGCAGCGTGTCGATCAGCATGAAGCCGGTACGCGGCTCGATGTCGTAGAGCAGGTCGATCCGCCCCGACACTGGAGTCCAGCCCAGGGACACCGAGAAGAACATGATCAGGATCAGGCCCCACCAGAAGATCGGCATCGAATATCCCGCCAGGGAGATGCCCATCACCCCATGGTCGAACAGGGATCCTCGCTTGAGTGCCGCGATCACCCCGGCCAGAAGGCCCAGGATGCCGGCGAACAGCAGGGCGGCCATGGACAGTTCCAGGGTCGCGGGGAAGAGTGAAGTGAATTCAGTCCAGACGCTTTCTCGGGTGCGCAAAGATTCGCCGAGATCGCCTTGAGCCAGTTTGCCAATGTAATCCAGGTATTGGGCATACAGGGGTTTGTTCAGACCTAGGCGTTCCATTGCCTGAGCATGCATTTCCGGGTCGACTCTGCGTTCGCCCATCATGACTTCCACCGGGTCGCCTGGGATCATGCGAATCAACGCGAAAGTCAGCAAGGTGATGCCGAAGAATGTGGGGATCAATAACCCCAATCGGCGGGCAATAAAACTAAACATCTTGTGGTGTACCTCATCAGCCGGTTAGGCGTGCCTGGTGTCCCTGGAGTCAGGGACACCGGGAGTTTTCTTATCTACTTCACCTGGGTGGTGGCGAAGTTATTCGTGGTGAGAGGGCTGATGTGATAGCCCTCTACGTTCTTGCGCATTGCGGTAAACATGCGGGTGTGGGCCAGGGCGATCCAGGGTTGATCCTGATTGAAAATCTCCTGTGCCTGCTCATAGAGCGCCGCACGTTCATCGGGGTTCACTTTGACCCGGGCTTCGTCGAGCAGGGCCTGAAACTTTTCGTTGCACCAGCGGGCGTAATTTTCGCCGTTTTTGGCAGCCTCGCAACTGAGCATAGGCGTCAGGAAGTTATCCGGGTCGCCGTTATCACCCGCCCATCCGGCCGCCACCATGTCGTGCTCGCCATTTTTTGCGCGCTTGAGCATTTCGCCCCACTCCATGACGCGGATGTCGAGCTTGATGCCGATCTTGGCCAGGTCAGCCTGCATCATCTGCGCGGCGAGCATCGGATTGGGGTTGGTCGCGCCGCCGCCATTACGGGTGAACAGGGTAAACACGGTGCCTTGCGGCACGCCTGCTGCCTTGAGCAGGGCGCGTGCCTTGTCCAGGTCCCGGGGCGGATTGGTCAGCTTGTGGTTGTAGCCCAGCAGGGTGTCTGGGTACGGGTTGACCGCCACGGTAGCATTGCCCTTGCCAAACAGCGCGTTGACCGCCGCTTCCTTGTCGAAGGCGATGTCGATGGCTTTGCGCACCCGCACATCGCTCATGTATTTGTGCGAAGTGTTCATGGCGATGTAGGAAACAGTCATCGCGTTGAGCTCATCAACCTTGAGGTTGGTGTCTTTCTTGATGCTTGGGATGTCGTCCGGTTTCGGGTAGAGGGCGATCTGGCACTCGTTGGCCTTGAGTTTTTGCAGGCGCACGTTGTTGTCGGTGGCGATGGCCAGGATCAGTGCGTCGGCCGGTGGCTTGCCACGGAAGTAGTCCGGGTTGGCCTTGAAACGGACCTGGGCGTCCTTGTTGTAGCGCTGGAACACAAACGGGCCGGTGCCCACTGGCTTGTTGTTGAGGTCGCCCAGCTTGTTGGCCTTGAGCAACTGGTCGGCGTACTCGGCGGAGTAGATCGAGGCGAACGCCATGGCGATGTCGGCCAGGAACGGTGCTTCGCGACGGGTCAGGGTGAACTTGACAGTGGTGTCGTCAATTTTCTCGACGCTTTTGAGCAGTTCCTTGAAGCCCATGCTTTCAAAGTACGGGAAGCCGACGCTCGATTGTTTGTGCCATGGATGATTCGGGTCCAGTTGGCGCTGGAAGCTCCAAACCACGTCATCGGCATTCATGTCCCGGGTCGGCTTGAAATATTCGGTGGTGTGAAACTTGACGCCTTTGCGCAGGTGGAACGTGTAGCTCAGGCCGTCTTCGCTGATGTCCCAGGATTCAGCCAGCGCCGGAATCACTTCGGTGGTGCCAGGCTTGAAGTCCGCCAGCCGATTGAAGAGGGTCTCGGCTGCGGCGTCGGCTGTTACTGCAGTCGTGTACAGGGCCGTGTCGAAGCCTTCCGGACTGTTTTCGGTACACACCACCAGGGGCTTGGCCGAGACGCCGACAGCGACACTCAGCAACGCAGCCGCAATGGCCGCACGTAGGGGAAGCATGTTCATCAAGAACCCTCTGCAATTTGTTGAAAGACAAAAGCCGAACGGCCGATTCATCGCTGAGTCAGCCGTTGGGCAGGTGCATTACAGAATGTTGAACGGGATGGTGGTCACGAGACGGAACTCGTTGATGCTGCCATCAGCCTGGTTTTCGCTGGCGCGGTGCGCGGTGTACGTCGCGCGAATAGCGGTGGCCTTGAGCGGGCCGCTCTGCACTGCGTACGAAGTGCCAATGCCGTATTCGTAGTGGGTTTCGCCGTCCATAACCTGCACGCCGTCGTAGCCGCCACCCTTGTAGTGAGTGCCGTCGATGCCCCAGCCGCGAGCCTGGTAGATGTTGAACTTCAGGCCTGGCACGCCGTATTCGGCCATGTTC
Organism: Pseudomonas violetae; assembly: GCF_023072615.1. Classification (GTDB taxonomy): domain Bacteria; phylum Pseudomonadota; class Gammaproteobacteria; order Pseudomonadales; family Pseudomonadaceae; genus Aquipseudomonas; species Aquipseudomonas violetae. Next base: position 20,342 of record NZ_JAKNRW010000006.1, read on the forward strand.
AGGCCGTAGGCGATCTGGAAAGACTTCTCGTTCGGGCCGTTGAAGTCCGACAGCAGGGAGTTGGCCAGGTAGATGCCGTTGGTTTCGTGCAGGTAGTCGAAGTACTCGTTACCGTTCACTTCCTGGTACGAGAAGGTCAGGCTGTGGGCCTGGTGGGTCAGGCCGAGCGACAGGGAGTAGGTGTCGTTGTCGATTTCGCCCAGCAGTTTTTTGCCTTCGTCGACGGTCTTGTAGTAGTTCAGGCCGGTGGTCAGGCTCAGTACCGAGCTGTCGCCCAGCACGTGGCTGGCGCCGAAGTAGTACTGGTTCCACAGGTCTTCGGCCTGGGTGCCCCAGAGGCTGGTGGTCAGGCTGGCGAATGGCTGGTAGGTGATGCCGGCGGTGTTGACGTGATCGGCTTCGGCGCTGGAGTCGCCGTATTCGGAGCGGAACTTGCTCAGGCTTTCTTCGGTACGCGGTGAGTTGCGATCGAAGGTAGCCAGGTCGAACGACAGGTTGTTCAGTTCTTCGCTGTGGATCGCGATGCCTTCGAAGCTCGACGGCAGGGCACGGTTACCGATGACGTCGACCTGCGGGCTGCTGAAGTTCATGCGGCCGGCGGTCAGGGTGGTGTTGGAGACGCGAGCCTTGACGTTGGCCAGGCCGAGCTTGCTCCATTGGCCTTGAGCTTCGCCGCCTTCGCGGGTCAGGGTGCGGTTGTTGCCCGCGCCTGGACGAGTGCCCGGTGCGCCACCATTGTTGGATGCCAGGTTCTCGCGATCACGCTCCAGCGCAATAGCGTTGTAGGCGGCGACTTCAGTGCTGAAGCCTACGGTGCCTTCGGTGAAGCCGGAGTTGTACTTGATGATGGTGCCTTGGACCCAGTTGATCCGGCGATCAGTCGGGGTCGAAACGCCGTCTTTCTTGTAGGCGAACTTACCACCACGCTTCAGCTGTTCGTTGGCATACCAGTTGCGGGTAGTGCCGCTGATGGACTGGCCTTCGACGAAGCCCGTAGCTTCAGCTTGAGCGCTTTTGGTGTTGACCGTTACCGGGGTGAATTCCTGGCTCTGAGTCTCGGCATAAGCCGTGGCGGTGATGCTACTGATGGCCAGGGCCAATAACGCGGTGCTGCTCAGTTTCATGGGTGAAGCTCCTTGGTTTCTTTTTTTATACCGGCCTTTTTTTGTGGTCCGGCTATTTGGTTTGGAACTCATTTGGCGCTTAGCAAACGTTTGCACCACGCCTGATCGGCGAATCCAGGCAATACGCTTGCTTGAGGGCGGAATCCGCCCCCAGCGATTTTCAGCTAATCGGTTATTTTTCTATGCTGACACCCGAGAACACGTTACGACCGAAAGGACTGACCTTGAACCCTTCGATTTTGGCGCTCAACGGCTGGTTGACCGTCGAGTGGGCGACTGGCGTGATCGGCACCTGCTGCTTGAGCAATTGCTGCGCCTGTTTGTAAAGCACGGTGCGCTGGTCGCGATCGGTGACGATCTTGGCCTGCTTGATCAGCTTGTCGTAAGCCGGATCACACCACATGGAGTAGTTGTTGCCACCTATGGCATCACAGCTGTAAAGCGTGCCGAGCCAGTTGTCCGGGTCCCCGTTGTCACCGGTCCAGCCAATCAGGCTGATGTCGTGCTCGCCATTCTTGGTGCGCTTGATGTACTCGCCCCATTCGTAGCTGACGATCTTCACCTTGAGGCCGATTTTCGCCCAGTCAGCCTGGAGCATCTCGGCCATCAACTTGGCGTTGGGGTTGTAAGGTCGCTGCACGGGCATGGCCCACAGGGTAATTTCGGTGCCTTCCTTGACGCCCGCGGCCTTGAGCAATTCCCGGGCTTTTTCCGGGTTGTAGGCGGCGTCCTTGATAGTCTCGTCGTAGGACCACTGGGTCGGCGGCATGGCGTTGACCGCCAGTTGCCCGGCGCCCTGGTACACGGCGTTGAGAATGCCTTGCTTGTTCACGGCCATGTCCAGCGCCTGGCGTACCTCAAGCTGGTCGAGCGGCTTGTGTCGAACGTTGTAGGCGATGTAGCCGAGGTTGAACCCAGGCTTCTCGATGAGCTTGAGTTTCGGGTCGTTCTTCAGCGCAGCGACGTCGGCAGGGCGGGGGTGCAACGTGATCTGGCACTCGTTGGCCTTGAGTTTCTGTACCCGCACCGAAGCGTCGGTGTTGATAGCGAAAATCAGGTTGTCGAGTTTGACCCGGCTCGGGTCCCAGTAGTCCTTGTTGCCGGTGTAGCGGATGTTGGAGTCTTTCTGGTAACTCTTGAACGCGAACGGCCCGGTGCCGATCGGCTTCTGGTTGATGTCGCTCGGTTTGCCATCTGCCAGCAGCTTGTCGGCGTATTCGGCGGACAGGATGGCGGCGAAGCTCATCGCGATGTTCTGGATGAACGCGGCGTCGACGCTGTTGAGCGTCATGACCACGGTTAGCGGCCCGGTCTTTTCGACCTTGGCGATGTTTTTGTCCAGGCTCATCCCGTTGAAATACGGGAATTCGGTTGGATAGGCCTTACGGAATGGCTGCTGCGGATCGAGCATGCGGTTGAAAGTGAACAGCACGTCGTCGGCATTAAAATCACGGCTCGGGGTGAAATACTTGGTGGTATGAAATTTCACTCCTTCACGCAGGTGGAAGGTGTACTTCAGGCCGTCTTCGGAAATATCCCAGCGGGTGGCCAGGCCCGGTACGACATTGGTCGCGCCTTTTTCGAACTCTGCCAAGCGGTTGTACAGCGGTTCGGCGGCGTCGTTGTCGGTTGCGGTGGTGTACTGCGCGGTATCGAAGCCAGCGGGGCTGCCTTCGGAGCAGAACACCAGGCTGTCACTGGCAGCGTGGCTGATGGACGTAGCGGCCAGCAGACCGGTGCCCAGCAATGCGGATAAAACCAAGGTATGGCGCATGACGCTCCCTCTGTTCTCTAAGTATTTTCGACAAGCCGCTGCCCCGTCAGGGACGTCGAGGTCTTGTCGAGCGCAATCCATTTACGTACAGCAAAACCGAGAGCCCACGCATGAGCTGGTCGAACTCCGACGGTATGAGCCATCGGGCCGGCAGTAAATGCGCGGAGTCCTAAATGCTCGTAGGAAAAGTCGACGCGTCCTACCCCGAAGCTGTGTCCAGCGTCGGACTTGGATGTAGGCTATTTCCTACGTGCTCGGTGGATACAACAACGGCGACGTCATGGACGTCGCCGTTGTGGAACCTTATTTGCTGACGCTGACGCCGTAGAAGGAGTTCAAGCCAAATGGGCTGATCTTGAAATCCTGCACGTTGGCGCGCATGGGTTGATACACCGTCGAGTGAGCGATAGGTGTCATTGGAACAGCGTCCTTGAGGACGTGTTGTGCCTGTTTGTACAGTTCGGTGCGCTTGCCTTGGTCGGTGGTGCGCTTGGCTTCCTTGACAAGGTCGTCGAATTTCTTGTCGCACCATTTCGAAAAGTTGTTGCCACTCAGCGAGTCGCAACCAAACAACACGTTGAGCCAGTTGTCCGGATCACCATTGTCACCGCTCCAGCCGATGATCATCGCCTGGTTCTCGCCGCCTTTGGAGCGTTTGATGTACTCGCCCCATTCGTAGCTGGTGATCTTCACGTTCAAACCGATTTTCTTCCAGTCGGACTGGAGCATTTCGGCCATCAGCTTGGCGTTCGGGTTATACGGACGCTGCACCGGCATCGCCCATAGGACGATTTCGGTACCTTCCTTGACGCCGGCTTCCTTGAGCAGCTCCTTGGCTTTCTCCGGGTCGTACTTGGCGTCCTTGATAGTGGTGTCGTAGGACCATTGGGTCGGCGGCATGGCGTTGACGGCCAGTTGGCCTGCGCCCTGGTAAACCGAGTCGATGATCTGCGGTTTGTTGACAGCCATGTCCAGTGCCTGACGAACGCGCAGGTCGGCCAGCGGGTTTGGCTCGTTGCTGCCCTTGACCTTGTCCATCACGTTGTAAGCGATATAGCCCAGATTGAAACCAGCCTGGTCAGGCATCTTCAGCGCCTTGTCTTCCTTCAGCGCCTTGAGGTCAGCCGGACGCGGGAACAGAGTGACCTGGCACTCGTTCTTCTTCAGCTTCTGGATACGTACCGACGGGTCGGTGGTGATAGCGAAGATCAGGTTGTCGATCTTGACGTCTTCAGGCTTCCAGTAGTCCTTGTTCCCGGTGTAGCGGATGTTGGAGTCTTTCTGGTAGCTCTTGAACACGAACGGGCCGGTGCCGACAGGTTTCTGATTGATGTCGGCAGGCTTGCCTTCCTTCAACAGCTGGGCAGCGTACTCGGCGGATTGCAGCGAGGCGAAGCTCATGGCCATGTTCTGGATGAACGCTGCGTCGACTTCTTTCAACGTGAATTTGACGGTGTGATCGTCGACTTTATCGATCTTGGTGATGTTGGTATCCATCCCCATGTCGGTGAAGTACGGGAATTCGGTCGGATACGCTTTGCGGAACGGGTCGTCCTTGTTAATCATGCGATTAAAAGTGAACAGCACGTCGTCGGCGTTGAACTCACGAGTCGGCTTGAAGTACGGAGTGGTGTGGAACTTCACGCCTTCACGCAGGTGAAAGGTATACGTCAGGCCATCATCAGCGATGTCCCAGCTGGTAGCCAGGCCAGGAATCACGGCGGTGCCGCCGCGCTCGAACTGGGTCAGGCGGTTGAAAATGGTTTCTGCAGAGGCGTCGAAGTCGGTTCCGGTGGTGTACTGACCAGGATCAAAACCGGCCGGGCTCCCTTCGGAGCAGAACACCAGGTTAGTCGCCGCTTGGGCGAAAGGTGCGGCAGCTAACAAGCTGGCGCCGACTAAAAACGGAATGACCGCGTGTTTGAGCATGGTGGCCTCATGATTTGTTGTCATTTTTGGAATTAGAGGACGACCTCGTGAGTCGTGCCTGCGGATACTTATGCAGGGGCCATACCCAATGCAAGATGCAGGGGGGCCACAAGCATTAAACAGTGGCACGAACGTACCTTAATGTCGCATATGTGTAATTCCACGCGCATTTGACCGTTTGCGCAGGTTTTTTTCGGTGCAATTCGCGCACCTGCGTGGAGCAACCGGGGGCTGAGGTGCACCCGGTTGGCGCGCGGTGTTACTTATTTATACCCACGCCATCGGCGTATTTGGCATATTCCGCGTAGGAGCTGTGGCGCGGCTAGTTGATCAAGGCATCAACACTTCAATCGACCCATCCGCCGTCATACTGACCTGGCTGGTGCCAGCCTCAACTTCCGGGGTCACCGGCGCGGCGTCCATGGCGGCGGCTTTCATCATCATCGGGCCGCGCATGTACGGTTGTGGATAACCGTTGCTGTTGAGGTTCAGGTTGACGATCTTGTAGCCCTTGCCGCCCAAGGCGTCAGTTGCCAGTTGGGCGCGGGCCTTGAAGGCGCTGACGGCGTCCTTGAGCAGTGCGTCTTCACTGGTCTTGCGCGTTGGTGTCGCGATGGCGAAGTCCATGCCGGCCATTTTCAGGTCCGTCAGCAGTTCGCCGGTCAGCTTCGACAGGGCGGCGAAATCGGAGCTTTCCAGGCGCAGTTCGGCACGTTCGCGCCAGCCGGTGATGTTCTGGCCCTTGGTGTCGTAGATCGGATAGCTGTTGCGGCTGCCCTGGCGCAGGGTGATGTCCTTGACCTGCTTGGCCTGGGCCAGTGCCTTGTTCATGGTGGTGCTGATGCCGGCGGCTAGTTTGGCCGGGTCGGTGTTCTGTTCTTCTGTGTAGAGGGTCACGATCATCAGGTCGCGGGCCACTTCCTGGCTGACTTCGGCACGCAGGGAAATCTGGTTGTAGTGAAGATCGTCGGCGGCCAGGGCCGGGAGGCTGACGACGGTGCCAACGCTAAGGGCAAGAAGGGCGGCGCTGCGGCGGAAAGTGTGCATGAAAACTCCTTGGACGGTGCGCAGGGGTTAAGGTCCGAGCCTGCGTGAATCCATCAGACTCTAGCTTTAATGATCTGGTTCGCCCAGTTACAACTTCCATACAGATAGATCGCAGAGGGCCGCTGCGCGACCCATCGCGGGCAAGCCACGCTTCCACAGGGGAATGCATTCAAATGTGGGAGCGTGGCTTGCCCGCGATGGCGGTCTTATAGACGCCACAACCAATTCTGCCATGTGGCCGTTTGCCGCACTTTTGCCTGCCAGCCCCCGCGCTTGGTTATACTCCCGGCGATCCGCCTGGAGCGCTCATCAGGAGAGCTCATGCTCGCCCCCGTCCAAATCACTTCCGCGACTCGCCAGAACCTCTGGCGGCTGACGTTCATCCGCACTTTGGTACTCGCCGCCCAGGCTGGCTCCGTGGGCCTGGCCTACTGGCTCGACCTGCTGCCGCTACCCTGGTTTCAGCTGGCCGCGACTCTCGGCTGCTCAATGTTGCTGTGCGCGTTCACGGCGATTCGCCTGCGCACCTCCTGGCCGGTCACTGAACTCGAATACGCCGTGCAGCTGGCCTGCGACCTGTTTATCCACAGTGCGCTGCTGTATTTCTCCGGTGGTTCGACCAACCCCTTCGTTTCCTACTACCTGGTGCCGCTGACCATCGCCGCCGTGACGTTGCCGTGGCGCTATTCAGTGATCCTGTCCGGCATCGCACTGACCATGTACACCCTGCTGCTGGCGCGTTTCTATCCCTTGCAGACGTTCCCCATCGCCCGGGAAAACCTGCAGGTCTACGGGATGTGGCTGAGCTTCGCCCTGGCCGCCGCAGTGATCACCTTTTTCGCCGCGCGCATGGCCGAGGAACTGCGTCGTCAGGAAGAGCTGCGCGCCATCCGTCGTGAGGAAGGGCTGCGCGACCAGCAATTGCTGGCCGTCGCAACACAGGCTGCAGGCGCCGCCCACGAGCTGGGCACGCCATTGGCAACCATGAGCGTGCTGCTAAAAGAGATGCAGCAGGATCATCCAGACCCGATGTTGCAGGATGATCTGAAGGTGCTGCAGGATCAGGTCAAACTCTGCAAAGAAACCTTGCAGCAACTGGTGCGCGCCGCCGAAGCCAATCGCCGCTTGGCCGTGGAAATGCAGGATGTCACCGATTGGCTGGACGAAGCGCTGAACCGCTGGCACCTGATGCGCCCCGAAGCCAGTTATCGCTTCCAGCGTCTCGGCCAGGGCACTGTGCCACGCATGGCGCCACCGCCGGACCTGACCCAGGCGCTGCTGAACCTGCTGAACAACGCCGCCGACGCCTGCCCCGAAGGGTTGCAGGTGACGCTGGACTGGAATGCCGAGGACTTGACCATCAGCATCCGCGACCACGGCGCCGGTGTGCCGTTGGCCATCGCCGAACAGATCGGCAAACCGTTTTTTACCACCAAGGGCAAAGGTTTCGGCCTGGGCCTGTTTTTGAGCAAGGCCAGCGTGACACGCGCCGGCGGCTCAGTGAAACTCTATAGTCATGAGGAAGGCGGCACGCTCACCGAGCTGCGCCTGCCCCGTGTCGCCCGAGGAGACGAACATGAGTGACGATATCCAAGTCGAAGGCGAGGGCGAAGAACTCCCGCATTTGCTGCTGGTAGACGACGACGCAACCTTTACCCGGGTGATGGCCCGTGCCATGGCCCGTCGTGGCTTTCGTGTCAGCACCGCCGGTTCCGCCGAAGAAGGCCTGACCATCGCCCAGGCCGATCTGCCGGATTACGCCGCGCTGGATCTGAAAATGGACGGCGATTCCGGCCTGGTGCTGTTGCCCAAGCTGCTGGAACTGGACCCCGAAATGCGCGTAGTGATCCTCACCGGTTACTCGAGCATTGCCACCGCTGTCGAGGCGATCAAGCGCGGCGCCTGCAATTACCTGTGCAAACCGGCCGATGCTGACGACGTACTCGCCGCCCTGCTATCCGAGCACGCCGACCTCGACACCTTGGTCCCGGAAAACCCGATGTCGGTGGACCGCTTGCAGTGGGAACACATCCAGCGAGTGCTCACCGAACACGAAGGCAACATCTCCGCCACTGCCCGCGCCCTGGGCATGCATCGGCGCACCTTGCAGCGCAAATTGCAGAAGCGTCCTGTCCGCCGCTGAACCCCCGCTGAACCCCCGCTGAACAATTGTTGTCACATTGCGTTACAACACGAGCTGATCATCTATGATCGGTTCGTGTGTTGTTCTTTTTACCCATGAGCTTTTTCCATGAATCAGAACGCTGAGTACTCCGCGGTCAATGATGCTGTGCGCGGGCAGTTCTTTTCCAAAGTATGGACGATGATCACGCCTTACTGGCGCAGTGAAGAGAAGGGCAAGGCCTGGACGCTGCTGATCGCCGTGATTGTTCTATCGCTGGTCAGCGTGGGCATTTCGGTGTGGTTCAACACCTGGTACAAGGATTTTTACAACGCTCTGCAACATAAGGATGAGGCGGCGTTCTGGCGGTTGATCCTGTATTTCTGCGCGATCGCGGCCGTTGCGATTGTCGGCGCGGTTTATCGGCAGTACCTGACGCAAATGCTGACCATCCGCTGGCGGGCCTGGCTGACCGAAAAACATTTCGCCCGCTGGCTGGGCCACAAGAACTACTACCACCTGGAGCAAGGCGGTTATACCGATAACCCGGATCAGCGGATTTCCGAGGATCTCAACAGCTTCACCTCGAACACCCTGGAGCTGGGGATTGGCCTGCTGCGCAACATTGTCAGCCTGGTATCGTTCTCGATCATCCTGTGGGGGGTGTCGGGCAGTATCGACGTCTACGGTTTTACCATTCCCGGCTATATGTTCTGGTGCGTACTGGTGTATGCCGTGATCGGCAGCTGGCTGACGCATTTGATCGGTCGGCGCCTGATTGGCCTGAACAACAACCAGCAACGCTTCGAAGCCGACCTGCGTTTCTCCATGGTGCGGATTCGCGAAAATGCCGAAAGCATCGCGCTATATAACGGCGAGCCCAATGAAAATCGGCGCTTGAGCAGTCGCTTCGGCCTGGTCTGGCATAACTTCTGGGACATCATGAAGGTGTCCAAACGCTTGACGTTTTTCACTGCCGGTTATGGCCAGGCGGCCATCATCTTTCCATTCATGGTCGCGGCACCGCGCTACTTCGCGGGCAAGATCGAGCTTGGGGAGCTAATGCAGATAAGCTCAGCGTTCGGTAACGTGCAAGAGAGTTTCAGCTGGTTTATCAGTGCCTACCAGAGCCTCGCCGCCTGGCGTGCCACGTGTGATCGTCTGCTGAGCTTCCGTGAGGCCATGACCGACAATGAGCTGAAACCCCAGGCAATCGACGTGCAGAATTCGGGCTCGGTGTTGAAAGTGCATAACTTGGGTCTGGATCTCGCTGATGGTCGCCACCTGCTGTCTCACGCCGACATGACGGTGGAGGAGGGTGAGCGGGTGATGATCAGTGGTCGCTCCGGCAGCGGTAAATCGACGCTGTTGCGGGCGATGGGGCATTTGTGGCCCAGGGGCCATGGCAGCATCCGCCTGCCGGCCGAACGGTACCTGTTCCTGCCGCAAAAACCCTATCTGCCGATTGGCACTTTGCGTGAAGCGCTGAGCTATCCGCAGGTTGCCGAAACTTATCCTGAGGAGCGTTACATTCACGTGCTGGAAGTTTGCCGTTTGCCACATCTGCTTTCGCGCCTGGACGAACCCAATCACTGGCAACGCATGCTGTCCCCAGGCGAACAACAGCGGCTCGCCTTCGCCCGTGCATTGCTCTATGCACCGCAATGGCTGTACATGGACGAAGCGACTTCGGCCATGGATGAAGAAGACGAGGCAACGCTGTATCAGGCACTGATCGATGAGATCCCGGGCTTGAGCATTGTCAGTGTCGGCCACCGCAGCAGCCTCAAACGCTTCCATCCTCGGCATGTGCGTATCGACAATGGCCATCTGGTGGAGCAACCCGTCACCGCTTAGGCGCCGATATCCCTGTAGGTGCGAGCGTGCTTGCGATGGTCTTGAGGGCGCGACGGCAAACCTGTTGCCCCGTGTCATCGTTGACCACCATCGCGAGCAAGCTCGCTCCTACAAGGGGTAGAGGTGATCGTACAACCGCGTTGAGCTATGATGCGGTTTCAACCGAATTTTTCGAGACCGATGTTCACCATGGAAAACCCGATCGCCACACCACGTCTCCCTCGCAAGCGCCGTAGCCTCGCTCAGGAACTGGTGACGGTGCTGTCCGAGCAGATCCGCGACGGCCACCTTAAGCGCGGCGACAAGTTGCCGACCGAATCGGCGATCATGGACGCCCATGGTGTCAGTCGCACCGTGGTGCGCGAAGCGATTTCCCGGTTGCAGGCGGCCGGGCAGGTGGAAACCCGCCATGGCATCGGCACTTTTGTGCTCGATACTCCTAGCCCGAGCGGCTTTCGCATTGATCCCGCCACCGTGGTCACCCTGCGCGATGTGCTGGCCATCCTGGAGTTGCGCATCAGCCTCGAAGTCGAGTCCGCTGGCCTCGCTGCGCAACGCCGCAGCGCCGAGCAGTTGGCCTTGATGCGCGCCGCGCTCGATGCGCTGAACGAAAGTGCGGCCCATGCCAGCGACGCCGTGGCCTCGGATTTCCAGTTCCACCTGCAGATAGCGCTGTCGACCGGCAACCGCTACTTCACCGACATCATGACGCACTTGGGCACCAGTATCATTCCGCGCACCCGCCTCAATTCGGCGCGCCTGGCCCACGACGACCAGCAGCACTACATGAGCCGCCTGAGCCGTGAGCACGAAGAGATCTACGACGCCATCGCCCGCCAGGATTCCGATGCTGCGCGGGCCGCCATGCGCCTGCACCTGACCAACAGCCGCGAGCGGCTGCGCCATGCTCATGAAGAGGCTGAGGCGCAGCGCGGGTAAACACGCCTGTGGGAGCCGGGCTTGCCCGCGAGGTCGGCAGCACATTCAACATTGATGTGGCGGAAAAACCGCCATCGCTAGCAAGCTCACGCCCACTGTCATCTGGGGCAGGGCTCAAATGTTGTGCGCCGCGGCTCCCAAAGTCCTCGTGGACGCCATCCCAAATCAGTTTGACTCTTGCGACCATCTACCTCTGAGGCAAAAGCCCAGAGAGCGCACCTTCCTGCCTGTTTCCTCAAGAAGTCACCCAGTGGCGATGAAATGCAGTTGACGATTAGTTATTAAGTTGTACGATGACATACAACTCAGCAAAAGCTGAATGGTTTCTCAACAACACATACGTCGCTACCCAGGGTGTTCGAATAATGAATCCACAAGAACTGAAGTCCATCCTCTCTTCCGGCCTGCTGTCTTTTCCGGTCACCGATTTTAATGCCCAGGGCGATTTCAATCGCGCGGGTTACATCAAGCGCCTTGAATGGCTAGCCCCATACGGCGCCTCTGCATTGTTCGCAGCAGGCGGCACCGGTGAGTTCTTCTCCTTGGCCGCCAGCGAATACTCGGAAATCATCAAGACTGCCGTCGACACCTGTGAAACCAGCGTGCCGATTCTGGCGGGTGTTGGCGGCTCGACCCGCCAGGCCATCGAATACGCTCAAGAAGCCGAGCGACTGGGCGCCAAAGGCCTGTTGCTGCTGCCGCACTACCTCACCGAAGCCAGCCAGGACGGCGTAGCCGCCCACGTTGAAGCCGTGTGCAAATCGGTCAACATTGGCGTGGTGATTTACAACCGTAACGTCTGCCGCCTGACCGCTCCGCTGCTGGAACGCCTGGCCGAGCGCTGCCCGAACCTGATCGGCTACAAGGATGGCCTGGGTGACATCGAGTTGATGGTGTCGATCCGTCGCCGCCTCGGCGACCGTTTCAGCTACCTGGGTGGTTTGCCGACCGCCGAAGTGTACGCCGCTGCGTACAAGGCACTGGGTGTACCGGTCTATTCCTCGGCGGTGTTCAACTTCATCCCGAAAACCGCGATGGATTTCTACCACGCCATTGCCCGAGAGGATCACGCCACTGTCGGCAAGATCATCGACGACTTCTTCCTGCCTTACCTGGACATTCGTAATCGCAAAGCCGGTTACGCAGTGAGCATCGTCAAGGCCGGAGCAAAAATTGCCGGCTATGACGCAGGTCCTGTGCGTGCGCCGCTGACCGATCTGCTGCCAGAAGAATACGAAGCTCTGGCTGCGCTGATCGACAAGCAGGGCGCGCAATAACAATCGATTGAGCAGGGCCGCTGAGCAATCAGCGGCCTTTTGCGTGAGGAGATAGATCCGTGGCAGATTCAAAGCGTTTCGACAATTACATCAACGGCGAATGGGTTGCCGGCAGTGATTACTGCGTCAACATCAACCCGTCCGAGCTGACCGATACCATCGGCGAGTATGCCAAGGCCGACCTGACCCAGGTCCACGCTGCCATCGACGCCGCTCGTGCCGCTTTTGCGGGCTGGTCTACTTCGGGCATTCAGGCCCGTCACGATTCGCTGGACAAAGTGGGCACTGAAATCCTCGCCCGTCGCGAAGAACTCGGCACCCTGCTGGCCAGGGAAGAGGGCAAGACCCTGCCTGAGGCCATCGGCGAAGTGACCCGGGCCGGCAATATCTTCAAGTTTTTCGCCGGTGAAACCCTGCGTCTGTCCGGTGACTACCTGTCGTCTGTGCGTCCTGGTGTCAACGTCGAAGTGACCCGTGAAGCCTTAGGGGTGGTCGGTCTGATCACCCCGTGGAATTTCCCGATCGCGATCCCTGCCTGGAAAGTCGCCCCGGCCCTTGCCTATGGCAACTGCGTGGTGCTCAAACCCGCTGACCTGGTACCGGGCTGCGCTTGGGCACTGGCTGAAATCATCTCCCGCGCGGGCTTCCCGGCCGGTGTGTTCAATCTGGTGATGGGCAGCGGTCGAGTGGTTGGCGATGCGCTGGTGAAAAGCCCGAAAGTCGACGGCATCAGCTTCACCGGATCGGTGGATGTGGGTCGTCAGATCGCTGTCAGCTGCGTGTCACGCCAGGCCAAAGTGCAGCTGGAAATGGGAGGCAAGAATCCGCAGATCATCCTAGACGACGCCGATCTCAAGCAAGCGGTCGAGCTGTCGGTGCAAAGCGCGTTCTACTCCACCGGCCAACGTTGCACCGCTTCGAGCCGCTTTATCGTCACTGCCGGGGTTCACGACAAATTCGTCGACGCCATGGCCGAGCGCATGAAGTCGATCAAGGTTGGACATGCGCTGAAAACCGGCACCGATATTGGTCCGGTGGTCTCCCAGGCGCAGCTTGAGCAAGACATGAAGTACATCGACATCGGCCAGTCCGAAGGTGCGCGCCTGGTCAGCGGCGGCGGCCTGGTGACCTGTGATACCGAAGGCTATTACCTCGCGCCAACCCTGTTTGCCGACAGCGAAGCCGCAATGCGCATCAGCCGCGAAGAGATTTTTGGCCCAGTGGCTAACGTTGTTCGGGTGGCGGATTACGACGCCGCGCTGGCCATGGCTAACGACACCGAGTTCGGTCTGTCGGCGGGTATCGCCACCACTTCGCTGAAGTACGCCAATCACTTCAAGCGCCACTCCCAGGCCGGGATGGTGATGGTCAACCTGCCGACGGCTGGCGTGGATTACCACGTGCCATTCGGCGGGCGTAAAGGTTCATCCTATGGATCCCGCGAGCAAGGTCGCTACGCGCAAGAGTTCTACACGGTCGTGAAAACTGCCTACGTTGGTTCCTGATCCACCGCTGTAACTGTGGGAGCTGGCTTGCCAGCGATAGCATCACCGCGAAGTGACTGACACTGCGCGGTGCCTGCATCGCGGGCAAGCCCGGCTCCCACAGGAAATCAGCGCCTACAGAACACCGTTATTACCCGCATAAAAATAATCAGTGGGAGTACATCTACATGCAAGCGACCAAGCCGACCCACGTCCGCTATTTGATATTGCTCATGCTTTTCCTGGTGACCACGATCAACTACGCCGACCGGGCAACCATCGCCATCGCGGGCTCCAGCCTGCAAAAAGACCTAGGCATCGACGCGGTCACCCTCGGCTATATCTTCTCTGCATTCGGTTGGGCCTACGTGGCCGGGCAAATTCCCGGTGGCTGGCTACTGGACCGTTTCGGCTCGAAAAAAATCTACGCATTGAGCATTTTGACCTGGTCGGTGTTTACCGTGCTGCAGGGTTATGTCGGCGAGTTCGGTATGTCCACGGCGGTGGTGGCGCTGTTTATGCTGCGCTTCCTCGTGGGCCTGGCCGAAGCGCCATCTTTCCCCGGCAACGCCCGCATTGTCGCGGCCTGGTTCCCGACGGCGGAACGCGGTACCGCTTCGGCGATCTTCAACTCGGCGCAATACTTCGCCACGGTGTTGTTTGCGCCGCTGATGGGTTGGATCGTCTACAGCTTCGGCTGGCAGCACGTGTTCGTCGTGATGGGCGTGATCGGCATCATCTTCTCGGGCGTCTGGCTGAAAGTGATCTACAGTCCGCGTCAACACCCGATGATCAACGAAGCCGAATTCAAGCACATCGCCGACAATGGCGGCATGGTCGACATGGATCAGGACAAAGGCAAAGGTGCCAAGACTGACGGCCCGAAGTGGGACTACATCCGCCAGTTGCTGACCAACCGCATGATGCTCGGTGTCTACCTTGGCCAGTATTGCATCAACGGCATCACCTACTTCTTCCTGACCTGGTTTCCGGTGTACCTGGTGCAGGAACGCGGCATGACCATCCTCAAAGCCGGTTTCATTGCCTCGCTGCCGGCCATCTGCGGCTTTATCGGTGGTGTGCTTGGCGGAGTGATTTCCGATTACCTGCTGCGCAAAGGGCATTCCCTGACCTTTGCCCGCAAGGCGCCGATCATTGCCGGTTTGCTGGTCTCCAGCAGTATCGTGGCGTGCAACTATGTCGATGTTGAATGGATGGTCGTGGGCTTCATGGCCCTGGCCTTCTTTGGCAAAGGCGTAGGTGCGCTGGGCTGGGCAGTGGTGTCCGACACTTCGCCGAAGCAGATTGCCGGTCTCAGTGGTGGCCTGTTCAACACCTTCGGTAACATCGCCTCGATCACCACACCGATCGTGATTGGCTACATCATCAGCTCCACCGGCTCGTTCAAATGGGCCCTGGTGTTCGTCGGTTGCAACGCACTGGTTGCGGTGTTCAGCTACCTGGTGATCGTCGGTCCGATCAAGCGCGTGGTGCTCAAGGAACCGCCGGTGAGCGGTCCTGAAACTCATAATAAATTGTCTCAAGCGCATTCCTGAGGAGCGGCGTCATGCAGTTGATTGAACATTCCGACTCGCCGCGCTACATCCGCCTCAACGAGCGGGACAACGTGGTCGTGGTGGTTAACGATCAGGGCGTGCCGGCGGGCACAGCGTTTGCGGACGGTCTGGTAACCCTGGACTTTGTGCCGCAGAGCCACAAGGTCACCCTGGAAGACATTCCCGAGGGTGGCCAGGTGATTCGCTACGGTCAGACCATTGGCTATGCGTTGCAGCCGATTCCCCGGGGCCGTTGGGTCAATGAGGATCAACTGCGCATGCCCACCGCGCCACCGCTGGACAGCCTGCCGCTGTCCACTGAGGTACCGGCCGCGCAGGCACCCCTCGAAGGTTTTACCTTCGAGGGTTATCGCAACGCCGACGGCACCGTGGGCACGCGCAATATTCTTGGCATCACCACCACGGTGCAGTGCGTCACCGGGGTGCTGGATCATGCGGTCAAGCGCATCAAGGACGAGTTGCTGCCCAAGTATCCGCACGTCGACGACGTGGTGGCGCTGACCCACAGTTACGGCTGTGGCGTGGCGATCACCGCGACCGATGCGTACATCCCCATCCGCACCGTGCGCAACCTGGCGCGTAACCCGAACTTGGGTGGAGAGGCGCTGGTGATTAGCCTGGGCTGCGAGAAGTTGCAGGCCGGGCAAGTGATGCACGAGGGCGACAGTTCGGTAGACCTGAGCGAACCGTGGTTGTACCGCCTGCAGGATTCGAGTCACGGGTTCAACGAGATGATTGAGCAGATCATGGCGCTGGCCGAGACCCGCTTGAAAAAACTCGACCAGCGCCGCCGGGAAACCGTGCCGGCGTCCGAGCTGATTCTGGGCATGCAGTGCGGCGGCAGCGATGCGTTTTCCGGGATCACCGCCAACCCGGCCCTGGGCTATGCCTCGGACCTGTTGCTGCGGGCCGGTGCGACGGTGATGTTCTCTGAAGTCACCGAAGTGCGCGACGCAATCTATCTGCTGACCTCCCGTGCTGAAAGCGAGGAAGTGGCGCAGGAGTTGGTGCGGGAAATGGACTGGTACGACCGTTACCTGGCCAAGGGCGAAGCCGATCGCAGCGCCAACACTACGCCGGGCAACAAGAAGGGGGGGCTGTCGAACATTGTCGAGAAGTCGTTGGGCTCGATCGTCAAATCCGGCAGCAGCGCGATTAATGGCGTACTCGGTCCTGGCGAACGTTTCAAGCGCAAAGGCCTGATTTTCTGCGCCACCCCAGCCAGTGACTTTGTTTGCGGGACCTTGCAGTTGGCGGCCGGGATGAACCTGCACGTGTTCACCACCGGGCGTGGTACCCCTTATGGCTTGGCAATGGCGCCTGTAGTGAAGGTATCGACTCGGACTGAACTGGCGCACCGCTGGCCGGACCTCATTGATATCGATGCCGGGCGAATCGCCACCGGACGGGCTTCGATCGAGGACCTTGGGTGGGAGTTGTTTCACTACTACCTGGACGTTGCCAGCGGCAAGAAGCAGACATGGGCGGAGCAGCACAAGTTGCATAACGACATCACCTTGTTCAACCCGGCGCCTATCACCTGAGCGTGGCGAGGGAGCTTGCTCCCGCTGGACTGCGTAGCAGTCCCATCTTTTGGGTCTGCTTCGCGCCCCAGCGGGAGCAAGCTCCCTCGCCACAGGTCTTTCATCACCTGCTCGACCAGACGCCGAAGTCCCCAGTGGCTTATCATTAGCCACCTAACGACGCCCACCCAAGGTTAACCCCGGAATGCTGGCAATCTTCCTCGAAACCCTGAACATAACCGCCCCGGTGTTTGCCATGCTGTTTCTGGGTGTGCTGCTCAAGCGCATCGACTGGATCAACGACAACTTCATCCACACCGCCTCTGCCCTGGTTTTTAACGTCACCATGCCGGCACTGCTGTTTCTGGGCATCCTGCATGCCGACCTGCACGCCGCACTGCAACCGGCACTGCTGATCTATTTCTCGGTGGCGACCCTGGTGTGTTTTGCCATTGCCTGGGGGTGGGCGATCTGGAAGTGTCCGCGGGAAGATCGCGGGATCTACACCCAAGGCGCGTTTCGCGGTAACAACGGAGTGATCGGCCTGGCGTTGGCGGCCAGCATGTACGGCGATTACGGGATTTCCCTCGGCGCGATTCTCGCGGCGCTGGTGATCCTGTTCTACAACACCCTTTCGACCATCGTCCTGGCGGTCTATAGCCCGGTGATTAAGTCCGACCCCTGGAGTATCTGCAAGAGCGTGATGATCAACCCGTTGATCATCAGCGTATTTGCCGCAGCGCCTTTCGCCTATTTCAAAATCGGCTTGCCGGGCTGGCTGGAAACCTCTGGCCAGTACCTGGCGCAGACCACGTTGCCCCTGGCACTGATCTGCATTGGCGGCACCCTTTCGCTGGCGGCGATGCGTAAAAGCGGCTCAATGGCGCTGAGTTCCAGCCTGGTCAAGATGATCGGCCTGCCGGTGCTGGCGACACTGGGGGCGTGGTTATGGGGTTTTCGTGGGGCGGAGCTGGGGATTTTGTTCCTGTACTTCGGCAGCCCGACCGCTGCAGCCAGTTTTGTCATGGCCCGGGCGGCCAATGGTAACCATGAGCTAGCGGCGGCGATCATTGTGATCACGACCCTGATGGCGGCGGTGACGACCAACGCCGGAATCTTTTTGTTGCAGTGGGGTGGGTGGATCTGACTTCAGGATTTGTATTGTTGGAAAAGGCCTCTTCGCGAGCAAGCCCGCACATTGGGAATGCGCTCCCTTGTGGGAGCGGGCATGCTCGCGAAGGCGGCTGATCAGTCATCGCCAATTCCGGCGAATCACTCCGGCTTCTGGTAGCTATCTATCACTTCCTGCGCCGCCCGAAACGCATCAATGGCTGCTGGCACACCTGCATACACTGCACAATGCAGCAGTGCCTCGCGAATCTCTTCCACCGTGCAGCCATTGTTCAAAGCCCCGCGCACATGCCCCTTCAACTCCTGCGGGCACTTGAGTGCGGTCAGCGCGGCGAGGGTGATCAGGCTGCGGGTTTTGAGGGGCAGGCCTTCGCGATTCCAAACGCTACCCCACGCGTGTTCGTTGACGAAGTCCTGCAGCGGCTGGGTAAAGTCAGTGGCATTGCCCAGCGCGCGATCGACGAAAGCATCCCCCATCACTTGGCGGCGCACTTCAACGCCGGGTTTTTTGTTGTCGGTCATGGCACTTCCTTTTTGTGGTGTTGGCGACGCCAGGCGAGCAGGGACGTGAACAGCACAAACGCCACCAGTGCCGGCAGGACGAAAAACAGCATCAGATGTTCAAGTTTGCCGGCCAGGGGCATGCCGGTGGTGAAGGACACCACATGCAGACCGTAGGCCAGGTACAGCCCCAGAAAAACCAGGCCTTCGGCACGTGTCACCCGGTAACCGGAATAGAAGATGGGCAAGCACAGCGCTGCGACGCCAAGCATCACCGGCAGGTCGAAATCCAGGGCGTTGGGCGACACCGACAAGGGCGTGGGAGCAATCAGCGCCGTGATGCCGAGCACGCCCAGCAGGTTGAACAGGTTGCTGCCAATGACGTTGCCCACGGCGATTTCACGCTGGCCACGCAAGGCCGCAATCAACGATGTGGCCAATTCCGGCAGGGAAGTGCTGATGGCCACGATAGTAAGGCCGATGATCCGTTCCGAGAGCCCCAGGTCAGTCGCGACCGCGACCGCGGCCCCCAGTAGAAGGTGTGCGGCATAAACCAGCATCGCCAGGCCGGCGACGATCATCAGCAGGCTTCTGAACCATGGCGCCTGGCGAGTTTCATCGTGGGGCGGCGGCCGCACCGAATGACGGGACTGGCGCAGCAACAGGCCCAGGTACAATATCAGCGCCGCCAGCAGCAACATCCCGTCGATGCGGGTCAGCTCTTCGTTCCAGGCGAGTATGAAGACCAGCAGGCTGGCACCGATCATCAGGGGAATGTCCAGGCGCACCAATTGCCGGGAAACCCGCAGTGGGATAATCAGCGCCGACAGACCCAGTGTCACCAGGATGTTGAAAATGCTGCTGCCGATTACGCTGCCCACCGCGATGTCGGCGTTCTGTGCCAGGGTCGCCTGCAGGCTGACAGCCATTTGTGGCGCACTGCTGCCGAGGGCGACTATTGTCAGGCCGATGATCAGCGGCCGAACATGCAGTCGCGCGGCCAAGCGCACGGCGGCGCGCACCATCAGCTCGGCGCCGGCGATCAGTAGAACCAGGCCGCCGAGCAATTCAACGACGTCGATCAGGGGCAAATCTGCAAGTCCGAAAATGGTCGGCGCTCCAGCTGTCAGTCGTCGAGGGCTTGCACGCGAACCCGTGCGGTTCCACTTCTAAGCATACCCAGGCGAGCGGCTGCCTCTTGGGAAAGATCAATCAGGCGTCCACGGGTGTGTGGCCCGCGGTCATTGATCCGTACCACGCAAGACTTGTCGTTGCTCAGGTTGGTAACCTTCACCCGCGTACCGAAGGGTAGTTGGCGATGGGCTGCGGTCAGGGCGTTCTTGTTGAAACGCTCGCCATTGGCGGTGCGTTTGCCTTGGTGTTTGGCGCCGTAATAGGACGCAGTGCCGGTTTTGTCGTAACCGTGTGGATCGACGATGTCATTGCTGGCGCAGCCGGCCAGGAGGGAGAGCAGGGCGCAGGCGCCAAGTAGACGCTTCATTCAAAGGTTTCCACAAAGCAAATGTGGGAGCGGGCTTGCTCGCGAAAGCGGTAGGACAGTCGACATATAACCCGACTGATACGGCGCTTTCGCGAACAAGCCCGCTCCCACAGGGGGATCGAGCCAGACGGGTGATCTGGCTCCACGCTCATCAGCCTTCGAGCTTGCTTTTCAGCAGTTCGTTGACCTGTTGCGGGTTGGCCTTACCCTTGGAGGCTTTCATGGCTTGGCCGACGAAGAAGCCGAACATCTTGCCGCGTTTGGCTTCGTCGGACGCGCGGTATTGTTCGACCTGCTCGGCGTTGGCCGCGAGCATCTCGTCCAGCACCGCCGAGATCGCGCCGGTGTCAGTTACTTGCTTGAGGCCGCGCTTGTCGATGATCTCGTCAGCGCTGCCTTCGTCACTGGCCATGGCTTCAAAAACCACCTTGGCGATCTTGCCGGAGATGGTGTTGTCCTTGATGCGCAGCAGCATGCCGCCCAGTTGCTCGGCGGAAACCGGCGACTGGTCAATGTCCACGCCCTGCTTGTTCAACAGGCTGCCCAGTTCGACCATTACCCAGTTGGCCGCCAGCTTGGCGTCGCCACTGATGCTCACAACCTTCTCGAAGTAATCGGCTTGCTCGCGGCTGGTCGCCAGGACGCTGGCGTCGTAGACCGACAGGCCGAACTGCTCCTGGAAGCGCTCACGCTTCTGCGGCGGCAATTCTGGCAGGGTCGCGCGCACGTCGTTGAGGAAGGAGTCCTCGATGACCACTGGCAACAGGTCCGGATCGGGGAAGTAACGGTAGTCGTTGGCTTCCTCCTTGCTGCGCATCGGACGGGTTTCGTCCTTGTTCGGATCGTACAGGCGCGTCTGCTGGATCACCTTGCCGCCGTCTTCGATCAGTTCGATCTGACGCTGCACTTCGGTGTTGATAGCCTTTTCGATGAAGCGGAACGAGTTGACGTTCTTGATTTCGCAGCGCGTGCCGAACTCGGCCTGACCCTTGGGACGGATCGACACGTTACAGTCGCAACGCAGCGAACCTTCGGCCATGTTGCCGTCGCAGATGCCCAAATAACGCACCAGCGCGTGGACAGCCTTGACGTAAGCCACGGCTTCCTTGGCGCTGCGCATGTCCGGCTCGGAAACGATTTCCAGCAGCGGCGTGCCGGCGCGGTTCAGGTCGATGCCGGTGGCACCGTTGAACTCTTCGTGCAGGCTTTTACCGGCGTCTTCTTCCAGGTGCGCCCGGGTGATGCCGACGCGCTTGACCGTGCCGTCTTCCAGGGCGATGTCCAGGTGGCCCTTGCCAACGATCGGCAATTCCATCTGGCTGATCTGGTAGCCCTTGGGCAGGTCCGGGTAGAAGTAGTTTTTACGGGCGAACACGTTGTGCTGGCCGATTTCGGCATCGATGGCCAGGCCGAACATCACCGCCATGCGCACCGCTTCCTGGTTAAGCACCGGCAGGACGCCGGGCATGCCGAGGTCGACCAGGCTGGCCTGGGTGTTCGGCTCGGAACCGAAAGTGGTGGAACTACCGGAAAAGATTTTCGACCGGGTGGTGAGCTGGGTATGAATCTCCAGCCCGATCACGACTTCCCATTGCATGTGTTTCTCCTCAGAAGCCGGTTGGGGTGCGGGTGTGCCAGTCAGTGTTCAGCTGATACTGGTGGGCAACGTTCAACAGGCGACCTTCCTGGAAATACGGCGCGAGCAATTGCACACCGACCGGCAGACCGTCGACAAATCCGGCAGGCATGGACAAGCCCGGCAGGCCAGCCAAGTTGGCGGTGATGGTGTAGACGTCTTCCAGATAGGCAGCGACCGGGTCACTGTTCTTGGCGCCAAGCTTCCAGGCCGGGTTAGGCGTGGTTGGGCCGAGGATGATGTCGACCTCGTTGAAGGCAGCCATGAAGTCGTTTTTCACCAGGCGGCGGATTTTCTGCGCCTTCAGGTAGTAGGCGTCGTAGTAGCCGGCCGACAACGCGTAGGCGCCGACCATGATGCGGCGCTGAACTTCCGGGCCGAAACCTTCGCCACGGGAACGCTTGTACAGGTCGATCAGGTTTTTCGGGTCCTCGCAGCGATAGCCGAAACGCACTCCGTCGAAACGCGACAGGTTGGACGAGGCTTCTGCCGGGGCGATCACGTAGTACGCAGGAATCGCGTGCTGCATGTTTGGCAGGCTGATTTCCTTGATCACGGCACCGAGCTTTTCCAGCTCCTTGATGCTGTTGTGGATCAGGTCAGCGATGCGCGGGTCGAGACCGGCGCTGAAGTATTCTTTCGGCACGCCGATGCGCAGGCCTTGCAGCGAGCCGTTGAGGCTGGCGCTGTAATCCGGCACTGGCTCGTCAATGCTGGTGGAGTCATTGGCATCGAAGCCGGCCATGCCTTGCAGCAGGATCGCGCAGTCTTCGGCTGTGCGCGCCAGTGGGCCGCCCTGATCGAGACTTGAGGCGTAGGCGATCATGCCCCAGCGCGAAACACGACCGTACGTCGGTTTCAGGCCTGTGAGGTTGGTGAACGCAGCGGGCTGGCGAATGGAGCCGCCAGTGTCGGTCGCGGTGGCGGCCGGCAGCAGGCGCGCGGCAACAGCAGCAGCCGAACCACCGGAAGAACCGCCAGGTACGTGTTCCAGGTTCCACGGGTTTTTCACCGCGCCGTAATAGCTCGACTCGTTGGCCGAACCCATGGCGAATTCGTCCATGTTGGTCTTGCCCAGGGTCACGGCCCCGGCAGCGGCCAGCTTGGCAACCACAGTGGCGTCGTACGGTGCCTTGAAATTATCGAGCATCTTCGAGCCGCAACTGGTGCGGATGCCCTGGGTGCAGAACAGGTCCTTGTGGGCGATCGGCGCCCCGAGCAGGGCGCCGCTCTCACCGTTGGCCCGGCGGGCGTCAGCGGCTTTGGCCTGCTGCAGCGCGAGGTCCTCGGTGAGGCTGATGAAGCTGTTGAGCTGTGGATCGAGCTGGGCGATGCGCGCCAGCAGGACCTTGGTCAGTTCTTCGGAAGAAAACTTTTTGTCGGCGAGTCCGCGGGCGATCTCGGCCAGAGTCAATTGATGCATTGCAGGCTCTTTCCCTTTAGTCGATGACTTTCGGAACCAGATACAGGCCGTTTTCGACCGCTGGTGCGATGGACTGGTAGGCCTCGCGATGATTGGTCTCGGTCACGATGTCTGCGCGCAGGCGCTGGCTGGCTTCCAGTGGGTGGGCGAGCGGCTCGATACCGTCGGTATTGACCGCCTGCATTTCGTCGACCAGCCCGAGAATGCTGTTCAGGGCTGAAGTGATGTGTGGAAGATCGGCATCATTTAGGCCAAGGCAGGCCAGATGAGCGATTTTTTCCACGTCGGAGCGTTCAAGCGCCATGGGAATCTCCAGTGGAAAACAGAACGGACAGCGTCCGTGTGTTAGATTGTCGGAACACTACCGCATTTCTACGGTCATAAGGCCGCGATTGTGGGGTTTGGTGCACAGAAAAGCGGCCAATTTAACATATTGGCGCCTTGCCCAAAATCCCTGTCGTTGTTAGAGTTTGCCGCACTTTTTTACCCACGCGTTGCCTAGGGTCCTTTCCCCATGTTCAAGAAACTGCGTGGCATGTTTTCCAGCGATCTTTCCATTGACCTGGGCACTGCCAACACCCTTATTTACGTGCGCGAGCGCGGAATCGTTCTGAATGAGCCATCGGTTGTGGCCATTCGGACACACGGTAACCAGAAAAGTGTCGTGGCCGTCGGCACCGAGGCCAAGCGTATGCTCGGCCGTACTCCAGGAAATATTGCTGCCATTCGTCCGATGAAAGACGGCGTTATCGCCGACTTCAGCGTTTGCGAAAAGATGCTGCAGTACTTCATCAACAAGGTTCACGAAAACAGCTTTCTGCAGCCTAGTCCGCGAGTGCTGATCTGCGTTCCATGCAAATCCACCCAGGTTGAGCGTCGTGCCATCCGTGAATCGGCCCTCGGTGCCGGTGCCCGTGAGGTGTTCCTGATCGAAGAGCCGATGGCGGCCGCGATCGGTGCTGGCCTGCCGGTAGAGGAAGCGCGGGGCTCGATGGTTGTCGATATCGGTGGCGGTACCACTGAAATCGCGCTGATCTCCCTGAACGGTGTGGTCTACGCCGAATCCGTACGGGTTGGCGGCGACCGCTTCGACGAAGCGATCATCACCTACGTACGTCGTAACTACGGCAGCCTGATCGGCGAATCCACTGCCGAGCGCATCAAGCAGGAAATCGGTACGGCCTACCCTGGTGGCGAAGTTCGCGAAGTCGATGTTCGCGGTCGCAACCTGGCTGAAGGCGTGCCACGTGCTTTCACCCTGAACTCCAACGAAGTGCTGGAAGCTCTGCAAGAGTCTCTGGCGACCATCGTTCAGGCAGTAAAAAGTGCACTGGAGCAATCGCCACCGGAATTGGCTTCCGATATCGCCGAGCGTGGCCTGGTCCTGACCGGTGGTGGCGCCTTGCTGCGCGACCTCGACAAGTTGCTTGCCCAGGAAACCGGCCTGCCGGTGATCGTTGCCGAAGACCCGTTGACCTGCGTTGCTCGCGGCGGTGGCCGTGCGTTGGAAATGATGGATAAACACACCATGGACCTGCTCTCCAGCGAATAAGTCGCGGGGTTGCATCTATGCTGTTGAGCGCGCAGGCAGCACTTTGCAGTGCTGCCTGTTGGCGTTTATCTTCTGTCAGTGTGCATCCAGGCCGGTCTGCTGTATGAATAAACAAAACATTTGCCCGGGAGGAGCGGCTTATTAAACCGCTTTTCGCTAAAGGGCCTTCACTGGGCGTGCGCTTGTTGGTGCTGGTCGTGCTATCGGTCGCGCTGATGGTGGTCGATGCCCGC
Organism: Pseudomonas violetae; assembly: GCF_023072615.1. GTDB lineage: Bacteria > Pseudomonadota > Gammaproteobacteria > Pseudomonadales > Pseudomonadaceae > Aquipseudomonas > Aquipseudomonas violetae. Next base: position 44,972 of record NZ_JAKNRW010000006.1, read on the forward strand.
TTTACTCTGCTCAAACCAGTGCGTAGCCAAATGTCGCTGGTGCTGATGCAGTCCTACTGGATCACCGACCTGCCGCAGCGCTTGTGGCAAGGTGTGGCCAGTCAGTTTGGCAGCCGGACCGAACTCGTCGCGGAAAACGAAAAGCTCAAGACCGAAAACCTGCTGTTGCAGGGGCGCATGCAAAAGCTTGCCGCCCTGACCGAGCAGAACGTACGGCTGCGCGAGTTGCTCAACTCTTCGGCATTGGTCAACGAAAAGGTCGAAGTGGCCGAGTTGATCGGCATGGACCCCAATCCCTTCACTCATCGCATTATCATTAACAAGGGTGAGCGCGACGGCGTGGTCCTCGGTCAGCCGGTCCTCGACGCCCGCGGCCTGATGGGGCAGGTGGTCGAGTTGATGCCCTACACCTCTCGCGTATTGCTGCTGACCGACACCACCCACAGCATTCCGGTACAGGTCAATCGTAACGGTCTGCGCGCAATCGCCAGCGGCACCGGCAACCCGGAACGCCTGGAACTGCGCCATGTGGCCGATACGGCCGACATCAAGGAAGGCGATCTGCTGGTCAGCTCCGGTTTGGGCCAGCGCTTCCCCGCCGGTTACCCGGTGGCGACGGTCAAGGAAGTGATCCATGACTCCGGCCAGCCATTCGCGATTGTCCGTGCTGTGCCCACCGCCGCATTGAACCGCAGCCGTTACCTGTTGCTGGTGTTCAGCGACGGACGCACTGCCGAAGAGCGTGCCAATGATGCGGCCAAGGCCCAGGAAACCCTGGACCAATACGGTGGTGGCCCGATGATTCCTGACACTGTGCCGAAACCCGCCATGGTCCCGGCTGCGGCGGCTGCACCCGCGGCTGCCGCTGCCCCGATGGCTCCCGCAGCCACGGCCCCGATCAAACCTGCGGCGACCAAGCCGCCGGCCAAACCACCTGCTGCCAAACCGCCTGTCTCTGCACCGGCTAACACGGGGGGACGAGAATAATGGTCGGTACAACTGCATCCCGAAACGGCTGGATCGTCTGGCTGACGTTCGCTATCGGCTTGCTGCTCAGCGTTTCACCGCTGCCGCAGTTCATGGAAATCCTGCGCCCGCTGTGGCTGGCCTTGCTGCTGGCCTTCTGGGCACTGGCGATGCCGCAGAAAGTCGGCATGGTGACTGCGTGGTGCCTGGGTCTGGCCGAGGACGTGCTCTACGGTACGTTGCTGGGGCAGAACGCCTTGATCCTGACGCTCATCACCTTTCTGGTGCTGTCGCTACAGCAACGCCTGCGGATGTTCCCGATGTGGCAGCAGAGCCTGGTGATCCTGGTAATCTTCGGTCTCGCCCAGCTTGTTCAGCTATGGCTTAGCGCCCTCACCGGCAATCGCCAGCCAACGCTGGCGCTGGTGTTGCCGGCGCTGGTCAGTGCACTGCTCTGGCCTTGGATCAGCTACGGTTTGCGCGGATTGCGTCGACGCTACAAGATCAATTAATTCGGTCAGGCATTTGCCCGCACGGGTGTACTGGACAGGGAGATGTCGTGATGAAACAGCTATTTCTCGCCTCAGGCTCGCCACGTCGGCGTGAGTTGCTCACGCAGATTGGCGTGCCGTTTTCCGCCATCAGTGCGGACATCGATGAAACCCCCTGGAATGACGAATCCCCTTCGGCCTACGTCGAGCGCCTGGCGCGTGGCAAGGTCGAGGCCGGACGTGATGCGGTCGTGTCCACCGCAGGTTATTGCGTGCTGGGTGCCGACACCGCCGTGGTGCTGGACGGGAAAATTCTCGGCAAACCGTTGGACGAAGCTGACGCATGCGCCATGCTTATGATGTTGTCCGGTCGCGAGCATGAAGTTCTGACAGGTATCGCCCTGCTGGACGGGGAGCGTTGCGAATCCCGGGTGATCCGCAGCCTGGTGCGTTTTCGCCGGATCCAAGCGCTGGAAGCAGCTGCCTACTGGGCCAGCGGCGAACCCCGGGACAAGGCCGGCGGTTATGGCATCCAGGGGCTCGGCGCAGTGTTCGTGGCGGGCCTGGATGGCAGTTACTCGGCAGTGGTTGGCTTGCCACTGTGCGAAACCGCAGAACTGCTGGGCCATTTCGGCATACCCTGTTGGCAAACCCTTAACGCGCTCTGAGCGTCGTACTGACAAGATGCGGCCATTATCGTGAAAATGCCTGAACGAGACCCTGCCATGAGTGAAGAGATCCTGATCAACATCACGCCGATGGAATCGCGCGTGGCGGTGGTTGAAAACGGTGTTTTGCAAGAGGTCCATGTCGAGCGCACGCAAAAGCGCGGGATCGTCGGCAACATCTACAAGGGCAAGGTCGTGCGGGTATTGCCGGGGATGCAGGCGGCCTTTGTCGATATCGGTCTTGATCGCGCCGCGTTCATTCATGCCTCGGAGATTTCCCTGCGCGAAGGTCCTGCAGTCGAGAGCATCAGCGCGCTGGTTCACGAAGGACAGAGCCTGGTGGTGCAGGTCACCAAGGACCCGATCGGTTCCAAAGGCGCACGCCTGACTACCCAGCTGTCGATTCCATCCCGATACCTGGTTTACATGCCGCGTACCGCGCATGTCGGCATCTCCCTGAAAATCGAAGATGAAGGAGAGCGCGAACGGCTCAAGCAGGTGGTTACCGACTGCGTGGCCAAGGAAGGGATCAAGGAAGCGGGAGGGTTCATCCTGCGTACGGCTGCGGAAGGCGCCGGTGCCGACGAAATCCTCATGGATATCCGTTATCTGCGCAGGCTCTGGGATCAGATCAACGAGCAGATAAAGACCATTGGCGCACCCAGCGTGATTTACGAAGACCTCGGCCTGGCGCTGCGCACCTTGCGCGATCTGGTCAGCCCGAAGATCGAGAAGATCCGCATCGACTCCCGGGAAACTTTCCAGAAAACCACGCAATTCGTCGCTGAATTGATGCCGGAAATCGCTGATCGCCTGGAGCACTACCCTGGCGAGCGGCCGATTTTCGACCTGTACGGTGTCGAAGACGAAATCCAGAAGGCCCTCGAACGCAAAGTCCCGCTCAAGTCCGGTGGTTACCTGGTAGTCGATCCGGCGGAAGCCATGAGCACCATCGACGTCAACACCGGAGCCTTTGTCGGGCATCGCAACCTCGAAGAAACCATCTTCAAGACCAACCTCGAAGCCGCTACCGCTATCGCTCGCCAGCTGCGCCTGCGCAACCTGGGCGGGATAATCATCATTGACTTCATCGACATGGAAGATGAAGAACACCAGCGACAGGTCCTGCGCACACTCGAAAAACAGCTGGAGCGAGATCACGCCAAGACCAACATCATCGGCATCACCGAGCTGGGCCTGGTGCAGATGACCCGCAAGCGTACCCGAGAAAGCCTTGAACAGGTGCTTTGCGAGCCCTGCAGCAGTTGTCAGGGCCGGGGCAAGCTGAAGACTCCGGAAACCGTCTGTTATGAAATTTTCCGGGAAATTCTTCGGGAGGCTCGCGCCTATCAGGCGGAAGGCTATCGTGTATTGGCGAACCAGAAAGTTGTCGATCGTCTGCTTGATGAGGAGTCGGGCAATGTCGCCGAACTCGAAGGATTTATCGGTCGCACTATCCGGTTCCAGGTGGAAACCATGTATTCCCAGGAACAATACGACGTGGTGCTGCTCTGAACCCTTACGTTGTAAATCGCCTGGAACAGCTGGCCTCAGCTTTCTGCAGTTTTAACGCCATGGGAGCCAACTGACATGGACCGTCTGACACGCATTTTGGCCGCACTGACCCGCTGGGGTCTGGGCCTATGCGCGTTGGTTTTGGTACTGATGGCGCTCTACGTCAGCCTGGGGCGGCAACTCACGCCGCTGGTGGCCGAATATCGGGCTGAGGTCGAGGCCAAGGCCAGCTCCGCGTTGGGTATGCCGCTGCATATCGGCGAACTGGAAGGCAATTGGCGAGGCTTTGCGCCGATCCTGCTGGCGCATGACGTGATGCTCGGAGAAGGTGCGAATGCCCTGCGTCTGGATCAGGTGCGCGCCGTGCCAGATGTCTGGGCCAGCCTGCTGGCGCGCGAAGTACGCCTGGCCCATCTCGAACTCAGCGGTTTGAAGATCAACCTCAAGGAGGGCGAGGATGGCCATTGGGCGCTGGAGGGGTTGCCGGTCCAGGAGGATCAACCGCTGGACCCTGAACAACTACTCAGCCGAATGCAGATGGTCCAGCAGCTTTCGGTCCTTGATAGCCAGGTGACCTTGCAGCCACTGGATCATGCGCCGCTCACCCTCACTTATGTCGGCATGAACCTCAGGACCGGAAGCTCCCGCCAGCGACTCGACGCCCGGCTGACATTGCCGGACGGCCAGCCATTGGCATTGAGCCTGCGGACACGCCTGCCTGCCAGCGACTGGAAAAAAGGTGAGGCGGATGCTTATCTCAGCCTGCCGCAAAGTGACTGGTCGAAATGGCTGCCTGAGCGCCTGACCCGGCAGTGGAATTTCACCGAGATCAAGGCCGGCGGCGAACTCTGGGTGAACTGGAGCAAGGGCGCGCTGCAGAGCGGGGCCGTGCGCCTGAATGCGCTACAACTGAAGGGGGCATACGCTGAGCGCAAGCCGATCCAGATCAACAACCTGGCGCTCAACGGCTATTTCCAGCGTGACGCAGCAGGCGTCCTGGTAACGCTGGACTCCCTGGCCATGAACCTTGGTGAAACCCGCTGGGAATCGCGCCTGCAACTCAAGCAGAGCGCGGCCACCGACAGCAACCAGGAACTGTGGCACCTGCAGGCTGACCGCCTCGATCTAACACCGCTCACACCGCTGTTGAATGCACTGGGGCCTTTGCCTGAGGGCGTGGCCACGGCGGTCGAGCGTCTCAAGGTGACCGGTGGCCTGCGTAATGTACTGGTCGACTTCCGACCAAACGCTACGGACAACAGCAAATTCAGCTTCGCCGCCAACCTCGACCGGGTGGGTTTTAATGCCTATCACGGTGCTCCGGCGGTACGAAATGTCAGCGGCAGCATCAGTGGCGACCTGGGGCAGGGCGAGTTGCGCATGGACAGCAAGGATTTTTCCCTGCACCTGGACCCTATCTTCGCCAATCCATGGCAGTACCTCCAGGCCAACGCCAAGCTGACCTGGACGCTTGATAAAGAAGCCTTCACCCTGATCGCGCCCTACCTGAAGGTGTTGGGCGAGGAGGGTAAGATTGCCGGCGACTTCCTGATCCGCCTCCATTTCGATCATTCCCAGGAAGACTACATGGACCTGCGGGTCGGCCTGGTGGACGGTGATGGCAAATACACTGCCAAGTACCTGCCTACCGTATTAAGCCCGGCGCTGGACGAATGGCTGCGCACGGCGATTCTCAAGGGCGCGGTTGATGAAGGTTTCTTCCAGTACCAGGGCTCGTTGGCCCATGGCGCGGCAGATGCCGATCGCAGCATCAGCCTGTTTTTCAAGGTTCACGACGCCGAACTGGCCTTTCAGCCAGGGTGGCCACACGTCAGCAAGGTCAGCGGCGATGTATTCATAGAAGACAGCGGGGTGCGGATTCTCGCCAGCAAGGGGCAGTTGCTCGACACCCAGGTTCGCGACATCTACGTCGACATTCCCCATGTGCCTGCCGGCAAGAGCAGCCACCTGTTGCTCGATGGCGCTTTCGCCGGTGGCCTGGGCGATGGCCTGACAATTCTCCAGACCGCGCCTATCGGTACCGCCGAAACCTTTGCTGGCTGGGAAGGCGAGGGCGACCTGCAAGGCAAGTTGAAGCTGGATATACCTCTGGCCAAGGGCGAGCTGCCGAAAATCCTGGTCGACTTCAAGACCGCCAAGGCGCGCCTGAAATTGAGCGAGCCTGCGCTGGAATTGACCCAGCTCAAGGGTGACTTCCGTTTTGACAGCACCAAGGGACTCAGCGGTCAGAACATCACGGCGCGAGCCTTTGACAAACCGGTCTCGGCGCAGATTTTTGCCGATGGCAGCGCCGGCAATCTCAAGACCCGGGTGACTGCGTCGGGCCAGGTCGAGGTGAAAAAACTCGCCGACTGGTTGAGCGTTTCCCAGCCCCTGCCGGTAACCGGCGTAATCCCCTATCGACTGCAACTCAACCTTGGTGGCGCCGACAGTCAGTTACTGGTCAGTTCGAACCTCAAGGGCGTTGCTGTTGATCTGCCAGCGCCGTTTGGCATGGCGTCCGATGTTGGTCGCGATACCACGTTCCGCATGACCCTGCAGGGTGAGGATCGGCGTTACTGGGTCAATTACGGTGAGCTGGCGAACTTCACCTATGAAGCGCCCGCCAGCAATTTTGCCGAAGGTCGTGGTGAGCTGCTGCTGGGCGGCGGTCAGGCCGTCGTGCCCGGCGCCAAGGGCCTGCGCGTGCGAGGCTCGCTGCCGGAGCTGGACGTGGGGCCCTGGAAAGCCCTGGCGGACAAGTATGCCGGCCAGGATCCTGGCGGCAGTGCCAAGCAGTTGCTCAGCAGCGTTGACCTGAAGGTCGGCAAGCTCATTGCCATGGGCACGACCCTTGATCAGGCGTCGGTGCAGTTGAACCGCAGACCATCCACGTGGGCCCTGCAACTCGACAGTCAACAGGTCAAGGGTGCGGTGGCGATCCCTGATGCCAAAGCCGCGCCGATAGCCATCAAGCTGCAGTTCGTGAAGTTACCGGCGCCCGATCCGACGGTGCTCGCCGATGAAAACTCGCCAGATCCGCTAGCCACGGTGGACCCGACGAAGATTCCGGCGCTGGATATCACGATTAACCAGCTGTTCCAGGGCAAGGACCTGGTTGGCGCCTGGTCGCTGAAAGTCCGGCCGACGGCCAAAGGCATTGCCCTCAATGCCCTGGACCTTGGGCTCAAGGGCATTCTGCTGCAGGGCAGTGGTGGCTGGGAAGGTACACCTGGCGCATCAAATAGCTGGTACAAGGGCCGGATCAGCGGCAAGAACCTCGCCGACGTGTTGAAGGGTTGGGGGTTCGCGCCCAGTGTTACCAGTGAAAACTTCCATATGGATATCGACGGTGGCTGGCCCGGTTCTCCGGCCTGGCTGGCCACCAAGCGCTTCTCCGGGACCCTCGATGCATCGCTGAACAAAGGCCAGTTCGTCGAAGTTGAAGGTGGCGCCCAGGCGTTGCGGGTATTCGGCCTTCTCAACTTCAATTCCATCGGCCGGCGCTTGCGCCTGGACTTTTCCGACCTGTTTGGCAAAGGCTTGAGCTACGATCGGGTCAAGGGACTGCTGGTCGCCAGCAACGGGGTGTACGTCACCCGCGAGCCGATCCTGATGACCGGGCCGTCGAGTAACATCGAGCTCAATGGCACGCTGGACCTGGTGGGCGACAAGGTCGATGCCAAGTTGCTGGTGACCTTGCCGGTGACCAACAACCTGCCGATTGCCGCGCTGATCGTCGGCGCACCAGCGATCGGCGGTGCGCTGTTCCTGATCGACAAATTGATCGGCGACCGCGTGGCGCGTTTCGCCAGCGTCAAGTACACCGTCAAGGGGCCATGGAAAGAACCGAAAATCACCTTCGACAAGCCTTTTTGACCTGCTCTGATGGAGTAGCATGGCAGCTCCTACATGAGTTGATTCCACATAAGGAAAAACCATGTCTGTTGCTGTGATTCAAATGGTCAGCCAAAGCGACGTGCTGGCCAATCTGGCCCAGGCGCGTCGCTTGCTCGAAGAGGCCGCCGCAGCTGGCGCGCAACTCGCCGTACTGCCGGAAAACTTCGCCGCCATGGGGCGCCGTGACATCGCTGACATCGGGCGCGCCGAGGCTTTGGGCGAAGGTCCGATCCTGCCATGGTTGAAACAGACCGCCCTCGACCTCAAGTTATGGATAGTGGCCGGCACGTTGCCGCTGCCGCCAGTGGATCAGCCGACGGCCAAAGTGCATGCCTGCTCATTGCTGGTGAATGATCAGGGCGAGACGGTGGCGCGCTACGACAAGCTGCACCTGTTCGATGTGGATGTGGCAGACAATCGCGGGCGTTATCGCGAATCCGATGACTATGCTTATGGCAGTGGCGTCGTGGTGGCAGATACGCCAGTCGGCCGGGTCGGCCTGACGGTGTGTTATGACCTGCGTTTTCCGGAGTTGTACAGCGAATTGCGGGCCGCTGGCGCAGAGTTGATTACCGCACCGTCAGCCTTCACTGCGGTGACTGGCGCTGCGCATTGGGATGTGCTGATTCGCGCGCGAGCCATCGAGACTCAATGTTATGTACTCGCGGCAGCCCAGGGTGGAACTCATCCGGGGCCGCGGGAAACCTGGGGGCACGCCGCCATCATTGACCCTTGGGGGCGCGTGGTGGCCCAGCAGGACAAAGGCGAGGCCGTGCTGCTGGCCGAACGCGATAGCAGCGAACAGTCGTCCATCAGGGCGAGGATGCCGGTGTCCAGTCACCGGCGCTTTTTCTCGCAGGGCGCGCAGCGGCCTGCCTCGGAATGAACGAATTTAAGGCGTAAAGCATATGAGCGAGTTGTTGTCCTCAGTCAGTGAACACCTCCTGGCACCCGGCGGCGTAACCATCGAAAGCCTGCAAGGGGTGCTCGGCGATCTCGCCGGCCCAGGCATCGATGCCGCCGACCTGTATTTTCAGGGACAGATCTCCGAGTCCTGGGCGCTGGAAGACGGCATCGTCAAGGAAGGCAGCTTCAACCTCGACCAGGGCGTCGGCGTACGCGCGCAGTCTGGCGAAAAAACCGGTTTTGCCTACAGCAACGCCATCACCCTGGAAGCCCTGGGCGCAGCGGCCCGTGCCGCACGTTCTATTTCCCGTGCCGGCCAAAATGGCAGCGTGCAAGCTTTTACCACCCAGGACGTCGCCCAGTTGTATGGGCCCGATAACCCGCTGGAAGTGATGAGTCGTGCCGAGAAAGTCGAGTTACTCAAGCGCATCGACGTCGCCACCCGTGCCCTCGATTCGCGCATCCAGCAAGTCACCGTGAGCATGGCCGGTGTCTGGGAGCGCATTCTGGTAGCTTCCACCGACGGCAGCCTGGCGGCGGATGTTCGTCCATTGGTGCGCTTCAACGTTAGCGTGATCGTCGAGCAAAACGGTCGCCGCGAGCGCGGCGGTCACGGCGGCGGCGGTCGTACCGACTATCGTTATTTCCTCAGCGAAGACCGTGCTATGGGCTACGCCCGTGAAGCACTGCGCCAGGCGCTGGTGAATCTTGAAGCTATTCCGGCGCCGGCCGGTACATTGCCGGTGGTTTTGGGCTCGGGCTGGTCTGGCGTTTTGCTGCATGAGGCGGTCGGGCATGGTCTGGAAGGTGACTTCAATCGCAAGGGCAGCTCCGCCTACAGCGGGCGCATGGGCGAAATGGTTGCCTCCAAGCTGTGCACCATCGTTGATGACGGCACACTGGCCGGTCGCCGCGGCTCACTGAGCGTGGATGATGAAGGCACGCCTACCGAGTGCACCACGCTGATCGAAAACGGCGTGCTCAAAGGCTACATGCAGGACAAGCTCAACGCCCGCCTGATGGGCGTGGCCCGCACCGGCAACGGTCGACGCGAATCCTACGCGCACTTGCCGATGCCGCGCATGACCAATACCTACATGCTGGCAGGCGAGAGTGATCCGCAGGAGATCATTGCGTCGGTGAAGCGCGGCATCTACTGCGCGAACCTCGGCGGTGGCCAGGTCGATATCACCAGTGGCAAGTTTGTGTTCTCCACCAGCGAGGCGTACCTGATCGAGGATGGCAAGATTACTGCGCCGGTCAAAGGTGCAACCCTGATCGGCAACGGGCCGGAGGCCATGAGCAAGGTGTCGATGGTCGGCAACGACTTGTCGCTGGATAGCGGGGTCGGAACCTGTGGCAAGGATGGGCAGTCGGTGCCGGTGGGTGTCGGACAGCCAACGCTGAAGATTGATGCGATCACTGTGGGTGGCACAGGATCGTAGGAAACACGTGTTCCCCTGTAGGAGCCTTCGGCAGCTCCTACAGGAGTTTTGGACGCTACTTAACGCAAACCGCGTTGAGTCTCGTCCAGCTCACGGATGTACTTGAAGATTTTACGGCTCGATGCCGGCGGCTTGTTGGTCGCCAATTCGTGCTGGGCCTGACGGATCAGGGAGCGCAATTGCTGGCGATCAGCTTCCGGGTAGTCGAGCACGAACTTCTCCAGGACTGCATCGTCGCCCGCGATCAAGCGATCGCGCCAGCGTTCCAGGCCATGGAAACGTTCGTTGTACTGCCGCGTGGAGGCATCGAGTTGATCGAGCAAAACGAGAATGGCGTCAGTGTCCTGGTCGCGCATCAGTTTGCCGATGAACATCAGGTGCCGTTTACGCGCGATATTCGCGGTGTGCTTGGGCGCATCGGCCAGTGCCCGGCGCATGGCGTCGGTCAACGGCAGTTTTGCCAGCAAGTCAGGCTTGAGTGTTGTAAGGCGCTCGCCAAGGTCAACCAGAGCGTGCAGCTCGCGTTTGACCTGGGATTTGCTTTTTTCTCCCGTATCGAGGGAGTCGTCGTAAGAATCAACCATGGTGGCCGTCCGCAAAGAAACGCCGCCATGATAACCAGTCGGGGGCCGCTTGTCCGGCCCGGTCGCTCGATGACCCTCGCCGAAAGCAGAATTTGAGTGGAGAACAGCATGAGTGCAGTTGAAAGCGTCGGCCCGCAAGCGTTGCCGGCACTGCAGGAACAAGTCGAGCAGATCATTGCTGAAGCCAAGCGCCAGGGCGCCAGTGCCTGTGAAGTGGCTGTGTCCCTGGAGCAGGGCCTGTCGACCTCGGTGCGTCAGCGTGAGGTCGAGACCGTCGAATTCAACCGCGACCAGGGCTTTGGTATCACCTTGTACGTCGGTCAGCGCAAAGGCTCTGCCAGTACTTCGGCCAGTGGGCCCGAGGCAATTCGTGAAACCGTGGCTGCCGCACTGGCCATTGCCAAGCACACTTCCGAAGATGAAGCCTCGGGTCTGGCAGATGCCGCGCTGATGGCCAAGGATTTAAAGGATTTCGATCTGTTCCACCAGTGGGACATTACCCCGGAGCAGGCCATCGAAATGGCCCTGAACTGTGAAGCGGCAGCGTTTGCTGCCGACAGCCGCATCAAGAATGCCGACGGCACCACCCTCAGTACGCATCAGGGCTGCCGCGTCTATGGCAACAGCCATGGGTTCATCGGCGGTTATGCGTCGACCCGGCACAGCCTGAGCTGCGTGATGATCGCTGAGGCCGATGGTCAGATGCAGCGCGATTATTGGTACGACGTTAACCGCCAAGGCAGTCTGCTGGCCGATCCGGTGAGCATCGGCCAACGTGCCGCGCAGCGGGCTGCCAGCCGACTGGGTGCGCGTCCGGTGCCGACCTGTGACGTGCCGGTACTGTTCTCCGCCGAGCTCGCCGGTGGCTTGTTCGGCAGTTTCCTTTCGGCGATTTCCGGTGGCAGCCTGTATCGTAAATCTTCATTTCTTGAAGGCACCTTGGGGCAGCAGCTGTTTCCAGAGTGGCTGACCATCGACGAGCGTCCACACCTGATGCGCGCCATGGGCAGTTCGGCGTTCGACGGCGATGGCCTTGCGACCTATGCCAAGCCGTTCGTCGAGAAGGGTGAGCTGGTGTCCTACATCCTTGGCACCTACTCCGGTCGCAAGCTCGGGATGCCGAGCACCGCCAACTCCGGCGGCGTGCACAACCTGTTCGTCACCCATGGCGACGAAGACCAGGCGGCCTTGTTACGCCGCATGGGCCGTGGCCTGCTTGTTACCGAGTTGATGGGGCAGGGCCTGAACATGGTCACTGGCGACTACTCCCGTGGTGCCGCGGGCTACTGGGTCGAGAACGGCGAAATCCAGTTTGCGGTCCAGGAAGTGACCATCGCCGGTAACATGCGCGACATGTTCAAGCAGATCGTAGCGGTGGGTAATGACCTGGAGCTGCGCAGTAATATTCGCACGGGTTCGGTGTTGATCGAGCGGATGACCGTAGCAGGCAGCTAATACTTGCTGCAACACAAAAGGCGCGCCACCCAATCGGATGGCGTGCCTTTTTTCTGGGCCATACAAAAGCCTTCTGTGTGTGGGTTTGTGTCTATATTCGGGGTTGTTTTGGTTCTCATTATCATATAATAATAAATCTCATTGGCGAATGAGCCTGGATCATGAGTTCTGCCTTGCACGAGCAGCCCTATCAAGAAAGCTGGCGTTGGATGAGTCGCCAGATCCGTTGCGCAATGGACCCTGACGAGCCGCGTCTGATCGAGCATTACCTGGCTGAAGGCCGGTACCTGGCGTGTTGCACGGCGACTTCTCCCTGGACCATCGCCGAGACCTCTTTTCGTTTACTGCTCGATACCGCCGCCGACGTCGCACTGCCGTGGCATTGGCGCAGTCTGTGTCTCGACCAGGCCTGGCGCCCGCTGCGTGACCTGGAGCGCCTCTGCTTGTGCAAATGCCGCCTAAAGCGCTGGCAAAGCTACACCTGGCAGCTGGCGACATGCGAGTTACAGTCATCCATTCCTCTAAACGAACTGGTGCAAGGATTTTCTGATGAACAAGACACGTATTGAGCGCGACAGCATGGGCGAATTGAACGTCCCGGTAGACGCCCTGTACGGTGCGCAAACCCAGCGTGCAGTGGACAACTTCCCGATCAGCGGTAAACCGATGCCGGTGCAGTTCATCCGTGCACTGATCCTTGCCAAAGCTGCAGCGGCCCGTGCCAACGTCGAGCTCAAGCAGATCAGCGAGTCGCAGGGCAAAGCCATTGTCGATGCTGCGCAAGGTCTGCTCGAAGGCAACTTCATGCACCACTTCCCGGTGGATATTTTCCAGACCGGTTCCGGCACCAGTTCCAACATGAACGCCAACGAAGTGCTAGCCACCTTGGCCAGCCGCCTGCTCGGTGAGCTGGTCGATCCCAACGACCACGTCAACTGCAGTCAGAGCAGCAATGACATTATTCCGACCACCCTCCATGTCAGCGCATCCCTTGCGCTGCATGAGCAGTTACTGCCGGCGTTGACGCTTTTGGTGCAAGTGATCGAGCGCAAGGCCGAAGAGGTTCATCCCTATGTTAAGACTGGTCGCACGCACCTGATGGATGCCATGCCGGTACGCATGAGCCAGGTGCTCAACGGCTGGGCGCAGCAACTCAAGGCCAACATCGGGCACCTGCACGATTTACTGCCGAGCCTGCAATCCCTGGCTCAAGGCGGTACGGCTGTGGGCACCGGGGTCAACGCCCATCCCGAATTCGCGGCACGTTTCAGCGAGCAGTTGAGCAAATTGACTCTGGTGGAGTTCACGCAGGGCAAAGACCTGTTTGCGCTTATTGGCTCGCAAGATACGGCGGTCAGTGTCTCTGGCCAGTTGAAAGCCACTGCCGTTACCTTGATGAAGATCGCCAACGATTTGCGCTGGATGAACTCCGGTCCCTTGGCCGGCCTTGGTGAAATCGAGCTCGAGGCGCTGCAACCGGGCTCATCGATCATGCCCGGCAAGGTCAACCCGGTCATCCCTGAGGCTACCGCCATGGTAGCCGCGCAGGTGATTGGCAACGACACGGTGATCACCATCGCCGGTCAGTCGGGTAATTTCGAGCTCAACGTGATGCTGCCGATTATCGCCCAGAACCTGCTGAGCAGCATCGAGTTGCTGGCCAACTCCAGCCATCTGCTGGGCGAAAAAGCTATTGCCAGCTTCAAGGTCAACGAAGCCAGGCTCAAGGAAACACTGTCGCGTAACCCGATCCTGGTCACCGCCCTGAACCCGATCATCGGCTACCAGAAAGCCGCTGAAATCGCCAAGAAGGCCTATCAGCAAGGCCGCCCGGTTATCGATGTCGCCCTTGAGCACACTGACCTGACGCGCAGTCAGCTTGAGCTTTTGCTCGACCCGGTGAAGCTCACCGCAGGCGGCGTGTAATCACCGCTACCGTTTTGGAGGCTCACCATGGAGCACTGGAAACGCACGATCGAAAGAGCAAATCGCTGTTTCATGCAGGGCGAACTGGTCGATGCACGCGAAGCTTACTTACAGGCATTGGCGCTGGCCCAGGTGTTGTTCGAGCGCTGGGCGGATGCTGACGAAGCGGTGGCGGCCTGCGTCATCTCTCATCACAACCTGGCGGACCTGCACCTGTGGCTGAACGAGCCGGAGGAAAGCGCCGAGTATCTTTGCGCCATACACCAGCGGTTGCTGCAGACCATGCAGGACACGCGACTGTCGCCACCCTTGCGCGAAGCGGCACTGCACCAGTCCAGCAAGACCTATGTCGAGTTGCTGAATTTTATCGGCGAGTACGGTGAGTACCCACGTACCCACCGGTTGCTGCACATCGAAGCCGTTTCAACTGCCAACCGGCCTGCGCCTCTTCATCATGGAGTTCATTGAACATGGCTTTTACCTTGCCTGCCCTGCCTTACGCCTACGATGCCCTGGAACCGCACATTGATGCCAAGACCATGGAGATCCACTACACCAAGCACCACCAGACCTACATCAATAACCTGAATGCCGCCGTCGAGGGCACCGAATTCGCTGAATGGCCTGTAGAGAAGCTGTTGTCAGCCGTCCAGCAGTTGCCAGAAAAACTGCGTGCCGCCGTCATCAACCAAGGTGGTGGCCATGCCAATCATTCGCTGTTCTGGGAAGTCATGGCCCCTCATGGTGGCGGCGCACCCGACGGCGCGCTCGCCAACGCGATCGACGAGCAACTGGGTGGGCTCGAGAGTTTCAAGGAGGCCTTTACCAAGGCTGCGCTTACCCGTTTCGGCAGTGGCTGGGCGTGGCTGAGTGTTACCCCGCAAAAGACCCTGGTCGTGGAAAGTAGCGGCAATCAGGACAGTCCGCTGATGAATGACACCACGCCTATCCTCGGCCTGGATGTCTGGGAGCATGCTTACTACCTGCATTACCAGAACCGTCGCCCGGAATACATCAAAGCGTTCTACAACGTGATCAATTGGCCCGAAGTCGCGGCGCGCTACAAAGCGGCCTTGGGTTGAATCTTCAATGAAAAACCACCAAGGCTGAATATGCGCACTGAAACGCTGGCGATCGGAAGTGGGCGGATGTTTCGTTACGCATTGGGATCGCTGTTCTTGCTGGTGGGGATGTCCATGCTGGTCGCCCAGGGGTTGGTGTGGCTGGATCTTGAGCCGAAACTGCTGCGCGCACTGCAGGGCGGGGCGATCTGCGCACTGGGTACTGCCCTGGGCGCATTGCCGGTGTTGGTGATTCGGCGGATGCCCCAGGCCGTCAGCGATACGCTGCTGGGTTTCGGCGCCGGTGTGATGTTGGCGGCGACAGCGTTTTCGCTGATCGTGCCAGGCATTTCAGCCGCCGAAAGCCTCGGGCTCACGCCTTGGGCCGCCAGTGGCCTGATCAGCTTTGGCATCATGCTTGGTGCTTTCGGGCTGTATCTGGTGGACCGCAAGGTGTCCGGTGCCAGTCCGGAAATGCTGGTAGGCAGGCGGGAGCGGCCAGTGATCCCGCCGCGAATCTGGCTGTTTGTGTTTGCCATCATCGCCCACAACATTCCTGAAGGCATGGCGGTCGGTGTGTCAGCCGGGGGTGGGATGGCCGATGCCGATAGCCTGGCGATGGGGATTGCGTTGCAAGATGTGCCGGAAGGGCTGGTGATTGCGCTGGTGTTGGCGGGGGCGGGCATGTCGAGGGTCAGGGCATTTCTGATCGGTGCGGCGTCAGGGTTGGTCGAGCCGGTGTTTGCATTACTGTGTGCGTGGCTGGTGAGCCTGGCTGAACTGTTGTTGCCGCTTGGGCTGGCACTGGCGGCCGGGGCCATGTTGCTTGTAGTGACGCACGAAGTGATTCCCGAGTCGCGGCGTCATGGCCACGACAAGCTGGCGAGCCTGGGGCTGCTGATCGGGTTTTGTTTGATGATGGTGATGGATACGGCGTTGGCTTGACGTTCTACTCGCCTTCGTCGAAGTAATTATTGATCAACCTCGCCAGTGCATCCAGCGCTTCGCCCGCTTGCTCGCCTTCCGTGTTCAAGTGGATTTTGGTGCCCTTGCCGGCCGCGAGCATCATCATTGCCATGATGCTCTTGCCGTCCACCGTGGTTTCCGGCGTGCGTCCTACCCTGATAGTGCAATTCTTGAATTGGCCAGCGACCCCGACAAATTTTGCTGAAGCGCGAGCATGCAGGCCCAGCTTATTGATGATTTCGATTTCCAGAGCAGGCATCGCGATGTGAATCCTTTAGCTGAGGTCGCGGTGGCGGACCTGGACGTTCTTCAGGGTTTGTTGCAGGACCTGGCCCAGACGTTCGGTCAGGTAGACGGAGCGGTGATGCCCGCCAGTGCAGCCAATAGCAATGGTGACATATGCACGGTTGCTGGCAGCGAAGCGTGGTAGCCATTTGAGCAGGTACGAGGAGATGTCCTGGAACATCTCCTCGACGTCCGGTTGCGCGGCCAGGTAGTCGGCTACCGGTTGATCGAGCCCGGATTGCTCGCGCAATTCCGGTTTCCAGTAAGGGTTGGGCAGGCAGCGCACGTCGAACACCAGGTCGGCATCCACCGGCATGCCACGCTTGAAGCCGAAAGACTCCACCAGGAACGCGGTGCCAGGCTCTGGCTGGTTTAACAACCGCAGCTTGATGGTATCGCGCAGTTGGTACAGGTTCAGGTTGGTGGTGTTGACCTTGAGGTCGGCCAGGTCGGCAATCGGACCGAGCAGATTGGACTCGTCCTGAATCGCCTCGGCCAAGGAACGATTGGCATTGCTCAGCGGATGGCGGCGACGGGTTTCGGAGAAACGCTTGAGCAGGGTTTCCTCGTCGGCGTCCAGATACAGCACGTCACACTTGATGTGGCGGCTGCGGACTTCTTCCAGCAGTTCCGGAAAACGTGACAGGTGGCTCGGCAGGTTGCGCGCGTCAATCGACACGGCCACCAGCGGTTGCGCCAATTCGGTGTGGATCAGTGCTCGTTCGGCCAGTTCGGGCAATAGCCCGGCAGGTAAATTGTCGATGCAGTAGTACCCGCTGTCTTCAAGGACATCGAGCGCGGTACTTTTACCTGAGCCGGAACGGCCGCTGACAATGATCAAGCGCATGATTAATGACCGTTCTGCTCGTCCAGGACAACCTGGTACAAGGCTTCATTGCTCGGGGCGCTGCGCAATTTTTCGCGAACTTCCTTGCGATCAAGCATGCTTGCGATCTGGCGCAAGAGCTCCAGGTGCGCATCGGTGGCGGCTTCCGGGACCAGCAGCACGAACAGCAGGTCAACCGGGGCGCCGTCGATGGCGTCGAAATCGATGGGCGCGTCGAGATGCATCAGGGCGCTGACGGGAGAGGTACAGCCCTTGAGGCGACAGTGAGGGATGGCGATGCCGTTGCCAAAACCGGTCGAGCCGAGTTTTTCACGGGCGATCAGGGCCTCAAAGACATCTTGCATCTCCATATCCGGCACTTCGCGATGGATTAGGTTGGCAATTTGTTCGAGGGCTTTCTTTTTACTGCCGCCCGACACGTTCACGAGGGAACGGCCGGGGGTCAGGATTTTTTCAAGTCGGATCATGGGTTGGGAGTGTTAACGACCGGTTGCGCCCTGGAGGAGGCTCTGGGTCTTTTCCTTATGCTTTTTGAGTTGGCGATCCAGCTTGTCGGTCAGCAGGTCGATGGCGGCATACATGTCCGTATGCTCGGCATTGGCGACCACTTCTCCGCCGGGGATATGCAGCGTGGCTTCGATTTTCTGCAGCAGCTTCTCGACGTTCATCGTGACTTGCACGTTGGTTATCTTGTCGAAATGCCTTTCCAATCGGTCGAGTTTTTCACCGATGTAGGTGCGCAGGGGTTCGGTCACTTCCAGTTGGTGTCCACTGATGTTGACTTGCATACAGCTTCTCCTTCGTTGCCAGTGCATAAAGCGGTAGATCCGATGATCTACCACTGGAACGCTGTGGCGTGGCTCTACATCAACCGCTTGCGTTCGCTCGAAGGCGCGATCCCAAGGGATTCGCGGTACTTGGCGACGGTGCGGCGAGCCACCTGAATGCCTTGTGCCTCCAGTAAACCAGCGATCTTGCTGTCACTCAACGGCTTTTTCTGATTTTCCGCAGCAACCAGTTTTTTGATGATCGCGCGGATCGCCGTGGACGAGCATTCTCCGCCTTCCGAGGTGCTGACGTGACTGGAGAAAAAGTATTTCAGTTCATAGATACCGCGTGGGGTATGCATGAATTTCTGCGTGGTAACCCGCGAAATCGTCGATTCGTGCATGCCGACCGCTTCAGCAATGTCATGCAGTACCAGCGGCTTCATCGCTTCGTCGCCGTACTCTAGAAAACCGCGTTGATGCTCGACGATCTGGGTGGCCACTTTCATCAAGGTTTCGTTGCGGCTCTGCAGGCTCTTGATGAACCAGCGGGCTTCCTGCAACTGATTGCGCATGAAGGTGTTGTCGGCACTGGTGTCAGCACGGCGAACAAAACCTGCGTATTGGGCGTTGACCCGCAACTTGGGCACCGACTCCTGGTTGAGTTCCACCAGCCAGCGCTCGTTGTCCTTGCGCACGATCACGTCCGGAACCACGTATTCGGCCTCGCTCGACTCGATCTGCGAGCCGGGCCGAGGGTTCAGGCTCTGGACCAGTTCGATGACCTGGCGCAGCTCATCTTCCTTGAGCTTCATGCGACGCATCAGTTGGCTGTAGTCGCGGCTGCCCAGCAGGTCGATGTAGTCCGTGACCAGCCGCTTGGCTTCAGCGAGCCACAGGGTCTTGGCGGGCAGCTGGCGTAATTGCAGCAACAGGCATTCGCCAAGGTTGCGGGCAGCGATACCGGCCGGTTCGAATTGCTGGATGCGATGCAGGACGGCTTCGATTTCATCCAGCTCGATATCCAGCTCCGGGTCGAAGGCTTCGAGTATTTCCTCGAGGGTTTCGTCCAGGTAGCCCTGATTGTTGATGCAATCGATCAGGGTGACAGCGATCAGGCGGTCAGTGTCGGACATCGGGGCGAGGTTCAGTTGCCACAGCAGGTGGCTTTGCAGGCTTTCGCCGGCCGACGTGCGGGTGGTGAAGTCCCACTCGTCATCATCGTTGCTTGGCAAGCTGCTGGCGCTGGTCTGGTAGACGTCTTCCCATGCGGTATCGACCGGCAGCTCGTTAGGGATGCGCTCGTTCCAGTCGCCTTCCTCGAGGTTGTCTACCGTTGGTGCGGTCTCCTGATAGGAGGGCTCTGAAACGTCCGCGTTGGGGGGCTGCTCGGCTTTGTCGGCCAAGGGATCGGCATTATCGAAGTCGTCGCCGTCTTCCTGGCGTTCGAGCATCGGGTTGGACTCCAGCGCCTCCTGGATTTCCTGTTGCAGGTCCAGGGTCGACAATTGGAGCAGGCGGATGGCCTGTTGCAGCTGCGGTGTCATCGTCAGCTGCTGGCCCATTCTCAAGACTAGCGATGGTTTCATGGCAGGGGCTTAAACCTTATTCGCCGGCGCGCATGCGCCATCCACTACAGGGCGCCGAAGCGCCAAACTTAAGCAAATTATATGCCCGATATTGCAACGTTTGCCTAGAGCGCTGTAACAATAAAAAAGTATTGATTTTTTCAGAGTGACAAGCGCTCCGGCGACTGCCCAGGCACCTCAGCGCTTACAGGCGGAACTCATGGCCCAGATACACTTCCTTGACCAGGTCGTTGGCCAGGATGGTGGCGGAGTCGCCCTCGGCAATCAGCTGGCCATCGTTGACTATGTAAGCGGTCTCGCAGATGTCCAGGGTTTCACGGACGTTGTGGTCGGTGATGAGCACGCCAATGCCCTTGGCCTTCAGGTGATGGATGATCTGCTTGATATCGCCCACCGAGATCGGGTCCACGCCGGCGAAAGGTTCATCGAGCAGAATGAACTTCGGGTTGGTGGCCAGTGCCCGGGCGATCTCCACACGGCGCCGCTCGCCGCCCGACAAGCTCATGCCGAGGTTGTCGCGGATGTGGCTGATGTGAAATTCCTGCAGCAGGCTTTCCAGCTCTTTGCGGCGACCGGCCTTGTCGAGTTCCTTGCGGGTCTCGAGGATGGCCATGATGTTGTCGGCCACCGACAATTTACGGAAGATCGACGCTTCTTGCGGGAGATAGCCGATACCAGCCTTGGCACGACCGTGCATGGGTTGGTGGCTGACGTCCAGGTCGTCGATCAGTACGCGGCCCTGATCAGCCTGCACGAGGCCGACGATCATGTAGAAGCAGGTGGTCTTGCCGGCGCCGTTGGGGCCGAGAAGCCCGACGATCTGACCGCTGTCGATGGACAGGCTGACGTCGCGCACGACCTGGCGGCTCTTGTAGCTCTTGGCCAGATGCTGAGCTTTCAGAGTTGCCATTACTGGGCCTTCTGCTCGTCGGTTTTCTTTTTAGGCTGGATCACCATGTCGATCCGCGGACGCGACTCGGTCACCTTGTTGCCGGTGGCGCGACCGGCGCTTGCCAGCTTCTTCACGGTGTCGTAGACGATTTTCTCGCCCTGGGTGACGTTGTTGTCCTTGTCGATGACCTTGGCGCGATCGATCAGCACTACGCGGTTTTGCGCGGCGTGATACTGGATCGTGACCCCGTAGCCCTGGACAGGCTTGGCGTCGCCCTGGGTCTGCAGTTGCTCGAAGTAAGCCAGGTTGCCCACGGAGGTCACCACGTCGATGTCGCCTGCCGGGGTGCGGGTGATGGTCACGGTGTTACCGGTTACCTTCATCGAACCCTGGGTGATGATGACGTCGCCTTTATAGGTGGCGATGCCGTTCTTGTCGTCCAGTTGGGCGTCGTCGGCCTGAATACGGATAGGCTGCTCTTGATCGTTCGGCAGAGCCCAGGCGCTCACGCTTCCCAGTGCTGCGCCCAGGCTGAGCAAAATAGGGAGGGTTTTAACGAGCCTCATACTGTCCTCTTACGTTCGATAGCAGGTGTATCCTGCTTTCTTTCAAATACGCTTTCATTCCCGTACCAGTCGACACGCCACCGGCACCGTCGATTCTAACGGGTTGCTCCGTCTGCGCATATTGCTGCTTCGGGAACACGGTCATGCGGGTGGTGGTGATCAGCGTCTTGCGGTTTTTCTCGTCGAAACGTGTGATGCGCACCGAGTCGATCAGTTCCACCTCCGTACCATCCGGATTTACTTCACCGCGTTCGCTCTGTACATGCCAGGGGAACTCGGTGCCGCGAAACATGTTCAGGTCCGGATTGGTCAGTAGCGTGACTTCAGTGGCTTTGAGGTGTTCGACCTTGTCTGACGTCATCTCATACTGCAACTTGCCATCCGGCAGGTACTGCACGCTGTGGGCATTCAATGCGTAATAGTCGATCGCCGTCTCGTCGACGGCCACGGTCGGCTTGTCGAGAAAGCGTTCGGGGCTGATGTTCCAGTAGCCGACCGCAGCGAAAATCGCGGCGATGCAACCAAACAGCAATATGTTGCGAAACTTTTTGCTCAGCATAGTTGGCTCACAGGTACGCGGCGTTCGCCGCATCGAGGCGGCCCTGGGCGCGCAGGATCAATTCGCAGAACTCACGAGCAGCACCTTCGCCTCCGCGGGCTTGGGTGACGCCGTCGGCATGTTCACGCACGAAGCTGGCCGCGTTGGCCACCGCCATGCCCAGGCCGACGCGGCGGATCACCGGCAGGTCGGGCAAGTCGTCGCCGAGGTAGGCAACTTGATCATAGCTTAGGCCGAGTTGGCCAAGAAGTTCGTCCAGCACCACCAGTTTGTCTTCGCGACCTTGGTACAGATGGGGGATGCCGAGGTTTTTTGCCCGGCGTTCGACCACCGGGGTCTTGCGACCGCTGATGATAGCGGTCTGGACGCCAGCGGCCATCAACATCTTGATGCCCTGGCCGTCGAGGGTGTTGAACGTCTTGAATTCACTGCCGTCCTCAAGGAAGTAAAGGCGCCCATCGGTGAGGACTCCGTCGACGTCAAAGATTGCCAACTTGATGTTCTTGCCACGTTGCAGCAGATCGTTGCTCATTACATGACTCCTGCGCGCAGCAGGTCGGAGAGGTTGAAGGCGCCGATCGGGCGATCCTCATTGTCCACGACTACCAGGGCGTTGATTCGGTTGTCTTCCATGATCTTCAGGGCTTCGGCGGCGAGCATCTCGGCCCGTGCCGTCTTGCCGTGAAGGGTCATGACCTGGTCGATGGTGGCGTGATGGATGTCGATGGCGCGGTCCAGGGTGCGGCGCAAGTCACCGTCGGTGAAGATCCCGGCGAGTTTACCGTCGGCTTCCAGTATCGCGGTCATGCCCAGGCCCTTGCGAGTCATTTCCATCAACGCGTCCTTGAGCAGGGTGCCGCGCTGAACCTGAGGCAGGGCGTCCCCGGCATGCATGACATTCTCGACTTTCAGCAGCAGGCGGCGGCCAAGTGCGCCACCCGGGTGGGAAAAAGCGAAATCTTCCGCCGTGAAGCCCCGAGCTTCCAGCAGCGCAACGGCCAGCGCGTCGCCCATGACCAATGCCGCAGTGGTGGAAGAGGTGGGTGCCAGGTTCAGCGGGCAGGCTTCATGCTCGACTTGCACGTTAAGATTGACTTCGGCGGCCTTGGCCAGTGTCGAGTCAGGGCTGCCGGTCATGCTGATCAACTGGATGCCCAGGCGCTTGATCAGCGGTAGCAGGGTCACGATTTCAGTGGTCGAGCCGGAGTTGGACAGGGCCAGGATAATGTCGTCCCGGGTAATCATGCCCATATCGCCGTGGCTGGCTTCTGCCGGGTGGACGAAAAACGCTGTAGTCCCGGTGCTGGCCAGGGTTGCGGCGATCTTGGTACCAATATGTCCCGATTTTCCCATGCCGACCACGACCACGCGGCCCTTGCTGGCCAGAATCATCTCGCACGCGCGTACGAAATCTGCGTCGATGCGTGGAAGCAAGCCTTGTACGGCTTCCAGTTCGAGACGGATGGTGCGTTGTGCCGATTGAATAAGGTCGCTGGATTGGCTCATGTCGGAAATCGTATAGCCTGATGAAAAGGCGGCGATTATAGCGGTTATGATCGAAACCCTCACGCTAGTTCGTCGTGCTTTGTCATTCCCTGTGACCTAATCCCCTCGGTGTGAGTCTTTTGACCTGTCATGCAGCTGAACATTGCCCGGCTTTAGCCTTGGGCGCCAAGCGCTTGCAGTGATATAGTTCGCCGCCAGTTCGGCCTGTCCAGGAGGAATGTGCTTTGGCCAGAAAGCCAGACGTCCGAGTGTGAGGCTGCATCGCAAGGAGTTTAGATGAGTGCCGATAACACCTACGCGGTCGAGCTGAAGGGACTGACCTTCAAGCGCGGTGCGCGCAGCATTTTCAATAACGTTGATATCCGTATCCCGCGGGGCAAGGTCACCGGCATCATGGGGCCTTCAGGGTGCGGCAAGACCACGCTGTTGCGCCTGATGGGCGCACAGTTGCGGCCGAGTGCCGGCGAAGTCTGGGTAAACGGCCAGAACCTGCCGAAACTGTCTCGCAGCGATCTGTTCGATGCACGCAAGCATATGGGCGTGCTGTTTCAGAGCGGCGCGCTGTTTACCGACCTCGATGTGTTCGAGAACGTCGCGTTTCCACTGCGTATTCATACCCAGCTTCCGGAGGAGATGATCCGGGACATCGTCCTGCTCAAGTTGCAGGCCGTAGGCTTGCGTGGCGCGATCGACCTGATGCCCGACGAACTGTCCGGTGGTATGAAGCGGCGTGTCGCGCTTGCGCGGGCCATTGCCCTTGATCCGCAGATCCTCATGTACGACGAGCCCTTTGTCGGGCAGGACCCGATCGCCATGGGCGTGCTGGTGCGCCTGATCCGCCTGCTCAACGACGCCCTGGGTATCACCAGTATCGTGGTGTCCCACGACCTGGCAGAGACCGCGAGCATCGCCGACTACATCTATGTGGTGGGTGAGGGGCAGGTTCTGGGGCAGGGCACGCCTGACGAGCTGATGAATTCGGACGATCCGCGTATCCGCCAGTTCATGACGGGCGAACCTGACGGCCCGGTCGCATACCACTTTCCAGCGACGGATTACCGCGCAGATCTTCTGGGGAAGCGTTGATGCGCAAGATTTCACTGATAGAACGAGTACGCCGGTTCGGCGAGGCGGCGATCGATGCCGTCGCGGTGTTCGGGCGCGCGACGTTGTTCCTGTTTCATGCCTTGCTCGGCCGCGGTGGCATCGGTGGCGGCTTCAGCCTGCTGATTCGGCAACTGCATTCGGTGGGCGTGATGTCCCTGGTGATCATCGTGGTCTCCGGGGTATTCATCGGCATGGTGCTGGCGCTGCAGGGGTTCAATATCCTGTCCAGTTACGGCTCGGAGCAAGCGGTCGGGCAGATGGTTGCGCTGACACTGCTGCGGGAACTGGGGCCGGTGGTCACCGCCTTGCTATTTGCCGGGCGCGCAGGCTCTGCACTGACGGCCGAGATCGGCAACATGAAGTCGACCGAACAGCTGTCCAGCCTGGAAATGATTGGTGTCGACCCGCTCAAGTACATCATTGCCCCGCGCCTGTGGGCCGGCTTCATATCCCTGCCGGTGCTGGCGATGATCTTCAGCGTGGTGGGTATCTGGGGCGGTTCATGGGTGGCCGTCGACTGGCTGGGAGTCTATGAGGGTTCCTACTGGTCGAACATGCAGAACAGCGTGACGTTCTCTGAGGATGTGCTCAACGGCATCATCAAGAGTGTCGTCTTCGCCTTTGTCGTGACCTGGATTGCCGTATTCCAAGGCTATGACTGCGAGCCCACTTCCGAGGGAATCAGTCGTGCCACTACCAAGACCGTCGTATACGCCTCGTTGGCGGTACTCGGCCTGGACTTTATTCTGACCGCCTTGATGTTTGGAGATTTCTGATGCAAAACCGCACCCTGGAAATCGGTGTCGGCCTTTTCTTGCTGGCTGGCATCCTGGCTTTGCTGTTGCTTGCGTTGCGGGTCAGTGGCCTGTCCCCGAGCGCAACAACCGATACTTATAAACTTTATGCGTATTTTGACAATATCGCTGGTTTGACGGTCAGAGCTAAAGTGACCATGGCCGGTGTGACCATCGGCAAGGTCACTGCGATCGATCTGGACCGCGACAGTTTCACCGGCCGGGTGACCATGCAGCTGGATAAGAGCGTCGATAACCTGCCGACGGACTCCACTGCCTCTATCCTGACGGCTGGGCTGTTGGGCGAGAAGTACATCGGCATCAGCGTTGGCGGTGAAGAAGCGCTGCTCAAGGATGGCGGGATCATCCACGATACGCAGTCGTCGCTGGTGCTCGAGGACCTGATCGGTAAGTTCCTGCTCAACACCGTTAGCAAAGAAGCCAAATGAGGAGTTTTTGAATGATCTCTATCTTGCGACGTGGCCTGTTGGTATTACTCGCGGCAGTGCCGCTGATGGCTAGCGCCGTGGCGGCGCCGTCGGCGCACGATCTGGTACAGGACACCACCACCCGGTTGCTGGCCGATCTGGCTGCCAACAAGGCAAAGTACAAACAGGACCCTAACGAGTTCTACAACGCCCTGAACGGCATTGTCGGGCCCGTGGTCGATGCCGAGGGTATTTCCCGCAGCATCATGACCGTCAAGTATTCGCGCAAGGCTTCACCAGAGCAGATGCAGCGCTTCCAGGAAAACTTCAAGCGTAGCCTGATGCAGTTCTACGGCAATGCCCTGCTCGAATACAACAACCAGGGCATCATTGTTTCGCCTGCCAAGGACGAAAGCGGCAACCGGACCAGCGTTGACATGCAGGTCAAGGGCAGTAGCGGTTCGATCTACCCTGTGTCCTATACGCTGGAGAAAATCAGCGGCGAGTGGAAAGTACGCAACGTCATCATCAACGGCATCAACATCGGCAAGCTGTTCCGCGATCAGTTCCAGGACTCGATGCAGCGTAACGGCAACAATCTCGACACGGTGATCGACAACTGGGCCGGCGAAGTCGCCAAGGCCAAGGAAACCACCGAGCAAGCAGCCGAGAAGAAAACCCAATGAGTGAGTCGGCCGTCCAGATGAATGAATCCGGCGAACTGCACCTCAGTGGTACGCTGGATTACCGCAGCGGCCCGGATCTGCGCAAGCAGGGCCAGGCGCTGATCAAGGCCAGCAAGGCTGCGGCTCTGGTGGTTGACTGTTCACAGGTGGTGAAGTCCAGCAGTGTCGGCTTGTCGCTGCTGCTGTGCTTCATGCGTGATGCCCAGGCAGCCGGCAAGGCCCTGAGCATCCGCGCAATGCCTGAAGATATGCGCGAAATCGCTCAGGTCAGTGAACTGACCGAGCTATTGGCGCATCCCTAACCGCATCTACAAGTAAGCCCCCCGTCAGAGTCCTGCTAAGCGGGGTTCGCAGGCGCGGGGCTTTTTTGTATGATGTCCGACCCGCGCGCACTAGGCGCCGATTGAGGTTGAGCATGCAGGCCGTAGAAGTGAAGAGCTTCCTTGAGGGAAAGCTGCCAAACACGAAGGTGGAAGTTGAAGGCGAAGGCTGCAATTTCCAGCTGAACCTGATTAGCGATGAACTGGCGGCGTTGAGCCCGGTGAAGCGTCAGCAGCAGGTCTATGCCCATTTGAACCCATGGATCACCGATGGCAGCATCCATGCGGTCACTATGAAATTTTTCAGCAGCGCGGCCTGGGCCGAGCGCACCTGAGCCCAAGGGCGTCGAGATTCTTATGGATAAACTGATTATTACTGGTGGCGTTCGTCTTGATGGCGAAATCCGCATCTCCGGGGCAAAGAACTCTGCCCTGCCGATCCTGGCCGCAACGCTGCTGTGCGATGGTCCGGTTACCGTTGCCAACCTGCCGCATCTGCACGACATCACCACCATGATCGAGCTGTTCGGCCGCATGGGCATCGAGCCGGTGATCGACGAGAAGCTCAGCGTCGAAATCGACCCGCGCACCATCAAGACCTTGGTCGCCCCGTACGAGTTGGTGAAGACCATGCGTGCGTCGATCCTGGTGCTGGGCCCGATGGTTGCCCGTTTCGGCGAAGCCGAAGTTGCGCTGCCTGGCGGTTGCGCCATCGGCTCGCGTCCGGTTGACCTGCACATCCGTGGTCTCGAAGCCATGGGCGCGGTGATCGACGTTGAAGGTGGTTACATCAAGGCCAAGGCGCCTGAAGGTGGCCTGCGCGGCGCGCACTTCTTCTTCGACACCGTCAGCGTGACCGGTACCGAGAACATCATGATGGCCGCCGCCCTGGCCAAGGGTCGCAGCGTCTTGCAAAACGCCGCTCGCGAACCTGAAGTCATCGACCTGGCGAATTTCCTGATCGCCATGGGCGCCAAGATTTCCGGCGCTGGCACCGACACCATCACCATCGATGGCGTCGACCGCCTGCACCCGGCCACCTATAAAGTGATGCCGGACCGGATCGAAACCGGTACCTACCTGGTTGCTGCTGCCGTGACCGGCGGTCGTGTGAAGGTCAAGGACACCGATCCGACTATCCTCGAAGCGGTTCTTGAGAAACTCAAGGAAGCGGGCGCGGAAATCACCTGTGGCGAAGATTGGATCGAGCTGAACATGCACGGCAAGCGGCCTAAAGCCGTGAACGTGCGCACCGCTCCATACCCGGCGTTCCCGACCGACATGCAGGCACAGTTCATCTCGCTCAACGCCATTGCCGAAGGCACCGGTGCGGTGATTGAGACGATCTTCGAAAACCGCTTCATGCACGTCTACGAGTTGCACCGCATGGGCGCCAAGATCCAGGTCGAAGGCAACACTGCCATCGTTACCGGTACCGAGAAGCTCAAGGGCGCGCCAGTCATGGCCACCGATCTGCGCGCCTCTGCCAGCCTGGTGATCTCCGCGCTGATCGCTGAAGGTGACACCCTGATCGACCGCATCTACCACATAGACCGTGGTTACGAGTGCATCGAAGAAAAACTGCAGATGCTCGGCGCCAAGATCCGCCGCGTACCGGGCTAGTTCCTGCTGCAATTGTCGCGAGGGAGCAAGCTCCCTCGCGACAGTTTGCTGTTGGCTGATTTGTTTCAAATCGAGGCGGTCTTTTCATTATTGAGAATGCCTCGATGTATGTCTGGCGCCGATTGCGACCGGGCATGAGTACCTTGATTAAGGACTGACGTTTCCCATGTTGACCATTGCACTGTCCAAGGGCCGCATTCTTGACGACACCCTGCCGCTTCTGGCTGAAGCGGGCATCGTGCCGACCGAGAATCCGGACAAGAGCCGCAAGCTGATCATCCCCACGACCCAGTCCGACGTACGTCTGCTGATCGTGCGCGCCACCGATGTGCCGACTTACGTCGAGCATGGTGCTGCTGACCTGGGCGTCGCCGGTAAAGATGTGCTGATGGAATACGGCGGCCAGGGTCTGTACGAGCCCTTGGACCTGCGAATTGCACTGTGCAAGCTGATGACTGCTGGCCGTGTCGGTGATGTCGAGCCCAAGGGCCGTCTGCGCGTGGCCACCAAGTTCGTCAACGTTGCCAAGCGCTATTACGCTGAACAGGGCCGTCAGGTCGACATCATCAAGCTCTACGGCTCGATGGAACTGGCGCCGCTGATCGGTCTGGCGGACAAGATCATCGACGTGGTCGACACCGGCAATACACTGCGCGCCAATGGCCTGGAACCTCAGGATTTCATTGCCGACATCAGCTCCCGGCTGATCGTCAACAAAGCTTCGATGAAAATGCAGCACGCCCGTATCCAGGCGTTGATCGACACCCTGCGCAAGGCAGTGGAGTCTCGACACCGCGGCTGATTCACCTGCGCGACCTTGAGTCGCGCCGTCTATCCGCCTCATAGCCAGAATTCTCAGGTGCCCAAGCGGATCGAATGTTAGCTTCGGGTGCCTGAGTTTTTGCCATTCCTATGAGGCTCTCGCTATGACCGCACCGACTGCAATTCGCCGACTCAACGCTGCTGACCCGGATTTCGCGCATCATCTGGATCATCTGCTGAGCTGGGAAAGTGTGTCTGACGACTCGGTCAATCAGCGGGTGCTGGACATCATTAAAGCCGTGCGCGAGCGTGGCGACGCCGCTCTGGTGGAGTTCACCCAGAAGTTCGACGGCCTGGAAGTGGCCTCGATGGCTGACCTGATCCTGCCGCGCGAGCGCCTGGAACTGGCGCTCACGCGCATCACCATCGCTCAGCGCGAAGCCCTGGAAAAAGCCGCCACTCGGGTGCGCAGCTACCACGAGAAGCAGAAACAGGACTCCTGGAGCTACACCGAGGCCGACGGCACCGTGCTGGGCCAGAAGGTCACTCCGCTGGACCGGGCTGGCCTGTACGTGCCCGGGGGCAAGGCGTCGTATCCGTCTTCGGTACTGATGAACGCGATTCCGGCCAAAGTGGCGGGTGTGACCGAAGTGGTCATGGTGGTACCGACCCCGCGTGGTGAGATCAACGAACTGGTACTGGCGGCGGCGTGCATCGCCGGTGTCGACCGGGTATTCACCATCGGCGGCGCCCAGGCCGTAGCTGCACTGGCCTATGGCACCGAGAGCGTGCCGAAGGTCGACAAGGTCGTCGGCCCTGGCAACATCTATGTCGCCACTGCCAAGCGCCACGTGTTCGGCCAGGTCGGCATCGATATGATTGCCGGCCCTTCGGAGATCCTCGTGGTATGCGACGGCCAGACCGATCCGGACTGGATCGCCATGGACCTGTTTTCCCAGGCCGAGCACGACGAAGACGCCCAGTCGATTCTGGTAAGCCCCGACGCCGAGTTCCTCGACAAAGTGGCCGCGAGCATCGACAAACTGATGCCGACCATGGAGCGGGCCGAGATCATCCAGACCTCGATCAATGGCCGTGGCGCCTTGATTCTGGTCGAGGACATGAGCCAGGCCATTGAAGTGGCCAACCGCATCGCCCCGGAACACCTGGAGCTATCGGTGGCCGATCCGCTGGCCTGGCTGCCGCTGATTCGCCACGCGGGGGCGATCTTCATGGGTCGTCACACCTCCGAGGCCCTGGGTGATTACTGCGCAGGCCCCAATCACGTGTTGCCGACTTCCGGCACCGCGCGGTTTTCATCACCGCTGGGTGTGTACGATTTCCAGAAACGCTCCTCGATCATCTTCTGCTCCGAGCAGGGTGCCTCCGAATTGGGCAAAACTGCCTCCGTGCTGGCCCGTGGCGAGTCGCTGACCGCCCACGCACGCAGTGCCGAATACCGCATCGTCGACCAGCAGAAGGGGGAATGAGCATGAGTAAATTCTGGAGCCCCTTCGTCAAGGACCTGGTGCCTTACGTGCCCGGCGAGCAGCCCAAGCTGACCAAGCTGGTGAAGCTCAATACCAATGAAAACCCGTACGGTCCTTCGCCCAAGGCCCTGGCGGCGATGCAAACCGAATTGAACGACAACTTGCGTCTCTACCCGGACCCGAACAGCGATGTGCTAAAGCAAGCCGTTGCCCGTTACTACGGAGTGCAGGCTAACCAGGTGTTCCTCGGCAACGGTTCCGATGAAGTCCTGGCGCACATTTTCCATGGTTTGCTGCAACACGACAAAGCAGTGCTGTTCCCGGATATCAGCTACAGCTTCTATCCGGTCTACTGCGGGCTCTACGGCATCCAGTACGATGCTGTGCCGCTGGACGAGCAGTTCCAGATCAACCCCGCGGACTACGCCAGGCCGAACGGCGGAGTCATCTTCCCGAACCCGAACGCGCCGACTGGTTGCCTGCTGGCTCTGGATGCGGTGGAGCAAATCCTTAAGGCCAGCCCGGATTCGGTGGTTGTGGTGGATGAGGCCTACATCGACTTCGGCGGCGAAACCGCGATCACTTTGGTGGATCGTTATCCGAACCTGCTGGTGACCCAGACCTTGTCCAAGTCCCGCTCGTTGGCCGGCCTTCGCGTGGGACTGGCGGTGGGGCACCCGGATTTGATCGAGGCGCTGGAGCGAATCAAAAACAGCTTCAACTCCTATCCGCTAGATCGCCTGGCGAATGTCGGCGGCGCGGCGGCGTTCGAGGATCGCGACTACTTCGACAAGACCTGTCGGTTGGTCATCGAGCACCGTGAGTGGGTCGTTGCGCAATTGGAGGGGAAGGGCTTTGAAGTGCTGCCGTCGGCGGCAAACTTCATTTTCGCCCGTCATCCGCAGCACGACGCAGCGGGCCTGGCAGCCAAACTGCGTGAGCAAGGCGTGATCGTCCGGCACTTCAAGCAGGAGCGGATTGCGCAGTTTCTGCGGATCTCCATTGGTACGCCAGAGCAGAACCAGGCGCTGATCGAAGGCCTCGGCAACCTCTGATCCATCCCCCGATCCTGTGGGAGCGTGGCTTGCCCTCGATAGGAACGCCGCGGTGTATCAGGTACACCGCGTTATCGTTCTTCGCGGGCAAGCCACGCTCCCACAGGTTTTGTGTGTTGCTGCTTACTCTTCTTCTTTCTCTTTGACCGGGGCCGGTGGTGGACGCAAGCCGATTTCGGCGGTGAGCTTGAGCTCTTTGCCGTTGCGCATCACTTGGATGGTCACCTTGTCCGTCGGGCTGATCCGCGCGACCTGATTCATCGAGCGGCGGCCATCGCCTGCCGGTTCGCCGTCGATCGCGAGAATCACGTCGCCCAGTTGCAGGCCGGCTTTCTGCGCCGGGCCATCGCGGAAAATTCCTGCGACCACGATGCCTGGTCGTCCCGACAAGCCAAAAGATTCCGCCAACTCCTGGGTCAGGGGCTGTACTTCGATGCCGAGCCAGCCGCGAATCACCTGGCCGTGTTCGATGATCGATTTCATCACTTCCATCGCCAGCTTGACCGGGATGGCGAAGCCGATGCCCTGTGAGCCGCCGGACTTGGAGAAGATCGCCGTGTTGATCCCGGTCAGGTTGCCGTTGGCATCGACCAGCGCGCCGCCAGAGTTGCCGGGGTTGATCGCGGCATCGGTCTGAATGAAGTCTTCGTAGTTGTTCAGGCCCAGCTGGTTACGGCCAGTGGCACTGATGATGCCCATGGTCACGGTCTGGCCCACACCGAAGGGGTTGCCGATGGCCAGCGTCACGTCGCCGATACGGATATTGTCAGAGCGTCCAACAGTGATCGACGGCAGGTTTTTCAGGTCAATTTTCAGTACCGCGAGATCGGTTTCCGGATCACTGCCAATTACCCGCGCCAGGGTTTCCCGGCCGTCCTTCAGGGCCACGACAATCTGGTCGGCGCCGCTGGTGACGTGGTTGTTGGTCAGCAGATAGCCTTCAGGGCTCATGATCACGCCCGAACCCAGGCTCGACTCCATGCGTTTCTGCTTAGGCGAGTTGTCGCCGAAGAAGCGGCGGAACTGTGGGTCTTCGAACAACGGGTGGCTCGGCTTGTTGATGACTTTGGTGGTGTAAAGGTTGACCACCGAGGGTGCGGCCCTGGTCACCGCGTCGGCATAGGACACTGGACCTTGCTGCACGCTGGTGGTTTGTGGGGCTTGCTGCAGGTTCACATCGAGGCTTGGAAGCCCGACCCATTGTGGGTAACGCTGGATGATCAACAGAGCGATAAGCACGCCGGCCAACAGCGGCCAGCCGGAAAAACGCAGCGCCTTGAGCATTAAGCACTTCCTGGAAGGTTGCAGGCGGTATGAGACCGCCCATAATGTCGCGCATTATACGAGGCCGCGCGCCTCTGAACGGGATATTTAGGAGTCTTTTATGGCCGTCGCCTTGAGCACCCTGGTCGAAGAAGCTGACCGTTACCTCAGCAGCGCCAGAATTGCCGATTATTGCCCCAACGGTTTACAGGTCGAAGGTCGCCCGCAGGTGATGCGCATCGTCAGTGGCGTCACAGCCAGCCAGGCGCTGCTGGACGCGGCTGTCGAGGCCCAGGCCGACCTGGTGCTGGTGCATCACGGTTATTTCTGGAAGGGCGAGAACCCCTGCGTCACCGGCATGAAACAGCGCCGGCTGAAAACCCTGCTCAAGCACGACATCAGCCTGTTAGCGTATCACCTGCCACTGGACCTGCACCCGGATGTCGGCAACAACGTCCAACTTGCCCGCCAGTTGGATATCACCGTGGAAGGACCGCTGGATCCGGACAACCTGAAGATCGTCGGCCTGGTCGGCTCCCTTGGCGAACCGATGACACCCAGGGATTTCGCCCGTCGAGTGCAGGAAGTCATGGGTCGCGAGCCATTGCTCATCGAAGGCAGCCAGATGATCCGTCGTGTCGGCTGGTGTACCGGCGGTGGCCAGGGCTACATAGACCAGGCGGTGTTGGCCGGCGTTGACCTGTACCTCAGTGGCGAAGCCTCCGAGCAGACCTTTCACAGTGCCCGAGAGAACGACATCAGCTTCATCGCCGCCGGCCACCATGCCACCGAGCGTTATGGCGTGCAGGCGCTGGGCGACTACCTGGCTCGGCGCTTTGCGCTGGAGCACATCTTCATCGATTGCCCCAACCCGATCTGAGTTGCAACCCTATTTCTGTAGGAGCGAGCGTGCTCGCGATGGTCGTCAACGATAACGCTGGCAACCTGACACCCTGCGTCAGCCTTGCGTTTTTCGCGAGCAAGGCTCGCTCCTACAGTTCGAGACAGCCCAAACAGGGCGGTATATTCATATACCCTTTCGATCTAGCCAGCGTCCTGATTAGAAGAGGTCGCTGTGCTAGGATTCCTCGCTCGAACACGGCCCGCTGGCCGTCCATAAGATCGTTTTCGTGAGTAGCCATGGTCGACAAACTGACGCATCTGAAACAGCTGGAGGCCGAAAGCATCCACATTATCCGTGAGGTCGCCGCCGAGTTCGATAACCCGGTGATGCTGTACTCCGTCGGTAAAGATTCCGCCGTGATGCTGCACCTTGCGCGCAAGGCATTCTTCCCGGGCAAACTGCCGTTCCCGGTGATGCACGTGGACACCCGGTGGAAGTTCAAGGAAATGTACGCGTTCCGCGACCGTATGGTCGAAGAACTCGGCCTGGACCTGCTGGTGCACGTAAACCCCGATGGCGTCGCGCAGGGCATCAACCCGCTGACCCACGGCAGTGCCAAACACACCGACATCATGAAAACCGAAGGTCTGAAACAGGCCCTCGACAAGTACGGCTTCGACGCCGCTTTCGGTGGCGCCCGTCGCGACGAAGAGAAATCCCGCGCCAAAGAGCGCGTGTATTCCTTCCGCGATACCAAGCATCGCTGGGACCCGAAAAATCAGCGTCCGGAACTGTGGAACGTCTATAACGGCAACGTCAACAAGGGCGAATCCATTCGTGTATTCCCGTTGTCGAACTGGACCGAACTGGACATCTGGCAGTACATCTACCTCGAAGGCATCCCGATCGTGCCGCTGTATTTCGCCGCCGAGCGCGACGTTATCGAGATGAACGGCACCTGGATCATGATCGACGACGAACGCCTGCTCAATCACCTGAGCGACGAAGACAAGGCGCGCATCGTCAAGAAAAAAGTCCGTTTCCGTACACTGGGTGACTACCCGCTGACCGGTGCGGTCGAGTCCGAGGCCACCAGCCTGACCGACATCATTCAGGAAATGCTCCTGACGCGAACTTCCGAACGCCAGGGCCGGGTCATCGACCACGATGGCGCAGGCTCGATGGAAGAAAAGAAACGTCAGGGTTATTTCTAAGGGGTTGTCATGTCGCACGTATCTGATTTGATCAGCGAGGACATCCTCGCCTACCTGGGCCAGCACGAACGCAAGGAAATGCTGCGCTTCCTGACCTGTGGCAACGTCGATGACGGCAAGAGCACCCTGATCGGGCGCCTGCTGCACGACTCCAAGATGATCTACGAAGATCACCTGGAAGCCATTACCCGCGACTCGAAAAAAGTCGGCACCACCGGCGAAGACATCGACCTGGCGTTGCTGGTCGACGGCCTGCAGGCCGAGCGTGAGCAGGGCATCACCATCGATGTCGCCTACCGCTATTTCTCCACCGCCAAACGCAAATTCATCATCGCCGATACCCCGGGCCATGAGCAGTACACCCGCAACATGGCCACCGGTGCGTCCACCTGTGACCTGGCGATCATCCTGGTCGACGCGCGCTACGGCGTGCAAACCCAGACCCGTCGCCATAGCTTCATCGCCTCGTTGCTGGGCATCAAGCACATCGTGGTCGCCATCAACAAGATGGACCTCAATGGCTTCGACGAAAGCGTGTTCGAGTCGATCAAGGCCGATTACCTGAAGTTCGCCGAAGGCATCGCCTTCAAGCCGACCACCATGGCTTTCGTGCCGATGTCGGCGCTCAAGGGCGACAACGTGGTGAACAAGTCCGAGCGCTCGCCGTGGTACACCGGCCAGTCGCTGATGGAAATTCTCGAGACCGTCGAAATCGCCAACGACCGTAACTACACCGACCTGCGTTTCCCGGTGCAGTACGTCAACCGTCCGAACCTGAACTTCCGTGGTTTTGCCGGCACTCTGGCCAGCGGCGTCGTGCACAAAGGCGACGAAGTCGTGGTGCTGCCGTCGGGCAAGAGCAGCCGCGTCAAATCCATCGTCACCTTTGAAGGTGAACTCGAACACGCAGGTCCTGGCCAGGCGGTAACGCTGACCATGGAAGACGAGATCGACATCTCCCGCGGCGACTTGCTGGTGCACGCCGACAACCTGCCGCAAGTGACCGACGGCTTCGACGCCATGCTGGTGTGGATGGCCGAAGAGCCGATGCTGCCGGGCAAGAAGTACGACATCAAGCGCGCCACCACCTACGTGCCGGGTTCGATCACCAGCATCGTCAATCGTGTTGACGTGAACACCCTGGAAGAAGGTCCTGCCAGCTCGTTGCAACTGAACGAGATCGGTCGGGTCAAGGTCAGCCTCGACGCGGCCATCGCGCTGGACGGTTACGCGAGCAACCGCACCACCGGTTCGTTCATCGTCATCGACCGCTTGACCAATGGCACGGTCGCCGCCGGTATGATCATCGCCCAGCCGTTGGCCCATGGCAGCAGCACGCACCACGGCAAACTGGCACACGTCGCCACCGAAGAACGCGCCCAGCGCTTCGGCCAGCAACCGGCCACCGTGTTGTTCAGCGGCCTGTCGGGCGCAGGCAAAAGCACCTTGGCCTATGCGGTTGAACGTAAGTTGTTCGACATGGGCCGTGCGGTGTTCGTACTGGATGGCCAGAACCTGCGTCACGACCTGAATAAAGGTCTGCCACAGGATCGCGCCGGACGCACCGAGAACTGGCGCCGTGCCGCACACGTTGCGCGTCAGTTCAACGAAGCCGGCCTGCTGACCCTCGCCGCGTTCGTCGCACCGAGTGCCGAAGGCCGTGAACAGGCCAAGGACCTGATCGGCAAGGAGCGCCTGCTGACGGTCTACGTCCAGGCCTCGCCAACGGTCTGCGCCGAACGTGACCCGCAAGGTCTGTACGCCGCGGCAGGTGACAACATCCCGGGTGAATCCTTCCCGTACGACGTGCCGCTGGATGCCGACCTGGTAGTCGATACCCAGTCCCTGTCGCTGGAAGAAAGCGTCAAGCAAGTGCTGGATCTGCTGCGTCAGCGTGGCGCGATCTAAGCGTTAGCTGCTGAAATAAAAACCCGCCGATGAGTGATCATCGGCGGGTTTTTTTGTGTCTGGTCGGCCGCCTTCGCGGGCAAGCCCGCTCCCACAGGATTTGAGTCGTATACAGTAGAAGTGCCCGTCACAAAACTTTGTGGGAGCGGGCTTGCCCGCGATGGGGACGGTACAGGTGCCTCAAATTCTGGATGGATACTCCCGATGCATCTGCCCCAACAACGCATCCTTATCCAGCCACAACTGATTAATCCACCCCTGAAACTGCAGCCGGTACTCCCCATCCTGCTCATAATTCTTGCCGATAAACTCCGGCGGAATCTTCAATTCCTGGAAGTGCACCACCACGTCCGCGACATTCCCGCAGAGCAAATCCCAATACCCCGGTCTCCCCCCAGGATAATGAATCGTCACATTAACGATCGACTCCAGCTGCTCACCCATCGCATCCAGCACAAACGCAATGCCACCAGCCTTGGGTTTCAGCAGGTATTTAAACGGTGATTTTTGCTGCGCATGTTTACCCTCGGTAAAGCGCGTGCCCTCAGCGAAGTTGAACATCCCCACTGCATGATTGCGAAATTTCGCGCAGGTCTTGCGCGTAGTTTCCAGGTCTTTGCCTTTCTTCTCCGGGTGCTTTTCCAGGTACGCCTTGGAGTAGCGTTTCATGAACGGGAAGCCCAGGGCCCACCATGCGAGGCCGATCACCGGGACCCAGATCAGTTCCTGCTTGAGAAAGAACTTCAGCGGCTGGATGCGGCGGTTGAGTACGTATTGCAGCACCATGATGTCGACCCAGCTCTGGTGGTTACTGGTGATCAGGTAGGAGTGCTGGTAGTCCAGGCCTTCCAGGCCGCTGAGGTGCCAGCGGGTGCGGCAGACCAGGTTCATCCAGGCCTTGTTGTTGCTGATCCAGGCTTCGTGGGTGTGGCTCATCAGCCAGCGCGTGAAACGCTGGGTGATGGCGAACGGCAGCACCTTGAAGATTGCCACGCAGAACAGGAACGAGCACAGCAGGATGGTATTGAGCGCGAGCAGAATCGAGGCAATCACGCCGCGCACAGCGGCAGGCAGAAAATCCAGCATTTAAAGATCCATAGGTCGGTTGGCGGCTTGGATCGCGGTCAACGCGATGGTGTAGACGATGTCGTCGACTTGCGCGCCGCGCGGCAGGTCGTTCACCGGTTTGCGCAGGCCTTGCAGCATTGGCCCGAGGCTGACGCAGTCGGCGCTGCGTTGCACGGCTTTGTGCGTGGTGTTGCCGGTGTTCAGGTCGGGGAACACGAACACCGTGGCGCGACCGGCCACCTGGCTGTTCGGCGCCAGTTGCCGGGCCACGGTTTCGTTGGCGGCGGCGTCGTATTGCAGGGGGCCGTCGATCAGCAGCGAGTGCTGCTGTTCGTGGGCGAGCAATGTCGCTTCGCGGACTTTTTCGACTTCTTCGCCGCTGGCGGATTCGCCGCTGGAATAGCTGATCATCGCCACCCGTGGAGTGATGCCGAAAGCCGCCGCCGAGTCGGCACTTTGCAGGGCGATCTCGGCCAGTTCGCTGGCGCTCGGGTGCGGGTTCATCACGCAGTCGCCGTAGACCAGCACTTCTTCGGGGAACAGCATGAAAAACACCGAGGACACCAGGGTGCAGCCCGGTGCGGTCTTGATCAGCTGCAGGGCCGGGCGGATGGTGTTGGCGGTGGAGTGAATGACCCCGGACACCAGGCCGTCGACCTCGTCCAGCGCCAGCATCATGGTGCCGATCACCACGGTGTCTTCCAGCTGCTGCTCGGCCATCGGCGCGTTGAGGCTTTTGCTTTTACGCAGCGCGACCATCGGCTCGACATAGCGCTCGCGGATCAGGTCAGGGTCGAGAATTTCCAGCCCGGGCGGCAGCTCGATATCGTGCGCACGGGCCACGGCTTCGACATCTGCGGGCTTGGCCAGCAACACGCAGCGGGCGATGCCGCGTGCCTGGCAGATGGCAGCCGCCTGCACGGTCAACGGCTCGCTGCCCTCGGGCAACACGATGCGCTTGTTCGCGGCCTGGGCGCGTTGGATCAGTTGATAACGGAACACCGCCGGCGACAGGCGCATTTCCCGCGGAGTACCGCAGCGCTGGTGCAGCCAGTTGGCGTCGAGGTGGCTGGCGACGAAGTCGGTGATGATCTCCGCGCGCTCGCGGTCGTCGATCGGGATCTCCTTGTTCAGGCCGTTCAGCTGGTTGGCGGTGTCGTAGGAACCGGTGCTCACCGACAACACAGGCAGGCCCGCCTGCAAGGCGCCGCGGCACAGGTCCATGATGCGCGGGTCGGGCAGGGTGTCGCTGGTCAGCAGCAGGCCGGCCAGCGGCACGCCGTTCATGGCGGCGAGGCTGACGGCGAGGATGATGTCATCGCGGTCGCCCGGGGTCACCACGAGAACGCCGGGCTTGAGCAGCTCCACAGTGTTGCGCATGGTGCGGGCGCAGATGATGATTTTGCTCATGCGCCGGGTTTCGTAGTCCCCGGCGTTGAGAATCTGCGCGCCCATCAGGTCGGCGACGTCGCGGGTGCGCGGCGCATTGAGTTCCGGCTGAAACGGGATGCAGCCAAGCAGTTTGAAATCACCGCTGCGCAGTAACGGCGAATGTTCCTTCAGGCGCGAGGCGAAGACTTCCATGCTTTCATCGGTCTTGACCTTGTTGAGGATCACGCCGAGGACTTTCGGGTCTTTCGGGCCACCAAACAACTGTGCCTGCAATTCGACGCGGCCGGACAGTTCGGTGAGCACTTCGTTTTCCGGCGCCGAGACCAGGATCACGTCGGCGTCCAGGCTCTTGGCCAGGTGCAGATTGACCCGGGCGGCGTAGCTGGCACTGCGCGTCGGGACCATGCCTTCGACGATCAGCACGTCCTTGCCAATGGCTGCCTGCTGATAGAGCGTGATGATTTCTTCGAGCAACTCATCGAGCTGGCCGTCGCCCAGCATGCGCTCGACGTGGGCCAGGCCCAGGGGCTGGGGCGGTTTGAGGCCATGGGTGCGCGCCACCAGTTCGGTGGAGCGCTCAGGCCCGGTGTCGCCCGGGTGCGGTTGGGCGATAGGTTTGAAAAAGCCGACCTTGAGACCGGCCCGCTCAAGGGTACGCACCAGCCCGAGGCTGATGGAGGTCAGACCCACACCAAAATCGGTGGGCGCGATAAAAAAAGTTTGCATGCGGATTCTCTAAGGGAGCGCAGGGGTGAGCATCTATCAGTGACGCTCTACCGAATTTCAGTCGCCAAGGTTATCGCTAACCGAGCCTTGTGCGCACCAACCGCAAGCAAAGGGCTGGCCTATTTTTTCAATACGCTGCGCCGGGTCCATGACCCAGGCCCGGGATTGCCACGGCGGCTGGTGACGCAGGTGCTGGGTGTGGCCGCAGGAAAGCTCGACAACCCAATGCCCGTCTTCGTCCTGGTGGAAACCGGTGACCGTCGAGTCTTGCATCGTCATCCGTCTGTCCGGGTTGTGTTCGCTTTCGGGCGATTGCTTCGCTAAACTTGGCCTTTCTAAATTCTTCTGCAAAAGGTCTCGCCCCATGCTGATCGCCGCCAATAAGGCTGTCTCCATCGACTATACCCTGACCAACGACGCTGGTGAGGTCATCGACAGCTCCGCCGGCGGCGCGCCGCTGGTTTACCTGCAAGGCGCAGGCAACATCATCCCAGGTCTGGAAAAAGCCCTGGAAGGCAAGGCAGTTGGTGATGAACTGACCGTCGCTGTTGAACCTGAAGACGCTTACGGCGAATACGCTGCCGAACTGGTCAGCACCTTGAGCCGCAGCATGTTCGAAGGCGTCGACGAACTGGAAGTGGGCATGCAGTTCCACGCTTCCGCTCCGGACGGCCAGATGCAGATCGTCACCATTCGCGATCTGGACGGCGATGACGTGACTGTCGACGGCAACCACCCGTTGGCCGGTCAGCGCCTGAACTTCCAGGTCAAGATCATCGACATCCGTGACGCCAGCCAGGAAGAAGTTGCCCATGGTCACGTCCATGGCGAAGGTGGTCATCACCACTGATTTTCTGCGCTAAGCTCAGAGAACTGGAGAGGCGCCCGAGGGCGCCTTTTTTAGTCTGCGGTTGTCCATGGCAGCGCCGCCAGGTAGCTGTTTCGAGAAGAACACGGGAATGTGGAGATCGTCATGAGTGCTTTTCACGACCTTAAATTGACAGCCCTGGATGGTCAGGAACTACCGCTGGCACCTTTCAAGGGGCGCGTCGTACTGGTAGTGAACGTTGCCTCCAAATGTGGCCTTACCCCCCAATATGCGGCGCTGGAGAACCTTTACCAGCAATACAAGGACAAGGGTTTCAGTGTGCTTGGGTTGCCGTGCAACCAGTTTGCCGGACAGGAGCCGGGGACTGAGCAGGAGATCCAGGACTTCTGCAGCCTGAACTATGGCGTGACGTTTCCGTTGTCCAGCAAGCTGGAAGTGAACGGGCATGACCGTCATCAGTTGTACCGCCTGCTGGCGGGCGAGGGCGCTGAATTTCCCGGGGACATTACCTGGAACTTCGAAAAATTCCTGCTGGGCAAGGACGGGCGCGTGCTGGCACGGTTCTCGCCGCGCACGGCGCCGGATGATGCTTCTGTGGTCCAGGCGATCGAAAAAGCGCTGGGCTAGAAGATCGTTTGCTTTGCTTTTTGATCCTTAATCACCAAAATCAATAGTACTGTTCAGCTCTCGAGACGCTCCATATTATGGTTGTCATAAAGCCAACCCCTCGTGGAGCGTCCCATGCCCGTCAAAGCCCTGTTCAAACCGTTCCACCTCGGCACCCTGGAACTGCCGACCCGCGTCGTCATGGCGCCCATGACTCGCTCGTTTTCTCCAGGCGGCGTGCCCAATTCCAAGGTGATCGAGTACTACCGTCGACGCGCTGCCGCCGGCGTCGGCCTGATCATTACCGAAGGCACCACAGTCGGGCACCAGGCCTCTAATGGCTACCCGAACGTGCCGCACTTCTACGGTGAGGCCGCGTTGGCCGGCTGGAAGAAGGTGGTAGATGCGGTGCACGCCGAAGGCGGCAAGATCGTTCCTCAGTTGTGGCATGTCGGCAGCGTGCGGCGCATCGGCACCGAGCCGGACGCCAGCGTGCCGGGCTATGGTCCGTCGGAAA
Source organism: Pseudomonas violetae (assembly GCF_023072615.1). Taxonomy (GTDB): domain Bacteria; phylum Pseudomonadota; class Gammaproteobacteria; order Pseudomonadales; family Pseudomonadaceae; genus Aquipseudomonas; species Aquipseudomonas violetae. Next base: position 86,498 of record NZ_JAKNRW010000006.1, read on the forward strand.
AGGTGAAGGACGATCAGGTCGTGGTTCACGGCATGACCAAACAGGACATTCAGGACGTCATCGCCGCATTCGCCCAGGCGGCCAAGGATGCGCAAAGCATCGGCATGGACGGCGTGGAAATACACGGGGCCCACGGCTATCTGGTCGATCAGTTCTTCTGGGAAGGCTGCAATCAGCGCACCGACGAGTACGGTGGCAGCCTGGCCAATCGTTCGCGGTTTGCCATCGAATTGATTCAAGCCGTGCGGTCGGCGGTCGGCGAAGGCTTCCCGATCATCTTCCGTTTCTCCCAGTGGAAGCAGCAGGATTACACCGCCCGTCTGGTGCAGACCCCGCAAGCGCTGGGTGAATTTCTCCAGCCGCTGTCCGACGCCGGCGTGGATATTTTCCACTGCTCGACGCGCCGTTTCTGGGAGCCGGAGTTCGACGGTTCCGAACTGAACCTGGCCGGCTGGACCCGCAAACTCACTGGCAAGCCGACCATCACGGTGGGTAGCGTCGGCCTGGACGGCGAGTTCCTGCAATTCATGGTCAACACCGACAAGATCGCGCAACCAGCCAGCCTGGAAAATCTGCTGGAACGCTTGAACAATGATGAGTTCGATCTGGTGGCGGTAGGGCGTGCGTTGCTGGTGGATCCGGACTGGGCGCAGAAGGTACGGGACGGGCGTGAGGAAGACATCCTGCCGTTCAGTCGTGAGGCCTTGATGACGCTGGTTTAAGCGGCGTCTGGTCGGGCCTCATCGCGGGCAAGGCCGGCTCCCACACGTTTTGTGGCGGTCACACCAGCTGTGAACACCCCAGAACACTGTGGGAGCGTGCTTGCCCGCGAAGACGGCCTCAAGGTCAACAAACAATTCAAGGCACTGTCGGTGCATTCGGCACCACCGACTCCCCAATACAAGCCCCCCGCAACTGCCCCTCAAACTGCTCGATAATCGCCGGCCAGCCCTGGCGACTGGCATGTTGCCGGGCGTTCAGCCGCACGCAACGCAACGTTTCTCGCTCCTCTAGCAACCACGCCGCCGCATCGCAAAACGCATCTTCATCCCCTGGCATTGCCAGCACTCCGTTGTAGCCATGGCGAATATGCTGGGCCGCTGCAGCCTGATCGTAGGCCACCACGCCCAGGCCTGAAGCCAGCGCCTCCAGCACTACATTGCCGAAGGTCTCGGTCATGCTCGGGAATAGAAACACATCCCCCGACGCATAGTGACTGGCCAGGACTTCCCCGCGCAGGGCTCCGCAGAAGATCGCTTGGGGCAGTTCCTTTTCGAGCGCAGCCCGTTGTGGGCCGTCACCAATCACGATCAATTTCAGATTCTTCTGTGGATAACTCGTCTTCAACGTATCGAAACAACGGTTGAGCAGGCCCAGGTTCTTCTCCGGTGCCAGGCGACCGACATGGATCACCGCAATGTCGCGCTCGGCAAGGCCCCACTGCTCACGCAGTGCAGGCAGGCGCCTGGTCGGATGAAACAACTGGCTGTCGACCCCGCGGGACAACAATGCCAGCCGCTCGAAATGCCGACGCTCCAGCTCCAGTTGCTGGCTGGCACTCGGCACCAGCGTCAGTCTCGAACGGTTGTGAAACCAGCGCAGGTAGTGCGTCAGCAGGCGGGTCAGCAAACCGAATCCGTACTGACTGGTGTACTGCTGGAAATTGGTGTGAAACCCGCTGACCACCGCAATGCCCAGGCGACGAGCCGCGCGTAACGCGGACAACCCCAGCGGCCCTTCGGTAGCGATGTAGAGCACGTCCGGACGATGGCGTTGCCAGCGCCGCAGCAATTTGTGCATCGACGACTGCCCCCACTGTAAGCCCGGATAGCCCGGCAGCGGCCAGCCCCGGCACAGCAGCAGCTCATCGTCGCCACCGATGTGCTGGTCTCCCTCCTGGCGGGGGCGCACCAGCTCCACGCGATGCCCGCGCGCGCGCAAGCCGTCGCACAAGCGGCCAAGAGTATTGGCCACGCCGTTGATTTCGGGAGGGAAGGTTTCGGTGATCAGGGTGATATGCAGAGCTGTCGTCATGACCCCAGTGTCGGCTGGGGCCATGTCGTCGGTGTGACGGAGAAATGATGGATTTGTGAACAGTCAGCGCTGGGTCACCAGGTTTTCCGCGCCACGTTCACGCACCCAGAATAACGTTGCGCCCGCGACTGCCGCCGGCATCATCAGAATGTTGACCACCGGAATCAGCAGCACCAGGTAGACACTCCCGCCAAAACTCATGCTCTGCCAGCGCTTTTCGCGCAGCCAGGCAAGCATCTCGTTCCAGCCCAGCTTGTGGTTATCCGCCGGGTAGTCGATGTACTGGATCGCCATCATCCACACTCCGAACAACAGCCACAGCGGCGCGGCGATGATGTTCACCACCGGAATGAAAGACAGGATGAACAGCCCAAGCGCCCGGGGCAGGAAGTAGCCGAGCTTGCGCATTTCCCGGGCCAGGGTGCGCGGGATCATGGCGATCAGCTCACCCCAGCTGAAGGCCGGGAAGTCGTCGGTGCCACGCACCACCACTTCGACTTTTTCCGCGAGAAAGCCGTTGAAGGGCGCCGCGATGACGTTGGCCAGCATGGTGAAGGTGAAAAACACCATCAACACCACCAGCACCACGAAAATCGGCCATAGGATGTAACTGAGAAAACTTAGCCACTCGGGCAGGGACGGCATCAGCGTATCGACCCACAGGCTGAATTGATGGCTGGCCAGGTAGATCAATCCGACGAACAGTATCAGGTTGATCATCAGCGGCAACAGCACGAATAAACGCAGGCCGGGGCTCAGGACCAGCTTGAGGCCTTCACGCAGGTATTGCGGGCCAGAGAGTACGGGGGCGGGCATAAGGGGCTCCGAGCAAGGGGAAACGCGCCGACCTTACCGGCTTTGACCGGAGGGCGAAAGCGCGGCGGCGACGTCGACATCAGCTTTAACAAATTAGTCTATTTAGTCGTGGCACCGGATAGAGACCCGCTATGAGCTGGATTGTTATTGTGTATTTCCTTAATCTTCGCCCCCTCGATAAGCTGCACCCATTCTTTTTACAGGACTGTCGAGCTAAAGCCTTCCCCAAGTGCTTTCAACGGTCCTTTTTAATTCCCGCCGGCAACCCGGCGTTCCGCGCCAGTATTTTCGGCCGGTCAACAGGAGCAGGTCATGTCTGAAGTCCGTCATTCGCGAGTGATTATTCTCGGTTCCGGCCCTGCCGGTTACAGCGCAGCGGTCTACGCCGCCCGTGCCAACCTCAAGCCACTGCTGATCACCGGCATGCAGGCCGGCGGTCAACTGACCACCACCACCGAAGTCGACAACTGGCCGGGCGATGTCCATGGCCTGACCGGCCCGGTGTTGATGGAGCGCATGAAAGAGCACGCCGAGCGTTTTGAGACCGAGATCGTCTTCGATCACATCAATGCCGTGGACTTTGCTTCCAAGCCTTACAGCCTGACCGGCGACAGCGGCACCTACACTTGCGACGCCCTGATCATCGCCACCGGTGCCAGCGCTCGTTACCTGGGCCTGCCGTCGGAAGAAGCGTTCATGGGCAAGGGCGTTTCGGCCTGCGCCACTTGCGACGGTTTCTTCTACCGCAACAAGCCAGTGGCGGTAGTGGGTGGTGGCAATACTGCCGTGGAGGAGGCGCTGTACCTGGCCAACATCGCCAGCACCGTGACCCTGGTCCACCGTCGCGAAACCTTCCGCGCCGAGAAGATCCTGATCGACAAGCTGAACGCGCGGGTTGCCGAAGGCAAGATCGTGCTGAAGCTGAACTCGACCCTCGACGAAGTACTGGGCGACAACATGGGCGTGACCGGTGCACGCCTTAAGAACAATGACGGCAGCTTCGACGAGCTGAAAGTCGACGGCGTGTTCATTGCTATCGGCCACACTCCGAACACCTCGCTGTTCGAAGGCCAACTGACCTTGAAAGATGGTTACCTGGTTATCCAGGGCGGCCGTGAAGGCAACGCTACCGCTACCAACCTCGAAGGCATCTTCGCGGCTGGCGACGTGGCTGACCATGTCTACCGCCAGGCGATCACCTCCGCCGGTGCCGGCTGCATGGCGGCACTGGACGCCGAGCGCTACCTGGACGACCTGCAGAACGCCAAGTTCTGAGATCGTTGAAATGAAAAAACCGGCTTCGGCCGGTTTTTTTTGGGCATTCTGACTAGCGCCGCAAGTTATGTGTGGGAGCGGGCAAGCCCCCTTCCACACAGGTATCGTGGTTAACCGCGAAACCGTTCTTGCACGTAATCCATCACTTTCAACGACTGATAAATCGCATTAGCTGCCACCCGCCCAAATGGCCCGCCGTTCCAGTCCAGCAAGTAAGGTTTGAACAGCTCATACCGCCGGTTTTCCCCGCACACTGCTTCAGCGATGACGCGGCCGCCGATCGAGCCGGTATTCAAACCGTGCCCAGCAAATGAAGTACAGGCCCAGACACCCGGTTCCAGGAGCCCAAGGTTGGGCATCTTGTTGGTTGAATAGCCCATCAGGCCGGACCAGGCCAGTTCGATTTTTACCGGGGCCAGCTGTGGATAGACCGAGACCATATCCGCCTTGAGCATGGCTGCCAGGGCCTGTTCGTTCTGTTCATTACGCGTGGTGATGCGCCCGCCCCACAGCAGGCGATCGCCTTCCACTACCCGGTAATAATCCGAAGCCCGACGGTCGTCGGAGAACGCCGCGCCGGAATCGAGCACGGATTTGATCGAATCACCCAGGTGTTCGGTCAGCACCACGTAGGTGGCGATCGGCAGGTAGGCGCGGCTTAGCTTCTGCAGCTCCGGGCCACCGTAACCGCCCGCGCAAAACACCAGATCCTGGCAGCGCACACTGCCGCTAGCCGTGTTGATCACTTTGTCCGCGCCTTCGTGATGCCAGGCAAGCATCTTCGATTGTTCGTGGATCTTGCCGCCAGCCGCTTCAATCGCCAGTGCCAGGCCCAGGCAATAATTGAGCGGGTGAAAATGCAGGGCGTTCGGGTCTTCTACACCCTGGAAGTAGCGTTGGGTGTGAGCCCGTTGGCGGATCTGCGCGGTGTCGAGGTAGTTGAGCTCGTAGCCGAAGTCGCGGCGCATCGTCTCGATGTGAGACTTCACGCCAGCGCCGTCGTCGTAGCGCTTGACCCGGATCGTGCCGCAGGACGGCTCGCAACCGCGCAGCGCCAATTCGGCAATATTATTGCGTACGATCTGCACGCCTTCGACTGACATCTGAAACAGTGCCTTGGCCTGATCCAGCCCGAGCTTTTTGCGAATGGCGCCCGAGCCTTCAGCCCAGCCAGGCGAGACCACGCCGCCATTGCGTCCGGATGCGCCCCAGGCAACCTGATGGGCCTCCAGCAGAATCACCCGTTTGCCCCGTTGGGTCAGTTCCAGGGCTGCAGTGAGGCCGGCGATGCCGGCACCGATGATGCACACGTCGCAGCTTTCATCGGTATTGAGTTCGGGCCTGGCCGCGTGGGGCAGCGAGGTTTGGGAGTACCAGGTGTTGGGGAAGGACATGGGTCGATCCTTGAAAATAGTTGACCACTCACACACCCACTCATCCCTGTGGGAGCGGGCAAGCCCGTTCCCACAGGGATAGAGGGATGGTTGGGTTACTTGACTGTCGAGTAATCGACGCCGTACCACTTGGTCGACAATTTCGACAGCGTACCGTCCTTGTGCATTTCGTCGATGATGGTACCGAGCTTCGCCTGCAACTCCGGATCCCCCTTGTCGGTCGCCACGGCCAGCGGTTCGTAGAAGGCGACAGCGTTATCCACAGCGCGCAGCGGGTAACCTTTTTTAACGGCCGCATCCAGGGTGCTGCGCTGGGTGAGGATGGCGTCCAGTCGAGCTCCATCGCCCAGACGCAGATCGTCCAGCGGTCCGACGGAGCCGGCGTAGGTCTTCATTTTTTCGGTCTTGACGTCGTACACCACCGGCGGCACATCGGTGGTTTCGATGGCCAGTGCCTGGTTGAGAAAGTCCTCGGAAGTGGTGCCGCCTTCAACGCCGATGGTCTTGCCATTCAGGGCCTTGTGGTCCGTGACCGTAGACTTGTCGTGCACGGCAAAGACATAGGGCACGTAGTAATAAGTCCCGGGGAAGTCGAGGATCCGCGCGCGACTCTTGGTAGCGGTCATCGAGCCCACGGACATGTCCCAGCGCCCGTTCCACCTGCCGGCGGTTATCACGTCCCAATCGGGCGTGATGAACTTGACCTCGACCCCAAGGCGCTTGGCGATTTCTTTCGAGACGTCGATATCGAAGCCGTCGATTTCATTCTTGTCGTTGATGAAACCTTGTGGCGGCCAGGTGGCCGACGTGGCGACCGTCATCGTCTTGCTGCTCTGGATCTTGTCCAGCACCGCACCGGCATTGGCGGCGCCGACAAACAACAGCGACATTGCGGCGGCGAGGGTGAGTACGCGTTTACTTCTGACCATGTCCATCTCCATGTCTCGTTATTGTTATGGCGGGCGAAGCGGTCTTCAGTGACCGATGATCTGCGACAGGAATTTCTGTGCACGTTCAGTCTGTGGGTTATTGAAAAACTCGGCCGGGGTGGCCTGTTCGATCACCTGCCCCTGGTCCATGAACAGCACGCGGTCGGCGACCTTGCTGGCAAAGCCCATTTCATGGGTCACGCAGATCATGGTCATGCCGTCGGTGGCCAGTTCGCCCATCACGTCGAGTACTTCATGGACCATTTCCGGGTCGAGGGCCGAGGTCGGTTCATCGAACAGCATCACTTTGGGATTCATGCACAGCGCCCGGGCGATCGCCACTCGCTGCTGCTGGCCGCCGGACAATTGCGACGGGTACTTGTCGGCATGCTCGGCAATGCGCACCCGCTCCAGGTACACCTGCGCGCGCTTCTTCGCTTCGCGGGCCGACACGCCTTGCACCAGTTGCGGCGCCAGGGTCAGGTTGTCCATCACGCTGAGGTGCGGGAACAGGTTGAAACTCTGGAACACCATGCCGATTTCACTGCGCACGGCGCTGACACTTTCGGCTTCGCTGGTGAGGACGATGCCGTTGACCTTGATCTGGCCTTTCTGGAAATTCTCCAGATGGTTGATGCAGCGAATCATCGTCGACTTGCCCGAGCCCGAGGGCCCGCACACCACCAGGATTTCCCCCGCGGCGACGTTCAGGTCGACATCGCGCAGCGCATGAAAATTTCCGTACCACTTGTTCAGGCCGGTGATGGCAATCATCGGTGGATTGGCTGGCGATGCAGGGGCCAGGTCGAGACGTTCTGCGGTACGGGTGAGAGTCATCAGCCATCAACCTCTTGCCGTGGATCGGTTGACCCGTTTTTCGATTCGCGCCTGCACCCGCTCAAGAATGAACGACAGCGCCCAGTAGATCATCGCTGCGGTGATCAGCATTTCCAGGTGGCGGAAGTCCGCACGGCCCTGGGTCTTGGCCAGGTACATCAACTCCCACACGCCGATCACCGACACCAGGGAACTGTCCTTGAGCATGGCGATGAACTGGTTGCCGGTAGGCGGGATGATCACGCGCAGGGCCTGGGGCATGATCACCCGGCTCAGGGTCTTGAACGGGCTGATGTTCAGCGCCCGGGAGGCTTCCCACTGACCGACCGGAATGCTCTGGATGCCGGCGCGGAAAATCTCTGTCATATAGGCGCCGTAGCACAGGGACAGCGCGAGGATGCCCGCCGGGACGGCGTCGACCACATAACCCAACTGCGGCAGGCCGAGGTAGATCAGGTAGATCTGGATCAGCAACGGCACCCCGCGAAAGAACGAGGTGTAGAACGAGGCGAGGGCGTTGGCCAGGCCGTTGTTCGACAGCTTGGCGACCGCCCCGATCAGCGCCAGCACAAAGGCAATCACGATCGCCACCGCCGAGATGTACAGCGTGGTAGCGGCGCCCTGGACGATCAGGAAACCGACCTTGTCGAGGATGAAGCTGTAGGACAGGTTGAAGGTGTCGAAGAACGCGAGGAACAGGATCAGCAGTTCGATCCAGACCACCGTGGTCTGTACTTTGAACTTGAGGCGTCCGAGCACGTGGAAATTCAACGTCCCCAGCACGGCAATGGCCAGGCCGATGGCGATGTTGCGGGCGGTCAGGCTGTCGGGCGCATTGCCCAGCAGTGGATGCAGGAAGTTGCTGAAGGCGCTGTTGCCCAGGTTCATCAGGTAGGCGCCGAGGAACAGTACAACGGCTACGCCGAGGAGGAATTGAGGATCGTTGGACTTCTTTTTATAAATTATATTGTCGTGATACATGCATGCCTCGGCGCCTAAATGGTGATGATCTCGCTGATAAAATGGGGTTGGTCAGGATCTAACTGTGGGAGCCGGCTTGCCGGCGATGGCGATTTCAAGTACGCCATCGCCGGCAAGCCGGCTCCCACAATTCGAAATCGGGTGTCTTCAATGAGTATTGCGACGCTACTTCAGGGACTGCAAGCGACCATAATTCGCTACGTCAGTCCCTGAGCTCATTTTGCTATCAATCGAGTTTCGCCAAGCAGACTTCAAGGATGTTCAGGCCTTCCTCCAGCACGGCAGCCTCAGTGGTCAAAGGCGCCAGCAGCCGGATGATATGGCGCGACTTGCCACTGGGCATCAGCAGCAAGCCGGCTTCCCTGGCCAGGGTCAGTAGCTGGGTGAGCTGGGCGGCGGCCGGCGTGCCATCAGGGTGAGTCAGTTCAATGCCGCGCATGGCGCCGACACCGGTCAGGCGCCCGAGGAAGGGTGACAACTGGCTGGCGCGCCAGGACTGATAGCGACTGACGATGGCTTCTTCCTGCTGGGCGCCCCAGCGGTGCAGCTGCGCGTCAGTCATTTCATCGAGGGTCGCCAAGGCGGCAGCGCAGGCGATAGGGTTGCCGGAATAGGTGCCACCCAGCCCGCCCTTGGGCAGCACGTCGAGTAGTTCTTTACGCCCGACCACGGCGCCCAATGGCACCCCGCCGGCGATGCTTTTGCCCAGCAGAATCAGGTCCGGCTCGATGCCAAGGCGCGAAAACCCGAAGCGCTGGCCGGTACGCCCGAAGCCCGACTGGATCTCGTCGGCGATCAGCACAATCCCCTTATCATTGCAAAAACGCCGTAGCGCCTGGGCAAACGCCGGGTCCATCGCGAGAAAGCCCGCTTCGCCCTGCACCGGTTCGAAGATGAAGCAAGCGACGTCCGCGAAGTCGATTTCCACGCTGAACAGGCGATCCATGGCTTTCAAGGCTTCAGCGCAGGTCACGCCATTGTCCTGGCTCGGATAGGGCAAGTGGTACACAGGGCCGGGCAGCACGCCGACTTTCTGCTTGTAGGGCGCGACTTTACCGTTGAGGTTGAGGGTGGTCAGGGTGCGGCCGTGAAACGCGCCGTCGAAAGCAATCACGGCGCTACGCCCAGTGGCGCCGCGGACAATCTTCAAGGCGTTTTCTGCGGCTTCCGCGCCACTGTTGGTGAGCATTCCGCTGACCGGGTAGTCCACTGGGATGAACGCACTGAGGCGCTCCATCAAATCGATGTAGGGCTGGTGGGCGGCGGCGTTGAATGCGTAATGGGTCAGGCGCGTGGCCTGTTCGCGAATGGCCTCGACGATGCGCGGGTGGCAATGACCTAGGTTGAGCACGCCGATACCACCGACGAAGTCGATGTAGCGCTTGCCGTCGGTGTCCCAGACCTCGGCGTTTTTGCCATGGCTGAGGGTGACGGGATGAACCACGTTGATCGAACGACTGATGCTTTCGCTGCTCATGGATGACCGACTCTGAAGAAGGGATGCTTCTTTTATCTAAGCCGTGAGCGGTGGTGGCGGGCAAACGAAATAAAGTCGCCGGGTTAATCTTAAAAGTCGGGATGTGCGCATTCACCCATGGACAGGGTGGTGTGTAGCCTGTGGCGAGGGAGCTTGCTCCCGCTGGACTGCGCAGCAGGCCCATCTTGTGGGGCCGCTTCGCAGCCCAGCGGGAGCAAGCTCCCTCGCCACGGGTTATTTTCGTCCTGGATCAGCGGCGGGTCAGCGGCTGCGCGCTGAACTTCACGCCCCCCAAACCGTGGGTAATCAACGCCCGAATATTGCCATGATCACTGCCCTCGGGCGTCGCCAACACTGAACGGTAATGCTCGCCAAACGCCAACAGCGCCTCTTCATCGTTAAGGCCTTCAAGCAGCGCCAGGCCAAGGGTCTTGCACGAGCCTTCGTTCTGCCCGGCTGCGTTGTCCACGCCACCGTTGTTGAACGCTTGTGGCTGGTAGTCGTAGCCCGCGGCGATGAAGGCCAGGGTGTCGGCAAAAGCGTGTTCACCGCTCTTGAGGCTGGCGCGCAGGGTGTTCAAATCAGTCATGGGGTTTTCCTTTGGCGAACGCTGCCTGTTGTTCGGCGTTGGCTTCTTGCTGGTATTGGGCTTTCCACTCGGCGTACGGCATGCCGTAGACGACTTCGCGGGCGTCATCGAGGCTGACGTCGATCTGGCGTTCATCGGCGGCAGCCTTGTACCACTTGGACAGGCAGTTACGGCAGAACCCGGAGAGGTTCATCAGGTCGATGTTCTGCACATCCTTGCGACTATCGAGGTGAGCCACCAGCCGGCGAAAGGCGGCGGCTTCGAGTTCGAGGCGTTGTTGATCAGTCATGAGAGGTCTCTGCGACACAACTTTAAATGGCAAAGCTGCAAGTTGAATTGCGGTGGCTTGCAGTTTACAGCTTGAAGCTTGCAGCTTGTAGCTAGCGGCTCGCCGCGAGCGTTATCGACACCGATTCGGCGAATCGCAGCGCATGGGGCTTGTCCACTTCGACCTCGGCGTACCGCACGGACTCGTTGAGCATGACCAGGTCGAGTATCTCCTGGGTCAGGCGTTCGAGCAGGGCGAAGCGATGACCTTCCACGTGAGCGATGATCGCCTTGGTGATGGTGCGGTAGTTCAGCGCGTGATCGATGTCATTGTCGCGCACCGCTTCCTGGGCCGCATACAGTATCGTCAGGTTGATCAGCACGTCCTGCTTGTTGAGGATCTCGTCCTCGTTGATTCCGATGAAGGTGCGCAAACCCAGGTCCTTGACCCGGATGCGTGCCATTCCTGGCTGAAGTTGTGGCATTGCTACTTGCTCCGTCCAATCAATTGCAGAAACTCCTGGCGGGTATTGCTCGACTCGCGAAAGGCACCGAGCATCACCGAAGTGTTCATGGTCGAATTCTGTTTCTCGACGCCGCGCATCATCATGCACATGTGCCGGGCTTCGATAACTACCGCGACGCCGGCTGCACCGGTCACGTCTTGCACCGCATCGGCGATTTGCCGGGTGAGGTTTTCCTGGATCTGCAGGCGGCGGGCGAACATGTCCACCAGCCGAGCGATCTTCGACAGGCCCAGCACCTTGCCCGTCGGAATATAAGCCACGTGGGCCTTGCCGATGAAGGGCAACAGGTGATGTTCGCACAATGAATACAGTTCGATGTCGGCAACGATGATCATCTCGTCGGTATCCGAGGAAAACAGCGCGCCGTTGACGATATCTTCAACACTCTGTTCATAGCCATGACAGAGGTACTGCATGGCCTTGGCAGCTCGCGCCGGGGTATCGAGCAATCCTTCGCGGTCGGGATTCTCACCGATGCCGATGAGGATCTCGCGGTAGCTCTGGGACAGGGCCTTACGGGGTAGCGTTAGAGTCATGGGACATCCTCGCGGGGCAGTCTATTTGACGTGCCGTCCGCCGTTGACGGTCAGGGTCGTGCCGGTGACATAGGGATTGTCGAGCAGGTAGCGCAGGCTTTGATAGATCACCTCGCTGCCGGGTTCTATGCCCAGCGCGGACTTGGCCAGGGCCTTGGCGCGGTACTGCGCGTCGTCGTCAGGGTTGAACAGTAGCAGGGCGGGCGCGATGCCGTTGACCTTGATGGTTGGAGCGTACCTCGCGGCGAAGGACAGCGTGAGGCTGTCGAGCCCGGCCTTGCTCGCGCAATAACCGATGTGGCGGCTGCTGCCCTTGCGTGTCACGTCGTCGCTGATGTGCACGATGTCTGCCGGGCTCGAGCGTTCGAGCAGGTCGGCGCAGTGCAGGTTGATCAGGTAGGGCGCCAGCATGTGTACATTGAACATGCGGGTGAAGGCGGTCGCGTCGCAGTCCAGGGTTTCGGCCAGCCACTCGGAGGCGTTATGCACGATTGCCCGCAGGCTGTCGGTGTGGGTTTTCAGTTCGGCGATGAATGCGAGTATTCCGGCCTCGCTGGAGAAGTCGGCGAACACTGCCGTGGCCCCCAGGTCGCGCAGGGTTTGCACGCCGGGGCGCTCGCTGCGATAGCTGAAGATGACCGGCTGACCTTCTTCAAGCAATCGCTGTGCGCAGTGCAGGCCTACTCGCTGGCCGGCACCGGTGATGAGGATTGGGGTTGCGCAAGAGGTCATGTTGGGCTCGCTTTGCGGTAAGAGCAAAACTATACCAGTGACGGGGTGGATCTGTAGGAGCGAGGTCGTTCCTACAGGGGGGGATCAATGATTCTGCGCAGACGCCTTCACCGCCACCCGCCGTGCAGAACTGCCACTCAGCCACCCCGCCAGCATTCGAGTCGACAGCGGAATGAAGAAATAAACCATCAACGGCGTCAGGCACAGCGTACTGACCAACACCCGCGGCAACAGGCTCAGCTCGCCCAGCAAGGGCTCCAGCACAAAGTTGAACAGCAACGACACCGGAAAGAACGCCAGCCAGATAGCCACGGCCTGCTTCCAGCGCGGCGGACGCGCACCGGCGGCACCGAACCAGCCTTCAATGCCGCTGACCCGGTGCTCCTTGGGATGGGCAAACAGGTCGCTGCCACGCGCCAGCCAGGCGGTACGCGAGGCGGAGTGCTCCCAGGCGTGCATGGTCTGCTCGTCGGCGAAGCGGAAGATGATCTGGAATTCGTTATCGCCGGGGGGCGGGGCGAGCACGCCTGAGCCGAGATAACCCTTGAAGTCGGTGGCCAGCTGTTCGCCTTCGCGCAGCCAGTCCATCAGATCCTGATAGCGACCATCGGCGACTCGACGCGCAACCATCAGCGTGACGGGGGAAGTAGACATTATGTATCTCCGTAAGACAAATGCGTCACTCCGGGTAGGAGATTCGCCAGGCGCAGCTCCGGGGTGATGGGCTGTGTCTTGAATCAAGCAAGGATTATTCCTGATTCTGGATATTTCACCAGCGACTTTAGTTACTCATCAATTGGTTTGAATGGTCAGGGATCAGGAGAGGTAAGATAGGCACCGATTGATACATGGAAGTGGACCGCGAAATGCCTGTGTTACCTGATATCGCCCCGGATACGCTGCAAGCTCATTCGCTGGAGCGTGAAGATGTGTTTCCCATTCGGGAAGTGTCGCGCCTGACCGGAATCAATCCGGTGACGCTTCGTGCCTGGGAGCGCCGTTATGGACTGATTCAGCCCACTCGCACCGAAAGCGGGCATCGCCTGTACTCGTTGGCCGATATCGAAAAAGTCCGCAGCATCCTTGGCTGGATCGAGCGCGGTGTGGCGGTCAGCAAGGTCGGCAAGATCCTGGCCAAGGCCGAACCCCTCCAGGCGCTGGCAAAAATCATCCCTGATGAGCTGGTGGCCGCCGACTACGCCCAGTGGCAACAGCGAGTTCAGGCGGCGGTCAGTGGTTTTGAAGAAGTACAGCTGGAACAGATCTACGGCCAGATCTTTTCGAGTTATCCACGGGAGGTGGTTTTTCAGGACATCCTCATACCGCTGTGGAAAAAGTTATTGCAGCAGCATGATGCGTTCGGGCAAACCAGTGAATGGCTGTTCCTCGACGGTTTTCTGCGCTCGCGGGTGTTGCAGCGGATGCTGCTGATGCGCGTCATGCAACCGCGCCGGGTGATTGTCTGCGCCCTGGGTGATCAGGTCCGTGAGCTTGAAGTACTGGTCACGGCGCTGTACCTAAGCCATGTCGACTCGGCCATTCAGTTGCTGTCGATCGGTCAGCCTTTAGACGAACTCACCCTGGTCTGCGAGCGAGTCAAGCCTCGGGCACTGGTGCTGGTGTCCAATCACGCGCTGGCCACGGACGTGTCTCGACGTTTGAATCGTCTGGCCTTGAGCCTCGATTGTCAGTTGTTGCTAGCGGGTGATGCGTCCGAACTGGCGCAGGAGAGCCTGGCCGGGTCGTCGATCGGTTGCCTGGGTAGTGAAGGTGTGATGATGCGCCAGCGCTTGAAACAATTTCTGGCAGGTAATCTGGATACGTAGATTCAGAGATGCAGGGCGGGGTGGGTCAGGCGATGTTGCTGGAGGATGAACTGGCGCAGGCGCTCGGTTTCGTCCTTGTCGCCCTGACTCAACTGATAGGCATAAAAGCCGCTTTCGGTTTCTTTCTCGAACGTTCCGCGCAACGCGATCCGCTCATAGCCGGACGGACTGAACCACAAGGCGAAGTGTTTCGGCGCTTTGGTCTTGTTGCGCACTTCCAGCAGAACACCTTTGAACGACACTTCATGTACCCAAAGGGTACCAGGCTGGCCGTTGGCATTTTCCAGGGCTACGGGCTCCTCGAGCACCAGGCGCCACGGCCTGACCATCGGCCCGTCTTCATAAATACTGGGCACCCCAAGGCGCAGGTGCAGCGCATGGAACTCGTCTTCCACCAGGTGCAACGGAAACGTCATCTGCTGATTATCGAAATTGGCCTGGATGGTGACTTGCTCGTGCGCGGCTAGGCGCGTGAGAAGGTCACGGATTTGCGAACCACCGTTAACCAGCAGGCTCGACGTCGCATCCCGCACATTCAGTTGCGGGTTGTGTTGCATGGTCTGGATGAAATCCAGCTCATCCTGCGTCAGGAGCGCGTCGCGTTGCATGATCTACTCGAAGGATATAGTTACAAAGTCATCGGTGATTGTAGTTAATGACAATTAATTCGCCTTTTTGTTTTAACCGTTCGTCGCTTTCAGCGCCGCAAGCTCGGCCTGGACTTCAGCCAGTTTTGCCTCAAGCTGGGTAACTCGCTGCTCTGCCTTGACCTGGGCGCTGACATCTTTTTGCACTCCAACGAAGTAAGTTATCCCGTCGCTCTCGTTTTTTACCGTGGAAAGCGACAGCTCGTTCCAGAATGGCGTGCCGTCCTTGCGGTAATTACGCAGGATTTCCCGGCATGAGCCCCCGCTGCTCAAGGCCTCGCGGATGACCGCCAATGCCTCTTGGTCCCGGTCTCCGGACTGCAGGAAGCGGCAATCCTGGTACAGGATTTCCTCGCTGGTGTAGCCCGTCAGGCGTTCAAATGCCGGGTTCACATAAATCAGGATGTTTTCTAGCTCGCCTTCTTTTTCGGCAATTACGATGCCGTCGTTGGAAGCGTTGATGACCAGTTGCAGCAGCTGCGCGTTGATCATTGGAGAATCCTTTCCTGTTTGATTGACCTTCGCATTCTAAAAGAAACCATCAGAGGGCTGCTGTTAATATCCTCCTTATTTACTCAGCATTAGGATCAGATTGATGAAAGTCGCCATTTTTTCCGGCTCGGTTTACGGTTCTGCCGAAGAAGTCGCCCGTCACGCGGCAAGCATTTTGAAGGACGCCGGGTTCGAGGCCTGGCACAACCCTCGGGCGACGCTTGCGGATGCTCAGGCTTTTGGTCCTGAAGCCTTGCTCGCAGTGACCTCGACCACCGGCATGGGCGAGTTGCCAGACAACCTTCAGGCGTTGTATTTCGACATTCGCGACCAGTTGCCGGCAGCCTGGCGCGGTCTGCCGGGTGCCGTCATCGGCCTGGGCGACGCGAGCTATGGCGACACCTTTTGCGGCGGCGGTGAGCTGATGCGTGAATTGTTTGGCGAGCTTGGCGTTCGTGAAGTACTACCGATGCTGCGCCTGGACGCCAGCGAAAGCGTGACCCCGGAAACCGATGCCGAGCCCTGGCTGGCACAACTGGTGAAAGCGTTGCGTAACTGACTCGCACGGCCATCAAGCTGGCTGCCAATGCAACTACGCGAACCCTGGAGGCTGACTAGACTGCTGTTACGTGAAAAACAATAAGAACAGGAGTTCCTTGTCGTGAGCGTAGTCCCCGTCTTGCCATCACCTAACGTCGAAGATCAGGTCAGCGCCGCCGAATGGCAGGCTCGCGTTGATCTGGCCGCCTGCTATCGCCTGGTCGCCCAGCATGGCTGGGACGACCTGATCTTCACACACATTTCGGCCAAGGTACCTGGCACCGATGACTTCCTGATCAACCCCTATGGACTGATGTTTCACGAAATCACGGCATCGAGCCTGGTCAAAGTCGATCAGGCCGGCAACAAGTTGATGGACAGTCCCTACGAGATCAATCCTGCGGGGTACACCATCCATAGCGCCGTGCACGAAGTGCGTCACGACGTGGTTTGCGTGCTGCACACCCATACGGCGGCCGGTGTCGCGGTGTCGGCACAAAAGCAGGGCGTTTTGCCAATCAGCCAGCAGTCGCTGTTCGTCTTGTCCAGCTTGGGCTATCACGCCTACGAAGGTGTTGCGCTCAATCATGAGGAGAAAGCGCGACTGCAAGCCGACCTTGGTCAGAACAACTTCCTGATGCTGCATAACCACGGTCTGCTGACCTGCGGCAGCAGCATCGCCGATACATTTCTGATGATGTTCATCTTCCAGCGAGCCTGCGATATCCAGGTGCTGGCGCAAAACGGTGGTGCCGAGTTGATCGCCATCGAGCCGCAGATTCTGGCAGGTGCCAAGGCGATGATTGCGGGCGTGACCAACAGTGCTCAAGGGATGGGTGGAGCACTGGCCTGGCCAGCGTTGCTGCGCAAACTCGATCAACTCGACCCGGGGTATAAACTCTGATGCAACTCGCCGAGATCCCCCTTTGTGTCTGGCGCAAACGCGGCCAGACGTTTGATTTTCGTGGCCAGCACATCCGTTATTGGACGGCGGGACAGGGTGAACCGTTGCTACTCATCCATGGTTTTCCGACGGCCAGTTGGGATTGGCATTTCCTGTGGCAGCCACTGGCGCAGCGTTACCGGGTGATTGCCTGCGACATGCTCGGTTTCGGCGATTCCGCCAAGCCGAGCCAGCATGAGTACAGCCTGCTGGAACAAGCCGATTTACAGCAGGCACTGCTGGCGCATTTGCAGGTGGCAGATCCGGTGCATGTACTCGCCCACGACTATGGTGACAGCGTTGCCCAGGAGTTGTTGGCCCGGCACCACGAAACACGCATTGAGCTGGCCAGTTGCGTATTTCTCAACGGTGGTCTGTTTCCTGAAACCCATCGCGCGTTACTGGTGCAGAAACTGCTACTTAGTCCACTGGGCTGGATGATCGGGCGGGCCTTTAATCGGGACGCGCTGGTGAAAAGCTTCCGGCATGTCTTCGGTCCGTACAGTCGCCCAAGCGAGAGCGAGATGGACGACTTCTGGAGCTTGGTGGAAAGCAACCATGGCCCGCGCATCATGCACAAACTGATTGGCTACATTCCCGAGCGACGGGCCCAGCGTGATCGCTGGGTGGCCGCCATGCAACGAAACGAAGTGCCGATGCGGGTGATTGATGGCGAGGCCGATCCGATTTCCGGCGGGCACATGGTCGAACGTTATCGCAAGTTGATGCCCAACCCCGACACGGTGTTGTTGTCCGGTATTGGCCACTACCCACAGATTGAAGCGCCTGCGCAGGTGCTCAAGCATTACCTGGAATTCCGAGAAAATTGCGTGCTACTGCCGCGCAAGGTGGCGTGTTCGTGACTCTGTTGAAAAATTCGCAGCCCGCGCCCCTTTAGGAGCTGCCGAAGGCTGCGATCTTTCACGCATCATCCCCCTGCCTTATCGAGCACCATTCAGCCCCAGCCGTTTCATTGTGACCCGCAGCCCCGTGCCTGACACTCGGACTCATGTCCCCTTGGCCTGGAGTTGTCCCCCATGAGTGAGTCTGTGCGCTTCGAAGATAAAGTCGTGATCATCACCGGTGCCGGCGGTGGCCTCGGTCGCGCCCATGCGCTGCTGTTCGCCAGGCAGGGCGCGAAAGTTCTGGTCAACGACTTGGGCGGTTCGGCCCAGGGGGAGGGCGCTAACGCTTCGGCAGCTGAT
Organism: Pseudomonas violetae; assembly: GCF_023072615.1. Taxonomy (GTDB): domain Bacteria; phylum Pseudomonadota; class Gammaproteobacteria; order Pseudomonadales; family Pseudomonadaceae; genus Aquipseudomonas; species Aquipseudomonas violetae. The sequence goes on from NZ_JAKNRW010000006.1 coordinate 104,545, forward strand.
CGAGTGGTCGCGCAAATTCGCGAAGCAGGCGGCATCGCCGAAGCCAACCACGACTCCGTTACCGACGGCGACAAAATCGTCCAGCACGCCATGGACGCCTTCGGCCGGGTCGATGTAGTCGTCAATAACGCCGGGATCCTGCGCGACAAAACCTTCCACAAAATGGAAGACGCCGATTGGGACCTGGTCTACCGCGTCCACGTCGAAGGTGCCTACAAAGTAACCCGCGCCGCCTGGCCGCACATGCGCGAGCAAAACTACGGCCGGGTGATCTTCACCGCGTCGACTTCCGGCATCTACGGCAACTTCGGCCAGTCCAACTACGGCATGGCCAAACTCGGCCTCTATGGCCTGACCCGCACTCTGGCCATTGAAGGTCGCAAGAACAACATCCTGGTCAACGCCATCGCCCCCACCGGCGGCACCCGCATGACCGAAGGCCTGATTCCGCCGCAAGTGTTCGAACAACTCAAGCCGGAACTGGTCAGCCCGCTGGTGGTGTACCTCGCCAGTGAAAACTGCCAGGAGACTTCGGGACTGTTCGAGGTAGGTGGCGGCTGGATGGGCAAGGTCCGCTGGGAACGCAGCCTGGGCGCCGGGTTTGATCCGCGGGTCGGATTCTCGCCGGAAGAGGTGGCGGCTAATTGGCAGCAGATTTGTGATTTCGAGGGGGCGGCGCATCCAAAAGATAATATTGAGGCGCTGAAAGAGATGATGGGGAATCTGCAGAAGTATTCGTTGTAAGGAAGGTTCCGTTGTTGGCGTACATATCCGTTCCCGCAGGAAAGGATATGTACGTGGTCCAACGAAGCACATCAAAAAATTGCCACCTCGTTTTTCCCGTCAGCGCCTACATAACGCCTCTTTTACTTTGCGCCGAAATATTTGCTGACCAGTGCTGCTAATCGAGCCGCAGTTGGCATGTCCATAATGCCGTCGTATTTGTCAGCTCGAAAGTGCAACTGAAAGGCGCGGATAAGTTGAAAATATCCTTGTTCATTAACCGCGCGCGAAGTGTCATATCCATAGGTTTTGAACAGTTGAAGCAGCTTTTGAACCAGGCTCCTACGCCTTTCAAGTAAAGTAAATGCCAGGGAAACTTCGGCCCCGGATCGCTTTTCTGGAATGCGGCGTCCGAGTGACCCAAAACGTTGGTCGGGATGATGTCGGGATGCCGGGCGAGGATGTTTTGCGCCAGTGCTTCGACGGCGGTGATCTGCTCTGGATGATAGTCTGGAAAAATAAACTCTCCGTTCTCGAAAGAGGCAAGGTTTACAATCTCGATGCCAATTGAAGTGTCATTCAGGTTGCTTCTGTTTCCCCATTGGCTCACCCCCGCATGCCAGGCCCGCTTGGTCTCGTCAACCAGATTGAAAATCGCTTGGGTGGTATAACCGGCTTTAAGGTAGCTGGGGTCAGTAATATCGGGTATCAAATAATGGGCGCTGACTGCAGAGCCGGTCAGCGTAGAAATCGAACTTTTAAAGTATGCTGCAGTGTAATGAAACATTAAAAAGCGTGTCCTCTCGTTAAATCCATTAATGGAACGAAAGTCGTTATAAATAACAGGTTTCATGAAATGCCTCGCATTAATTAAGGTGGTGCCTGACGTTTGGGTGTCGGCCGTATTACCTTAATCGCAAGATCGCTTATTATATTTGCAGAGTGACGTAGGAAAGATCTGTAAAACTTGTAGGTGTCAGCTCGTCATATAAAAGTCCAACTATAAAAAAGGCCGCTGCAAACGCAGCGGCCAAAGTAAGACGTTCGATCAAGGAGCTACAAATCAACGTCTGTGTGCACAGTGCAATGAACCGAAGAGTCTTCAATTCATCTGAATCCGGTCACTGATGAAGTGGATAAGAACACACCTTCATCGACCCGCGCCTCCAGCCCGTTCCCCTGAAAGCCCGTCCAGAATAAAGCCTTGTTCCCAAAGGAAAAATAGCGATTACAGGTATGCACTGTTGCAGCATTGGCAACAGTGCCGGCGTTATGCATCCACGTCCCTGATACCGCGCCATCCACCCCATCCATACCCTGTGCAAAGCCCTGTGTGCGCAAGCCAGTCATCCTTTGGAGCGACACCGCGAATACCTCCTTGGTGCGCTTATCGCCCTCGGTCGGCGGCAGTAGGGTGGGGCCTTCTGTCACTCACCGGGGAAGACGCATGACAAAAACAACAATGCGCGCCATCTTCAAGCCGCAGGCTCTGGCCGCTGCGGTGGCCTTGGGTTGCTGTGCCCAGGCGCAGGCGGTTTCGTTCAATATTGGGGAAATCGAGGGCACCTTCGATTCTTCGTTGTCGGTTGGCGCGAGCTGGGGCATGCGTGATGCCGAGAAATCGCTGGTGGGCACCGTTAACGGTGGGACAGGTCAGGCATCCACAGGGGATGACGGTCGCTTGAACTTCAAGAAGGGCGAGACCTTTTCGAAGATCTTCAAGGGTATCCATGACCTCGAACTCAAGTACGGCGACACCGGTGTCTTTGTCCGCGGCAAGTACTGGTATGACTTCGAGCTGAAGGACGAAGACCGTCCGTTCAAACCCATCAGTGATCACAATCGCAAGGAAGGCTCGAAGTCCGCCGGGGCGCAGGTTCTCGACGCCTTTGTTTATCACAACTATTCCATCGCCGATCTGCCGGGCACGGTGCGCGCGGGTAAACAGGTGGTCAGTTGGGGGGAGAGTACGTTCATCGGCAACTCGATCAACAGCATCAACCCAGTGGACGTCTCCGCGTTTCGCCGTCCTGGTGCCGAGATCAAGGAAGGCCTGATTCCGGTCAACATGCTGTTTGCTTCCCAAGGCCTCACCGACAAACTCACTGTTGAAGGTTTCTACCAGCTGGAGTGGGACCAGACGGTTCTCGATAACTGCGGGACCTTTTTCGGCGGTGACGTGGCGGCGGATGGTTGCACCAAGGGTTACACAGTCGCCAGCCCGGCGATTGCCCCCTTGCAGCCGATCGCTGCGGCATTCGGCCAGGGCTTTGAAGTCACCCGCGAAGGCGTGGTGGTGCCCCGGGGCGGTGATCGCGATGCGCGAGATTCCGGGCAGTGGGGCACGGCGTTGCGCTGGCTGGGGGATGACACCGAGTACGGCCTGTACTTCATGAATTATCACAGTCGCTCGCCAAACGTCGGCACCACCACCGCTGGCCTGGGTACGCTGGCCGCGCTTCCCGGGATCGTGAGCACTGCCAACGCTATCGCCCCAGGGACCGGTGCTGCCTTGGCGCAAAGCGTGATGCTCGGTCGCGGGCAGTATTACCTCGAATACCCCGAGGACATCCGCCTGTATGGAGCGAGTTTCTCCACCACATTGCCCACGGGCACTGCGTGGACCGGCGAGATCAGCTACCGACCCAACGCGCCGGTGCAGATCAACAGCACCGACCTGACCCTGGCCATGCTCAATCCGATTGCAGGGGGCGCGGCTTCACCTATCGCCTCAGCGCCTGGTGCGGACAACAAGGGGTATCGACGCAAGGAAATAACCCAGGTACAGAGCACCCTGACGCATTTCATTGATCAGGTCGCGGGCGCCGATCGCCTGACCCTGGTGGGCGAGGCGGCAGTGGTTCACGTGGGCGGTCTTGAGGCGCGATCCAAACTGCGTTATGGCCGCGATTCGGTGTACGGCCAGTACGGTTTCAAAGGTGACACCGATGGTTTTGTGACCTCGACGTCCTGGGGCTATCGCGCTCGCGCCATCCTTGACTACAACAACGTGATCGCCGGCATCAACTTCAAACCCAATCTGTCCTGGTCCCACGACGTTTCCGGTTATGGCCCCAACGGGTTGTTCAACGAAGGCGCCAAAGCCATGAGCGTCGGCGTCGATGCGGATTACCGCAACACCTACACCGCGAGCCTCAGTTACACCGATTTCTTCGGTGGGGACTACAACACCCTGGAAGACCGTGACTTCCTGGCGTTGAGCTTTGGCGTGAATTTCTGATCTGGCTGAGAAGGATGATGGTTATGTGCAAGATGATTCTGCAATGCGGTTTGCTGGCCGTTAGCTTGCTGGCCACCCAAGTGATGGCCGCTGTGTCCCAGGAGGAAGCCAACAAGCTCGGCACCAGCCTGACCCCGCTGGGCGCCGAAAAAGCCGGCAATGCCGATGGCTCGATTCCGGCCTGGACCGGTGGAATCGCGAAAAATGCCGGAGCGGTCGATAGCAAGGGCTTCCTGGCCGACCCGTTCGCCAACGAAAAGCCGTTGTTCACCATCACGGCGGAGAACGTCGAGCAGTACAAGGACAAGCTCTCGGACGGTCAGATCGCCATGTTCAAGCGCTACCCACAAACCTACAGGATTCCGGTCTATCCGACCCACCGCACAGTGGCTGTCCCGCCGGAAATCTACGAGTCGGCCAAGCGCAGCGCCTTGAATGTAACGCCGATCAACGACGGTAACGGCCTGGCCAATTTCACCGGCAATCGCTACTACGCCTTCCCGATTCCGAAGAATGGGGTCGAGGTCATCTGGAACCACGTTACCCGTTACCACGGCGGCAACCTTCGCCGGACCGTGACCCAGGCAACACCACAATCCAATGGCGATTTCACCGTCATCCGCTTCAAGGACGAAGTCGCGGTGCCTTCGCTGCTGGGTGATCTGAAGCCGGGCAGCGACGAGAACGTGCTCAACTACTTCAAGCAGGAAGTCACCGCGCCGGCGCGTCTGGCGGGCAACGTCCTGCTGGTCCACGAGACGCTCGACCAGGTCAAGGAACCGCGCAAGGCATGGGTCTACAACGCCGGTCAGCGTCGTGTGCGCCGTGCGCCACAGGTGGCGTATGACGGAGTCGGGACCTCGTCGGACGGCCTGCGCACCACCGACAACTTCGACATGTTTTCCGGCGCTCCGGATCGTTATGACTGGAAGCTGGTCGGCAAGAAGGAAATGTACATCCCCTACAACAGCTACAAGCTTGACTCGCCGAACCTCAAGTACACCGATGTGATCAAGGCCGGGCATATAAATCAGGACCTGACCCGTTACGAACTGCACCGGGTATGGGAGGTCGTCGCCACGGTCAAGCCGAACGAGCGCCACGTCTACGCCAAGCGTCACATGTACATTGACGAAGACAGCTGGCAGGTCGCGCTGGCCGATCACTACGACGGTCGCGGCCAGTTGTGGCGAGTCGCCGAAGGGCATGCGCAGTTCTACTACGATCACCAGGTTCCGGCATATACGGTGGAGGCGTTGTATGACCTGATTGCCGGTCGTTACATCGCCCTCGGGATGAAGAATGAGGAGAAGCGCAGCTTCGAATTCAACATCGATGCCAAAGCTGGGGACTACACGCCAGCAGCCCTGCGGAGCACAGGTGTGAGGTAGTTTTCCTACGGACACTTACACAAAAGGTGACCTCATGGTCACCTTTTTTATAGGGGTTGATCAGTGCGCTGAATACTTCTTCAACAAGCCGGCGAGACAGGGCTAGGGTGGCGCCATAACTACAACAAGGCGCACCCCTATGACTGCCATGACGCGGTGTCTGGACCTACCTGGAATTCGCCCCCGGTTGTCTGCGCACCACCAGTCTCGTCCGAGGTTGATCGAACCGCTGCTGGCGTCCACCGCTCGCGTGAAGCTGTTCTGCGCCCCGGCTGGTAGCGGTAAAACCACGCTGCTGGTGGAGTGCCTGATGCTGGCGCCCGAGGGCTGTCAGGTCAGTTGGCTGCCCCTGGCCGGCGAGTCAATGACCGTGGCTGATTTACGCCAGCGGCTGGTTCAGGAACTGGGGCTGGCTGGCACGGATGATTCGGCTTTGCTTGCGGCACTGGCCAGCTTCCAGACGCCGGTATGGATTTTTCTCGATGACTATTGCCGCGCTCGCAATCCGGAACTGGACCTGCTGCTGGACCAACTGCTGACGGTCAGTAGCCCGGTGATCACCTGGTGGTTGAGCAGTCGTCGCCGTCCGCAAATCAACTGGCCGCGCTTGTTGCTCAACGATGAATTGTACGATTGCGCCCCCGGCACGCTGGCGTTCAATCATGTGGAAATCGCCAAGTTACTGCAGCACCGAGAACCCGAGAACGCGAGTAAGGGCGCCAGCAGGATTCACCAGCTCAGCGGCGGCTGGTGCGCCGGCGTGCGCATCGCGCTGTTGCAGAAATGCGACTGGTCGCGCAACGACGTCCATGGTCGACCGGACACCTTGTACGATTATCTGGAACACGAGCTGTTCGCCAGCCTGGCACCGGAGCTGTTGGAGGCCTGGCGCGTGCTGGCGCATATGCCGCGGTTCAATGCGCGATTATGCGAGCACCTGTTCGGCGCGGTCGCAGGTGTGCAGATTTTGGAGGCGCTGCAAGAGCTGGGGTGTTTTATTGAACCCTGGGAAGGCACTGCGGACTGGCTGCAGATATTCGACCCGTTGACCCGTCTAGTGCGTGAAAACCCCTGGCCGGAGGGGCGCTCCTGGCATCGGCGGGCCTGTCAGTGGTTCGCCGGCGAGCAGGACTGGAAGGCTGCGTTCGAGCAGGCGTTGCTGGCGCAGGAGTTTGAAGTCGCCGTGAGCCTGCTGCAGCATTTCAGCTTTGAACACCTGTTTGAGGAACAAACGGTGGTGCTGTTGTTGCGTCTTCACGAGCAGAAAGGCGAGGCGCTGTTGTCTGGCTCGCCGCAACTGATCGGTTTGATCACTGCGGCCTTGTTGTTTGCCGGCCGTTTCGACCCGGCAGGTGAGTGCATTGCGCAGTTGTCGCGCTTCCTGCCCCAACCGACAGAGTTTCTTCAGCGCCAGTTATTGGCTCGGTGGCTGGCGCAACAAGGTTGGCTGCTGCATCTGCAAGGGCGCATGGAGGCGTCCCGGGTGCATTTCCTCGAAGCTATGAGCGAGCTGGGGCCGGAGCTGTGGACGGTGCGGCTGATTTGCCTGTCGGGTTTGACCCAGCAAGCCCTGCTCAGGGGCGAACTTGATGTGGCGCAGGCGACTAACCGCGAAGCGTTATGCCTGGCCCGCGCCAGGGGGTCATTGGTTTTCGAAAGCCTGCTGGAGCTCGACCATGCGCAATTACTGGAGCAGCGCGGCGCTCCCGCCAGGGCTGAGCATCTGCTGGCGGCCATGCACGATTTACTCGCCGGGCAAAAAATCGCCGAACCTTTGCTTGGACGGATTGCCTTGCGGCGCGGCCGTTTGAGTTTGTGCCAGGGCCTGGACGTGCAGGCGGCCGGGTTCTTCGAGCAGGGGCTGCAAATATGCCTGCGCAATCACGACAAACGCGCGCTGTATGGTTTCCTCGGGCTGGCGCAACTGGCCGCCAATCAGGCCGATTACGCCCAGGCGTTCGTGCTGCTGCGCGATGCGGAGCGCTTGATGCAGCAACGGCAGATCCCTGACACCGTTTACCGTGGGGTGTTATTGCAGGTCAGCAGTCACTTCTGGTTGCAGCAAGGTCGCCCGGAGCTGGCCCAGGAAGCGCTTACCCGGGTGCTGCGCCATTATCGGGGACCCGATGCGCGCCAGGCGCCTCCGGCGACACTGGAGCTGATTGCACGAATCGAGTATCAACTGGTGCTGGCCGAAACCGACTTGCATCGCGCTCCAAACGCCCTCGAGCGGCTCAATGTTTTGCTCGCAAAGGCTCAGGGACGGGCCATGTGGGCGCTGGAAGCCGAATTACAGCTGGTTATCAGTGAAGTGGCACATCTCGTCGGCGAAACCGCGCTGGCCAGGGCGGCGCTGCGCGCGGGACTGGATCGGGTCAATCGTTGCAACCTGCAACAGGCGCTGCGGGAGTCAAAGCTGCGTCAGCCAGACCTGCTGGATCGGCTGGGGGAAGTCGCTCAGGAGATCCCCGCGACCCTGGGAGCAAGTCCTTTAAGTTGCCGGGAGCTCGAAGTGCTAGGCCTGATTGCTCAGGGCAATTCCAATCAACAGATCGCCGAGCAATTGTTCATTTCACTGCACACGGTGAAGACCCATGCCCGCAGGATTCACAGCAAGCTTGGGGTTGAACGCCGCACTCAGGCGGTTGCAACGGCGAAGAAGTTGGGACTGATCGCACCATCCTGAGGCCAGTGCAATTTACAGGGCAGGGGCGGGGTCATAGCCCATGCGCCAGCTGACGGCGCGAGTAGCGGCCAGCAATCGCTGCGCTGCGGGGCCGTCTTCATCAGCGTGGAACAACGACGCCGGGCCGACAATGGTCATCACCGCCACCACCTGGCCCACGGCATTGAACACTGGTGCCGACAATGCATCCACACCGGGCATCAGCAAACCATGCACGTGATGCAGGCCGCGGTCGCGGATTCGTTCACACAGCGTCGCGTAGGCATGATCGTCCCCCAGTGGATGGGGCTTCGCTGCCTGCAGTTCCCTCTCGCGCAGATCAACGGTTTCACGGTTGGGCAGGTATGCACCAAACACCAGGCCGGTGGATGAACTGAGCAGCGGCAGCACCGAGCCCAGTTGAGTCACCACCGTAACGGCACGAACCGCCGGCTCGATATGCACCACAGTCGCACCCTGATTGCCCCACACCGCCAGGAAACAGGTTTCGTTCAGTTCGTCGCGCAACTCGGCCAGGGGCAGGGCACCCACTTTCAGCACGTCCATACTGTTCAGGGCTGCCAGGCCCACTCGAAGGGCTTCGCGGCCCAAGCCGTAATGATTGGTGGCGGTGTTTTGTTCAGCAAAACCGCTGGCGATCAGCGCCTGCAAGTAGCGATGCACTTTGCTCGCCGGCATCTGCACGTGTTCGGCCAGGCGTGACAGCGAAGTCGAAGGCGACAACTGGGCCAGCGCCTTGAGGATGTCGGTGCCGACCTCGGCCGAGCGGACTTTCTGCTTATCGTTGCTACGCGGCGTTTCCATGAAGGCGATCTGATCCTGTAACGAATGGGCGTCTTTATAGCTTGACGGTCGAAACCAATCAAATTACGTTATGCGTAATCGAATTACGACAAAAATAACCCAGGCGTGCCGAGATCTCTGCAAAGCAGGACTGGCCACGGTCTGCTCCCTGTTCAGGAGGCTCCATGAACCTCGATTCAACCGCGCCCGCGATCGCGTACCAGTCCGGTTTCGGCAACCAATTCAGTAGCGAGGCCCTGCCTGGCGCCTTGCCCATTGGGCAGAACTCTCCGCAAAGAGCTCCGTACGGCCTGTACACCGAATTGCTGTCGGGCACCGCCTTCACCATGGCCCGCGCCGAATCGCGACGGACGTGGATGTACCGCATTCAGCCGTCGGCCAATCATCCTGCGTTCGTCAAGCTTGAGCGCCAACTGGCGGGTGGGGCGCTGGGTGAAGTGACCCCCAATCGGCTGCGCTGGAATCCGCTGGACATGCCGGGTGAGCCGACTGACTTCATCGACGGGCTGGTAAGCATGGTGGCCAATTCGGCCGCAGAAAAACCGTCCGGCATCAGCATCTACAGCTACCGTGCGAACCGCTCCATGGAGCGAGTGTTCTTCAATGCTGATGGCGAGTTGCTGCTCGTGCCCGAGATGGGTCGCCTGCGCATCGCCACCGAGTTGGGCGTGCTGGAGCTGGAGCCGCTGGAGATCGCCGTACTGCCCCGGGGCATGAAATTTCGAGTCGAGTTGCTTGATCCACAGGCCCGTGGCTACATCGCCGAAAACCATGGTGCACCGCTGCGCCTTCCGGACCTCGGACCCATTGGCAGCAACGGTCTGGCCAACCCACGGGACTTTCTGGCGCCGGTCGCGCATTACGAAAACCTCCAGCAGCCGACCACCCTGGTGCAGAAATTCCTCGGTCAACTGTGGGGTTGCGAGCTGGATCATTCGCCGCTGAACGTGGTCGCCTGGCACGGCAACAATGTGCCGTACAAATATGATCTGCGCCGTTTCAACACCATTGGCACCGTCAGCTTCGATCATCCGGATCCCTCCATTTTCACCGTCCTGACCTCGCCTACCAGCACTCACGGCCTGGCCAATCTCGACTTCGTGATTTTTCCGCCACGCTGGATGGTCGCCGAGAAAACGTTCCGTCCGCCTTGGTTTCATCGCAACCTGATGAATGAATTCATGGGGCTGATCAAGGGCGAGTACGACGCCAAGGCAGAAGGTTTTGTGCCAGGCGGTGCGTCCCTGCACAGCTGCATGAGCGCTCACGGGCCCGATGGCGAAACCTGCACCAAGGCAATCAACACTGAACTGGCACCGGCGAAAATCGACAACACCATGGCCTTCATGTTCGAAACCAGCCAGGTCTTGCGCCCGAGCCGTTTCGCACTGGAATGCCCACAGCTGCAGAAAAACTATGACGCTTGCTGGGCCACGCTGCCCGCCACTTTCGACCCGACCCGGAGATAACCCATGACTCAGACTTCCATTACTCGCAGCTGGGTTACCTCGGCCAACGGCCATGCCGATTTCCCGCTGCAGAACTTGCCGCTCGGCGTGTTCAGCATCGACGGCGGGGCACCGCGTAGCGGCGTGGCCATCGGCGATCACATCTTCGATCTGGAAGCGGCGCTGGATGCCGGCCTGTTTGAAGGTACTGCCAAAGCGGCGGCCGAAGTCACCCGTGGCGGGCAACTGAATGCTTTTTTCCAGGCGGGTGCTCCTGCGCGCAAGGCGCTGCGTGAGCGTCTGCTGCAATTGCTCGCAGAAGGCAGCACCCTGCACGGCAAGATCGAAGCCCAGGGCGCTAAACTGCTGCCACTGGCGGCGAATTGCTTGATGCACCTGCCGGCGAAAATCAGCGATTACACCGACTTCTACGTGGGCATCGAGCATGCGCAAAACGTCGGCAAACTGTTCCGTCCGGACAACCCGCTGCTGCCGAACTACAAGTACGTGCCGATCGGCTATCACGGTCGCGCCTCGACCATTCGCCCGTCTGGTACCGACGTTCGGCGCCCGAAAGGCCAGACCCTGCCGGCTGGTCAGACCGAGCCCGTGTTCGGTCCGTGCGCGCGCCTGGACTACGAGCTGGAGCTGGGCATCTGGATCGGCCAAGGTAACGAGATGGGCGACTCGATTGCGATCGGCGATGCCGCCGATCACATCGCCGGTTTCTGCCTGCTCAACGATTGGTCTGCACGGGATATCCAGGCGTGGGAGTACCAGCCGCTGGGGCCATTCCTGTCGAAGAGTTTCATCACCAGCATCTCGCCGTGGGTGGTGACGGCTGAAGCGCTGGAGCCGTTCCGCCGTGCCCAGCCCGCGCGTCCCCAAGGCGATCCGCAACCGCTGCCCTATCTGCTGGACCCGCGTGACCAGGCCGCTGGCGCTTTTAACATCGAGCTGGAAGTGCTGCTGCTCACTGAAGCGATGCGCGAGCAGAATCTGCCGGCCCATCGCCTGACGCTGAGCAACACCCGGCACATGTACTGGACCGTGGCGCAGATGGTTGCCCACCACAGCGTCAACGGCTGCCAGTTACAAGCGGGTGACCTGTTCGGTTCGGGCACTTTGTCCGGCCCGGAGAGTGGTCAGTTCGGCAGCCTGCTGGAAATCACCGAAGGCGGTAAGAAGCCGATCGAGCTGGCGAGCGGTGAGGTGCGTAAATTCCTTGAGGACGGCGACGAAATCATCCTGCGCGCCCGTTGCAGCCGCGACGGTTTTGCCTCCATCGGTTTCGGTGAGTGCCGCGGCAAAGTGCTGCCGGCGCGCTAAGAGGATCGGCCCATGGAACTCTTTACCTATTACCGCTCGACTTCGTCGTACCGGGTGCGGATTGTCCTGGCACTTAAGGGGTTGGACTATCAGGCGCTGCCGGTCAATCTGATCGCGCCGGCAGGTGGCGAGCACCGCCAGGCGCCATATCTGGGCATCAACCCGCAAGGCCGTGTGCCGGCCTTGCGAACCGATGAAGGCGATCTGTTGGTCCAGTCACCGGCCATCATTGAATACCTCGAGGAACGTTATCCACAGGTGCCGCTATTGGCCACGGATCTCGTTGCTCGCGCCCATGTGCGCGGGGTCGCGGCGCTGATCGGTTGTGATGTGCATCCGCTGCACAATGTCAGCGTGCTCAACAGGCTTCGGCAGTTGGGGCACGAGGAACCGCAGGTGGTGGAGTGGATCGGGCACTGGATCAGCCAGGGATTGGGGGCGGTTGAACAGTTGATTGGTGACGAGGGGTACTGCTTCGGCCCTCTGCCGGGGATGGCGGATGTTTATCTGATCCCTCAGCTTTATGCGGCTGAGCGCTTCAATATCTCCCTGGAGGCCTGGCCGCGTATTCGTCGGGTGGCGGCGCTGGCGGCGGTTCATCCGGCGTTCATCAAAGCGCATCCGGCGAATCAGCCCGATGCCCCCTGATGCCTAATGAACAATGGAATTGGGTGGCAAATGACCTAGCCGTTCGGTCAGGCGAATTCGCTGGATCGGGTCGTCGCTGAGCATCAGTGCGTGCTCCAGGTCGAAGCGCTCGGCATTGGGGCAATCGAGTCTTTGATACAGGCTCGCCCGGGCCAGGTAATCGGCGGCGCTGGCGTTGCCCAGTTCCAGTACCCGCTCGGCGTCGATCAGCGCTGCGATGTAATCATCGTGGGCAAGATGCAGCTGACGCAGGTTGCGGGACAGGCGTTGTAGCATCTGCCGCGGTTCGGCGTTGACCAGGTGCTCGGCGCTCAGCTTCATGTTCGGACCGTACTGGCGATGCAGCAACTCCCTGCAGTCACTCGGGTACAGGCGCCGCCCGCCGCAAGGATCAAGCAGGTGATCGGCACCGGGCACACGTAGCAGAAAATGTCCGGGGAAGTTGACCCCGACCATGGGGATTTCCAGGCGTCGGGAAAGCTCCAGGGCAATCAGGCCTAGTGCCAGAGGTTGGCCGCGCCGGTGTGCCAGCACCTTGTCGAGCAATGCCGCTTGCGGACGCAGGGGCGTGAAGTCGTCCTGGGCAAATCCCAGGTCATTCATGCGGCGCAGCAACGGCTGGGCCAACTCGCTCACCGGTAACATCGGCAAGCCATAGCTGACGCGTTGCTGCAGATCCCTGAAGTCAGCCAGCACGGATTCGACATTCAAATCCTTGTCATGCTCGACGCAGACCCACAGCGCCGCCTCGAACAGCGCGGGTGGTGATCGTTGCAGGCACTCGAAGAAGCGTTGGCGGGGCGTCATCACAATCTCCCGGGACTTGCCTCGTTTTAGCCCCGTCTCCTCCATTCGTCCAGTGCCCCGCGAGGTTATGTCAGAAAGTCTGAACGCAGCTGATGCTTATTCCGGCGCGCTTCAGCAAATTTCAGGCGCGAGCCTATACTGGCGTCTACAAGAAGTGATTTTCGGGAGCCTTACGATGTTCGCTCTCATGCAAAGCAATCGCCTTGAATCGCTGCATCTGAGCGTCGACCCGGTTACGGGGTTGAAGGCGGTGATTGCCATCCATAACAGTCGCCTGGGCCCTGCCCTCGGCGGATGTCGATACCTGGCCTATCCAGACGACGAAACCGCCGTCGAGGACGCTGTGCGCCTGGCCCAAGGCATGAGCTACAAAGCGGCGTTGGCCGGCCTGGCCCAAGGTGGCGGAGTAGCCGTGATCATCCGGCCGATTCACGTGGAAAGCCGCGCCGCGCTGTTTGAAGCGTTTGGTCGTTGCATTGAACAACTCGACGGACGCTACATCACCGCGATCGACAGCGGTACTTCGGTAGCGGACATGGATTGCATCGCCCAACAGACCCAGCATGTGACCAGCACCACCTCGGCGGGCGATCCCGCGCCGCACGCCGCAATGGGGGTGTTTGCGGGCATTCGCAGCACGGCGATGGCGCGTCTGGGTAGCGACAATCTCGAAGGTCTGCGTGTGGCAGTCCAGGGGTTGGGCAATGTGGGCTACGCGTTGGCGGAACAGCTGCATGCGGCCGGTGCCGAACTGTTGGTGAGCGACATCGACCACGGCAAGGTGCAACTGGCGATGGAGCAACTCGGCGCCCATCCCATCGCCAATGACGCGTTGCTCAGTACGCCCTGCGACATACTGGCGCCGTGCGGCCTGGGTGGAGTCCTCAACAGCAACAGCGTGTCCCACTTACGCTGTTCGGCGGTCGCAGGCTCGGCGAACAATCAGCTGACTCATCTGGAGGTCGCGGACATGCTTGAGCGCCGGGGGATTTTGTATGCGCCCGATTATGTGATCAATGCGGGCGGCTTGATCTATGTTTCGCTCAAGCATCGTGGTGAAGAGCTGACCACCATTACCGCACACCTGTCGAAAATCAGCTCCCGTCTGACCGAGGTGTTCGCCCATGCCCAGGCGGAAAAACGTTCGCCCGCGAGGGTGGCCGATGAGTTGGCGGAGCGAGTGTTGTATCGCTAATGCCCAGGCATGAAAAAGGCCCTGAGTCGCTGGACTCAGGGCCTGTTCAATTCGGATGTTGATTACTTGGGTGCTTTCGCCGCCTTTGCAGGTTTAGCGGGTGCAGCGGTTTCAACCGCTTCAGGTTCTTGCGTTACTTCAACGGGGGCAACCATTTCGGCAGGCGCGCTCAACAGTTCGGACAGGGCGTCCGGTTGGCTCTTGAATGCCTTGGCGAACACGTCGCGGTTCTTCGCCATGTAGATCCCGGCTTCTTCCACTTGCTGTTCGGTCAGGGACGGAACAGCTTTTTGCAACACTTCAGCCAGCAATTCGGCGAGTTCGAGCATTTTGTCATGACGGTCAGCTTCGGCTTTATCCATGAACAAGCGCTCCAGATCTCGGCTGCTGCGGTATACCACTTCGACGGCCATTCACCACCTCACATGCCTTCACATTAAGTTGTCGTACTCGACCACTGTATTTATATACAGCGGAAAGGATAAGCGAATCCTTGCGCTTTGGGTAGCGGCTTTTCACTTTAGCCGTGTTTTGGCTGGGGAGCGGGGCTGATGGATATAACTGTGTGAGCAAAGCTTGCTGGCGATTCGGGATACCCGTCACCCTCAATGTTGAATGCCAAACCGCGATCGCGCGCATGCTTTGCTCCCACGACCGTTTCCCGCAACAGGCTCCTACAAACCGCTTGCGCAAAACCAAAGTGCCTCACATCACCGGGCCACCATCTCACCTCTCAATCGCTGGCCTTTTTTCTGCATGCCAAACAACCGTCACGTCAAACCCGCATCATCCGGTCAAGCCGACCTAAGGAAGAATCACCGTGAAAATCAACTGGGCCGAGAAACTGCGGCAGAACGTGCACCAACTGGCCGAGTCCCTGGGCAACCTATTCGTCGAAAGCTTCCACTACCTGGCACTGTTCGCCATAGGAGCGGTAACCGCCTGGGCGGCGGTGATGGAGTTTTTGGGAATGCTGGAAAAGGGACACATCAAGATCGATGACATCCTGCTGCTGTTCATCTACCTGGAATTGGGCGCCATGGTCGGGATTTACTTCAAGACCAACCACATGCCGGTGCGCTTCCTGATCTACGTGGCCATCACCGCACTGACCCGCCTGTTGATCTCCAACGTCTCGCATCACAACCCACCGGATATCGGCATCATCTACCTGTGCGGCGGCATCTTGCTGCTGGCGTTCGCGATCCTGGTGGTGCGGTACGCCTCGTCGCAATTCCCTTCAGTGAAAATCGAGCACCCGCAGCGCAAGGTCGGCGCGGGTTCCAGCGAGCATCCCGAAGTGGAGAAGGGCGAGCTTTAGAGCCCCAGAGAAGGGCGCGGTTGGCCCTTGACGAGCGGCGGTGGCAGCGTTCGGTTGTCGCCGTCGGTCATGGCTTCAAGAATGGCCACTGCACTGTGGCCCTGCTCGATGGCAATGCCGAACTGAATGCTTTGCACCAGGCGCTTCAGGCGCTTGGGATCGTTGCGCTGGTCGGCACTGATCATCCGTTTGGCTGCGACCCGCCCGCTGTTGGACAGGGTCAGCATGATGCTGCCGTCGAGTCCCTGAATGCTCAGGTTGATCTGGTAGTCCGGCGCGAAGGCATCGGTAATGAGCTGAAAAGGATTGTCCATGATGCGTCACCGCCTGATTGAACGTGCAGTTGTTGACCGACCATGGTCGGGTTGGTTCGCATGACCGGACCATTGGCAGGCCGCTCGCGATAATCACCCAAAGAACTTAGCAAGCGGCATGCCGGAAAGATTGTCAGACAATAAATCGCGTACCTGTAGGAGCGAGCTTGCTCGCGATGCTCGCCAACGATAACGCATGCTTTCTGAACACGCGCGGCGTACCGGAGACCATCGCGAGCAAGCTCGCTCCTACAAAGGGCAGTTTCAGGGCAGGAATGAATAAACGATCGCAGACAGTGCAATCAAGCCGATCAACACCACGAACACATTCGAAGCCTGGCCCGAATACTGGCGCAAGGCCGGTACGCGGCGGATGGCGTACATCGGCATCAGGAACAGCAGGCAGGCAATGATCGGCCCACCGAGGGTTTCGATCATGCCGAGGATGCTTGGATTAAACGTCGCCACCGCCCAGCAGCTGAGGATCATGAACAGTGCCGTCGCGCGGTTCAGCCAACGGGCGGACATCACCTTGCCGCGGCCGCGCAGGCTTTTCACGATCAGGCCCTGGAAGCCTTCGCTGGCGCCAATGTAGTGGCCGAGGAAAGATTTGGTGATCGCCACCAAGGCAATCAACGGGGCCGCGTAGGCGATCACCGGAGTCTGGAAGTGATTGGCCAGGTACGACAGGATCGAGATGTTCTGCGCTTTCGCCGCCGCCAGGTCCGCCGGGGACAGCGCCAGCACGCAACTGAAGCAGAAGAACATCACTGTCACGACCATCATTGCGTGAGCAATGGCGAGAATGCCGCTGCTCTTGGCTTCGGCCTGTTCGCCGTAGCGCTGTTTCTGATCCACCGCGAAGGCCGAGATGATCGGCGAATGGTTGAACGAGAACACCATCACCGGGATTGCCAGCCACAGGGTCTGGAAGAACAGCGGCATCGGCATGCCTTCACTGGCGGTGGCGAAGAACGCGCCGTTCCAGTTCGGAATCAGGCTGATACCCAGTAACAGCAATGCGGCGACGAAGGGGTAGACCAGTACGCTCATACATTTGACGATCACGCCCTGGCCGCAGCGGACGATTGCCATCAGGCCGAGGATCAACCCCAGCGACAGAATGGCTCGCGGCGGCGGGGCGATGTGCAGCTGATGCTCCATAAAGCTGCTCAGGGTATTGGTCAGCGCGACGCTATACACCAGCAGAATCGGGAAGATCGCGAAGAAGTACAACAAGGTGATCAGCTTACCGGCACCAATGCCGAAGTGTTCCTCCACCACTTCAGTGATATCACCGGAGCGGCCGGACAGCACGAAGCGGGTCAGGCCACGGTGCGCGAAGAAGGTCATCGGGAACGCCAGCACTGCGAGGATCAGCAGGGGCCAGAAACCGCCAACTCCGGCGTTGATCGGCAGGAACAGGGTGCCGGCGCCGATCGCCGTGCCGTAGAGGCCGAGCATCCAGGTGGTGTCGTGTTTGCTCCAGCCTTTGCTGGTTGTAGCGGTGTAACGGTTTACGTCTACAGCAGGATTTTCGGCAGCAGGTGTACGTACATCGGTCATCGTATTGGCCTCGTTATTGTTCTTGCTCGGGCTCACGTGGTACGGGCGGTCAGGGAATGCTCCTCAGCACTCCACCCAGCTCACGGCCAGGCCGCCCCGTGAAGTCTCTTTGTATTTGTCGTGCATGTCGGCACCGGTATCGCGCATGGTGCGGATCACCCGGTCGAGGGAAATGAAATGTTTGCCATCACCGCGCAGGGCCATTTGCGTGGCGTTGATTGCCTTCACGGCGGCGATCGCGTTGCGTTCGATGCAGGGCACCTGAACCAGCCCGCCGACCGGGTCGCAGGTCAGGCCGAGGTTGTGTTCCAGGCCGATTTCGGCCGCGTTTTCCAGTTGCTCTGGCGTCGCGCCCAGAACGTCCGCCAAGCCTGCAGCGGCCATGGCGCAGGCGGATCCGACCTCGCCCTGGCAGCCGACTTCGGCACCCGAGATGGACGCGTTCTTCTTGCACAGAATGCCCACCGCCGCCGCACCGAGGAAAAAGGCGACCACGTCGTCATCCGACGCCTCCGGATTAAATTTCATGTAGTAGTGCAGCACCGCCGGGATGATGCCTGCCGCGCCATTGGTGGGCGCCGTGACCATACGCCCGCCGGCGGCGTTCTCTTCGTTGACGGCGAGGGCGAACAGGTTGACCCATTCCATGGCGGACAGGGTGGAGGTGATGACATTGGGCTTGCCGATTTCCAGCAGGGCACGGTGCAACTTCGCCGCCCGTCGCGGCACGTTCAGCCCGCCCGGCAGGATGCCCTCGTGAAGCAGGCCTTGCTCGACGCATTCGCGCATCACCGACCAGATATGCAGCAGGCCCTGGCGAATCTCGGCTTCGCTGCGCCAGGCCAGTTCGTTGGCCATCATCAGCTCGGAAACCCGCAGGCTGTTCTGGTTACACAGCTTGAGCAATTCCGCGGCGCTGGAGAAATCATAAGGCAGCACGACGTCGCTGGACGGTGCGATGCCAGACTCGGCCTCGGCCGCCTCGATGATGAAACCGCCGCCAATCGAGTAATACGTCTGCTCGGCCAGTTCACCGGTTTCGCCGAAAGCTGTCAGAGACATCGCGTTGGGGTGGTAAGGCAGGCTCTCGTCGAGCAGCAACAGGTCGGTTTGCCAGTTGAAGGCTATAGTGGTTTTCCCGGCCAGCTTAAGCTCGCGGGTCTCCAACAGCGTGGTGATCCGGTCTCCGATACAGGACGGGTCGATGCTGTCTGGCCACTCGCCCATCAGCCCCATCACGCAGGCGTGGTCGGTTGCATGGCCTACGCCCGTGGCCGATAGCGAGCCATAAAGGCGGATTTCTACCCGACGAACGGCATTGAGCAAATCCTGGTCGTGGAGGCCTTGGGCGAAGGTCGCTGCGGCGCGCATGGGGCCGACGGTGTGAGAGCTGGACGGGCCGATGCCGACTTTGAAGAGATCGAAAACACTGATAGCCATGCTAAAGCCTATACAAGTAATGGGAGAGAAATCGCTGCCATTTTTGTAGGACAAGCGCAAGGTCGGCGATACTGCCCATCTCGGTCCTACGTGACCAACGAAATATCCTACTCAAGCCTTTAGCAGGACTAAACGATGAGCCGTCAATTGCACGCCCAAACTTATGTCTGGCTGCACGTGTTTTCCTGTGCCGCGCGGCACTTGTCGTTTACCCGATGTGCCGAAGAGCTGCACATCACGCCGGGTGCAGTCAGCCAGCAGATTCGCCAACTGGAAGAACGTCTCGGATTCCGTTTGTTTCACCGGCGTGCCCGCGGCGTTGAATTGAGTGCTGAAGGCCAGCGATTGGCCATTACCGTCAACGAAGCGTACGGCAGCATCGATGCGGAATTGCGACGACTGGACGCCGGCATGATCAGCGGAATCCTGCGGGTGCGCTCGATCCCATCGTTCCTCAGCAAATGGCTGACCCCGCGCCTGCCGCGTTTGCAACAACGTTTTCCGGATATTCAGCTGCGGCTGGTGGCCGAAGACAGCAGCGTGCCGTTGCACGAAGGCGATTTCGATCTGGCGATCGACCTTAACGACGGCAGTTATCCAGGGCTGTTATCCACAGCCCTGCTGGACGAGCAGATTTTCCCTGTCTGCTCGCCAAGCCTGTTACGCGGCCGTCCGCCGCTGCACGGGCCGACGGATCTGCTGCACTTTCCGCTGCTGCACGACATCACCGCCTGGCGCGGCAGCTATGAATACGCGGAGTGGGAGTTCTATCTGAACGCCATCGGCTTTGAAGGCGCAGACGTGCGGCGCGGGCATACCTTCAACCGCAACCACCTGACCATCGAAGCGGCGATTGCCGGCATGGGCGTGGCGATCGCACGGCGGACCTTGCTTAATGACGAACTGGAGCGCGGCACCTTGATCGTGCCGTTTGGCCTGGCGGTGCCCAACCATAAACGCTACGTGCTGCTCTATGCGCCGGGGGCGCTGAGTCATCCGGGCGTGAGGGCGGTACATGACTGGCTGGTGGAAGAGGCGGGGATCTTTCGAAGCCTGCACCCGCTGGGCGAGCGGCAGATGTGAGCGGCCCGGGGGGGGCTGGACCCTGGCTACCCAACTCCCGACATTAACAGTGCTTTTGGCGGTTGTCCGGCTTTTTTTGCGAATGGATATTTATCTTTTCTTAGGGGTTGAAATGTTCTTCCTCCAGCCTGATTGTGTAAGTAAGAGGTCACGGTGATGACGCCCACGGGCCAGCCGCAAGGCCTCTCGCGAGCTAGCTGAAATAAGGGATGAACTATGCAAATCCAAGTCAACAGTGATAACCATATTCAAAGCAGCATCCGACTGGAGGAGTGGGTACGTACTACCATTGAGAGCACGCTCGAACGTTATGAAGAGGACCTGACCCGCGTCGAGGTTCATCTGCGGGACGAGAACGGCGACAAGCCCGGTCCCCACGATATGCGCTGCCAGCTGGAAGCGCGGCCAAAAGGCCATCAGCCGATTTCCGTTACCCACAAAGCCGACACCCTGGAGCAAGCCATCGATGGTGCGGCGGAAAAACTCGAACATGCGCTAGAGCACCTGTTCGGCAAACTGCGGGGCAAACCACGTGCCGCGATCGTGCCGTTCGAAAGGGTGGCAGCTGATGCGCTGCTCGAAGACGAGTTTCTCGAGAACGAACAGGCTGCGCAAAACGGTTGACGCCTGATGTGATCTTTATCTAGCCAACGACAAACGGGCCTGCTGATGCAGGCCCGTTTTTATTTGTGCGGGTTACGGACTCTTTTTGGGACGAGCTTGCGCCGGGCGGCGTTCCGACAATGGGCGTTAACTATAACGCGGGGAGTTTAACCAGCTTCTTGGGGGTGATTTGATTCGGGTCCCGTTTGCTTTTGGCAACCCGCCTGGACAATCGCCATTTCGTCTCGGATGAACAACCGGCAGGTCCTCCTGCCAAGGTATCAGGGCAACGTGCGGCGGCACGTTCAATGCAGCCCCGCCGCCTTGCAGGCGTCGACGAAGTTCGCGCCTTTTTTGTCCATGGCGGTCTTGACCAGGGCGTTGGCTTTTTGCAGGGCGGCGCTGGGTTGGGCCCATTGTTGGGGGGGCAGCGGTTGCGACCAGGCTTGCACGCTCTCAGGCAAGGTCGGGCGGCCTTTGCGGTGAGCCCATTCGGCGATCAGGTAGGGCATTTTCCAGAACACGATCACCCGTCTGACGTACCACCAGCGCAAAGGCCAGGCGGACCGCTTTGAGTAACCCCAACGCTTGCGCTCTTCGGCAGTCAGATGGCCTCCTCCGTCGTCCAGCCGACCCAATGCCCTGGCGTCGAGCCGTTCGATTTCAAAGGTGTGCAACCCTTCATAAGGTTTGAGCTCGTCCTCGGTCAGGGTGATGCCCAGCGCGGCAAGCATGGGATTGGGCGTATCCACCAGCTCCCCATCCTCCATGTAGTTGCGGATGGACGTCCACATGCCCAGTGCATGCGCGTCGCTGGGTTGGGCCGACAAGATAAACTGCACGGTGTCGCGCTCTTCGTCCTCCAGCCCCATGCCGAAGGTGTAGTCACGCATCGCGCCATAGCTGGTGATGTCCTGGCTGCGGGCGACCCAGGCCACCACACTTTCCCATGGCACGATCAGTACGCGGTGGGTGGTGTCGTCGATGTAGCAGACTTCGCGGCGTTGGCGATTGAAGCGGACCGGGTAGCTTTTGGCGAGGGCTCGGACGTTGGAGAGCATGCCGTAGATGAAGGCGCCAATGGGAAGGATGAATAGGAGCGCATAGCTGGAAAACACCCTGATGGCGTCAATAAGATCCTTGAATGGGGTCGGAAAGTTTTCTGGATAAAAGAGTACGCCGTACATGATCAATAGGCTTGGGGCAATTAAGGCTAAAAATATGGCCATCCATATCTGGAGCGCCAGTCGCTTCCCCAATTCAACCATCCCGTAGTTGTTTCCCCCCAACTCCAGATAGGTCTCATTCATCGCCGAAAAATTACGCCGCGACACCTGCGTCTGCCCGGTGTACACCGGCAACGGCGCCAGAAACAACGTTTCATTCAAGCCCCTGACCCGCAGTTCACCTGCACTGGGCCGCTGGCTGCGGATGTCCGGTGTCGGCTCTGCGGTTTCAGGTGGTTTCTTGCGCTTGAACAGGTTACTGATCATCGACCGCCGCCATTTCTTCTCGCTTGAATCCCCAAAAGGGTGCCTTGTCGAACCCGCTGGGCAAGGCTTCCACGGCATCGAGGGTAAACCGGCCCTGGGCCGGTAACCGAAAGCCCCGCACCGTCGCGATGCGTAGGTCGCGCAGGATAAAACTGGTGCGGTGCGTCAGGTTGCGCTCGGCTTCCAGTTGGTATCCGATGGTGAAGGCCAAAGCGAAATCCGACGTTTGCTGGGTTTCGCTGATCGGCAGCTGAAGAGTCAGTGCTTCGTCTGCCTGGCTGGCGACCACGGCCACTGCAGCCCATGCCGGACTGTTTTCCTGCCAGCGGGCGGGCGGCGCATGTCGGCTGTAGGGTTTGGGTTGCCAATCGCGGATTTTATGAAAGGCCTGCAGGTGCAATTGACGGCTGTCCATTTCCTGGGTGCGTACCCCCGGCAGTCGCAGTTGCAGGTAAGTGCGCTTGCCTTCGCGAACCAGCTCACAGGTCGGTTGTTGCACCACCCTGGCCAGGGCGCTCCAGTCCTCGGGCAGGCTGCGTTGCAGGTTGGCCGTGCCCCAGGCACTGGCTTGTAGCCATTTTTGCAGCTCGTTCAGGTTGAAGTAGTTGTACAAGCCTTCGCCCACCAGTTGCAGGGCCGTGCCGATCAGCCCCACCAGGTTTGCTCTGGCGGCGATGCTCAGCAGCCGCGGGCTGGCTTCGGCCCAAGCCAGGGCCCGCAGTTCGGCGGGCTTCTTGAGGATCTGGCTGATGATCGTTGTCGTGTGTTTGGCGCCCCAGGTGTTGGTGCCCACGAGAATACCGTCGCCAGCAATTTGCAGAGTCGTGGCTGCCAGCGCCAGATGATTGCCTGCAGCAAGCGCCTTGCCCCATTGCTGGGAATGTTTGCCTAAATCGATGGTGGCGGCAAGCGCGCCAAACCCAAACGCCGCATCCCCGGCAATCCCCGCCCAGCGTCCCAGGCGGCTCATGGTGTTGAGCTTGCCGGCGGCACTGTCCATTCCTTGTATATGTGCCTGCAAGATCGTGACTGACAAGCCCTGCACTACGGCAAAACCCGCAGCAGACATCAAAATTAATGATTCCGCAACGGGACCCAGATCAGAAAAGGTGCGATCCGTTTTTTCACTGAACGCACTTAAAGCCTCCACGAACTTATGCCCCTGATACACAAACAGCAACAACGCAACCCCATCCCCTGCGGATGTCAGGGCGCTGCTCAGCGGCTTGCCAAACGTCCCCGTCGCGCGGAAATCCCGCACCGTACGCTGCATTTCGTTGCGTAGCGCCGGGTCCATGCCATCGACCACTGTACCGATCTGCCCCGCCGCACCACTGCCCACCGTCAACGCCCCGCTGAGGCGCTCTTCCAACGGCACCAGCGCGGCCCTGAGCTCGTTGATCCGCTGGTTGTGCGCTCCTTCGCTGCCCGGCGCGCTCAAGCCGTGGGTTTGCCGCAACAACTCCTGATGGCGCAGCTGGTAGGTGCGCTTGAGCTTGCGGCGCAGATTGAGGGCGTCGTCGCGGGTCTTGTTGAACGCCTGGATTTCGTATGCCGACGCCGCCCGCAGGGTTAAGCCGCTGCGGGAAAACTCTCGCAACAGTTGCAGGCGGGCCGGCTGGCCGAGGTTACGGAGGTAGCTATTAGGATCGATAGATTGTTGTCGTTTGAAATCGTTGTGTGCTCGATCTAACTGATCTGCAGCAAGGAGCTGATGCGCTGGTACATAGGCCCCATCCAACAAACTCTGCAGCCCCTTGAACCGCGTATTCAGATCACCATAGTTCGGCAGCCGTTCGCTCATCAGGCTGTTGAATTGATTGGCCAACGCATTGGCGCCGGCCAGGTTGTCTTGGGCCGTGAAGACCTTGATCCAGAAACTGCTCAGATCCACGAGCCTTTTGCTCACATCCAACTGATCGGCGAGGGGCAGGGTTTCCAGCCCCGGGACCACGGTGAGCGGGTTTTGCTCGAGGAAGGCGGCGAGTTTTTCCGTCGCGGCGCGATCGCCGCACAGGGCTGCCACGCAAACAAATTCGGTTTCCAGGCGATGCTGGATCTGCGAGTTTTGCTTGAAGTCGTAATACCAGGCCGCTCGGTGAAAATGGCCGCCGACGATCATGCTCAAGCGGTCTTCGCGAATGGCTTGCAGGCGTTTTTGCCAATGGCTGAGCAGCGTTTGCTGCTGGCGCACGAACGCTTGCATGTCTGCCCGCTTGACCAACTGGTCAATGCCACGCTCGCCGATGGCCTTGCCGTTCAACGCCTCCCAGGTGCGCAGGTGGAGGTCCGCGATGGCAGTTTGATGTTTTTGCCAAAGCGCGTCGCCCAGGCTATCGATCAGGCTGACGAAGGCACGCGCGTGAGGATCGCTGGCCGCCGCCTTTCGCCAGACCTGCTCGTCGCCATGGAAGGGCTGGCCGTTGTGATCACGCTTGGCCCGCAGGTATTCATCGAGGGCCTCGAGCTGTTGCGGGTTGAGGGCCTCCTTCAGGTCTTTGACATCGGGATTCGCGGCGGCCAAGTCTTCCAGCTGCGCCGGGCCCATTTCATACAACGACTGGATGTAAGCGCCGGTGAGGTATTTGCGCTGGGCCACCTCGTCTGCGCTCCACTGCTCGATCCAGTCGGCCACTTGCAGTTGGGCACTGGCCAGGTCGCGCATCACGCCAAAATCGTCGCGCAAGACCAAAAACAGGTAATCGTTCTGATAGGCCCCCAGCACCCGGCTGGTGAGCACTTCGATCGCCGTTTCCTTGAACAACGGCGAGGCTTCCCAGCTATAGGGTTGGCGCTCTTGCGGGTGGGCGCCCTCGGGTAATGCTTCGGGGGTTTTGTCGGTGGGTGACGGGGTGGGCGCCACTTCGGCCAGCCATTTTTCAGCCTGCTGTTTGCTCAACAAGGCAGGACCGCCATTGATCGGACAGGCGCTCGCCGGATCGACGCGTTGCATCAAGCGTTGACGTTCGCCGGGGTCCTGGAGCACTTGCGCGCATTTGTAGGCTGTCCACTGGATTTCCGAATAGCTGGCATACAAACGGTGTAGTCGGGTGAAGACCAAATGCGGCTCACCCACCGAAGTAGTGCGCGTGTCGCCTGCCACCTCCTGGCCCTGCCACAGCAGTTTTCTGATCTGCCCTTGTTCGACCCGGTATTCGTGCAGGTAGCCGGTGTTGTCATCGATGAGGTACAGGTAGCCGTCGCGCAGCAGCCGTAGGCCCAGGGGCTGGCTGTTCAGTTTGAGCGGCATTGGCAGTTCGGCGCAAGGATCAAGGTGCTCGACCAGCCCATAGCGCAGGGGCAGCAGCTGCACCTTCTGGCCCATCAAGGGGCACAGCCCGATGGGAGAGCGGGCGTCCTTGGCGCTCTTGGCCATCGCGGCGGTATTGGCGCAAACTTTGGGGGGTTGTCGAGTAGTCACAGGAGGCCTCCTTGTCGATTGGCAGCAAGGCTTTTGGCCAGCTCGGCCGCACGTTCCACGCGCGCCAATGGGGCGCCCGCTGTGGCCACCGCCAACAGTTGAGCAATATCGGGATGTTCAACCACCGGTTGCCCGGCCAGATAACCAAAAACGTTCACGTAAAGGGTCATTTCCTGCTCTGAGGAAAACCCCAGCTGGTAGGCTTCGCTCGCCAGTTGGTGTACGTACTGACGACGCTCAGGCCCTGAAAAATTCGCCATGAACGCTGGGAAGTGAACTTGCAAGTGCTCACCTAAGGCTGTGACAACGTTGCGAAACTCGACCTCTGCCAATGCCGTAAGCTCCTGATCGGTCAGTCGATAAGTGTGCGGTTCAGCGCGGGCATGATCGAGGCGGAGGTGCTGCCGCCAGACGCCCTCTATCCCATCGGGCAGGCAGACGTTTGCGACAGGCCCAAACCAACGCGCGCTGTTGTCTTGCGCCGCGAGACCGAACAGCTGATGCATGACTGCGGGATCAGCAATACGCGGCATAACCTCCACGCCCTCGGCCTGTTCAGCACTGATCAGGCGCCGCCAATGTTTGCAAAGCGTTAACGCGTCGGCATCGCTGAACAGCAGATAGCCCCATTCCAGCGCGGCATTTTCCTGGAAGTACGCCAGCAGTGAATCCCCTGCGCCCTTGAGGGTGACCAGGCAGGGTGATATGTCCACCAGTTCATGCCAGCGAGTGCCGTGGTACAGGCAATAAACCGGGTTATCCCAGCGGTGCAGGCGGTACGCCAGGTTCGAGGCGCTGACGCCGTCCAACAACAGATAGGCCGGCAACGACCAAGGCAGGTCATCCGGTAGTGGCGGCAACTCAAGCATGGGCAGCCCCACTCTGTTGTGTGCGGACTTCGCAAATCGCGCAGACAGGCTTTTTGGCCATCAGGGCCGAGCGCTGCGCGGCTACCAACAAGGGCGCCTGAAGGACGGCCAGTCCTACCCCTACAGCCGACAATGGCGGGGCCGGCGGCATTCCTGCCAGCGGAACGCCACCCTGATGGATGGCAACACTGCTGAAAATCCCCGCCGGGTTGATCACAATGTGCTGGCCACCGGCTTTGAGCGTCAGGCTCATGCCGGCATCGATCACCACATTGGCAGCCGTCACATGGACCTGGGGGCCGGCTTGAATCACCAGCGTGCCGCTTGCCGTGGTGCTGCTGTTGCCCGTAATGCTGATCAGATCGCTGCCACCGATCATCGTGTTACGCACGCCTTGCGTGGTGTGCAGTTCGTCGCCCTTGATCAGGCTGGTACTGTTTTTCTCAACCTGCTCAAAACGATCGTTGCCAATCAGGCTGTGGCTGTCTCGAGTAATCTGTTCACGCCGATCGTTTCCGATCCTGGAGCCGCTGTCGTTAAGGATCACCTGTTCGATGTCGCGCTGGGCGCGCAGGTAGATCAACTCCTGGCCGGCGCGATCTTCAACCGACAGCTCGTTGTACCCGCCACTGGCCGGCGAGCTGTGACTGCGCAGCACGGTTTTGGTCTTGTGCTGCGGCAAGGGGTACGGCACGGCGGTGATCGCGTTGGGCACACAGCCGGTAATCAACGGATTATCCGGATTGCCTTCCAGGTAGGTCACCACCACTTCCATGCCGATACGCGGGATGGTCACTGAGCCGAAACGCTCTCCGGCCCAGTTGGAGGAAACCCGTAACCAACAACTGCTCTTGTCACTGTCCAATTCGGCGCGGTCCCAATGAAACTCGACCTTGACCCGCCCGTATTCATCGCAAAAGATTTCTTCGCCCTCAGGCCCCGTGACTCGGGCGGTTTGGCTGCCCAGCACTCTTTTACGCGTGACCGGCGGCGGGCGGTAAAACACATCCCAGGGAATCACGCTGAAACTGTTGCGGTAACCCTGGGTGAAGCTGTCTTCGGGTTTAACCTCGTGGGTGATTGCTTCTTCAAGCACGCTCGGTTGTTTTCCCGCGTGCTTGACGCTGAGCAACAACCATAAACCGTTGCAGGGTTCACGCGGGTGTTCGGTCAGTTCAAAGAAGTGGCCACTGCGCAAATTGGGTTGGTCGCTGCTGCCATTGGCCAGTTGGTAATCACTGCGATGCCGTTCCAGCGCTTGCCGGGCGAGCTGTGTGCCGCGTTTTTCACTCTCCATGAAAACGGGGTAACGATAGTCTTCGAGTTCAGGCCCGTGCTCGGTCTTGAAGCGGCTTTCGTATGGCCGGCGCGGGTGCGTGAAGTCGTAGTGGCGGTGCGTGGTCTTGCTGGTCCGGGTGCTGAAACGCATGGAAAAACGATCGACCACCGAGCACTCTGCGACCATACCGGAGCCTGGCTGATAAGGGGTTGCGCCGAGCTTGGGGAAGAAGGTCTGATGGTCGGTAAATACCAGCATATGGCCTTCCGGTGAGTGCTGGTGGTGCCAAGCAATACCTTCCTCGGCGCACAACCTCTGAACCAGCTCATAGTCGCTTTCCGCATATTGAGTGCAGTAGACGCGCTCGGGACTGGGAGAGACATGGAAGGTAAACACATCGGCGTGAATGCCATGGCCCTTGAGTACCTGGGCGATGATTTGCGCAACGGTCAGGCCCTGGAAAATCCGTTGATTGTGGCTGAATTGCAAATAGTGCAGCACCGGTACCAGGGTCAGGTGATAACGGGTCAGGCGCACCCCCACCTCTCTCACGCAAACGTCTTCGATACGGCCATGAATGCCTTCGCCATTGAGGCCGAACTGAAGGAACGCTGGCTGGCGGAGCAGGCTTTCCAGGTCAAAGTCGGCGTACTCGCTGACCAGCTCAATGTGGATCGCGTACAAGCGGCTGATGGCTTCCGTACCGTCAAAAGCCAGCACCTTGAAATCGTTGCGAACAGTAGGGATTTTCAGTTCGAAGTGAGCAACATTGGCCGGTGCGAACATAGGCTGATCCTTGAGCGGAGAACGACAACCGCGCGGATCTGTGTCCATGACGGCATCAATAAGCGGTAATGGCCGAGGAAGCTAACAAGTGGGGGCAAGGATGAATGCAGGAAAAATCGACTGATTACGTGGGAAATTTCCCTATCTCAGCTTGGTTGCTGGTGCCCTATTAAAAGCGCCACGCTCATCGAACTCTTTTGCGTATGAGAATATTTATCATTATTATTACCTCCTGCTCAGCCGCGTGACGTTCGCGCAGCTCCACTTGTTTCAAGGCCGAAACATGAAACTCAAAACCAGCACGCTCCCCGTGTCCTATCGACTGGCGGTCACTTCGCGGGTGTTTGCCGCCGTGGTGGGCGGCTATGTTGTCGCCGCCTTGGCCAGTGTCAGCCTGACACTCTGGCTGCCGATGCCGCGCGCCGAGGCGGTGGTGACTGGGATGATGGTCTCGTTTCTGGTCTACCTGTGCGCCGTGTTGTGGTGCTTTGCCTGCCGCAGTGCTTGGCAGGCCTGGTACGGCTTGATGGTCCCGGCACTGGTGCTGGCGGCGGTCGGCGGTGTGGCTTACTGGATGGGGCAAGCATGAAGGAGGGTTTTCGTCAGGCCATGGCCTGGGTCCATACGTGGACCGGATTGCTTTTCGGCTGGCTGCTGTTCGCGATTTTCCTGACCGGCACACTCGCTTATTTCAACGACGAGATCAGCCATTGGATGCAGCCGGAGATTCCGGCGCGGTCGGTTTCGTCGGAACACAGCCTCAACCTCGCCCAGCACTACCTGCAGCAACACGCACCGGGTGCTTCGCGCTGGCTGATCGATTTGCCAAGCGCCCGGCAACCGGCGCTCACGGTGCGCTGGCAACAGTCGCCCGCCAAGCGCGGTGAGCGTGGCCAGTTCAGTGAAAAACGCCTCGACCCCCAGTCCGGCACTGAAGTGCAGGAACGGGAAACCCGGGGCGGCGATTTCTTCTATCGCTTCCATTTCCAGCTGCAGATGCCCCATCCGTGGGGGCGCTGGTTGTCGACGATTGCGGCCATGGTGATGTTCATCGGTTTGATCACCGGCATCATCACGCACAAGAAAATCTTCAAGGACTTCTTCACTTTCCGTCCGCGCAAGGGCCAGCGTTCGTGGCTGGATGGCCACAACGCGGTGGGTGTGCTGGTGCTGCCTTTTCACCTGATGATTAGCTATAGCAGCCTGGTGATTTTCATGGCGATGGTCATGCCGGCGAGCATCCTCGCTTCCTATAAAGGTGATGTGCGGGCGTTCTACGATGAGGTCTTTACTGCCTCAAGCACGCCTGAACTGGCCGGCACCGCCGCTCAGCTGGCGCCGATGGCTCCGCTGCTGGAGCGGGCGCGGGAGCAGTGGTCTGGGGGGCGTGTGGCGCGCCTGACGGTGAACAACCCGGGAGATGCCAATGCCTCGGTGGTGCTGGTGCGCGACGGTGCGGACCGGGTGGTGCACGACGTGAGCAGCGCGGTCACGTTCAATGGCGTCAGCGGGCAACTGCTCAGCGCCACGCCCGCGCAACCGGTGGCGATGGCAGTCGCTGGCAGTTTTTACGGCCTGCATATGGGCCGATTTGCCGGACCGGTGTTGCGTTGGCTGTACTTTATCTGCGGTCTGGCGAGCACGGCGGTGATTGGCACCGGGCTGGTGATCTGGCTGGGCAAGCGCCAACTCAAACATGCGAAAAGTGGCGTCATGCCGTTCGAGTTGCGGCTGGTGGAAATGCTGAATGTCGCCAGCATGGCCGGGTTGGCGGTGGCGGTGGCGGCGTTCTTCTGGGCCAATCGCCTGTTGCCGGTGCACATGCCTGCCCGAGCGGACTGGGAGGTCAACAGCTTCTTCATGCTGTGGGGCCTGAGCTTGATGCATGCGGTGATCCGACCTGGGCGCACCGCCTGGATTGAACAACTGACTCTGGCCGCTCTGCTGTTCTGCGGTATTCCATTGCTCAATGCGCTGACCACCCCGCATCACTTGCTGGCGAGCCTGAGCCAAGGCGATTGGGCGATGGCCGGCTTTGACCTGGCGTGTCTGGGTAGCGGCCTGTTCCTGGCCTGGGCCGCGTGGAAAATGCGCCGCGCCGGCCTGCTTGCGACCACCACCGGCCACCGTGCACGTGCTGTTACCCTAAAGCGAGAGGCAATCTGAATGCTGCTGGCCCTGTTGCTCTGCTACGGCGGTTTTACCGCCTTGTGC
Source organism: Pseudomonas violetae (assembly GCF_023072615.1). Taxonomy (GTDB): domain Bacteria; phylum Pseudomonadota; class Gammaproteobacteria; order Pseudomonadales; family Pseudomonadaceae; genus Aquipseudomonas; species Aquipseudomonas violetae. The sequence goes on from NZ_JAKNRW010000006.1 coordinate 135,206, forward strand.
CTGTCGATGGACCGGCATCACGCCGAACTGCTCGGTCACAAGCCCACAACTGGTCGGCGCAAGCTATTGAAGCTGGTCGGCTGGTCGCTGCTGAGCGTTTCGCCATGGGTCCTGGTGACCCGGATCGGTTGGGGGGTGGGCCTGGTCGAATGGTTTGCGGTGTTGATGCTCAGTGCCTTATTGCTGGTGCTGTTGTTGCCGTACCGCCCGCGCGTGGTGCTGGCGCTCGCTGGGCTGAGCCTGCTCGCCAGCCCTGTTGCCGCACTCGCACAGTTATGACTTGATGATTAGTCACCCGCCCGAATCCAGTGAAGACGAACAACAAGGCGGGGAGCGCGCGCATTTCCTGCAAGTGTTCCTCTCCCAGCGCTCGCAGATGGAAGCACTGGTCAGCCGTCGGGTGGGTTGTCGGGCGACGGCGGCCGATCTGGTGCAGGATTTGTTCCTGCGTTTCTGGCGCAGGCCATTGGTGCAGGTCGAGGAACTCAATACCTACCTGCTGCGCTGTGCTGGCAACATTGCCATCGACCATTTGCGCAGTGAAGGGGCACGTATGCGGGGCAACGAGGGTTGGTTGCCGGACCAGCCGGACAGCCACGGCAGCGAGCCCCAGGCGGCGCTGGAAGCCGGTAATGATTTGCGTCACGTCGAGGCGGCGTTGCGCGCATTGCCCGAGCGCACGCGGCACATTTTTCTGCTCAATCGCATCCATGGGCGCAAATATGCGCAGATCGCCAAAGCCATGGGCTTGTCCCAGAGTGCCGTGGAAAAACATATGATGCGCGCCCTCGAGGCCTGCAAGGCAAGCTTGCGGGAACCCGAACCGCGCACGCCAGGGAAAGCACCGTGAACCACGCTGAACCAATCATTCCGACGCCGGCTCAGGAGCAGGCCGCCTACGCCTGGCTGAGCCTGTTGCATGACCAGCCCAGCCACGGCGATCAAGTGACCTTCAGCCGCTGGCTGCAGGCCGATCCCGCCCACGCCGAGGCCTACGCCCAGGCCCAGGTGGTGTGGGAATTGAGCGAAGTACCGGCACGCACACTGGCCGCCGAAGATGCGCTTGCCTTGCAGGGTTACCTCAACGCGATGAATCGTTCCCGCCAGTACCGTGTTCGGCGCTGGGCCGGCGGATTGGCTGTGGCGGCTTGTCTGTTGTTGATGATCGGCATGGGCGCCGGGTGGCAGCCGATGCGCTGGGTGGACGATCTGGGGGCGGATTATGTGTCGGCTCCAGGAGAGATCCGCACGTTGACCCTGGCTGATCACTCCCAGGTAACCCTCGATGCGGACAGCGCCATTGCGGTGGATTTCAGTGGCGGCGAACGGCATGTGCAATTGCGTCGCGGCGTCGGTTTTTTCAGCGTCACCCATACCGGCGAGCCTTTTGTAGTCGACGCGGAACAGGGCCAGGCGCGGGTGCTGGGTACGCAGTTTGAGGTGCGCCTGCAACCCGCTGGCGCTCAGGTGACGGTGCTGTCGGGTCGGGTCGGTGTCACGGTGCACAAGCAGGCTGCGCAGCAGATTGTCGGCGCGGGTCAGCAGGTGGCTTATGGCGCCGGCGCCGGCGGGAAACTTCATGGAGTAGACAGCGAAGCGCAACTGGCTTGGCGTCAGGGTTGGCTCAATTACTACAAAGTGCCGCTGTCGGACGTGGTGCAGGACCTTGGACGCTATTATCCAGGGCGGATCGTGTTGCTGAACGATGAGCTGGCGGCACGGCGGGTCAGTGGCAGTTTCCCGAGCAAGGATCCGCAGGCGGTGCTGAGTTCATTGCAGGGTGTGTTGGGGTTTGAGCAGACGCAGGTGTTGGGGCGTCTGATTATTTTGCGCTGAGGCCTCTGACGCCATCGCGAGCAGGCTCGCTCCCACATTTGAAACGCATTCCCCTGTGGGAGCGAGTCTGCTCGCGATGGGGTAAGAACAGACATCCCATTCTCTCCTATTAAAATATTTCACAAATTAATGTGAGGTATACCCCCGCGCCATCCGTGTAGTGACTGAAACTGCGAGTCATTTGCATCCGTTGCGGTTCTACACAGGTCATGAGCAATGAAGTCCAGGGCAAGATTGGTTTCGGTCAAACAATGGTTAAGTGCTGCTGCACTGGGCTTTACGGCATCAGCCTGGCTGCCGTCGGGCATTGCGCTGGCCGACGCCGGGGCAACCCAGCAACACACCCAGTTCACGTTTGCCCTGTCTGCCAAACCGCTGCCCCAGGCCTTGAGTGACTTCAGCCGCATCACCGGCCTTAGCGTGGTCTACACCGACGAAGCGCCCTACGGCATCAACGCACCGGCAGTCAGCGGGCAGATGAGTGCCGAGCAGGCACTGCAACGCTTGCTGGGCGGCTCGGGGTTCACCTTCCGCCGCACTGATGCCCGCACCCTCGTGCTTGAACCGCTGCCTACCCAGGGCGCCCTCAACCTCGGCGCGACCACCATCACCTCGGTCATGGAGGTCATGGATCAGTCCACCAGCTATCAGCCGCCACCCACCAGCTCAGTGATGCGTTCGCAGGCGTTGCTCCAGGAAATCCCGCAGACCGTCAACGTGATCCCGGCCCAGGTCATCCGCGATCAGGCGCCGCGCAATCTGGATGATGCACTGGCCAACGTCAGTGGTATTACCCAAGGCAACACGCTGGGCAGTACCCAGGATTCGGTGATGACCCGCGGCTTCGGCGATAACCGCAATGGCTCGATTATGCGTGATGGCATGCCGGTGATACAGGGCAGGGGCCTTAACGCCACGGTGGACCGGGTCGAAGTGCTCAAGGGCCCGGCTTCATTGCTGTATGGGATTCAGGACCCTGGCGGTGTGGTCAACATGGTCAGCAAGAAACCCGAACTTGAGCAATACAACGCCTTGAACCTGCGTGGCTCGACCTACGGCAACGGCAAGAACGGCAGCGGTGGCGGTCTCGACAGCACCGGCGCCCTGGGTGATTCCGGGTTGGCGTATCGCATGGTGCTGGACCACGATGACGAGGATTACTGGCGCAATTACGGAGTACAGCGCCAGACCCTGGTAGCGCCGTCACTGGCTTGGTTCGGCGACAGCACCAGTGTGTTGTTCGCCTATGAACACCGTGAATTTCTCACCCCGTTCGACCGCGGCACGGTGATTGATCCCCGGGACAATCATCCGCTGGACATCTCCCGCGAGCGTCGTCTCGACGAGCCGTTCAACGACATGGAAGGCCGTTCGGACCTTTATCACTTCGAGGCCGATCACGAGCTTGGCGACAACTGGAGCGCCCACTTCGGCTACAGCTGGAACCGCGAAACCTACGACGCCAGCCAGGTACGCGTCACGGCCATCGATACCAGTCAAGGTACGCTGACACGCAACATGGACGGCACACAGAATGCGATCAGCACAGACCGCTTCACCACGGCCAGCGTGGAAGGCAGGGTTGATGTGGCGGGCATGCAACATGACCTGGTGTTCGGTATCGACGACGAGTACCGCAAGATCTACCGTGCTGACCTGATCCGCCAGAAAAGCCTGAGTACCTTCAGCTACACCCATCCGGTGTACGGCCGCGAAGTGGAAGGCACCACGGTCAGCCCGGCGGACAGCGCGCAGACCGACATACTGCGCAGCGATTCGGTGTTTCTGCAGGACTCGATTCATTTGAACGATCAATGGATTTTGGTCGGCGGCGCGCGATTCCAGGAGTACGACCAGTACGCTGGCAAAGGCGTACCGTTTCAGGTCAACACCGACAGCAAGGGCCAGAAGTGGGTGTCGCGTGCCGGACTGGTGTATCGCTACACCGATGCCCTGTCGTTCTATGGCAGCTACACCGAATCGTTCAAGCCCAACTCGACCATCGCGCCGCTGAGCGGCAGCAGCACGGTGTTGGATGGGAGCATCGCCCCGGAAGAAGCCAAGTCGTGGGAAGTCGGGGCCAAACTGGATCTACCAGGGCGTGTCACCGGCAACATTGCCTTGTTCGACATCAAGAAACGCAACGTATTGGTCGCCAACTCCGAGGGGCCGGTGACGATCTACAGCGCCGCTGGCGAAGTACGATCCCGTGGCCTGGAAGTGGATGTGAGCGGCCAGCTCAGTGACCGCTGGAGCATGATTGGAAGTTACGCGTACACCGACGCCGAGGTCACTGAAGATCCAACCTACAAGGGCAAGAAGCTGCAAAATGTGGCGAAGAACAGTGGCTCGCTGTCGGCGGTGTATGACTTTGGCAACATTTGCGGAGGTGACCAGTTGCGGGTGGGCGCTGGCGCTCGTTACGTCGGCGAGCGGGCGGGTAATGCAGTGAATGATTTTGACCTGCCGAGCTATACCGTGGCGGATGCGTTTGCCACCTATGACACCAAGGTCGAGGGCCAGAAGGTCAAGTTCCAGCTTAACGTGAAGAACCTGTTTGATCGCACCTACTACACCTCGGCGGCGAGCCGGTTCTTCGTGTCGATGGGGGATTCGCGGCAGGTGACGCTGTCGAGTACGCTGCAGTTCTAGAGGTAGACCGCGTTATCGTTCATCGCGAGCAAGCTTGCTCCCACAGGGTTGAATGTCGTTTGCAAAAACGGGTTTCGACGCTCATCACTGTGGGAGTGAGCCCTGCTCGCGATGACGGCGGCAAAGTCGCTATACATTTCAGACCTAGCGCAAAAACGCCTGCCGATACTCCCCAGGCGTCCCACCCAGCGCCTGGCGAAACCGATTGGTGAAATGACTGGCACTGGAAAACCCGCAAGCCAGTGCAATCTCCCCCAATGGCTGTGCGGTCGTGCGCAACAGATGCTGCGCCCGACGCAAGCGTCGCGCCAGCACATACTGGTGCGGTGGCAAGCCAAAGCTCTGGCGAAACATCCGCGCAAAGTGATATTCCGACAACGCGCACAACCCGGCCAGTTGTCCCAGGCTGATGGCATCGGCCAGTTGACTGTCGATGAACTCGACCAGTTGCCGCCGCTGATGCGCCGCCAGTCCGCCCTTGAGCCGCAACCCTTCGCGTTTGCCCACCTGACCAAGTAACACGTGACTCAGCATCTCGTGGGCCAGGCTGCTGGTGAGGAGGCGTTCGCCGGGCTCATCCCAGTTGAGCGCGATCAACTGGCGAAAGCGCCGTGCCTGGATCGGGTCGTCAAGAAAGGTGTACTCGCGCAGGAGCAATTCGCGAGGTTCGCGGTCGAGCAGGGTGACGCAGCCCAGGGCAAATTGCTCAGGGCTGAAATACACATGCGCCAGGCGGATATCGCCATTGATCACCCAAGCCGAGGGATGCTCCGCTGGGAGGATGCACAGCTTGTCCGGGCCGCCCATGATCCCGGGTTGATCGCGCCGGAAAGTGCCGGTACCCCCGCCGATGTAGCAAGACAGGGTGTGATGACTTGGCGCCTCGTAGTCCTGAGCGTCGTGATAATTGTTCCACAGGGCTGCAGCCATGCCGTCACCGAGTTCGGCACTGTGCTCGAGGCGAGCATGGGGCGAACGGTTAAGGGCTTGAAAGACTTGCAGGGTTTCCAGTGCGGGCATGATCGATTCTCCAACGCCTTGCATCCTACTCCGTAGCGCGTGACCTGCCAGCCCGTGGCCGGACAAAAGCGCAAGTTTATGCAAGTGCGACAAGGCCTGGCGCAGGACACTGAGCGCCTATTCAGGAGCTTTGATCATGAACCTTTCGCTGTATTTGCTGACCGTGCTGATCTGGGGCACCACCTGGATTGCTTTGAAATGGCAGTTGGGCGTGGTCGCCATCCCGGTGTCGATCGTCTATCGCTTCGGCCTCGCCGCGCTGGTGCTGTTCGTGATGTTGCTGCTCAGCCGCCGCCTGCAAGTGATGAATCGCCGCGGCCATCTGATTTGCCTGGCGCAGGGCTTGTGTTTGTTTTGCGTCAACTTCATGTGTTTCCTCACGGCCAGCCAGTGGATCCCTAGCGGACTGGTGGCGGTAGTGTTTTCCACCGCGACGTTGTGGAACACCCTGAACGCCCGGGTATTCTTCGGTCAGAAGATCGCTCGTAATGTATTGATGGGGGGCGCACTGGGTTTGCTCGGGCTCGGCCTGTTGTTCTGGCCAGAACTCGCAGGCCACACCGCCTCCCCGGAAACCTTGCTTGGCCTGGGATTGGCGCTGTGCGGCACGCTGTGTTTTTCTGCCGGCAACCTGTTATCGAGCCTGCAGCAGAAAGCCGGCCTCAAGCCGCTGACGACCAATGCCTGGGGCATGGCCTATGGCGCAGCGATGTTATCGGCCTGGTGCCTGGTCAGGGGCATTCCGTTCGACATGGAGTGGAACACGCGCTACATCGGCTCATTGCTGTACCTGGTGATTCCAGGTTCGGTCATCGGCTTCACCGCCTACCTGACATTGGTCGGACGCATGGGGCCGGAGCGAGCCGCTTACTGCACCGTATTGTTTCCGGTAGTTGCGCTGAATGTGTCGGCATTTGCCGAAGGTTACCAGTGGACCGCTCCGGCACTCGTCGGGCTGGTGCTGGTCATGCTGGGTAACGTGTTGGTGTTTCGTAAGCCTCGCGCCATTGTTAAACCCATGACTGGCAAACTGGCGTGAAGCGCAGGGTCTTCAGGTGTCCTTCACAACGGTCAGGTAAATCAGGGCGAAGAACATGTAAATAATATTGTTCTGCGCCCAGCGAAAGGCGTCCTGTTGCGTGGAGTATTCCATGTCGAACCATTCACTGAGAATGGTGATGTAGAACACGTGATAGACGAACAGCGCCAGGGTGAAGCCAACGATGGCAAACCTTTTGGCTTCATCAAATTCGCTGCGGGGTGCTTTCAATTTTCGAAAAAGTTGCGCGGTGCCGTATAGCAAGCTGGAAGTGAAGATGATTTCCAGGGTGATGATTCCCCAGTAAAAGCGGTGATGAAACAATGACGAGTGGATTGCGCGGTACTTTCTGGAATCGTTGCCGTAAGTATCACTCATGCTGAGAACGCGGCCGATGAAGTCGGAGTAGGCCGCATAGTCGGTGAAATTGTTGAGAAGGGTGGTCAGGCCGAAAATGGCCGCCATCAATACGATTAAAGTTTTGCTCCGCCTGATGGTGATGGCGGTCGTGAAGTTGCTCATGCAGGTGTTCTCCGAAAGTCCGTTTTCTAACTGTTGAACAAATCGGAGTTTATAACGATCGTGCAGCACTGCTGACCGCCACTGAGTTGCAAGCTGTGTCGATAGCTATACAGGGCGGTATTCACCAAAAGGTCGGCAGTTTGTCGCGGGATCTAAATGCATGGCACGCCGGTCACGACGTGCCATGTCACCGTTAACCCTTCCAGACTTGCGGATTGACCAGGTCTTGCGGGCGCTCGCCCTGCAGGGCGCTGCGCAGGTTGGTAATGGCGCGATTAGCCATCGCTTCCCGGGTTTCATGGGTGGCCGAGCCGATATGCGGCAGGGTCACGGCGTTCTTCAGCTGGAACAGCGGCGACTCGCTCAGCGGCTCTTTCTCATAGACGTCCAGGCCCGCGCCACGAATACGGTTGTTCTGCAGCGCTTCGATCAGTGCTGGCTCGTCCACCACGGGCCCCCTGGAGATGTTCACCAGGATGGCGCCCGGCTTCATCAGCCGCAGTTCGCGATGGCTGATCAGGTGTCTGGTCTTCTCGCTAAGCGGCACCACCAGGCAGACGAAGTCGGCTTCGGCCAGCAACTGGTCGAGGCTGCGAAATTGCGCGCCAAGTTCCTGTTCCAGTGCGGTCTTGCGACTGTTGCCGCTGTAGATGATCGGCATGTTGAAACCCAGGCGGCCTCGACGAGCGATAGCCGCGCCGATATTCCCCATGCCGACGATGCCCAAAGTCTTGCCGTGTACATCGCTGCCGAACAGCGGCGCGCCGACGCTGGCTTGCCATTGCCCTGCCTTGGTCCAGGCATCCAGTTCGGCGACGCGGCGGGCGCTGCTCATGATGAGGGCAAACGCCAGGTCCGCAGTGCTCTCGGTCAGAACGTCGGGTGTATTGGTGAGCATGATGCCGCGCTCGTTGAAATACGCCACATCGTAATTGTCATAGCCCACCGAGACGCTGGACACTACCTGCAGTTTTGCCGCGTTCTCCAGCTGCGCACGTCCGAGCTTGCGACCGACACCGATCAAGCCATGGGCGTGGGGCAGTGCCTCATTGAATTGGGCATTGATATCGCCGTTTTTCGGATTTGGCACGATGACGTCGAAATCCTGCTTCAGGTCTTCGATCATTTGCGGCGTGATGCGGCTGAAGGCGAGTACGGTCTTTTTCATGGGTGGAGGGCTCGTCGGGCGGTGAGAATGCCAAGCACGCTAACATTCTTTTCTGGTGCTGGGCGAGCCTGGTCAGTCAATTGGTGAGTCGAACTCCAGCCAGGCTGCCGCTCAATTCATGCGCCGTCAATTCCGCCTGATGCGCCGCCAATATCTCCGGTAGTGACCCTCGCAGATACTCAACCCAAGTCTTGATCTTCGCGTCCAGATATTGCCGCGACGGATAGATTGCGTACAAATTCAGCTCCTGTGAGCGGTAATTCGGCATCACCCGCACCAGCGTGCCGTTGCGCAGGCCTTCGATTGCCGCATAGACAGGCAGGACACCAACCCCCATCCCGCTGGTGATCGCGGTTTTCATGGCGTCCGCAGAATTGACCAGGAACGGCGAGCTGTTGATGGTGACCATTTCCTGCCCCTCAGGGCCATCAAACGTCCATTTCTCCAGCGGTATCACCGGGCTGACCAGGCGCAGGCAGGCGTGGTTCAGCAGATCGCTGGGTTTGTGCGCACAGCCGTTGGCTTTCACATAGGCCGGCGAGGCGCAGACGATGCTGTAGGTGATGCCTAAACGTTGCGAGACAAAGCCGGAGTCTGGCAGTTCGCTGGCCAGCACGATGGACACGTCGTAGCCCTCGTCGAGCAGGTCGGGCACGCGGTTGGCCATGGTCAGGTCGAAGGTCACGTCGGGGTGGGTTTTGCGGTAGCGGGCGATGGCGTCGATCACGAAGTGCTGACCGATGCCGGTCATGGTGTGCACCTTGAGCTGTCCGGCAGGGCGGGCGTGGGCGTCGCTGGCTTCGGCCTCGGCTTCTTCGACGTAGGCAAGGATCTGTTCGCAACGCAACAGGTAGCGTTTGCCAGCCTCGGTCAGGGCGATACGCCGGGTGGTGCGGTTGAGCAGGCGGGTTTGCAGGTGGGCCTCAAGGTTGGAGACCGCGCGCGAGACGTTGGCCGTCGTGGTGTCGAGTTGCACGGCGGCGGCAGTGAAGCTGCCAGCCTCGGCCACGTAACTGAAGGCGCGCATGTTTTGCAAGGTGTCCATGGGGTGCTCTCTGGGCGAATGACAAATTGTGACACAGCGTTTCAGAGTCCGAGACCCCGACCAAGGGATTATCGCGTTAACGGTAACAAAGATTCACAAGAATCCCAGCTTATCGCCAACAAAACCCGCCCCTAGAATTGCGTACTTCTGTGTAGGGGCTGCCGCAGGCTGCGATCTTTTGACGTTGCTTTTAAAAAGCCAGGATCAAAAGATCGCAGCCTGCGGCAGCTCCGCCACGGGACCTCCCTCATCTCAGGAAATCGCAGCAGTGCCGCGTCGCATCAGCAGAGCGCTTCAGACGCTCAGTGTTTTCGCTCTATCCCTGGCAATCAGCGGCTGCATCGGCACCTCAGGCATCGCCCCACAGGGCAAGGCACTGGAGGCCAATTCCCTGGCCACCGACGAAGCTATCCAACGCGCTGCGCAGGACGCTAACTGGCCTACCGCTCAATGGTGGCAGGTCTACGGCGACCCTCAGTTGAATCATTGGATAGACCTCGCCCTGCAGGGCAGCCCGACCATGGCCATGGCCGCCGCACGGGTACGCCAGGCCAGATCCATGGCGGGTATCGCCGAATCCGCCGAGTCTCTGCAGATCAACGCGCAGTCAACTCTCAAGCGTCACAACTGGCCTACCGATCAGTTCTACGGGCCGGGCGAACTGGCCAATACCACAACCTGGGACAACAACGCCGCGCTGGGCTTGAGCTATGCCCTCGACCTCTGGGGCCGCGAGCGAAATGCCAGCGAACGTGCCGTGGACCTTGCGCACATGAGCGCCGCCGAGGCCCGGCAGGCCCAGCTCGAATTGCAGAACAATATCGTGCGCGCCTATATCGAACTCTCACTGCATTACGCGCAGCGCGACATCGTTGGTGCGACGCTGAAGCAGCAAAAGCAGATTCTCGAACTGGCGCAAAAACGCCTGGACGCCGGCATCGGCACGCACTTCGAAGTCAGCCAGGTTGAAACCCCGCTGCCCGAAACCCATCGCCAGCTCGATGCGCTGGACGAAGAGATCGCCCTCAGCCGCAATCAGCTGGCAGCATTGGCGGGTTTTGGGCCCGGTAACGGGGCGCAATTGCAGCGCCCGACTTTGTCGTTGGGCACTGCGTTGAAACTGCCGTCGGCGCTGCCGGCGCAATTGCTTGGGCAACGCCCGGACGTGGTTGCCAGTCGCTGGCAAGTGGCGGCACAGGCGCGGGGCATAAGTGTCGCCCATGCGGGTTTCTACCCGAACGTCGATCTGGTCGGCAGCCTCGGCTATATGGCAACGGGCGGTGGGGCGCTGGAGTTCCTGACCGGCAAGAAACTCAACTACAGCGTCGGCCCGGCGATCTCACTGCCGATCTTCGACGGCGGTCGGTTGCGCGCGCAACTGGGTGAAGCGTCGGCCGGCTATGACATCGCGGTGGCCCGCTACAACCAGACCTTGGTCAACGCGCTGAAGAGCATCTCGGACCAGTTGATCCGCCGCGAGTCCATGGACAAGCAGCAGACCTTCGCCGCCGAGTCCGTGGCCGCGGCACAAAAGACCTACGACATTGCCATTATCGCCTACCAGCGCGGGCTCACCGACTATCTCAATGTGCTCAATGCCCAGACGTTGCTGTTCAAACAGCAGCAGGTGCAGCAGCAGGTTCAGGCGGCGCGCCTGGGTGCCCATGCAGAGCTGGTCACAGCACTTGGCGGCGGGTTAGGGGCGGGCGCGGATGTGCCGACCGCCAGCAAAACCGCTGCGCCGCAAACCCCGGCCCTGCTCAGGATCCTCTCGAATTGAACACAGTACCTGTCGCAGACCCTGTGGAACACCCGGTGGGAGAGAGCCTGCTCGCGATGAGGGCGCATCAGTCAATGTGTGTGTTGCGTGACACAGCGCCATCGCGAGCAGACTCGCTCCCACAGATTCCAAGTCGCCTGCAGGGCCTGTGCCCGACAAAATTTCATTGAGCAGGAAACCATGACCCCCTTGCCCGCACCGCTACGCTGGCTGTACTCCCTCGAATGGCGTCGGGGTTTTTTTGACTGGGCACGCAGCGATGGCGTGACCTGGGTCTACATCTTCAAAGTGCTGTTCGCCGCGTTCCTGACCCTGTGGCTGGCGATGCGCCTGGAGCTGCCGCAGCCACGCACGGCGATGATTACCGTGTTCATCGTCATGCAACCGCAAAGCGGCCAGGTGTTCGCCAAGAGCTTCTACCGCTTCCTCGGTACGCTGACTGGTTCGGCGGTGATGGTCGCACTGATAGCCCTGTTCGCGCAGAACACCGAACTGTTCCTCGGTTCGCTGGCGATTTGGGTGGGCATCTGTTCGGCGGGCGCGGCGCGTTATCGCAACTTTCGCGCGTATGGGTTTGTGCTGGCCGGCTACACCGCCGCGATGGTCGGCTTGCCGGCGCTGGCTCATCCCGACGGCGCCTTTATGGCGGCTGTCTGGCGCGTGCTGGAAATTTCCTTGGGGATTCTCTGCGCCACCTTGGTCAGTGCCGCGATCCTGCCGCAGACCGCCAGCGCGGCGATGCGCAATGCCCTGTATCAACGTTTTGGGGTATTCGCCCTCTTCGTCACCGATGGCTTGCGCGGTCGCAGCCAGCAGGAGGCGTTTGAAGCCAGCAACGTGCGCTTTATTGCCGAGGCGGTCGGCCTGGAAGGCCTGCGCAGCGTCACGGTGTTCGAGGACCCGCACATGCGGCGTCGCAATGGCCGCCTCAATCGCCTGAACAGCGAGTTCATGGGCATCACCACACGCTTTAATGCCCTGCATCAATTGCTGGAACGCCTGCGCAGCAGCGGCACCGATCACGTGGTGGCAGCGATCACCCCGGGCTTGCAGGACCTGGCCGAATTGCTCGACGGCTTCAGCGGCCGCGCCCTGACCAGCCCCGACGCCGCGCGCCTGGCCGTGGTCCTGGCGGCCTACAAGGACAATTTGCCAGCCCGGGTGCGTAGCTTGCGCGCAGCATTTCAGCAGAGCGCACCGAGCGATTCCGAGCAGCTGGATTTCCATACCGCGTACGAACTGCTGTATCGCTTCGTCGACGACCTGTACGGCTACGCCCAGACACACGCCTCGCTGGCCGAGCACCGCCATTCGCGGGAGCAGTGGGACGAGCCGTTCACCCCGCAGACCAACTGGCTGGCGGCGGCTGCATCAGGCATTCGCGCAGCGTTTGTCCTGATGGTGCTGGGCAGTTACTGGGTGGTCACGGCCTGGCCGAGCGGCGCGACCATGACCCTGATTGCCGCCGCGACCATTGGCTTGTCCGCCGCCACAGCGAACCCGAAACGCATGGCTTTTCAAATGGCCTGCGGGACCTTGCTCGGCGCGTTGATCGGTTTCGTCGAGATGTTTTTCATCTTCCCCTGGATCGACGGTTTTCCCCTGCTGTGCGTGATGCTTGCGCCGGTGATCGTGCTCGGCTCGTTCCTCTCTTCACGGCCCCAATACGCCGGAGTCGGCCTCGGCCTGCTGATTTTTTTCAGCACTGGATCGGTCCCGGACAACCTCACGGTCTACAACCCCTACACCTTCATCAACGACTACATCGCCATGGTCCTGGGCATGCTGGTATGCGCGGCTGCCGGGGCGATTATCCTACCGCCCAACAGCCGCTGGCTGTGGCGCCGGCTGGAGCAGGACTTGCGCGGCCAGGTGGTGTTCGCCATCAGTGGCAAACTCAAGGGCCTGGCCTCCAGTTTCGAAAGCCGCACCCGCGACCTGCTGCACCAGGCCTACGGGCTCGCGGCGGGTCAGCCGCAGGTGCAACGGGACTTGCTGCGCTGGATGTTCGTGGTGCTGGAAGTCGGTCACGCGATCATCGAGTTGCGTAAGGAACAGGCGATTCTGCCGGTGCATCCGGCCTATGCCGAGTCCCAACCTTGGCGCCAGGCGATCCGCGTGATGGGCCGCTCGCTGGTGCGTCTGTTCCTGCAGCCGAGCCAGAGCAATCTGGAGCGCGGCCTGATCGCCGTGGATCACGCAATCAGCCGCGTGCAAGCCACAGACGAACCTTTCGCGCCGCACTTCGATACCTCGGCGTTACGTCGGGTAAAGAGCTACTTGCACTTCATCCGCACCTCGCTGCTGGACCCGCAATCGCCACTGGCCGTGTATGCCACAACCAAGGCCCTAAGGACTTGATCATGCCTCGTGAAATTGCCTTCCATGGCGTGTACATGCCGACCATGACGCTGATGTTTTTCCTGGCCATCGCGTTGGCCTGGGCCTTGGACCGATTCCTGTCCGGGCTCGACCTGTACCGTTTTTTCTGGCATCCGGCGTTGCTGCGCCTGAGCCTGTTTACCTGTCTATTTGGCGCCCTGGCGCTGACTGTCTACCACTGACTCTCTCCCTCAGAGAATGCCCTGATGAAAAAGCTTTTCAGCCTGCTCGCCACGTTGCTGGTGCTGGCGCTTGCAATATGGATCGGCCGGACCCTGTGGGTGCATTACATGGACACGCCCTGGACGCGCGATGGCCGGGTGCGCGCGGACATCATCAACGTCGCCGCCGACGTCACCGGGGAAGTGGTGGACGTGCCGGTGCGCGACAACCAGTTGGTGCGCAAAGGCGATCTGTTGATGCAAATCGATCCCGAGCACTACCGCATCGCGGTCAAACAGGCGCAAGCGCTGGTGGCGTCACGCAAGTCGACCTGGGAAATGCGCAAGGTCAACGCCCGCCGCCGCGCAGACATGGACGCACTGGTAATCTCCAAGGAGAACCGCGACGACGCCAGCAACATCGCCGACTCGGCCCTGGCCGATTACCAGCACGCCCAGGCTCAACTGGAAGCCGCGCAATTGAATCTCAAGCGCACCGAAGTACGTGCGGCGGTCGACGGTTATGTCACTAACCTCAACGTGCACCGCGGCGACTATGCGCGTATCGGCGAAGCGAAAATGGCCGTGGTGGATATGAACTCGTTCTGGGTCTACGGCTTCTTCGAAGAAACCAAGCTGCCCCACGTGCGGGTGGGCGACAAGGCGGATATGCAATTGATGAGCGGCGAAGTGCTCAAGGGGCATGTCGAGAGTATTTCCCGCGGCATCTACGATCGGGACAACCCGCAGAGCCGTGAGCTGATCGCCGATGTGAATCCGACCTTCAACTGGGTGCGCCTGGCCCAGCGGGTGCCGGTACGGATTCACATTGACGAGGTGCCGGAGGGGGTGCTGTTGGCTGCGGGGATTACTTGTACGGTGATCGTCAACCCATTGTAGAAGCGTGCTTGCTCGCGATGGACCAGAGGGCGACGCGTGCATTCAGCATGTACGCGTTATCGTTGACGCCCATCGCGAGCAAGCTCGCTCCTACAGTCGATCGTCGTTGTGATCAGCAAAAGGTCTCATGCAAATGCCGCCAAACCACCCGGCCTGATAGCTGCTTTTCAAGCACCACAGTCGAACGCCGATCCGTCTGCAGCCCTGCCGCATCGGTCTGCAGTTCGCGATAGCTCAGGGTTGCGCCGCGCTCATGCAGGTCAACCCCGTGCATCTCGCCAAGCTCAATGCGCAGCCCGATTCGGGCCCCGCCAGCCTTGCGGAACAATTCGCCCAACTGCTCAAAATCCAGAAGCCTGCCAGCCGGCGTGATCATCGAAAACTGCGGCGAAAAACGCGTCAGCAGGTTTTCCACTACGGCAGGGGGCTGAGGGCCGGCAAACCATTTTTCAATCTGGCAATGAGCTTCAATGACTTCGTCAAAATACTCGCGGTAATCATTCATGCAGTTGTTTCCTTGAGGGGGGATGGACGAACAAGCGCTTGCACCCGCGCTGCATCAAATCTCAGCACGGCAATCAGGGGCAGCAAGGTCAGGACGGCGGCAAGCAGAAAACATTGCTGGAAAGCCCGCAGCGAATCCGCACCCAGGGCACCCAGCAGCGCACTCAATACCGCCGTGCCCAGGCAGAAACTCAGCTGACGATTGATGTTCCACAACGCGCTGGCGTGGTTCATACACCCTGGGTGCACTTCGAGAAATGCCAGGGTCTGTGCGCTGCTGCTGCAAAAACTGCCGCCCAGCCCCATCAGGGCATAGGCGCCGATCGGCAGCCAGACTTGCGATTGATCAATCAGCACCAACGCCGCGATGCCCAGGCTTTGCAGGAGCATCCCGGCGATCAGCAACGGCTTTGGGCCCCAGCGATTGAACCCACGTTTGCCAAGGACTATCGCCACCGCCGAACCCAAGGCCCAGGGCAACATCAAAGCACCGATACGTGTGGTGGCGAAACCCAGTTGGTGCAGGTACAGCACCGCGATCAGGCTGGTGCCGATGAACACCCCGGGCACGAACACATACACACCCATGGCCAGCCGCAGCGACGGACTTTTGAGCAGCTGCAAATCGAGCAGGCGGCCGATTTTTTGTCCGCTGTCGCGTACGTCATCTGCCCGCAACCACAGCGCAGCCAGCAGCAGAGTCAACAGCGTTAGCGGCAGGTTGAGGATAAACACCCAGCGCCAGGACAACGCCTGGACAATCCACCCACCCGCTGCCGGCGACAGTGCCGGCACCAGCAGGGCTACGGACAGCACCCAGGCGGTCAGGCGACTGCGCAGGTGCAATGGGCAATGCCGAAAGGCCATGGCCTGGCCGACGGGAATCAGCAACCCACCGCCCAGGCCTTGCAGCAGGCGCCAGCCGATCAGTGCTTCTATCGAGCCCGCCCCGGCCACCAGCGACGAGGCGAGGCCGAACAGCGCCAGCGAACCGAGAATCAGCCGTCGCTCACCAACCCTTGCGGCGAGCCACACACTCAACGGGATGATTAGCGTCAGGCCCAGCATGTAGGCGTTGCTGATCCATGCCAGTTCGCTGACCGACGCGTGCAGTTCCTTGGCAATGTCGGGGTAGGCGATGCTGGCAATGAACATGTTCAGCAGGTCGAGTGCAAAGCCCAACAGATACACCAGTGCAACTTTCGAGCGATAAACCATAGCGACTTCCCTGTAGTGAGGCGTGAAGGGTAAGGCGGCTAAAGCCCTAGGGGAACGCGGTTCTGACTGCTAGTTTGTCAAAATTATTTTGACAAAGAGTGCCTGCGAACATGGTTAGCCTGGATCGTTTCGATACCTTCAAGGCGGTGGTCGACGCCGGATCATTGACCGCCGCCGCGAATCTGCTGGGGCAGACCCGTGCGGTGGTCAGCTTCAATCTCAAGCGGCTGGAAGCCGAGCTTGGGGTCACGTTGCTGACCCGCAGCACGCGCACACTAGCCCTGACCGACGCTGGCGAGCGTTTTTACCAACGCTGCGTGCGTACCCTGGATGAGGCGCGAATGGCGGTCGAGGATGCGCGCTCCGAGCACACGCAACTGCGCGGTACCTTGCGTATTACCACCACGGTGGAGTTCGCGCTGGCGCAAGTGGTGCCGGCGCTGAAGGTCTTTCGCGAGCAGCATCCACAGCTGAACGTGCACCTGTCGACGTCTTCTACCCACGCCGATCTGATTTCCGAGCGCTTTGACCTGGCGATTAGGCTGGGGCGCATGCACGACTCCAATCTGCGTGCGGTGCAGTTGTCGACCTTCGAGGTTTTCGCGGTGGCTTCGCCGGCCCTGGTCGATTGCCTTGAGCCGGTATCGACCCTGGTGGCGCTGGAGCAGTGGCCGACGTTGGGGCATGGGCGGGTGGCGGAACTGGCGGTGACCAGCCCCGACGGAGTCGAGCATTTGTATCAGCCAGCACCCGGGAAGACGACGATCGTCGCAGACGGTTCGATCACCCTGCGGGCGTTTGCGTTAAGCGGACAGGGGGTGGCTATTTTGCCGCAATGGCTGGTTGCAGAGGATCTGCAGGCGGGGCGATTGGTGCGCTTGTTGGCGGATCATTCCTTCAGCCAGCAGGGGGTGTATGCGCTGTATCCGGACACGCGGCATTTGCCGCTGAAGGTGCGGGCGTTCATCGATTTCATGAAGGATTGGCGGTGAATGTGAGGACCCCATCGCGAGCAGGCTCACTCCCACATCGGATCTCCATGACACACAAATTATGCGTCTAACGAAAATCCTCTGTGGGAGTGAGCCTGCTCGCGATAGGGTCAACCCGGCCTCAGAGCTGCCCCTTCAACCCGAACCGCTTCATCAGCCCCATCTCCAGTAACCCCTTGGGCAACAAAGCCGCCAACAACGGCAGTGCCCGGCTGCCATTGCCCAACCGAATCAACCTTGGCGGTTGACCCTGCTGCGCAGCTTTCAACAAACCAGCGGCAAATTCGCTGGCTGGCGTCGGTTTGTCCTGGGATGCTTTGGCCCGCGCCCGTATGCCTTCACGCAATGGCCACCACGGCGATTGCTCGGTGATCAACTGCTCTGCTTTCTGGCCGGCATTCTTCGCGAAGCTGGATTCGATGGCGCCCGGCTGAACCTCCATGACCTGGATGCCGAACGGTGCCAGCTCCATGCGCAGGGCATCGCTCAAGGCATGCACGGCGGCCTTCGAAGCGCAGTAGGCGCCGGCGAATGGTGTCACCAGCACCCCCGACACACTGCCGATATTCACCACCAGGCCTTTGGTGCGACGCAGCACCGGAAACATCGCCCGGGTGACGCCGACAATCGCGAAAACGTTGGTTTCGAACTGGCGCTGCATCGCCGGCACACCGCCATCGAGCAGCGGCCCCATGGCGCCATACCCGGCATTGTTGATCAGTACGTCGAGGCCGCCGCGTTCCTGGTTGATCCGCGCACTCAACGCCTCAAGCGCCGCACCGTCATTGACGTCCAGCTGCACGGCGGTAAACCCGGCAGCGGTCAGTGCGGCTACGTCCTCGGGTTTGCGTGCGCTGGCCCAGACTTCGTAATCGGCCGCCTTAAAGACGTCGGCCAGGGCGCGGCCAATGCCGCTGGAACAACCGGTAATCAACGCAATCGGCATGGCGCAGTCCCTGTGCAGGAGAAAGTGGGGCAATCAGTCGGAGAAACTACCCTGCAAATGCTCGGCGCGAAACTCCAGAGTTTCCGGTCGATAACCGGGCCGCAACGGCGGCAACGGCAAACAGTTTTCCCAATTGCCACCGGACTGCAATTCACCGGGGCCGCGGTAGCGCGGCGCTGTGTATTGATTGTCCGCGAGGTTGACCGTATCGCCCGGCGCATAAGCGGCGACGCGCCAGCGCAACTCGGTCAGCGGCACGTCGTTGCCGTTGTTCATGGTCAGGTGCAAGGGTCGGTCCGCGGGGCAGCTCTGTGGCGCATAGCTGATGCGCAACTCCAGGCGTTCCAGTTGCTTGAGTTCGCGGTGATCCATCCAGATGACCCAGGTGGCCACGATGCCCAGCCCTGCGGCGGCCGCCAAGGATACCGGCAAGGCTTTGGCGGGGTAGCGAAGGAGCAGGACCAGCCAGGTAATGACCAGCAGGACGCCGATAAACATGACGCGAAACCTCTGGGGAAAGAAGGTCATCCTACCTAAGCGCAGGGGAGGTGGCGATGGGCTTGATTAGTGTGGTGAATCAAATGGCCTCTTTGCGGGCAAGCCCGCTCCCACAGTGATCGGTGTAGGACACAAAGTTCAGGACCAGACCAAAACCCTGTGGGGGCTTGCCCGCGAAGAGGCCGGTGGAGGCACCCCCAATGCAAAAAAAAGCCCCCGCCCAACCTGCTGCGGATGGGGAATCGCAGGGGGTTGGACGGGGGCTTCCTGTCTTGCTTAACGCTTACTGCGCGATGGTTTTCACCGACACGCCGCGCTCGATCGGGGTGGAGCGACCGTAGATATCTTCAAACCGCTCGATATCGTCTTCGCCCAAGTAGCTGCCCGATTGCACTTCGATGATTTCGAGTGGAATCTTGCCCGGGTTGCGCAAGCGGTGAACCGACGCGATCGGAATGTAGGTCGACTGGTTTTCGCACAGCAGGAACACATTTTCGTCGCAGGTCACTTCAGCCGTGCCACTGACCACGATCCAGTGTTCGGCGCGGTGGTGGTGCATCTGCAGCGACAGGCACGCCCCGGGTTTGACCGAGATGTGCTTGACCTGGAAGCGCCCGCCCATGTCGACCGAGTCGTAGGAACCCCACGGACGATAGACTTCGCAGTGATTCTGGGTTTCGCTGCGGCCCTGTTCGTTGAGGGTGTTGACCATCTGTTTTACGCCTTGGACCGAGTCCTTGTGGGCGATCATCATGGCGTCTTTGGTTTCGACCACCACGATGTTTTCCAGGCCGATCACCGACACCAATTTGCCGTTGCCGTGGATCATGCAGTTCTTGCTGTCCTGGATCACCACGTCGCCTTTGGTGACGTTGCCGTTGGCGTCTTTCTCGTTGACTTCCCACAGCGACGACCAGCAGCCGACATCGCTCCAGCCGGCGGTCAGCGGCACGACGCAGGCGCGCTGGGTTTTTTCCATCACCGCGTAGTCGATGGAATTGTCCGGGCAGCAGGCGAAGGTGGCTTCATCGAAAGTGATGGTGTCGGCGTCCTGTTCGCTGCGCTCAAGGGTCAGCAGGCAGGTGTCGTAGATATCCGGATCGTGCTTTTTCAGTTCTTCGAGAAAGCGGCTGGCGCGGAACAGGAACATACCGCTGTTCCAGAAATAACCGCCAGACTGGACGAACTCGGTAGCGCGTTTTACGTCCGGTTTCTCGACGAAGTGCGAGACGCGGCTGACGCCTTCCGGCAGTAGTGAATCGTTGGCCGACTTGATGTAGCCGTAGCCGGTTTCCGGCTTGGTAGCCGGCACGCCGAACAGCACCATTTCACCGTTTTCCGCAGCGACCGTCGCCAGAGCCAGGGCGCGTTGCAGGGCTTTCTGGTCTTCCAACACGTGGTCGGCCGGCAGCACCAGCATCAACTCATCGCGACCTTCATTGACCAGCATCATCGCGGTCAAGGCGACCGCTGGTGCGGTGTTGCGGCCGAACGGTTCCATGAGAATGCGCTGGGTTTCCAGCTTGCGGGTACTCAGTTGCTCGCTGACGATGAAGCGGTGGTCCTTGTTGCAGACCACGATCGGGGTGTCCATGCCATCGAACACCAGGCGTTCCAGGGTTTGCTGGAACAGCGTGTGCTCACCGGTCAGGGCGAGGAACTGCTTGGGGAATTGTTTGCGCGAAAGCGGCCAAAGACGTGAGCCGCTACCACCTGACAAGATCACCGGAATCATGTTGTTACTCCTTGAAAATCGTTTGGTTAGAGCTACGAACGCTGTGTCGTTTCACTCTTGTTTTTGTTCCGTGTCCCGACTGACACCTCGCCCCTTGTAGGAGCGAGCTTGCTCGCGATGGGCGTCAACGAAAACGCGTGCTGTCTGGATCAACGCGTTGCCCTTGCGTTTTTCGCGAGCAAGCTCGCTCCTACAGAGGGGGCCTGGGTCAACCGGGCAAATGTGTTAGCGCGTCGAAACCGGGCGTTTTACCCAGACTGGCGACAGGCTGCTGCCTTTACCGGTGACGTACAGCACGGCGGCTTCACCGCGTTCCAGGGCAACCGGTTTCACGTCGCCGACTTTGGTGGCGCCGTCATACAGGGCCAAACTGACTTTGACCGGGTTGATTTCACGCTCGCCACGGCCCTTGGCCGCCACGGACGGCACAACTTCAGTCTTGCCGTCGGCCGTTTTCAGGGTCAGGGCCTTGTCGCTCAGGTTCTGCACGCGTACCAGGGATTTCTGCTTGTTCTTGAACGGCGGTTCTTCGATCAGTTGCGGCGCGCCGCTGGCGTTGTTGACCAGGGTGTAATAGTGGTCACCGGCCAGTTTCACCGGCAGCGACTGGCTGCCGACCTTGGCGCTGTAGTCGCCGCCCGGCATGAAGCTGAAGTCAGTGCTGGACAGCGGCTCGACTTCGGCCAGGTTAGTGCTGCCGACGGTGGCGCTGACTTCAGCATTGCCAGCGTTGTAGACACGCACGAAGCTGGAGCCTTTCGGTGCGGTCGGGCCGTAGAGCGCAGAGTCGCCACCGGCGAATGCGTTCATCGACAGGACGCTGAAGGTCGCGGCCAGTGCAAAGGTCTTGGCGAGACGACGAGGAGTTGTAGTGAAAGTCATGGTAGTACCTCTCTCTTTCAGTTTTGCGCCCGGTCGGGCGTCTCGGATTTAGTGTTTGCGGCTACTTTCTGTTGGCGGGCGCCGGCTTGTTTAAGCTCTGCGACCCACTGTGGGTCGGCGTCACCGATTTCGTTGTTCACAGGCAGATAACGTTCAGGAAACTCCCAGATCAGCACCTGTGGCGGGCTGTTCTTGAAAGCATTACTTTTGAGGTAGCTGAGCATCGGCAGGATCGGGCCATGGCCGTCTTCGGCGTAATTGACCACGTCGCTGTTGAGCGCTTGTTTCAGTGCGCCGACGAAGTTCCAGTTCGGGTTGGCGCTGTAGCTGGTACCAATCAGCGCCACCGGCACTTCGGTGTTGGCGAACAGTGCATCACCACCTACAGGCTGCTCGGCAGTGGCGACCGTGTTGCGCTTTTGTAATGGCTCTTGTGCCGGCATCAGATTTTCGAACAGCGGGTCCAGTGGCAGGAACAGGCGCAGGTCGCCCTTGTGGGTGACTTTTTCCGCAGGCTTGGTGACGAAGTGTTGTGGTTCGCCGCTGAGCGGGAACTGGGTGGCAATGGTCTTTGCCAGGGTTTCAGCCGCGACTTGCGCGCCTTCTGGAGTCCAGTGGGTGTCGGTGCGCAGGAACACTTGCTCACCTTTGAGCTTGGCCTTGTTGAACGGGCCGAGCAGGTCCGGGGCGAGGATCTTGTTGGCTGCCACGCGGGCGTGGAAGTCCTGGTACAGATTGGCGTGAATGCTCGAAGGCTTCACTTCACCCAGGTGCTCCGGATATAGGCGCGCCTTGGCCGGCACGATCGCCATCACCAGCTTCACGCCTTTCTCTTTCAAGGTCTGACGCACGCCTTCGACCAGCGCGTAGTTGCCTTGCAGGTTCAACTCTTCGTTGACGATCGGGTTGAACTCTTCATCGCTGTACAGCCATTGATCGCGACCGAGCACCACGCCCGGACGACCTTCGTTGAACAGTTTGAAGTCCAGCGCAGCCCAGAGGTTGGTACCCAGGCGCTTGATCGGAAACTCGTCGTCGTAGTGCGTCTCGACCGCCTTGGCCCAGCGCCCGTTGAGCACCGTGGTTTCGGCGTTGGTGCTGAAGCCCAGGAAGCTGCGCGTGGACCACAGCCCCAGGGCCACCAGGATCACCATGAACAGGGCGATGTAGAACAGACGTAATGAGCGGGTCATGGTCAGATCCCTCAGAACTGGAAGTAAAGGAACGGCGAAAAGCTTTGCGCCGAGAGTTTGAAGATCGAGGCGATGAACAGCAGCAGGACCAGGGCGCGCATCACGTAGCGCGACCAGTCAGCGCTCCAGTAGGCCGGTTGCACCTGGGCTTCGACGCCGACGGTGTAGCCAGGCTGGTGGATGCTGCCCGGGTTGTCGCCCGGTACGGCCTTGATCATTCCTGGCGTGGCAGCGGCGGGCCCATCGACCTCGACGTTAACGTCAGGCTTGTTCTTGACCGGCGGCTGGTTGCTGTAGAAGTCACGAATGCCGAAGAACGCCAGGGTGGCGTAGGCCACGACCAGCGTTGCCACTTGCAGGCCGGTTAGGCTGGCCTGGTTGAGTTCCGACAGCGACCATTCGCCGAAGCTGAACATCGCGCCGTACATGCGCCCGGCGACGTGCAGGTTTTCCGAGCGGAAGATCACCCAGCCCATGACCACCAGCAGGAATGTCAGGGCCCAGCGGATCGGGTTGATGCTGCGCGGCGAGGTGTTCAGGCCCAGGGCCTTCTCGATCGCCAGCCACATGCCGTGCCATGCACCCCAGACGATGTAGGTGATGTTCGCACCGTGCCACAGGCCACCGAGCAGCATGGTCAGGAACAGGTTGCGATAGGTCATCAGCGTGCCTTTGCGGTTACCGCCCAGGGTGATGTACAGGTAGTCACGCAGCCAGGTGGACAGGCTGATGTGCCAGCGCCGCCAGAACTCGGTGATCGACTGGCTGATGTACGGCTGCTTGAAGTTTTCCATGAAGCGGAAGCCCATCATCAAGCCCAGGCCGATGGCCATGTCGCTGTAGCCGGAGAAGTCGAAATACAGTTGCGCGGTGTAGGCCAGGGCGCCGAGCCAGGCATCGCCGGTGGTCGGGTTCTGCAAGGCAAAACAGTGGTCGGCGACCACCGCCAGGGTGTCGGCGATGAAGACTTTCTTGATGAAACCCTGCATGAACCGCGTACAGCCTTCGGAGAACTTGTCGAGGGTGTGGGTGCGGTTGTTGAACTGATCGGCGAGATCGCGAAAGCGCAGGACCGGGCCGGCAATCAGGTGCGGGAAGATCGCCACGAAAGCGGCAAAGTCGATCAGGTTGCGGGTCGCCGGGGTATCACCGCGATAGACGTCGATGATGTAGCTGATGGACTCGAAGACGTAGAACGAGATACCGATCGGCAACAGCACGTGGGTCAGGATGAAGGGCGACAGGCCGACCGAGGTCATCATCGCGTTGATGCTGTCGACGCCGAAATTGGCGTACTTGAAGTAGCCAAGAATGCACAGGTCGACGGCCACACCGAGCAGCAGCCAGCGCTGGGCCGGTTTGGTCCGCACGCCGGCGGCGCCGACTTTGAGGCCGATCCAGTAGTTCCACAGCGTGACGGCTGCGAACAGTGCAAGGAAGTCCACTCGCCACCAAGCATAGAACACATAGCTGGCGAGCAGCAGCAGCAGGTTGCGATAACGTATTCCGCTCAGGTAGTACATGCCGAGAAAGATCGGCAAGAACAGAAACAGGAACACGTTGGATGAAAATACCATCCCGATCTCTCCATGTTTAACCAACATTCAAGGGCCTGCGGCCCCCCAAACCCCCCACCGAAAAAACGGGGGATAACTCACAAAACTCAAACTCGACACTGACCCTGTGGGAGCGGGCTTGCCCGCGATAGCGGTGGGGCAGGCGACATCAATGTTGAATGTCAGATTGCAATCGCGGGCAAGCCCGCTCCCACAGGGTTTTGTATTGTTCCTAGGAACCTTTTTTGCCTTTTTCATTGGCCGGGTCGTAGACCTTGGTCAGGTCACCCCCCAGCCGGAACGTCTTGAATGGCTGCATCTCGTGCTTCTTCTCAAGCACATCCGGCGAGCAGGTGTAGAGCGTGCAAAATGGTTCCAGCCAGGCGAATTTCGAGTCGACCTTGAGGTCGGTCATGTCCTGTTCCTTGCCGTTCTTCTTCTCGAATTCTTCCGGGTCTTCAACCCCGGCCAGCACTCGTTCGCCCAGGCGCTTGAGCGCGCCATTGTTTTCCTGACGCACGTCCACACCGTTGACCAGCGCAAAACTGGCGATCATCGACAGCGGCGGCAGGGCGTAGTTGTGATAGGCGAGGGCGCGTTGCTGGCGTTTCATTTCGTTAGGCAGGAAGCCATCGGCATCGACCTGATTGGCGCCGACTTTGTATTCCTTCACGGCCCAGTCGAACAGGTCGCGGCGGTTGGTGGCGATGGAGGTTGCCATCACCGACCAGGCGGACCAGTAAGAGTGATTGTTGGTTTTTTCCAGCGGCAGATTGTCCCAGTCGCTCACCACCTGATCAGCCATCTTGCTGAACCAGGCCTCGATCAACTGCGACTCCTGCTGATGGTTCGCCAATGGATGTGAGTCGGAGAATTTCAGGCGGATATACGAAGACGCCATGCTGCCCAGCGCCCATTTGCGCATGGACTTGCCGGTGTGGTTGAAGTCCTTGGACATCAACGCGTCGGCCTTGGCCCACGCGGTCAACCAGTTGAGCGTGCATTCGAGCTGTTCCGGACGACCGTCGCGCATGAACTGCATCACGCGCTTGCTGGTGCCGCGTTCGATCTTGGTGATATCAGCGGTGGTCTCGCGAAAGGCTTTTTCCGATGCTTTGTTCAGCGTCGAACGGGCCTTGTCGGAGCCTTCATACTTGCTGCGAAATTGCAGCGAGCCGGTGTAGGGCGTCGGCATGGCGTCACAGCCATCCTTGAAGTCGCCGATCTTCACTTTCTCGATGGGTGCGAAGTAACCCTGGGGCGGCCGCAGTGGCGCGGCGGCCTGAGTGGCGCCGGCGAACATCGCCAGCGTCAGCAGAGAAGGTGCGAGCAACTTCTTCAGCGTTCGCGATTGCATGCATGTCATAAGAGGTAACCTCATTGCCCGGCTTGAGCGGTACGCTGCCCAGCGCCAGGGAACACGTTGCGTTTGCAGATTTTCGCTTCGACCTTCTGCGGCGCGGCACCTGCTTCAGGGCCCTGGACTTCGACGGCCAGCAGATTCTGCGAGGCCCAGTCTTCGTCCGTGCGCAACTCGAAGGCAAAACGCCCGTCGGTGTCGGATGTTTCCGGTTTGTCGATCTTGATGTCCTCGTGGCGACCGTTCATGTACCAGAGGGTTGCTTGCAGAGTTTTCACCGATGGATCGGCGAACCTGATGTCGACCTGGTGATTGCTGTTTTGCAGGTTCAGGTTCTTGCTGTTGACCATCAGTTCGTTCTTGCCCGGCTTGAGCGTGGTGCTGCCGGTCATCTGTGCTTCCTTGCCTTCACAACCGTTGTCCAGCAGCGCCATCATCTGGCGGTAGATGGTTTCCTGGTCGAGGCGATAGAGTGGCGAGAATTCCCAGATCAGGATCTTTGGTGGCTTGTTCTGGAAATCTTCGCTGCCCAAGTACTGCAGCATCGAACCTTCCAGGCCGCCGCCGGGGAACGCCACGTTGAGGATGTCGGCGCCGATGGCCTCTTGGAGGAAGCCGGCGAAGTTGTAGTTCTTGCCACTGTGACTGGTGCCGACCAGGGTGATCTCCGGGTTGCCGGAGTCGCTGAACAGATCGCCATCGGCGGCTTCGCCTTTGGGTTCCGTGGTGAATTGATCCATATACTGGACGGCGTAACTGGTGCCGCAGAGTTGACCGGCCATATTGTGTAATGTTCCGGTCTTGCCCATGCGCCCCGACTTGTGGGTCTCGAATTCACGCTTGGGAATGTCGGCGAAGCCCGGAATTTGCTTGACCTTCTCGGCCACGATCTTCGCTGTGCGTTGGGCGCCATACGGGGTCCAGTGTTGGTCGCCGCGGAAGTAAAAATCGTGGGAGGGCAGGGTGTCGGGCAGCGACTCGTTGGTCAGCGGCGACAGGTCTGGCACTACGTAACCCATCTGCGCGAAACGGCCGAGCATGGTCTTGTAGTTCTTCAGCGCCTTGTCGAAATCGAACTGGGCTTTTTCCTGCGGGTTGAGCTTGTTGCGGTTCACCAGGCCACGGGTAGGCTGGTACACAACTACGAGTTCGACGCCTTTGCTCTTGAACGCATCGTGTAGTTGTTGCATGCGCTTGTAGCCGGATGGCGTGGTGTCGAACTCGGTGCGCAAATCTTCCTGGGTACGGAACAGCCAGTCGCCCTGGGCCTGCACCAGCGTGGTGAAGTTCTGCTGATAACGCGTGGTGTAGTTCTTCGCGTCATGGGCTTCGGGGCACAGGTTGCAACAGGGTTCGGCAGTGAAATCCGGCGCGTTGAGCTCGTCGGCGCGCACTCCGTTGCTGGCGGCGAGAATGCCCAGGGTCAGGCCCGACAGGCTGAGTAATTTGATCAAGTGTGGGTGCATAAAATTATCCTCAGTCCTGCAGTTCGGTCTGGCGTTCGACAGGGTCGATCAGCACGGCTTTCTGCTGGCGTACCAGCAGGTCGAGAATTTCATCCTGACGCTCGCCAAGAATCCCGTTGAAGCTGATGCCGCTGGATTTGGTCGGGGCAAGCATCGACACGCGATACAGCTCGACGCTCAATGGCGAGTCGATGGACAGCGGGCCGCTGCCGTTGCCGGCCAGTTCGCCGCCAACGATAATCAGCGAGACCTGGGCGTCGAATGGGTCCAGCTTGATATCGCGGTCCGTATCGGTCAGGTCTTTGATGTGGCCGTAGACGCCGGTCAGGCCGTTGGCCATGGCCAGGTTTTCGTAGAGACGGATGTTCACGCTGTTACGAATGCGAATGCCGTGGCGACGGTTGCTGATCACCTTGTTGCCATACAGCAGGTTGTCGGCACTCTCGTAGAGGGTGATGCCGTCAGTGTGGTTCTTGTAGATCTCGTTGTAGGCGATGATGTTGTTGACACTGTTACGGTCAATCACCAGGCCCGACAACTTGTTGTCGTAGCTGCGGTTGTTGAAAATGAAGCTGTCGTTGACCTCACGGGAGATGATGATTCCGTGCTTCTTCTTGGTCCCGAACACGGTGTTGTCGGCAATGATCAGGCCGTGGGACCGGTCATGCGGGTCAATGCCGTAGACGATGTTGTCTTTGTAAGTGTTGCCCTTGACCACGAAGTCCCGGGTTTCATAGCAGTAAAAGCCGTACCACATGTCCGAGAACTCGGAGCCGACGATCCAGCCGGTCGGTTCAGGGCGCTTGAGCACCTTGGCCATGTTCGGCGTGTATTGGGAAACACTCACGCCGTAGGACTTACTGTTGGCGTAGCCGAAGCTGGCAATCTTGCTGTTGGCGATGTAGGTCTCGGTGCCGCCCCAGGACAGCATGAACGGACGGAATTCCTTGGGCGACTTGAAGGTCGCCGGGCCATTGTCCTTCTCGCGCCAGCCAGTGATTTTGGTATCACGCACGAACAGTTGGCCGTCGTTGACCAGGAACGAGCCGGCCTCCTGGGACAGGCGCAGTTCCTGGGTCTGCTGGTCGATTTCGAGGATGCCTTTTTCACCGACCACGATCGGCAACTTCGCCAGGTAAACCCCCGGCGAGGTTTCGCTGAAGTACTGCTTGGGCAGCTTCTTCGTCAGGTCCTTGAGGTTCATGTAGCCGTCGTCGATGAAAATCGCCTGGGGGATGCCGTGCTGGCGCACCACCCATTCGGCCATCTTGTTATCGCCGCCGATGAAGTCCTTCAGGGCGTTTTCCTGCATCATCCGACGCACGCTGACTTTACCGGCCTTGGTGCGGACGATCTTGGCGGCAATGGCTTCGGCGGTGTAGCCGGAGGTGTCTGGCAACTTGGGTTTTTCCAGCTCCAGCGGCGCGGTTGGCGCGCTGGTGACGGTGTAGGTCTTGGCCTGTTGCAGTTCCTTGCCCATGGTCACCGGCTTGGTCACCGGCTCCGCGTTGGCGAAGGCGGCCGCACTTGCCAGCAGCATCGCGCCAGCCAGCAAGGTGATGGAACCTCGCTTCGGATTGTTCATGTCGGGCACTCCCTTCGCAGTGGGCATCAGAAACGCCAGATCACGTCGATGAACGCGCGGTGCATGTACGAGTCGACATCCTTGCCGTAGGCATCGCCCGGCTTGAACACGCCGCCACGAAAGCGCACGAGCGCCGAAGGCTCATCGATGGACTGGCTCAGGGACGCTGGCAGCAAGCCTTGCTTGAAGTACTTGGTGACCACCAGGTCCATCTCCTGCCCCAGGTCCTTGTTGCCATCTTCCAGTGGCAGGGACGTGCTGGAGAGCACAGCGCCGGTGACGTCGTCGGTATCGTTCTGCACGGCATTGATGCCATTGCTGCCGACCGGCTTGTTGCCGTCGACGCGCCAGAACTTGTGGTAGATCAGGCTGGCGTCATATTCGTCGTTGAGCATCCAGGAACCGAACAATGTGGCGGTCTGCATGTTATTCATTTCGCCGCGGAACGCTTCGCCGAAACGGTGCACGCGCGAGCGGGTACCGGTGTAGTTCGAGCGGTTGCTTTCCAGGCCGTTCTGTTCGTAATCGGCGCTGGCACGGGCATAGGCGGCACCAACTTGCCATTGCTGATCGAGGCGCAGGCGCACACCGATATCGGTGGCCCAGCCGTTGAGGTCTTCACCGCGCTTGGCTTCGGCGGGACGGGTGCCATCGGCATTCAGCGCGTTCACGGTGTCGGTGTCGCCGCTCATGCCGGTGATGCTGCCCCAGTAATTGAGGGTGTTGGTGTTTCGATAGTTGTAGGCGTCGCTGTCGGCGGTGAGACCCAGCCAGCTGATATCGCCGTTCTGGTTCTTGTCCAGTGAATCGCCCGCTACACCCGGTTCCGGGTAGTCGAGCTTGCCATCGTCGTGTGTGTGGTGGCCGCGAATGCCGATCCAGTTACCCGGTGTCCACTGATAGGCTGCATCGGCATAGGCATGCAGGCGATCCTTGTCCTTGGGCGCGAGCTCCTTGAGGTCGGTGCGGTATTCGCTGAAGCGTTCGGCCACGCCGACGTTGGCGCGCAGCAGGGTGGTATCGAAGGTCCAGTTCAGCGCTTCGATGTTGGTGTCGCGCCATTGGCCGTCGTCATTGCGCAGGCGCTGGCGACCCAGCTTCAACTGCTCGCCCGGGTAAGGCGTGAGGCCGCTGTAGCCGACCCAGAACTCACGCATGGCCAGGTAGTTTTTCTTGGTCTTGCGATCACCGTTGTCGGTGGTCTGGGTGCCGTCGTTGTCGGACTGCTGCAGTGTGTCGGTTTCGATGATGTCGGTGGACGTCACCGCCTGACCCATGGCGTAGGCGCTCCACGCGCCGCTTTCGCCATAAATCCATGGACGCAGGTCCAGGCCCACGCCGTTGACATCGCCGCCACTGGCGGTACCCAGGTCACGGTCGTCTTCGGATTGGCCGGTGATTTTCACGTCCAGGCCGTAGTTCTGGGTCTCAGTCAGTGCCGCCAGGGTCGGGCACGACCACAGCAAGGCGAACGTCAGGCCAATGCCGGCCTGCACAAAGGGATTCAACTTCATAGGGATTCCTCGCCGTCTTCTTCTTGCAGGGCGTGCAGTTGCAGCGTGTTCTGGCTCAAGGCACCACGAACGGCCTGTTCTTGTTTCAACAAGCGTTGGGCCTCGGCGAGCTGGGCAGGCGGCAGTTGAGCTTCGAGTGTTTGCGCAAGCTCGGTGGCTTGCGGGGTGTTTTGAACCTTCGCCAGTTGGCTGAAAACGTACGCATTGAGCGGGTTGGGCTTGGTGCCCTTGCCTTGAGAGAACAGCTGGGCGATGGCGAAGTCGGCGCTGTTCTGGCCATTGCGTGCAGCGGTCAGCAGGTGATCCAGGGCTTTTTGCGAATAGACTTTGCCCAGGTAGCCACGGCGATAGATCTGGCCGAGGTAGTAATCGGCGGCCACTTCGCGGCCGACGGCTTTCTGGAAGTGTTCTTCGGCCGCCTTCGCGTCGGGCGGGACCATCTTGCCTTCGTAGTAGAGCTTGCCCAGCAACAGTTCGGCGCGCGGTTGATCGGCAGCGCGGCCGTTGTCCAGGTACTTCATCATCGTGTCGACGTCACCCAGTTCCGGGAAGTCGTAGAGCAATTGCGCCAGGCTGACCCACGATGCGGGGTAGGCGGGGGCGATGCCTTCGAGCAGCGACTGGGCAGTTTTCTCGTCGGTGGTACCCAGGCTCGCATCGCCGAGTACGCGGGCGACGCTGTCCACTCGCTGAGCGGAAACCGTGCCGCGCGCATGGGCGGCTTGCATTTGCTTGATCAGCCCGGCTTGTTGCTCGGGCTTGGCCTGTTTCTGATAGACCGTCGCCAGCTCGACGTAGCAGACGTCGGTGGTATTCAACGCGGCTTTGCAGAGGGTCTCGACTTCGTCCAGATGCTGGTCGTAAGTGCCTTGGGTGCGATACAGCAGCACTTGGGCCAGGCCGGCTTCGGGCTTGCCTTCGGCGCGCCATTGGCTGATCTGCTGTTGCGCGTTGACGTTCGGGAAACTGTGGGGGTATTGCAGATACAGCATGGCCAGCGCAATCAGGGTATTGCCTTGACCATTGGCCGAGGCTTTTTTCAGCAGGCCTTCGGCTTCGTGCTGTTCGGCTTCGGTGGAACCAGGCTTGGCCACCAGCAGGCGACCCAGGCGTGCCTGGGCCCGCGGCGAGACATCGGCGGCCGCGCGGTAAGTCGCTTCGGCCTGCCTGATCTGCGCCGGGTCACGGCTGTCGACCTGGATATCGGCGAGGCCTACCTCGGCTTCGCTGTAGCCGAGGTCAGCCAGTTGCTTGTAGTTCTGCTGGGCCAGCGCGGTGTCGCCGCGCTTGAGGGCTTCGTTGGCCAGGCGCTGGTCGGGCAGGCCGGCGCAGCCGGCCAGGCTGACTGCCAGGGCCAAAGCACACACCGTACCTATGTGGGAGCCAGCCTGCTGGCGATTCAAGCGGCTCGGTACATCAGACAAACTGCGGTGGTCGAGCGCGACCCCGGCCCATCGCGAGCAGGCTCGCTCCCACAGGGACTGCGGCGTATTCGAGATTTTTGTGATGGTCACGGGCATGTCCTCCGGTTACAGACCAGCAGCCATGGCTTTGTCGATCAGCCAGTTCAGGTTCGGGCCACGGTCGCTGTTCACTTCAACCGGGCGACCGGCGAACTTGCTGTCCAGCGGCTCGTCCGGCTGAATCAGGACGCGAATGTCGGACGACAGGTCAGCACTTTTCAGGCTGGTGCTGCTGACGATCTTGCCGGTGCGAGTCTTGTCTTCGCCGGAGATCTGGAAGCTGACCTGGGCACCTGGACGCACGTCGCTGAACTGGCGATAGGAGAAACGCGCTTCGACGTTGGCTTCGCTGTCACGCGGTACCAGCTGGAAGATCACGTCGCCCTTGCTGGCGTATTGGCCGTCGGCAACCAGTTGCTGCGACACGGTGCAATCGCACGGCGAGGTCAGGGTGCCAGTCATTTGCTTGCCGAATAGTTCTTCAACCTTGGCCGGTTGCAGCTGGTCTTCATCCAGATGGCCCTTGAGCACATCGAGCATGCTGGTGCTGAAAGTCGCCAGCGGGGCGCCTTTGGCGGCGATGCCGTCGGCCTTGATCAGGCTCTGCACGGTGCCGTCGCGGGGCATGGTGATGTTCATGCCCGGCACGCTGACCAGGCCAGCCTGGGCGTGGCTGACGAAGTACATGCCGTACACCGACTTGAAGATGAAACCGAACGCTGTCAGGCCGACGAGAAAAATTGCCAGGCTGAAGGTCACCGCACGCAAACGCCCGAACGGGGTCATTCCGTGGCCGCCGTCCTTCATTTTGCGTGCCTTGGTAAAGTTGTCGCGCTGCAGGGTCGCCAGCACTTCACCCATGCTGACGATGTCGCCGGCCAGGTGGGACGTGATCAGGTGGCGCAGGGTCGAGATGTCTTGCGATTCCAGATTCTGGAACTGGCAGCCGGCGCGACCGGTCTGGCGATCGAACGAGCGCACTTGCAGCTCCACGTCCATGGCCAGGCCGAGGTTATCGATCACAAACTGCAGGCGAGCCTTGTGCACATCGCCGATCTTCAGCGGCAGTTGGCCGGCGTTGAAGGCCAGGCCGCCGGCGGAAAGGTCGATGACCCGGGCTTCAACCGGAGTCCGGTCGGGACCGAAGAAACGCAGCTTGGCCGGAATTTTCACGCGGGCGTGTTGGCGCTGGGCTTCTGATTCATGCACTACGTTGGCGTTGACGGCGGTATTCATATAGGCGATTTCCTGGTTAATTCAATAAGGGGGCGGTCAGACCATCATCAGCAGCACGGCGACAAAAATGCTGCCGGCGGAGAAGGTCATGGTCCGAGACGACCAGGTGTTGAACCAACGTTGAAAGCTGGCGAGATCACGGGTCAGTTTGGTGTCCTGGCGAGTCCAGGATTGTTGGTCGAGGCGGAAGAACACGTAGATCTTCACCAGCGCGCCGACGATCTGGTTGTAATAGAGGATCACCGGGTAGGCCGGGCCGATCTTGTGACCCGAGCAGGACAGCAGCAGGGTGAGGATCAGGCGGGTGATGCCGATCCACAGCAGGTAGACCAGGATGAACGCGGTGCCGTACTTGAAGCTGGCGATGATTGCCACGGTCAACCCCAGCAGCGAGGTCCACATCGATACGCGTTGATCGAACAGCACCACCGAAGTGAACAGGCCGAGGCGTTTCATCCCCAGGCCGAGTGCGCGAGCGTTCTGGCGCAGGTTATTGCCGTACCAGCGGAACATCAGTTTGCGGCTGGCCTTGATGAAGCTCTTTTCCGGAGGGTGCTCCACGGTGTGGATGGCCGCGTCCGGTACGTAAAACGTGTCGTAGCCCAAGCGCATCAGGCTGAACCAGCTCGACTTGTCGTCACCGGTGAGGAACTTGAAGCGGCCCAGGCGCCAGTGCTGCAGCGAGTCGCTTTCCACATCGGCGATGAAGTCCGGGTCGGTGACCACTGTGGCGCGGAACACCGACATACGGCCGGTCATGGTCAGTACGCGCTTGGACAGGGCCATCGAGCACATGTTGATGTGGCGCTGGGCGAAACGCAGTTTGTGCCACTCGCTCATGATGTAGCCGCCGCGCACTTCGCAGAACTCGTTGGTGGTGAGGCCGCCGACATTGCTGAACAGCTGGAACCACGGCACGGTCTTGAGGACCACGCCCTCGGCGAGTACGGTGTCGCCATCGACCACGGCGACAACCGCCCTGTCGTCCGGCATGTGCCGGGAGATGGCGCGGAAACCGTAGGCCAGACCGTCACGTTTGCCGGTTCCGGGAATGCGTACGAAGTCGAGCTTGACCCGCTCTGGCGGGTTCATCCGCGACCAGAGGCTTTTCACCAGCAGCTCATCGGACATTTCCACGATGGAACACACCACGGTGGTCGGCAGGCCGCAGTCGATGGCTTCGCGAATCACCGAGCTGTAGACCTGGGCGGTAGTCAGCGCGTCGATACGGAAGCTGGTGACCATCAGGAATACGTGGGAAGGGTCCGCCGCCTTGCCCAGCTTGCGCACTTTACGGCGCAGGTGCGGGTAGACCACGTACAGAAACAGCATGCCGCGCAGGAAGTGCGTGGCACCCATCGAGTAGCGCCAGATGCCGACGATACCAATCAGGAATATGAAGTCCTTCGACTCGGAGTCGAACGTGGACACAGGCAACGCCATGGCGATGCCCATCAAAATAGTGAGGTAAAACAGCCAACCGGCGGCCTGAAGTAGGCCGTGCTTTAGCCTGTGCATAATCTGCATCCGTCTCTATCTCGGGCGAGCCTGTGGGGTGGCCCGATGGGGTTAAGGCAGGCCTTTGAAAACTGACGACACCCGCTCTGGATGACGCCAGAATTCCTGTAGGAGCTGGCGAAGCCTGCGATCTTTTGATCTTTCGCATGGGGTTCAACTGACCCCGAAAAGACCGCAGCCTCGTTTCTCTCGACAGCTCCTACATCGTGTTCACACAGTTGCAGTGCGTCGCCGCGCAGTTACAGCGCGGCTCCTGTGTTACCAGCAGATGCCTTCGGTGCGATCTTTGACGCTTGTGGCCTGGGACATGAAGCCAACCAGGTCGACCACTTGCTTGCCGTGCGGAGCGTTCTGCGCCAGGGCGCGGAATTTCTCGTCACGGTTGCCGAGGATGATCACGTCGGAGTTGTTGATCACGTCGTCGAAGTCGGAGTTGAGCAAGGACGAGACGTGAGGGATCTTCGACTCGATGTAGTCCTTGTTCGCACCGTGGACACGGGCGTACTCGACGTTGCTGTCGTAGATGCTCAGGTCGTAACCCTTGCCGATCAGCATTTCGGCCAGGTCCACCAGCGGGCTTTCGCGCAGGTCATCGGTGCCGGCCTTGAAGCTCAGGCCCAGCAAGGCGACTTTGCGTTTGTCGTGGCTGGACACGATGTCGAATGCGTTCTGCACCTGCGATACGTTGCTGCGCATCAGCGAGTTCAGCAGCGGCGCTTCGACGTCCAGGGAACCAGCACGGAAGGTCAGGGCGCGCACGTCTTTGGGCAGGCAGGAACCGCCGAACGCGAAGCCAGGGCGCATGTAGTACTGGGATAGGTTCAGCGTTTTGTCCTGGCAGACCACTTCCATCACTTCACGACCATCAACACCGACGGCCTTGGCGATGTTGCCGATCTCGTTGGCGAAGGTCACCTTGGTGGCGTGCCATACGTTGCAGGTGTACTTGATCATCTCGGCAACGGCGATGTCCTTGCGGATGATCGGCGCGTCGAGTTCTTCGTACAGCGATTGCAGGACATCGCCCGAGGCTTTATCGAACTCGCCGATGACCGTCATCGGGGGCAGGTCGTAGTCGGCGATCGCGGTGCTTTCACGCAGGAACTCAGGGTTCACTGCAACGCCGAAGTCGACACCGGCTTTCTTGCCGGAGCAGTCCTCGAGGATCGGGATAACTACGTTTGCGACGGTGCCCGGCAGCACGGTGCTGCGAACCACGATGGTGTGGCGGGTGGTCTTGTCACGCAGGACAAAACCGATCTCGCGGCACACTGCCTCGATGTAGTTCAGTTCCAGGTCGCCGTTTTTCTTGCTTGGCGTACCGACGCAGATCATCGAAAGGTCGGTGTCGCGAATCGCTTCGGCGAAGTTGGTCGTACCACGCAGTTTGCCGGTATCGATGCCCTTGCGCAGAAGTTCGGCCAGACCCGGTTCAACGATCGGCGATTTACCGGCGTTGATCATATCGATCTTGTCTTTAGCAACGTCGACGCCAACCACGTCATGGCCCCGTGCAGACAGGCAACCGGCACAGACAGCGCCCACGTAACCCAAACCAAATATGCTGATGCGCATCGCAAATTACCTCTGTGTTTTATCAAGCCATTACATGGCCGGAGTTAATGGTGTTCAGCGGTCAAAGTGCACTCGAAAGTGCGACATACACGCGCCGCAGCGCCGCGTACAGGCATATAAGTTCCGAGTGTCTAAATAAGCGCACTCAAAATGTGCGTAACTAGGCTTTATTGTTATGGCTTGCCCTGTCATGCAGCGGATCCTCGGCTCGGAGGACCTTCGTGCAAAGGTCTTGCGCGCTTGATGCCGGGCGAAAAGCCCGTAGACCAAGCGGTTGGGTGCTCAGGTGAGCACGTTTATAGGGGCGCAGCCTTGGCCGTTCAGGGGATAGCAGTGTGGCTTATCTCCAATCCTTTCGGTGTTACCCAAATGAGCAATTAGTTAGCGCTAGTTAATGTGACAACTTCGCTGCATGAATCACTTATCTGCGTAAGTTATCTCGTACAACCTCACGGATAATCGTTACCGGTGGTATGAGCTACGCATTTGGACATAGTTCCTGTCCGCCTATCGTGAAATCTGAAATTTCTTGAAATATTGAGAAAGATGGCACTGCTCTCATATTGATAGCACTTGCCGTTTCGCCCTTTATATATAGGCGTATAATTGGCGGAGATAGTTTTGTGCCACTACCGATAAAAATTTTCGGTGCCACTACTGAAAAAAAACGTCGACGTCGAGTGAAACAAAAGTTAGGGGAGGGCGCGCTTGGTTTTTGGCGCCAAAATCTCGGCGATTCGGGGCGAGGATTGTCAGACGATCAAGCGTTGGCGCACGGAGGTCGTGCGCCGACCCGGTGCATCACTCGGGAGCGTGATCGCGAAGGAATACCAAGTTGTCCGGTTTAGACTGCTCGGCACTGAACTGATAGCCCTGGAGGTCGAACTGCTTGAGCGCCTGCGGGTCGTTGATCCGCTCTTCAATGACGAACCGGCTCATCATTCCGCGAGCTTTTTTCGCGTAGAAGCTGATGATCTTGTACTGGCCGTTTTTCAGGTCCTTGAACTCGGTATTGATGATCCGTGCATTCAAAGCGCTGCGCTTGACCGCTGAAAAATACTCGTTGGAGGCGAGGTTCAGCAGCACGTCGTCGCCCTGGTCGGCCAGGGCCTCGTTCAACCATTCGCTGATGCGAGTGCCCCAGAAGGCATACAGGTCCTTGCCACGGGCGTTGGTCAGTTTGGTGCCCATTTCCAGCCGGTACGGTTGCATCAGGTCCAGGGGGCGGAGCAGGCCGTAGAGACCCGAGAGCATGCGTAAATGGTCCTGGGCGTAATCAAAATCGGCTTCGCTGAAGGTTTCTGCGTTCAGCCCGGTGTAGACATCACCCTTGAAGGCCAGCAATGCCTGCTTGGCATTTTGCGGTGTGAACGCCGGCGTCCAGCTGCCAAAACGCGCGGCATTGAGCCCGCCGATCTTGTCGGAGACATGCATCAGCTCACTGATCTGCGCGGGCGTGAGGTCGCGCAATTGCAGGATCAGTTCCTGGGAATGGTCGAGGTATTGCGGCAGGGTGAAGCGCTGGGTGGCCGGCGGTGTTTCGTAGTCGAGGGTCTTGGCGGGGGAAATCACCATCAGCATGAAGTCGTCTCCTTTAATCGTGGGGGCGATTCTAGGGGGTTGTTCTCGTTGACTCCAGCTATCGGTGTCATAGGTGATCGGTGGTGTCATGGGACAAGATCGCAGCCTCGTTTCACTTGGCAGCTCCTACGGGGATTGGGTGTGCTCCTGTAGCTGCCGAAGGCTGCGATCTTTTGATCTTCCCGATATATAGTGCCGCGCGGGTTCTGTTATGGAGACATCCCATTGCGTATCGTTTTTCTAGCCCTTGCCTGCCTCATCAGCCTCGGCGCCACCGCAGCACCCGGCGAGGTGGCGACACTCGACCGTGGCACCTGGCCCGAGCAGCTCGGCAATCCGACCCTGTTCGACGTCGCGTCGCGGGCCGAGATCCTCATGTTTGCGCGGGTGCTGCTGGCCAGTGAGTCCATGGATGACGCGAGCCTGACGCAACGCCTGGGCCTGCGTACGATCAATTCGGACGCCATCAACCAGCTGCGCGAGCGCCTGTGGCAGCGCCTGCTGGCCAACTACAATTTTGCCCAGCAAAGCTGTGACCAGGACGCCTCCTTCTGTTTTCTGGTGGAAGACATGCCGACCCTGCGCGAACAGGCCGCCAAGTTTCAGGTGAGCGACGACAGCTACTACATCAAGTGGGCCGAACCGAGCCGCCTGTTCCACACTCAGTACCTCGACGAACTGTTGCGCAAGGCTGCGCTGTTTCCGCAATCCACGAGTGAAGTTGATCGTTTTGGCGACTATGAGCGCAACGGCGAGGGGATGCATGACCGTTTGTTTCTGTTGACCTTCGACAGCGCTGCCAATGCCGTCCCGGACAATACCGGCTGGGTGACCGAGTACCTGCGCAAGGCGAACATCAGCGGCACATTCTTCGTGCTGGGCAAGGACATCCAGGCGCGGCTCGCCGAGCGCTCGGTGTCCAGCCTGCAAGCGACTTACTCACAGCAATGCATCGGGATCCAGGGCTGGGAATTTCGCTCTCACAGTCACTGGCAGGATTGGCAGGACTCGGTGCGGCGCAGCGCCGACCTGGTCAAGAGCAAGCTGCCGGAAAACTACGTGCCGCTATTTCGCCCGCCCGACGGCCAACGTCGAGCGGACGCGGCCGCGTTCTTCAAGACGCAGGGCTTGCAGGTGGCGCTGTGGGACATCGATGCCCAGGATGGAGCGGGCAAGCTCAAGGCTAATCAGGCCGCACAACGGGTGCTGACCCTGATGCTGCTGTGGCGTCACGGGGTGATCAACTTCAATGTGAAGCAGGATGGGGTGAAAACGGCGTTGCCCTGGCTGATTACGCAAACGTCACCCAGCGGCATTGGCTGGGACGACTGTCAGGACGGTTTTCGCTGAATAGGTAGAAAGCCCGTAAACATTGGGCGAGGGGCGAATTCGAGAGGGATTTCGATGCAGGCGGACTTCTGACTTTAACGGCACATTGCCTGCACGCCAAGGGCTTTTTGTCACTCTGAAAAATAAACTTCAAAAAAGCGTCAAAGTACTTTTTCCTGTCACCTGTTTTGGAGTATTACGAAGACAGACCGCCGAAACCTGCAACACAGGTGGCGTCTCCCAAGACCCAATTTGTGTGTGCAGTTCACTTGATCCCTCGCAGGTGAATTCG
The DNA here is from genome assembly GCF_023072615.1 of Pseudomonas violetae. GTDB lineage: Bacteria > Pseudomonadota > Gammaproteobacteria > Pseudomonadales > Pseudomonadaceae > Aquipseudomonas > Aquipseudomonas violetae. Next base: position 174,154 of record NZ_JAKNRW010000006.1, read on the forward strand.
GTGGCTACTTCGAGGCGCAGCACTGTCATGGTATTGCGTCGAATGGCTCCCACAAAGGTGACCGAGTATGGATGATCACGGACGTAGTTCTTCCTCCAACCAGCCTATCCTTTATGTACTCGATACCAACGTATTGATTCACGATCCAAACGCCCTTCTTAATTTCGAAGAACACCATGTCGCCATTCCAATGACCGTGCTTGAGGAGCTGGACAAGCTCAAGAGCGGGCATCACAGCGTGGCTGCGGAATGTCGCCAGGCGATTCGCCTGATCGACAAGACACTGGGCGAAGCCAGCCCTGAAGACGTTGAACTGGGGGTGCCGATCCAGAGGGGCAAAAGTGGGCCCAAGGGTTTGCTGTCAATTCTGATGAGCAAGCGTGCCGAACCAAACATCATCCTGCCCGAACACCTGAACGACAACATCATCATCAACCAGTTGATCGACCTGCACGCGCGCGAGCCAAAGCTGCCCGTGGTGCTGGTCACAAAAGACATCAACATGCGCCTCAAGGCCCGTGCCTGCGGGATCGCGTCTGAGGATTACAGCACCGACCAACTGGTTGACGACGTTTCGCTTTTACCCAACGGCTACCACAACATGGTCGGGTCCTTCTGGGACCTCGTCAGGAATGTTGAAACCCGCCAGGATCATGGCCGCACCTGGCACCAGGTGAAGATGATCGACAACCTGCCGGCCGTGCATATCAACGAATTCATCATCGACGAGCAGGGTTTTGTCGGGTGGATCAAGGAAATCGACGAAGACAAGCTGCTGATTCTGGACCTGCATCAGGAACCCCTATTGCACCAGGAAGCCTGGGGCCTGAAACCGCGTGACATCTATCAGAGCCTGGCCCTGTACGCCTTGCTCGATCCGGACATTCACCTGGTCAACCTATCCGGCGCCGCCGGTTCCGGTAAAACCATCCTGGCCCTGGCCGCTGCGATCGAGCAGACCATGGTCAGCAAGCGCTATCGCCGCATCATCGCCACTCGCAGTGTGCAGGGCCTGGACCAGGAGATCGGTTTCCTGCCCGGCACCGAAGCAGAAAAAATGGAGCCGTGGCTGGGCGCGATTACCGACAACCTTGAAGCCTTGCACATGGATGACGAAAACACCCATGGCAGCGTTGATTACATCCTCAGCAAAGTGCCGTTGCAGTTCAAATCCCTCAACTACATCCGGGGTCGCAGTTTCCAGCAGAGCCTGATCTTGATCGACGAATGCCAGAACCTCACGCCGCACCAGATGAAAACCATCATCACCCGTGCCGGCGCCGGTTCCAAAGTGGTGTGCCTGGGCAACCTGGCACAGATCGACACCCCTTATCTGTCCGCGACCAGCTCCGGGCTGACGTACCTGACCGAACGCTTCAAAGATTTCCCCAATGGTGTGCACATCACCCTGCAAGGGGTGCCTCGCTCGATTCTGGCTGAATACGCCGAAACGCATTTGTAACCGCTTCATCAAGACCGGGCGGCCGCAAAAGCCGCCCGTTTTGTTATCCATATTCCGCGCCGAACGCCCCGTAGGAGCTGCAGAAGGCGTTTGGCGGCAGCCTTGCAATCTTGCGTGCGAAAAACTGACCCACAGGTTTACAATCACAACTCCTGATCAGGAGTAACCCCGTGCTGACTCATCTCGATTCCCAAGGTCGCGCCAACATGGTCGACGTCACCGAAAAAGCCGTGACCTTCCGCGAAGCGACGGCCCAGGCGCTGGTGCGCATGCTGCCCGCTACCCTGCAGATGATCGTCAGCGGCGGCCATCCCAAGGGGGATGTGTTCGCCGTGGCGCGCATTGCCGGCATTCAGGCGGCGAAGAAGACCAGCGATCTGATTCCGCTGTGCCATCCGCTGATGCTTACCGGCGTCAAGGTCGAACTCAGTGCCGAAGGCGACGACACCGTGCGCATCGTCGCGCGCTGCAAATTGTCCGGGCAGACCGGCGTCGAGATGGAGGCCCTGACGGCGGCCAGCGTCGCGGCACTGACTATCTATGACATGTGCAAGGCGGTTGATCGTGGCATGACCATCGAAAGTGTGCGGCTGCTGGAAAAAGTCGGTGGCAAGAGCGGGCATTTCCAGGCGGACCCGACATGAACATCACCGTGAAATTTTTTGCCCGTTATCGTGAAGCGATGGGCGTGGACTCAATGCAGGTCTCCGGCGATTTTGCCACTGTCGACGACGTGCGCGAGCTGCTGGCTCGGCGCGACGGCGCTGTGGTGCTGACCGAACAGAACCTGATGTGCGCCCGCAACGAAGACCTCTGCCAGCTCGATGAACCGGTGATCGATGGTGATGAAGTAGCGTTTTTTCCGACCGTGACCGGGGGCTGAGCATGGCGATTCGCGTGCAGTCCACGGCGTTCGACCCGGGCGCCGAAGTCAACGCCATGCACTCCGCCAATGTCGGCGTCGGCGCGGTGGTGAGTTTTGTCGGGTACGTGCGCGACTTCAATGACGGGCTCGACGTGGCAGGTATGTTTCTTGAGCACTATCCTGGCATGACCGAAAAGGCCCTGGGCAAAATTACCCTGGAGGCTGAGCAGCGCTGGCCGCTGCTCAAGCTGGAAGTGCTGCACCGTATCGGCGCGCTGGAACCGGGTGAGCCGATCGTCTTCGTCGGCGCCGCTAGCGCCCACCGTCAGGCGGCGTTCGACGCCTGCGCTTTTGTCATGGACTACCTGAAAACCCGTGCACCGTTCTGGAAGAAGGAAAACACCAGCGACGGGCCGCGTTGGGTGGAAGGGCGGGACAGTGACCATGCGGCGGCGGATCGCTGGAAGCAGTAGATCCTCAGTGCCCTCAGGTTCGCCATCGCGGGCAAGCCCGCTCCCACAGGTCTTGTGTTGTTCCCATAATGTGTGAGCGACATACATCCCTGTGGGAGCGGTCTTGCCCGCGAAGAGGCCATCAGCTTCACCATTGAATCCAGCTTGGTACGCCCCCCGACCACCGGCCAATCCCCCAATTGACGATCAGTACACAAAAGTCCAGTATGGAATTATAAGTACAAAAAAGGTCGTTTCCCCCGTTTCAGCTTTTTTCTTCTGTCTTGCCAAACCAACAACAACCCGCGAGAGAACGAATATGAAGCAATTCCCCCTCATCACCGGTCTGGCCCTTAGCCTGTTGGCGTGCAGCTCTGTGTTCGCCGCCGAGAAAACCCTGCGCATCGGCATCGAAGCGGCCTACCCGCCGTTTGCCTCCAAGACCGACAAGGGCGAGATCGTCGGTTTTGACTACGACATCGGCAACGCCCTGTGCGCCCAGATGAAAGCCAAGTGTGTTTGGGTCGAAGGCGAGTTCGATGGTCTGATTCCTTCCTTGAAAGTGAAGAAAATCGACATGGCTTTGTCGTCCATGACCATCAACGAAGACCGCAAGAAGTCGGTGGATTTTACCCACAAGTACTACTTCACTTCATCGCGTCTGGTGATGAAGGAAGGCGCAGTCGTGGATGATCAGTACGCCAGCCTCAAAGGCAAGAACGTCGGCGTGCAGCGCGCCACCACCACTGACCGCTACGCTACCGAGGTGTTTGAGCCCAAGGGGGTCAACGTCAAGCGCTACAGCAACAACGAAGAGATCTACATGGACCTGGCAGCCGGTCGCCTCGACGCGATCTTCGCCGACACTATCCCGCTGAATGACTTCCTCACAATGCCCCGCGGCAAGGGTTATGCGTTTGTCGGTCCTGAACTCAAAGACCCGAAATACGTGGGCGAGGGCGCCGGGATTGCCGTGCGCAAGGGCAATACCGAACTGGTCAGTGACCTGAACAGCGCCATCGACGGCATTCGCGCCAATGGCGAATACCTGAAGATTTCCGAGAAGTACTTCAAGTCGGATATCTACGGCGACTGATCAAAAGCATCGCCAGCAGGCTGGCTCCCACAGTTTTGCATGCGTTCCAGAGTGGGGCGGCAGTCCGAGGCTCCCACAGTTGAGCACATTTCAATGTGGGAGCCAGCCTGCTGGCGATGCGGTCGCAAGTACATGCAAATCTGTGTAAGTAGCCCAAGTTAATCCCTTCTTAACCGCCCTGTCGTTTATTCCCCGACATCTATTCCATGTGCCCCGGGGCTCTCCAAGCCCGGGGCCAGCGTGTAGACTTCCGGTCAATCGATATTCAGAAGGGAAACGCAATGAGCGAGGAAACGATGCGGTTGGGCCGTGAGCGGCGCTACCTGGTGTTGCTGGGCATCCTCTGCCTGGCGCTGATCGGCGGCGCGCTGTACATGCAAATCGCCCTGGGCGAGGCGCCTTGCCCGCTGTGCATCCTGCAACGTTATGCATTGCTGCTGATCGCGGTGTTTGCCTTTATCGGTGCGGCAATGCGCACCCGTCGCAGCATTACCGTCCTGGAAACCCTGGTAGTGATCTGCGCACTGGCCGGTGTCGCAGTGGCCGGCCATCATGTCTATACCCAGTTCTACCCGGCGGTCAGCTGTGGCATCGATGTGTTGCAGCCGATTGTTGATGGCCTGCCGCTGGCGAAGATCTTTCCGCTGGGGTTCCAGGTCGATGGCTTCTGTTCCACGCCGTATCCACCGATTCTCGGGCTGTCCCTGGCCCAGTGGGCACTGTTTGCCTTCGTTCTGATCGTGGTGCTGGTGCCGTTGCTGACCCTGCGTAATCGCAAGGCTCTGTAGGAGCGAGCTGGCTCCTAAAAAGAGTTGTCGGTGTTGCTGAGATGCCCCGTTCTTCGTCTAGAAGACCGGGGCATTTTTTATGCGCAAATGCCCGGTTCAGCCCAGAAGTAGAAAGAGCGTGACGTGTGACAGTCAAGGGTGTGACACGTGTGCGACATGTTGTCACAGCGCGAGTGACGCAAGGCGTTTCAAGATGGCTGATTGGCGCAGTTCTGCGCGACGAAATTGGCCTGCTTTAAAGGCGAGCGCTGTAAAGCCAAAAAACCTCGAACAGGCAGTTTTAACAGGCCCTGGGGATTTGCCAGAGCCCTTGTCATATAGGGGCTACGGCGAGGTATGGCGAGCGAGCACGGCCTTCGATACTGTCTGAACTGCGCCCGGTAGACTTACTATTTTTGGTGTTTTTGTTGAGAATTATTTTCGATACCATGGCGCACTTTTGCGAAAACCGTGAATGATTGTTGCTGGAATGGATAAAAATTATTTCGGGATGAGACATGGTTTATAAAACGTTACATATCTACAATCGCCATCACTGAATTCCCGGCACTGCTCACCCCAGAGCAGAACAGGGTGTCGAGAGGCTCCAAAGCTTCGTGCGACTCCCCAGGTGTCGGTGCCTTCCAATTATCCGCACCAAATGGAATTGGTCTGTTACAAGGCCTTTGACCACGAATTCGAATAAGAACTCACCGCTGGCCCAGGATTTGTCGAATAGCGTCTGACGCGCGACGGGCAGCCCTTATTCAATCCAAGAAAAATGCCAACCCTTGGCAGGGTGAAGTGTTGGCGATCAAAACCCAACTGCATTGCGCAAGCTGCTTTAGAGGTCGTGAGATGAGTAAAAACAGGTACCCCAGACTACTAGGCTTATTGCCGCTGATCGGCACATTGCTGCTGTCAGGCTGCAACATGACCTTGCTCAATCCAACGGGCCAGGTTGGCCTGGATGAGCGAAACCTGATCATCACCGCAACGCTGCTGATGCTGTTGGTCGTGGTGCCGGTTATCGTCATGACGTTCCTTTTTGCCTGGAAATACCGCGCGTCCAACACCGACGCCGTGTACACGCCGAAGTGGTCGCACTCCACCAAGATCGAGATCGCGGTGTGGGCGGTTCCAGTACTGATCATCATTGCCCTGGGTTACGTCACCTACAAGTCGACCCACGCCCTGGACCCGTACCGTCCGCTGGAATCCGACGTCAAGCCGATCACCATTGAAGTGGTCGCGCTGGACTGGAAGTGGATGTTCATCTACCCGGAACAAGGCATCGCCACCGTCAACAAAATCGTGTTCCCCGCGCACACTCCGATCAACTTCAAGGTGACTTCGGACTCGGTGATGAACTCGTTCTTCATCCCGGGCCTGGGCGGCCAGATCTACGCAATGGCCGGCATGCAGACCAAGTTGCACCTGATCGCCAACCAGAACGCTGAAATGGAAGGCATCTCTGCCAACTACAGCGGCGCGGGTTTCACCGGCATGAAGTTCAAAGCTATCGCCACTTCCCAGGAAGATTTTGATGCCTGGGTCAGCGAAGTCAAAAAGGCACCTAAACAGCTTGAAAAAGCTGAATACGAAGCCCTTTCCAAGCCAAGTCAGAACAACCCAGTCGAACTCTACTCCTCGGTTACGCCGAACCTGTTCCAGATCATCGTCGACAAGTACGAAGGTATGAAACCGGGCAAGCCGATGCACCACGAGAAGAAAGAGAAAGAAGTGGCCCAAATGGAAGGGATGGACATGAGTTCGCATTCAGCTGCCGGGGCAGAGGAGTAAACGATGTTTGGTAAATTAAGTTGGGAAGCGGTCCCGTTCCACGAACCGATCGTGATGATTACCATCGCCATGATCGCGCTCGGTGGTCTGGCGCTGTTCGCGGGTATCACCTACTTCAAGAAGTGGACCTACTTGTGGACCGAGTGGTTGACCTCGGTCGACCACAAGAAAATCGGCGTGATGTACATCATCGTCGCCATGGTCATGCTGCTGCGCGGCTTTGCCGACGCCATCATGATGCGTACCCAGCTGGCCATGGCCACCGAGGGTTCGCCTGGCTACCTGCCACCTGAACACTATGACCAGATCTTCACCGCTCACGGTGTGATCATGATCATCTTCATGGCGATGCCATTCTTCACCGGCCTGATGAACCTTGCAGTGCCGCTGCAAATCGGCGCGCGTGACGTTGCCTACCCGTTCCTGAACTCCCTGAGCTTCTGGTTGCTGGTATCGGGCGTAGTGCTGATCAACCTGTCCCTGGGCGTCGGCGAATTCGCCAAGACCGGTTGGGTTGCCTATCCGCCGCTGTCGGGCCTGCAATACAGCCCTGGCGTGGGGATGGATTACTACATCTGGGCGCTACAGCTATCCGGGTTAGGTACGACGCTAACGGGGGTCAACTTCCTGGCCACCGTGCTGAAAATGCGTACCCCTGGCATGAAGCTGATGGACATGCCGATCTTCACCTGGACCTGCACCTGGGCTAACGTCCTGATCGTGGCTTCGTTCCCGATCCTGACCGCTACCCTGGCACTGCTGACCCTTGACCGTTACATGGATTTCCACATTTTCACCAATGAACTTGGTGGCAATCCAATGATGTACGTCAACCTGTTCTGGGCCTGGGGTCACCCCGAGGTTTACATCCTGATTCTGCCGGCGTTCGGGATCTTCTCCGAAGTCATCTCGACCTTCACCGGCAAGCGTCTGTTCGGCCACCACTCGATGGTCTACGCCTCCGGCGCGATCTCGATCCTGGGCTTCATGGTCTGGCTGCACCACTTCTTCACCATGGGTTCGGGTGCCAGCGTCAACGCCTTCTTCGGCCTGGCGACGATGCTGATTTCGATCCCGACGGGGGTGAAGCTATTCAACTGGCTGTTCACCATCTATCAGGGCCGTCTGCGTTTCACCAGCCAGGTTCTGTGGACCCTGGGCTTCATGGTGACCTTCGCCATCGGCGGCATGACCGGTGTACTGCTGGCCATTCCAGGTGCTGACTTCGTACTGCACAACAGCCTGTTCGTGATCGCTCACTTCCACAACGTGATCATCGGCGGCGCGGTATTCGGTTACATCGCAGGCTTCGCGTTCTACTTCCCGAAAGCGTTCGGCTTCAAGCTGCACGAAGGTTGGGGCAAGGCAGCATTCTGGTTCTGGATCACCGGCTTCTTCGTCGCGTTCATGCCGCTTTATGTACTGGGCTTCATGGGCATGACCCGTCGTCTGAACGCCACCACCAACCCTGAGTGGGTGCCGTACCTGTACGTCGCCATGTTCGGTGCGGTAATGATCGCTGTAGGCATCGCCTGCCAGCTGATCCAGCTGTATGTCAGCGTGCGTGACCGCAACAAGCCAGAAAACATGTGCGAACACGGCGACCCGTGGAATGCCCACACGCTGGAGTGGTCGACCTCGTCGCCACCACCGTTCTACAACTTCGCTGTGCTGCCAAAAGCAGAAACCATCGATCCGTTCACCGAAGCCAAGGAAAACGGTACTGCGTACCAGGCTCCGGCCAAGTACGAACCGATCCACATGCCAAACAACACCGCGACCGGTGTGGTCATGGGTGCTCTGTTGACCGTGTTCGGTTTCGCGATGATCTGGCACATCTGGTGGTTGGCTGCATTCGGCCTGATCGGCACCGTGGTGTACTTCGTGATCCACGCTGCACGTGATGATCAAGGCTATATGGTGCCGGTCGACGTGATCGAGCGCATCGAAGCCGAGCAGCACAAGCGCCTGGTAGCGGCCGGGAAAGTTCCAGCCACCGCCACCCGTGTTGAAACCTCGTTGGAACAGGCTTAAACCATGTCGAACTTAGTGACCAATGCTGGACACACCCATGTCGATGGACATGGGCACGATGACCATCACCACGACTCGGGCGAGATCACCGTATTCGGTTTCTGGCTCTACCTGATGACCGACTGCATCCTGTTTGCATCGATCTTTGCGGCGTACGCGGTACTGGTTAACAACGTAGCGGGTGGCCCGTCGGGCCACGACATCTTCGAGCTGCCATACGTACTGGGCGAAACCGCTCTGCTGCTGTTCAGCTCGATCACCTACGGCTTCGCCATGCTGGCGTTGTTCAAGGGTAAAAAGAACCAGGTCCTGGGCTGGCTGGCCATGACCTTCCTGTTCGGTGCCGGCTTCATTGGCATGGAGATCAACGAGTTCCACATGCTGATCTCCGAGGGCTTCGGTCCTAGCCGCAGCGGCTTCCTGTCCGGGTTCTTCACCCTGGTCGGCACCCACGGTCTGCACGTGACCAGCGGTCTGATCTGGATGGCGATCATGATGTACCAGGTGCAGAAAAACGGCCTGACGGCGACCAACAAGACCCGTCTGAGCTGCCTGAGCCTGTTCTGGCACTTCCTGGACGTGGTGTGGATCTGCGTATTCACCGTTGTTTATCTGATGGGGACTATGTAAATGGCTAACGCTCATTCCCACGATAGCCACGACGCCGGCCACGGCAGCGTCAAGTCTTACGCTATCGGCTTCATCCTGTCGGTGATCCTGACCGTCATTCCATTCGGCCTGGTGATGTACCCGTCGCTACCGAAAGCCATGACCCTGTGGATCGTACTGATATTCGCAGTCGTCCAGGTGCTGGTGCACCTGGTGTACTTCCTCCACCTGGACCGTTCGGCCGCGCAGCGTAACAACGTGATTGCGTTTGTGTTCGCCGCGATCGTTATTGTCCTGCTGGTTGGCCTGTCGCTGTGGATCATGTTCAGCATCCACACCAACATGATGGCGCACTGAGGTAAATCCGGATGTCCTTGAAGCACTTTATCCAAATCACCAAACCGGGGATCATTTTCGGTAACGTGCTTTCAGTGGCAGGCGGATTTTTCCTGGCCTCGAAAGGGCATGTCGATCTGGCCATTTTCCTGGCCGCCATGATCGGCACATCCCTGGTGGTGGCTTCCGGTTGCGTGTTCAACAACTGCATCGACCGCGACATCGACCTGAAGATGGAACGCACCAAGAACCGGGTGCTGGTCCAGGGCTTGATCTCCCTGAAACTGGCGCTGATCTACGCGACCGTCCTGGGTGTCGCCGGCGTTGCGTTGTTGTACAAGGTGGCCAACCCGTTGGCCGCTTTGTTCGCAGTGATCGGTTTCGTCATCTACGTCGGTTTCTACAGCCTGTACCTCAAGCGCAAGTCGGTTCACGGCACGCTGGTGGGCAGTCTGTCGGGGGCGATGCCGCCGGTGATTGGCTACGTGGCTGTGACCAACAGCTTCGACATGGCTGCACTGACGCTGCTGGTGATGTTCAGCCTGTGGCAGATGCCGCATTCCTATGCCATCGCGATCTTCCGCTTTAACGATTACCTGGCCGCATCGATTCCGGTGCTGCCGGTGAAGCGCGGGATTGAAGTGGCGAAGAAGCACATCCTGATCTACATCCTGGCCTTCCTCGTGGCGACCTTGATGCTGACCTTCAGCGGTTACGCCGGCATGAGCTACCTCGCCGTCGCCGCGGCCATGGGCATGTACTGGTTGTACATGGCCTGGACCGGCTACAAGGCAGTGGATGACACGGTCTGGGCACGCAAGCTGTTCGTGTTCTCGATCTTCACCATTACCGCGCTGAGCGTGATGATGTCCCTGGACTTCAAAGTGCCGAGCGAGTTGTTGCTGACGTACGCGCCTTAAGCGTCGGATGCTGTAAGAAAAACCCCGCCCTTTGAGAGAAGGAGCGGGGTTTTTTGTTGGGTGTTGGTTGTGGTACCGATCGCGAGCTCGCTCCTACAGGGGGAGGCGTTATTTTGGTTGTATATCGAGCAACCGGAAAAACCGCTCCCGCACCTGCCTGCCGTCGCTGTGGGCGACGTTGAAGCGCAGGTATTGGCTCGCGTCCGGGGCTTTGCTGAGCAGTGTGCCGGGGGCCAGGACTAGGTCGATTTCCAGGCCTTTTCTGGCCAGGGTTTCGGCGTGATACCCATCAGGTAATCGGGTCCAGATGAACAACCCTTCATGGGGCAACGATGACACCGAGCAACCTGCTTCCTCCAGCCAGCGGGTCACTCGGTTGCTCGAGTCGTAGAGCCGGTCCACGGTGCGGCGCGTGTGTTTGGCGTAGCTGCCGTCGCTGAGCATGTTGCAGATGATCTGCTCGGCCAGTTCCGAGGTCATGCCGCCCGCGGCCATCTTGAGCCCGATCATGCGTGCGGCCAGTGGCGGCGCAAGCACCGCGTAGCTGACGCGACTGTTGGCGGTCAGGGTCTTCGAGAAACCGGACACGTAGCTGACGTTGTCCAACCCGCCCGCCGCCAGGCGCGGGGTGCTTCGTTGTTGCAGGTCACAATACAAATCGTCTTCGACAATGTGGAAACCGTAGCGGTGACTCAATTCCAGCAGACGATAGACCTGAGCCGGAGAGAAGGAGTGTCCGGTGGGGTTGTGCAGGCTGTTGTTGGTCATGTAGAGCACAGGCCGATGGGCGATCACTGTGCGCTCGAAGGCATCCAGGTCCATGCCGTCAACGCCCCGGTGAATGGTGACCACCTTGGCGCCATGCAAGGCCAGGTTAGTGTGCATGGTGAAATAACAGGGATCGTCGAGCAGTACCGTGTCGCCGGGTTTGATCAGCAGGCGCATCAACATATCGATGGCTTGTACGGTATTGGCCGTGGTGACGATCTGCTCCACCGGCACCTCGATGCCGATCGCTGTCAGCTTGACCCGCAACGCCTCGCGCAACGGTGGATAACCCGCGGCCACGCCGTATTCGCCCATGCGCAGGGAGGCGGCGCGCAGGGTGCCGCGCACGGCTTTGAGCAATTCATCCGCCGGTAGCCACGAGGACGGTAGAAAACCTGCACCGGGGCGCAGTGCGCCGTTGTCCTGCAGCACCGCGCGGCGGACCACGCTGAGCGTGTCCTGGGGCAGTAGGTCGGGGCCGGCATCGAGCTTGGGTGTGGCGCTGGAGCGGTGCACGAAATGTCCCGAGCCCTGGCGTGAAACCACCAGGCCCTTGGCCCGCAAGCGATCCAGGGCATCGACCACGGTGGACTTGCCCACGTTCATCAGGTCCGAAAGCTCGCGAATGGGCGGCAGGCGGGAGCCATGGGGCAGACCGCCCTGGTTGATCGCCACCGACAGCTGATCGACGATCTGCTGCACCAGTGGTACGCCGGGCTGGAATTCGATAGCGGCGATGACTGCGCGTTGAACCTGCATTTTACTGGTCTCTCCGGCAGTAAAGTTCGTTCGATTCTATACGAACTTGCTCTGATCAGAACAAGTGTCTCTCTCTACCATCACCTTACAGTCTTTCCTGATTGTCGGCGTTTTTTGCTCGCACAATCACTTGGTGCCAGAGGTGTTGCATGAGTGTCGAGACAACGGTCGCCATCGCCAAACCGGTGATCAACATCCGTCTGTTCACGATCCGGATCATTACCGCCGTGTCGTTGTTTGCCGTGCTGGGCAAGGCCAACGTCTGGCTCGACACGGCCACCAACAGCATTCTTGCCCTGGGTTATCGGGCGTTGTTATTGCTCCTGCCGCTGACGTTGCTGGTGCTTGGTCGTCGTTCCCTGAGCGTCACCCTGCTGTGCGCGGCCCTTGGGTTGGTGCTGCTGGCCGTCACCAGCAACCAAGGCATGGTGATGTTTGCTGCGGCGCTGTTTGCCTATGGCATCGCGATCGCCGGCTATCTGATCAAGAGCGAGGCGGCCCAGACCAAGGAAGGCGCGGCCTACAACCGAGTGGCGATGAACATGGGCAGCCTGCTGGCCGGGCTGATCCTGCTGTCGCCGGTCCTGACCCCGACTCTGTTTTTCCTCGGTGCTGCCAGCTTTGTCCTGCTGTGCCTGCCTATCGCCATGGGCGCGACCTTCACCACCCAGGCGCCCGCGGCCGGTGCGGCCCCCCGGGACGGCAGCGGCTGGCGCAACAAACTGCCGTGGGTGATCGCCGGCATCATCATGGGCATCAAGCTGTTCGGCGTGTTCTCGATTCTTCCACAAGCCATCCTCCTCGAAACCGGTGAGTTGCCCACCTGGTACGGCCTGATGCTGATCCTCAACAGCGCAGTCGTGGTGTTGGCCCAGGTGCCGATGATGAAACTCATCGAGCGCACCGGGCGCTTCAAGGTGCTCGCCGTGATCGGGATCATCTTTGCGGGCTTCGCGGTGCTCTCCTCGCCAGCGGCATTTCATGTGCAAACCTTGATCGGCGCGCTGATCTGGGTGGCCTTGCTGTCCATCGCCGAATGCGCGTTCAGCTACCTCGATTACTTCTCGGTCAAGCAGAACAACATGTTCGTCAAGGAAGTGTCACTGGGCGTCGGCGCCGGGCTCACGGTGCTGATCATGCGGGTGGTGCCGGCGCCCTATAACGCATTGTTGCTTGCAGCTATTGGCGCGGGTGGGATCCTGGCGTGGTACTGGCTCAACCGCAAATCCAACGCCTCGCTGCACGACTGAGTCTGCATGGATGAGCCATCGCGTTAGCGTTTTTCTGCTTCACAGGTCGGAGGTTTCATGAAGACGACGTCATGCGTAGTAGTGGTCGGGTACAACGGCAACCGGGTTCACGATATCCAGAAGTTGCGCGATCTCTGCAAGACGCTCTACAACGCAAGGCTGATCCTGGTGGTCGAGCATGTTGCACCCGATGACGACCAGGTGGCAGACCATGTCTGTAGCGCCTCGCTGGCGCCCGAGGATGTGACCGACTCCCTGGAACTGGTGGTTGGCTGCCTGGCGGTCGACCGCTGGAAATTGATCGGCGTGCTGCCGTTTTCCGATCGCGGCGTGTTGCTCGGCGCGGCCCTGGCCAGTCATTACGGCCTCCCGGGCATCACTCCCGGCGAGGCGCGGGCGGGGTTGGACAAGCAGATTTTCCGCCAGCTCGAAGCGACCTCCAGCACTGCGCCCGAAGATTATCGGCCGGTGTTTTCGACCCGTGTCGAGAGCCTGGCGGAGCTGCGCCAGCGGGTCGTCGAACTGGGTGGCAGGGCGTTTATCAAGCCGGCCTGCGAGGGGGCCAGTCGTGGCTGTCGGGTGATTCATCACCCGTCCGAATGCGACGAAGCATGGCAGGCGCTCAAGCCTTACCGAAGTGGCGGCATCGTCCTGGAAGAATTGATTCGCGATGCTCGGGAATACAGCTGGGACTACGTTGCCGGCAGCACCTGGGTCACCGAGAAGACCACCACCGAAGGCGCCTTCCGGGCCGAGATCCAGCAAGTGGTGCCCGCGCCATTGCCGGCTGATGCCCAGGCTCGCCTGGCAGAGGCAGGGCGGCACATGTCGGGGTTGGTCTCACTGGAAAACGGTGCTTACCACAACGAAATCTTCCTGCGCGCTGACCAGCTGACTTCGGCGGTGGAAACCAACATGCGCCCTGGCGGCATGCACATCTGGGACCTGGCGCGCATTGCCTTCGTCGACTTCGACCCATGGGAGCGCTGGGTCAGGTGGGCAGTTGAGGGCCAGTGCGAGCACCAGGATCCGGTCGCCCGGGGCTACTGCGGTATACGCCTGCTCAGGGCCCCGGCGGGAGGTCTGTTGCGTGACCTGCCAGATATAGCGACGGTGGCGCGGATGCTCGATATCGAGTTGGTGGAGGCCGTGTATGAGCGGCGGATCGGCGACTCGGTGACCGCGCTGGTCAAGGACAACACTTCGTTTATTGGCCACATCGTCCTGTTCAACAAGCACTACGAACAACTTGCCAGTGACCTGTTGCGCCTGACCGAGGCGGTTGAAGCCCGCATGGAAGTCGCCTGCCTGGTGCCCCCCGCCAGAGCGGTGGGATGAATCTGATTTGTTTGAGAGGTTATACCCATGTTTGAACACACTACCTGTGATGAGCGCTTCCTCACTCTGGCCAAGGAGCTGGGTTACGACATCTATGGCGAGAACACCGCCGGCGGCCACTACGCGCCGCTGGTCCGGCACCATGACGAACTGTATATCAGCGGCATGGTGCCACGCATGAACGGCAAGATTCAGTACCCTGGGCGGGTTGGCCTGGAGCTCAGCCTGAGTGATGCCCAGGCTGCCGCGAGCATCAGTGCCATGCGCGGGCTGGCGCTGATAGTCGATGCCATCGGTTCGCTGGATAAGATCAAATCGCTGGTACGGGTCACCGTCTATGTGAAATCCACTGCGGACTTCGTCGACCTCAGCGAAGTGGCCAATGGTGCATCGGACGTCTTCAGCCATGTGCTGGGGGATGCGGGTAAACATACAAGAACCACAGTTGGGGTTTATCAGTTGCCAAAGAATGCGGCGGTGGAAGTGGACATGATCGCAGCGTTGCGGCCTTCTGCGTTATAAGCGGTGGTGGTCGGCTTTACAGTGCCGAAGGGTTCGCCTATGGTTCGATGAATGAAGGCGATATATTAAGTTGGAATGCGCGGATGAATAATGTTCAGGGTGCGTTTTTTTCATATGATGAATTTCGCCAGAGTTTGCATCAGCCGCTCCAGAGTGTGCGGGTGTGGACGAGTGATGAACTTTTAGCCATGCGCGAAAGTCTTGCGAGCAGCGAAGTCGATATAGTCGCGCTGGCCCACGACAACAGTATCGAAGGCTGCAAGTTGACACCGGGCGTGGCGGTGTCCGTGCAATGGCTCAAGCCCGGGGCTGCGTTGAATAGGCATGCTCATGGTTGGTGGCATCTATTTGTCATACAGGCCGGCAGCGGCCTGCTGACTATGGGCGAGGGCGAGGAGGTGCGCGCCAGCATCGGCGACGTCCTGCTAGTGCCGGCCTGGACCCGGCATGGCTTCGTTAACACCAGCGCCACCGAGCCGATGGCCATGCTCAACATGAGCAACATGCCACAATTAGCCTTGCTTTCCAGTATGGAGAACGCTGTGAGCTGAGCCCCGAAAGTTTTCCATTCTTTCTTTGCTACCCTTCCGGGAGTCCGCATTAGCCGACTCCCTTTTTTATTGTTGCACTTGCCTGTGTGCGCTTCTGTATCCGTATAAACAGATAATTTCTGTATCTGTTCAGCGTCTGAGCAACTATCTACGATCGATTCCAATGCGACGGATTAATAGTCTTGGTGCAAGGGAGTGATCTATGAAAAGTGCAGAAATAAAGTTGTACGTGGGGGCGGGTTTTGTCAGCGCTTTTGCCATGTCGGCATTTGTTGCGTTGAAAGAAAAACAACTTAAGTTTGAACTGGTAACGATTGATTTGAAAAGTCGGGAGAACTATCAGGCGAGTTATCGAGACCTGTCGATGACTTGCAAGATACCCACCTTGGTCCACGAAGACTTTGCTCTTTCAGAGTCCTCGGCCATTGCCGAATACCTGGACGACATCGCTCCTGAAACCCGAAAACTGTTCCCCGCAGACACCCGGCTGCGCGCCCGGGCCCGCCAGCTTCAGGCCTGGCTACGCAGTGACCTGTTGATCATTCGCAGGGAGCGTCCGGCGGATCTCATCTACTTCGGCAAACAAGACACGCCCCTGTCCAGCGAGGCGCTGGTGGCCGTGGATCGATTGTTCTTTGTGGCCGATCGCCTGCTTAAGGGCGGTGCCGATCACCTGTTCGGGGACTGGAGCATTGCTGATACCGACTTGGCAATCATGCTCAACCGCCTGCTTGCCAATGGCGATCATGTCCCGGCGCGACTTGCCGCCTATGTTCGCCGGCAGTGGGACCGCGACAGCGTACGGGCGTGGCTGGACATCGAGCGGACAGCGCCGACTGTCCAGTAACTCGCCAGGAATTCATCGGGAGCGCTGCCATGCAGGGAATGTCGGAGCTGTACAGATACAAACCTTATAACGCACGGACCATTCGCGAGACGCCGTATTGGCAAAGGCTCACACCTGCCTTGCAGGAAGCCATGAATGTGGTGGCGCGGGTGATGCCGTTTCGTACCAACGAATATGTACTGGGAACATTGATTGACTGGGACAATATTCCCGACGATCCGATTTTCCGCATGACCTTTCCCCACCAGGACATGCTGTTGCCGCAGGAGTATTCGTCGCTCAAGCAACTGATCGAACAGGATGATGGTGCAGCCATCAAGCGCCGGATCGAAGCGATCTGGCTGCGCATGAACCCCCATCCGGCCGGCCAGTTGACCCACAACGGCGCAAGCCTCGACGGCAAAGTCCTGCCGGGCATCCAGCACAAGTACCGTGAAACTGTGCTGTTTTTCCCCGGTGCGGGTCAGACCTGTCACGCGTACTGCACTTTTTGTTTTCGCTGGGCGCAGTTCATCGGTGAAGAAGAACTCAAGTTCAATGCCCGTGAGTCTCAGGATCTGGTGAGCTACCTGCGAGTGCACACCGAAGTCACAGACGTGCTGATCACCGGCGGCGACCCGATGATCATGAACACTCGCTCGCTGGCCGGTTACATCGAGCCGCTGCTGGATTTGCCTCACCTCAGGAGTATCCGCATCGGCACCAAATCGGTCGCCTACTGGCCGCAGCGGTTCGTCAGCGACAAGGATGCCCCCGAACTGCTGGCACTGTTCCGTCGGATCGTTGCGGCAGGCAAGCACCTGTCAGTGATGGGGCACTACAACCACCCGGTGGAGCTGCGCCAGGACATCGCCCGCCAGGCAGTCGAACGCATTCGCGGCACCGGGGCAGTGTTGCGCATGCAGGCGCCGGTGATCCGCCATATCAACGAAAATCCCGCCGATTGGGCGCAACTCTGGACCGAAGGCGTGCGGCTTGGCGCGGTGCCTTATTACATGTTCGTCGAGCGCGATACCGGCCCTCGTCATTATTTCGCGATGCCGCTGGCCCGGGCTTTCGAGATCTTCCAGGCGGCCTATCGCACTGTGTCTGGGCTGGCCCGTACGGTGCGCGGCCCCTCCATGAGCACCTTCTACGGCAAGGTCCTGATCAATGGCATTGAAACCGTGGCCGGGGAAAAAGTCTTCGTGTTGCAGTTTCTCCAGGCCCGGGATCCGCAATGGGTGCTGCGCACGTTTCATGCGCAATTCGATCCTCACGCCACCTGGTTCGATGACTTGCGCCCGGCCTTTGGCGAGCGGCAATTTTTCTTTCAGAACGAGCCATTGACAGGCCCCGAATTGATACCGGTCCTGCTGGAAACGGCGTAGGGCGATTCATCAGGAGATAGGGATATGAGTGGCATCCCGTTTGATCAGCGAGAAGGTTTTATATGGCTCGACGGCGAGTTCGTCGAATGGTCCCAGGCGCGCTTGCACGTGTTGACCCATGGTTTGCACTACGCGAGTACCGTGTACGAAGGGGAGCGTGTCTACAACGGCAAAATCTTCAAACTGCGCGAACACAGCGAGCGCTTATATCGCTCGGCACAGTTGATGGATTTCGCGATTCCCTATGAGCTGGCCGAACTGGAAGCGGCCAGTCATGAACTGCTGCAGCGCAATAACGTAGTCAACGGCTATTTGCGGCCGGTGGCGTGGCGCGGCAGCGAAATGATCTCGACCTCGGCCCGCTTCAATCGCGTGCACGTGGCGATCGCCTGCTGGCAATGGCCGAGTTACTTCGACCCGGCGGGGCACATGGGTGGCATCCGTTTGAAGACCGCGCCGTGGCGTCGTCCGCCACCCAGCAGCAGCCCGTTCGAGGCCAAGGCATCCGGGCATTACCAGATTGCCACACTCAGCAAGCACGATGCGGAAAACAACGGCTATCACGATGCGTTGATGCTCGACTGGCGGGGCCACGTCGCCGAAGCCACCAGCGCCAACGTGTTCTTCGTCAAAGACCGGACGCTGTACACGCCGCTGCCCGATTGCTTCCTCAATGGCATCACCCGCCAGACCGTCATCGAATTGGCCGGGGTACTGGATTATCAGGTGGTCGAGCGCACGATTCTTCCTGCGGAGCTGGGCGACTTCGATGAGTGTTTTCTGACGGGCACCGCCGCCGAAATCACCCCCGTGCAGATCATCGACGAACAGCGCTATCGACCGGGCAACGCCTGTCGCGAATTCATTGCCGCCTATACCTCAACCGTCAACGCCGGATAAACCGCCAGGAATCTCGCCATGTCTGATCAAGGGATTGCGTTCAACGCTGATTTTTCACTAGGGCACCGCCACGAAGAATTGTCGGCACGGGGCTGGACAGTACTGACCGCCGACGAGTTTGCCGATGACGTCGTCGGCACACTGCAGGAGTTCGGTACGATCATTCCGCAGTTCAACGGACAGACGGCTTTCGCGATCACGCGCAAGCCGGGCTACGAAGACCTGCCGTAT
This sequence comes from Pseudomonas violetae, assembly GCF_023072615.1. GTDB lineage: Bacteria > Pseudomonadota > Gammaproteobacteria > Pseudomonadales > Pseudomonadaceae > Aquipseudomonas > Aquipseudomonas violetae. Next base: position 193,034 of record NZ_JAKNRW010000006.1, read on the forward strand.
TCCCAGAGCATGAACCGTATCGGCCCGCACACCGAGGCGCCGGTCTATGGGCCACCACCACGCTACCTGGCGTTACATTGTCATCATCAGGCGACCTGTGGTGGCGGCCATACGGGCCTGGTCGACGGCTACCAGTTCCTGGCGTTGCTGGAACGTACCGAGCCGCAGTTGCACAACTGGCTCGCCGAGACACCGGTAGAGTTCGTGGCCACGGCCAAGCCCGGGGAAGCCGCGCAACGGCGGGTCAAGGAATACATCCTGACGCCGACTGAAGACGGTGACATTTTCCGCTTTAGCTACAACCAGTTTCACTACGGTGACGTCAATCCTTCCAAAGAGGATCTGCGGCAGTCACTGGTGGCTAACAGCTCCTCGCCGCTGGCGCGGTTCGCGGTGCTGGGGGAAGCGTATTTCATCGAGCACAGCACTCCGGTGTTGATCCCCGACGGCAGCCTGTTGATTTGGGACAACTGGCGCATGATCCACGCCCGCAGTCGATACACTGACCCGGCACGCAACCTGACCCGCTACTGGCTGGCCTGATTTTTCCGTCGCCGTTCATTCTATTTGCGTACCCCTGGGCGGGTACGCGTCCTACAGGTATCGCTTTATGCTAACAGCCATCGAGATCGCCAAGGTCGATCATCAACTGATCGTGCGGCTCAACCAGGCGTGGACCAAACGAGCCACGGTGTGTGCGCCGGAAAAGTTGCAGGTCGGCGAAGCATTCGACCCTGCGCGTCCGGATTATCCGGAGTGCATGGTGCCGTTTTTTCATCACCCGAAATTCCAGGCCCTGAGCGATGAACTCAAGAGCAGCGTGGTGACCTGGGGCTGGATCGGCTACAACCTGCGCACGGTCACCGCTGAAGAACATGTGGTGAACCCGGCATTGAGCGTCATCGCCAATCAATACCTGGGCAAGCACGACTGGCATTTTCGTGAGGCGATGCAGCAGACGTTGATTGACGAGCACTACCACACGTTGATGCACCTGCGCGCTATCGAGCGCACCAGAGTCGACCGCGCGCTCGACCAGCAGTTGGACTTGCCGCCGTCGGTAACCTATTTGCGGCTGCTGGCCCTGCGTAAAGAATTGCCTGAGCAGTGGCAGCGGGATCTGGCCTCGATCACTTTTGCGGTGGTGGCCGAGATCAGCGTCAACGCCTATCTCGACCTGCTGGCGGACGACCAGAGCATTCAGCCGCAAAACCGTCGCGTGGCCGAACTGCACAATCGTGACGAGTATGCCCACAGCAAGGTACTGGCCGAGGTCGCCAAGGTTATGTACGCGAACATGCAGCCGGTCCAGCGGGAATTTTTCGCACGCACTTTATCGGTGGCGCTGAGTGCCTTTGTCGCCCAGGACTACTCGATGTGGGAAGCGATCCTGACTCAACTGGGGGTCGAGGACGCGGCGCTGATCATCGCCGACACCCGCGAGAGCAACCGCAACGCGACGATCATGCGCGACTACAGCGGGCTCCAGCGTCTGGCCGAGGATCTGGGCATCACCGGCCAAATTGATTTCGACTTCCGACCGACGCTCAAGACTGCCTCAGTGGCCTGAAACAGGAGCTGCCTTATGTCCGTTCCCGAGTACGAAGTGTTTGCCATCCGTGTCGGTGCCAATGCCCAGCGCACGGCCCGGGAAAATTTTCTGTACGACGCCTGCTGTGGTGATCCGGATGCGCCGATGCCGCTGGATTATTACTTCTGGGTGATTCGCCATGAGCAGCAGGTGATCGTGGTGGATACCTGTTTCCAGCCGGCCACGGCGGATCGACGCAACCGTCAGATGTATCGCCTGCCAGAAGAATCCCTACGCCAGCTGGGGATTGATCCGGCACGGGTCGATAACTTGATCCTGACCCATTTGCACTGGGACCATGCCGGCAACCTGGGGTTGTTTCCCAAGGCAACGGTACATCTGCAGGAGGCGGAATTACGCTTCTGCACCGGGCCGAAAATGGCCCACCGCACGGTGAACAAAACCTACGAGGTGGATGACGTGATGTCGGCGCTGCCGCCGCTGTTCGAGGGGCGCATGTGTTTGCACACGGGCACGGTTGAGGTCGCCCCCGGCGTGACCCTGCATCCGGTGGGCGGGCACACACCGGGCAGCCAGGTGGTGCGGGTCAATACCCGGCGCGGGTGGATCGTGCTGGCTTCTGACGCTGCGCATTTGTGGGTGAACATTCGCCAGCGCAGTCCGTTTCCGATTGTCGATGACCTGGCGCAAACGCTGGAAGCGTTCAGCGAAATCGAGCGCCTGGCGGACGGCGAAGAGCACGTCATCCCCGGTCACGACCCTCTGATAGCCGAACGTTTCCCGCACTGGAACGATGACCCCCATATCATCTGCCTGCACGAAAATCCGACTTGAAACACCTCCCGTGTAGGAGCTGCCGCAGGCTGCGATCTTTTGATTTTGTTTTTAAGATCAAAAGATCGCAGCCTGCGGCATCTCCATCAAACAGGCTTTACGCCTGGTTTTTCAGGAGTTGTCCCAAGGTCGCCACCGCCTCCTCGATCTTCGGCGTAAACGGCGCGCCACACGCGATTCTCAGGTAGTGCCCAAACCCCGAGCCATTGGAAAAGATATCCCCAGGCAGAATCTGTATGCCCACCTTCAATCCCTCATGAAACAGACGCATCGACGAAAACCCAGGCGGTAGCTCCACCCATAACAGGGTGCCGCCCCGAGGCTCGGTCACGCAGGTGTCCTGGGGGAAGTGACGTAGGATCGCCGTGCGCATCTGCTGGCGCTGCTGGGTCAGGATTTTCCGCAGCCGCCGCAGGTACCGTTCGTAGGACGGCGTCTTCATGAACGCGCTCACCGCCAACTGCGACAGCGCCTCGCACCCCCTCGACTGGCTGTGCTTGAGCATCTCCACCCGGTCGTGCCACCTGCCGGCACTGATCCAGCCCAGGCGCATGCCCGGCGCGAGGGTTTTATTGAGCGAGGCGCAATAGATCAGGTTATCGCTGTGGTCCCAGTATTTCAGGGTGGACAATGGTTGCTCGGTGTCCACCAGGTCGCCGTAGGTGTCATCCTCGATCAGCACCGTGGCGTGCTCGGCGCACAGTTGCACCAGTCGGGCCTTGTGCGAGTCGGGCATGATGCTGCCCAGTGGATTTTGTAGATTGGGCATCACGATCAATGCGCGAATGGGTTCGGGGTCGCGCAGCAATTGCTCCAGGGCAAATAGATTGATCCCGTAGTCCGCCGTCGCCGGCACCTCGCGCACACGCAGGTTCAGGCTTTCGAGGATCTGCAGCAGGCCGTGGAAGGTTGGCGATTCGACGGCAACCGTATCGCCCGGTTGGGTGACGGCGCGCAGGGCCAGGTTCAGCGCCTCGGTGGCGCCGTTGGTGATCACGATTTTCTCGGCGTTCAGGTGGGTTTTGCTGGTCAGGGCGCGGCGCGCGAGGATGTTGCGCAGCTCCAGGTTGCCGCTGGTGGGGGCGGTTGTGCCCAGCAACTGTGGGTTCTGACGCAACGCCTTGACCATGTGGTCCTGCAGAGTCTTCAGTGGATAGAGTTGCGCCGCGCAATACGGGTTGGCGAAGTTGACCTTGATCGTCGCTCGCTGGCTGGCCTTGAGTACCGACGACACCTGTTGATGAATGCCGACATACGCATCGACATCCTGCGGTGCCGGGGGCAAGGGGTGGGGCAGGGGTTCCGGCTGGCGGATGTAGTTGCCCGAGCGCGGACGCGCCTCCAGCACACCCTGGCCCTCCAGCTCCCGGCACACCTGCACAGCAGTCGAAAGGCTGACGGCGTGTTTCTCCATCATCAAGCGGATGGAAGGAAAACGCTCGCCGGTTTTCAAGGTGCCGCTACGGATCGCGTCGAGGTAGTGATTGGCTAACTGACGGTACAGAGGAAGTGTGTTCATGCAGGCCTCAGCAGTTGCACCACTGAGGTCCTGGGCTGGATAGTGAATAGACGCTCCCCGCAGGCGGACCCATGGTGCTCGAGGGTTAAGGGAAGTGTTGGTGGTGTTTCGATACTGGAACAGTAGTCGCGGACTTGCCTGAATCGCAGGCAATAAAAAGCCCCGCACAAGGGCGGGGCTTGGGAACTCGTGGGCTAGCGACAAAACCTGTGGCGAGCGAGCTTGCTCACGCTTGAGTGCGCAGCACTCACATCAGTGGAGGTCAGCCGATATTCACTGAACCTGTGGCGAGCGAGCTTGCTCGCGCTTGAGTGCGTAGCACTCACAAAAGAAGTGGTGCTGCGACTATTTTAGGGCCGCTGCGCAGCCCAGCGGGAGCGAGCTCCCTCGCCACAGGAGCGGTGTCTACTGCGCGGCGATGCTGAAGCCATCGAAGGCGGTCTGTTGTTGCAGCGCGGTGACGATGTTCTTGCGATTGACCGTCTGTTCGGTCCCTGCGTTATCGAGGAAAGTTTCGCTTTCCAACTCCGCTTCATCGCCTTCACCTGCGAACGTGAACCCAAGGAACTCCAGGGCTTCGCGATCAACGTTCAGGCGCGAGCGAGGAGTGCGCAGCGGTAGGGTGACGCTCACGCCGTCCTTGCTGATGGTGAACACTTCAACTTCTTTCTTCGACCTTGCGGTCTTGCCCTTGCTGCTGCTTGGACTGCTGATGGCCTGATGAGTCTGGTTCAGCACTTTCAGCGCCAGGCCGTAGACGATTTCCTGGAAAGCCGGGTCGTCCTTGAAGCTGGACAGGATGCGGCTGATCGGGAATTTGCTGCTGAGGTCTTCCAGCGCTGCAATGTCGGCGGCCTCGGCGTCTTTGAGCTGCTTGAGTTCGCCCATCAGTTCGTAGGCTTTGTCATCGTCGAAGCTGTCGTGAGCCTGACGAATCGCGGCACGCAGTTCGCGGATCTGCTCGCTTTCACGGGAGGATTGGAACGAGTCCAGGACCATCTCGGAGATAGTCTTGGCCTGGGGCACATGCTGTGAAAGATTGATGGAGTTTTCGTATTCCGCTTTGGACGACAAGGTGACTACGGATTCAGCGGTATTGGAATCGGACATTGAAATTTCACTACTTCTTTTAACTTGGGATGAGGCGAGAAAGCCCAGGGCCTTTTCAGGCCGCCTAATCTATTGGACCGGGGCGACGTTGTCACGGGCGAACCGGCCAGCGGCCAAAAGTTCTACCTCGGTACTTGTAGGAGCGAGCCTGCTCGCGAGGGTCAAGAACGATGACACGGCAAGCCTGACACCCCCGTGGCGCCCTCAGGTTTATCGTGAGCAATTTTACGCCTACACGGGAGCGGCTCTCAGCGAACGGAACACTTGATAAAACCTGACGGAGCGCCCGCAGAACAACCCGCTGGCAACCCCTGATGCACAGGCCTTGAGCAACATGACCGGCAGCGTCTTGGACAGTTGCGGGTGAACCTCGGCCTCATAGCCAAAGTAATAATTGATGGCAAAGAACAGCAGATAAAGCACCAGCGTTTTGCTGGTGCCGGGCAGGATCAGCCCGGTTTCGGTGACATCCAGCCTGACGTCCTTGCTGGAAAAAATCAGCAAGGCGGCGGCGCTGCCCACCAGTACGGCGACCAGCCAGAAGCCCAGCGATAACACCGGATGCAGCGACAGGTTGAGCGAATACAGGGACCAGGCGAGCAGAATCGGCGGCGTGATCAACAGCGAGATTTTGCTTTCGCGGGAGGGGGAGAGGGCCTTGATACCGAAGTAGCAAATCAGCACGAATAGCGCATAGACCCATGGCGGGGTGTTTTGCAGGGCATTGAGCATCTTGACGCGTCCATGGCGAAAAGTAAGCCAGGATAATAGTCGTGCTGGGTCGTAAACAGCCGACTATTTCCCGATTATCTTCACGGATGCAGCAACTTCTGGGCACGCTTGTCGGCGAGATGCTGGAACACCAGACGGCCGATCAGTACCAGCAAGGTCAGCGAGATCAGTAATACGGAGATGGCCGCCACACTCGGGTCAACGTTATCGCGCAAACCGCTCCAGATGAGTTTGGGCAGGGTATTGACGTCGACACTGGTGATGAACAGCGTCACCGCGACTTCTTCCCAGGACAGGGCGAACGCCAGCAGGGCGGTGGAGGCGATACCCAGTTTCAGGTTTGGCAGGATCACCATGAAGGTGGTTTGCATCAGGCTGGCGCCGAGGTTGCGCGAGGCCAGTTCGATACGTCGGTCAATTTGGCTAAGGGCGACCATCATGGTCACCACGCCGTAGGGCACCACCATGATCACGTGGGCAATCACTACCCCGGTCAGGGTGTCGTAGCCCATGCCCGGTGCAAAGCGCCCGAGTTTGGTTTCCATGAAATACAGCACCAGTGCCGAGATCACCGGCGGAATCGCCATGGGCAGCAGTACCAGGCCAATCAGCACAGTGGCCAAGCGCGAGCGCATGTACCAGATGCCGAGGCTGAAACTGGTGGCCAGCAAAGTGGCAATAATGCTGGTGGCGAAGGCGATGGTCAGGCTCTGGCTGATGGCGTGGAACCAGTCGGGATTGCTCACCAGCGCCTCGTAATGGCGCAGCGACCAGTTGCCTTGCGGCATCGACAGGAAGCGTTTGCTGGTGAAGGACACCGGAATGACTGTCAACAGCGGGAACAGCATGAAGGCCATGGCGATCACGGCTAGCAGCCGCGTACTCAGGCTTGTGCGATGGGTATTCATATTGACCTCAGCCGACCAGTCGATTCACGCGGGTGATTTTCAGCAACACCCAGATCAGCGCGCTGACCAGGGCCAGGAGCACCACACTCAGCGCAGCCCCCAGGCCCCAGTTACTGGTCTGGAACATTTGCAGGAACACGTATTCGGCGATCATCACGGTTTGCCCGCCGCCCAACAGCACCGGCGTAATGAAGAAGCCCAGGCAGAACACGAACACCATGATGAACGCCCCCAGCATGCCCGGCAGGGTTTGCGGCAGCAGCACTTGCCAGAACGTGCGCAAGGGACCTGCACCGAGGCCACGGGAGGCCATGAGGATGCGCTGGTCCAGTTGGCGCATGCTCGACAGCAATGGGAACACCGCATACGGAATCATCACGTGGAGCATGCCGATGACCACGCCTATTTCATTACGGCTCAACTGCAGCGGTTGATCGATCAGGCCCATGCCCATCAGGCCATTATTGAGCACGCCGTTGCTGCGCAGGGCGATCAGCCAACCAAAGGCGCGCACCAGCACCGAGATCCAGAAGGGAATGAAAATGCAGATCTCCACCACGCGCTGCCAGAACGGCGGGCTGAACACCCAGCAATAGGCCAGCAGATAGCCGATCAGCAGGGCCAGGCAACTGACGGTCATGCACAGGCGCAAGGTGCGCCAGAGCATGTCGTGGATCGCCGGGTCTGTGGCGATGCGCTGGTACTGCTCGATCCCTGGCGTCGGCAGCGAGAAGCTCCAGCCCACCACGCCCAGAAATGGCAGCACGTAGAAAATCAGCAGCAGCACCGGCAGCGGAAACAGCAGCAAGCCACGTTCCAGGCCCGGAGAACTGAACCGGGGCTTGGGCGGGGTCAACGTTGAGGTCATGGTACTCATGGTCGATGGCTCACTTGGACAGCCGCGTCAGGTAGGTTTCCAAGGTCTTTGAATAGTTATCGGCATACCACTGGGCGTTGAGGGCGATCTGTTTTTTCAGGTTCTCGGCAGACGCGCAGTTGGCTTCCAGTTGCTCGGCCGACATCAGTTTTTCGGTCGCGCTGTTGGACGGTCCATTACCGAGCAATTCGAACAGCTTGAGCTGGCCTTCGGGTTGCAGCGCGTGCTGGATGAACTGCATCGCTGGTTGCGTGCCGGCCGGGTTGCCTTGCAATACCGCCCAACTACTGGAGTTGATGAAGCCGTTGTCGAAGCTCCAGCGCACTCGGTCGTCGGTGTCTTCGGCGAGCAATTTGGCGCGCGTATGCCAGATCGCGCCCATCGACACTTCGCCGTCGACCATCAGTTGCTGGCTCTCGGCACCTGAACTCCAGAAGGACAATACGTGGGGCTTGATCTCGTCGATTTTGGCCAGCGCCCTGGCCACGTCCAGTGGGTACAGCTGATCAGCCTGCACTCCATCGGCCAGCAACGCCGCCTCGAGCATGCCGTTCATCCACTTGTACAGGGTGCGCTTGCCGGGAAATTTCTTCACATCCCAGAAATCGGCCCAGTTTTTCGGGCCATTATCGCCGAATTTTTCGCTGTCCCAGGCCATCACGTAGCTGAATTGATAGCTGGCGATGCCGTGGTCGGAGGCGAGCGCCGGGGCCACCAGGTCGCGCTTGATCACGTTATAGTCCAGCGGCTGCAGGATCTTTTCCTTGCCCAGGACGATGGCGCTGTAGCTCTCGACGTCGACCACGTCCCAGCTTGGCTGACCGCTGGCCAACTGAGACCTAATAGCGCCCTCGGTGGGACCGGCGCCGTCGATGCGCACCTGGATGCCGGTATTCTTGGTAAAGGTTTCGGTCCAGGCCGATCGGAACGCGTTCAGTGCGTCGCCGCCCCAGTTAACCACCACCAGCGGTTTGTCCGCCGACCAACTGATGCCGCTGCGCAAGGCCAGTGGCACAGCTGCCAGCAGGCCCATGGCCTGGATGAAGGTACGACGGTTGATCTGCCCGCCACGGGCTTTCTCGATCAGCACTTCAATACAGTCGCGTTGATGATCCTGGCTCATTGCAAGTCCTCAGTTGGCGGTGTCTGTGAAGACAGTGGCCTTTTTTGTCATTGGGAGGGAACTTCGTGACGCTTGGCAGTGCGGGCTTCAGGCCTGGAGCAGGAAGCTTTGTTGCACCGGCCAGCTCAGCCACACTGGCGCCCCGCTGGGCATCAGTGCACCCGGATGATTGCCGGGAACGGATAGATTGACCGGCGAAGCATCGCCACCGACCTTGAGCGCCAGGTGAATGCTGGAACCCTGGTAGACCTTGTCGGTGAGTTGCGCGGCCATCACGTTGTAACCGTCCCGGGTCGGGCACTCGTTGTGCAACTCCATGTGTTCGGGACGCACAGCCAGCACCGTAGGCTGGGCGGCGCTCAACGGGTTGGGGGCGAGGGCGTGCAACACGCTGCTGCCGCAACGGCCACTGGCGGTGGCGCCACTGCGGGTCAGGTCTGCCAGGGGGAAGAGGTTCATCTTGCCAAGGAATTCCGCAACGAAGCGGCTATCGGGGCGGTTGTAGATGTTTTCCGGGGTGTCGACCTGGGTCAGCTTGCCGTGATTGAAGATCGCGATGCGCGATGACAACGCCAGCGCTTCGCCCTGATCGTGAGTCACGAAGACAAAGCTGGTGCCGACCTGGCGATGGATACGTTGTAGCTCAGTCTGCAGTTGCTCGCGCAGATTCTTGTCCAGGGCTGACAGGGGTTCATCGAGCAGCAGCAATTCCGGCTCGAACACCAGCGCCCGGGCGATGGCCACCCGCTGTTGCTGGCCGCCCGACAGCTCGGACGGTTTCTTGTGCATGTGCGCGCCGAGTCCGACGACTTCCAGGATGTGCTTGACCCGGCGCAGGCGTTCTTCTCCGGCGACTTTGCGGATGCGCAATGGGTAGGCGACGTTGTCGGCCACGCTCATGTGCGGGAACAGCGCGTAACCCTGGAACACCATGCCGTAGTTCCGCTTTTCAGCAGAGCGCTTGATGATGTCCACACCTTGCTCCATCAGCTTGCCCGAGGTCGGGCTGAGGAAGCCGGCCAGGATCATCAGCAGGGTGGTCTTGCCGGAGCCTGACGGGCCCAGCAGGGTCAGGAATTCGCCTTGGCGAACATCCAGGTCGACGTTATCCAGCGCTGCGAAACGCCCGTAATACTGGCTGATACCTTGTGCGCTGAGCTGAACCGCTGAACGGCTGGACACGATGAAAGTTCCTCTTTTTTGTTGCCCCTAGGCGTGCGAGGACGGATGCAAATCCGGCAGGGGCTTTGGGCTCATTATTGTTAAAAATATCGCTACATCAATGGAATTATTTTGCCGGTATTGGTTAGTTTTATTACTCAGTTCATGCTTGGTGATTACCTTCAAGTCACCTGTAGGGCCGAGCAGGCTCGTTCCTAAGGCGGGTGTGGCGAATCTGGGTCAGAGGGTGTCCTGCCAGGTTTGATGGGACGACTGGAGCTGGGTCTTGACCCAGTTACTGAAGGCCTGCACCACCGCGCGCTCGGCCTTTTGCGGGTCGGCGGCGATGTAGTAGCCGCGGTGCAGGTCGATGGTGATGTCGAACGGGCGCACCAGCAGGCCCTTGGACAGCGCATCGCCACTGATCAGATTGTCGCCAATGGCGATGCCCTGACCGGCGATGCATGCTGACTGAGCGCAATGCGCATCGGAGAACAGGATCCCGCTCACCGCATTCACCCCGGAGGCGCCAGCAGCAGTCAGCCAGACTCGCCAGTCCGAATAGTCGGTCATGTGCAGTAGCGGGTAGCCGCTTAACTCCAGTGGGTTTTTCAGGCCGCTCAAGGAGTTGATCAGGCGTGGGCTGCACACGGGGAAGAAGCGCAGGGCGACGATTTCTTCCACCACCATTTCCGGCCAGTCACCTATGCCATAGGCGATGAACAGATCGGCGCTGGGGTTCGTGATGTCGTCCGGAGTCCTGGGGGAAATCAGCTGCAGTTGTACCTGCGGGTATTGGCGCAGGAAGGCGCCGATGTGGTGGCACAGCCAATAGGTGGCAAAGCCCGGTGCGCAACTGACGCACAGTCGCCCGGATATTTCCTGATCGTCGACCAGTTGCCCGGCATCCAGCAGGTTCAACAGAATTCCGTGCACTTGCCGGGCATAACGTTCGCCTTGATAGGTGAGGCCGATGCCGCGACCAATGCGCTCGGTCAAGGCGAAGCCGAGGCATTCTTCCAGCTTGCTGATCTGGTGGCTGATGGCGCTGCGGGTCAGATTCAGTTCACGGGCGGCCACCGACACGCTGCCGAGGCGGGCGACGGCGTCGAGGGCGCGAATGGCTGTCATCGATGGAAAACGCATAAATTACCCTGCTGAAATTGAAAGTGGGCACAAGCGCCCTTGCCCCCAGGACCGGCGCTCGGGTTGGTACTTATGGTGACTTAAATTGAACGGTCAGGCCAAAAAAAATCGATTGTTGTATCGCTTGGTTCAACAATACTAGCCCCATTCGTCATCGGGCCCAGTGGCCCTTACCAAAGAGGTGCTGCATGACCCGTTGTGCCGAAGCGCTCGTTCAGTTGCTGGAAGGTTATGGCGTTGAGACCGTTTTCGGCATTCCAGGCGTGCACACCGTCGAGCTGTACCGTGGCCTGGAAGGCAGTCGGCTCAAGCATGTGAGCCCGCGACATGAGCAGGGCGCCGGGTTCATGGCCGACGGTTATGCCCGCGCCAGTGGCAAGCCCGGGGTGTGTTTCATCATCACCGGACCAGGCATGACCAATATCCTCACCGCGATGGGCCAGGCCTATGCGGACTCGGTGCCGATGCTGGTGATTTCCACCTGCAACCGCCGCGAGCATTTGCGTTTGGGTCATGGGCACCTGCATGAACTGCCGGACCAGCGTGCGATGGTCGCCGGTGTTTGCGCTTTCAGCCATACCCTGCAGCACCCCGCTCAACTGCCAGAAGTGCTGGCCCGAGCCTTTGCGCTGTTTGGCTGCACCCGGCCACGCCCGGTGCATATTGAAATTCCGCTGGACGTGCTGGAAATGACCGCTGACGGTCTGGACCTGTGTCCACGTGCTTTGCCTGCGGCCCCGGCACCCGCCCCACTGGCGATCAAGGCCGCCGTCGAGCTGCTGAACAACGCGCAGCGGCCGTTGATTCTGGCCGGTGGCGGTGCCCGTGGCGCGGGTGCCTCCCTGACCCTGCTCGCCGATCGACTGCAGGCGCCGGTCGCGCTGACCACCAACGCCCGTGGCTTGTTGGTCCCAGAACATCCCTTGCTGCTCGACGGCGTTCAGTCTTCGGCGCATGGTCGCCAGCTGTTCGCCGAGGCGGACGTGGTGCTGGCGGTCGGCACCGAACTGGGGGAAACCGACTATGACTTCTTCAGCCTGGGTCCCTTGGTGTTCAAGGCACCGCTGATTCGCCTGGACATCGACCCACTGCAGGTGCTCGGTGCACAACCGGCCCAGGTCGGCTTGTTGGGTGATGCGGGCGAAGGCCTGCGCGCGTTGCTTGCGCACGTGACGCAACGCCCGGTTGGCCTGGCGTGGGCGGGGGAGCGAGTGGCGCAGGTCAATGCCCTGGAACACGCGAGCTGGAGCCCCAAGCAGAGCCGGCTGCAGGTGCTGCTCGATACCATTCGTGATCACCTGCCACAGCCACTGATCGTCGGTGATTCGACGCAACCGGTTTATCAAGGTGCGTTAGGTTACCGGGCCCCGTCCGCCGGCAGCTGGTTCAACGCCGGCACCGGCTACGGCACCCTGGGTTACGCCTTGCCGGCGGCCATCGGCGCCAAGCTTGCCCAACCTGCCCGCCCGGTCGTGGCGCTGGTGGGGGACGGTGGGCTGCAATTTTCCAGTGCCGAACTGATCGCCGCAAAGGAGGCAGGCGCTGGGGTCATCCTGCTGCTCTGGAACAATGGCAGCTATGCCGAAATCCGCGACTACATGAACGCAAAGGCCGTGCCGTTGGTGGGGGTCGACATTCTCACGCCGGACTTCGGCGCACTAGCGCGCAGCTGCCACGTCAGCCATCACCTGGTACGCGATCTAGCATGCCTGCGCGAGTTGCTGGGGCAGCTTGGCGACTGCGCTGAACCGGTCATGGTCGAGCTCGACGCTGCGGCGTTTCTCGCCGAATAAAACAACAAGAACTTCAGGCCTGGCAGCGCGAATCGGCGTGAGAGGCTTTCAATTGAACCGCACTTGAAAAGGTGGCTTACATGGCTGAGTCCGACAACTTTACCTCGACCCATTCTGCACAAGGGACATACGCCGATCTGATCCTCGGTAACGGTCGCATTTATACCCAGGATCCGGCAAACCCGTGGGCCGAGGCCGTGGCGATTCGCGACGGCAAGTTGATCGGAGTCGCCAGTCTTGGCGAGCTCGAAGCGTTCAAGGGCCCGAACACGCTGGTGCATGATCTGCAGGGCGCGTTCTGCATGCCCGGCCTGCATGACATGCACACCCACCCCGACCTGGCGCTGGCCCCGCGTTACAGCGACGATCTGGACGTGGGTATCGAGGATCCGACCCCGGAGCAACTGCGCGAAAGTATTCTGGCCTATGCCGACAGCCATCCTGGTGACGGCTGGATTTATGGGCAGTACTGGGTGCGCTACACCTTCCGCGAAGCCGGGCTGACCCCTGGCCGGGCGTGGCTCGACAGCGTGATGCCGGACCGTCCCGTGGCCCTGCTCGACCGTATGTGGGGCACCATGATGGTCAACTCGAAGGCGCTCGAACTGGCTGGCATCGACCGCCATACCGCCGACCCGCGCAACGGTTACCTGGAACGTGACGAATTGAGTGGCGAGCCGACCGGCCTGATGATCGACGGTGCTTACGCGATGATTCACGCCGCCATGCCGCCGACCCCGGTCAGTGTGCTGCGCCGCGCCTATCGAGACGGCGTGCATTTCCAGAGTTCGCGGGGGGTGACCGCGAGCAAATACGTACACGTCTGCGAGCAGCGCCTGCAAGCGTTGAAGGAACTCGACGACAGCGGTGAATTGACCGTGCGCATCGAAGCGGCAATCAGTTGGCAGGACGATATTTTTCCGGTCCGGCGACGCTGGGAACTGCTCAGCGGGGAACGTCATTACTATCGCAGCGCGCGACTCAGTGCCAACGCGGTGAAATTTCACTTTGACGGCACGGTAGAGCCAAAATCCTCGTACCTGCTGACGCCGTGGCCGCAAGAGAAAAGCTGGCGCGGCAAGCTCAACCTGACCCCGGAGCACATCACCGACATGGTGGTGGACATGGACAGCAAGGGCATTCGGGTGATCGCCCACTGCACCGGTGACGGCGCGTCCGACGTGTTCCTCGACGCAGTCGCTGAGGCTCGGCGACGCAATGGTTTCAGCGGAGTGCGGCACCAGTGTGCGCACAGCACCTTGCTGCACCCTGGCAACCTGCCGCGCTTCAAGGAGCTGAACGTCATTGCCGAGTTTTCCCCGGCAGCCTGGTACCCGACGCCGTTCGCCAGCGGTGCACGTTCCGGCTACGGGCAGGAACGACTCAAGCGCATCTACGATTTCAAGGGTGTGCTGGAGGCGGGCGGCACTGCCGTGATGGGCACTGACTGGCCAGTGGCATCCATCGACCCTTGGCTGGCCCTGGAAACGATGATCACCCGCCAGAATCCCTGGAACGACGACCCGGCCTGCTTCGGCGAGCCGATCACACTTGAACAGGCGCTGAACGTGGTGACCAGCAACGGCGCCGTGGCCATGGGCCTGGAACACAGCACCGGCAGCCTGCAGGTCGGCAAGTCGGCGGACCTGATTGTCATTGACCGTGACCTGTTCGCCGAACCGGCACGCAACTACATCCACCGCACTAACGTGTTGCTGACTTTTGTCGAGGGGCAGTTGGTCTACGACCGTCATTCGACGTTGGCCGCGGCAGGCCTCAAAGCGGTATGGCAAGGCGAACCACCGATGTTGGAGGGCAAGGCGTAATGGACGTCGCGCGTATTGCAGTCACCGTGGTCTCGGGCTTTCTCGGCGCGGGTAAAACCACCTTGCTCAACCGCATGGTGCGTCGTGCAGAAGGCAGTCGGCTGGCGGTGATCGTCAACGACTTCGGCGAGCTGAACATCGACGCGGCAATCGTTTCCGAAGTGACCGACGCGGTATACAGTCTGCAAAACGGCTGCATCTGCTGCACGGTCCAGGAAGACCTGCTGGCGCAACTGGCGAGCCTGGCGCAACTGCAACCGCGGCTGGAGCGCATTGTCATTGAATGCAGCGGGGTGTCCGATCCGCAGCGCATCGTGCAGACCCTGGCTTACCCTCAACTGCGCAGCCAGATGCAGCTGGACATGGTCATCACGGTGGTCGACGCCACCCGTCACCTGCAGCTGGAGGGTGAATATGCGCGGCTGGCCCGGGCCCAGGTTGCAGCGGCAGACCTGCTGCTGCTGAACAAAACCGATCTGGTCGACGCCACACAATTGCAGAACCTGCGCGACGCCTTGGGTGCCCGGGTCCGGGTGCACGAAAGTGTGCAGGCGCAGTTGCCGGATGCGCTGTGGCTGGATACGAACCTGGATCTGGAGTCACGGGCACTGAAGCCGCTGACGCGGGTGTCGGCGGACGATCACGGCGAAATGTTCAGCAGCTGGCTCTGGCAGGACTCCACCGGGCTGGATGTCCAACGTTTGCGCGGCTGGCTGCAAGCGCTGCCGGCTGATGTGTTTCGAGTGAAGGGGCTGGTAATGCTGGCCCAGGGCGGTAAGGCGCATTGGTTGCAACACGTCGGCACCCGCAGTCAGTTTCTGCCCGCCATTGATGAAGCACTGGCCAGCGAGTCGCGATTGGTGTTTATTGCTCGTCGAGGCTTCGACGGCTGGGACGCGCTGGGGCGAGGACTGGAGGCGTGCAAGGTGATGGAGAACGTGCGGACATGAACCCTATTGAACAACGTTTACGCGAGGAGTTGGCCGCCTGTTACCGACTGATCGCGCATTTTCGCATGAGCGACCTGATCTTTACCCATATCTCGGTGCGGCTGCCGGGGCCTGAGCATCATTTTCTGATCAATCCTTATGGCTTGATGTTTGATGAGATCACTGCGTCCAACCTGGTGAAGATCGACCTTGCGGGGCGCGCGGTTGAGGCCAGTCCTTATCCGGTGAACCCGGCGGGCTTTGTCATTCACAGCGCGATTCACGGCGCTCGGGAAGACGCCCAGTGCGTGCTGCATACCCATACCAAAGCCGGTTGCGCGGTCGCCGCGTTGAAGTGCGGGCTGTTGCCGGTGAACCAGATTTCCATGGAATTCTATGGTCGGGTGGCTTACCACGACTATGAAGGCGTGGCGCTGGACATGAGTGAGCAACAGCGTTTGGTGCAGGACCTGGGTGACAAGTCGGTGCTGATGCTGCGCAACCACGGTTTGCTGACCGTAGGTGAGACCGTGAGCCAGGCGTTCCTGCGCATGTATTACCTGGAAAAGGCCTGTGTAATTCAGCTGGCGGCGCAAGCGGCGGGCGAAGTGATCCTGCCACCGGCCCAGGTGTGTGCGCACACCGAGCGCCAGTTCAACGATCCTGGCCGACCGCTGGAAGAGGGTGAGCTGAATGATCCGGATGCCATGCAATTGGCTTGGGCTGCGTTGATTCGCATGCTGGATCGGGTAGCACCGGGGTATCGGGATTGATCTTGATGCATTTGTGAGCTGACTGGCGTTATCGCTGGCAAGTCAGCTCCCACAAAGACTTTGGTCGTTCACGAATACTGTGCGCCCCAAAGTCTCACTGCGGGAACCGGCTGCCAGCGATGGTCTGCAGCTCAAGATGGGCTGCCGGACCCACCGCAATCGCGATCAGGCACCACGGTCTGTCAGGCCTGCCCCGGCGTATTCAGATTCATCGACCGCACCGCCAATTGCGTCGCAACTTCCTCATCCACCGGCAACGAAAAGACTAACGTCGCCCCTTGCCCCGGCACATCCACCAAACGAATCTCCCGGCCATGCAGCTGCAGGATTCGCTGCACAATCCTCAATCCCAACCCCCCATCACGCCGCGCGCCGCCAATGTTGAAAGGCCGCAGAAACAACCCTTCACGCAGTTGCGCGGGAATGCCCGAGCCGCTGTCACTGACCGTGATCTCGACGAACCTGCCTTGCGGCACCAGGCAGATGCTGATGGTTCCGGCCACTGGCGTATGGCGCAGCGCGTTATCGAACAGGTTGGTCAGTACCCGCTCGATCAGCCCGAGGTCGGCAAACACCCCGGCCACCGTTGGGGCAAAGCTGGCCTTGAGTTGCACCTGGCGGGCTTCGGCAGTCAGTTCGAATTTCTGGAAAATATCCTGCACCAGGTCGGTCAGGGAAAACCGCTCCAGCACCGGCTGCACAAAACCATGCTCCAGCCGCACCAGTTCCAGCAGCGACTGCGCCAGACCGCCAACCTTGCGGCTTTGATCCAGGGCGATGCCCAGGTAACGACGGCGGTCGGCAACGGACAAGGTTGCGTCCTTGAGCGATAGGGTCTCCAGATAACCATGCAACGACGCCAAGGGAGTTCGCAGGTCATGGGAAATGTTTGCCACCAGTTCGCGTCGTTCCTGGTCCTGGCGAGTCAGCGAGCGCCATTGTTCGCCCAGGCGCCCCTGCATCTGACGGAAGGCAGCATCGAGTACGGCAATCTCGTCAGGGCTGGCGGCTTTTTCCACCGGAGCCGGCAACTTGGGTGTCTGCGGGATGCCATCGATATCGAACTGGCTGACGTTCTCAGTCAGGCGCCTCAAGGGCCGGGTGATCAGCGAGAAGGCCGTAAGGCCGGCGATCAGGCATAACAATGCCACCAGCCCGATCGACCACAAGGCCGTGTTCAACGCTGCGCTGGTAGCGCCTTGTTCGGCAAAACGGTCATGTTCCTCGCCGAGCAGCACCACATAAAGGTAGCCAACCGGTTTGCCGTCGACCTTCAACGGCGCTGCGCTGAATACCTTGCGCGCTTCGGCGCTGCGCGGGTCGTCGCCGAGTATCGGCAGGGCATTGCCTTTGAGCAGGCGCTGGATTGGCGCCAGATCCACCTGGTCGCGGCGAATCCGCCCCTCGGGCGCAGCGCTGCCGACAATCCGGCCCGCCGTATCCAGCAAGTACACCTCGACGCTGGGGTTCACCAGCATCAACTGGCTGAACAGGTTGCGCACTGCATCCGGCATCAGGCCCTGGGTGTTAATCAGCACCGTGTCATTGGCAATGTGTTGTGCCAAATTCCTCGACAACCCTTGCACCACCTCCTGCTCATGCAGCTGGTTGGAACGCACCTGCATCCACGCCGATGTGCCGCAGCACACGAGCAGGAGTAAGGCAAACACCAGCGACAGGCGTTGTGTCAGGGTCAGCTTCATGGCTGGTCCTCTTGCGCCGCAAATTTATAGCCACGGCCCCATACTGTGAGGATGCGCGCCGGCTGAGCCGGGTCGGCCTCGATCTTGGCCCGCAGGCGATTGATGTGGGTGTTGACCGTGTGCTCGTAACCCTCGTGGCTGTAGCCCCAGACCGCATTGAGCAGGTCCATGCGCGAGAACACCTTGCCGGGCTGGCGGACGAAGAAATACAGCAGGTCGAACTCCCTGGGCGTGAGGTCCAGGCGCCGACCCTCGAGGGCGACGTCGCGGGTGATCGGATCGATCGACAGGCCATCGAGGCTCAAACTGCCGGCGTCCATCTTCAGGTTGCGCGCCATCGCATCTACCCGGCGCAACAGCGCCTTGACCCGGGCCACCAGTTCGAGCATGGAAAAGGGCTTGGCCAGGTAGTCGTCGGCGCCCAGTTCCAGGCCCAGGATCCGGTGCATTTCGCTCGAGCGGGCGCTGGTGATGATGATCGGTGTATAGCGCGCCATGGCGCGGGCGCGGCGGCAGATTTCCAGGCCGTCCACCCCCGGCAGCATCAGGTCGAGGACCAGCGCGTCCCAGTTTCCCTGCTGCAGCATGCGCATGCCCTCGTCACCATCCGCGCAGTGCACCACCTCGAACTGCTCATCGCGAAGATGCAGGCAGATAAGGTCGGCGATATGCAGGTCGTCCTCGACCACGAGGACGCGTTTGGTCTGTTCCATCAAGCTCAATCCTTCAACGCAGTATGCGTAGTGTGCGGGTTTTTCCCCGGTCGAGTTATCACGATTTATTTAACTCTCCGTGAGGAATTGGCGATCAAACCAAGCCTAGGCTGTGTTCCATGAAAGGCACCCTGGATTTTTGGAGGCAAGCATGTTCTCACGACGGCAGTTTCTCGTAGCGAGCGGCGGGCTGGGGGTCGCAGTCCTGGCAGTCGGTGTATTGCCAAAATTTGCCGGTAACGTCGCATTGCTCGGCGAAGCCAATGCCGCGCAGGTCTTCGAAGTGACTCACACCGACAGTGAATGGCACGGCCTGCTGAGCGATGAGCAATTCGAAATCCTTCGTGAAGAGGGCACCGAGCGGGCATACAGTAGTGCTCTGAACGACGAGCATCGCACCGGTACGTTCGCCTGTGCCGGCTGTGACCTGGCGCTGTTTTCCTCGGCGACCAAATTCGACAGCCGCACCGGCTGGCCGAGCTTTTGGGCGCCGCTGGACAACGCGGTGGGGATTCGTCAGGACCGCTCATTCGGCATGTTGCGCGAAGAGGTTCACTGCCGAAGATGTGGTGGTCACCTGGGACATGTCTTCGATGACGGGCCCAAACCCACCGGTTTGCGTTATTGCATGAACGGCCTGGCGATGAAGTTCACGCCGGCTTGACCTTTTGTTTCGGGAGTAAGACCCATGAAAGTATCGTTTACCTGGCGTCGCACACTGCTGGGCCTGGCGGCTGCCGGCGCTATCGGTCAATGCTCGGCCTTCTCTTTCGGTGCCGAGGACGCAGTGGTCATCGCCCCTCCGGCCCTCGACGAAACCACCCAGGCGCGCAGTGAAACTGCCGTATTTGCTGGTGGCTGTTTCTGGGGCGTGCAGGGCGTGTTTCAGCACGTCAAGGGCGTGCAAAACGCGGTGTCGGGATATGCCGGCGGTACCGCCAATACAGCCCGCTACGAGCGGGTGAGCGACGGCGATACCGGGCATGCGGAGGCCGTCGAAGTCACGTTTGACCCCGCTCAGGTCAGCTACGGCACCCTGTTGCAAATCTACTTCTCGGTGGCCCACAACCCCACCGAACTCAATCGCCAGGGGCCGGACAGCGGTACTCAGTATCGTTCGGCGATTTTTACCCGCAGCGGCGAGCAGCAAAAAGTCGCCCAGGCGTACATCGCCCAACTCGACGCCGCGCGCTCGTTCAGCAAACCGATCGTGACCAAGCTGGAAAGCTACAACGGTTTCTACCCGGCAGAGGATGAGCATCAGGACTTTCTGACCGAGCACCCGACGTATCCGTACATCGTGATCAACGATCTGCCGAAAGTGGCGCAGTTGAAGCAGTTGTATCCGGATCGATACCAGGACAAACCGGTACTGGTTAAGGGTGGGTCGTAACCTGGGGCCTACACATCGGTCAGGCGCTTGCCCATTTCGAAAGCGCGCATTTCAAAACCGAGTTCTTCGTAGAGGCGCAGCGCCGGTTCATTGAAACCCCACACGGTCAGGCGCAAATCCGCCGCGCCCTGTTCCAGCGCCCAGGCTTGCGCCTGCGCCATCAGTTCCCGGCCAACGCCCTGGCCCCGGCCAGCCTGGTCGACACAGACCGAGCCGATGCGGCCGACCCGTTGCGGTTGCATCAGCGAGCCCTTGGATTCGGTCACTTGCACGGTGATGAATCCGATCACCGTGTCGGCCTGTTCGGCGAGGAACACCGCGTGATGTTCACTCTCCAGGCTTGGGCGCCAGAAGTCGCTGTCCCGGGCGAAATCCCCGGTCGAGGGCGCGTAGATGTCCGGCCGGTGCTGGTGGTGCAGGCTGTTGAGCTGCTGGCCCAGTCTGCAGATGGCCAGCAGATCCTGGGAGGTCGCTCGGCGGTAAAGGGTAAGGGAAGTCATTGGCTGTCCTTGGCGTGTTGATGAAGCGCGAGGCTCGATGCACCTGGTGAACATCTTCGCTCTCCTATTGATCAAGTCCCAACTCAGACTAGTGCATGCCGGCCTTTCTTCGCTACTACTTGCCCCACCGCTGCATGGCGAAATCAACGAAGTGGCGCAGCTTGGGCAGGCGATAGCGATCCTGGGCATAAATCAGGCTCATCGGCCGGCTCGGCAGTTGGTAGTCAGGCATCAGGGCGACGAGTTGTCCGCTCGCCAAATCCAGCCCCACCAGCGCGTCCGGCAGCATCACGATGCCCATACCGGTGCGAGCCGCCTGGTGCAGGGCCGCCGAGCTGTTGATCAGCAACGTACCGCTGACCGCCACCAGCACTTCGCCCTCCGGACCGCTCAGGCGCCAATGTTTCTCCACCGACTGCCAGTCGTCACCGGCCGGGTAGGCGAAGGCCAGGCAGTCATGTTGTTGCAGGTCTTCGGGTGTTTGCGGAGTGCCACGGCGTGCCAGGTAGCCTGGCGATGCGCACATGGTCAGGGTGTAGTCGATCAGCGGGCGGGCGATCACATTGCTCGGCTCGATAGCGCCTAGGCGAAATGCGACGTCCAGGCCATTTTCCAACAGGTCGGGGCGCCCGTTGGAGAGCATCACGTCCAGTTTAACCTGCGGGTAGCGCAGGGCGAATTCGCTGAGGGCCGGCGCGAGTTTTTCGGTGCCGAAGGTCAGCGGTGCGGTGATGCGCAACGTGCCGCTGGGCGTGTCCTGGCTTTGTTCGGCCAGGCGCTCGGAATCGGCCACCAGCCCCAGCACTTCCAGGCAGCGCTGATAGTAGGCGGTGCCGAACTCCGTCAGGCGCTGGCGGCGAGTGGTGCGATTGAGCAGGCGCACGCCCAGTCGTTGCTCCAGCGCGCGCAGGTGATTGCCGACCATGGTGGTGGACATTGCGCACTGTTGCGCGGCGGCGGTCATGCTGCCGGTCTCGACCACCCGCACGTAAACGGTCATTGCCTGGAACAGATCCATTATCAAGCTCAGCTTTAAAATGATTGAAGAATTGCAGTGTTTATCCAGCTCAGGTGGCTAACCATACTGCAAAAACACCGACAATTGATGGAGCTTGATGTCATGACTGCCGCCTGCCTGATGACCACCTACCAACCCCTGGCCCTGAGCTTCTGCAAAGGCCTGGGCACGCGCCTGTGGGATCAGGCCGGTCGCGAGTACTTGGACGCGGTGGCGGGTGTGGCAGTGACCAACGTCGGTCATTCCCACCCGAAAATTGTGGCGGCGATCAGCGAGCAGGCAGGACTGTTGCTGCATACGTCCAACCTGTACAGCATCGACTGGCAACAGCGCCTGGCCAGCAAGCTGACCCAATTGGCCGGCATGCAGCGTGCCTTCTTCAACAACTCCGGCGCCGAAGCCAACGAAACCGCGCTGAAGCTGGCGCGGCTGCACGGCTGGCGTAAAGGCATCGAGCAGCCGCTGGTGGTGGTCATGGAAAACGCCTTCCACGGGCGGACCCTGGGCACTTTGTCCGCCAGCGATGGCCCGGCGGTGCGGCTGGGGTTCAGCGAACTGCCGGGAGATTTCGTCAAAGTGCCGTTCGGCGACCTGAAGGCCCTCGACCGGGTGCAGCAACGGCACGGCCCGCGCATCGTGGCAATCCTGTTGGAGCCGATCCAGGGCGAAAGCGGCGTGCAACCGGCGCCCCCCGGCTACCTGAAAGCCGTGCGCGAACTGTGTAATCGGCACGCTTGGTTGATGATGCTCGACGAGATCCAGACCGGCATCGGCCGCACCGGCCAGTGGTTCGCGTTCCAGCACGAAGGTATCGTCCCGGATGTCATGACCCTGGCCAAGGGCCTGGGCAATGGCATCCCCATCGGCGCCTGCCTGGCCCGCGGCAAAGCCGCCGACCTGTTCACCCCCGGCAGCCACGGCAGCACCTTCGGCGGCAACCCGCTGGCCTGTCGTGTCGGTTGTACGGTACTGGAGATCATCGAAGAACAGGCACTGCTGAAAAACGCCGCACGGCAAGGCGATCGGCTGCTCACCAGGCTGCGGGCCGAACTGGCGGACAATCCCAACGTGCTGGCCATTCGTGGTCAGGGCCTGATGATCGGCATCGAACTCAAACAACCCATCCGCGATCTGACCCTGATCGCCGCACGGGATCACGGCTTGCTGATCAACGTAACCCGTGGCAAAACTATCCGCCTGCTGCCGCCGCTGACGATTGATGAGAGGGAGGTGGAGATGATTGTCAGGGGGATCTGCCGGGCCATCTGATCAATCAAACCAACCACTACCCCACAGGAGCTGCCGCAGGCTGCGGCAGCTCCTACAGGTCCACTGTCTGCGCAGACACAACGCCAAACCGCTCCCCAAGACTCTCCACCAACCGCACCAGATAACCATCCGGGTCCTGCAGCAGAAACTCCCGCTGGCCCACTTCAACCTGACCCGCGCGATACCAGGTGTCGGCACACGCACGAAACAGCGGCCATTCAACTTCAGCCAGCCGCCGCAGAATCGGTTCAACGGATTCAACTGTAATCTGGAAATTGATCCCCCGGCCAAAAGGCGCCTGCAGCGCATCACTGAGCCATTGCCCTTCGCCCGGATCGTACTGCTCAAGCATCAGTTGCGCGCCGTTCAGATCGAGGTAGGCAAACCCGACTTCCGGACGCTCGTAGGCAATCGTAATACCGACCAATACCGTCCAGAAATGCAGGCTTTTCCTGATGTCGCTGACCATCAGTTCAGGTACCAACTTGCTCCGTGTAAACATACATATCCCTTTGTAGGAGTGAGCCTGCTCGCGATACAGACGACCCGGTCCCCCGTCAGTCCTCTTGCGGCGCAACCATCCGGGTCTTCGGCAAGCCATTTGAATTGTGCTGATAAATAGCCTGTGGCTGCCCCCGTTCATTAAAGAACACCTGCCCAATTCCTGCCGAATTCCAAAGCCGCTCACCCGCCTCAGCATGTTCCGGCACATGGGGAACAATGCGCATAAGCCGACGCTTGGTCAGCCAGTTCAGAGGCGAGCGCGGGGAATAGAGCCAGCGGTTGAGTCGGTCGAACCACTCCAGCAGTGTCGGCGGAAACTCGTTTTTGATGCCGCTGCTGGTGATCTGCCAGATACGCGGTCCACCCTTGCGGTGTCGGATAAATACCTCGTAGACGAAGGAATAATGCACATCCCCCGACAGCACCACGTAATTACCCGGCGTACGCGAGTGGCGGAAAATGTTCAGGATCACCTGCGCGGCGCCACGATGGGCCATCCAGTTTTCCGCATCCACCAGCAATGGAAAACCGCACCAACTGAACACTTGCTGCACCGTCTCGATCAACTTCACACCAAAGATCGGCGCCGGCGACACGATAATCGCCGAGGGGTGATCCAGCAGTTCCTGCTGCAACTCGCTGAGCGCTTCCCAGTCGAGCAAACCCGAAGGCTGCTTCAACGTCATCTCGCTGCGCCAGCGCCGGGTGCGGGTGTCGATCACCACCAGCGCCGGGCTGGTGGGCAGTACGTAATGCCATTGTTGAAACTTCCGCAAGTCATCGATCAGGTCATCCTGCGCCGGGCTGTCCAGATAACGGTCCTGACCGGTCGCGCTGAGCAGCGCGGTTTTCTTCAGCAGATCCTTGAACGCATCCGGGTTATTGCCCCATCCCTGACACAACATGTAGGCAATCAACGCATTGCCGATGATCCGCTTGGAGAACGGATGCCCGTAGGCCGTTTCCTCCCATTGCGCGGAAAGATTCCAGTCATCGGTAATATCGTGGTCATCGAAAATCATCAGGCTCGGCAAATGTGCCAGTGCCCGCGCCACAAGCCCCAGGCCTGCTTTGAAGCCATCGATCCGAGTCTGCTCCAGCGCATACCGCTCACGCCGCTGCGCAGTCAGCTCCGGCGGCTGTGGCGCAATCAGCGTCCATGCCGTAGGGGGCCACACCAGCAGGTACATCGCCATCACCTCGGCAAACGTCACCAAATGATTGTCGGCACTGCTGCTGGTGAAAATCGGCTTACGCGCACCACCGAAAAACCGCTCACGCAATGTCTCGTTGCTCTCAAGCGCCGGTAACAAATCCGCACGATGGTAATAACTGGCCGGGTGCTCATAGAGCTTGGCGCTGTCGCTGACCACCGCGCCTTCGAGGTGTTCTTCGAACAGCCCCAACCGCTCGATCAGCGCATGAATCGCCCGCAGCATCGGGCCGGCAACGTCGTCGGCATACACCTGGTCGCCCGTCATCATCAACAACGCAGGGCGCTGCGGCGGCTCGTGTTCCGTCGCCAGCAACTGATCGACGCAGAGCAAACCGTCGGCGGCAGGATGATGCGGCTTGCGGCAAGAGCCGTGCAGCAGCTGATCGATTCGCGAGCGCAACACAAAGTTCGGCCGCCGCGCGTCGCCATACAACAGATGCGGCGCCCAGTCGGCAATGCCGGCACCGTCAATCAACAGGTCATATTCGATCAGCGTGTCGCAGGGCAGGGCGCTGTCGAGTGGCACATCGATCAAATGCACGAAGGCATGGCTGCCCACCGCAATGACCGTGCACTGCGTGGCATCGAGGCGGATGTCGGCGACACCCTGCAAACGCAGGGTCAGCTCCAGCTCCCGCGAACCTACCAGCCACAGCACCAGCCGCGTGGGCTCCAGGCGCCGCAACAGCGGGCCGGCGAGAACCGGTGGCAGGGAGTGAAGATCGGCGATTGGTGGCAGCGTTACGGACATCCGGTCAAGGCTCTTGGTGCGCAGAGGCGGGCGATGATAACGCAGGTGGCGGCGCACAGCGAAAGCATCGCGGCATCCCCGGGGGCACTTGTTGCTGTGCCGCGTGCCGAAACTTGGCTTAACGCGGATTCCGGCGATCCTGCTCGGGTTCAACGGCGTGTTGATGACCGCGATATTTGCGGCGCTCAGCGTTCGGGCGATCGAAGTGGCGGTGAAGGCCACGGCGGGGGAGGAGTAGGTAAGCCTGCGGCAACATGCTTAGATAGGCATTTAACCCATAGGGAATGGCACATGATCGACTTCAACAACAAAGGCTTCTTCAAGCTCAAGCAAAACGACGAATACGCCGAGCGGGTTACCGCACTGCTATTGGATGGCGAGCAGGTCATCGACTCCTACAAATCCATGCGCGACGGCGTGGTGTTTACCAACAAACGCATCATCGCAGTGAACGTCCAGGGGCTCACAGGCAGCAAGAAAGACTTCACCTCATTGCCGTACAAAAACATCGTGGCGTATTCGGTGGAAACGTCGGGAACCTTCGATCTGGATTCGGAACTGGAGATCTACTTTTCGTCGCTGGGCAGAGTGAAATTCGAATTCACTGGCCGGACTTCGATGGTGGAAATCTCCAAGTTGATATCCCAGCACCTGCTCTGAAGCGGGTGCAACCCCCCGATAGGCTCGGGCCTGGCCTCATTCGCACCGACCCCGAACCAGCGGGAGCCCCGCTCCAAAAGGCCCGCTGTGGAAAACCCCCCATGGAGTTCCCTCTGTGGAAGCCCCCCTCCGGGAGCCCCTGTGGACGTGACCTCCGTGGAAGTTATTTCTGGGAAAGTTACCTCTGTGGGAGCAAGGCTTGCCCGCGATAGCGCCAGATCATCCACAACAAATCCAGATGACCCAGCACCATCGCAGCCCACCTTCAGACTAACCCCCAGAATTCCCCCGCTCCCGCATCAAAACCTTTACCGAATCATCAACCAACGCCTTACCCATAGCCGCCAAATAATGCGCAGCCCAAGCATGCCGCCCATTGTCCTTCGCATAAGCAGCATCCTCAGTCAGCGACTTGGCAAGGCAAAGAAAATCAGAAGCCATGGACAACGCATCACCAATTGGCACGCTACCAATTACGTGAAATATCGCTTGATTACCGAGGTAGATCGCGGGTGTGAAGCCGATGGTTTTGAGTTCTGGATTGTCGGTCATTTGCCACCTCCGGTGAGGGAGATGCCGTGTCGCAGGGTGGATGGTGGGGCGTTACGCAACCGGGGGCCGCGTAGAGGGGAAAGCCAAATGTCGAACGGATTTATGCTGCGCATAGAGAAGCTCCTAGAATTAAGAAGCTGCCACGTTCGTTTCCAAGCGAATGGGTGACAGCTGTGCGCAGGTTGGAAAACCGGGAATCTAGGAAACCGGCACGCCCGAAGACGTCCCACGCACAGCCGCCATAGAACACGACTGCGAGAGTAAAAACTCCTGCAAACGTGATTAAGGCACTGATGCGCTTCCAGATTTGATCGGGTTTCCAAGCCCGGTCGCTGAGTTGGCAGCGACGGCGGAAGGGTATCGCGGAGATTTTTTTCCTGCAACCTTCGAGAGCTCCTTCCTATCCGATCCTTGTAGTACGACTGCCTGCAAGTGCGCCGCCGGTTACCGTGGCCTACCTGTGTGCAGTTTCGCGGCAACAGAGTTCCGTTGTTAGCTACAGTCTGCGCATGCGGTACTCGTGCCATTAGAGGCACAGCACGTATAGGGCTACCGATCATTGTCCTTGGAGGTTTCGACCAAACGACGAATCTGCGCGCAGGCAGTCGCGCCTTTTGGCGTATCGCTGATTAGTCGCTCCATGACCCGATCACAAAGGTATTTATTGCGAGCGTGGCGAACGGGAGACGCAGGCTTCAACACAGCTGTCCAACTGGCGCCTCTGTTGATTTTTCGGCCGGTGTGCGTTGAGCAGTGCCCGTTGCAGTATGTGTTCATCACCCTCGGCGGTCGATTCTACGTTTCGTCAATTACCGACGGTCGGTTTGTTATAACGTTCACCCGCTGCGCACAATTTTTCAGACGCTGCTTGCGTAAAGGTCTCTACGTCTATTTTTTCTGAGTTGTTAATAGGATATGGCAGGCGCCTATGGCGTAGGAGCGCATTTTGATAGCGGGCGCGCGCGTGGCGCGCTTAGAGTTATGAGGTTTTCTCAATGCGTAATGACTTGACAGTCCTGCATTGGGAAAAATTTCCACCAAGTACTATGAGTCAGAAAATTTAATTTAGGATGATGATATGAGTGTAGCCCCTGTCTCCTCCCCGACTGTGTCGTTTGCCTTGATAGATCAGAAGGTGGTACACAAAAAAGAAATCAATAAATTATTGAGTGAGTGCAAAAAAGCAAAGCAGTCTGCTAAAAAATTTCAGCAAATCATGAAAAATAGTTTAACACCCCCTGCTAAAAGGGATGGCAACGTGAAATCTGCGTATAAACTTCTTGATAGTATGAAGTCAAAACATACAAAAATCGAAGATCTGAAAAGTAAGGTGGAAGACAGTTCATACAATCATGCCGCTTTTAAAAGCAAAGCATTGGAAAAAATTACCGATAATTATAAAGGTTTAATGTCGCGTCTTGAAGTAGCCTGCGAGGCAAAGTCTAATGCGTTTCGAAGACTTGAAAGAACTCAAAAATAGGAAAAGCTTGAAAGTTGAGGGGGCATACATCGCATGGAAAGTTTCAGTGCAGTAGGTGTCGTCAATTTGATCAATGGTTATCTATGCGGTAGAGTGAGGTGCTCAGTATGAAATATATTGGCGTTTGCTGGGTTGGGATTTTATAACGTCAGTTTTCAATTCTGTCTTTCTGAGACTAAAGTATTTCGTAAGCGTTTTTCGCGCAAAAACATTCTCGTACTGTTTCAGGGACATAGGATGTGCCTCTCTCTGATCTCTTTTATCGCCCAAAAATAATGAAAATCAGATTCAAGTTTGGATTGATAAAAATTGTCCGCAGGGTCGGTTTGTTTTCATGGAAGCAGTCGCCGTCATAGAGAGCGACAAACCATAGTTATGTGTGTCGCTGGCGGATCTTGTAATGCGTGAAACAGCGACGCTGTGGCACGCTGGGGTTTGCCGTTACCGGTTTATATTTTGGCGCTCAATAAATGACTTTCAGGTAGTTCTGCAGCATAAGAAGCGGTGCTTCCAGTTGCTGCAGAGTCTGCGCGCCATCACAATCAACCGATAACCTCTGAAGCTCACGCCCCAAGGGTTTATCCACGCCCCCCAAGGCATCCAGTGCTAACGCCAGGCATTGGTTGACCCTCAACCGGATCGCCGCGACATCCCCCTGGCGCACCAGTAAACCAAAAACCTCGCGCTCGTAATCGCTCATGATCAGATCATCGCGCAGAATCGGGCTCGAGCCTTCCGTCTCATGTGCGAGCTTCAGGCAGAACAGGGCGACGGTTTCCAGGAGCAATTCCATGGGGGGAATCCTTGTGAAATGTTTCACCGGGTGTGGGAGCGGGGCGAGAAGAGCAGGATCAAAAGATCGCAGCCTTCGGCAGCTCCTACGCCGGGTGGTGGGGCAGGTGCTTTATCGCAGGCGAAAAAAAAGGCCTTGCTAAGCAAGACCTTTCTTAATTTTGGTGCCCCGAGGGGGACTCGCATGCTCCATATTCTATAAGGCTTGTGGGCCATTTAAAAGTCTAGGGATACATGCAGGGATACACGAAAGGCCTTGCTGACTCCATTCTATCCCAGCCAGCAAAGCGATGCTGGCACTTGGTCGCTGGCCGTACTGGACTAAAGCTCTGCAGGATCTGAGTCGGCTTGCAGATCTGGATAGTCAGTCCATTTGCAAACACCGCAGCTATGGTAATACGAGCCCTCTGGTGGGATATGGATATCGAAGTGTCTGCGGACGTCACGTGATTTGCAGGTCGGACAGGTGTCTAGGTGTGCTTCCTGGTCCCGCTCCAAAATTTGAAAGGAGTTACCGATTACTGTGCGGCAGGTATGTATTGCGATTGATGAAGCCATCTGGCCGCCGCTTTTCGAATGAGTGAGCCAATTCACCAGCTGCCAAGCTTCCTTACCAATGTTCTTCAGATGCTGACGCAGTTCTTTGTTACTCCCTCCCCCGCACAACTGATTCATCAATAAATCATTCCAAGCTAGAAAATTAGCTTTTTGAGGGAGCTCAATCGCCTCAGGCATTTCCGTGGAGGTCCTGAGCGCTTCGATCATGCAAACGAGCGCCTCCCTCAGAAGCATACCAACAGCTTGGAAGTCTTCGAGTTCTACAGCGGACTCATGGCGCTCGTCAGCCTGATCCATTCTCCTGAAAACTTCATCGAATGGGGTTGGTTCGTAATTGGCGATAGGCTCGGGCCGACTCTTCAACCGCATCATTAAGCCGATGTGGAACGAGATGGTGTAATCGAGGCTTGGGAAGAAACGCTGTGAGTAGAGATTGGTCAGATTCGTTAAGACCCAGTAGCGGTCTTTGTCGGTCGTCACGTCCCAAATGTCGTAAGACTCCCCAATAACCGTCTCTCGTTTCAGCTTCTCTACGTGAAGTACTTCCTCATCCGGAGCTTGGCCATTTACGTAGCTAGCGATGTCCCTGCCTGCATGCACGTCGCTCTCAACGCTGTAGCGAGACAGTTCCTCAGCAGGGATCAGATTTACTGGGACAACGCAGCCTTCAGAACTCTCAAGATCGTTTCCTTCCTCAACGCTCATAACCACTCCATTTGTGTCGATAGTCGACTGCTACATAGCATTTTCTAAGGGCACCCGGCCAGCGCGTTGGACCTGAGTGAGCCAATCAGCTGCTGAGATACAGACGTCGCTCCACGTGGGAAATGCTGGCGGGGACCCTGAGGGTTTAGTCGAGATACGGGGTCGGAAACCCGCGGGGTTTTGGTAGTGGGATGCCCTCCAGCTTACTGAAATTTCAACGTTGAAGTTGAAAGGATCTTGCAGAAAAAGGGGCATCGTTACCGTGTTGGTAACGGTGAACTCAGATCCGTCGTTTCGTAGGGCAAATGCACAGGTTAACAGTCAGTTCACCGGGTTCACCTGTTCACTAAGCTGGGAGATCTCCCGCTAACAAGGTCCGACGGGTTTCCGACCCCGTACCCCCCGGATAACCCCAGGGGCCCCGGCGGTTTTCGGCACCCCGGCACGGTGAGCCACCCCTGTTCGCCACCGGCTGGCGGTGCTTCGCAGACGCCCAGCCGCTTGGCAGACCAACGTTCATACAGGCCGATGGCAACATCCACACCCGCCATTGCGGTAAGGCAGCCCATCGCCGACGTACTTCTGTTACAAAATCGAGAGCGTACGTGAGACCGCTGCTCGCTGGTGGAACGCTCTGTAGCGGGGAGGCGGGGGTCAGTGTTGTTCGAAGCTGTCTCAATACCAGTGTGACAAGTGTTATATGTGTAACGAGCCTTCCTAACCTATTGAATATATTGGTTTATTTTCATGTCACACCGTTTTGTTTTTCGTGTTACACCGTCAGTGGAAAGCTGGGGCGGTGTTACAGATGGACTGCCTTTGTACCCAACTCAGACTTTTCTTGTGTCTAAGATCGTCAGAATTTGATGAGCTGACTTCCACCGATTTCTAAAAGCTGCTTTTGTTGCTTGGAGGCAGTACTTGTGGCTACATCGCTTGAAATTAGAGGGATCCAGGAAGAATGGACAAAACAAGAGCGTCTCGCGATGGCCACGAATTTCATGAGGCTTGGGCTGCGCGTAAAGCACTCCAGCTTGTCATGCCGAGCGATGGCCTTGTGGGCATTGCAGTTGAAGGGCTTTCACCTGTTGATCAAACAAAAGCGTCGGCGAAAACGGTCGAGATTGCCGATCTTGTCCTGTACTACGGGAAAAGACCAACATTTGATGAGGCAGAATCAGTAGTCATTGTGCAACTTAAATACTCCAAAGGGTCTGAGCAAGTTCCGTTCCGTGCGAGCGATGCAAAGAAGACAATAGAGAAATTTGCGGAGGCTTTTGAGAATTTTTTAGAGAAGTATGGAGCTAGTGACGTTGAGGGGAAGTTGGCATTTGAACTAGTAACAAATAGACCCATATATAATGAATTCGACGAGGCTATTGAAGGTATTGCCTCAGGCGCGCGTTTGACAGGAGAAGCCAAAAAGCAGGCAAGCCAGTTTATAGCCGCATGCGGGCTTCTAAATACAAAATTAGCTCAGTTTGCTAAGAAAGTCAGAATCATTGGAGCGGCTGGTAGTCTCAGACGAAACAAGCAATATCTCTCTCAGATGATTACTGACTGGTCAGCAGCTCCTGACGCAATGGCGCGAGCTCGATTGGGGAATTTGAGGCAGTTACTTCGTGATAAGGCTGGTTTGGTATGTGAAGGAAAAAATGTCATCAGCCGGACTGATGTCTTAGATGCTTTGGAACTACAAAGTCCCGATGACCTCTTTCCTTGCCCTACTAGTTTTCCGGAAGTTGGGAGTGTAGTCTCGCGTGAGCAACTATCAGAAGTGGTATGCCTCATACCTAACTTGGATAAGCCTCTTGTTATTCACGCAGATGGAGGCATGGGTAAAACAGTATTTCTACAAAGTTTAGCCAAGGCGTTGAGTGAGACGCATGAAACAGTATTGTTTGATTGCTTTGGTGGTGGCGCTTACCGAGCTCCAGAGGATGCGCGTCATCTCCCTAAACGCGGTCTGATTCATATCACCAATAATCTCGCGTGCGATGGTTTGTGCGATCCATTGTTGCCAATAAACGAAAACATAGAAGAACTTATTAGGGCCTTCCGAGCACGACTTTCTCAAGCCATAGCTACACTCAGACGAGTGTCGCCGTCTAAGCAGCTACTATTGTTTATCGATGCGATAGATAACGCCGCTGAGCATGCGAAAGACAAGGGCGAACTTTCCTTTCCTACACTCTTGCTTGAAAGCTTTCATCATGGCGGACCTGTTGATGGGGTTCAAATTATTGTAAGCTGCCGGACATATCGGCGAAATATCTCAAGAAAGGATGTTTCATGTGAAGAAGTTGAATTAAAGCCATTCAGCCTTGCAGAAACTGAAAAATATCTTCGCGATCGTATCCCAACTACAACCGATACTCAGATAAAGGTCGCATTCTCTCGTTCGCAAGGAACACCTCGAATACTCGAGCATCTTGCGCTTAGCGATAGAGGGCTCCTTGAACCATCTGAGGTAAATAAAATAATAAGATTAGATGACCTTCTGAGAAGTCGAATTCAGACCGCTCTTGGTGAGGCGCTGCGGAGAGGCAACAGCGAACGCGAAATCAACGCGTTCCTTGCCGGCCTGGCCGTTTTACCTCCCCCTGTACCTCTTGACGAGTATGCAGACGCACACGGCATAGATTTAAGTGCAGTAAAAAGCTTCGCGGCGGATTTATCTCCTCTACTTGAGCAAACGAGACATGGGTTGATGTTTCGTGATGAACCGACGGAAACATTCGTACGAGAATCTTATGCTGTAAAAACTGATATTCTTCATGTGCTAGCCGAAAATCTCTTCAAGAAACAAGGCGTTTCGGTGTATGCGGCAAGCGCGCTTCCAGGTCTACTTCAGAAACTAGATGACGGGAAGCTTCTGTTTGATTTGGCGTTTGATGAGCGGTTTCCTAGTGTGATAACAAGCGCCGTTGGCAAACAAAATATCCGCTACTCAAGATTAAAAGCCGCTGTCCTCCATGCTGCTCGGAAGCAAGATTTCGATCATCTTGTCCACTTTCTGGTTGAGCTTTCGACCCTTGCAGCCATAACTCAGCGTGGTGCGGATTATATTCTGGATAATCCAGATCTAGTGATTGCATCTCACGATGTTGACGCAACAAGGCGGCTTTTCGAGACGCGAACATTATGGCCTGGAACACGTCACGCACGACTTATTATTGCAAGTGTATTATCTGGCGATCTAAACAACGCATCGCGACATGCTGTAACTGCCGGGGAGTGGCTTGGTCACTTTTATCAGCAGGATGATGAATACCGTAGAGATAGAGGGGGGCCGGAAAGCCTTGATATTGCGTCAATTCCTTTGTGTTTAATCGCCAAAAATCGTGTGCGCGATGCCGCAAAATTCATGAAGGGATGGCAGGAGTGGTATGCATACGAAGTTGCAGAACATTTATTCTACTTGTTGAGCCAAGCTCAATCGATGGGTGTAATTCCGGTAGTTAACGTTTTTCGCTTCTTGACGGCCGCGAAGTCACAGCCTGGCGTTCTCGCAGCGGCGCTCTCTTTTATGGAGTTCGAAAGTGAGATTCAACGCAAACTTGTCGGTGCGCTGGCTAGAGCGTGTCAAAATAATTTCGTGGAGGAAGGTAAGGACTTTCATAGAGGAAATGATTATTTAGTTAAGGATGGTCTCCTGAAAGCTGCTTCGGTAGCAACATCGCTGGGTATGCGCGCAGAAGCAGCTACTATTGTCAGAGCCATTCAGTGTGAAAGTCCAAGTCTTTGGTCGTATATGGACCGCTTCTCCAACAAAGGTGTGTTTCCGTTTGTAGTTTGTACAGCTCTTAACGCAGCAGGAGTACAGCAGAAAATCACAGAGCTCATGCTTCTTCCAAAAGAACTCACTGATATTGGAGCTCGCATCTCTAATGTGTCAGATGGAAAGGAGTTTCGGAAGGCTCTTCATAATGAGTTGCGCGATACTCTTAATTCTAAAGAGCAGTCATTAGATGGAAGGGAGACCATGAGTGCAGAAACAAAAAGGGACGCTGGAAGTTTTATCGACGATCAACTAGAACCGCTTCTAGAAATGACTAACGTTTTCACTGCCATGCTTTCCTCTGAAAAGGGAAAAGGCGATAACATATTTCTAGAGCTGGTTTCGGTGTGGGCGAGGCTTAGAAATAAAAGAGAGCGCTACTCTGGTCGCCAGGAAGTGAATACTTTTTTTGACATGCTAGGTCAACAGCTACTATCCTTTTCACTGTGGTCTCGTAGCGATCTTAAACTTTCTTCAGTGAAAGTATTCGTATTGGAAATGTGCGGAGCCAATGTAGCGCAAACATCAGCTCTGATCAATATGGTCGAGATACTCTCGAGACGGATTGAGCTGCAGGAACTGGCGGGTAAAACAGCAATAGTGGTCAAGGCCTTAATAGAATTTGAAGATGAGGTTGACTATAGAGCTTCTCTATTTGCGAAACTAGCTAGAGCTATAATGTCGGCAAGCTTCGAGGAGGCTGCGTCTTATTTTCGTGCTGGCATTGAACAAATGGACGCCATAGGCTCAAATGACTATCAGTTTACAAATGAGCTGCTGATATTTGCTTCTGAGTTAAAGGGAGATGAACTCGAGGAGGGCGACTTTCACACATTATCTAATATTTGCGAACTAAATATGCCCTCTGAAGAGCATAAGTTTCCTTGGTTTGCATTCGCAAAAGGATTGGTAAGAGCTTCCGGGTGCCGCACGCTTTCAAAGCTAGGAAGATGGGATGATCGCGACAAAATCTCGCTTGATTATACTTTACTACCTTATCTGACGGCACTACTTGAACAAGACAAAATAGATCCGTCCATCGCTGTGGCGCTGCTCCGTATCTCGGCTCCAGCGGAACTGTATGCTTGCGGTACGGAGCAAATGGCGGAAGTGATCGCAAGTAAAGGTTATCCGAATGTGAAGGAATTATTGAGTGAGCTAATCATTCAATTTGCACAGAGTAATCCAGGCGCCTCTATGCCCAGTACTCTGGGAAAGCTTCACAAGATTGCTGAAAGGGAACTCGGTATAGACTCAGAGCACTGCACCTATCTTTCAGTCGCTGCACCGAAGTTCAAAAAGTTGCAAGATGAAGGAAATGACAATAGGAATTATCATGGGGAGCGGGCCTCATATTCCCTATCTAAGGTAAGTGATCAAGAGGAGGAGGCACGACGTGCTGTAGAGTCTATTGTGCAAGAAGTGGACCCTTATGACGAGGTTTCAATGTCGCGAGCAGTTGAGGCCCTTAACGATGTTCAGAATTTCACTGACCTTAAACGTAACTTTTTTGAAGATGTGCGCGCAAAGCTAAAGTACGCTGAAAGACCAAGATATATTAATATAATCTCTCGGCTTGAGACTTTCGAGTTCTATGCAAAGCTACGTGAACTCAGGGAGTGCAAGAGCAAGTGGGGTGGGACTTCTGCAGCCTTAGAAGATGCATTTCGTGATGCTGGAAGGGTCTTGATGCAAGTTCATGCAGATGACTTTGTGCATAATGATTATCTCTCAGGGTCGCAACTGAAGGAGGTAGCTGAGCTATCCGGTATTCCGATGTCTGTGTTGGCAATTGAGTTAATCATGATTTTTGCGGAACCAGACTCTCATTTACCTGCATCAATCTGGATGGCCCTCGCAGCAATTATTTGTGAAAAAACCAAAGCAGGTGAGGGGCAACTGGCACTGAAAAGATTATTGAATAGTAATTCAGCTAAGTTAGCGTCAACTGTCGTTGACGGTGCGTTGAATCGTGGCCTCTATCCTGCATCCAGCGAGACGGATATTGCCGCAGGGTTGGTATGGTACGCACTTGGTTCGCCTACTGCCGCATG
Organism: Pseudomonas violetae; assembly: GCF_023072615.1. Taxonomy (GTDB): domain Bacteria; phylum Pseudomonadota; class Gammaproteobacteria; order Pseudomonadales; family Pseudomonadaceae; genus Aquipseudomonas; species Aquipseudomonas violetae. The sequence continues at coordinate 228,966 of NZ_JAKNRW010000006.1, forward strand.
TCGATGGAGAGCCGCTTACAGCCTCCGTTGCTTCGCTCGGTTTGGGCGATGGGACGTAATAGATGCGATTTTTGAAAGATTTTCGTCTACCGATGCTCATCCTTACCAAGCTCCGGAGCTTGAATTTTATTTTCTTCACGCACGACTCTGGTTGCTAATTGCGATTGCGCGAATTTCAAAGGATTTTCCGCAACATGTGGCAAGATATTTCACTCAGTTAAGATCCATTGCGTTAGACGCAACTACGCCGCATGTATTGTTTCGCCACTTTGCGGCTCAAGCTGTTCTGGAATGTATAAAAAATGGAAATCTCGGTCTGTCAAAATCTGAGGCTAATATCTTCAGTTTGGTTAACAAGTCTCCATTTCCCAAGAAGAAATCGAAAAGTTTCGCGCGCGATTCGTTTTATCAGGATCGCTCAGACTCTTCATCAACTTCAAAGCTAAAGTTTAGCTTGGACTATGATTTCGATAAGAGTGAAGTAACTCGCATAGTTGATATGTTTGATCGGCCAAGATGGGAAATTAAGGACGCTATGACGGCCTGGGTTAGGAAATATGATAAAAAAATAACAAGCATGTATGAAGCTGGTAAGCGATCTGTTCGTCGAAGAAATCGTGTCAGCGGCCTTGATGCGATGCATCACCTATACGGACAACAACTGGGGCAACATGCACTTTATCTTGTAGCAGGAGATTTGTTGGCGAAACATAAGGTTGTTCAACGCCCCTATGATGATGACAATCCTTGGTGTGAGTGGCTGAAGCGCGAGGTGCTTACAAAAAGTGATGGTTTTTGGCTCGGTGATGGAACGGATAGACCTCCTATAGATGCGCAAGTTAATCTCTTTGAGCAAGGTGAAAAAGGCCTTGTAATTACAGGAAATAAAGTGAAGATCCTTGATCTTTTGGGTATCGATTCTTCAATTGCAGCAGCATTGGTGGTAGCTGGGGACTGGCGCTCAGCTGATGGTATCTTGATTCGTATTTCATCGGCGCTTGTGCCTCCTAAACAAGCAAAAACATTAGCTCTAAAGCTGTCTAAAAAGGACCCTTTTCAAGCTTGGCTGCCACATGCAAATGAGCATGAGGAAGACGATGAGTATTCGCGGTCAGAAGGGCTATACACGCCTTGGATCGTTTGGCCTTCCATCGAACCGAAACTTGATGAAACCGACCCCTTTGGCGTGGATTCGGCTTTACGACGACGGCATTTCACTAAGGCTATAAATGCAAACAACTCTTTGAGAACTCTGGATTCTTTCAGGCGGCTTTGGGTTGATCCAGATGGAGCCGTAGTGGTGAGATCTGAGGCGTGGGGAAGTAACCCAGCTCGTGACGAGGATGATTCGGTTAGCGCTGACCGGCTTGTTTGTAGAACTGATTTCGTAAAGCGTGTGCTCGATGATCAGTGTGCGGATCTTTTGATACTCATAGTGCTGCGACGCTATAACAAAGGATTTGGCAGTCAAGGAAATCAATATCTGCATACGACGGCAGTTGTCCGGGTTAAGAAAAACTTAGAATTTGAGTATTATCCTGGCGTAGTTAACGAGCCGCATGTAACAAAGTATTAGGTGGCGTGTGAGGTCGGGTAGTGGTTTCTATAATAGCGATTCATAGGCGCTCACGGAGTTTCTTCAGCCGGGATCAATTTGACTCCTTTTTTATTGCAGACCTTTGAGTGATTTAATTCAAAAAAAGCAGACTTTGGTCTTGTTAATAAAAAGGTGAGAGCTAGCGCGATAAAAAGCCGACTTGCATCGGCTTTTTCGGGGGGGCAGTTCAGCTTTCCCTGCTAGCGCGCCAAGATGTCTTGAACGTCGTAGTTGGCTAACTCGGACATGTCGCTCCGTTGCCAGTGGCCATAATTTTCCCCTAGTTCGGGGATGTTGAGTTTCAGAAACTCTATTCCATCCCGCTCGATCAAACTCCCGGCTGCGTAAAGCTTAGCCCCTACATCTAGTAATTGCCGTGCGGCCGCATTCCACTTTTCTTCCAAGGCGTAATGCGCCACATACAAGGCAGAGCGCTCGAGTTTCTTATATTCCTCTTCTGCTTCCATAACGTGTTTGTCCACTGTCACCAGTTCCACCTCAAGCGCGGTTATAATTAGTTGCTGCCTCCGGTTATGTTCAGTGGCTGCCACTAGGTTTTTCGCGGCTTTTTGCGCGTCATCGTTCGCATTCTTTTCGCCCTCCTCATCACCCCAAGCAACCGCCCGGGCATAAGCTGATGCTGCCTCTGTTTCGGCTTGTCGCGCCTTGCTCATATCCTCCACAGCCTTCTTGCTGACCTGCTCCAACCGGACGTTAAGGCTCTCGCGTTTGGCGAGAAGTTCTTCCTTATCGGCCTTCCAGTTCTCCATGCCTGAAATGTACTCGGCTATCCGGGCGTCCTGCTCAGCAATGGCCTCTCGGCGATGCAGCTTCTGATCGATTCGAGAGATCTCGAACTTGATTGAGTCGATTCGCCGTTTACGCGCATTGAACTCGTCTCTGAGCGCCCTTTCCTGATCGCGGTCTATGTCTTCGGGACTTTCCAGCGCGGCCTCAAAAGGGAGCGGTCCTGCTTCCAGTTTTTCCAATTCATGGAGCAGGGCTTCGCGTTTATCTTTGAGTTCTTGAATATCGTTCATGATTGCTCTTTCCTGATCGCGGTCTATGCCTTCGGCGCTTTCCAACACAGCATCAAAAGGGAGCAATTCTGCTTCCGGTTTTTCCAATTCATGAAGCAGGGCTTGGCGTTTATCTTCGAGTTCTTGAATACCATTCATGTATTTTTATCCTGTGTAATTTGATTGTCTTCGTGGGATAGGGCTGGCGAGGCCGGGATTCAGCCGGCATTACCTCCGAAGGCCGACCGTCAGGCCGCCTGTGCTTCACTCTCGTCTGTCCCAGGCACGGTCTTCACCACATAGCAACGCTGGGTGCCAAGACCCGGTAAACGAATCGAACTGGACGCTTTGCCATCGGTGCCAGGTTCAAGTACACCGCGACGGATCAGCTCTTTGTTCACGGCATTTATGTTCATGCCCTTGAACACTTCAGAGCGCCATGCCTCGGGCAACACGTAGTAGGTGTTGGTGGTGTGCAATGCGTCGCCCATGCCGTGTTCCAACGACTTGCGAAAGCCCAGGCGATCGATCGTGCGGGGACCGTGTTCATCGATCTTGGCGGCGGTCGACTCCCAGCGTGTGAAGCGACTTTCGCCGAAGCGTTCGATGACTTGGCGCAGCCGTGCCAGGATCGCGTCACCTTCGAAATTACTGGCGCCACCGCGCTCATTCATCCAGGCACTCAGGCAGACTCGGGCAGCGGTGGTGGCGGTGCCATCGGGCCAGCCGGTGATGCCCATCGCGGTGGCCAGTTCGCCGGCTGCGGCAGCCAGTCCGAAACGGGTAGCAGCACGATGCGCTTGGCCACTCGCCGAGGCGGGTAGTGCCTTGGCGATAAAGCCCTCCAAGGTGTGGCGCAGGATCGCTGACCAACCATGCCGCTTGCTGGGTGCACAGAGGGCCGACAGGAAGGCGGTGAGCGGTGTGCCGTAGTACTTGGCCACCCGCGCCTTGAGTGCATCGGAGAGGGCGGCTGCGTCATCGAAACCGTTGAGCACATCGAACATGCCTAGGCCTTTGCTGGCGTCCGCTGGCACGGCGAGCATCCGTACTTCCATGCCGGCTTTCAGCTCCTTATTAGCTTCGGCCATGTGCTGCGCCAACGTCTTTTCGCCGGTCGAAAGAAACAGCAAGCGCCACTCCTGCACCTGGCGGCCTGCTTGTCCTCGATCATTGGCGCGAGCCTTCCCGGTGCCGTTACCGAGCATGTACACCGTTTCGCCGATGATGCGCGGGTCGCACATGCCGATTTCATCCAGCACCAGGAGCCCGTCCGAATGCGCGGCGGCGATGGATTCCAAGGCGTTATCGGTCGAGCGCCAGGAGCGCACCAGACGCGGCCCACCATAGATCGAGGCGGCCACTTGCAGGTGCGTGGTCTTGCCGCCCGAGCTGTCTCCGTAGAGATGGAAGCCGCCCGACTCATGGCCGAGCATGTGCAACAGCGGACCGGCAAACGCCACGCTGGCCACAAACGCCAAGCGGTGATTGCCGATGCACAAGGCGCCGATCTGCTCTTGCCACTGTTCCAGGGTGCCGGCTTCGCTGATGGGCGGAAGCTGCGCGCCGGCCTCATAGAAGTGCAGGTGTTCGGTGTGCAAGCCGACCTGTTGTTCGGGCAGCAAGAAGGCGCTGTCATGCCAGCCCAAACGGGTGACCAAGCGTGCGCGCTGGGCGCTGTCGAAGCCGCCTAGGTAACTCTGCAGGTCGTTGCGGGCATTGCGGCCGGAGCGACTGCCGGCCAGACGCAAACCCATGTCCACCAGTGGACCCAGCACGTCCTTGCCGAAGTCGCCGGTCATGGTCCGTGCCGGAATATTCCAGCGCTTTTTTGCCCCGTCGGGATCGTCGAACTCGACCAGCAAACCCCAGTTATGCCCCTGCGCATCTCGGGTGCGCGCCAGGATCTCCAGCGGCGAACACACCGGGCGTGCCTCGCCATCGTCACCGGAATAAAACACGCCTTCGGGCGTCAGGCGAAAGCCGCCGGGCAACAGATCGTTTTTGGGTTTCGCGGTACGTTTGGTCGTTGGCTTGGTCTTGGCTTCGGGTGGCTCGGTTGGTGCTTTCTCCGGCTCGACGCCAAACAACTCGCCGCTGTGTTCCAGCTCGGCGAAGTGCGCCGCCGTCCAGCCTTTGGCCTGCGCATCGGCCGCGTCGTCGCCGTCATCCCATTGACCACCTTTAGCGAAGGCCGGTTGGTCATTCTTGAGCGTGGGCTTGCGTTTGAAGACATCCAGAGCGATCACGCGCACCGACGCGGCGCCGATCTGTTGCAACTGTACTGCGACGGCATCCATGCAGCTTTTGCCACTGGCGTCGTTGTCTGGCCACAACACCACGGACCGACCTTTGAGCGGTGCCAGGTCGGCTTTGTGCCAGGAGTTCGAGCCGTTCGGCCAGCACGTGGCCACGTAGCTGGGCAGCAACTCCGCCGCGGCGTCGGTGGCCTTTTCGCCTTCGCATAGAATGACCGGTGCCTCTGCGCGTTGCGCCAGTTCATCCAGACGCAGTAGAGGACGCGGCTCAGGCAGGCCCTGCCAGCGCCATTGCTGGGTTTGGCCTTCGGCCCGTTGGCACCAGGTCAACGGGGCAAACACCTTGCGCGGTTTGCCGTCTTCATCCGGGCCCAAGTCGAAGCGATAGAGCGCCATGACTGGCTGGCCTTGAGCGTCGCGATAAATCCAAACCTTGGACGGCGTACCGTGTTGCCGGTGTTTGGCCGGGCACTTGCTCATGGCCTCGGCTGGGATCGGCTGTATGGCGAGCCATTCCGGTGTTTTGCATTTGCTGGGGCTTGGCTTCGATTGAGCCGCCCCAGCGGTAACGTGCAGCAGATCCACCAGCTTGTTGCAGGCTTCGACGTCGGTGCCGCCGTCGAGATAGCGCACCAGATCGATCAGGTCGCCACCTTTGTCGCCGGTGGCAAAATCCGCCCAGGTGCCTTTGGCCAAACTGACCTTGAGGGAGCCGGCACGTTTGTCGGTGCGAGTCGGATTAGGAGCGGTGTATTCCTTGCCACTGTCGACGCGTTTACCGTTGGGCAGCCAGTGAGCAAGCACACGATCAATGTTCTGCAGCGCAACGGCTTTGACTTGGGCGAACGTGGGGCGACGGGCATTGGAGGTAGAGGCCTTCATACGCCACCGCCTTGGGCCAATTGCAACCCGCTGGTAACGTCATCAATGATGGCTTTGGCCATCTCGCTCAAATAATGCGAAGCCCAGACCATCGCGTCGTTGTCATTCTCCATGCCGCTCAAGAAAGTGAGCTTGTTTACACAATCCATGAGTAGAGAAGCTTGTTCGAGCGCTTCCTCGCACGATATGCCGGCATTGATGCGGAACAGTGGCTGATTCTGAGCGTTGCACTTGGCAAAGGTGGCGCCGCCCACGGTATTGATCGCAATGGAAGGGCTCATTGGGCACCTCCACTAACGGGTGGCCGAGTGGAGTTGTCGGCGTGCACGGCGAGGGTGCGGATCAGTCCCAACGTCCCTCGAACATCCCACAGCGCCGCCGCGATGACGTGGTTGGCCAGACGGGGACCGTCGCACTCGAACTGGTCTTCAAGAAGCAAGAGCACAGAGTTGGCCCGATCCACGGCGCAGGTGATGGCGTCAATCGGCACACCGGCTTCGGCGCCTTTGTGGACGCAAAGCAGATCCTCGGGCAGGGAGAAGCTCAGGGCTTGGTTCATTGGGCACCGCCTGCGGCTTCGAGGGCGCGAGCTTTGGTCATGTGAGCGTTGTAACGGGCGAGACGAGTGGCGAGGCTGGAATTGGCGTGTAACGCGGCGAGAGCCATTGCACGATGGGCAGCGGCGCGAATTTTGGACGGATTGAGGGCGTGCATGGGTGGAGCTCCTTCTTAAGTAGGAACTGCCACGGTTCGTCGCCAAACGAATTGGGGTGGCAGCTGTGCGCAGGTTGGCGAACCGGGTAAGAAGGAACCCGGCAGACCCGAAGGTCTCCCACGCACAGCCACCATAAAACGGGAATGCGGGCACAAAAAAAGCGCCTGCAATCGTAATGGGGGCGCCTGTGCGCCTTCTTAAACTCGGGTCGCCAAACCCGGTCGCTGATTTTGCAGCGACGGCCAAAGAGTAACGTCCTGTTTTGCAAAGTGCAACCGTGCGGAGATCTTGCGCATTTCTTTGATGCGGCATAAATTGTGCGGGCATGTAGATTTACCTCAACGCCTCCGGATCGCTCCCGGGGGCGTTTTCGTTAGTGCTGGGTGGCGGCGGGGCGAGCGAGGGTGAGCCATTGCAAGTGGTTGCCTTGGCCGGCGCGTTGCCGCATCTGCTGTAGCGCTTCGGGATTGCGCAGCAGGTTGGGAATCAGCTCGCGCGCGTCGCTGATCACCACGTCTGCGGGCGGCTGAATCGCTAACAACGTCCACTCCAGGTCATGCCACAGCACGATTAGCACCTGAGCGCCGGCCGAGATCGCTTGATCGCGGAGGGTCAGCAAGCGCTGGCGACCTTTGATCTCTGCGGTAGAAGGCAGAGACGCTTCAAGTACACCGACAAGATCCAATGCTTGGTGGGGAAGAAAGGTCGGAGTCATGCCGCCTCCTGCATGTTGGTGAACAGGGGTGGCGGTGTTTCGCCTTTGAGCCAAACCAGGATTTTGCTGTCCTCGACGCACCGTCGACGGTGTTCTACCGCGAGCAGATCGCGCTGCTGTGCCAGGCGTTCCTCCACATAGCGGGACAGATCCGAGGTCAAGCGCATGTCGTGGTGAAGGCGCTCGGTGGCGGTTTTCTGCACGGCGAGATCCTCATCCGTGATGCGTTGCCATACCGCCAGATCGTTCGCGTACCCCGCCGATTGATCAACCAGCCAGTAGGTGACCCAGTCGGTCATACCTCGCGTTTTCAGTGAGGCGAGGCGGCTGTCACTCATTGCGAAATAACCGGTGCCGTGGACGCTCGAAAATTCTCTGCGCACCGCGTTTTTGCGGATCAGTTCGGGCAGTTCCCAAGGATTGGCTTTGAGTGGGAGAACGAGGCCGTCAGGGCTAAAAAAGAATGCTTCCTGCTCTTCGCCGTTCCAGCTCACACCTGCGATTGTGCGGTGTCGCCAGTTGATTGCCCCGGCTTGATAAAGGCGAAATCCGATGCTGTATGAGTCGAGAAACGGCCCTTTGAAAGGGCAGTAGTTGCGCTTCATGCGGCCACCTGATTACGCGCCTCGATGCGGCTGCGAGCCCATGCATGCACTTCCGAAAGAACCCAGGCCACGGGGGCGCCGCGCGCGTTGCTGTTGCTCAATTTGACGGGCAGGGGAAAGCCACTGTCGGGGCGCTGCATGAGTTTGTAGATGGTGGAGCGCTTCATTCCAACGATGCCCTCCAGCTCTCGCATTCGGATCAGAGTCGAAGAAGCATCGAAATGTGAAGGGGCGCTGGCAAGTGACCTGCGGGGAAAATCGGTGACGGAGGCGTTCATAGGTATTGCTCTCGATTGATTTGGACTGACGAGAGCAATGGTCTAGAGATTGAACGGCGGTGAGCAGTTCACTTCCAATTGAAATTTCAGTTACAGCACGAAGTTGCGTTCGAGAATGGCTTCCACGCTTTTGCGAGTCAGCGCCTTTTCAGTCTCGGGGGTGACCCACTCAGGGCGCTGTTTGAGTGGCTTCGCGACTTCACGTTTCAGCCAGGCATGCACGGCCGTTTTGACGTTCTTTCTTGGCATGCCCATCGCCAAATAATGGTCAGCCTGACTAACGATTGCAGCGTCTCGGGCGTTGACGTCTTGGCTTCGCTCCATCCCGCTGATAATGCCACCTTTGCTGCGGATAGCTGACCTCATAGCCTGATCAGCGATAGGTGTCAGTTCGTCATCGATCAAGCAGGGCAGGGAAGTGATCGGCTGCAAATAAAAGACATACTCGTCGAGTGCCCTCGTGCGCTCGGCTGTATCAACCTGAGATTCCACAAACCGGCAGTACAGATCCCATGGCCAGTCGGTCGGTATTTCTTTGATATGCAACCAGGCCGCGTTATCGGCGGCGCGCATCCAGTCGTTAAGAGCCTCCAGCGCTTTGACAGCACAGGCCATGATGTAGGCCGCATGTGCTTCGCGGTCCGAAGCCGAGTAGCAGTTGCTGTATTGACGAACCCAATGAGCGAGGCGAGCTCTGTTGTCAGTAGAGGCGTACTGGAAAATAATCTCCTCATGCATCGTCGTCTTGATGCACATGCTGCTCAGATCACTGTCGATGCCACCGGTCTGGATTCGCTGGCAGCACTGATCGATCAGGTGGCACACAGCAGCGAGTTGTTCGCGGCAGAGTCCGTAAAGCGGTTGGGCGGAGAGGTACTTGATCAGCCCAGCGCTTAGCATTGAGTGTGAAGTGGGTTGGTGATCAGTCATCGCCAAGTGTCTCTGGCAACGTGTAACGCCCAATCCCACGCCCTGCGTTTTGCAGGCGCAACCAGCGAGAGTCCCGCTGTATGAGCGTGCGCCAGACGTCGGCCCGCAGTAAGCGAGGGCTTTTTTTAGCGTTACACGTTTGAACGGCGTTACACCGGGTGTACGAGAAGGCTCGCAATCGTGTAACAGGCGTGGGAGCCAATGAATTCGGGAGTTCGGCACAGGTCGTTACACGAGTAACACCTGTAACACGGATTTTGGAGGGGATATGGATATACGCGCTCATACCACCTCATCGAACTGTCCGTGGAGGACATTTCCAGCAGCCAACTGATCAAGGTAATCGGCGTACCACTGCATCATCTTCACTCTGTGATCAAGATATTGAGCCTTGTTGTAGATCCCAGAGATCCCCTCTTCTTTATGAGCGAGCTGCGCTTCGACGTGCTCTTTTGGCCAACCGTGTTCTCTGAGCAAAGTGCTGGCGGTATGGCGAGTTCCGTGGCCGACCAAGCGACCTTTGTAACCAACCGTCGCAAAGACTTTGTTGATAGTGTTTTCACTGATTGTCGGGTTCTTAGCTCCGACGCCGGGGAACAACCACCGACTGCGCCCTGTTAGACACTGGAGTTCCTTTAGAGCGGATAGCGCCTGCTTAGGGAGTGGGCACACGAAATCTCTCCGCATCTTCATCTTGGCGGCAGGTGTCGTCCAGGTGGCTTTATCAAGGTCGAACTCTTTCCATTCAGCTAAGCGGACCATTCCCGGTCTCGATGCCGTCCATATGCAGAGCCACGCCGCAGTTCGGGCCGTTAGTCTGCTGGGGGTGTGTTTCAGCGCGGTCAGAAAGTCGCCAAGGTCAGGTTCCAGCAAATGAGGATGCTGTTGAGTTTTGGGTGCTTGGGCGGCTATATCGCGAAGTCGGCTTCCCGGGTCGTTTTCGGTCAAGCCTAATCCGATGGCTCGACCGAAGATCTGATTTATCCAGGTGCGACACTTTTCAGCCACGTTGTGTGCGTCCCGGGCTTCGATGGATGCTTGGAGTTCCGCACAGTCGGTACGGGTGATTTCGTCTAGAGGCTTATCTCCCAGTGCCGGGAGTATGTCTTTGTCGAGGTAGGTGCGGATTTTGTTGAGAGTGGAGGGCGCGAGACCCTTTTCCTCTTTTGCCTTCAGCCAGGCATCAGCGGCAGCTCGAAAGGTTCGGATTTTGGCCGCATCGATAGCAGCTTTCGAGGATCGCTTTTGTTCAAGGGGATCGGCACCGCTACTCACTACTTTGCGTAGATCGGCAGCTTTGTCCCGTGCCAAAGCACCACTTACTTCCGGGTAGCCCCCGAGCCCCATCCAAGCCCAATTGCCCGCCGGACGTTTGTAGCGGAGCTGCCAGGATTTACCACCATCCGGTTTGACCCTGAAGTAGAGGCCGTTTCCGTCGAGCTCCCGGTATTCCTTTGATTCCGGCTCCAACCCCGCAAGTGTCGTGTCAGCGAGAGGGCGGCGCTTGATATCTGCGCGCTTCATCCTTGTATCCCAAAGTTCGGTATTTTTCTCAGGATACAAGCAGGGATACAGGGATACAACGTATAGGGAGAGACAGGGGTAGATAGACAGGCACAAAAAAACCAGCCAAGTGGCCGGTTTCTCTGGGTCTGAAAGTCTGGTAGAGACTTTCAGATACTGCTATATGGTGCCCCGAGGGAGACTCGAACTCCCACTTCTTGCGAAAACGGATTTTGAATCCGCCGCGTCTACCAATTCCGCCATCAGGGCTCAATGGCGGCGAAGTATAGAGATGAGATTGCCGTTGGTCAATCACGTTTCATGGAGAATTTTTGATATTTCCGCTAGACTTCCCGGCCCTGCTAGACGAACCCCATCATGCGCGTTGCTGACTTTACTTTCGAGCTCCCTGATTCGCTGATTGCTCGCCATCCATTGGCTGAGCGTCGCAACAGTCGCCTGTTGACCCTTGATGGGGTCAGCGGCGCCCTGGCACACCGTCAATTCACTGATTTGCTTGAGCATTTACGCCCAGGCGATTTGATGGTGTTCAACAATACCCGGGTGATTCCGGCGCGGCTGTTTGGCCAGAAAGCCTCCGGCGGCAAGCTGGAAATTCTGGTTGAGCGGGTGCTCGACAGTCATCGCGTGCTGGCCCATGTGCGGTCCAGCAAGTCGCCCAAGCCTGGGTCCAAGATCCTCATCGACGGCGGTGGTGAGGCTGAGATGCTGGCCCGTCACGATGCGTTGTTCGAGCTGGGGTTTAGCGAGGAGGTATTGCCGCTGCTGGACCGTGTCGGGCACATGCCGTTGCCTCCTTATATAGACCGCCCGGATGAAGGCTCGGATCGCGAGCGTTATCAGACGGTGTACGCCGAGCGCCTGGGCGCGGTGGCGGCGCCAACGGCGGGGCTGCATTTTGATCAGCCGCTGCTGGAGGCGATTGCCGCCAAGGGCGTCGAGACGGCGTTCGTGACCCTGCACGTGGGTGCGGGCACGTTCCAGCCGGTGCGCGTCGAGAAGATTGAAGATCACCACATGCACACTGAATGGCTGGAAGTCGGCCAGGACGTGGTGGATGCGGTGGCGGCCTGTCGCGCTCGCGGTGGGCGGGTAGTGGCGGTGGGGACCACCAGCGTGCGTTCCCTGGAAAGTGCCGCGCGTGATGGCGTGCTCAAGCCGTTCAGTGGCGATACTGACATCTTTATCTACCCGGGGCGGCCGTTTCATGTGGTCGATGCCCTGGTCACCAACTTCCATTTGCCCGAATCCACGCTGCTGATGCTGGTTTCGGCGTTCGCCGGTTATCCCGAAGCCATGGCTGCTTATAAAGCCGCCGTGGAGCATGAATACCGCTTTTTCAGCTACGGTGATGCGATGTTTATCACCCGTAACCCCGCACCACGTGGCCCTGAGGACAAAGAATGAGTCGCCAAAGTCGTATGTCGTTTGAGTTGCTTGCCACAGACGGCAAGGCTCGTCGCGGTCGCCTGACCTTCCCGCGCGGTACCGTCGAGACCCCCGCGTTCATGCCGGTGGGCACGTATGGCACGGTTAAGGGCATGCTGCCGCGTGATATTACCGCCACCGGCGCGGAAATCATTCTGGGTAACACCTTTCACCTGTGGCTGCGCCCTGGCACCGAAGTGATCAAGAAGCACGGCGACCTGCACGATTTCATGCAGTGGAAAGGCCCGATCCTCACCGACTCCGGTGGTTTCCAGGTGTTCAGCCTGGGCGCCATGCGCAAGATCAAGGAGGAGGGCGTGACCTTCGCCTCCCCGGTGGATGGCGCCAAGGTGTTCATGGGGCCGGAAGAGTCGATGCAGGTCCAGCGTGACCTGGGCTCGGACATCGTGATGATTTTCGACGAATGCACGCCGTACCCGGCTGACGAGGACGTCGCACGTATTTCCATGGAGCTGTCGTTGCGCTGGGCCCAGCGCTCGAAAAATGCCCATGGCGACAATACGGCGGCGCTGTTCGGTATCGTTCAGGGCGGCATGCACCAGGACTTGCGCATGCGCTCCCTGGAAGGCCTCGACAAGATCGGCTTCGACGGGCTGGCCATCGGCGGCCTGTCGGTGGGCGAGCCCAAGCACGAGATGATCAAGGTGCTGGATTATCTGCCGGGCCAGATGCCGGCTGACAAACCTCGTTACCTTATGGGCGTTGGCAAACCGGAAGATCTGGTTGAGGGTGTGCGCCGCGGTGTGGACATGTTCGATTGCGTGATGCCAACCCGTAATGCCCGCAATGGGCATCTGTTCATTGATACAGGCGTGCTGAAGATCCGCAATGCGTTCCATCGCCATGATGATTCGCCGCTGGATCCGACCTGCGATTGCTATACCTGCCAGAACTTCTCCCGTGCTTACCTGCATCATCTGGACAAGTGTGGCGAAATGCTGGGTAGCATGTTGAATACCATCCACAATTTGCGCCATTACCAGGTGCTTATGGCTGGTTTGCGCGAGGCTATTCAACAGGGTACATTGGCCGCCTTTGTCGATGCCTTCTACGCCAAACGCGGGCTTCCCGTTCCGCCTTTGGACTGAGTTTTCTGACCCCAAGATTCAACATTTGCAACTGGAGTGCTAAATGAGCTTTTTTATCTCTAACGCCATGGCTGACGCTGCTGCACCTGCTGCAGGCCCAATGGGCGGCGGCTTTGAGTGGATTTTCCTGGTCGGTTTCCTGGTTATCTTTTACCTGATGATCTGGCGTCCACAGGCCAAGCGCGCCAAAGAGCAGAAGAACCTGCTGAGCAGCCTGCAGAAGGGCGACGAAGTTGTGACCACTGGCGGCATCGCCGGCAAGATCACCAAAGTAGCTGACGATTTCGTGGTTCTGGAAGTTTCCGACACTGTCGAAATGAAGTTCCAGAAAGGCGCCATCGCCGCCACGCTGCCAAAAGGCACGCTGAAAGCGATCTAAGTTTCAACTTCTACTCAATCGACGGGGCGCGCAAGGCGCCCCGCGTCATAAGCGGGCGGCGTGATGCTGAACAAATACCCTCTGTGGAAATACTTTCTGATCCTGGCGGTGCTGGCGGTCGGTCTGATTTATTCCGCTCCCAATTTATATCCTGATGACCCGGCCATTCAGGTCAGCGGTGCAAGCACTGCGCTGCAGGTCAATCAGGCTGATCTGGATCGTGTGAGCGCTGCGCTCAAGGAATCCGGGATCAACGTCAAGGCGACTTCGCTGGCGTCGGGTGGCAAGGGCGGTTTGATTCGCCTGGCCAAGACTGAAGACCAGTTGCCGGCCAAGGATGTCGTGCGCAAGGCGTTGGGTGATGACTACGTCGTTGCACTGAACCTGGCGCAAACCACCCCACAATGGCTGCGCAGCCTGGGTGCGCACCCGATGAAGCTGGGTCTGGACTTGTCCGGTGGTGTGCACTTCCTGCTGGAAGTGGACATGGATAAAGCTCTGGATGCCCGCCTGAAGGTCTACGAAGGCGATGTGAAAAGCCTCTTGCGCAAAGAGAAACTGCGCTATCGCAGCCTGCCGCAACTCAATGGTGCCATTCAGCTGGGTTTCAGTGATGAAGCTTCCCGCGAACAGGCCCGTACCCTGATCCGCAAGAATTTCAACGATTTCGACATTGTTCCGGCCGACCTCAATGGTCAGGCGGTGCTGCGTCTGGCGATGACCCCAGCCAAGCTGGCGGAAATCCGCGAATACTCCATCAAGCAGAACTTGACCACGGTACGTAACCGCGTCAACGAGCTGGGTGTTGCCGAGCCGATCGTGCAGCGCCAGGGCGCCAACCGCATCGTGGTTGAGCTGCCAGGCGTGCAGGACACGGCTGAAGCCAAGCGTATTCTGGGCAAGACGGCCAACCTCGAGTTCCGTCTGGCGGCAGAGCCTGGCGCTTCGAAGGCGACCTCCGAGGCTTTCGAGTTCCGTGAAGGCAATCGTCCGTCGGCACAGATCGAGCGAGGTCTGATCATCACCGGTGACCAGGTAACTGACGCCAAGGCTGGCTTCGACGAGCACGGTAGGCCAGAAGTGAACATTCGCCTGGATGGCCACGGTGGCGAGCTGATGAGTCGTGCGACTCGCAGCAACGTCGGTCGCAGCATGGCGGTGATCTTCATCGAGCAGCGTCCGGTTACCACTTACACCAAGCAAGTGGTCAACGGCGTCGAGAAAGACGTGGCGGTGCAGACGTTCAAGGAAGAGAAGAAGATCATCAGCCTGGCGACCATTCAGTCGCCGCTGGGTGCTCAGTTCCGTATCACCGGCCTGAACGGCCAGGGCGAGTCCTCCGAGCTGGCGTTGCTGTTGCGTGCCGGTGGCCTGGCTGCCCCGATGTACTTCGCTGAAGAGCGCACCATTGGCCCGAGCCTGGGTGCGGACAACATCACCAAGGGTATCGATGCGTCGCTGTGGGGCATGCTGTTCGTCTCGCTGTTCATCATCGCCATCTATCGCTTCTTCGGTATCATCGCCACTGTCGCCCTGGCGGTGAACATGGTGCTGCTACTGGCCCTGATGTCGATGCTGGGTGCAACGCTGACCCTGCCGGGTATCGCCGGTATCGTTCTGACCATGGGTATGGCGGTTGACGCCAACGTCCTGATCTTCTCGCGGATTCGTGAAGAGATTGCGGCGGGCATGACTGTCCAGCGGGCAATCAACGAAGGCTTCGGCCGGGCATTCACTGCGATTCTCGACGCCAACCTGACCACATTGCTGGTCGGCGGGATTCTCTTCGCCATGGGTACCGGCCCGGTCAAGGGCTTTGCAGTGACCATGTCCCTCGGGATCTTTACCTCGATGTTCACGGCCATCATGGTGACCCGCGCGATGGTCAACCTGATCTTCGGCGGTCGTGACTTCAAGAAGTTGTGGATTTAAGGGGCTGCCATGTTACGTACAATCAACTTCATGGGCGTTCGCAACGTTGCGTTCGGCGTTACATTGTTCCTCACGTTGCTGGCCTTGTTCAGTGTCGTGACCAAGGGCATGAACTGGGGGCTGGACTTCACCGGCGGTACGCTCATCGAGCTGACCTACGAGCATCCGGCTGATGTCACCAAGGTGCGCGAGCAACTGGTTGTTTCGGGTTATAACGAGGCAATCGTGCAGAGCTTCGGTGCGACCACTGATTTGCTGGTGCGGATGCCGGGTGAAGACCCGCAGCTGGGCCACCAGGTCGCGGAAGCGCTGCTGAAGGTCGGTGGCGACAATCCGGCATCGGTCAAGCGAGTCGAGTTCGTCGGCCCGCAGGTCGGTGAAGAGCTGCGCGACCAAGGCGGCCTCGGCATGCTAATGGCGCTCGGCGGCATCCTGATCTACCTGGCTTTCCGCTTTCAGTGGAAGTTTGCGATTGGTGCCATCGTGTCGCTGATCCACGACGTGATCGTGACCATCGGTATCCTGTCGTTCTTCCAGGTCACCTTCGACCTGACGGTACTGGCGGCGGTACTGGCGATCATCGGCTACTCGCTCAACGACACCATTGTGGTATTCGACCGGGTTCGTGAGAACTTCCGGGTGCTGCGCAAGGCGACCCTGATCGAGAACATCAATATCTCGACCACCCAGACCCTGTTGCGGACCATGGCTACTTCGATCTCGACGTTGCTGGCAATTGCGGCGCTGTTGTTCTTCGGTGGTGATAACCTGTTCGGCTTCTCCATTGCCCTGTTTATCGGTGTTCTGGCAGGTACCTACTCGTCGATTTACATCGCCAACGTGGTGCTGATCTGGCTGAACCTGAGCACTGAGGATCTGATTCCTCCAGTGGTCACCGACAAGGAGGTCGACGACCGCCCATAACGGCTATCGTCCTCCAGCTGTCGGCCAAAAAGGCGCGAGTATTGAACTCGCGCCTTTTTTTGTGCTCTTAGGCAGGGAGAAGCGCGGGCATTGTCCCGCATGTGATGGTCAGGAGGTTCATGTGAACAAGTCGTTGCTGGTTGGTGCGGTATTGGGTGCTGTCGGTGTGACTGCCGGGGGTGCTGTTGCCACCTACAGCCTGGTTAAAAGCGGCCCTGAGTATGCGCAAGTTCTAGCCGTTGACCCGGTCAAGAAACAGATCAAGACGCCACGTGAAGTGTGCAAGGACGTCGCCGTGACCCGCCAGGCGCCGGTGAAGGATCAACACCAGATCCTCGGGACCGCCATTGGCGCAGTCGCTGGCGGTTTGCTGGGTAATCAGGTCGGTGGCGGTACGGGCAAGAAGATTGCCACCGTTGCAGGCGCAGTTGGCGGCGGTTATGCCGGTAACAAGGTGCAGGAAGGTATGCAGAACCGCGATACCTACACCACGACCCAGACTCGCTGTAATACGGTGAATGACATCAGCGACAAGGTCGTGGGTTATGACGTCCGTTATTCGCTGGATGGCAAGGAAGGCAAGGTGCGGATGGATCGCGATCCGGGGAATCAAATTCCGGTGGATAAGGAAGGTAAGTTGATTCTTTCGCAGAATGAGCCGGCTCAGTAAGTAGCACAACTTCAGATTCAAAAAAAAGCACCCCGCGGGGTGCTTTTTTGTCGCTGGAAGCTTAGCGCTTCAGCGAAGCTGGCAGGTGCGGCTGGATGGCCGTCAGCACTGCCTTGAAGCACTTGGTGTTGCCGGCAACGATGTGGCCTTTTTCAAGGAAGTCGTGACCGCCGGTGAAGTCGCTCACCAGGCCGCCAGCTTCCTGGATTAGCAGGGCGCCTGCAGCCATGTCCCACTCGGACAGGCCCGACTCCCAGAATGCGTCGAAACGACCGGCAGCGACATAGGCCAGGTCCAGGCTTGCCGAGCCGGCGCGGCGGATGCCGGCGGTCTGGCCAACCAGGGCGCGGAACATGCCCAAGTAGTTGTCGAGGTTGTCCATCTGGTCGTCACGGAACGGGAAGCCCGTGCCCAGCAGGGCGCCGTCCAGGCTGGTGCGACCGCTGACGCGCAGGCGACGACCGTTCAGTTGGGCGCCGCGACCACGGCTGGCAGTGAATTCTTCCTGGCGAACCGGGTCCAGAACCACTGCGTGTTCCAGGCGACCACGGTATTTGCAGGCAATGCTTACTGCAAAGTGCGGAATGCCGCGCAGGAAATTGGTGGTGCCGTCCAGTGGGTCGATGATCCACAGGTATTCTTCGCCTTCGATACCGGTGCCGGCGTGCATGCCGGTCTCTTCACCCATGATCGAGTGATTCGGGTAGGCCTTGCGCAGCGCGTCGATGATTTTCTGCTCGGCGGCGCGATCCACCTCGGATACATAATCCTTGGCGTCTTTTTCGTCGACCTTGATGGTATCCAGGCGCTCGATGGAGCGGAAGATCAATTCACTGGCGCTGCGGGCGGCGCGCAGCGCGATATTCAGCATGGGCTGCATGGATGTGTCACCTAAGGTTGTTAAAGAAAGCCGAGCATTCTATCAGAAAGTTTCTTCAGGTGAAGGATGACGTTCGCTTTCGTAGCTTAACGGTAGTAGGCGCTGTAAGATTCGGCTCCCCATTATTGTGTTCGAGAGCGCCTCCCTTGCTGCAAAACATTCGTGTCGTCCTGGTCAATACCAGCCATCCCGGGAACATCGGCGGGGCTGCGCGTGCCATGAAGAACATGGGCCTGTCGCGGCTGGTGCTGGTCGAACCGCGGTTGTTCCCGCACCACGAGGCCGATGCCCGGGCTTCCGGCGCCGGGGATATCCTGGAGAACGCCCAAGTCGTCGCCACCCTGGAAGACGCCCTGGTGGGCTGTAATCTGGTACTCGGCACCAGCGCCCGTGACCGGCGTATCCCTTGGCCGCTGCTCGATCCGCGCGAATGCGGGGCGAAAGTGGTCGAGG
Source organism: Pseudomonas violetae (assembly GCF_023072615.1). Classification (GTDB taxonomy): domain Bacteria; phylum Pseudomonadota; class Gammaproteobacteria; order Pseudomonadales; family Pseudomonadaceae; genus Aquipseudomonas; species Aquipseudomonas violetae. The sequence goes on from NZ_JAKNRW010000006.1 coordinate 247,264, forward strand.
AGGCCGGGCAGGGCGCCGAGGTCGCCCTGGTGTTCGGTCGTGAAGATTCCGGTCTGACCAACGAAGAGCTGCAGCGATGTCATTATCACGTGCACATCCCATCAGACCCCGAATTCAGTTCGCTGAACCTTGGGGCAGCGGTGCAGGTATTGAGTTACGAAGTGCGCATGTCTTGGCTCGCGGCCCACGGTCAGCCGAGCAAGGTCGAGAAGGATGAGGTGGCTTCCACCAAAAGTGGCGAGCTTGCGACCATGGATGAGCTGGAGCGATTCTATGAGCATCTGGAGCAGACCCTGGTGGCCATCGAATTCCTTGATCCGGAAAAACCGCGGCACTTGATGGCGCGCCTGCGTCGCTTGTACGGACGAAGCTCGGTAAGCCGGGCGGAAATGAATATATTGCGTGGCATCCTCACGGAAACCCAGAAAGCGGCCCGTGGTGAGCTACTAAAGCGGAAGGATTAAAAATGTTCGAGCGTTTGCGTGAAGATATCCAGAGTGTATTCCATCGTGATCCGGCAGCGCGCAACGCCTTTGAAGTCCTGACCTGCTATCCGGGCATGCATGCCATCTGGCTCCATCGCCTGTCGGCGGCCCTGTGGCGTGCCGAACTGAAATGGCTGGCGCGGCTGGTGTCGAACTTCGGTCGCTGGTTGACCGGCATCGAGATTCATCCGGGTGCCAAGGTTGGGCGTCGGTTCTTCATCGACCATGGCATGGGCATCGTCATCGGTGAAACCGCCGAGATCGGCAACGACGTCACGCTATACCAGGGAGTGACCCTGGGTGGCACCAGCTGGAACAAGGGCAAGCGTCACCCGACCCTGGAGGATGGCGTGGTAGTCGGCGCCGGCGCCAAGGTGTTGGGGCCGTTCACAGTGGGGGCCGGAGCCAAGGTGGGTTCAAATGCTGTGGTGACCAAGGCCGTGCCTCCGGGCGCGACTGTGGTGGGGATTCCTGGGCGAATCATCGTCAAGCCCGATGAAGAGCAGGATGCCAAGCGCAAGGCCATGGCTGAGAAGATAGGGTTCGATGCTTATGGGGTTGGCGAGGATATGCCCGACCCGGTGGCTCGCGCGATCAACCAGTTGCTTGATCATCTGCAAGCGGTTGATGGGCGTCTGGAGGGAATGTGCGGGGCGCTGAAGGATCTGGGCAGTAATTACTGTGCCAAGGATCTGCCTGAACTGCGCGAAGAGGATTTCGCGTGTGTGAAGGACAAGGATCAGAGTCAGGCCGGCTAAGCCGCGCTGACCCCGTCGCGGGGAAGTCTCCCACAAGGTTTCGGGTGAGGCGCAGGTTGTGCGAGCGCAAAGGATTCCTGTGGGAGTGGGCTTGCCCGCGATGAACGATGACTCGGTAATAGTGGCTGTACGCAGCCAGCCTTTGCTATGATGCTGCCGCTCTTTTGCGGGTAAACCTGAGTAAATTGCTAGGTCTTATAGTTGACTTAAATACTCGGGAATTGCATACTCGCCCCATTCCGAACTCCGTGGTAATTGTCCATGCGACTGACTACAAAAGGCCGATACGCCGTCACCGCCATGCTAGACCTGGCGTTGCACGCGCAGCACGGGCCGGTGTCCCTGGCCGATATCTCCGAGCGCCAAGGCATCTCCCTGTCCTACCTTGAACAGCTTTTTGCCAAATTGCGTCGTAGCAATCTGGTCTCCAGCGTCCGTGGTCCGGGTGGCGGCTACCAGTTGTCCCGCGACATGCAGGGCATCCAGGTCGCCCAGGTGATTGATGCGGTAAACGAATCGGTCGATGCCACCAAATGCCAGGGCCAGGGCGATTGCCATTCCGGCGACACCTGTCTGACCCACCACTTGTGGTGCGATCTGAGCCTGCAGATTCACGATTTTCTGAGCGGTATCAGCTTGGCTGATCTTGTGACTCGCCGTGAGGTACAAGACATAGCCCAGCGTCAGGACCAGCGCCGTTGCAATGGCAAGGCGCCACGCCTGGACAAGATTGAAGCGTCCGCCGTCGAATGACAGCCAAAGAGCTAGCGGCACGCCAGCCAGCCTGATTTAGGAGATAGTCCATGAAATTGCCGATTTACCTTGATTACTCTGCGACCACCCCTGTTGATCCGCGTGTCGCGCAAAAGATGAGTGAATGCCTGCTGGTCGACGGAAACTTCGGTAACCCGGCTTCCCGTTCCCACGTGTTCGGCTGGAAAGCTGAAGAGTCCGTCGAAAACGCTCGTCGTCAGGTTGCAGACCTGGTCAACGCCGACCCGCGCGAAATCGTCTGGACCTCCGGCGCCACCGAGTCCAACAACCTCGCAATCAAGGGCGCGGCGCATTTCTACGCGACCAAAGGCAAGCACCTGATCACCTCCAAGATCGAGCACAAGGCTGTCCTCGACACCATGCGCCAGCTGGAGCGTGAAGGTTTCGAAGTGACCTACATCGAGCCAACGGTAGAAGGCCTGGTGACTCCGGCGATGGTCGAAGCGGCCCTGCGTGACGACACGATCCTGGTTTCGCTGATGCACGTGAACAACGAAATTGGCACCGTCAACGACATCGCTGCGATCGGCGAACTGACCCGTTCCAAGGGCATCCTGTTCCACGTCGACGCCGCTCAGTCCACCGGCAAGGTCGAGATCGACCTGCAGAAGTTGAAAGTCGACATGATGTCGTTTTCGGCGCACAAGACCTATGGCCCTAAAGGCATCGGCGCGCTGTACGTCAGCCGCAAGCCGCGTGTGCGCATCGAAGCGACCATGCACGGCGGCGGTCACGAGCGGGGCATGCGTTCCGGCACCCTGGCGACCCACCAGATCGTTGGCATGGGTGAAGCGTTTCGTGTGGCCAAGGAAGACATGGCTGCCGAAAACGTCCGAATCAAAGCGTTGAGCGACCGCTTCTTCAAGCAGGTCGAAGGCCTGGAAGAGCTGTACATCAACGGCAGCATGACTGCCCGCGTACCGCACAACCTGAACCTGAGCTTCAACTACGTCGAAGGCGAGTCGCTGATCATGGCGCTCAAGGATCTGGCGGTTTCGTCCGGTTCTGCCTGCACCTCGGCGTCCCTTGAGCCTTCGTACGTACTGCGCGCCCTTGGCCGCAACGACGAACTGGCGCACAGCTCGATCCGCTTCACCTTCGGTCGTTTTACCACCGAGGAAGAAATCGATTACGCCGCGCAGAAAGTCTGCGAGGCCGTCACCAAGCTGCGCACTTTGTCGCCGCTGTGGGATATGTACAAAGATGGTGTCGACATTTCGAAAATCGAGTGGGCGGCACACTGATTTCAAGTCGCCGCAAACCGGCCCTGTAAAACGCAGTTTTCAGGGCTCAAGAGCGACTCTCTGATGAGTGAGGATTAAGAATCATGGCTTACAGCGAAAAGGTCATCGACCACTACGAGAACCCGCGCAACGTCGGCAAGATGGATGCGGAAGATCCGGATGTTGGCACTGGCATGGTCGGCGCTCCGGCGTGCGGCGACGTGATGCGCCTGCAGATCAAGGTTAACGAGCAAGGCATCATCGAAGACGCCAAATTCAAGACCTACGGCTGCGGTTCCGCGATCGCTTCCAGCTCTCTGGCGACCGAATGGATGAAAGGCAAGACTCTGGATGAAGCAGAGACCATCAAGAACACTCAGCTGGCCGAAGAACTGGCCCTGCCGCCAGTGAAAATTCACTGCTCCGTGCTCGCTGAAGACGCTATCAAAGCGGCCGTTCGCGACTATAAGCAGAAGAAAGGCTTGATCTAAGCATTGGGCGACGAGTAAGGAGTCAACGATGGCTATCAGCATGACAGAAGCGGCTGCTCGACACGTGCGACGCTCCCTTGATGGGCGCAGCAAAGGTGAGGGGATTCGTCTGGGTGTTCGCACCACGGGCTGTTCCGGCCTTGCCTACGTGCTGGAGTTTGTCGACGAGGTGGTTGCAGAGGACCAGGTGTTCGAGAGTCACGGCGAGAAAGTGATCATCGACCCGAAGAGCCTGTCCTACCTGGACGGCACCGAGCTCGATTTCGTCAAGGAAGGGTTGAACGAAGGCTTCAAGTTCAATAACCCCAACGTGCGCGGTGAATGTGGCTGCGGCGAAAGCTTCAATATCTGAGGCTGATTGTGGGTACTCCTTGTCATTTCGCTTTATTTGAGCTGCAGCCGAGTTTCAACCTGGACCTCGACCAGCTGGCTACGCGCTACCGTGAGTTGGCGCGCGGCGTTCATCCTGACCGCTTTGCAGACGCTTCCGAGCGCGAGCAGCGGCTGGCGCTGGAGCAGTCCGCGAGCCTCAACGAGGCCTACCAGACGCTCAAGAATCCCCCAAAGCGCGCGCGATATTTGCTCGCCATGGGTGGTCGCGAGTTGCCGCTGGAGGTCACGGTGCATGATCCGGACTTTCTCCTGCAGCAGATGGAGCTGCGTGAAGAGCTCGAAGACCTGCAGGACAGTGCCGACCTGGCCGGTGTTGCGGTGTTCAAACGCCGCCTGAAGGCCGCCCAGGATGAACTGAACCAAAGCTTCGCAGCCTGTTGGGATGATGCAGCGCAACGTGAGCAGGCCGAACGCCTGATGCGTCGCATGCAGTTTCTCGACAAGCTCACCTACGAAGTGCGCCAGTTAGAAGAGCGCCTCGACGATTAACCCAGTGCCGCTCCGGTCGCACGCCTGATATACAGATAAGTCCTGATAACGATGGCCCTACTGCAGATCGCCGAACCCGGCCAAAGTCCTCAACCGCACCAGCGTCGTCTGGCTGTGGGGATTGACTTGGGCACTACCAATTCGCTGGTCGCTGCATTGCGCAGTGGTCTTTCCGAGCCCCTGGCCGATGCTGACGGGCAGGTCATCCTGCCGTCCGCCGTGCGCTATCACGCCGATCGCGTCGAAGTGGGCGAGTCGGCCAAGCTGGCTGCCGCCACCGATCCCCTGAACACCGTGCTGTCGGTCAAGCGCTTGATGGGCCGTGGTCTGTCCGACGTCAAGCAGCTGGGCGACCAGCTGCCTTACCGCTTTGTCGGCGGCGAGTCGCACATGCCGTTCATCGAGACGATCCAAGGTCCGAAAAGCCCGGTCGAAGTCTCTGCCGATATCCTCAAGGTGCTGCGTGAGCGCGCTGAGGCGGCCTTGGGTGGCGAGTTGGTGGGGGCGGTGATTACCGTTCCGGCCTATTTCGACGATGCCCAGCGCCAAGCCACCAAGGATGCGGCCAAGCTGGCCGGCCTGAACGTGCTGCGCCTGCTCAATGAGCCGACTGCGGCTGCAGTTGCCTACGGTCTTGATCAGCATGCCGAAGGTCTGGTGGCCATTTATGACCTTGGCGGCGGCACCTTCGATATTTCGATTTTGCGCCTCACTGGCGGTGTGTTTGAAGTATTGGCCACCGGTGGCGACAGCGCCTTGGGCGGCGATGACTTCGATCACGCGATTGCCGGCTGGATCATCGAGAGCGCCGGCTTGTCCGCCGACCTCGACCCGGGTGCCCAGCGCAGCCTGTTGCAGGCTGCCTGCGCGGCCAAGGAAGCGCTGACCAACGCCGCATCGGTTGAAGTGGCCTACGGCGACTGGAAAGCCGAGCTGACTCGTGAAGCTTTTAATGCGCTGATCGAGCCGATGGTCGCTCGCAGCCTGAAAGCCTGCCGCCGTGCTGTGCGTGATTCGGGAATCGAACTTGAAGAAGTGCACGCAGTGGTCATGGTCGGCGGTTCGACTCGTGTGCCGCGTGTCCGCGAAGCGGTGGCCGAAGCGTTTGGTCGTCAGCCCCTGACTGAAATCGATCCGGATCAAGTGGTGGCCATCGGTGCCGCGATCCAGGCCGATACCCTGGCAGGCAACAAGCGAGATGGCGGCGAGTTGCTTCTGTTGGATGTGATTCCATTGTCCCTGGGTCTGGAAACCATGGGCGGCCTGATGGAGAAGGTGATTCCGCGTAACACCACCATCCCTGTCGCCCGCGCGCAGGACTTCACTACTTACAAAGATGGTCAGTCGGCCATGGCGATCCATGTGCTGCAAGGTGAGCGCGAGCTGATCAGCGACTGCCGCTCCCTGGCGCGCTTCGAGCTGCGCGGTATTCCGGCAATGGTGGCGGGTGCGGCGAAGATTCGCGTGACCTTCCAGGTCGATGCCGACGGTCTGCTCAGCGTTTCCGCCCGGGAATTGGGTTCGGGCGTGGAAGCCAGCATTCAGGTCAAGCCGTCCTATGGTTTGACCGACGGCGAAATCGCCAAGATGCTCAAAGATTCGTTCCAGCATGCCAATGATGACAAGGTCGCCCGCGTACTGCGCGAGCAGCAGGTCGATGCCCAGCGCCTGATCGAGGCGGTGCAGGCAGCCCTTGAAGTCGATGGCGAGCGCCTGCTCGACGCCGAAGAGCGGATGGTCATCGACATGCAGGTTCAGGAACTGGCCGAACTGATGAAAGGTACCGATGGTTACGCCATCGAGCAGCAGACCAAGCGTCTGTCGCAAGTAACCGATGCTTTTGCTGCCCGCCGCATGGATCTGACGGTGAAAGCCGCTCTGTCGGGGCGCAATCTGAATGAAATCGAGGATATCTGATGCCGCAGGTCATTTTTCTGCCCCACGACAAATTTTGCCCGGAAGGCATGGTGGTCGAGGCTGAGCCGGGTACTTCCATCCTGGATCTGGCGCACGAACACCATATCGAGATGGAAAACGCCTGCGGCGGCGTCTGTGCCTGCACCACTTGTCACTGCATCATCCGCGAGGGTTTTGACTCGATGGAAGAGGCTGACGAGCTGGAAGAAGACTTCCTCGATCGCGCCTGGGGTCTGGAAGCGCAATCTCGCCTGGCTTGCCAGGCTATCGTTGGTGAAGAAGACATCACGGTCGAGATTCCGAAGTACTCGCTCAACCACGCAGCCGAAGCGCCGCACTGATTGGTATTACTGTCATGAGTTATGGTTGGAATGATGTTCAGCGCATTGCAGAAGAATTGGCCGAATCCAAGCCGGATGTGAATCCACTTGCTGTCAACTTCGTGGACTTGCAGCGATGGATCATGGAACTTCCCGATTTCGACAACACCTCTGGCCGTTGTGGCGAGAAGGTGTTGGAAGCGGTTCAGGCGCTTTGGATCGAAGAAGCCGACTGATCGTCCTCGCAGGTTAGGCAATACCCGAGAACCCGCGTATAATTCGCGGGTTTAATTTTTCACAAATTACCGTTTCTGGAGTTACACCATGGCTGTTCAACGTACTTTCTCCATCATCAAGCCTGACGCAGTTGCAAAAAACGTCATCGGCGAGATCACCACTCGTTTTGAAAAAGCAGGCCTGCGCGTTGTAGCTTCGAAACTGAAGCAACTGTCCAAAGCCGAAGCTGAAGGCTTCTACGCTGAGCACAGCGCTCGTGGTTTCTTCGGCGACCTGGTTGCTTTCATGATCTCCGGCCCGGTTGTTGTCCAGGTTCTGGAAGGCGAAAACGCTATCGCTCTGAACCGTGAGCTGATGGGCGCTACCAACCCTAAAGAAGCTGCTGCCGGCACCATCCGTGCTGACTTCGCTGATTCGATCGACGCCAACGCTGTACACGGTTCGGACTCCGAAGCCGCTGCTGCTCGCGAAATCTCGTACTTCTTCGCAGCTACTGAAGTAACCACTCGCTAAGCATTGGCTTAAGAGTGAAGGTGAATCCATGACTACATCGACTGTAAAAACCAACCTGTTGGGTCTGACTCAACAGGAAATGGAAAAATTCTTCGACTCGATCGGGGAGAAGCGTTTCCGTGCCGGTCAGGTAATGAAATGGATTCACCACCTTGGCGTCGATGATTTCGACGCCATGACGAACGTCAGCAAGGCCTTGCGTGACAAACTCAAGGTTATCGCCGAAGTTCGCGGTCCTGAAGTCGTCAGCGAGGACATCTCCACCGACGGTACCCGTAAATGGGTAGTGCGCGTGGCGTCCGGCAGCTGCGTCGAGACCGTCTACATTCCCCAGGGCAAGCGCGGCACTCTGTGCGTTTCGTCCCAGGCAGGCTGTGCCCTGGATTGCAGTTTCTGCTCCACCGGCAAGCAAGGTTTCAACAGCAACCTCACCGCCGCCGAAGTCATCGGCCAAGTGTGGATTGCCAATAAATCGTTCGGCAGTATCCCGGCAACCGCCGACCGTGCCATCACCAACGTGGTGATGATGGGCATGGGTGAGCCGCTGCTGAACTTTGACAACGTCGTGGCTGCCATGCATCTGATGATGGATGACCTGGGCTATGGGATCTCCAAGCGCCGCGTGACCCTGTCCACTTCGGGCGTGGTGCCAATGATCGATGAGCTGTCCAAGCACATCGACGTGTCCCTGGCGTTGTCCCTGCACGCACCCAATGACGCATTGCGTAATCAATTGGTGCCAATCAACAAGAAGTATCCGCTTAAGATGCTCCTGGAGTCGTGCCAGCGCTACATGTCGTCCCTGGGCGAAAAGCGCGTGCTGACCATCGAATACACCTTGCTCAAGGACATCAACGACAAGGTCGAGCACGCGGTCGAGATGATCGAACTGCTCAAGAACATTCCGTGCAAGATCAACCTGATTCCGTTCAACCCGTTCCCGCATTCCGGCTACGAACGCCCGAGCAACAACGCGATTCGCCGTTTTCAGGATCAGTTACACCATGCCGGTTTTAATGTCACTGTACGCACCACCCGTGGTGAAGACATCGATGCCGCGTGTGGCCAATTGGTAGGACAGGTGCTGGATCGCACCCGTCGCAGCGAACGTTATATCGCCGTGCGCGAGTTGAGCGCCGAAAACGATACCGCACCGAACGCCGCGAAATAATTAAGAGAGGATCTCTATGTCCCTGCGCTTTGCGCTGCTTTTGCTTATGGCCAGCCTTTGTGCTGGTTGTGTCCTGTCGGGTGACTACAACCCGATGAAGACCAGCAAGGGCCGCGACGAAGCGCGAGCTGCGTATGTGCAGCTGGGCCTGGGGTATTTGCAGCAGGGCATGACAGAGCGCGCCAAGGTCCCGCTGAAGAAGGCCCTGGATCTGAACAGTTCCGACCCTGACGCCAATGCGGCGCTGGGCCTGGTGTTCCAGGCTGAGATGGAGCCGGAACTGGCCGACGAGCATTTTCGCAAGGCGCTGTCTTCGCGCCCGAATGATGCGCGAATCCTGAACAATTACGGCAGTTTTCTTTACGAAGAAAAGCGTTACAAAGAAGCTTACGAACGCTTCGAACAGGCCGCTTCCGACTCCCTGTATCCTGAGCGCTCGCGAGTGTTCGAGAGCCTGGGCATGACCGCTGCGAAGCTGGGGGAACGTGACCTGGCGCTGCAGCAACTGGAAAAAGCCCTGCGCTTGAATCGTCGACAGCCACGCGCTTTGCTGGAAATGGCTGAGTTGTCCTACGAAGACAGGCATTATGTGCCCGCGCGTGGCTATTACGATCGTTTTAGCCTGCTCACCGAGCAAAATGCACGTAGTCTATTGCTCGGCATTCGGCTGGCAAAAGTGTTTGAAGATCGCGACAAGGCTGCCAGTTATGGCCTGCAACTAAAACGACTCTATCCCGGTACGCCGGAATATCAGCAATACCTGTCGGAGCAATGATGAAAGCGGCGCATCCCGAAGTTGTAGCAGCGAATCGCGTTAACCCCGGTGAAACCTTGCGCCAGGCCCGTGAAACCAATGGCTGGTCGCTGGCCGAAGTGGCGCTCAAGCTCAACCTCACCGTCAATGCCCTGACCAATCTTGAGGCCGGCGCATTCGACAAGCTGCCGGGGCACACCTTTGCGCGTGGTTATATCCGTGCGTACGCCAAGTTGCTCGGCATGGATCAAACCGTGCTCGTTCAACAATTCGACCAATCTACCGGCACCGACTCCCAGGGCAGCAATGTGCACAGCCTGGGACGTATCGAAGAGCCGGTGCGGGTTTCCCATACCATTTTGCGAATCGTCAGCCTGTTGCTGCTGGTTGCCGTGATCGGTGGCGGTTTCGTCTGGTGGCAGGATCAAACCTCCCAGCGCGCCAAGGACCTGGCCATTTTGAGCCCGGAGCACGTCGAAGTCGAAGGCGCCGATGGCACCACGCAGATACATCCGCTGGACGAGCCGGAAGACCAGGCGGTCGTGGAAGGACAGGCTGAGGGCGCAACCGCCCTGGCGCTGCCGCAGGCCAACACGGCGGCGGAAGCTGAAGTGAATGCGCCTGCTGCGACACCGACCACGCCGTCCGCGCCTGTGCAAACCACT
>NZ_JAKNRW010000070.1 GCF_023072615.1 Pseudomonas violetae
GGCGGACCAGAAACGCTCCTGGCGCGCTTCGGCCAGCTCGCCCTGGCGCAGCAGCACGGGCAGCGCCCAGCTCAAGGTGTCGCCGAGGCTGTGCTGGTAATACTGGGAGGTCCACAGGCACAGTTTGAACAGTGCTGGTGGCAAAGGCGCCGTGTTGTCGAGCAGGGCCAGGGCTGGCTTGAGCTTATCAGCGGGCACTTCGCTGGTGTCGGTGACCTCCACCAGGATCCCGATCATCTCCCTGCGGCCGAACGGCACCCGCAGGCGCATGCCTGGTTGCAACTGGGCACGCAGGACCCCGGCGGGAGCACGGTAATCGAACAGGCGGCGCAGGGGCGAAGGCAGGGCTAGGCGCAGAATGGCGTCGGGCACGCGGAGGAGTCTCTGTGGGCGAGCAATAAATGCAGGCTGGGCATGAAACCTGTGGGAGCGGGCTTGCTCGCGAAAGAGTTGATTCAGACGCCATGATGCGACCTGATACTCCGCTTTCGCGAGCAAGCCCGCTCCCATAGGGAGGGTGCTTTACGTCGCGAGCCTAGCAGACGGTCGGTAGAAGGGACAGCTTGCGTGATTGGGATTGTCTGGTAGAATCCGCGGCCTAATTACGTGCGGTATTCAACAATAGTGTTGAGTGGCGGCACGCTAGCCTGAGGAATACACCATGAAAGCCGATATCCATCCAGCATACGAAACCATCCTGGTAACTTGCAGCTGCGGCAACAAGTTCGAAACTCGTTCGAACCTGTGCAAGCCACTGGGTACTGACGTATGCAACGAGTGCCACCCGTTCTACACCGGTAAGCAGAAGACTCTGGATACTGGCGGCCGTGTACAGCGCTTCGCAGACCGTTTCGGCGCTTTCGGCAAGAAAGCTCCTGCTGCTGCAGAGTAAGGTTGAAGAGCCCTTTGGGCCTTTCCTTGCTATTGAAAAAGGCGTCCCTCGCGGGCGCCTTTTTTGTGTCCGCGATTTGGCTCTCAGGTGCCCACGCCTTCTGCCCTGCACCCAAAAGCCTGGCGCCGGCCACAGTGCAGCGAGTGGTGGACGGGGATACGTTGCGGCTGAGCGATGGCCGCAGTGTACGGATGATCGGCTTGAATACCCCGGAGCTGGGCAAGAAAGGTCGCACTGACGAGCCCTTCGCTGTCGCGGCGCGCCAGCGTCTGGAAGCCCTGGTGGCTGCCAGCGGCGGACGGGTCGGTCTGCTTCCCGGAAAAGAGCGCAAAGACCATTACGGCCGAACCCTGGCTCACGTCTACAACGCCGAGGGTGCCAACCTGGAAGCGCAAATGCTTGCCGAGGGCCTGGGTTTTCAGGTGGCAGTAGCCCCGAATATTGATCTGGCGGCCTGCCAGCAAGCCGCCGAGCAGACTGCTCGCCAGGCCAGGTTGGGGATATGGCGCCAGTCCCCCGTACTCGAAGCAGGGCAAATCAGCGGTTCGGGGTTTGCTGTTCTGAGTGGCGTTGTGAGCAAGGTTCAGCGCAATGGCGGTGGCGTTTGGATCGAATTGCAGGATTCAGTTGTTCTGCGGGTTGCACCCAATCTGCTGAAGCGCTTCGACTTATCGGTGCTGGAGCGGCTGCAGGGCAGGCAGGTCGAGGCTCGTGGTTGGGTTGTGGATCGGGCGCGGCGTGGCGGATTGAAAAACGGTCAGGCACGCTGGTTATTGCCATTGACCGATCCGGTAATGCTTCAGACGGCTCCCTGAGAAAAAATTGTAGACATTTTTTATGTCGATTGTGAACAGTCCATCCCTTGTGTTCCGCGGCTCTTGGCCCAAAGTCGTAGGGCGAGGCGCTTGACAGGGGTGACTGGTCAGTCTTGTGGGGACTTTACGAGGCGCGTATCCTCGCTGACCAGTCTGTCCAACAGTAAAAGCGGAATGCCCCCATGTCTGATTTGAAAACTGCCGCTCTCGAATATCACGCCCATCCTCGTCCAGGTAAGCTGAGTGTCGAGCTCACCAAGGCCACCGCTACCGCCCGCGACCTGTCGCTGGCCTACAGCCCCGGCGTAGCCGAACCAGTACGCGAAATCGCCCGCGATCCTGAACTGGCCTACAAATACACCGGTAAAGGCAACCTGGTTGCAGTCATTTCCGATGGCACCGCGATTCTGGGCTTGGGTAACCTCGGCCCATTGGCTTCCAAGCCAGTGATGGAAGGTAAAGGCGTGCTGTTCAAGCGCTTCGCCGGCATCGACGTTTTCGACATCGAAGTCGACTCCGAAAGCCCGCAAGCCTTCATCGACACCGTCAAGCGCATCTCTATCACCTTCGGTGGTATCAACCTGGAAGACATCAAGGCGCCTGAGTGCTTTGAAATCGAGCGTGCTCTGATCGAGCAGTGCGACATTCCGGTATTCCACGATGACCAGCACGGCACTGCGATCGTTACCGCAGCCGGCATGATCAACGCCCTGGAAATCGCTGGCAAAACTCTCGCTGACGCCAAGATCGTCTGCCTGGGCGCCGGTGCGGCTGCCATCTCCTGCATGAAATTGCTGGTGAGCATGGGCGCCAACATCGAAAACATCTTCATGGTTGACCGTACCGGTGTGATCCACTCCGGCCGTGACGACCTGAACCAGTACAAGGCCGTGTTCGCTCACGCCACCGAAAAGCGCACCTTGGCTGACGCCCTGACCGGTGCTGATGTGTTCGTTGGCCTGTCCGGCCCGAACCTGTTGAGCGCTGAAGGCCTGAAATCCATGGCGGCCAACCCGATCGTGTTCGCGTGCTCGAACCCAGATCCGGAAATCTCCCCGGAACTGGCGCACGCCACCCGTGACGACGTGATCATGGCCACCGGCCGTTCGGACTACCCGAACCAGGTCAACAACGTACTGGGCTTCCCGTTCATCTTCCGCGGTGCCCTGGACGTTCGCGCCAAGCGCATCAACGAAGAAATGAAAGTGGCTGCAGCCAACGCCCTGCGTGAATTGGCCAAACTGCCGGTGCCTCAGGAAGTGTGCGACGCCTACGGCGGCATCAAGCTGGAATTCGGTCGTGAGTACATCATCCCGAAACCAATGGATGCTCGCCTGATCACCGTGATCTCCGATGCCGTGGCCAAGGCTGCGATCGAGAGCGGCGTAGCGACCCTGCCGTATCCGAAGAACTACCCGCTGAAGAGCGTGGACGATGTGTTCAACGGCTAAGCCGTAGGTATCAGGAAAACCCGGTCATTGGCCGGGTTTTTTATTGGAAAGTCAAAAAATCGCAGCCTTCGGCAGCGCCTACCTGAGAATGCGTTCCCTCTGTAGGCGCTGCCGAAGGCTGCGATCTTTTGATCCTGGCCCTAAAAAAATGCCCCGCGCTTCTCTCGAAGGCGGGGCTTTTGGTTTGCGCTACTCGATCAGAACAAATCGATTGGTGCACCTTCATCTGCCGGCAGCGGGCTGCCTGGTGCAGAGCCGCTTCCCAGTTCGCTTCCGGTCGGTGGCGTGTCTTCGGCTTTGAACAGCTCGAAGTAAGCGCCAGGCGTGCCTGGGGAGGCTGCACGGCCGCTGACCGGGTCAACCCGCAGGCTCAGGATGCCTTCCGGTTCAGGTTGGGTGTGAGGGGGCTTGTCCTTGAGCGCAGCGGCCATGTAGTTCATCCAGATCGGCAGCGCCACAGTGCCACCGTACTCCCTGCGGCCCAGGCTTTCAGGCTGGTCAAAGCCGGTCCAGACGGTGGTCACGTAGTCGGCGTTGTAGCCGGAGAACCAGGCGTCCTTGGATTCGTTGGTCGTACCGGTTTTCCCCGCGATGTCACTGCGGCCCAAGGCCAGTGCGCGGCGGCCGGTGCCGCGTTTGATCACATCTTCGAGCATGCTGTTGAGGATATAAGTGGTGCGGCTATCGACAATGCGTTCGGCCACTGCAGGTGCCTGCGCAGGCTGGGCGCTTGCACTGTCCCCAGGGGTTGCATTGACCGTGAAGGCGCTGGCGGCTGGCGCGGCGATGCCGTCGCTGACGACTTCGCCCTTGGGCACGCTTGGCGGGTTGGCAGCGAACAGCGGGTCACCGTTGCGGCTCTCGACCTTTTCGATCAGGTACGGGACAACTTTGTAGCCGCCGTTGGCAAAGGTGCTCCAGCCGGTGGCGATTTCCATTGGTGTCAGGGTTGCGGTGCCCAGCGCCAGGGACAAGTTGCGCGGCAAGTCCTGCTTGTTGAAGCCGAACTTGGTGATGTAGTCGATGGTGCGGTCGATGCCCAATGCCTGCACCAGGCGGATCGACACCAGGTTGCGCGACTTGTACAGGCCTTCACGCAGGCGAATCGGGCCGAGGAAGGTGTTGGTGTCGTTCTTCGGACGCCAGACCTTGTCCAGGTATTCGTCGACGAACACGATCGGTGCGTCGTTCACCAGGCTGGCGGCGGTGTAGCCGTTATCCAGAGCGGCGCTATAGACGAATGGCTTGAAGCTTGAGCCCGGCTGACGCTTGGCTTGCATGGCCCGGTTGTAATTGCTCTGTTCGAAGGCAAAACCGCCCACCAGTGAGCGAATGGCACCGTTTTGCGGGTCGAGGGAAACAAGTGCGCCCTGGGCCTGCGGAATCTGGCTGAACTTCAGCGAGTTGTCCGGCTGGCGCTGCACGCGCACCAGGTCGCCGACCTGGGCGACATCGGCTGGCTGCTTCGGATTGGCGCCCATGCTGTTGGTGTTGAGGAACGGTCGCGCCCATTTCATCGTATCCCAGCTGACGTGTTCCTCGCCGGTGCGGGTCAGCACTTGCAGGCCGTTCTTGTCGACCTGGGTGACGATGGCGGGTTCGAGGCTGCTGATGGTGCGCTGTTTGGTCAGTTCGGTGCCCCAGGCCTCGCGGGTCTTGCCCGGCAGGCGCGATTCAGGGCCGCGATAACCGTGGCGCTGATCGTAGGTCATCAAGCCTTCATGGAGCGCTGTGTTGGCCATTTCCTGCAGGTTACTCGACACCGTGGTGGTTACGCGAAAGCCCTCGGTATAAGCATCGCTGCCATAGCGGCCGACCATTTCGGCGCGGGCCATTTCGGCAATGTAGGGCGCGTTCACTTCGGGTGTCGGTACGTGATAGCTGGCGTTGAGCGGCTCATTGATTGCTGCGGTATAGTCGGCTTCACTGATCTTGCCAAGCTTGTACATGCGCCCGAGGATCCAGTCTCGCCGCTCCTTGCTGCGGGTCGGGTTGGCCAGCGGATTGAAGCGCGATGGGGCTTTTGGCAGGCCCGCAATCATCGCCATCTGCGCCAGGCTGATGTCACGGATGGACTTGCCGTAGTACACCTGCGCAGCAGCTTCGATGCCATACGCTCGGTTACCCAGGTAGATCTTGTTAACGTACAGCTCGAGGATTTCGTCCTTGGTCAGCTGGCGTTCAATTTGCAGGGCCAGGAGGATTTCGGTGGTTTTGCGCGAGAAGCTGCGCTCGCTGGTCAGGAAGAAGTTCTTCGCCACCTGCATGGTGATGGTGCTGCCGCCGGACTGGATATGGCCGCTTTTCACCAGTTGGGTGGCGGCACGCATCAGGCTGCTCGGATCAACGCCATAGTGGTTGGCAAAATTATCGTCTTCAGCACTTAGTAACGCATTAATGAAATTCGGCGGAATGTCAGCGAAACGGATCGGGGTCCGGCGCATTTCGCCAAATTCTGCAATCAACTTGTCGTCACTGCTGTATACCCGTAGTGGAATCTGCAACTGAATACTTCTCAGCGCCTCCACAGACGGTAATCCGGGACTAAGGTAAAGATAGGCGCCACTCAGACTCAGGAGCAGTCCGCAGAAAACGGCGACGATGGACCAACCGAAAAATTTCAGCAGACGAATCAAGGCGTTTGGATATCCAGGGCAAAGAATGAGTTTGGCATCAGGGGCCGTTGAAAGGGTAACGTCCCGAGCTTGGAGTAAAATCTGGTAAAAAATCGCTGGGCATTATAAGCATTTTTCCGTCGCAGGGCGTCATTTGCGCTGCTGTCAAGACGGGCGGGCTGAACGCAGTGGACATTAAAGAGTCCGTAACTCACGGATAGTCATAGGGAATGGGTAGTGCTAGGACTCTTCAATAAAAAGGCTAATACGCTTCTGGGAATCGACATCAGCTCCACGTCGGTGAAGCTTCTGGAGTTGAGCCGTCAAGGCGAGCGCTACCGGGTTGAGGCTTATGCAGTCGAGCCTCTGCCTGCCAATGCAGTCATCGAAAAAAATATCGCGGAGCTTGAAGGTGTGGGGCAGGCGTTGTCGCGTGTGCTGCTAAAGGCCAGGACCAATCTCAGGAATGTGGCCGTGGCAGTGGCCGGCTCGGCCGTGATCACCAAGACGATTGAGATGGATGCCGGGCTTTCTGACGACGAGCTGGAAAATCAGCTGAAGATCGAGGCCGATCAATACATTCCCTATCCCTTGGACGAAGTCGCCATCGACTTCGAAGTCCAGGGTGCTTCGGTGCGAAATCCGGCACGAGTCAATGTCCTGCTGGCCGCCTGCCGAAAGGAAAATGTCGAGGTGCGTGAAGCGGCCCTGGCGCTGGCCGGCCTCACTGCGCGGGTGGTCGATGTCGAGGCCTATGCGCTGGAGCGCTCGTTCGGCCTGCTGACCGGCCATCTGGCCAGCCCCCAGGGGCAGTCGACCGTGGCCGTGGTCGACATCGGTGCGACCATGACCACTCTCAGTGTCTTGCATAAAGGGCGGATCATCTACACCCGCGAGCAATTGTTCGGTGGCCGTCAACTGACCGAAGAAATCCAGCGCCGCTACGGTCTGACCCTTGAACAGGCAGGGTTGGCGAAAAAACAGGGCGGTTTGCCGGACGATTACGTCAGTGAGGTATTGCAGCCGTTTCGCGACGCGCTGGTGCAACAGGTCTCCCGTTCATTGCAGTTCTTTTTCGCTTCGGGCCAATACAATTCGGTCGACCATATTCTGTTGGCCGGAGGCACGGCGTCAGTCCCAGGGCTGGATCGCTTGATCGAGCAGCGCCTGAATACGCCGACCCAGGTGGCCAATCCATTTTCCGACATGACCCTGAGCAGCAAGGTCAACGCCGGTGCCCTGGCCAGTGATGCGCCGGCACTGATGATCGCTTGCGGGCTGGCACTCAGGAGTTTTGACTGATGGCGCGGATCAATCTTCTACCCTGGCGCGAGGAGCTGCGCGAGGAACGTCGCAAACGCTTTCTGTTGATCCTTGTGGGGGTTCTGGTGGGCTCGGTGGGGGCGATACTGATTGCGGACCAAGTCATCACTGCCGCCATTGACCGGCAGCTCGCCCGTAACGATTACATTGGCAAACAGATCTCCGTGGTCGATGAGCGGATCAAGCAGATCAGCGACTTGAAGGCACGCCGCCAGCAGCTTATCGAGCGTATGCGCATCATCCAGGACTTGCAGGGCAATCGGCCAATCAGTGGGCGGATATTCGACCAGCTGGCGCGCACGTTGCCGGACGGGGTGTATTTCACCGAAGTCAAAATGGTTGGCAAGACCTTGTCCATCACCGGAGCCGCCGAGTCCAATAACAGAGTGTCAGACCTGATGCGCAATCTCGATGGCTCCGACTGGTTCGACGCCCCCAGCCTGACTGAGGTCAAGGCCACCACTGCGGGTCAGCTCGACCAGGCGAACGTCTTCCAGTTGACGGTTCGACAGACCCAGCCCGCGGCCGTGGAGGATGGTCAATGAGCCCGTCCGAATGGTTCGCCGGATTACGCAATGTCGATATCAATGACCTGGACACCAATAACATCGGCTCCTGGCCGCCAGCGATCAAGGCGATCACGGGTGGGCTGCTGATGGTGCTGGTACTGGCCCTGGGGTATCACTTCTATCTCAGCGACCTGGAAAACCAGTTGAACAGCAAGCGTGAGCAAGAGTTGACGCTCAAGGAGCAGTTCACGTCCAAAGCGCGCATGGCCGCGAATCTCGAGCTGTATACCCAGCAGATGAAAGAGATGGAAAACTCCTTTGGCGTGTTGCTGCGCCAGTTGCCCAGTGACACCGAGGTGCCGGGCCTGCTGGAGGACATCACTCGCACCGGGCTGGGTAGTGGGCTTGAGTTCGAAGAGATCAAGTTGCTGCCGGAAGTTACTCAGCAGTTCTATATCGAATTGCCGATCCAGATTACCGTTACCGGGGCGTATCACGACCTGGCCACCTTCGTCAGCGGAGTGGCCGGGTTGCCCCGGATCGTCACGCTGCATGACTTCGACATTGCAGCGGCCAACCCCGAAGGTGGGGCGAAGTTGCGCATGAGCATCCTGGCCAAGACGTACCGCTATAACGACAAGGGGGCGCAAAAATGAGCCCGATCCGTTGTTTGGCAATGGTGCTCGTAGTGCTAGGGTTGGCCGGTTGTGGCAAGGGTGACGACGTCAGCGATCTTGATGCCTACATGAACGAAGTTCGCCTGCGCCCGCCGGGAAAAATAGAGCCAACGCCGATTTTTCGCTCCTACCCGACGTTCACCTACAGCGCCGCCAACCTGCGAAGCCCGTTTTCCCGACAGGTCAGGGTGGACCTGGCTGGCCAGAAACACGGCGCGCGTAACGTCAAGCCCGATCCTGCCCGGGTCAAGCAGTATCTGGAAGGTTTCAACATCGAACAGTTTGAAATGGTCGGCACGATTTCCAATGCAACCGGTTCCTTTGCGCTGTTGCGCGGGGCAGGCGGCGTGCACCGCCTGAAAGTCGGTGACTATCTTGGGCGCAACGATGGACGCATTGTCGCCATCAGCGGCTCGCAGGTCGATGTGGTCGAAATCGTTCCCGACGGCCAGGGGGCCTGGCTGGAACGGCCACGAACCATACCTTTGAAAGAGCACTCATAGTGGGACTCGAATAATGAACAGGATTTTCTCAGCCCTCGGTATTTCGCTATGGATAGCGCTGATTTCACCGATGGCAGTAGCGGCCAATCTGAAGACGCTGGATGTTGCGGCATTGCCTGGGGATCGGGTCGAGTTGAAGTTGTCGTTCGATGGCGCGCCCCCGGCGCCTCAGGGATACACGACCGAGTCACCGGCGCGGATTGCGCTGGACCTGCCCGGTGTGGTGAGCCAGCTGGCAAGCAAGACCCGCGACCTGGGCGGCGGCAATGCCCGCAGTGCCACGGTGGTGGAAGCCAAGGACCGGACGCGACTGATCATCAACCTGACGCAGCTGTCCCCCTATACCGCGCGAGTCGAAGGCAACAATCTGTTTGTCGTGGTCGGCCAGGGAGCCAGCAAGCCTGCATCGCGGCCCGCCGCCAGCGCGTC
>NZ_JAKNRW010000071.1 GCF_023072615.1 Pseudomonas violetae
GACCGGTCAAGGCGATGCCGTCGGCATCACCATTGTTGGTAACGGCCCAGTCCTGGAAAACCAGGGCGCAGCGTTCACCATCAAGCTCGACAAAGCTCAGCTGCAACCGGTCACTGTGACCTTGAGCAACGGTAAAACCGTGGTCTTTGCTGTTGGTGAAACCGAGAAGGTCCACACCCTCGACCCGCAAGGCGACGACGTCTACAAAGACGGCGGCACCGCACAACTGGGCATTACCGGTGCCACGTCGAATGGCGCCGCACTGGAAAACCCAACCATCGGTGGCCCAGCGACAGTAACCATCAATGACACCACCAGTGAAGTCATCGCCAAGCTGACCGTGGATAAAACCACGGTGGCCGAAGGTGGCCAGATCACCTACACCGTGACCCTGACCAACATCAATGGCCTGCCGATCAACAATCACGACGCGATGAGCTTCACCCTGAGCAACGGCAAGATCATCAACATCGCCGCCAACGCCAGCTCCGGTTCGTTGCCGGTAACCATCGCGGATGACGTCTACACCGGCGGCCAGACTTCGCTGGTGAACAAGCTCGAATCCGTCTCCGGCGGCAGCGTGAAGTTTGAACAGCTGACCCTCGACAAGACCCCGTTGACCACTACCATCACCGATGAGCCTGCAGGCCAAGGCGACAAAGTCACCGTGGGCATCACTGGCGATGCTTCAGTCGTTGAAGGCCAGACAGCACATTACACGCTGAACCTGAGCAACACTGCCCACGGCGAAGTCACTGTCACCCTGAAATACAGCGGCACAGCGACTAACAACGTTGACTTCAACGGTGTCGTCACGGTCAAGATCCCGGCCAACAGCAATGGCGTCGGTTTCGACATCTCGACCATCAACGACAAGCTGGTGGAAGGTTCCGAGAACTTCGTGATCACCATCGACAGCGTCGCTGGCGGTAATTTCGAGAACCTCGTAATCGACCCTACGAAAACCAGCGTCACCACCACCATCGTCGACAACGACCATGCACCGGTTGCTGTAAGCGGCGGTGTTACCGGTATTGAAGACACTGACCTGGTGCTGACGTGGGCCAACTTCCAAACCACAGATGTCGATAACGACAGCCCTCTGAGCGTCACCATCACGGATGTAGCCGGTCGCGGCGACCTGATGTTCAACGGTGCGGCTGGCTGGGTGAAAGTCGCGGCAGGCCAGGTCATCAGCCAGGCGGATATCGCCAGCGGCAAACTGAAATTTGTACCGGTGGCCAACGAGTCTGGTGCTGACGGTTACGGCGGCACTGGCATTGGCAACAAGGCCGCTGACTACGCGCAGATCAAGTTCAAGCCTACAGATGGATTCAACCAGGGCAATGAGGCAACGCTGAAAGTCGACATTACCCCGGTGGCTGACAGGCCGACGCTGAATGTCGACAGCAATGCCGTGACCTCGACTGGCCTGCTCAAGGAAGTCTGGACCAACCTGTCCGGCCTGAGCGCAGGCTATGACGGTAGCGCAGGCAGCGGTGTGGCAACTGCTACCCTGAAGTCGGTGATTGATGCGGCGAAGAATCCGAACAGCACCAGCACCTCGACCAACGTGCAATCCAGTGGCGATGTCGCTGTGGGTACCGCATCGAAAACGTCCGGCCTGATCTACCTGGAAGCCGGCAAAACTTACACCTTCAGCGGCAGCGCTGACGACAGTCTGCTGGTGACTATTGGCGGCAAAGATGCAGCCAGTGCGCTGTGGGGTAAAGGTGGCGCCATCTCGGGTACAGGCTTCAAGCCGACTACCAGCGGCTACTACACCATCGACATCTACCACCACAACCAGAGTGGCCCGGGCAGCTATGACGTCAACCTGTCGATCAACGGCGCCGCCGCTGTCGACCTGAGCAGTTCCGGTATTCCGCTGTACACCGGCGTGGCCAACCTGGCCGCATCCGGCGTGACGGTTTCCGATCTGCACGGCACTAACGGTGAAGGTTACTACGAGGGCTACAAGCTCAACGAAGGCGCGGAAAACGGCAGCGTACACCTGTCCAAAATCACCACTGCGCTGACCGATACCGACGGCTCGGAAAGCCTCAGTGTGACCATCAGCGGCTTCCCGAAAGGCATGGTGCTGAGCGACGACGCCGGCCACAGCTGGACGGTGGGCACCGATGGCAAGGCGATAGTGACTGGCTGGAACCTGGCCAACCTGACCCTGACACCACCGGCTTACTACAACGGAAAGTTCGACCTGACCGTGACCTCGACTTCTACCGAGCAACTGGGTGGTTCGGCTTCGAGTACGGCGACGATTCCGGTCACCATTTACCCGGCCACGTACAACCCGATCACGTTGACGGCGGGCAACGACGTTCAGGACGGCACCTTTGGCAATGACATCATCGTAGCCGACGTCGCCGGGCTTACGCCGATCCCGGGGCAGAACTACAACATCGCCTTCATGGTCGACAGTTCGGGCAGCATGAGCGATGCCTCTGTGACGTCGGCCAAGAACTCACTGATAGCGGTATTTACCTCGCTGATCGCCAGCGCCACATCGCAAGGCGAGAACCCGGGTACCGTTAAGGTATTCCTGGTGGACTTCGATACGCAGGTGAACAAATCGATTTCGGTCGACTTGTCGGTCAATGGGGCGCTAGACAGCTTGAAGACCGTGCTCGATAGCATGAACAAGGGTGGTTGGACTAACTACGAGGACGTATTCAAGACCACGGCCAACTGGTTCTACAGCACCGACGCTAAGAGCAACCCGAATGCGATTAACCTGACTTACTTCATCACCGATGGTGAGCCAACTGCCTATACCTCCTATGAGGTAGTCAATCCAAAAGTCGTTGATTACTGGTCAAACAACACCAGCGACATCAACCTCGACAGCCTGATGAAGGCCGGTGATTACAAGCCTGGTACCGCGTTCAACACGATGATCGGTGGCAAACTCCGGACATTGGTTGATGCAAGCGGCAACGTTTACAAATGGACCCAGGACAGTTCCGGCGACTGGAAATCTTCGAAGATCGACAGTGACTTGAGGATTCACGCGCAGGGTGATGGGACTTACGAACTGTCTTATAACGACGGCAGGGGCAGGGTCGATAACGACAGCGCCTATAACGCAAGGCTGGCACTCGCACTGTTCGCAGCGGCCAACTCCACCGTACAGGCCATTGGCCTGAACAACTCAGTCACTGAAAGCGACCTGGCTCCGTACAACACGACCAAAGGAAAACCGCTGGCCAACATCAACCCTGATGACCTGGCTAACGCGATCCTGGGCCACAACGAGGCGACACTGCCAGGAAGCGACAACATCAACGGCGGCGATGGCAACGACATCATCTTCGGCGACCTGGTGAGCTTCAACGGGGTCACGGGTGAGGGCTACACCTCGCTGCAAGCGTTCGTCGGCCTGGAAACGGGTGTCGAAACCAACAAGGTCACCCCAAGCAACGTGCACCAGTTCGTGACCGAGAACTACAAAGTGTTCGACGTGTCCGGTGCTCATGACGGCAACGACACGCTGCTGGGCGGTGCCGGCAACGACATCATTTTCGGCCAGGGCGGCGACGACAAACTGTACGGTGGCAGTGGCAACGACATCCTGCTCGGCGGAACCGGTAACGACTTGCTCGATGGTGGCGATGGCAATGACATCCTTATCGGTGGCAAAGGCAACGACACCCTGATCGGCGGTCTGGGTGGCGACACCTTCGTCTGGAAAGCAGGCGACACCGGTAACGATGTGATCAAGGACTTCAAGGCCGCCGAGGGTGACCGTATCGACCTGCGTGACTTGTTGCAGGGCGAGACCGGCAGCACCATCGACAACTTCCTGAAGATCACCACGGCGGGCGGCGTGTCGTCCCTGGAAGTGAACTCTGCCGGTAAGTTCAACAGTACTGACGCCGCAGCCGCCAAGGCGGATGTGACGATCACGCTGGAAGGCAACAACTGGTCTACCGCCAACCTGCACAATCTGATTGCCGGTAGCGATCCGACCATCAAGGTTGATCACAACAACAGCTGATAGCCAGCGTGTGGCCGCCCAAACCGGGCGGCCGTCACGTTTGCGATAATCACCCCGGTGACGATTCAGTCGTCGCAACGCATACTCGTGCGCAGTTGGCCTATGCTGCTGACAGCATGATGCTGGTCCATTTCTGAGGGATGCTCAATGTTTTACGTGCAACGCGATGCGCAAGGCCAATTAGTGCGCGTGGAGGCGGCGGCTTACGCCGAGGCCACCGAAACGCTGCCCGCCGATCATCATGAGATCCAGGCCTGGTACGCCAACGAAGTAATGGAAGTCAGCCTCAAGCAGCTCAAGCAGAGCGACCTGGAAATGATCCGGGTACTCGATGACTTGATTCAGGTGCTGACCAGCAAAGGCGTGATTAGGGTGACGGACCTGCCAGCGGCGGCGCAGGCCAAGCTGATGGACCGGAACCAGGCGCGCGAAGCGCTGGGTGGCTTGAGTCATTTGATTGATGATGACGAGACGGGGTTGATCTAAGCACTTTGCAAATCAAAAGATCGCAGGCTGCGATCTTTTGTGCTTCTGAATTGTTTACTGCCAGGGCTTGGGCTCGCCAAACAACTGCCCCTGCACCCCATACAGCCCCATCTCGCGAATCACCGACAACTCCCCTTCAGTCTCGACCCGCTCAGCTATCAGCGGCAGATCAATGCTGTGCGCAGCACGCTGGATCGCTTCGATGAATAGACGCTTATCACCCTCCTGATCAATCGAACGGATGTAGCTGCCATCGATCTTAAGGTAGGCCAGGCCCAGGCGTGCGAGGTTGCCTATCATGCTGAAACGCCCACCAAAACGTTGCAGGCTCAGAGAGAAGCCCAGTTCGCGCAAACGCTTGGTCAGTTGCTCAAGCACGGCCTGCTCGGGAATCTGTTCCTCACCGATTTCCAGGGTCAGGCGCGACCCCAGATTAGAATGGGCGCGCAGGATGTCGAACACCTTGCTCAGCATCTGCGGATCCGCCAGCGTAGCCGAAGACAGGTTCAGCGCCAGTGACTCGTCATGATCGGCCATTTGCTCCAGCACCAACTCCAGCATCAGCCGGTCCAGGCGCGCCGTCCAGCCAAAGCGCTCCAGCCAGGGCAGGAATCGCCCGGCGGGAATAGTCTGGCCCTGGTCGTCGATCAGCCGCGACAGCACCTTGTAATGCAGCACCAACTGCGGGTCCTGGCTCGCGACGACCGGCTGGAAGTACAGTTGCAAGCCTCGATTCGCCAGCGCCTGATCCAGCAGGTTGTGCCAGGCATGATGGTCATCTGCGACGCGAGACAAGGCGCTGTGATCCAGGCAGGCCCAGCTCGGTTCACCCTGAGTTTCCGCCTGTGCCAGTGCCTGGTCGGCCAACCCGAGGACCGCCTGGGGTGAGTCGCCATGGACAAACGGCGCCAGGCCCAGAGAGGCTACCGAGGCCACGTCGGTGGCACCGGTGGCATGTAGACTAGCCAGGGCGCTGTCGAGATTGCGCGCCAGATGCAGTGCTTCTTCACGGACCAGCCCCGGGGCCAGCACGGCAAATTCGCCGCCGCGGATGCGCGTGACGAGGTTTTGCGTCTCGGGATACTTGGCGCATTCACGCGAAAGCTGCTCGCCGACCGCTATCAGCAATTCGTCGGTACGCTGACCGCCGAGACGCTGGTTCAAGCCGGCCAGATCCTTGACCCGAAGCAGCAGCAGATAGCCGGAGCTAGCCTGCTCCGGGTTGCTCACCCGAGCATTCAACTGCATCTCGAAATATCGCCGATTGGCCAAGCCCGTCAGATTATCCTGGTAAGACTCGATACGCAGTTTTTCACTGCGCTCGGCCTGCTCCTGGAACAGCGCCTTGAGCTTCTCGACCATCTGGTTCATGGCCTGGACGACGCGTCGCAATTCGGGGGTGCGCGGCAGGTCCGGCAGGCTGAGGAACTCACGCCGGGCGATGGCGTGGGATTGCTTGACCATATAGTCCAGGGGCTTCAATTGTCGCCGCAGCAGCAGCGCACCCAGTACCGCACTGACGGCGCCGCAGAGCAGTAACCAGCCAAGGCTGCCCAGCGCGCTCTGCCAGAGCTTGGCCAAGGCAAACATCGGGTGGCTGACGACCTCGACCCGCGCGGCCTGTTCCCAGCCACGACTGACGATGGCATCACCCCCCGCTGGCGCCAGCCCGATCAGCTTGACGAACCAGTCGGGCACGTTGGTCACCGCAGGAATGCCACTGCGTTCCACGATGATGTTGTCGTTGCTGACGTCGATTACCCGAATGCTGGCGTAGTAACCACTATCGAAAATGGAGCTGACGAGCAACTCGACCATCGCCGGATCATCAATATTGGGCGTGAGGGACAACGCCAGAGCCGTCGCCGCATCTTGGGCGTGGGAGCGCAACTGATTGACGTATTGGGTCCGCGAGCTTTCCAGGCTCACCATGAAGCTGCCAGTGAAAGCGACCACCAGGAACAGACAGATAGCGATCAAAAGCTGTTTAAACAAAGACATCTGAGCGCGTGCTCCTAGTTAGTCGTCTCGACCGGGAAACCTTCGGCCTGCATTTTCTTCAATACATCCTGCCAGCGGGACAGGCGTTTGGTGTCGCTGACTTTCTTATTGCCCTTGGCACCCGGCAGGTACAACCCTTCTGCGTTGAACGAGTAGACCGGCAGCAGATCGGTTCGTTGACTGGCGGGCTTGATTGCATCGATCAAGCTGTCGAGCACCAGCGGCATCGCCTCGGGACTCGAATAGTAGGTCAAGACCATATGCGCGCGATTCTGGCGCAGGGCCTTGACGTAGGTGATGCGAAGCTTGTCACTGGACACCCCGAGATGGCGCAGGCTGAAATACTTGGCGATGGCATAATCTTCGCAATCTCCTGCGCCTTTCCATAGCGCTTCGACGGGCGTCTCCCAATAATCGACCTCGTGCCACAAGTCGATATCCTCGACGTAACGCACTTTCCGGTTGAAAAATTGATTAACCAGATTGAGCTGCTCCAGCTCACCGACCTGCTTTTGTGTAGCCAATAAATGCTGCCAGGCGTCAATGCGTTGCTGCCCTTCGCCCAATGGCCCGTACAATGCCTGGGCACGGCGACTGATCAGCGAAAAATTCCAATCGGCATGCAGTCCGCCCAGCATGACGCCAGCCAGCAGCAGGGCGCATGAGAGCCAGCGCAAAGTCCGAGAGATCGCGAAACGTGCCGCCAATGCGAGGCATCCAGATCAGGCAGGTGGAATTCGGTTGATGGTGAAGGTTAGCCCGACAAAAGACAATGGCACGATGAGATCACTGATAGCGCGCTAAACTTTCAGAGAGACCGCCAGTTTGACAATGTGTCCGGCAGTCACTAATGTCAATTTGGATCCAATTACATTCAAACTCATTCAGGGTGCGTTGTGACACAAAAGCTCAACCCTCTAGGCAGTATCAAGATCAATGCACCAATCCCCGCGCACATGGCCCGCGCGGTGATTGAAGAGACCTTGCGCTCGGCGATTCTCGACGGTCGAATCCCCTGTGGCACAGCGTTGCGTCAACAAGACCTCGCGGATTTCTTCGGGGTCAGCCGCATGCCGGTTCGCGAAGCGCTGCGTCAGCTTGAAGCGCAATCGCTGCTAAGCGTCATCGCTCACAAAGGCGCCGTCGTCGCGCCGCTCATTCAGGGCGACGCTGTGGAAACCTACGCGCTGCGTATTTTGCTCGAGTCGCAAGCACTGCGCCTGTCGATCCCTCTGCTTATCGCCGACGACCTTGAACAGGCAGCGCGCCATATCGATGATCTCGAAACGGAGCGCGAATTTACCGAGATTGGTCGTCTCAATCGCCTCTTCCACATGGCGCTTTACAGTAAAGCGCCTAACCGCCGGCTGTTGCGCCTGGTGGAGGACGGGCTGAAGGAAGAAGAACGCTTCCTGCGCTTCAACCTGGAGGCGATGAACTTAGGTGAGTTGTCTCAGGAGGACCACCGGGCGCTTTTGCGAGCAGTCGAGGACCGGGATGTAGAGAGCTCCGTGCGCTTGCTTGAACAGCACCTCAACCGTGCGGTGGAAGTTATAACGTGCTACCTCGATACACATGAGGCACTGAACAAGAGCCGTCCGACGTAAGACTCCTAATCATTGTAACTCGATGGGAGTGTGCCGATCAGTTGCACAATCGGCTACCCTCGAAAGATAATGCGATTTATTGTCATTTACGACTGCGGGCTGCCGCATCATTTCTTCATCGCCTTTGGCAGCATAGGTGCCTGATCAACATGTCGTGAGACAGGCCATCCATTGGCTCCTGCGCTTGCGCAACAACGCTGGCAATCCACGGCTTCGCCTGCAGTGTGGCGCGCGGAGCGCGGAGCGCCAGGAACATGAACTCGCCTGGCAGCGTATCAAATCCCTGCAGGCCGAGCTGAGCGGCGATCCGGGCGCCGGGCGGGGCGCTCAGGACACCTTGAATACATCGGCAGCCATCGCCTAGTTGCACTATCGAACCCGCTGGTGGGTGAACCTGCAGCGCCGTGCCTGAATCATGAATCATGGACAAGTCACATTCACGGGGCGCAAAACGACAAAACCCCTGTCTGCGTTAGCAGACAGGGGTTTCGGAATTCAATCTTGACGATGACCTACTCTCACATGGGGAAACCCCACACTACCATCGGCGATGCATCGTTTCACTGCTGAGTTCGGGATGGGATCAGGTGGTTCCAATGCTCTATGGTCGTCAAGAAATTCTGTGACCAGCCCGTTACAGCAGCAACGTGCAGGTGAAAATTGGTGACTTCTACAAAAACAAAACCCCTACCTGCATACGCAGATAGGGGTTTTGGAATTTAATCTTGACGATGACCTACTCTCACATGGGGAAACCCCACACTACCATCGGCGATGCATCGTTTCACTGCTGAGTTCG
>NZ_JAKNRW010000072.1 GCF_023072615.1 Pseudomonas violetae
GGTGCCGCCGCTGAAGTGGCGCATGTCGCGGCGTTCGGCGATGGCGCGGTAGACCGCGTCGCGTTCGGCCTGGCTGAAAGTGGCGTCGCTCATGGCCTCTTCGCGGGCAAGCCCGCTCCCACAGTTGATGGTGCGCTGTTTGAAGAAACTCGATCACCTGTGTGAGCGGCGGTGCGACGACGCGACTCGCTCGCGAAGGCGACCTCCCGGTCAGGCGCCAAAAGTGCAGCTACTGCCACCGGATTCGACGGAAAATAAAAGTGCACATAAGAAGCCGTCATCCGCCCCTCACGATAAACCGCCTCCGCCCCACGCCCGCCGTTCGGGCTCAACCCCCGGGCGATCGGCTCAAGTTCGGTATGGGTCAGCGAATGGTGGTAGGTATGCCCACGTAACGCACCCTCAGGCAACTCGACCACCTGCAAGGCCAGCGCGGCCAGGCGCTTCTGCATGACCGCATCCCCCGCCAGTAGCCCCACCAGCTCGGCACGCGTGCCTTCGACATCGGTCAACGAATCGAGCAGATACAGCATCCCGCCGCACTCGGCCAGCAAAGGTTTGCCTGCACCATGGTGCGCCCGGATTGCCGCCAGCATCGAGGCGTTTCCAGCCAGAGCCGCATGATGCAATTCAGGGTAACCGCCCGGCAGATAAAGACTGTCCGCCTCGGGCAACCCGGCATCACGGATCGGCGAGAAAAACCGCAACTCGGCGCCCATGGCCCGCAGCAGATCCAGGCTCGCACCATAGGTAAACGCGAAGGCCTCATCACGGGCCACCGCGATGCGCACGCCTGCGAGCAAAGGTTGGGCAACCATCAAGTCCGGCGCGGCGAATTCCACCGCCGGCGGCAACGCGACTTCACAGCTGCTGGCCAAGGCGTTCGCGGCAGCATCGAGACGCAGGTCCAGGTCGTTCAGTTCGCTGGCCTGCACCAGGCCGAGGTGACGACTTGGCAGCTCGATCCCGGTCTCTCGGGACAACGCGCCATACCAGCGCAACCCTTCAGTCAGGCTGCCTTCAAGCAACTGCGCGTGACGCAACGTGCCCACGCGATTGGCCAGCACGCCGGCAAACGGCAAATCCGGCTGATAGCGCGCCAACCCCAGGGCCAGGGCGCCAAAGGTCTGTGCCATGGCGGTGCCATCGATCACCGCCAGCACCGGCACGCCAAAATGCCGCGCAAGGTCGGCACTGGAAGGCGTGCCGTCGAACAGCCCCATCACCCCTTCGATCAGGATCAGGTCTGCCTCACCGGCGGCTTCCCACAAGAGGCGACGACTGTCTTGCTCGCCAACCATCCACATGTCCAGCTGATAAACCGGGGCACCGCTGGCGCGCTCGAGAATCATCGGGTCGAGAAAGTCCGGGCCACACTTGAACACGCGCACCTTGCGCCCCTGGTTGCGGTGCAACCTGGCCAGCGCGGCCGTCACGGTGGTCTTGCCTTGGCCGGAAGCCGGCGCGGCAATCAATACTGCCGGGCAATGCCGAGGCTGTCTCACAATTCGACGCCTTTTTGCGCCTTGATGCCGGCCTGAAACGCGTGTTTGACCACGCCCATATCAGTCACGGTATCGGCCAACTCAATCATCTCCGGCTTGGCACCGCGGCCGGTCACCACCACGTGCTGCATCGGCGGACGGGCCTGCAAATCACTGAGCACTTGATCGAGATCTAAATAACCGTGCTTGAGAGCGATGTTCAATTCATCCAGCACCACCAGACCGATCGAGGGGTCACACAGCAATTCACGTGACACCGCCCACGCAGCTTCGGCAGCAGCGATATCCCGCTGGCGATCCTGGGTTTCCCAGGTGAAACCTTCGCCCATGACATGAAATCGCACCTGCTCCGGGAAGCGCCGGAAGAACAGCTCTTCACCGGTGCTGTTTCGGCCCTTGATGAACTGCACGACTCCGCACTGCATGCCATGGCCCATGGACCGCGCGAGCATGCCGAACGCCGAGCTGCTTTTGCCCTTGCCATTGCCGGTGAGCACCAGCAGCAAGCCGCATTCATTCGGCGAGTTGGCGATGCGTTCGTCGATCACGGCTTTTTTGCGCAACATGCGCGCCAGGTGGCGTTCGTCACGATCGGGGGTATCAGTCATGGGGGAGCTCTCCGTTGGGGCTGGATAACGGCGGGCAGGCACAAGAATAGATGGCAAGAAGCCTGGCATCGCCCACCGTGATGCCGCTGGATGGATCAGGCCGGTCTCCGGGCTCATGAGCGGCTATTGGCCTGACTGCGCGCCTTCCCATGCCGATGACTCGACACAGTGGCACAAGGCGCAGTCTTCACTCATTTACCGTTGCGGGGGCAGCGCCGGGATCATGATCAGTCTTGCTCGGAAGTGATCATTCACCGGCTTCCCTGTTTCACCCTGTCGACGACGTCACAGGGCACCTGAAACAAGCCGCGAAGGTTAGAGGGTTGGGGGGGGAGCGTCAATTAAAGTCCGGCCTGGTGGGCTGAAATGGTTATGCCCCATTGAACCATCGCGCATTTGCGCTTCTCTACTAAAGAGATCAATGCATTCATAGGGAAGGTCAGCATGCGCAAGCCTCAGCTCGTTTTCGTCATCGCCCTCGCCGGAGGGCTTACCGCCTGCGGTGAAACATCCAGCTTGCAGGTCTCTGACGGCACCGGGCCGTCACCCAAATTGCCGGAACCGAACAAAACCCTGATACCGACGGTGAACATCGCCCCAGCCATCGGCTGGGCGGATGGTGCCAAGCCAACCGCTATCGCCGGAACCCAGGTGGCCGCATTCGCCGAAGGGCTCGATCACCCGCGCTGGCTGTATGTGCTGCCCAATGGTGACGTGCTGGTGGCTGAAACCAATGCCCCACCCAAACCTGACGACAGCAAAGGCATCAAGGGCTGGGTCATGAAGAAAGTCATGGGCCGCGCCGGCGCCGGCGTGCCCAGTCCTAACCGCATCACGCTGCTGCGCGACAAGGACCATGACGGCATCGCCGAGACGCGCACGACGTTTCTGGAAAACCTCAACTCGCCGTTTGGAATGACCCTGGTGGGCAACGACTTGTATGTCGCGGACACCGACCAGCTGCTGCGCTTCCATTATCAAAACGGCGATACGCAGATCAAGTCACAACCGATCAAGGTAGTCGACCTGCCGGGCGGCACACTGAATCATCATTGGACGAAAAACGTGATTGCCAGCGAGGACGGCAGCAAGTTGTACGTCACTGTGGGATCGAATAGTAACGTTGCGGAAAACGGCATGGACAAGGAGGAAGGCCGCGCAGCTATCTGGGAAGTAGATCGCGCCACCGGCAATCACCGAATCTTCGCCTCCGGCCTGCGCAATCCCAACGGGATGGCTTGGGAACCCCACACCGGCGCCCTGTGGACCGCCGTCAACGAGCGCGACGAAATCGGCAGCGACCTGGTGCCGGACTACATC
Source organism: Pseudomonas violetae (assembly GCF_023072615.1). Lineage (GTDB taxonomy): Bacteria > Pseudomonadota > Gammaproteobacteria > Pseudomonadales > Pseudomonadaceae > Aquipseudomonas > Aquipseudomonas violetae. The sequence continues at coordinate 3,434 of NZ_JAKNRW010000072.1, forward strand.
ACCTCGGTCAAGGACGGTGCATTTTACGGCTGGCCCTACAGCTACTACGGCCAGCACGTGGATGTACGGGTCGAGCCACAGAATCCGGACCTGGTCGCCAAGGCCATCGCCCCGGATTACGCGGTTGGCCCGCATACCGCATCGCTGGGCCTGACCTTCGCCAAAGGCAACACCTTGCCTTCGCAGTTCAAGGAAGGCGTTTTCATTGGCCAGCACGGTTCGTGGAACCGCAAACCCCACAGTGGCTACAAGGTGATTTTTGTGCCGTTCAACGCCGGCAAACCGAACGGGCAGCCGATCGACGTGCTGACCGGCTTCCTCAACGAAGACGAAAAAGCCATGGGCCGCCCGGTGGGCGTAGTGATTGATCAGCAAGGGGATTTGCTGGTGGCGGATGATGTGGGGAACAAGGTGTGGCGGGTGTCGGCGGTTAAATAATGCGCCTGGGGCGGAATCCTGCCCTGTGGCAGCCAACTCGCCCCCGCAGCGCATATCGTCAGTTCTGAGGGTGCGCCCGATCAAGCCAGCGCAGTGCGCAGGCTTGATGCTGTGGCCAACCCGGCAGCCAACTACGGATTGCGCGCCAGATGCTCCGGCTGCAACACTCGCTTGGCACTTAAATACGCCTTCTGCCAATAAGCCTTGGACAGGCTGTCCAGCTTGACCGTACCACCGGTTGCCGGCGCATGCACAAAGCGCCCTTCACCGACATAGATACCGGCGTGACTGACCTGGGAACCGCCATTGGTGGCGAAGAAAATCAGGTCGCCCGTTTGCAAACCCTCCTTGCCCACGCTGGCCGCCTGCATCCCGATCATCTCGCGAGTCGTACGCGGCAACGTGATACCGGCGACATCACGGTATACGTAGCCAATCAGCCCACTGCAATCAAATCCAGAGTCCGGTGTGTTACCGCCCCAACGGTAAGGCGTGCCCACCAAACCCAACGCGCGAAACAGCACGTCTTCGGCCTCAGGGGTAAATGGCTGAGCAGGACCAAACACAAGGGGAGCGCGGATCACCGGTGCCGGGGCTGGCGACGGAGTGCGGCTGGCACAGGCGCTGAGCAGCGCTGCGGCGATAATGAGCACAAGGCGGGCCGACGTCTTCATATACAGAACACCCTGATCTGGCTGCGGCTACTTCCACCGGAAGGGCAGAAAAGAAAACCGCCGGCGCAATGCGCAGGCGGTTAGCCATCAATAATAAATCAGGATTCTAGACGCTATACAGCAAACTTCAAGTAAGACTTTAAGTTCGCCCTACAAACTGTAGGCTTACTTGCGAGCGGTGACGATGGTCGGTGCCATCGCGAGTGCGCGTTTGGCCTCGATGAAGGTTTTGCTCCAGTAGCTGTCACCCAGGCTATCAACCCGGACACCACCACTGCGCCGACTGCTGGAGTGGATGAACTGGTCATCTCCCAGGTAGATGCCGGCATGGCTAACGCGTCCGCGACGACCATTGGTAGCGAAGAACAGCAGATCGCCTGGCTTGAGATTACTGCGAGAAACCAGCGGCGCATCCACGTTGATCATTTCCCGTGTCGAGCGCGGCAGGTTCATGCCGGCTTCTTCACGGAACAGATAGCCGATGAAGCCACTGCAGTCGAAACCGGCTTCAGAGGTCCCACCAAAACGGTAGCGGGTACCGATCAGGGACATACCGCGCTCAAGGATGCTGTCTGCCAGTACCGGCAGCTGGTACGACTTGCCGTCAGCAAAGCTGGCGAGCTGTTTTTCGGCAGCCGGATCTTCCTGGAAAGGAGTTTCCAGATAACGAACGGAGGAGGATTGGGCGGTAGCGGCAGTTTTGACCGGTTGCTGGGGCGCAGGCTCGGAGACTGGAGAGTGAGCGGCGCAGCCGAACAGCAAGGTAACGAGTGCGAGAGGCACGAGGGGTGCGAAGCGATTTAGCATGGGCACGACCGTGGCTGATGGTTGTAAAGAAGCCGAGACTATGCCCGCTATCATCCTCATTTGCAAATTCAATCGAACTTTATGTGACTTTTCGGTTTCGAGAATCCATCTAAGCGCTAATGCCCTATTTAGACACCCGCGCGGCTTGCACCCTGCAAGAAAGCGGATTTTCTCGTGCCTGATAAGTAGCAAAAGGCCTGCAGGGCTTGGGGCTACCAGCCTAATGTTTCTTTCAGAAACGGAATTGTCAGCTTGCGCTGGGCTTGCAGGGATGCCTGATCCAGCTGTTCAAGCAATTCGAACAGCGCACTCATGCTGCGCGTCCCGCGGGTCAGGATAAAATGCCCCACTTCATCGGTCAGGTGCAGGCCGCGACGGGAAGCGCGCAATTGCAGTGCGCGCAACTTGTCTTCGTCGGACAGAGGACGCATCTGGAATATCAGGGCCAGAGTCAATCGTGACTTGAGGTCCGCCAGCTTCACCGGCAGTTCCCGCGGCGAAGTCGATGCGGCTATCAATAGCCGCCGACCACTGTCGCGCAGGCGATTGAACAGATGGAACAGAGCCTCTTCCCAATCCGCGCGCCCCGCCACCGCCTGGAGATCATCCAGGCAGACCAGTTCGTACTGTTCGAGGTTGTCTAGAATTTCGATGCCGCGATCCAGTAGTTCGGCCAGCGGCAGATACACCGCCGGCTCGCCCATCTGTTCGAAGCGCAAACAGGCAGCCTGCAGCAGGTGCGTACGCCCCACGCCGTCCTTGCCCCACAGGTAAATCAGGCTTTCTGTCCAGCCGGCGTCGGCTTCGCAGAGTCGCTCGACATAGCCGAGTGCTGCGGCATTGGCGCCTGGGTAATAATTGATAAAGGTAGCGTCATCACGCAGACGCACACCTAGGGGCAGCTGAATCGGTTTCATGCTGACTGAACAGTTCCAACGGAACCGTTAGTGGCCTCTGTGTAAAGTTTGCGAAGTTTATACCCGTGAGGCTGACCGCACAATGCGACAGACCACAAGCAAAATCAAAGGTTTGCGTTAACTAGCTGGTTTGATCACAGATTCTCTGACGGCGCAGGCGCATATTGCACACGTCGCCCACACCGCCCGGCACGGGACCAGGCGGGGGAGCGCACCTCAATAAAGCGCCCTAAAGTTCGGGCTCCTCGCCACTGTAGATGCCCGAACTCTTGTACAAATCATGAATGTGGCGCACCAACACCATAATCACCGCAGCCACCGGCAAGGCCAGCAGAATACCGGTGAATCCGAACAGTTCACCGCCAGCAAGAATTGCAAATATCACCGCCACCGGGTGCAAGCCTATCCGATCCCCAACCAGTAAGGGCGTGAGCACCATACCCTCCAAGGCCTGCCCCACCATGAACACGGCAACGATGCCGATCATCGGGTACAAATCGCCGCCAAACTGGAACAGCCCGGCGATCAACGCAGCACCGATACCGATCACGAAGCCCATGTACGGCACAATGGCCGCCAGGCCTGCGATCAGGCCGATCAACAACCCAAGCTCAAGCCCGATGAGCATCAGGCCCGCCGCATAGATGACGCCCAGCGCCACCATCACCAGCAACTGCCCGCGCACAAACGCGCCCAACACTTCATGGCATTCGCCCGCCAGACTGACCACGCGCTCTTCACGATTGCGCGGCAGCAGGCTGCGGATCTTGGCCATCATCAGGTCCCAGTCCCGCAGCAGGTAGAAACCCACCACCGGAATCAGCACCAGGTTCGCCAGCCAGCTGATCACCGCCAGGCTGGAAGCAGTTGCCTGGCTCAGCACCAAGCCGACTATGTCAGAGGTCTGGCCCATGTGCTCGCTGATCGCCGCCTTGAGCTTGTCGAACCTCCAGAAGCCGTCCGACAAACCGAATTTCGACTGCGCCCATGGCAATGCCGTGTGCTGCAGCCAATCGAGCATCTGCGGTGCCAGTTCATAAAGGCGCAGCAATTGCTTGGCCAGCATCGGCACCAACACCAGCAGCAGTGTCGTGACTATCAAGGTGAACAGCGCAAATACCGCGACCACTCCCCAGGTCCGTGAGAGGCCTGCCTTCTCCAGCCTATCCACCAGAGGATCAAACAGGTAGGCCAACAGCAACGCCACCAGAAACGGCGTCAGGATTGGATGCAACAGCCAGACAAACGCGCAGAGCAGGACTATCCCACCCAACCAGAACCAACGCCGCGTATCGGCCATGAATCACTCCTGCATCTATATAAGCGAAAGAAAAAACTACCAGCGAAAACGTAACTGTGGAACCGGGGCCGGGGTTGGCGTAATAGCGGGCGTCGTCCCATCGGCTATAGGCTGTACCGGCGGCACCGGTGCCGGGACCTCCCCGGCTGGCAACTCCTGCAACTTCGCCAGGGACAACTGAGCCTTCAACTGTTCGGCACTGCCTCGAACCCGATAGAGAATCCGGTCACCGTTGACGCTCTGCAAGCGCATGCCAAAGGGCTCCAGCAAACGCCCGAGCGCGGCATAGCGCTCTAAATTCATGCCCTGAACCTCAAGCAATTGCTCGCCCGAGGCACCTGGCTTGACGACAAAACGCGGCGCCAGTCGCTCACTGACGGCCAGCATCACGGCATCTGCTACAGCGGCCTGATCGGCACCCTGCACGCTGCCTGCTTCTTTCTTGTCGCCCAACCACAAACTCCAGGTCGCCTGCCACTGGCCGCTCTCCTCCTTGGCATGCACGGCGAGCAGGGCGTCGGCGTTGTAACGCTCCGACGCGCTACGCAGCGGCACCGCATCGCCACCTTCCAGGGCCGGTCCGGTCGCCAGCAGTTGTTCGCTCAGGTCCGCCAGCGGCAAGCGCAAGGGCAGC
>NZ_JAKNRW010000073.1 GCF_023072615.1 Pseudomonas violetae
GCCGTAACCCAGCTCGCGCTGGGTGGGCTGGTGAATGACTTTGTGCAATTGCGCACGGCACTCGCCCACCGGCACTTGCCACTGCTCGGCAGCCGCTTGCTCAAGCATCGTGCGCGCAGCGGCGCCACAACGACGCATCGGCTCATACCAATGGCGCATGCTGCGCGAGCCGTCGGTGTCCTGGTTACCAAAGCGCACTTCATCACCGGGTGCCTGCTGTACCTTGACCAGCGCCCAGTCGGCTTCCAGCTCATCGGCGACCACCATGCTCAGGCTGGTACGCACGCCCTGGCCCATTTCCGAACGGTTGCAGACCACGGTCACGGTGCCATCGGCGGCAATGCTGACGTACACCTTCGGATCGTCAATCCAGCCATTGGGCATGCCGTCGGCGCCGAATTTCGGCGCCTTGTCGGCGGCGAGCGCGTCCTGCCAACCCCAACTCGCCGCCAGCACCAGCGCACTGGTAGCGCCTACGCCCTTGAGAAAACCGCGGCGGCTGAGATTGCTCAGTGCAAAATCATTCGGTAGCCCGCTCATGCCTTGGCCTCCTTCAGGTGGGTGGAGGCTTGGCGAATGGCGGTCTTGATGCGGTTGTAAGTGCCGCAACGGCAAATGTTGCCGACCATCGCTTCTTCGATCTGCTCGTCGCTGGGGTTGGGGTTGACCTTGAGCAGTGCTGTCGCCGACATGATCTGGCCACCCTGGCAGAAGCCGCACTGGGCCACTGCAGTGTCAAGCCAGGCTTGCTGGACGATTTGCCCGACCGGGTCGCTGTGCAGATTGTCGATGGTGCTGACGTCCTGGCCAATCACCGAACCGATCGGCGTGATGCAACTGCGTGCCGGGGAACCGTCGATGTGAATGGTGCAGGCACCACACAGGCCCATGCCGCAGCCAAATTTGGTGCCGTTGTAACCGGCCACGTCGCGGATGGCCCAGAGCAGCGGCATGTCCTCGGTGACATCGAGTTGATGGTCTTGACCGTTGAGTTTCAGGGTAATCATGGGCACGCCCGCATATCTAAAGACGGTTATGGGGTCGAGCAATCTGCCACCAGGGGCTGGCGGTTGGCATCACGCAGATCGACTCAGGCTAAGGAGGCTCTCTTATGCCGACGGCGACGTCAGCATCGGGCCTTTGGTGGAGCAAATGGATGTATCGTTAGGCGGCTAAGTTAACCCAGGATTAACAAAAAAGCCCTGCACATCGACAAATGTGCAGGGCCTCCAAGGCAGTGCTGAAAGCGTAGCCTCAATACTTGTTGGGCTCCATTTCCAGCTCAACCTCGAATCGTTGCCAAATGTCCTGCTGAATGCGTTGCGCCAGGTCCAGCAACTGCAGGCCCGTGGCAGCGCCATAGTTGACCAGCACCAGCGCCTGCAACTTGTGCACTCCGGCGTCGGCTTCGCGAAAGCCCTTCCAGCCTGCGCGCTCGATCAGCCATCCAGCCGCCAGCTTCATCTGCCCGTCCGGTTGCGCGTACGCCACCAGGTCGGGGAATTCAGCCTTGAGCCGGGTGACCAGCGCCGCAGGTACTAACGGGTTCTTGAAAAAACTTCCGGCATTGCCCAGCACTGCGGGGTCCGGCAGTTTTTCGCTGCGGATGCTGCAGATCGCCTGGCTGACATCGCTGGCGGTAGGACGGTCGATGCCCTGCTCGGTCAGGCGCTGACGCACCGGGCCGTATTCCAGATGCAGGTGTTCAGCGCGGTTCAGGTTAAAGCGCACCCGCAGGATCAACCAGCGCCCCGGCTCCTGCTTGAACAGGCTGTCGCGGTAAGCAAAGTTGCACTCGCCCAGGCTGAAATCCCGCAGTTCGCCGGTCTGGCGATCAAGGGCAGTCAGGCCGGCGAACACGTCCTTGATCTCCACGCCATAGGCACCGATGTTCTGCATCGGTGCCGCGCCGACGGTACCGGGGATAAGGCTGAGGTTTTCCAGGCCCGACATGCCCAGGGCCAGGGTGTGTTGCACGAAAGGATGCCAGGGCTCCCCAGCTTCGGCTTCGATCACCACCTGCTGGCCGTTATCGCTGAGGATGCGAATCCCGCAGGTGGCCATGCGCAGCACCAGCGCCTGGATATCGGCGGTGAGCAGCAAGTTGCTGCCCCCACCGATTACCAGCAATGGCACATCGTGCTCGGTGGCATAGGCCAGGGCTTCGCGCACATCGGCGTCACTGTGGGCTTCGGCAAACAGGCAGGCCTGCACATCCACGCCGAAGCTGTTGTAAGGCTTGAGCGATACCCGGGTTTGCACCTGCAGGCTCATAACCGACCCTTCAATTCGATCACCAGCAAGTCGCTGGCGCGCTCGATCAGGTCCAGCACCTGCTCGAAGCCCTGGTCACCGTCGTAATACGGATCCGGTACTTCATCGAGTTCCGACTGGTAACGGCGCAGGAACAGGTCAAGCTCCGCCTTGCCTTGCGCCGGTTGCAACGCCTTGAGGTTGCGCAGGTTGCTGTTGTCCATCGCCAGGATCAGGTCATACATGGCGAAATCGGCACGGCTGACTTGCTGCGCGCGCTGGCCGGACAAATCGTAACCACGCAGGCGGGCGGCAGCCTGGCTGCGCTTATCCGGAGCCTTGCCGACATGCCAGTCACCGGTTCCGGCGGAGGCAACCTCAACCTGCCCGGCCAGCCCCGCTTCACGCAGCTTGTGGCGCAGCACGCCTTCGGCGGTCGGCGAACGACAGATATTGCCCAGGCACACGAACAGAACCCGCATCAGGCCTCCAGCAGGCGACGAACCCGCTCCAGGTCTTCGGCGGTATCGACACCGGTGGGCGGCGCGATCAACGCGTCGGCCACGTGGATTCGCACGCCGTGCCACAAGGCCCGCAGTTGTTCCAGGGATTCGGTGTTTTCCAGCCAGCACGGGCCCCAGCTGACGAAGTCATGCAGGAAACCGGCGCGGTAGGCATATATGCCGATGTGGCGGCGGTACGGCACGCCTTCCGGCAGCGCCTCGCGGCTCTTGGCGAAGGCATCACGGGCCCACGGCAAGGTCGCGCGGCTGAAGGTCAGCGCCAAGCCGTTGAGGTCGCTGACCACCTTGACCACATTGGGGTTGAACAGGGTTTGCAGGTCTTCGATCGGCTCGGCCAGGGTGGCCATGCGCGCTTCGGTGTGGACTGCCAAGTTGGTCGCGACCTGATCAATCACACTTGGTGGAATCAGCGGTTCGTCACCTTGCACGTTGACCACGATGGCGTCGGGCGCCAGACCCAGTTTGGCCGCGACTTCGGCCAGGCGATCGGTACCGGAGTTGTGGTCTTCGCGGGTCAGCACCACTTCGGCGCCAAAACCCTTGCAGGCTTCGACGATGCGCAGGTCGTCGGTGGCCACGATTACGCGCTCGGCGCTGCTTTTGCTCGCCTGTTCCCAGACGTGCTGGATCATCGGTTTGCCGGCGATCAGCAACAGCGGCTTGCCTGGCAAACGGGTGGAGGCGTAACGCGATGGGATGACGACGGTGAAGGCTGCGGTCATTTATCCAGGCGCTCGTCGGTGGTCAGGGTGCGCGCTTCGGTTTCCAGCATCACCGGGATGCCGTCGCGAATCGGGTACGCGAGGCCGGCGCCCTTGCTGATCAGCTCGGTTTTGTCAGCGCTGAGCTTGAGCGGGCCTTTGCAGACCGGGCAAGCGAGGATATCGAGCAATTTGGTGTCCATGAGCATTCCCTGGATAAAAACGGAGTTAAGGCAAAAGACGATCCGGCACCAGGCGCATCAGCTGCGTATCGAACCAGGCCATAAAGGCCGGGGATGGCGCAGCATCTACCGCCAGGTACCACCAGTCGGGGGCGGCAAAGGTACGGCACTTCACCGCGTCCTTTTCAGTCATTACCAATGGCAATGACGGTCTGAAATTCAAGGCCTGTACGCTGTACTCGGCGTGGTCGGCGAACGCGTGCGGGACAGGCTTCCAGTGTAGCGTCTCGAGGGTCGTGAAGAAACGCTGTGGATTACCAATGCCCGCCACGGCATGCAGTGCCTGACCTGGAGGAAAATGATCGAGTGCCCGCCGCTCTCCGCTGTGCAGATTGACCAGGGCGGTAGGCTGCAACTGGAACGCAAACCCGTCATGGCGATCGTCTGCGGCGCCGTTGTAGAGCACCGCATCGACACTCTCAAGACGTTCGACCGGTTCACGCAACGGCCCGGCGGGCAGGCAGCGCTGGTTACCCAGGCCTCGGGCGGCATCGATCAGCACCAACTCAAGGTCACGTGCCAAGCGATAATGCTGCATGCCGTCATCCGACAGGATCAGGTCCAGTGGCTCACTCGCCAGCAAGGCCTTGACCGCTCGACTGCGGTCCGGGTCGATCATCAGTGGCACACCTGTGCGCTGCACGATCAACAAAGGCTCGTCGCCCGCGATTTCAGCGCCCTGATCCGCCGCGACCCGCCATGGCAGTTGCGGTGGCTTGGCGCCGTAACCGCGACTGACGACCCCTACTCGCAGGCCGCTGCGCTGGCAGTGCTGGATCATCCATAGAATCAGCGGAGTCTTGCCGGTACCGCCGACGGTGATATTACCGACCACGACCAATGGCACCGGGGGCTGATAGATCTCACCCTCGCCCGCCAGGAAACGCTTGCGCTTGTTCATGACCACGCGGCGATAGAGCCACTCCAGCGGCTGCAACAACTTCAGGGCCGGATGCCCCTGGTACCAAGCGGCGAGCAAGCGATCGGACATGGCCATCAGGGTGCGGGCGGCGCCGCCTCGACTGTGGTCATGCGCAGGTGACTGAAACCGAGTTTGCCGGCGGCATCCATGGCGGTAATGACCGACTGATGCTGGGTCTTGCCGTCGGCGCTGATGGACAACGGCAGGCTGGTGTCACCGTTGGATTCTTTCTGCAGAGCATCCATCAGGGTCGCCAGGTCGTTCTTGGGCAAGACCTGGTTATTCACCGAAAACGCGCCTTCGGCGTTGATGGCCACGTCCAGGTGCTTGACCTGCTGATCTTCGGCAGGCGTTCCACTGACTGCTTCGGGCAGGTCTACGCGCAATTGGGTTTCACGGGTGAAGGTGGTGGTCACGACAAAAAACAGCAACAGGATAAACACCACGTCGATCAGCGACGCGAGGTTTATGTCGACCGTTTCCCGAGGTTTGCGGCGGAATTTCACGCTCTGCCCTCAGCCAGGTCAACATCACGGTCACCCTGTACGACCTCCACCAGTTTGATTGCTTCCTGCTCCATACCCACCACCAGCTCGTCGATCCGGCGTTGCAGGAAACGGTGGAAGAACACTGCGGGGATGCCGACCATCAGGCCTGCGGCCGTGGTGATCAGGGCTTTGGAGATACCACCGGCAAGAACCGCCGCGTTGGTGCCCATACCGGTGCCCATGAAGGCACTGAAGATATCGATCATGCCCAGTACGGTGCCGAGCAAGCCCAGCAACGGCGCCATGGCGGCGATCGTGCCCAGGGCGTTGATGTAGCGTTCGAGTTCGTGAATGACCCGCGCCGCAGCCTCCTCAATGCACTCTTTCATGATCTCGCGACCATGCCGAGAGTTGGCCAGGCCCGCAGCCAGGACTTCGCCCAGAGGTGAATTGGCGCGCAATTCCTTGAGCTTTTCCTTATTGAGCTGTTTGTCCTTTATCCAGACCCAGACCTGGCCCAGCAAGTGCTCCGGGGCTACACGACTGGCACGCAGGGTCCACAGGCGCTCGGCGATGATCGCCATGGCCACGATGGAACTTAGAATGATCGGCAGCATCATCCAGCCGCCGGATTTGACCAATTCCCACACAGTGACAGTCCCCTCGAAAAAGTGCGCCACTCTACCATAGGGGGTCCTCACACCGAAGACCACGATAGCGCAACCGGTCGGGGCCGGCTGCGGGTCAGTCAATGTGCCAGCGGGGCTGGATCGCGCCAGAAGCGCCGTTGTTGACGCATTGTCGACGGCGGCTCGAATGTTCCCAGTTGCAGATGAACGGCACCCTGCTCGGCACTGTCGTAGATCCCCACCCCCAACTTTCGATAGCGTGCAATCACCGTTGGGTGCGGATGGCCGAACGAATTACCGTTGCCCCGGGAGATCAGCACCGCCTTGGGCTTAAGCGCGTTGAGCAAAGGCATCGAGGATGAGGTGCGACTGCCATGGTGCGGAGACTGCAACCAGTCAGTGGCGACGGCCAGCGGGCTGGCGAGAAAAGCCTGCTCCGCAGCGTGTTCGATATCGCCGGTGAGCAGCAGCCGCTCCCCCCCGGCCTCGATTTGCAGCACACAGGATCTGGAGTTGCTGTCCTGCGCCGAAGCCCAATGCCAGAGCCGAAAGCTCACCCCGTCCCAATTCCAGTGCCTGCCGCTTTCGCAAGCATCTGCGTGCAGGCCGTCTGCCGGCGGCAAGGGTTCACCCCCGACGATGCGCTGCACCGGTATTCCTTCAACCACAGCTTTGGCGCCTCCGGCATGATCGGCGTGGGCATGGCTGATCAGCATCATGTCGAGCTGTTCCACTCCCAGCTTGCGCAACGCCGGCAACACCACCCGCGCGCCCATGTCCATGGCGCCGGCGCGCGGCCCGGCGTCATACAACAGGTTGTGATGCCGGGTGCGCACCAGGATCGCCAGGCCCTGACCGACGTCCATCAGCCGGACCTCGGCAATGCCTTCGGCGATCGTGGGACGCGGTGGCAAGGCCAGCAATAGCAACATCGGCCAGCCCAGCCAGCGCATTGGCACACCCGCAGGCATCATTAGCAGCAAGGCGCCGGCCGCCGCCAACGCCCAGATCCATAGTGGAATCGCCATCGGCACCCAGGCGGGCAACTGCCCTGCCACTTGCGCCAGCCCCCTGAACAGCCAGTCGATCAGGCCTCCGGCGAGCCACAGCAAGCCCTCCCCTACATAGGGAATCGGCAGCAACAACGTGCCTAGCAGAGCGGGCGGCAGTACCAGGAAGCTGAGCCAGGGCACTGCGAGCAGATTGACCAGCGGCCCGCTGAGGCTGATCGGCAAGCCGAGGATGAGTAATAGCGGAGCCAAACCGATTGCGATCAACCCTTGCGCACGAGTCCAGGTTTGCCACCACGGCGATGGACCAAGCCGGCCACCGAAGGTAAAGATCAAGACCGCCACCGCCGCAAAGGATAGCCAGAAACCGGGTTGCAGGCTCGTCAGTGGGTCCATCAGCAGGACTCCGTTCAGCGCCAGCAGTAACGGCCACCAGGCACCGAGATGACGGAAGCGCAGGCGCCACAGCAGCACCAGGCCGATCATCGCGCAGGCGCGCCGCACCGGCACTTCGAAGCCGGCGAGCAACCCGTACCCCAGGGCCGCCGCAAATGCCAGACCGCAGGCCCAAGGCAGCCAGGGCAAGCGTCCCGGCCATAAGCCATAACGGGCCAGGCCTGCGATCAGCAGGTACACCACGCCTGCCAGCAAGCCGATGTGCTGCCCGGAAATCACCAGCAAATGCACGGTGCCGGTGTCTTGCAGTACCTGCCAGTCTTCGCGACTCAGACCGCTGCCGTCGCCCAGCACCAAGGCCGCCAGCGCACCGCTGCGTCCCTGCGCATTCACCGCCAGCAAGCGCTGGCGCAGGCTA
>NZ_JAKNRW010000074.1 GCF_023072615.1 Pseudomonas violetae
TGTTTCGGGGCTCTACTTCGAAGCCCTCTTGGTCAATTCCGTCGGGGGTATAGATTCCAGATCGAATCAGATGAGCGTGCTTGCCAGCGGCACCGGTGGTTGCTGTAGGCGTGTGCCCGCCGGCAGCAGCCGAGCTTCCAGTGTGGGTGTGGGTTCTCGTCTCGTCGGCTTGGTCACTGCCTACTGTCCGGCCCACATCAATGCCCCGGCCGTCATCCACGAACCGTGGAAACTTGGCGCGTGAATCTCGGAGGTTGAAGGTGGTGACGCCGTCGCCGGCGCCGAACTTCGTGCCGAGCTTGGCGAACAGCCGAGCGTAGGCCACACGCGACACGGCCGCCCCATTTTCCTTGAGCCACCCGGGGGGCGCCGTTGGCGTGGAGAAAAGGCCGGTCATACCCACCAGTTCCTCATCCATAGCCAACCTGAGTGCCTGCAGCGCTTTGGTCGTCGCCAAGACCTCGCTGCTGTTCGACGTCGGGTCGTCGCTCTTGGCGTTGGGCAGTTCGCCCAGGTCCACGTCTTCCTTGGTGGTTGCTCGAGCACGCAGCTGCGGATAGTCACCCACGCGGGCGGCGAAGTGCTTCACCAGTTCCTGGGTGATCGGCTGACTGGCCCGCAGGTCGGTGATCTCGCCCGAAGTGGCCACGCTGGCCACCTCTACCAGGTAGTGCTGGACACTGTTGTTATCCTGGTAGTCCGACTTCGCATCGCCGAACACCACTTTCCAGCTGGCGACCACATCGCTGGCAACTCGCGTCAGCGACACATCCAGCCAGGCTTTGGCCGGCAAAACGGGTAACTGGGTCAGCACAGGTTCAGTCAACTGGACCCGGATCCCTTCCACGTAGGCCACCCCGGCCTTGAGCTGGAACAGGTCAAAAGCGTTGCGCTCCATTTTCAGACTGTCGGCCAGAAAGCAGACGCGGCCAAACGCGTCACGGTTGCTCAAACGCTCGCGAGCATCGATGCCACTCAGCCGCACCGTAAAGTCATGCTGCCAGGTGCTCGCGTCCACCACGATGCCAGTCAACGCTTGGGCGCCGGTGAACTCCACCAGGAAGTTGCGGGTGATGTTGTTGCCGATCTGCTCCGGCGGGATATTCTTGCGTTTCTGTTGCAGCGGCACATAGGCCACGGCGAACAGCACATTTTCGGCCGTCTCCAGACCGATCCAGTTGAAGTCCCAGTCACCAATGTCCGAGCCGACCATCAGGCTGTAAATCACCTGTCGCGGGCTCACGTAGCCTTTGCGGTTGACGTTGGCGGTGTGGACGATCTGCGCAGCAGGCGGCTTGCCGGCGGCACGATCGACCGAACTGGTCGGATCCAGACCAGGCACGTTCGCCAGGACGAAGCGCGCAACCTCCAAGACTTCCTGCGCCCCTTGTTTCTGGGCGATCAGGCTTTCGCCGGCGAGGGTAATGCTTGCTCCCATGGGTGCTCCTAAAGGGGGTCAGTAACAATGGTCACGATGGCCAGCTCGTTGATCTGCACCAGGCGAGGCGATTGCTCGTCCAGGGTGGCGATCAAGGTTTGCTGGTCATCGTTGAAGTGGGCCACGCCAAATCTCAGGGTCACCGGGGTGATCGTGACGAAGTCGTAGCGGCGACAGGTGCGGCCGTACTGCTGCATCAACACGCGCAGCAACACCGGGTTTTCGCTCAGTTGGCTGTCGGTCAGGTGCAACAGCACTACGTCCCAATCCAGCCCGGGCATGCGCTCCTCGATCTCGACATAGCCGACGCCCAGGCGCTGAAAGATCCGGACCATGCCAGCCGTCTTGCCGGCGTCGACGGCGTTGATAAAGGCGTACTTCACCCGCAACCGATACAACCGCTCTGGCTCGCCGTGGAAACGTTGGATGTCACGCTGCCAGGCCAGCAGATCGAGCACGGACAAGTGGCACGTCTCAGCGTCCAGCTGCAGCAGTGGCCAATTCAGCCACCCTTCAGCCTTGCTCCACCAGGACTGCGCGGCGGCCTTGAGCTTGGCCAGCTCAGGGCCATCCAGCCAAAAGGGCAAACTCAACTTAAGCACCGATGGCCACCTCGACTCCGGACAGGCGCGGGATGGTCAATTCCGAGATGATGTCGCCATTCTCGAAGCGCAAAGAGTCAATGCCCTGGAACTGCTCATGCAGCTCCTCGCCCAGGCGGCTGAAGGAAAACCGCGACTGCGGGTAGGTGACAGTCGGCTGGTAGTCGCCGTCCGTGCTCTCCCGAAAGGCAGCGCGGATGAACAGCTCGATATCGCTGAACAGCGCGGCATGCTGCTCGATGCCCACCTCGGCCTTCGGCCAGACTGTCAGGCTGATGGTGTGCAAGGTCTCCGGCATCTGCTGAACCAGGAGGTCATCGCCATGGCCATGGTTGCCCTGGTCGCGGATGTAAGCGTTGATTGTTTCCAGGTACGTGATCGCCGGGGCATCCGCCTCAAACAGCACCAGGGCATTGGCGCTGCCGGGGCCCCGGGGCGCGTTGTGCTCGAAGTAGACACCATCAGGCTGCACGCCTGGAAAGGAGGCAATCATGGCGCGGTACACCGCATCGGTGTGCCACTGGTTGACCGCCGAAAACTGGTTGCGCGTGCGCAGACGCAGATCGTCGTCGTGCTCGGTATCTGCCCCGGGCACGGTCAGCCAACCATCGGCGTTGACCACCTGGACCACGCCCGGTACCGGCTCCGGCAAGATCGAGAAATAACCGGGCGCCAGGTTGAAGCCGCTGCCGGCGTCTTTGGCCACGGCCGGGACCAGTAACTGGGCCGCCCCGTCCACAAAGGTCGCTGCAGCGCTGGTCAGCAGCTCGTAAACGTTGCCGTTGATGGCGATCGACTGCACCCGGGTGCCGGCCGGAACTTCCAGCGTGCCGGCGATCGCGCTACGGGTGAACAGCAACTTCCCTTCGGCTTTGGTGGATGGCTTGCGGGTGACGTCCACCGCCCAGGCCAGCATATCCAGCCACGCCTTCTCAGCCGTTTTCACGAAGAAATTCGGCAGCACGGTGGCCACCAGGAACTCGATCAGCCACATCACTGGCTTGGTCACCAGGGCGGTAACGACTCGCCAGAACGGCGACCAGGCGCTGGTGTTGCTCAGCTTGCTGCCCTGGGCGAGCACTTCCGCCTCCCAAGCCTGGCGCAGTTTCGCCTCGGTGGTCGGGATGCCGGCATCGGCCAGCGCTTGCTTGAAATCTACGTCGCTCACAACACCACCTCGACAGCTCCGAATGCTACGGTTTTTGCAGTGACCAGGTACTGGCCAGGGGATTGGGTGATGATCCGGACGGTGCCCGGTACCAGACGCTCATCGGTCTCCACCAGCAGCTCCAGCTGCTGGATGCAGTCGGCCTGGCGAAAGCGATCGCGCTCGGCGACCAGCGTCACCAACAGACCGCTTTCGCGGATCATGTGGGCAATGTCCTGGGCGATGCTGGCCCGGTCCTCGACCAGCACGGGCTGGTTGGACGGATCTAAGGTCAGGTCGTTGTTGGTGATCAGCAGATCGATGTAGAGGCTCATCCGGCCACCCCCATGCTGATCATGTTTTCCAGTTCCATCGGGGTCATAGGCTTGGCCGTGTGAATCTCGACCTTCTCCACGTGGGTGCCCCTGTTCTGGGTTTGCGTGGTGTTCTGGATGGTCCTGAGCAGACCGCCTTGGGCTACCGCCGTCGGCCGGTTCGGCGAGAGGCTACCCACTCCGCTGCCCATCGATTCCTTGGCCGCCATGGCGCGGTCACCGCCGTCCGGCAGCGAGTCGGTCAAGCTGCCCAGGCGCGCATCGATGCTCACGCCGGGGATCTTGTTCAGCATCTCGACCAGGCCATTGATCGCGCTCTGAAAGATCGAGGCGATGCCATCCCACGCGGCCTTGGCCATGCTGGACCAGCCTCCCATGCTGCTAAACCAGTCCGATACGGCCTGCAACTGGTCGACCACCCACTGGAACGCCTCGGTGTTCATCAGCGCGGTAGTCCAGTCGTCCCAGTAGTAAATGGCGGCGGCCACGGCGGCGACCAGGGCGACAACGCCCAGGACAATCAACAGGATCGGGTTGGCCATCAGCGCGCCGTTGGTTAGCCAGATCGCCGCCTGCCACAGCAGCATTGCGCCGCGCACCAGGCCCATCCAGGCGACCATCGCGATCAGCCCGACGGTGAAGGCAGCGATCATGACCACGTGATAGAGGAACATCGCGATACTTTTGAAACCGGTCCAGGTCAGCACCTTCCAGATCGTGAGCATGGACAGCCAGACCATCTTGCTGGCCCCCACGGTGAAGGTCAGCAAGGCCATGCCCGCGATCAGCCCCAACACCGTCAGCACGGTGATACCGACCACCCGCGTGATGTTCGGGAACAGTTGCGACCAACGCAGCAGCGTGCCGGCTATCCCGGTCAGACGCTCCATCAGTGGCGCAAGCATCGGAATCAACGCCTGGCCGAAGACGATGCGCAGCGCCTGCACCGCCGCGCCAAACTGCTGCCACGGGTCCACCATCGCCTTGGCCATGCGCTCGGCGTTCTCCAAGCCGCGGACTTTTCCCAGCTGGTCGATACCATTGCGCAGCCGATCGGTGTCCTTGGCCAGGGCGCCGATCACCTGGGCGCCCTCCCCGCCAAACGCCTCCATCAGCTTGGTGCCGGCGGAAGCGCTGGTCAGGTCGCCATACTTGCCTTCCAACTTGGCCAGAATGTCCAGCATCGGCAGGACCTTGCCCTGTTGGTCGGTGAACTTCATGCCCAGCTTTTCCGACGCCGCACCGATGTTCTCGAAGTACGCCTTGTAACGGCCGCCGGCATCGCCGCCTTCCATGGTGCTGCTGAGCGAGCCGATCACCGCCATCTGCTCGGCCAGATCCACGCCGGCGGTGGTGGCGATCGCGCCGACTTCCTTGAAGGCGTCCTTCAACTGCGCGCCATCGGTGCGGAACAGCTGCACCGCCAGCGCTGTCTGTCCGCCCAGCTTCTCCACCCAGGTGTTCTTGCCCATGGCATCGGCCTGGGTCTTTTGCAGGTTGTAAAGGGTGCCGACGTAGTCGCTCATGGTGTCGGCGTCGGATTTGGTGGCCTTGGCCAGCAGGTTGCTGGTGTTGGTGAACACCGCCAACTGGTTGCCGGCCAAGCCTTTGATCGCGCCATCGATTTTGTACGCCGAGGCCACGAAGGCCTGGGCGTTCTCACCGTAGTCCACGGAAAACTGCAGGGACTTTTCCTGCAGCGAGGTCAGCGCGTTCTCGGCCACGCCCAGGGAGCGAACCTCGCCCAGGGCGCGATTCATCTCCAAGGCAGGCGCCAATGATTCAGTGATGCCCGTGGCCGCGCCCCAAACACCGGCCAGGCCCACCCCCATCTGCTTGATGTTCCCCTCGCTTTGTTCTGCGAGGTCGGAAAAACTTGTCTTCACTCGGGCCAGCGGTGCGGTGACTTTGTCGGTCAGGGCCAGGATGAAGTCGAGACGGGAGCTGCGATCTGCCATGGTTCTCTATCCGTTAAACGCATGGGATATGCCGTTGGCGACGGCGAATTCCATGCGTTTCCAGTATTCGTCTTCCAACCACTTGGCCGTGCCCATGTTTTCGATGGTGGGCTCTGCACCAGGTAGCCAGCGGTTGGTCAGGGCCATCAGTTGGCCCAAGCCGTCCTCCTTTAGGCGCTCAGCGTGGCTGAGCGCTTTTTTACGATGATGTCGATGTCTGGGGCGTACTCCTCGAGCAGCGAGCCCACCAGTTGCATGGTCATGACTGGGTTTTTCAGAAGCTCTTTGAGGGTTGCGCGCTCGTCCTGGTGCACGGTGCCGACCAGAAGGTTGTGCGAGGGCGAGACCTTGTTGTTGGCGGTCATGCTGTTGAAGTACTTGGTCACGTCCTGCGGCGTCAGGGTGAAGTTGAATTCCTGCTCGCCCACTTCCAGGGTGATTTCGCGGCGTTCGGTCATGGCTGTTGTTCCAATGGTTCAGGTTTAAGGGGGTCCACAGCGCTTATCGCTGACAGACCTGGAGAATGTGGTCCTGCAGACCCAGGATCATTTGCCGGCTGAGGGCGAGTTGATCTCTGAGGGTGAAATAATCCGATCGAGCGTCTGCTGCGAGTTCGGCGGTTCCTGCATCAGCCACGCGGCCGGCGCCGGAATCGGTGGGCACTGCGGCTGGGCAGGTGGCTTTGACGAACAGCCGCTGACTGCCAGCGTCAACAGCGCGCTGCAGGCCAAGGTTCTTGTCTTTCTCATCGTTCAGCTCCTGGGTGCGCATTTGGTCGATTGCATCGCGAGCGGCCAACATCTCGCCGCTGATTCGGGCGGCTTCGCGCAGCCCTTTAACCTCAACCTGTGCGCTGTTGCGCTCGCGGCGAGCCTCATCGCGCTGATCGGCTACCAGGTCGAAACCGACCCAAGCCAACAACCCGACCAGGAGCACGAAAAGCACCAGGCGCACAGGGGAAATAGTCATTGGCTGCAAAGCCTCGCTTCGTCGCGCCGGCGAGCGTGCAACCCGGGCACGAACACCTTGCGGCCCTGGGCGTCGGTGACATACGCCCAGACCGGGGTTTTGCCATCAGCCGCCCAGGCCAAGGCCTTGCAGCCCTCGGCAACACGCCCGGCGTTGATCAAGCCCACTGCCCGACTGGCGCAGGTGCTGGGCACACCCACGTTGTGGCCATGACTGCTCAGGGCATCAAAGGTGTTCTGCTCGATCGCCTGGTTGGTCAGGCAGTCAGCCAGGGCCAGCTGGCCTTTCTCGATCACCAGCTGCTCCACCTGGTCACAGCGAGCGTCGGACCAGTAGTCGCCGATCACGACCGGATAAGGGCTGGTATGACGGGTGATGCCTTTGCACACCGTGGGCAGGCCACGGGCCAGCTTGTCGGCATACACCAGGTTCTGGCCCTCTCCTTCCCACTTGCCCAGAAAGCCGAGCAAGGAAGCGCTGGCCAGCGCAATGGCGCCGGCGGCGATCTTGGTGCGCAGGTTCATAACTTGCCCTTCCAGTCGCGCAGCATCTGTCGGTACTTGGGGACCAGCAGCACGATCTGCAGCACCATATAAAGCGCGGTCAGCATGTAGGCTACCGCCGACCAATCGACGGCACCTGTCGCACCGGTAGCGGCCACGCCGATGGCCGGTGACGCCTTCACGAATGCAATGGCGGTGTCCTGAGCGGCCTGATTCGTGCTCATCGGCGAGCCTCTTTCTCAAAAATTGACTGGCATGGCACGCAACGCAAGATTCCACCGAGCGCCTGGCGCGCTTTGGGGATCTCGTTGTCACAGTCCAGGCATTCGCTACGGCTTGGCCCGATCGGGCGCGGCTGGGCCAACTGGGCGGCAATGGCCTGGTCACGTTGGCGTTGCTCCGTTGCCTGGGCGCGATCGAACGGGCAAGTCATCAGCTCAGCCCCTCGATT
>NZ_JAKNRW010000075.1 GCF_023072615.1 Pseudomonas violetae
CGAGCTCCTGCGGCGCTTGCTCGAGGCGGCGCACCACGCCCCTAGCGTCGGCCTGATGCAGCCGTGGCGGTTCATGCGCATCAGCGATCGCAGCCTGCGCGGCCAGATCCAGTCCTTGGTGGAGCAAGAGCGAATCCGCACCGCCGAAGCCTTGGGCGAGCGCACCGACGAATTCATGAAGCTCAAAGTCGAAGGCATCAATGATTGTGCCGAAGTCCTGGTCGCCGCGCTGATGGATGATCGCGAACGCCACATCTTCGGTCGGCGTACCTTGCCCGAAATGGACATCGCCTCGTTGTCCTGCGCCATCCAGAATCTGTGGCTGGCGTCTCGTGCCGAAGGGCTGGGCATGGGCTGGGTCTCGCTGTTCGAACCGCAAGCCCTGGCCGATCTGCTGGGGATGCCGCCAGGCGCTAAACCGATGGCCGTGTTATGCCTGGGGCCGGTGCAGGAATTTTATCCTGCGCCGATGCTGGTACTCGAAGGCTGGGCGCAGGTGCGGCCGCTGGGTGAATTGCTGTATGAAAATGTCTGGGGAGTGAGTCAATGAGTGTGGCGTTGTTGAGCGTCGCCGCAGTGGCGCTGGATGCGCTGCTGGGCGAACCCAAGCGCTGGCATCCGCTGGTGGCGTTCGGCCGCTTTGCCGATCGCATCGAGCAACGCTTCAATAGTGGTGGAAGAGGCTGGCGCAGCCATGGCGTGACTGCCTGGGTGCTTGCTGTACTGCCGCTGACTTTGCTGGCGACAGCGCTTTCCTGGGCGCCATTCGTGGGCTGGATCGTCGAGATCCTTGCGCTCTATTGCGCACTGGGCATGCGCAGCCTGGGCGAGCACGTCGAACCGGTGGCCAGGGCCTTGCGCAGTGATGACCTGGAAGAGGCGCGCACCCGCGTCGGTTATCTGGTCAGCCGCCAGACCAGCGAACTGGATAAAACCGCAGTCGCCCGCGCTGCCACCGAATCTGTCCTGGAGAACGGGAGCGACGCGGTGTTCGCCGCACTGTTCTGGTTTGTCGTCGCCGGCGCGCCAGGGGTGGTGCTCTACCGCTTGAGCAATACCCTGGATGCAATGTGGGGTTATCGCAACGAACGCTTCGAGCGCTTCGGGTGGGCGGCGGCGAAAATCGACGACGTCCTCAACTACATTCCTGCGCGACTGGTGGCGTTGACCTACGCCTTGCTGGGCCAAACCCGATTGGCGCTCAAATGCTGGCGGACCCAGGGGCCGACCTGGGACAGTCCCAATGCGGGTCCGGTCATGGCCGCGGGGGCTGGCGCGCTTGGGGTGGAGCTGGGCGGGGCCGCGATTTACCACGGTGAGCTGCACCAGCGGCCGCCGCTGGGCGAGGGCGCGGCTGCGGATGCGGACTCCATCGACCGTGGCTGGCAGTTGGTCCAGCGTGGGGTATGGTTGTGGCTGTTGATCATTTGCGTGGGGGCGCAGTTCTATGCTTGAGCACGGCGGGCGCTTACGCAAAGCGGCAATCGAGTATGGTATTGCCGAAGCCGACTGGCTCGACCTGTCCAGTGGCCTCGCACCCTGGCCGTTTCCTGTTCCGCCGATTCCGTTGCGAGCCTGGGCGCGTCTGCCAGAAAGCGATGACGGCCTTGAACAGGCTGCCTGCGATTATTACGGTGCTGCCCAAGTGCTGCCAGTGGCGGGTTCGCAAATGGCGATCCAGCTGCTGCCGCGTTTGCGCCGCGCCGGCAAGGTCGGCGTGCTGTCGCCGTGCTATGCCGAGCACGCCGAAGCCTGGCGCCGCAGCGGCTACATCGTGCGCGAAGTGCTCGAGCAGGAAGTGGATTTTTTTATCGACAACCTGGACGTGCTGGTGGTGGTCAATCCGAACAACCCCACAGGCCTGAGCCTGCCCCCCAATCGCTTGCTCGACTGGCATTCGCGACTGGCCCAGCGCGGCGGCTGGCTGGTGGTGGACGAGGCCTTCATGGACAACACGCCGCAATTGAGCGTGGCCTCTTATGCCCATCAGGTCGGCTTGATCGTATTGCGTTCGTTCGGCAAGTTCTTTGGCCTGGCTGGCGTGCGGCTGGGGTTTGTGCTGGCCGAGCGCAAGCTCCTCAAATTGCTTGCCGAGCAAGTTGGGCCCTGGGCGGTCAGCGGGCCGACCCGGGTGTTGGGCCAGGCCTGTCTGCTGGATACCCAAGGGCACATCAGGCAGCGTTTGCGCACCCAGGCGGCCAGCGAGCGCTTGGCGCTGCTGCTTGAGCAATACGGCTTCCAGCCGCAGGGGGGCTGTGCATTGTTCCAGTGGCTGATGACTGATCGCGCCGAAGCACTGCATGAGTTCATGGCGCGGCGCGGCATTCTGTTGCGCCTGTTTATCCACAACAGCAGCCTGCGTTTTGGCCTGCCAGCTGAGGAAGCAGACTGGGCGCGTGTTGCGTCAGCCCTTGAGGCCTTTGTCGGGGAGGCACAATGACTACGTTGATGGTGCAGGGCACCACGTCCGACGCCGGTAAAAGTACGCTGGTGACGGCGCTGTGTCGTTGGGTGGTCCGCCAGGGCGTCAGCGTCGTGCCCTTCAAGCCGCAAAATATGGCGCTGAACAGTGCGGTGACGGCCGACGGTGGCGAGATCGGTCGCGCGCAAGCGGTGCAGGCCCAGGCGGCCAATCTCAAACCTCACACCGACATGAATCCGGTGCTGCTCAAGCCCAACAGCGATACCGGTGCCCAGGTGATTATCCATGGGCGGGCGGTGACGACCATGAACGCCGTCGCCTACCACGACTACAAGGCCATCGCGATGCAGGCGGTGCTCGCTTCCCATCAGCGCTTGAGCGCAGCGTATCCGGTGGTCATGGTCGAAGGCGCGGGTTCCCCGGCGGAGATCAATCTGCGCGCCGGCGACATCGCCAACATGGGCTTCGCCGAGGCCGTCGATTGTCCGGTGGTGTTGATTGCGGACATCAACCGCGGCGGGGTTTTCGCGCATTTGGTCGGCACCCTGGAGTTGCTTTCCGCCAGTGAACAGGCACGCGTCAAGGGCTTCATCATTAATCGTTTTCGCGGCGATATCGCCTTGCTGCAACCTGGCCTGGAATGGCTTGAAGAGCGCACTGGCAAGCCGGTGATCGGCGTGCTGCCATACGTGATGGACCTGCACCTGGAAGCGGAGGATGGCATCGATCAACGCCAGACTGAAAAGGTGGAGCAGGTGCTCAAAGTCGTGGTGCCGGTGCTGCCGCGCATCAGCAATCACACTGATTTCGATCCGCTGCGCCTGCACCCGCAAGTGGACTTGCAGTTCATCGGCCCCGGCCAGGGGATTCCCCCGGCCGACCTGATCATTCTGCCCGGCTCGAAAAGCGTGCGCAGTGATCTTGCGTACCTGCGAGCCAATGGCTGGGACACGGCGATCGCCCGTCACTTGCGCTATGGCGGCAAGTTGTTGGGAATTTGCGGCGGCCTGCAAATGCTCGGCGGGCAGGTGCATGATCCGCTGGGTCTGGAAGGGGCGCCGGGTTCCAGCGCAGGACTGGATCTGCTGGCATTCGAGACCCGACTGGAACAAGAGAAGCAGCTGCGCAATGTGCGTGGGCGCCTGGCCCTTGAGAATGCACCGGTCAGCGGCTACGAAATCCACGCGGGCGTGACCACAGGACCGGCGCTGGAGAGGGCGGCGGTGCAGTTGGATGACGGTCGCTGTGAGGGTGCGCGGAGTGCCGACGGACAGATTTTTGGCACTTACCTGCATGGTTTGTTCGAGTCGCCTGAGGCATGCGGTGCGCTGTTGCGCTGGGCTGGCTTGGAGAATGTGCAGGACGTGGATTATCACGGGCTGCGTGAGCGGGACATCGAGCGGTTGGCGGATCTGGTGGAGAAGCACCTGGATACCGGGCTGCTGCGTGAACTCTGTGGGTTTTGAGGTGATCTTGAAGGCCCCTTCGCGGGCAAGCCCGTTCTCACAGTTCGCCCCACTGAAGATTTCAAGGAGTCAACCATGCTGCAATTAATCCTCGGCGGCGCCCGCTCCGGCAAAAGCCGCCTGGCGGAAAAGCTCGCCTGCGACAGCGATCTGAACGTCACCTACATCGCCACCAGCCAGCCACTGGACGGCGAGATGAGCGAAAGGGTGGCCCATCATCGGGCGCGTCGTCCGTCTTCCTGGGCGTTGATCGAAGAACCGCTGGAGTTGGCCCGCGTACTGCGCGAAAACGCCAGAACCGATCGCTGCCTGCTAGTGGATTGCCTGACCCTGTGGCTCACCAATCTGCTGATGCTCGACAGCGCCGAACGCCTGACCGTCGAACTCGATGCTTTACTCGACTGCCTGGCGACCTTGCCTGGTGAAATCATTTTTGTCAGCAACGAGACCGGCATGGGTGTCGTACCGCTGGGCGAATTGACCCGGCGCTATGTCGATGAGGCCGGTTGGCTGCATCAGGCGCTGGCCGAGCGCTGCCAACGCGTCGTCCTCACCGTTGCCGGGCTGCCCCTGACTCTCAAAGGAATTGCGTTATGACCCAAGCCTGGTGGTTCAACCCGTGCCAACCCATAGACATCGGCGCAGTCGAACAGGCTGAGGCCCGCCAGCAGCAGCTGACCAAACCCGCCGGCTCGCTGGGTCGGCTCGAATCTGTAGCGGTGCAGTTGGCGGGGTTGCAGGGGCAGTTGAAGCCGACGCTTGATCAGGTGTGGATTGCCATTTTTGCCGGTGACCACGGCGTGGTTGCCGAGGGTGTCTCGGCGTTTCCCCAGGAAGTGACCGCGCAGATGTTGCACAACTTCGTCAGCGGCGGCGCGGCGATCAGCGTGTTGGCTCATCAGCTTGGCGCCGCCCTGGAAGTGGTGGATCTCGGCACCGTCAACCCGGCCATTGACCTCAAAGGCGTGCGGCATCTGAACATCGGCCCGGGCACGGCGAATTTCGCCGTGACCGCGGCGATGAGCGCGGTGCAGGGTGCGCTGGCGTTGCAGGCTGGTCGCGACAGCGTGCAACGCGCCATTGCTGGCGGCGCCCAGCTGTTTATCGGCGGTGAAATGGGCATTGGCAATACCACCGCAGCCAGCGCCCTGGCCTGTGCACTGCTCGATTGCCCGGTAGTACAAATGACCGGACCAGGCACCGGATTGAACGCGGCGGGGGTCAGCCATAAGGTCCAGGTTATCGAGCGCGCACTGTTACTGCACAGTGCCCAGCGCGGCGATCCGTTGCAGACCCTGTTCAACCTCGGCGGTTTTGAAATTGCCGCACTGGCTGGCGCGTATCTGGCCTGCGCCCAGGAAGGGGTGGCGGTGCTGGTGGACGGCTTTATTTGCAGCGTGGCCGCGCTGGTGGCAGTTCGGCTGAATCCTGAATGCCGTCAATGGCTGTTGTTCGCGCATTGCGGCGCCGAGCCGGGCCATCGCCATGTGCTCGAAACACTCGGCGCTGCCCCCCTGTTGGAGCTCGGCCTGCGCCTTGGCGAGGGCAGTGGTGCTGCGCTGGCCGTGCCATTGCTGCGCCTGGCCTGCAGCCTTCACGGGCAGATGGCAACTTTTGCCGAAGCCGCCGTCG
>NZ_JAKNRW010000076.1:1960-3291 GCF_023072615.1 Pseudomonas violetae
TTCGTTCTTTAAAAATTTGGGTATGTGATAGAAAGATAGACTGAACGTTACTTTCACTGGTAACGGATCAGGCTAAGGTAAAATTTGTGAGTTGCTCTTAGGAGCTCAATCGAATTTTCGGCGAATGTCGTCTTCACAGTATAACCAGATTGCTTGGGGTTATATGGTCAAGTGAAGAAGCGCATACGGTGGATGCCTTGGCAGTCAGAGGCGATGAAAGACGTGGTAGCCTGCGAAAAGCTTCGGGGAGTCGGCAAACAGACTTTGATCCGGAGATGTCTGAATGGGGGAACCCACCTAACATAAGTTAGGTATCTTAAGCTGAATACATAGGCTTAAGAAGCGAACCAGGGGAACTGAAACATCTAAGTACCCTGAGGAAAAGAAATCAACCGAGATTCCCTTAGTAGTGGCGAGCGAACGGGGACTAGCCCTTAAGTGGCTTTGAGATTAGCGGAACGTTCTGGAAAGTACGGCCATAGTGGGTGATAGCCCTGTACGCGAAAATCTCTTAGTCATGAAATCGAGTAGGACGGAGCACGAGAAACTTTGTCTGAATATGGGGGGACCATCCTCCAAGGCTAAATACTACTGACTGACCGATAGTGAACTAGTACCGTGAGGGAAAGGCGAAAAGAACCCCGGAGAGGGGAGTGAAATAGATCCTGAAACCGTATGCGTACAAGCAGTGGGAGCCCACTTTGTTGGGTGACTGCGTACCTTTTGTATAATGGGTCAGCGACTTATTTTCAGTGGCGAGCTTAACCGAATAGGGGAGGCGTAGCGAAAGCGAGTCTTAATAGGGCGTCTAGTCGCTGGGAATAGACCCGAAACCGGGCGATCTATCCATGGGCAGGTTGAAGGTTGGGTAACACTAACTGGAGGACCGAACCGACTACCGTTGAAAAGTTAGCGGATGACCTGTGGATCGGAGTGAAAGGCTAATCAAGCTCGGAGATAGCTGGTTCTCCTCGAAAGCTATTTAGGTAGCGCCTCATGTATCACTGTAGGGGGTAGAGCACTGTTTCGGCTAGGGGGTCATCCCGACTTACCAAACCGATGCAAACTCCGAATACCTACAAGTGCCGAGCATGGGAGACACACGGCGGGTGCTAACGTCCGTCGTGAAAAGGGAAACAACCCAGACCGTCAGCTAAGGTCCCAAAGTTATGGTTAAGTGGGAAACGATGTGGGAAGGCTTAGACAGCTAGGAGGTTGGCTTAGAAGCAGCCACCCTTTAAAGAAAGCGTAATAGCTCACTAGTCGAGTCGGCCTGCGCGGAAGATGTAACGGGGCTCAAACCATACACCGAAGCTACGGGTATCATAGGT
>NZ_JAKNRW010000076.1:3383-5130 GCF_023072615.1 Pseudomonas violetae
GGATGATGCGGTAGAGGAGCGTTCTGTAAGCCTGTGAAGGTGAGTTGAGAAGCTTGCTGGAGGTATCAGAAGTGCGAATGCTGACATGAGTAACGACAATGGGTGTGAAAAACACCCACGCCGAAAGACCAAGGTTTCCTGCGCAACGTTAATCGACGCAGGGTTAGTCGGTCCCTAAGGCGAGGCTGAAAAGCGTAGTCGATGGAAAACAGGTTAATATTCCTGTACTTCTGGTTATTGCGATGGAGGGACGGAGAAGGCTAGGCCAGCTTGGCGTTGGTTGTCCAAGTTTAAGGTGGTAGGCTGGAATCTTAGGTAAATCCGGGATTCTAAGGCCGAGAGCTGATGACGAGTGTTCTTTTAGAACACGAAGTGGTTGATGCCATGCTTCCAAGAAAAGCTTCTAAGCTTCAGGTAACCAGGAACCGTACCCCAAACCGACACAGGTGGTTGGGTAGAGAATACCAAGGCGCTTGAGAGAACTCGGGTGAAGGAACTAGGCAAAATGGCACCGTAACTTCGGGAGAAGGTGCGCCGGTGAGGGTGAAGGACTTGCTCCGTAAGCTCATGCCGGTCGAAGATACCAGGCCGCTGCGACTGTTTATTAAAAACACAGCACTCTGCAAACACGAAAGTGGACGTATAGGGTGTGACGCCTGCCCGGTGCCGGAAGGTTAATTGATGGGGTTAGCTAACGCGAAGCTCTTGATCGAAGCCCCGGTAAACGGCGGCCGTAACTATAACGGTCCTAAGGTAGCGAAATTCCTTGTCGGGTAAGTTCCGACCTGCACGAATGGCGTAACGATGGCGGCGCTGTCTCCACCCGAGACTCAGTGAAATTGAAATCGCTGTGAAGATGCAGTGTATCCGCGGCTAGACGGAAAGACCCCGTGAACCTTTACTATAGCTTTGCACTGGACTTTGAATTTGCTTGTGTAGGATAGGTGGGAGGCTTTGAAGCGTGGACGCCAGTTCGCGTGGAGCCAACCTTGAAATACCACCCTGGCAACTTTGAGGTTCTAACTCAGGTCCGTTATCCGGATCGAGGACAGTGTATGGTGGGTAGTTTGACTGGGGCGGTCTCCTCCTAAAGAGTAACGGAGGAGTACGAAGGTGCGCTCAGACCGGTCGGAAATCGGTCGTAGAGTATAAAGGCAAAAGCGCGCTTGACTGCGAGACAGACACGTCGAGCAGGTACGAAAGTAGGTCTTAGTGATCCGGTGGTTCTGTATGGAAGGGCCATCGCTCAACGGATAAAAGGTACTCCGGGGATAACAGGCTGATACCGCCCAAGAGTTCATATCGACGGCGGTGTTTGGCACCTCGATGTCGGCTCATCACATCCTGGGGCTGAAGCCGGTCCCAAGGGTATGGCTGTTCGCCATTTAAAGTGGTACGCGAGCTGGGTTTAGAACGTCGTGAGACAGTTCGGTCCCTATCTGCCGTGGACGTTTGAGATTTGAGAGGGGCTGCTCCTAGTACGAGAGGACCGGAGTGGACGAACCTCTGGTGTTCCGGTTGTCACGCCAGTGGCATTGCCGGGTAGCTATGTTCGGAATAGATAACCGCTGAAAGCATCTAAGCGGGAAACTAGCCTCAAGATGAGATCTCACTGGGACCTTGAGTCCCCTGAAGGGCCGTCGAAGACTACGACGTTGATAGGTTGGGTGTGTAAGCGCTGTGAGGCGTTGAGCTAACCAATACTAATTGCCCGTGAGGCTTGACCATATAACACCCAAGCAATTTG
>NZ_JAKNRW010000077.1 GCF_023072615.1 Pseudomonas violetae
CTGGACACCTGCTGGTGGCGCAGTGGTGGTCACGGTCGGCGGCGTAGCGCTGGAGCCTTCAACCGGCACGCCATCGTCACCTTCGCTGATGCCACCCGCCGCTTCAGCCAGTGGGCCGCGCATGACCGGTTGCGAGTTGCCGACAAGCGGCAAAGGCATCGGCTGCGAATTACCGGCGAACTCCACGGCTGGAGCACCGCTGCTGTTGGGCTGCGGTGCACCCTCACCGAGCGGCAACTGCGCTTGCTCGTTGGCAGGAGCGCCAGTGGTCGGTGCTTTGCTGCGACCCGGAATCAACCAGGCGGCGGCTACCGCGACCACGACTACGGCGGAAATCGCCAATACGTGTTTCTTCGGCATGTTGAACCCCATACTTGGACGCTTGACCGCTGAGCGGCTGGCAATCATGGCTTCGATCATCGCATCGCGGGCGACCTGGTTGATATTGCCAGGCCAACCGTCGGAGCTTTCATGAATATCAGAGATCTGATTAGCAGTAAAAAGTTCGATACCCCGACCAGCGCCTTCGAGCCGCTGATCCAGATATTCGCGGGTTTCGTCTTCGGTGTAAGGCTGCAATTCGATGACGTGAAAACGCTCTTCTTCAAGGCTCAACGCATCGAGTTGCGCAATCAGCGAGGACTCGCCGAACAGGAATACATGCGGACGGCCTTCCGGAGCACCGGCAGCCAGGGCCAGCAAGACTTCCAGAGCGGACTCGTCGAGCTGCTCGGCGTCATCCACCAGCAGATAAACTTCCTGCCCGGTCAAGGCCAGTTGCACGACCTGGGACAGGATCGAGCCGATTTCCGCCTGGGCGACATTCAGCGCCTGGGCCACCTGGCGCAGTACACCGGCCGCATCACCGGCACCGCGGGCGGAAACCACCACGCTCTGTACCGACTGCTTGTTAGTACTGGCGACCAGAGCCTGGCGCAATAGGGTCTTGCCACTGCCTTGCGGGCCGGTGACCACCAGCAGTAACTGGCTATAGCGCGCCAGGTGATGCAGCTGTCCCAGGACCGGCTTGCGCTGTGCAGGGAAAAATTTGAAGCCAGGTACCCGCGGAGCGAAAGGGTCGTGACTCAACTGGTAATGGCCGAGGAAAGCCTCGTCGGCGTGCAAACTAGTCATCGGGATCTTATCAACCTTTAAGCTGAGCCAGGGCGCGGTAATCCGCTCCCAGCGTGGCCTGTAGAACCTCTTTCGGATAATCGTCGGTCACCACCGCTTCGCCCATGCGGCGCAGCAACACCAGGCGCAAACGACCGTCGATCACTTTCTTGTCAATTGCCATATGTTCGAGAAAATCGGCTTCAGTCATCTCTTCAGGCGGGATAACTGGCAGGCCGGCGCGCTGGAACAGACGGATGCCGCGATCACGTTCCTGCTCGCTGATCCAGCCCAGGCGTACGGACATTTCCAGCGCCATTACAGTGCCAGCAGCCACCGCCTCACCATGTAGCCACACACCATAGCCCATATGCGTTTCGATGGCGTGGCCGAAGGTATGCCCCAGGTTCAACGTGGCGCGCACGCCAGTTTCCTTCTCGTCAGCCCCAACCACGGCAGCCTTGGCTGCGCAGGAGCGCTGAATCGCATAAGTCAGGGCAGTCTGGTCCAGGGCCCGCAGGCGATCGACGCTCTCTTCGAGCCAGGTGAGGAATGGCTCGTCGCAGATCAGCCCGTATTTGATTACCTCGGCAAGCCCCGCGGAGAGTTCGCGGGCCGGCAAGGTGTTCAGGGAGGTCGTGTCGATCAGCACCACGTTCGGCTGATAGAAGGCGCCGACCATATTCTTGCCAAGCGGATGGTTGATACCGGTCTTGCCACCCACCGAGGAGTCGACTTGCGACAGCAGCGTGGTCGGGACCTGAATGAAATCGACACCGCGCTGATAACAGGCGGCAGCAAAACCGGCCATGTCACCAATCACGCCGCCGCCAAGGGCGATCACGGTCGTGCGGCGGTCGTGACGCGCTGTCAGGAGCCCGTCGAAGATCAGTTGCAGGGTTTCCCAGGTCTTGAAGGCTTCGCCGTCGGGTAGCACCACGGAAATTACCGAGAACTGCCCCAGGCTGCGGGTCAGACGTTCGAGATAGAGCGGCGCGACAGTCTCGTTGGAAATGATCGCCACTTGCCGTCCGCGAATATGCGGGGCCAGCAGTTCAGGCTGATCCAACAAACCTTCGCCAATATGAATCGGGTAGCTGCGCTCGCCTAGATCGACCTTGAGTGTCTGCATGTGTCCCCACAGTGAAGATGGAATCAGGCATCGTGCCTTGAATTATCGATGTCCGCGGCCTCCGTTGGTGTGACGCCGTAGCCATCCGCCACCGTCCAGAGCGGCGATGACAGGAGCCCGAGGATAGCGCATTTCGTGCCGCGCTTTAACGGGGAGGCAGTTGCTGCAAGCGTTGGAGAATATCCAGCACCACCATCCGCGGTGGCCGCTCATCGGTTTCCACCACCAGATCGGCGATTTCCCGATAAAGAGGATCGCGGATCGCCAGCAGATCCCGAAGGGTCTTGGCCGGATCTGCAGTGCGCAATAGCGGACGATTGCGGTCGCGGGACGTTCGTCCCACCTGCTGCTCGACGGACGCGTGCAGATAGACGACCCGACCACCGGCATGCAGCGCCCGACGGTTGGCTTCGCGCATGACTGCGCCGCCGCCGGTCGCCAGCACCACGCCATCGCATGCGCACAGTTCGGCAATCATCGCCTGCTCGCGGTCACGGAAGCCTGGCTCGCCTTCCTTATCGAAAATCCATGGGATATTGGCGCCCGTGCGCAATTCAATTTCCTTATCGGAATCTTTGAACGGCAGGCGTAGCTCTTTGGCCAGTAACCGGCCGATGGTGCTTTTTCCAGCCCCCATCGGTCCTACAAGAATCAAATTTCGCACAGAATCAACGACTCACAGCAATCGCCTGGTTATTCATGATACGCGGTGTCAGAAACACCAACAGCTCGGATTTTTTCTCCGAAACCACGTCACGCCGGAAAAGGCGGCCAAGATACGGCACATCGCCAAGAAATGGCACCTTATCTACAACCTTGCTCTGAGTATTTGAGAAAACGCCGCCGATGACGATGGTCTCGCCGTCGTTGACCAACACCTTGGCATTGACCTCGTTTTTCTTGATCGGCGGTACGTCCTGCACCTTGTTCAGGTAATCAGGTTCATCCTTGGTGACCTTGACCTCCATGATGATCCGGTTATCCGGGGTGATCTGCGGCGTCACCTCCAGTGACAGCGATGCCTCCTTGAACGACACCGACGTGGCCCCGCTGGAACTGGCTTCCTGATACGGGATCTCGGTGCCCTTGAGGATTTTCGCGGTTTCCTTGTCGGACGTGACGACCTTGGGCTGCGAGACGATTTCGCCGTTGCCGGTTTTTTCCATCGCCGTCAGCTCCAGGTCCAGCAATACGTTATCGGTGATAAACGCGATGCCAATTCCCGAGGTATTGGCCGAGGTGCCCAAGTCGACGAACGGCGAATTGGTGCCGGTGCTGCCCGGTGTACCCACCGTGGTGGAAGAGCCGTTGACCCCGGAAGAATTCCAATTGCCCTTCTGCACTGAACCGCCCCAACGCACCCCGAGACTCTTGTCGTAATCGACGTTGGCCTCGACGATTCGCGCCTCGATCATCACCTGGCGCACCGGTATATCCAGCTGTGCCACGATGCGACGCAGTTCGTCGAGGCGATTCTGGGTCTGGTAGGCGATGATATTGTTGGTGCGCTCATCGACGGTGATCGAGCCACGCTCGTCGATTTTCGACTCGGCACTGGTTACTGACTGGAACAGTTTGGCGATATCGGCCGCCTTGGCGTAGTTGACCTGCAGCAGCTCACGACGCAAGGGTGCCAGTTCGGCGATCTGCTTTTGCGACTCCAGCTCCTGGCGCTCGCGGGCCGCAATCTCTTCCGCCGGTGCAACCAGCAACACGTTGCCGATCATGCGCTTGTCCAGTCCCTTGGTTTTCAGCACCAAGTCCAGCGCCTGATCCCATGGCACATTCTGCAGTCGCAGGGTGATGCCGCCTTGGACAGTGTCACTGGCCACCAGATTGAGATTGGTGAAATCAGCGATCAGCTGCAGCACCGAGCGCACATCGATGTCCTGGAAATTCAGCGAAAGCTTCTCGCCACTGTAGGCGAAGCGCTCGGCGTTGCGTTTTTGCAGGTCGTCGACAGTCATCGGCCGAATGCTGACGGTCAGCTTGTTGTCGGTCTGATAGGTCGAGTAGTCGAACGCGCCGCTGGGTTCGATGCTGATGGTTGCGCGGTCCCCAGTGGCGCTGGCATTGACGAATTGCACTGGCGTGGCGAAATCCTTCACGTCCAGGCGTACTCGCAGGGACTCAGGCAGCTGGGTTCGGGCGAAGCCAAGGATGATCTTGCCCTCGCGCTCTTGAATGTCCGGGGCGATGGATGGATCGGACAGATCGATGACTACAACTCCCTCGCCCTGGGTGCCGCGCTGGAAGTCAACGCTGCGGATAGCCTTGGCCACCGGCGCGTAGGCTTTCGCCGGGGCCGGCGAAGTGACGGCGCGCGACGCGCT
>NZ_JAKNRW010000078.1 GCF_023072615.1 Pseudomonas violetae
AACCTTTGCCGAGCACACTGTCGACGGTCAGGTCGCTGGCGTAGAAGCGTGACCATTCGAGGGGCATCAGGCCCGGGAGGCTGAAATCGGTTTCGTCAGGAATCACCTTGCGCCCGGTGGTGGCGTCGACAGAGAACGATGGTGCCGGAGGGCGAGGAAAAACTGCTGCCTATTGCTTCCCTCAACGAAGTCCGCAGGCTACCTCCCACGCCTGCGGCCAGACCCGCCTACAGGGCCAAACAGAACCCACAGGTGAACTTCGCGACCGTGGCATCAGCGCGGCCCCGTTGAGGAACCCGTTCAGGGCTCCGTAGTAATACAGCGCCGTCTCAACGTCGAAATTCTGGTCCCCAACGCGCAGGTTCTGTTCGACCGATTAGGAATGCTCTAGTCTTCAACCCGTCTGAACAAAAAACAACCCTTCTCCTCTTCCATCTTTTTTCAAGAACAAATATCCAACTGCATCACTGAGATAAAATATATCTTTAAATGGCTCTGAAAAATCTGCTGAATATAGCTGGCAGATAAAATCATAGTCTAAAATCAGAGCTTCCGGAACGATCATGCCATGCGGAGCCAAATCTGAAATCATAGAAAAAACGGGGAAGTCTTCATCTTCTATTTGCCTATCTTTTAACTCTGTCGCCATCTCAGGAATACTGTCGACAGGGCTAGTTTGAAACACCCCGCCGTCTCCAAGCACAACTAGAGTATACCCACTCAAAATTAAATCTAACTCTGAGGGATCGCCGCTATACGTTATATTCTCGAGAAAATAGTCTGACTTGCTGTAAGTAGAAAAAACGTACAGCACGCCTTCACTTGGAATGCTACTTTTTTTGTATCGCCTTTAATTTTAGAACAGTCTATAGAAGCAACTAAGGTAAGCGGATCACCATCTGGGTTTAGCGGCCATGCTACGACCTCAGCTACTTGCCCTCCGAGAGTGACTCCCGAAGAAACAGCAACGCTATCGGAAGGAATAATCTGTTTGACCTTTATCATAATGACCTCATCCGCATGTGCTTAAACCGCTATGAAATTTTTTCGCCATTCTTTTTAGCTGCTTAACTCGCGAGCTAGGCACTCCACTTTTTCTCAGTGCGCCAGAGGTTATATCTAGTTCTCGCTTGAGTGAAGGTGCGAACTCATTTCTGCCAAGACCTTGACTCTCACGAATTTGCGTTTCGTGCCAGTGAGTGCCACCAATGCCTCTAGTGTCTTTTAGAGGGCCTCTGGTGTGATTAACTGGGTTAGCCTTAAAAAACGCAACAGCTTGATCAGAACACACTACGTGAGAACTGCTTTCCAGAGCCCGAAAAATGTTACTGACTGGATCTTTATTAAGCAGGGCAATGCTATTAAACTTCTTGGGACCTTCAGGCATAGACCTGGCCAGTGGTTTATTAATAGACTGAGCCATATCAAAAGCCGACTCGAACCTCAGATAATTAATTATAAAATAATCATTATAGCCTTCACCATTTATGGTGACGTCCGTGCGAATAAGCTGTACACCATCGGCCAATGCTGAAGAATTAATAATACCTGCAAGCCTAGAGCTTACCAAATCCGGCCCGTCGCTAAATAAATAATCGTACCGGCGAATAGCCGCGACAGAAATCTTATTCTTCAACGTCATTTTTGGAACAGGCTTAGAGGCAGAAATCTTTTTACACTCATAAAACTTCAAGTGATCAAGGCTATGCTCGCGATCATAAGAAAATCCAGTAGTTATCTGGTTAATTATTTGAAGGTGTCCGCAGTTTCATTAACACACTCCTGCCCTGATAGAGTTTTTATTTAGCCCTAGCGGGACGCCCAACTCACGCAGCCCAATCACGCCAAAATGTGTCTTAATGAGCTTCAAAGAGCTGCGCTTGCCGCTAACGAGCAAGCGCATTGCTCTTGTTTCTAAAAAATGAAAGACTTATAAAACAATGAACGCATCATTTTCAAAGTAAAACTTAAACGCTTCAAAATACTCATCAATTGTTGGGTTAGGTAACTGCTGATCAAGATTTGAAATCACATCTTCAATTGATGCTTTATCAAGTGATGCCTTCCATCCCTCGCTAGCTACCTGTGGAGGAAGGTAATCCGTTGAGTCGGGCGGAAAATCCCAACTATCTAAAGAAAATGCTCCTTTCGTATCCAACGTCCATGTCGTAGCTGGCAAATAAAACCATGTCTCTGGCATCTGCCCGATATTCTCTAAAACTTCTCTAATACTATAGGTTTTCATACTCACCTCAACACGCAGAGTTTTGCAATTTTTTGAAGCCACCCTGCTGATTAGGATGGAGGCTTTGCTGTACCGGTCCGGCCGCCTGATGCTGAGCCCTAGGTATCAACTCGATATCCTTAGGAGTCTGAGCATTATGGTGCCAAGAATGATTTGGCGGACTGGTTTGCTTAAATCCTCCTCTAGGCCCAGGCTGAATATGCGTCACCACCTCAGGTGGAAGGGAGGATTTCAGCTCTGGATATTTTAACGTCCGATTGTATAACTCTTCGTTTGCATACCGGAAGTGTACCGGCCGGTCAGACGCATGAATTTCTGATGGCATTTCCACACTGGTCCACACACTATACTGACTGCTCGATAGCGGCCTGCCGCTTCCATCTATTCCAGTCCATCCAAGAGGATCGATCCAACCAGTAGGACTCGTAACGTATCGATAAAGGTTGAGTCCACCATCCAGCCCAATCGGATCCTGCGTTATAAAGCGCCCAACCTGCGGATCGTAATACCTAAACGTATTGTAATGCAGCCCCGTCTCATCATCGAAATACTGACCCTGAAACCTCAGGTTCTGCTCAACCTCGTTCACCGCCAGCTTTTCGATGGAACCCCACGCCTTGTACGTCGCCTGCCAGACAATCGCGCCATCAACGTCGGTCATCTCCAACGGCGTACCAATCTGGTCGGTGTGGAAGTAGTAAAGCTTCTGCTCTTCCCCTTCGCTTTGATCAACGCGGGCCAGCGGCGCATAGCTGCCGGGCTCGTAGATGTACAGGCTGCTCTGCCCCGGCTGTTCTTCGCGCAGAATCCTCAGGCCTTGCCAGAGGAAGTTCTTGTGTTCGGTTTTGCCGCCTTTTACTGAGGTTTTACCTACCCGTCGGCCGAGGCTGTCATAGCGATAGGCACCGCTGCTTTCCAGCTTGCCATTCACCAAGGTCTCGGCCTTGACCAGCCGATTTTCGCCGTCATAACTGAACGTCTGCAGCCGGCTCAACCCGCTGCGCTTTTCAATCAGGTTGCCCCACGCATCGTAGGCATATTCCTGATCGCGCCACTGCTTGATGCGGTTGTCTTTGACGTGATCAAACTGGCTGGTGTTGAAGTTCAGCCGGTTCGCCGCCGCGTCGTACCTGAACTCCTCACTGTCCACCAACTTGCCCGTGTCGCGGCTGTGCAGTTGGCCGTTGGCTTCGTATTCGTATTTGATCTCGCCGCGCAGTTTGTCCAGCGTGCGGATCAGTTCACCTGCCGGGTCGTATTGGTAGCGGCGGTGGATCGGGTTGTAGGCGTGTT
>NZ_JAKNRW010000079.1 GCF_023072615.1 Pseudomonas violetae
CGCTTCCAGCTGTGCGACGCCGGGCAAGCCACGCAACGGTCGCAGCAGGCTGCGCAAACGGCGAACCGTGGTGCGCAGGTCGTGCAAGGCCTCAGGGTCGGTTCGCGCCTCCAGACGTGCCTGACTCGACATCAAACTGACTTCAAGGCCCATGACATGAGCCACTAACCGATCAACCAACCCGGACATTGCTTGCTCCCTTTTCTCGAATGGCGCCTCAGCCTTGCATCATGCCTTAACGCCCGGCGCGTGACTCACGAATATAAAAACGCGCCTTCTCGGCTTTCTTGGTGCAGCCTTCGAATGCCTCGAATTGCTGCTGGGTTTTCGCGCCAGTCAGCAACGACAGCGCCTTGGAGTAACTGACGGTGCCGGCAAACCCTTCCGCCTTGGCCAAGTCCAGCTCATGCCACGCCGCGTCGATGCCGCTACCGCAGCTGTCGCGGTAGGCGGTCTTGCCGGCACAGCCGGCCAGTGCCAGGGCAATCAAAGGTACACAGATCCAGGCTTTCATCACTCACACCTCAAAAATAGGATAACAGTCGTGCAGGTAAGACGGTCTGGCGTTGGAAAAGTGCCTTGGCCGCCTGGCTAAACTGTCGCGCCAGGGAAGATAACCCTGCGCCGCCATGGATGGAGTGTCGGAAAAACGACGTCTTCGCCTGCTTGAACGACTTTGCCGATTGAAGCACGCCCCTCGTTGGGTGCATTGTTGAACCTTGTCAGACGAGGGCGATTCATGAAAAAGCGTGTCGCACTGGTACTGGGTTCAGGTGGCGCCCGGGGTTATGCCCACATCGGCGTCATCGAGGAGATCGAACGGAGAGGCTACGACATCGCCTGCATCGCCGGTTGCTCCATGGGGGCGGTGGTCGGCGGGATCTACGCCGCTGGCAAACTCGATGATTATCGCAACTGGATCGAGAGCCTGGATTACCTCGACGTGTTGCGTTTGGTGGACGTGAGTTTCCGCCTGGGGGCGATTCGTGGCGAAAAGGTCTTCGGGCAGATCCGCAAGATCGTCGGCGAGATCAACATCGAAGATCTGCGGATTCCCTACACGGCAGTGGCCACCGACCTGACCAACCAGCAGGAAATCTGGTTCCAGGAAGGCTGCCTGCATCAGGCCATGCGCGCGTCGGCGGCGATCCCCAGCCTGTTCACCCCAGTGATGCAGGGCAATCGCATGCTGGTCGACGGCGGGATACTCAACCCCCTGCCGATCGTGCCGGTGGTCTCGAGTCATTGCGACCTGATTATCGCGGTCAACCTCAACTCCACTAACCAACGGCATTATCAGTTGCCGGTAATCCCGCGTCCGCCGGCATTCAAAAGCCGCTTCGACAGCCTGATCAACTCGCTGGGCTCGAAGTTGCCGTTTCGACGCAAGCAGGCCGAGCAATTGCTGGCGCTGGAAAAAGAAGCGCTGAAAGCGCAAGGGGCGGACATCAATCCCTGGATCGAGTCCGCCGAGCCCGAAGCACAGCAACCGGCCGCCGCACCGGAGGCAGGGGGCGCGCCGAAGTCCGCCACCGGATCGTTCATCATTGATAACGTCGGGCCGGCGTCGCTGCTGGATTTGATCAACCAGAGCTTCGAGGTGATGCAGACATCGTTGGCGCAGTACAAGATTGCCGGGTATCCACCGGATATCCTGATCAACGTGCCAAAGCGGGTGTGCCGGTTTTTCGAGTTCTACAAGGCGCCTGAGTTGATCGCGCTGGGGCGCGAGATTGCTCGGGATACGCTGGATCGGTATGAGGAGGAGCAGGGACGCAGTTCCTGAAGACTTGTGCAGGATTCAAGGGCCTCATCGCGGGCAAGCTCGCTCCCACAGGTGATGAGTTGATTCACAATTTTTGTGAACAACCTCGAACCTGTGGGAGCCGGGCTTGCCCGCGATGAGGCCGGGACATTCAATACGAATGCTAAAGGTTGTCCCCACTCAACAACCGATACCCAACCCCCGCCTCAGTCACGATATACCGCGGCTGGGTCGGGTCATCCGCCAGCTTCTGGCGCAAATGCCCCACCACAATGCGCAAATAATGACTGTCCTCGGTATGCGTCGGCCCCCAGATATCCTTCAATAATTGCTGCTGGGTAATGACCCGCCCCGGATGCCGGGCCAGTTGCGCCAGCACGGCGTACTCCTTGCGGGTCAATGCGACTTCGGCGCCATCGAGCAGTACCCGGCGGTAGGCCAGGTCCACCGTCAGCGGTCCAAACGTCAACGCCGCCTGCTGCGCTTCGCCAGCCGGTGCCTGGCGTAACAGCGCGCGCACCCGCGCCAGGAACTCCTGTATGCCAAACGGCTTGGTTACGTAATCGTTGGCACCACGATCCAGTGCCTCGACTTTCTGGCCCTCGCTGGCACGCACCGAAAGGACCAGCACCGGCACCATCGACCATTCGCGAAACTCACGCAGCACCTGTTGGCCATCCATGTCCGGCAAGCCAAGGTCGAGCACCAGCAAGTCAGGTTTACTCAACGCGGCCTGCGCCAGCCCCTCGGTGCCGGTGCCGGCTTCCAGCACTTTATAGCCCTGGGAAACCAGGCTGATGCGCAGGAACTTGCGGATCTGCGGTTCGTCGTCGATGACCAGGATGGTCGCGGTCTGGCTCATGAGTTCTGATCGCGGCATGGGAAGACCCAGAGGGTATCAGGCTTCACTTTCGACATCCGGCTGTTCTTGCAGTGGCAGATGCAGGGTGATGCAGGTACCCCGGCCTTCGATCCCGTCCGCGACACTGATCCGACCGCCGTGAGCCCCTACCATCCCCTGGCAGATAGCCAGGCCCAGCCCGGTGCCCTGCCCGCCCCGATCACCCCGTGCAGCGGTGTAGAACATGTCGAAAATCTTCGCCCGCTCCTCTTCGGGTATGCCCGGCCCTTCATCGCTCACCGAAAAAAACAATTCGCGGTCGGCAACCCCGGCGCGCAACTGCAACCGTCCGTGCACCGGTGAAAAGCGCGCGGCATTTTCCAGCACATTCACCAGTGCCTGCTCGATAAGCGCGGCGTGCACGTAGAGCAACGGCAGCTCTGGCGGCACGTCGGTGCTGACCTGCAGCGGCCCGAGCACTGCACGCAGCCGGTTGAGCGAGCTGCCGACGATGTCTGCCGGCGACACCCAGTCCCGGGCCAGCTTCAACGCTCCGTGCCCCAGGCGAGTCATGTCCAGCAGGTTCTGAATGTAACGATCGAGCCGTTCGGCTTCGTCGCGGGTGCCTTCGAGTAGCTCGCGGCGATCTTCCAGCGGAATCGCTTCGCCGAGCGCCAGCAGGCTGTCGATGCTGCCGCGCATCGAGGTCAGCGGCGTGCGCAGATCGTGGGACACGGAGGCTAACAAGGCACTGCGCAGTTGCTCCGTTTCACCATGCAGGCGCGCCGCTTCCAGGTCTTGGGCCAGTTGCGCACGCGCCAGTGCCTGGGCGAGTGGCTGGCTCAAGGCCGT
>NZ_JAKNRW010000007.1 GCF_023072615.1 Pseudomonas violetae
GCACCTGCGCCGGCTGCCGCACCCTGTGCCGGAGCACCTGGGCGGCGGCCACGGCCCTGAGCCGGTTTGGCTTGAGGCACGTAGTCGACGCGATTGCCGAAGTTATCGATGTCGTCGTCCAGGAACTCGTCCGGTGCGCGATCAGCAGAAGCACGGGGTGCCGGGCGCTGTTGCTCGCGAGCGGGCGTGCCTTCACGTGGCTTGTGCTCACGTGCCGGACGATCGCCACGGCCAGTGGCTGCAGGTTTTTCCTTGCCGCCCTTGTCCTTGCCCTTGTCTTTACGACCGCCGCCACCGCCGCTGCCATTCGGACCGTCACCGCGCGGGCCACGTGGGTTGCGCGGGTTACGCACATCCGGACGCTCGCGAACTTCAGGTTTCTCGGCTTCTACAGCGCTGGAGTCAAAGCCCATCAGGTCGCCGTCGGCGATTTTCTGCTTGGTCATGCGCTCGATGCTTTTCAGCAGCTTTTCTTCATCCGGTGCAACCAGCGAGATCGCCTCGCCCGAACGACCGGCACGGCCAGTACGGCCGATACGGTGCACGTAGTCTTCGTCGACGTTCGGCAGTTCGAAGTTGACCACGTGTGGCAACTGGTCGATGTCGAGGCCGCGAGCGGCGATGTCGGTGGCAACCAGGATGCGCACTTCACCGGCCTTGAAGTCGGCCAGGGCTTTGGTGCGGGCGTTCTGGCTCTTGTTGCCGTGGATCGCGACGGCGGTAAGACCATGCTTGTCCAGGTACTCGGCCAGGCGGTTGGCGCCGTGTTTGGTGCGGGTGAACACCAGGACCTGTTCCCAGGCGCCAGCGGTGATCAGGTGCGCCAGCAGCGAACGCTTGTGGTTGGCCGGCAGACGGAATACGCGTTGCTCAATGCGCTCGACCGTGGTGTTCGGCGGAGTGACTTCGATACGTTCCGGGTTGTGCAGCAGCTTGCCGGCGAGATCGGTGATGTCCTTGGAGAACGTCGCCGAGAACAGCAGGTTCTGGCGTTTGCTTGGCAGGCGTGCCAGGACCTTCTTCACGTCATGCACGAAGCCCATGTCGAGCATGCGGTCGGCTTCGTCCAACACGAGGATTTCCACGTGGGACAGATCGACGCTGCCTTGGCCGGCGAGGTCGAGCAGGCGGCCGGGGCAGGCTACCAGCACGTCAACGCCACGGGACATGGCCTGAACCTGTGGGTTCATGCCAACGCCACCGAAAATGCAGGCGCTGACGAACTTCAGGTCACGGGCATAGACCTTAAAGCTCTCATGGACCTGGGCCGCGAGTTCGCGAGTAGGGGTCAGGACCAGTACGCGCGGTTGGCGCGGGCCGTGGCGCTGGGATTTGTCCGGGTGACCATTAGGGAATAACCGCTCCAGAATCGGAAGGGCGAAGCCGCCGGTTTTACCAGTACCTGTCTGTGCCGCGACCATGAGGTCGCGACCTTGCAACACGGCGGGAATGGCCCGCTGTTGCACCGGAGTAGGCTCGGTATAGCCCGCCGCCTCGATGGCACGGACTAAAGCCTCGGAGAGACCGAGGGAAGCAAAGGACATGAGTAATCCTGTTTTAGTTAGGGCTTGGCCCAATGGGAGTCTTGCCTGGCGCGAATGGCGTTTAAGAAGAACGCAATCCCGTCCGGTCCTGCTGGGTATGAAAAGCTCGTCTGGAGCGCTCGCGCGGGCTGAAAAGCTGCGCTGTAGCGGGGTCGAGATGCCTTGAACAAGTCCGAGCGTCCGGGCGTGAGCCTGGCGGGAAGGCCGGAGTATAACAGAGCAATCACCGCGCGCCGCTTTCCTGCTGCTCAACGGTTTTCCCGTGCGCGGTAGTCACGCTGCTTGCGGGCACTTCGACGGCCGGTCCCGCGCCGTACCGGGCACTCAGTTCGGCATAGGCAGGCTCGCGCTTGAAGCGCTTGAGCTCGGCGCCGAACCGCTGCACCAGCAAATCCATGCCTGCATTGCGGCGCACAGCGAGGTATTGGTTTTGTTCGCTGATGATAAGTGGATTTTCGGTGATCTTGTCGCGAATGCCCAATTCATCGAGGAGGTGCTGACCGACTCTTCGATCAGTGATCAGCAGGTCGATGCGCCCGCGCAGCAATTTCCCGAAGTTGGCTTCATGACTGGGTGCGGGCTCCCGGGTAAACAGCGTCGATTCGCTGAAATCGGTGTTGTACAGGTAGCCCGGCGAGGTGCCGATGGTCAGGCCGCGCAGGGCTTCCAGGGATTGGAACGGGTGGGGGCGGTCATTGGCGTAGAACATCACGAACTGTACTTGCGACAGGGGTTCGCTGGGATAGAGCAGGGTGGCGTCGCGCTCGTCACTGTGAAAGATATCCAGCGCACCATCTGCCTGACCTTGTTCGAGCATCGACAGGCAACGCTTCCAGGGCAGGAACTGCCACTGCACTTCAATGCCCAGGCGCTTGAAGACGATGGCGGTGGTTTCATAGTCCAGGCCCAGCGCCTTGCCGTTCTCTTCGTAGACGTAAGGTGCCCAGGGCTCGGTGACAATGCGCAGTTTCTCGCCCCGAGCGGTAAAGCTCAGGCAAGTGAATAGAATCACCGTCAGTATCTGTGAGATCAAAGGCATGGCCTGAGATTACGACGAGAAACCGCAAAGAGCCAGAAACAGGACGGAGAAGCTCTATCTCCGTGGATTGCTGCACAAAAAAAGGGCATTTAAAAAAAGATCGCAGCTTTCGGCGGCGCCCACAGGTGCGTAGGAGCCACCGAAGGCTGCGATTTTTTGATCCTGCCTTTTGTTTCGATTTTGCTTTTTGTTTAACGCGGCAACTTCAAATTATTCCACACCGCCAGACT
Organism: Pseudomonas violetae; assembly: GCF_023072615.1. Classification (GTDB taxonomy): domain Bacteria; phylum Pseudomonadota; class Gammaproteobacteria; order Pseudomonadales; family Pseudomonadaceae; genus Aquipseudomonas; species Aquipseudomonas violetae. The sequence goes on from NZ_JAKNRW010000007.1 coordinate 2,814, forward strand.
CGGCTCAGCCTGGTTTAGCGTATAGAAGTGCAACCCTGGTGCGCCACCCTGCAGAAGCCGTTCGCACATCTCGGTGATGACGTGCTCACCGAAGCTCTGAATGCTCTGGGTGTCGTCGCCGTAGGCTTCCAGCTGCTTGCGAATCCAGCGCGGAATTTCCGCGCCGCAGGCATCGGAAAAGCGTGCCAGCTTGCTGTAGTTGGTGATCGGCATGATGCCTGGCACGATCGGGATATTCACGCCCAGTGCCCGCACGCGCTCGACGAAGTAGAAATAGCTGTCGGCGTTGAAGAAGTACTGGGTGATCGCGCTATCGGCGCCAGCATTGGCCTTGCGCACGAAGTTGGAGAGATCGTCTTCAAAATTACGCGCTTGCGGATGCATTTCCGGGTAAGCGGCGACTTCAATGTGGAAATGATCGCCGGTTTCCTCACGAATGAATTCCACCAGGTCATTGGCGTGACGCAATTCGCCGCTGGCCATGCCCATGCCCGAGGGCAGGTCGCCGCGCAACGCGACGATACGGGTAATGCCGGCCGCTTTGTATTGAGTCAGCAGGCCGCGCAAATCGTCCTTACTGTCGCCTACGCAGGATAGGTGCGGGGCAGCGGGGACTTTGACTTCGCTTTCGAGCTGTAACACGGTGTTGATCGTACGATCACGGGTCGAACCGCCCGCGCCGTAGGTGCAGGAGAAAAAATCAGGGTTGTACGTAGCCAGCTGGCGGGCAGTGGCGAGTAGCTTTTCATGCCCAGCATCGGTCTTCGTCGGGAAGAACTCGAAGCTGTAGCGACGGTCTTGGGACATGGTCATATCCTTGGAAACACGATGGCGGAGGCTGGCACCCTGTAGGAGCGAGCCTGCTCGCGAAAAGCGTAAGAGCAACGCGTTCATCCAGGGAGCACGCGTTATCGTTAACGTCCATCGCGAGCAAGCTCGCTCCTACAGGAGAGCAGGCGACGCGGTGCCCAAGGCACTTAGTGGTCGCCAGCAAGCCTGCGGTGAATCAGTAGCGGTAAGCGTGCGGCTTGAACGGACCTTCAACAGTCACGCCGATGTAGTCAGCCTGCTGCTTGGTCAGTTGAGTCACAACGCCACCGAAGCCGCGAACCATTTCCAGGGCCACTTCTTCGTCGAGTTTCTTCGGCAGTACTTCAACGGTCAGGCGCTCGGCTTTCTGGGCTGGCGACAGGTCGGCGTACTTCTGGCCGAACAGGAAGATCTGCGCCAGAACCTGGTTGGCGAATGAACCGTCCATGATGCGGCTTGGGTGACCAGTGGCGTTGCCCAGGTTAACCAGACGGCCTTCAGCCAGCAGGATCAGATAGTCATCGTTCTGGGCATCGAATGCACCAGGGCCGGTGCGGTGGATCTTGTGCACCTGTGGCTTCACTTCTTCCCATGCCCAGCTTTTGCGCATGAAAGCGGTGTCGATCTCGTTGTCGAAGTGGCCGATGTTGCAGACAACTGCGCGCTTCTTCAGGGCCTTAAGCATGTTCGAGTCGCAAACATTGACGTTGCCGGTGGTGGTCACGATCAGGTCGATCTTGCCCAGCAGTGCCTTGTCGATGCTCTCTGCAGTACCGTTGTTGATCCCGTCGATGAATGGCGAAACCAGTTCGAAACCATCCATGCAGGCTTGCATGGCGCAGATCGGATCAACTTCGGAAACCTTGACGATCATGCCTTCCTGGCGCAGGGACTGGGCCGAACCCTTACCCACGTCACCGTAGCCGATGACCAATGCTTGCTTGCCGGACAGCAGGTGGTCGGTACCACGCTTGATCGCATCGTTCAGGCTGTGACGGCAGCCGTACTTGTTGTCGTTCTTGCTCTTGGTCACCGAGTCGTTGACGTTGATGGCCGGGATTTTCAGTTCGCCCTTGGCCAGCATGTCCAGCAGGCGGTGAACGCCGGTGGTGGTTTCTTCGGTGACGCCATGGACGCGGTCCAGGATCGCCGGGTATTTTTTGTGCAGCAGTTCGGTCAGGTCGCCGCCATCGTCGAGGATCATGTTGGCATCCCAAGGCTTGCCATCTTTCAGGATGGTTTGCTCAAGGCACCACTCGTACTCTTCTTCAGTCTCGCCTTTCCAGGCGTAAACCGCGATGCCGGCAGCGGCGATAGCAGCAGCGGCCTGATCCTGAGTCGAGAAGATGTTGCAGGACGACCAGCGCACTTCGGCACCCAGGGCAACCAGGGTTTCGATCAGCACGGCAGTCTGGATGGTCATGTGGATGCAGCCGAGAATCTTCGCGCCCTTGAGCGGTTGCTCGGCGGCGTACTTGCGGCGCAGACCCATCAGGGCTGGCATTTCCGATTCGGCGATGATGGTTTCGCGACGGCCCCAGGCAGCCAGGGACATGTCGGCGACTTTGTAATCGGTAAAATCTGCAGGCGTGATAACAGCGCTCATGAAGAGCCTCCATTCGTAATGTATGCGAATGGGCGCCGTTGTGCGTTTAGTGTCCGGCCGCTGGGACCAGGCAACGCCCCATCCGAGCCTGACAGGTTGAACCTGCTGCAGCGCCCCTCGGACAGGTGGCGGGAAAACGGTAGCAACTGATCTTTACCGTTTTGAAACGGTGGCGATTATAGCGGGCTATGCTGATCTTCCAAAGCCTTTCTGCAGGTCAATGTCTGAACGGTAATCGATGCCATAGTCGAAGGTGAATAGAGCTCTAGTCCGGGCTCTGCCATGATGGTGTCCATCATTCGGCAAGACGCTCAGGAGTGAATATGAATTTCCACACCCGCAAATGGGTAAAACCCGAAGACCTTAACCCCAACGGCACCCTGTTCGGTGGCAGTCTGTTGCGCTGGATCGACGAAGAAGCGGCGATCTACGCCATTGTCCAGTTGGGCAACCAGCGAGTGGTCACCAAGTACATTTCCGAAATCAACTTTGTCAGTGCCTCGCGCCAGGGCGACATCATCGAGCTGGGCATCACCGCCACCGAGTTCGGCCGCACCTCTATCACGCTTACCTGCGAAGTGCGTAACAAGATCACTCGCAAGAGCATCCTGACGGTGGAGAAAATGGTGTTCGTCAACCTCGGCGAAGACGGCCTGCCAGCGGCGCACGGTCGGACCGAAATCCTGTACGTCAAAGACCAATTCAAGGATGACGAAGCCAGCGAGTAAACAAACCATCTGTGGCGGGGGAGCTTGCTCCCGTTCGGCTGCGCAGCAGTCGTAAATCGAGTGATGGGGTCTGCCTGAATAACTAAGGTGACCGGTTTTGGGGCCGCTTAGCAGCCCAGCGGGAGCAAGCGCCCTCGCCACAATGTATTGCTTCGTGTTCCTGGACATTGAACAGCTCCAAACCGCATCTGTCGTACCTACACTCACGCCACTGGTTCTGGAGCACTATGGACACGCAAAAAGACGGCAAGACCCCGAACCTTTCGGCCCAGGAAAAGCACGACGTCGACAATAGCCAGCCGCCGCGCGCAGCGGTGCTGCATGAAATCATCCGCAGCCAGGGTGATCAGGAGCTGGAACGTAGCGTCGCCGCACTCTGGTGGTCCGCCCTGGCTGCCGGCCTGACCATGGGTTTGTCCCTGATGGCCATGGGGTTGCTCAACTCTCGTCTGCCGGACGCAGACGCGTTCAAGGTGATCTCCAGCTTTGGCTACTGCGCCGGTTTCCTCGCGGTGATCCTTGCCCGTCAGCAACTCTTTACCGAAAACACCCTGACCGCAGTGCTGCCAATCATGACCAAACCGACCCTGAGCAATTTCGGGCGGCTGATCCGCCTGTGGACGGTGGTGCTGGTGGGCAATCTGTGCGGTACCTTGCTGGTGGCCTACGTGATGCTGCACCTGCCTATTTTCGATACCAAGACCGACATGGCCTTTCTCGATATCGGACGCAAGGTGATGGAGAACGACGCGAGCAAGATGTTTGCCAAGGGCATTGTCTCCGGGTGGATGATTGCCACCATGGTCTGGATGATCCCCTCCATGGAAAGCGCCAAAATGTGGATCATCATCCTCATCACCTACCTGATGGCGCTTGGGGAATTTACCCACATCGTAGTCGGCTCGGCTGAAGTGTCGTACCTGGTGTTTGCCGGCGAGTTGTCGTGGAGTGATTTCTGGCTGGTGTTTGCCGGGCCGACGCTGGCGGGGAACATCATAGGTGGCAGCTTCATTTTTGCGCTGCTGAGCCATGCGCAGATTCGCAGCGAAAGCGGGCCACCCAAGCAGGATGCGGATCAACGGCCTGATCCGCAAAAGTTCAAGCAGTAATCCGTGATGACCGGACTGTGCCGCTGGCGCAGGCTCATCGCGGGTGACCTGCTTGACGCATGCCAGCAACCGTTCTGGAGCAGAGCGGGTCGCAGGCAAAAATTATTGGAGTTAGTCTGTCCGCAACTGAGTGCGGCGTGCTCGCTTGCAGTATAAACAGCGGCTGATATATGGCGAATCGATCATTCTCATGCTGTAGGAGCGCGCTTGCTACAGGGGGGCGGGAATACAAAAGGAGCATGCCGTGCTACCCACGGCTTTGGTGTTAGTAGCGGCGCTGTTGCATGCAGCGTGGAATACCCTGATCAAATTCAGCGCGGAACGGCTGCTGGTGGTCGCCTGCATGGACAGTGTGGCCCTGTTATTCGTGGCCGTCATGTTGCCCTTCGTGGAGTGGCCGCCGCGGGAGATCTGGCCGTGGATTCTTGCGTCGGCGGCCTTCGAGTTGCTTTATCGTTATCTGTTGATTCAGGCGTACAGGGTCGGTGACCTCGGGCTGGTGTATCCGCTGATGCGTGGATTGTCGCCGCTGGTGGTGCTGGCGCTGACGCTGATCTTCGCTGGCGAGGTCCTGACCCACCAGCAGATCTTCGGCATTTTGCTGATCCCGCTCGGCATGCTGTGCCTGTTGTGGCAGGGTGGAGGTGGGGAGCGTTTGCCCTGGTCAATGTTGCCGGTGGTGTTGTTGATCGGCCTGTGTATCGGCTGCTACACCTTCATTGATGGGCAGGCGTTGCGGCGCTGGTCGCATCCACTGGATTACCTGGTGTGGGTGACGCTGATCAGCGCCTGGCCTTTTCCATTGCTGGCGCTGGTGCGCACGCGAACGGCGTTCATGCTGTTCTGGCGCGAACAATGGCCGCTGGGATTGGCCGTCGGATTCTGCGTGTTGTTCAGCTACGCTCTCGTGCTGTGGGCCATGCAGCTGGGCTCGATTGCGGAAGCGGCGGCGCTGCGTGAGATCAGCGTGATCCTGGTGGTGCTGTTCGGCATGCGCTACCTGAAAGAACCTTTCGGCAGATCACGGCTCTTAGCCTGTGGGCTGGTACTGGTCGGCATGCTGGTGATGAAGTTTTAACGCTGATAACAATTCTGGAACTTTAAAGGGACTGCTTTATGACGGTTGCTCTGTGGTGCATCTTGATCGCGATATTCCTGCCTTACCTCTGTGTTGGCGTGGCCAAGATCAGTGGTGGGTACAGGTTGAAAGACAACCACGACCCTCGGGACTTTCTTGAATCGTTGAATGGGTTTGGTCGACGCGCCCATGCGGCGCAACTGAACAGCTTCGAAGTGGCCCCGGCGTTTGCGGCGGCGGTGATCGTCGCACACCTGGCCGGCAATGCGGAGCTGGTGACGATCAATGTGCTGTCGGTGTTGTTCATTACCAGCCGCTTGCTCTACATCATCTGCTATCTGGCGGACTGGGCGATCTTACGGTCGCTGGTGTGGTTTGTGGGGATGGGCCTGATTATCAGTTTGTTTGTGGTGTCGGTTTAAGGTCAAGAGATCGCGGCCCCGAAAGGACTTGTAGGAGCTGTCGAGTGCAACGGGGCTGCGATCTTTTAGCGCTTCAAGGTTTATCTGCTACCTGAGGAACCTGCGGCAACGCCGCACCCTTGGGCCATAACATCCAGATCTGACCCTGCTGTTTCATATCCCCGGCCAACTGCCCGGCTGCTTCGCCGGTGCCCCAGAACAGGTCTGCGCGGACTTCGCCGGCAATCGCGCCGCCAGTGTCCTGCGCCGCCACCGGTCGAACCAGCGCCGTACCGTCAGGTCGGGTGGTGGAGAGCCATAACAAGCTGCCCAGCGGAATCACCTTGCGATCAACCGCCGCGCTGTAGCCGGCGGTCAGCGGCACGTTGAGCGAACCGCGAGGGCCTTCGTTGCTGTCCGGGTTGCGGGTGAAAAACACGTAGCTGGGGTTGCTGCCAAGCAGTTCAGGAATACGTGCCGGATTGGCCTTGGCCCAATCACTGATGGCGCCCATCGTCACGTCTTCTTTTTTCAGCTCGCCCTGTTCCACCAGCCAGCGACCAATCGGTCGATAGGGGTGGCCGTTCTGATCGGCGTAAGCAATGCGCAACTGACGACCGTCATCGATCTGGATGCGACCCGAGCCCTGGATCTGCAGAAATTGCAGATTCATCGGGTCGGTCAGCCAGGCTACGACGGGCGCCTTCACCCCTTTGGTTTCGATGGTTGCGGCATCGTCGTAGGGTTTGAGCACGCGACCTTCGAGTCTTCCGCGCAGGCGTTTGCCCTTGAGTTCCGGATAGATGCTGTCCAGCGAGACAATGATCATGTCCTCCGGTACGCCATACACCGGAATATTCGCCACTTCGGTCTGGGTCAGGCTGCCAGGGTAGACCGGTTCGTAGTAACCGGTGATCAGGCCGTTGGGGTTGTCATTGGCGGCGCGTAAGCCGTAGACGTCCAGATGTTGCTTGAGAAACCCGCGGATTGCGTTAGCGGTCGCCGGGACATTGGTGGAGGCCGCGCAGGTCGCACCCCAGACCGCGTCGGCCTTGAGTCGGTTACAGGCGCTGCGCCACGAACCGAAACCGGCGATCAGGTCATTGTCGGATACCTTCGGCAACGATTCCCACGTGGCGTTGGAGTAAGTCGCCAGCGCGTGGGTTTTGGGTGGGGTGTTCTCGCCCCCGGTGCAGCCGGCGAGCATGGCGACCATCGGGAGAGTCCAGGACAGGCGAGGGCGCCATGCCTTGATGCAGCTGATCATGGAGTAATTCCTTTGCTGGTTGCCTGAGTGCTCCATGCGCTCGAACAACCCGTATTGATAATAGGGCTATTGGTCTTTACCGATGACGCGAGGATACTGGCCGCCGTTCCCGTAACCTGAAGCCACCATGACTCTTAAAAGACTTTCCGTTGTATTGCTGGCCTGCCTGACGTTGACTGCTTGTGGCGGCGTCGACCCGAATTCGCCGTTGGGCCAGCGCAAGGCGATCTTCAAGCAGATGCTCAAGACCGGCGAAGACCTGGGTGGCATGTTGCGAGGCCGCATTCCGTTCGATGGCGCGAAGTTCGCAGACGGTGCCGTAAAGCTTGATGCGTTGTCCCATGAACCGTGGAAGCATTTCCCGCAGGTGCGCGAAGAAGATCACACCAGTGCCAAGGATGATGTCTGGCAGAAGCAGGCACGCTTCCAGGAAATGGCTCGCACGCTTGAAGCCGCCACCGGTGAGCTGGTGGCTGCCAGCAAGGTTCAACCCTACAAAGCCAGCAACCTGGGGCCGGCGGTGCAGAAAGTCGAAGATGCCTGCAGTGCGTGCCATAAAGAATTTCGGGACCATTGATTTGCGGCGCTCTGACTGACGAATCGCGAGCAGGCTCTCTCCCGCATTGGCCGCATGCCTGCTGTGGGAGTGACGATTCGACCTGCTCGCGATGACGTCAATGAGGTCAACCGAAATCCTTGTTCATTTTTCGCTTTTACTTATCCAGCTCATCCAGTGCTTCCTGCAATTCCTTGCGGGACTCGGCGAGCTTATCTTTGCGTTTGTTGATCTTCTCCGGGTCGCCTTTTTTCATGGCCTTGTCGAGGTCTGCCTGGCGCTTGCTGACTTCATGCTTGGCGTCGAGAACCTTGTTTTCCCGTTCTTTCTGCAGCGAAGCGTCGGTGCAGTGAGTGGTGACTTCGCTCAGGGCTTTTTCCAGGCCAGCCTGCTGATCAGCGTTGCCGTGGGACTTGGCCAGTTCGATCTGGTTGATGATGCCTTGTTTCTTGGCAGCGCAACCGGTCAGGCCTGGAGCCTCTTCAGCGGCCATCAGTGGAGCGGCCATGACGCTGCAAAGAGTCAGCAGGGCGAGCGGAGAAAGAAATTTCATAAAAGCTCCATGTGCATAGGCAATCGTGTCGGTGTGACGATGGGCTGTTTGAGCCGGATCGGCACCTATGGGTTCCCGTATGCACGGTATTGCCGGCCGCTAAAAACCGTCAACTCCCGCCATACGTAATGTTTCGCTCAAGGCCAGGACCTGCGGGTCGCGGAAAAAAGCGCTCAATTGCGCCGCGCGGCCCGGGCCTATGCCGGCTTGGGCCTGCCATTGTTCAGTTTCACGTTGCGCCAGTTCCCGCCATGAATCGGCAAGCTGTGCCTGACCGATTGGCGGCATGCCCAAGGCATTGAGCCAGCGCACGAAGGGACGTTGTCGCGCGCTGTTGAAGCTGTTTAACAGCTGAGCCGTGCTGCGCTCGCCTAAACCGTTAATGTTAGCAAGCTCTTGAGCATCGAGGGTCAACCAATCCAACAGTCCATTCAGTCGGCCTGTTTCCAGAAGTTTCTCCCAGGTTCCAGGTCCGACCTGGGGCATGTCCAAGCCTTGTTTGCCACTGAGCCAGGTCAGGCGCGCGAGAAACTGGCTGGTGCATCCCGCAGTGGGCTGCCAGCAGCTGAGTTGATGAAAGTCCGCAGCGTTTGGCGCCTCCAATGGCACTCGCTCGACGCTTCGCAGCACGACGCCGTCCAGCCTGGGAATGGTCAGGCCGGCCAGACTGATGGAGACCTGGTCCCCAGGGCGGATATCCAGCGCCTGCCAGCGCGGCAGGGAACTGACGCTGACACGCTTGACCTGGCGATCATCCAGCCAGATCGGCGATACCTCCAGAACCGGGGTGATCCTGCCAGTGCGCCCGATATTGAAATGGACCTTGCGGACTTCGGCCAGGGCCTGGGCGAAGGGGTATTTCCAGGCCACGATCCAGTAAGGGGCCTTGGCTCGCCAACGATCGGCGGGAGGACGTTGGTTCTGCCGCAGGACGATGCCATCGCTGGCGAAAGGCAGGGGCGAGCGATACCAGTGCTCCCGCCAACGCTCCACTTCGGCAAACGCTACGACCGGGTAGCTGAAGGGCGCGGTACTGTCGAATCCCAGTGCGTCCAGGGCGGCGATACGAGCGATGAGATTGACCGGGCCTTCCGGCCATTCCCACACAAACAGGCCGATCCCTGCGGCGTCCTCTGCGCTCAGTTGTTTGCGTGCCATCAGCCCGGCGACGTTCCCTCTAGCGTTGAGACTGCCGGCATTGGCTTGGACATGGCCGTCCAGGCGCCAATAGAGTTCACCCTGAACCACCAAGTCTCGGGGTTGCGAAAGCTGCTGCGGGATACCGGCAATCTGCCGCGCCGATGCGGTCCAGTCCTTGCCCTGCACACCGTTGCCGCGACTGATCGCTTGCACCAGTACACCCTGTTCATACACCAGACTCACTGCCACGCCATCGACCTTGGGCTGAACCCAGACTTCGCTACGACCTTTGAGCCAGTCCTCGACAGCGGCACCATCACTGAGTTTTGCCAGGCCGGTGTGCGGGATAGGGTGGGGAATCGAGCCGCCTGCGGTGCGCAGCGGATCTGCCGAAACGCCCAGCGTGAAGCATTGCTGCCAGGTGGTCAGTTGTGCGCGGGCCTGATCGTAAAGTTCGTCGGCGACCATGGATCGGCCTTGGCGATGATAGCTGTCGTCCCACAGGTCGATCTGTTTCTGCCGGGCGTTGATTTCGTCCTGGGCTCGTAGGGGCGGCCAGTCGGGGCATTGGGCGGCGAGGGTGGCGAGGGAAAGGAAGGTTAGTAGAACAGCGATCAACAAGCGCATCGTGAGCGTCCTTGCTCAGTGGAGGTGGTTGAAGGCTAGTCAGTTTTGGCTATCAAGGGCGGTGGTATTTATTCAGCGTGTTGCTAGTGCGGTGCAGCTAACAAAAAGCCCCGCACGGCGAACCGTGCAGGGCTTTGGGTACCGCCGGGGAGGTCTTACAAGCCAGCAGCAGAACGCAAGGTGTCGGCGCGGTCGGTTTTTTCCCAGGTGAACGTGGTGAAGGTGTCGTCGCCCACGGTCTTGGTTTCCGACGTGCGGCCAAAGTGGCCGTAAGCTGCTGTTTCCTGGTACATCGGGTGCAGCAGGTCGAGCATGGTGGTGATGGCGTAAGGACGCAGGTCGAACACTTCACGCACCAGGTTGATGATTTTCTCATCGCTGATCTTGCCGGTGCCGAAGGTGTTCAACGAGATCGACGTAGGCTGGGCCACACCGATTGCGTAGGAAACCTGAATCTCGCAACGCTCGGCCAGGCCGGCAGCGACGATGTTCTTCGCCACGTAACGACCGGCGTAGGCTGCCGAACGGTCAACCTTCGATGGGTCTTTACCGGAGAACGCACCGCCACCGTGACGCGCCATGCCGCCGTAGGTGTCGACGATGATCTTGCGACCGGTCAGGCCGCAGTCGCCAACCGGGCCGCCGATGATGAACTGGCCAGTCGGATTGATGTGAAACTGGGTGTCTTTGTGCAGCAGTTCGGCAGGCAGCACGTGCTTGACGATCAGCTCCATCACGCCTTCGCGCAGGTCTTTGTACGACACTTCAGGGTTGTGCTGGGTCGACAGGACTACGGCGTCGATGCCCACCACTTTGCCGTTTTCATAACGGCAGGTGACCTGGGACTTGGCGTCCGGGCGCAGCCACGGCAGCAGGCCGGATTTACGGGCTTCAGCCTGACGCTGTACCAACTGGTGAGAGAAGGTGATCGGTGCAGGCATCAGCACGTCGGTCTCGTTGCTGGCATAGCCGAACATCAGGCCTTGGTCGCCGGCGCCCTGATCTTCAGGCTTGGCACGGTCGACACCCTGGTTGATGTCAGGGGACTGCTTGCCGATGATGTTCATCACGCCGCAGGTCGCACCGTCGAAACCAACATCGGAGCTGGTGTAGCCGATGTCGGTGATCACATCACGAACGATCTGCTCCAGGTCAACCCAGGCCGAAGTGGTGACTTCGCCGGCGATGATTGCCACGCCCGTTTTCACCAGCGTCTCGCACGCCACGCGGGCGAACTTGTCTTCAGCAATGATTGCGTCCAGCACCGCATCAGAAATCTGGTCGGCGATTTTGTCCGGATGCCCTTCAGACACGGACTCGGAGGTGAAGAGGGAGTATTCGCTCATCTCGATGTTTTCCTGAATTTACCGATGGTGAGTGTCGCCAGCCGGCCGCTGAAAGTGGCGGACCTGAATCTGGAAACCATTACGTAAGCCTACATAGAGGCTTTCCCCGGGAACGAGTCCCGCAGCGGTGGCCCAACGGGCCAAATCGTCCTGTTCAAACCCCAACCAGAGATCACCGCAGGCCTCCTTGGCCCAACTCTGGTTGTGGCTACATAACTCTGTCACTAACAGGCTACCGCCTGGTTTCAGCAAAACGGCCATATGCCTGAGTGCATCAGCCGGCGCGGCAAAATGATGCAGCACCATGTTCAATACCACGCAATCAGCCGTGAGGCTGACGCCGTTCAACGCATCGGCGAGCTGCAGGCTGACGTTGCCCAAGGCTTCCCGTTCACACACCTGGCGCGCCAGTTCGAGCATGGCCGGGCTGTTGTCCAGTGCCGTGACGTGCATGAAGCGGCGCGCCAGCTCTGGGAGGAAGGCGCCGTCACCGGGGCCGACTTCGATAGCCGTGGCACTCTCGCCGAAACCCAGCTTGTCGAGCAGTGCTACTACACTGTCGCGGTACTGCGGCAAGCCGGCAATCAGGTCTTGCTGGGCGCGAAACTTTTCCGCTACCCGTGAGAAAAAGTCCTGGCTGGCGGCCGCACGTTGCCCATGGACCTGGCCGATCCGCGACTGCACGTCGGCAGGCAGGGTCAGGTTATCCACCTCTTCGAGCAGGGCCGCGTGCAGCTTGCCGCCCAGCAGGTCGGTGTGGGGCAGGGCGCGACGATAGAAAATCGCATTGCCTTCACGGCGGGTCGCCACCAGTTCGGCCTGGGCCAGCACCTTCAGGTGGTGACTCATGCCCGATTGGCCCATGCCGAAGATCTGCGCCAGTTCCAGTACGCCAAACGAATCGTTGGTCAGCACGCGCAACACATTCAGACGCAAAGGATCGCCGCCGGCCTTGCAAAGGGCCGCCAGCTCGTCGCAGTCGTCATGTTGAATGGAGGGCACGCGTAGATTCATAAGGCCGGCAGTCTAGTCACGGGTCGAAAACACCGCAAGAGCAATATCAAAAAGTTTTGATATTGCTCGATAGATGGCACTTCCCGCCGACTGCTTTACTCTACAAACGTACAGCGGAAAGGTTTCACCAAGCGAAACCGCCGCCTGTCGTGGGAAAAACGTCCTCATATGACTATCTGTCATTGCCCCGAGGCCGGTCGGTGAGGGAAAATGCTCGCCTTTTTTCCGATTCGTTTTATTCACTCTCGATTCAATATCCGCAGGAGAACAGCGATGCCCAGCCGTCGTGAGCGTGCCAACGCCATTCGTGCCCTCAGCATGGATGCCGTGCAAAAAGCCAACAGCGGCCATCCCGGTGCCCCTATGGGTATGGCGGATATCGCCGAAGTACTTTGGCGTGACTACCTGAAGCACAACCCGAGCAATCCATCGTTCGCTGACCGTGACCGCTTCGTGCTGTCCAACGGCCATGGCTCGATGTTGATCTACTCGCTGCTGCACCTGACCGGCTACGACCTGTCGATCGATGACCTGAAAAACTTCCGCCAACTGCACAGCCGCACCCCGGGCCACCCGGAATTCGGCTACACCCCGGGCGTTGAAACCACCACCGGTCCTCTAGGCCAAGGCCTGGCCAATGCCGTTGGTTTTGCCTTGGCAGAAAAAGTCATGGCGGCGCAATTCAACCGTCCGGGCCACAATGTCGTTGATCATCACACCTACGTTTTCCTGGGTGATGGCTGCATGATGGAGGGCATTTCCCACGAAGTCGGCTCCTTGGCCGGTACTTTGGGCCTGGGTAAGCTGATCGCCTTTTACGATGACAACGGTATTTCCATCGACGGCGAAGTCGAAGGCTGGTTCACCGACGACACGCCAAAGCGTTTCGAAGCCTACAACTGGCAGGTGATCCGCAATGTCGACGGTCACGACCCTGAAGAAATCAAGACGGCCATCGAGACTGCCCGCAAAAGCGACCAGCCGACGCTGATCTGCTGCAAGACCACCATCGGCTTCGGTTCGCCGAACAAGCAGGGTAAAGAAGATTGCCACGGCGCCCCGCTGGGCGACGCGGAAATCGCTCTGACCCGCACCGCGCTGAACTGGAACCACGGTCCGTTCGACATCCCGGCTGATATCTACGCCGAGTGGGATGCCAAGGAAGCAGGCCTTGCGGCTGAAGCCGAGTGGGATCAGCGCTTTGCTGCCTATTCCGCTGCCTTCCCAGACCTGGCCAACGAACTGGTTCGTCGCTTGAGCGGTGAATTGCCAGCCGACTTCGCCGAAAAAGCCTCGGCTTACATTGCTGAAGTCGCGGCCAAGGGCGAGACCATCGCCAGCCGTAAGGCCAGTCAGAACGCCCTGAATGCCTATGGTCCGCTGTTGCCTGAACTGCTGGGCGGCTCCGCTGACCTGGCCGGTTCCAACCTGACCCTGTGGAAAGGTTGCAAAGGTGTCACGGCTGAAGACGCCAGCGGCAACTACATGTACTACGGCGTTCGCGAGTTCGGCATGAGCGCGATCATGAACGGCGTCGCCCTGCACGGCGGCCTGGTGCCTTACGGCGCGACCTTCCTGATGTTCATGGAATACGCACGCAACGCAGTGCGCATGGCGTCGCTGATGAAGAAACGCGTGGTGTTCGTCTACACCCACGACTCCATTGGCCTGGGCGAAGATGGCCCGACTCACCAGCCAATCGAGCAACTGACCAGCCTGCGCAGCACGCCGAACCTCGACACCTGGCGTCCAGCGGATGCCGTTGAATCGGCGGTTTGCTGGAAGCTGGCGATCGAGCGCAAGGACGGCCCTTCGGCGCTGATCTTCTCGCGTCAGAACCTGCAGCACCAGGATCGCGATGCCGGCCAGATCGCCGACATCGCCCGTGGCGGTTACGTGTTGAAGGACTGTGTAGGCGAGCCTGAGCTGATCCTGATCTCCACCGGTTCCGAAGTGGGCCTGGCTGTTCAGGCTTACGACAAGCTGACTGCGCAAGGTCGCAATGTGCGTGTGGTTTCGATGCCTTGCACCAGCGTGTTCGATGCCCAGGACGCCGACTACAAGCAATCTGTTCTGCCGTTGCAGGTCAGCGCCCGTATCGCCATCGAAGCCGCGCACGCGGACTACTGGTACAAGTACGTGGGCCTGGAAGGCCGCGTCATTGGCATGACCACCTACGGCGAGTCGGCGCCTGCGCCTGCCTTATTCGAAGAGTTCGGCTTCACCCTGGAAAACATCCTGGGTCAGGCTGAAGAGCTGCTGGAAGACTAAGTGCAGGTGATGTATTGCCTGTTCTGATGCCATCGCGGGCAAGCTCGCTCCCACAAGGATCTCCATCGGTCCTGTGGGTGCGGGCTTGCCCGCGATAGCGGTCGATCAGGCAACGCTGCAACGAAGGATTCACCACAGTAATCGAGAACCCCATGCCCCAACCGCGTCCTTACAAAGTTGCACTCAACGGCTACGGCCGGATTGGTCGTTGCGTCTTGCGTGCGTTGTTCGAGCGAGGCGACAAGGCCGGGTTTGAGATTGTCGCGATCAACGATCTGGCCGACATGGCCAGCATCGAATACCTGACACGCTTCGACTCCACGCACGGGCGTTTTCCCGGCGAAGTGAAAGTCGACGGCGATTGTCTGCATATTAATGGCAACTGCGTGAAGATCCTGCGCAGTGCCACACCCGAAGGCATCGATTGGGCGTCACTGGACGTCGATTTGGTGCTTGAATGCTCCGGTGCCTACCACACTCGCGAGGATGGTCAGCGCTTCCTCAATGCTGGCGCGCCGCGGGTGCTGTTTTCCCAGCCGATGGCCAGCGAGGCCGACGTTGACGCCACCATCGTCTTTGGCGTGAACCAGGATTGCCTGACCGGCGCCGAGTTGCTGGTGTCCAACGCGTCCTGCACCACCAACTGCGGCGTGCCGCTGTTGCGCCTGCTGGATAAGGCCATCGGCCTGGATTACGTGTCGATCACCACGATCCACTCGGCGATGAACGATCAGCCCGTGATTGACGCCTATCACCACGAAGACCTGCGCCGCACCCGTTCGGCGTTTCAGTCGGTGATTCCGGTGTCCACTGGTCTGGCGCGTGGCATCGAGCGCCTGTTGCCGGAACTTGCCGGCCGAATTCAGGCCAAAGCCGTGCGGGTGCCGACGGTTAACGTGTCCTGCCTCGACATCACGATGCAGACCGCCACTGCAACCGATGCCACCGAGATCAACCGGATCCTGCGCGAGGCGGCCACCAGCGGCCCGCTCAAGGGTCTGCTGGCCTACACCGAGCTCCCCCACGCAAGCTGTGATTTCAACCACGACCCACATTCGGCCATCGTCGATGCCAGTCAGACTAGGGTTTCCGGTCCCAAGCTGGTGAACATCCTGGCCTGGTTCGACAACGAATGGGGTTTTGCCAACCGAATGCTGGACGTTGCAGAGCACTATCTGCAAGCAGCTTCTCCACTCTCTGCTTCTCAAAAGCCGTAACTCAGGAAATGCGACCCATGACCGTGTTGAAGATGACCGACCTCGATCTGCAAGGTAAGCGCGTACTGATTCGCGAAGACCTCAACGTCCCAGTCAAGGACGGTGTTGTCACCAGCGATGCGCGAATCCTGGCCTCGCTGCCGACCATCAAGCTGGCCCTGGAAAAAGGTGCAGCCGTGATGGTCTGCTCGCACCTTGGCCGTCCAACCGAAGGCGAGTTCTCGGCGGAGAACAGCCTCAAGCCAGTCGCCGATTACCTGAGCAAGGCCCTGGGCCGCGATGTGCCTCTGGTAGCTGATTATCTGGGTGGCGTCGACGTCAAGGCCGGCGACATCGTGCTGTTCGAAAACGTGCGCTTCAACAAGGGCGAGAAAAAGAACGCTGATGAACTGGCCCAGCAATACGCCGCCCTGTGCGACGTGTTCGTGATGGACGCCTTCGGCACCGCTCACCGTGCCGAGGGTTCGACCCACGGCGTGGCCAAGTTCGCCAAAGTCGCTGCTGCAGGTCCGCTTCTGGCTGCTGAACTGGACGCACTGGGCAAAGCCCTGGGTTCGCCAGCCCAGCCAATGGCCGCGATCGTTGCCGGCTCGAAGGTCTCGACCAAACTCGACGTACTGAACAGCCTGAGCCAGATCTGCAACCAGTTGATCGTCGGCGGCGGCATTGCCAACACCTTCCTGGCCGCAGCCGGCCACCCGGTTGGCAAATCCCTGTACGAGCCTGACCTGCTGGACACCGCTCGCAAAATCGCCGCCAAGGTTAGCGTGCCGCTGCCGGTGGACGTGGTGGTTGCCAAGGAGTTCGCCGAGAGCGCAACAGCTACTGTCAAGCTGATCGCCGACGTGGCTGCCGATGACATGATTCTGGACATTGGCCCTCAGACCGCAGCGAATTTCGCCGAGCTGCTGAAATCCTCCAAGACCATCCTGTGGAACGGTCCGGTAGGCGTGTTCGAATTCGACCAGTTTGGTAATGGCACCAAGGTCCTTGCCCAAGCCATCGCCGAAAGCTCGGCGTTCTCCATTGCTGGCGGCGGCGATACCCTGGCCGCCATCGATAAATATGGCGTTGCCGACCAGATCTCGTACATTTCTACCGGCGGCGGAGCGTTCCTCGAGTTCGTTGAGGGCAAGGTGCTCCCGGCGGTTGAAGTCCTGGAAAGCCGGGCCAAGGCCTGAGGTCCGCACCGTTGACCAGGAAAGGGAGTGTTCACATGGTCAAGATTTTAGCGCTATTGGTCGTCGCGGGTTCGCTGGCCGCCTGCGGGAGCAATCCCCAAGCCAAGCCGGAGCCGGCACCGTCTGAGTTGGACAAAGGCTGTTACCAGGCTGACTGGCAGGCCGAAACCAACCCGGTGATTAACAAGCGTTCGGGGCCTGATGGCCTGGAAAAATATGAGTCCCGAACCCCGGCCAAGGAACATGGTTGTCCTTGACGGGTCTGACTCTTTACCCAGCGCTGGCGGCGTGTGCCGCCAGTCGAGGAACATGGATGAAAGGTTTTATCGCCGTTACGGCAATGGCACTGCTGGCAGGTTGCTCGAATTTCAACCTGTTCACGCCTGCCGAACCGACTGACAGCTGGACGAGCTGGACCTGTGACAGCCAGGCCAAGGTGCTGTGGCGCTATACCGATGCCAGCCGTGAGGCGGTGGATGTGCGCCTCGGCGGGGCCGATCAGGTCTATCGCCTGAAGCAGGAACAGGGCGCCTCGGGTGCGCTGTACAGCAACGACATGCTGGCGTTTCACATGAAAGGTGAGGAAGGCCTGGTGTACTGGGTCGCCACCAATGATTTGATTGGCCGCGGTTGCCATCTGTAGGAGCGAGCTTGCTCGCGATGGTCGTTAACGATAACGCTGGGTGCCTGAATGCCCGCGCGGTCTGGGCCATCTTCGCGAGCAAGCTCGCTCCTACAGGGGGCCGATGCACCACCGAATTAGCAGGAAGGGCCAACCCCTGATCTGCAATAACTTGAATAGCCGCCGCCGCTACGGCAGGCTGGCACGATTAACGACCCAAACCGGGAGAGACACACACAATGGCACTTATCAGCATGCGCCAGATGTTGGACCACGCAGCCGAGTTCGGCTACGGCGTTCCAGCCTTCAACGTTAACAACCTTGAGCAGATGCGCGCCATCATGGAAGCCGCTGACAAGACTGACTCCCCGGTGATCGTCCAGGCTTCGGCCGGTGCTCGCAAATACGCCGGTGCGCCGTTCCTGCGTCACCTGATCCTGGCGGCTATCGAAGAATTCCCGCACATCCCGGTGTGCATGCACCAGGACCACGGCACCAGCCCTGATGTCTGCCAGCGCTCGATCCAGCTGGGCTTCAGCTCGGTGATGATGGACGGCTCCCTCGGCGAAGACGGCAAGACCCCGACTGACTACGACTACAACATTCGTGTCACCCAGCAAACCGTTGCAATGGCTCACGCCTGCGGCGTTTCGGTTGAAGGCGAGCTGGGTTGCCTGGGCTCCCTGGAAACCGGCATGGCCGGTGAAGAAGACGGCATCGGCGCCGAAGGCATTCTGGATCACAGCCAGATGCTGACCGACCCGGAAGAGGCTGCTGACTTCGTCAAGCGCACTCAGGTCGACGCCCTCGCGATCGCCATCGGCACCAGCCACGGCGCTTACAAGTTCACCAAGCCGCCTACCGGTGACGTGCTGGCGATCGACCGAATCAAAGAGATCCACAAACGCATCCCGAACACTCACCTGGTCATGCATGGTTCGTCTTCGGTGCCTCAGGACTGGCTGGCGATCATCAACCAGTACGGCGGTGACATTAAAGAAACCTACGGCGTACCGGTTGAAGAAATCGTCGAAGGGATCAAGCACGGCGTGCGCAAGGTCAACATCGACACCGACCTGCGCCTGGCGTCCACCGGTGCGATGCGTCGCCTGATGGCTACTAACCCAAGCGAATTCGACCCACGCAAGTTCTTCGGCGCCACCGTCACTGCCATGCGCGACGTGTGCATCGCTCGCTACGAAGCGTTCGGCACTGCCGGCAATGCTTCGAAGATCAAGCCGATCTCCCTGGAAGGGATGTATCAGCGTTATCTGAAAGGCGAGTTGAACGCGAAGGTGAACTGATTCACTAGCGTGATAGCGCAGCTGGCATAACATTGCCAGCCTGCGTTTATTGTCTGCAAATGCCCGTGTCCTTGGCCCCGGGCATTTTTTTTGCCTGCTGTTTGTTTTGATTTTTTTCTGTAAGTTTATGTCAGTAACAACTACTAAACATGCTGGCGGAAGTGGTGGTGGACAACGTGGTGTTGCGAATTCAATATTTAACTTCAAATTAATTTTATGGATGTAATTGATTATGAAGTGTTACTCTCTGTCTGTTGCAGCAGTAAGTAAAATGTTTGCGGCTGGACTATTAAGTCTGTTTGCCCTGGCCGGCACTGCCCGAGCAGCCGAAGACGAGTGCCCTGCGGTCGGTAATATCATGGCTCAGTCGATCACCCCACAACGCGGTTTCACCTATGCCGCCAACTCTATCCGTGGCGGATGGAAGGGTGAAAATCCCGGCGCGACCGAGTCCTATCTGAACAAGGTGAAATTCACCTCGGCTGCCATCAGGCAAACGACGGATAACGGTAATCCAGTCTATTTTGTCGCTTGTGATTATGAAGGCGAAGGCAAGGCCGGAGTCAGGCTGACCCAGCGCTTTCCTATCGAGGCAAAACCGGCCGGTTCAGCCTGGAAGGATAATTTCTGTTCTGCCAGTTTGAATGAGTGTGCATTCAAGGTTGATTGATGTTTACGTAAAGTGTCATAAAGATGCTATTACAGATTAAGTTTTAGCTGTTGTTGAATAAGATTGATGAGTCATTAAAACAGTCAAATTTACGGAAAGCCCGCAGCCATGCGGGTTTTCCGTTCAGGAAGTAATATCTGGTCGTGCGGCTATTTATCGTGATCGATATCCAGTTTGCTGAACGTCACCTTCGCGCCTTCGCTGGTGTAGCCCGTATTGTCCTGCACATAAACCCCTGCCTTGAAGTACAGCTGTTTGTTCCGCCAGGTGGCGCTGATGTTGCTGGCCCATTGATAACTCGCTGCGCTGATACCCAATGCGCCGCCGGGGCTGAGGTGAATGAGGTAAGAGAACTGCTGGTCGAGTTGGATACCGGTCGCCAGCGTAATGACCCGGCCTTCTGCGTCATCAGGGTGCATGCGCACTTTGGCAACGATGTTCCCGGTTTGCGTTTTGGTCTTGTACTGGTATTCGAGTTTCACCATAGGTTTCTGGCTGTCATAGGCATGGATCTGACCAATGACGAGCTTACCTGAACTGGGCACCTGATTTACCGCCAGGGTCGCACGCAGGGAGTTGTCTGCATCGGGGTAGAACCAGTTGCGAAGCTTGCCATTGCTATAGGTTTCACGAAGTTCGGTTCGCGGGTATTTGGCATTTTCAGTGCGTGACCCGGTCACCGGGGACCAAAAGAACAATGTGCCTGTGTCGGAGTGGAAGTATTGATCCTTGAAACCCTTTACCAATTTGGCTGTTTCAACGGTGTAGGGCGGGTTGCCGACAGGAACGCTCAGGTTCCAGGTTGCGAGATCGATCATAGACAAAGCTTCCACATATTTTCTTGCACACACGTACCAGAGGCTCTGGCGCGCCGCTTGGAGGTCGGTCTTTATAAGCGCGAAAGGCAGCATTGTTAACGCAAAACTGACAGATGGATGACGTCAAAATCCTGTTAAAAGGCCATCTTCCGTGGTTTCAGGGGGCTGCAGCAGTGACCGTTAGTCGGTGAATTAACACTTTAGTTAGATGATGGCGCTCTGACAGCTACTGCTTTCTTGGATCCAGGTCTAGAGTGAGGGCTTAGTATTTGTCCGGTTTTTCGCGAAAAACCGGCCTGACACCCCGAAAGAAGAGAAGCAGCATGGAATGCGGGCCACTTACGCCAGGTGAAGGCAATTCGATTCTGTTGATCGTCGATGATTACCCGGAAAACTTGATCAGCATGCGTGCCTTGCTGGAACGCAAGGATTGGCAGGTGATGACCGCCTCCTCGGGTTTCGAGGCCTTGGGCCTGATGCTGGAGCATGATGTCGACCTGGTGCTGTTGGATGTGCAGATGCCGGGCATGGATGGCTTTGAGGTCGCGCAGTTGATGCGCGGCAGCCAGCGAACCCGACTTACCCCGATCATTTTCCTCACTGCCAACGAAAAGTCCCAGGACGCCGTGCTCAAGGGATACGCCAGCGGTGCGGTGGATTATCTGTTCAAACCCTTCGACCCGCAGGTTCTCAAGCCAAAAGTTCAGGCGCTGCTTGAACATCAACGCAATCGTCGCGCCCTGCAGCGCCTGAGTCATGATCTGGAGCTTGCTCGCGCATTTAATGCGTCGGTACTGGATAACGCGGCCGAAGGTATTCTGGTGGTCGATGAAAGCGGGCTGATTCGCTTCGCCAACCCAGCGATGTCGCGGATGCTCAGTGCCACTGTGCAGGAGCTGGAGGGCAAGGAGTTTCTGGGTTTCCTGCAGAAACCGCATATTCCAATATGGGCGGATTCCGAACTGTTGGCCGGTTATAGGCGCGGCGAAACTCTGCGCTTGCACGATGCACTGCTGCGAACCGCGCCCAATCAGCAGGTGCCGGTTGCCCTGTCCTGCGCGCCATTGCCTGCCGAGCAACACGCCATGGTGGTGACGGTGCTCGATATGTCTGTGGTGCGCCATCTGCATCAGCAACTGGAGTTCCAGGCCATCACCGATCCCCTCACCGGGCTGCTTAACCGTCGAGGTTTTTATCAGACGGTTGAAAACCTGCTGCTGCGCGGTGAGCGCTCCGACAGCGCGTGGGTGCTGTTGTACCTGGACCTTGATGGCTTCAAACGGGTTAACGATTCACTCGGTCATGACGCTGGAGATCGGGTGCTGCGCTGGGTTTCCGAGCAATTGAAGGCTTGTTTGCAGCCCTTGGATATCCTCGCCCGTATGGGCGGCGATGAGTTCACCGCGCTGCTGGACCTGGAGTTTCCCGAGCAAGCGGCGCAGATTGCCGAAAAGCTGATCGAGCGGGTATCGGTCTGTCAGCAGATTGATGGCCTGGATATCGCGCTGGGTGCCAGTATCGGCATCGCCACCTTCCCGGACTGCGGTTCCAACCTAGATGGTTTGTTGCGTGCGGCGGACATCGCCATGTACGAAGCCAAACGTGCCGGACGCCAGCAGTACCGCTTTTACGACCATGAAATGAACGGCCGCGCGCGCTCACGATTGATGCTGGAAGAGAGCGTGCGCGACGCCATCGATAACCGTGATTTCAACTTGGTCTATCAGCCCCAGGTGGCCATTAACGGTGGGCAGATCCGAGGGTTCGAAGCCCTTTTGCGCTGGCAGCACCCTAGCGTTGGTGATGTGCCGCCGGGGCTGTTTTTGCCGCTGCTCGAAGAAGCGCGGCTGATCAGTCGCCTGGGCAGCTGGATTTACCAGCGCGGAGCGGGCCAGCGCAAGGCGTGGGAAACCCTGTTCGCCGAGGACCTGGTACTGGGGGTGAGTTTGAGCAGCACCCAGTTCGGGATGCCGCACCTGGTCACCGAATTGCGCCAGGTGCTGGAGCGTCACGGGCTGCAGCCGCGTCATCTGGAAGTCGAAGTCACCGAGGAGGCATTGGCACAAAATCCCGAGGAAACCCGCAAGCAACTGCGGCTGCTGCGTAATCTGGGAGTGCGGGTCGCGCTGGATGACTTCGGTTCAGGAGCCTGTTCGCTGTCGCATCTGCGTGACCTGGAGCTGGACACCTTGAAAATCGATCGGCATCTGATCGCCCGGTTGCCGGATTCATCCCGGGATGCCGCATTGGTGAGCAATGTGATTGACCTGTGCCGGCAGTACGGGATCCTGGTCATTGCCGAAGGCGTGGAAACAGTCGCGCAATATGAATGGCTGCAGGTGCACGGTTGCGAGTATGTACAGGGCTTCCTGGTGGCGCGGCCGATGATGGCCGAGGACGTCGGCGAATTTGTCCTGCCGTTCGACTGGAGCACGCTGATGCCGTGAATTCGCTACACTGGCGACCTGTTCGTCATTGATGTTGCCGTTTCCATGACCGCGTTAAAATACCTCCAAGCTTATCCCGCTGCGCTGCAGGATCAGGTACGCCAGCTGATCGCCGAGGAGCGGCTGGGCGAGTACCTGACTCGGCGCTACCCGGAAAAACATGGTGTCCAGAGCGACAAGGCGCTGTACACCTATGCGCTGGACCTCAAGCAGGAATACCTGCGCAACGCCCCTGCGATCGACAAGGTGCTGTTCGATAATCGTCTGGACCTGACCCATCGCGCCCTGGGCCTGCACACCACCATTTCCCGGGTGCAGGGCGGCAAGCTCAAGGCGAAGAAAGAAATCCGTGTGGCTTCGTTGTTCAAGGAGGCTCCGTCCGAGTTCCTGAAGATGATCGTGGTGCACGAGCTGGCGCATTTCAAGGAATCGGATCACAACAAGGCTTTCTACAAGTTGTGCGAACACATGTTGCCGGGGTATCACCAGGTGGAGTTTGATCTGCGGGTGTACCTGACGTGGCGGGATATGCTCTAGGAGCTGCCGAAGGCTGCGATCCTTTGATCTTCCAATAACAAGGACCGAACGTGAGCAAGACCAAAACCAGCTTCTACCGCCGCCTCTACGTGGCCTACCTGATCGACAGCGGGCTCGCCAGCAGCGTCCCGGCGCTGACCGAGGTGACAGGCATGCCCCGGCGTACGGCGCAGGACACCATTGCGGCGCTGGCCGACCTGGATATCATCTGCGAGTTCGAGCAGGAGGAGGGCGCGCGCAATCATGCCGGGCGCTATCGGATTCGCGATTGGGGGGCGATAGATCGGGGGTGGATTGAGCGCAATTTGCAGCAGGTTAAGGCGGTGCTTGAGTATCCCTGAATCTGCGGTGCTGGTGCTGGCCTCTTCGCGAGCAAGCCCGCCCCCACAATGATCTGCGCACCGCCACAGATCCCGAACCCTACCAAAAGCCTGTGGGCGCGGGCTTGCTCGCGAATATTCTAAGGGCGACGCATGCCTATATGTGGAATGTCATCCTCCAAATACTCTTCACCTGCCACCACAAACCCGTACCTGGCGTAATACCCCTGCAAATGCGCCTGTGCAGACAGATAGATCGGCACCTGCGGCCAACGCTTTTCTGCCTGTTTCAGCGCCTGGGTCATCAGATCATGCCCCAGCCCGGTGCCGCGCATCTGAGCTGCGATGAGCACCCTTCCGATCACCACATCGCCGCCCTGCATCTCCGGGTCAAGCAGGCGCAGATAGGCCACCAGCCGGTCGTCATTCCAAGCCATCAGATGGCAGGTGTCGCCTTCCAGGTCCTGGCCATCGATGTCCTGGTACGCGCACTTCTGCTCGACCACGAAGACTTCCGCTCGCAATTGCAGAATGGTGTACAGCTGCTCTTTGCCCAGATCGCTATGGTGTTTGCAGACCCATTCAACTGTCATTTTCAAATTCCTTGTTCAACCTCGTGCTGATACTAAGCGCCTTGACTGAAGATGTCTTGGTGACGAATAAATCTGTGACAAAGGCCAAAATGCCATCATTCAATTCGTGCGGCTCAGTCCTCTTTGTGTAATCTTCGATGAAAGCCCGCCCGCCAAGGATTTTCCAGCATGCCGCGAGTGCATCGTGCCTTTGCTTTGATTGGATTGCTGTTACTGTTTCAGAATGCGTTGGCGGAAAAGCTGCGGCTCGTGGCTGATGCTTGGCCACCATTTACCGATGCCACGCTGATCAATGGCGGCTTGGCTACAGACATCGTCAGTACCGCGCTGGCCCGCGCCGGTTATGCCAGTGACTTCGAGCAGGTGCCCTGGGCGCGCGCCTTGCTCGGGATTGGCGAGGGCCGCTATGACGTGCTCGTCAACGCCTGGTACAACGAGGAGCGCACCCGGATCGGGCAGTTTTCCGGTGAGTATCTGTTGAACCGGGTTCGCTTCATCAAGCGCAAAGACGCCCCCATCGAATATAACAATCTGCAACAGCTGCATACCTACCCGATCGCGGTGGTGCGTGGCTACGCCTATTCTCAGGTATTCGATAGCGATGCATCGCTGCAGAAAGTCCCGGTCCACAGCTTTGTCATGGCGGTGCGGATGCTCGCTGCCGACCGGGTAAAGCTCACACTGGAAGATGAACTCGTGGCGCGTTATTACCTGTCGCGCGAATCCGCCAAAGTACGCAACTCAGTGGAGTTCGTGCCCAAGCCCTTGAGCGAGAACAGCCTGCATATTCTGGTCAGCCTGAAGAACCCCCGGCATAAGCAAATCGTGGCGGGGTTTGATCAAGCGATTGCGGGGATGAAGGCGGATGGGAGCTACGAGCGGCTGTTCAAGCAGCATGGGATGTGAAAGAGGAGCCGCTTCAAGCCAGCAGCTTCAGGCTTCTGCGCTGTCCTTGATCAAATGCGCAGCCAAGGTCCGCAACGGTCCGAGCTGGCGGCAGATCAGTGCCAATTGAGTCTGCACCAGACGTTGCCCTTCATCGATCTCATCCGCCATCTGCTCGAGCTCATTGGCCAGCGCTTCCTCTTCGTCGCTCTGAATTGCGATCGGCGTCTTGCTTGCCAGGCCCTGGGCAATTTCGTCGATGCAGCCAGCCAGCTTGACGCCGGCGCCCTCGATCAAGTGCTCGCGTATTTCCGCGGGCAGCTGTGTCTCGCGGTGCGCGCCGAGTCCTGACAGATAACTGAGCAAGGTGTGCGATAGCACCAGGAAGCGGAAGCCGACATCCGCCTCCTTACGGAAATGCCCTGGTTCCATCAGCATATTGGCCAATGTCGTCGACAGGGCCGCATCGGCGTTGTGCGCATTGCGCCGGGCCAGTCGATAGGCCAAGTCGTCGCTCTTGCCGGCGGCGTACTGCTGCATGATCTGGCGCAGGTAGATGCTATTGCAGGTCAGGGTGTTTGCCAGGACTTTGTTAAGGCGTCGGCCCTGCCAGTCCGGCAGGAACAGGAACACCGCCAGGCCGGCTATCAGGCTGCCCAGCAAGGTATCGAAGAGCCGGGGCAAGAACAGCCCGTAACCGTCGCCGACCTGGTTGAAGCAGAACAGCACCATCAGGGTGATCGCGGCAGTCGCCAAGGTGTAGCGGGTAGTGCGGTTGATAAAGAACACCACGCCGGCGGCGATCGCGAAGCACGACTGCACCAGCGGATTGGGAAACAGGTCGAACAGCGCCCAGGCCACGGTCAGGCCGATGGCGGTGCCGATGATCCGTTGACCGAGTTTGCGTCGAGTGGCGCCATAGTTCGGCTGACAGACAAACAGCGTAGTGAGGATGATCCAGTAACCCTGGGACGGGTGGATCAAATGCACCATGCCATAGCCGATGCTCAACGCCAGGGGCAATCGCAGGGCGTGGCGGAACAACAACGAGGTCGGTGTCAGCTGCGTGCGCAGGCGAATCCACACGTCCTTTAGGCTGCGAGGTGATCGGTCGAGCAGGCTGCTATCGGTGGCGTCGGCCAGAGCGTCGGGGTTGCTGGCGTCGCTGAGTAGGCGGTCGAGGGTGCCGAGGTTGGCCGCCAACGCCCGCAGTGAGCGCAGCAGACCGCGCCAGGCCGGGTTGCTCTGGACCCGCAGGTGTTCGAGGGAGGCGTGCAGGTCACTCAGGGCTTCAGCGAAACCGGCGTCATAGACGAACGGTTGGCGCATCTGAATGGACTCTGCCAGTGCACGGCAGGCTTTACCTTGCTGGCGCAGCAGGCGCTGGCAACGGAACAGCACGTCGCTGTGGAAAAACGCATCGGCCAGGGCGTTATAGGGATAGTGCGAGGAACTGGCGCGCTCGTGGATGTCTTGGGCGAGGAAATACAGTTTCAGATAGCGGCTGACTTTAGAGCCGGGGCGGCCGTTGCCGACACGGTGCAGGATGATTTCCTTGGCGGCGTTGAGGGCGGCGACCACCCGGCCGTTCTGTTGCGCCAGTTCCAGGCGACGAGCTTCTACGTCCATTTGCCGTATCGGTTCGAATAGCGACGATTTCAGCTTCAGGTAAAAACCCAGTTCACGGAACAGTCGCGCCAGGCTCTGTTGCACTGGCTGGTTGGAAAACATCGCCTGCCACAGCACCGAGAGCATGCCGTACCACGTCGCGCCCGCCACTAGCAGCAGCGGTTCATGCCAGAAGTCGGTGACCGCCCCTCCGCGCTGGTCCACGCCGATCATAGTGTAGACCGACAGAATCAGGGTCGCCGAGGCAATCGCCCCGTAGCGTTCACCCAGGGCGCCGAGCATGGTCAGGCCGAAGCTTGCCAACGCCAGGGCGATGACAAAGACAATGGGGTAGGGGAACAACAGCTCGACCGAGAGTGCGGCAACACTGAAGCACACCAGCGTCACTGCCAGGGCGTTGAGACGGCCTTGCCAACTGTCGTCGGTCTCGGCCAGGGCGCTGGCGATGATCCCCAGGAACAGCGGAATCAGCAGGCCCATTTCATCCTGGTACCAACACAGCGCCATGCTGCCGGTCAGAGCAATGAACACCCGCACGCTGTAGCTGAACTTATCCAGTGCCCAGAGGCGACGCATAGACTGACGAAATGAGCTTGATGGCATGAAGTGCTAAGGCCTTCCGAGGCAATGACGCTAAATTGAGCCAGTAATGACGTTGACGCAATGGCGTCGATCACATCTGACAGCAAAATCTGTTCCTTTAGAGATCGACACAATTTAAATGTGGGAGCGGGCTTGCTCGCGAACGCATTCTGTCAATCGCCGTAGATATTGACTGACACACCGCTTTCGCGAGCACGCCCCCACATTTTGATCTGCGACTGTCAGACGTATTGCGCGGCGGCGTAGCCTGAAGCCCACGCCCACTGGAAGTTGAAGCCACCCAGGTGGCCTGTGACATCAAGCACTTCGCCGATGAAATATAGGCCGGGGCTTTTCAGTGACTCCATGGTCTTCGATGAAACCTCGTGGGTGTCGACGCCGCCCAGGGTCACTTCCGCCGTGCGATAACCTTCGGTCCCTGCCGGCACCACTTCCCAGCGGGCCAGTTTCTCGGCAATGTCCGCAATTTCCCCGTGGGTGTACTGCTTCATCGGCTTGGAGACGAACCAGTTGTCTGCCAGCAGGTTGGCCATTTTCTTGGTGAATATCTCCCCCAGCAATGTCTTCAGCTCGCTGTTCGGGCGTTCGGCTTGCTGTTGTTGCAGCCAGGCCGGTACATCATGGTCGGGCATCAAGTTGATCTCGACTGTGTCGCCAGACTCCCAGAACGAGGAGACCTGTAAAATCGCCGGACCGCTAAGGCCGCGATGGGTGAACAGGATGTTCTCGCGGAAGCTTTGCTCGTTGCAGCTCACTAGGCAATCCACCGAAGTGCCGGACAGTTCGGTACACAATTGCTTGAGCTGATCGGTGATGGTGAATGGCACCAGGCCGGCGCGGGTAGGCAGTAATTCGTGTCCAAATTGTCTGGCCACCTGATAGCCGAAGCCGGTGGCGCCCAGGGTTGGAATTGACAGGCCGCCCGTGGCGATCACCAGGGATTGGCAGCTCAACTGCCCCAGCGTGGTGTCCAGCAGATAACCGCTGTCGATTTTCTCGATGGTCTGGATCGAGGTGTCCAAGTGCAGGCTGACGCCGACTTGGTCGCACTCGTTGAGCAGCATCTCGAGGATGTCACTGGATTTGTTATCGCAGAACAGCTGGCCGAGCTTTTTCTCGTGATACGGCACACCGTGCTTGGCGACCATGCCGATGAAATCCCACTGGGTGTAACGGGCCAGTGCGGATTTGCAGAAATGTGGGTTCTGGGAAAGGAAATTGCCTGGTTCGGTGTACATGTTGGTGAAATTGCAGCGGCCCCCGCCCGACATCAGGATTTTCTTGCCGGCCTTGTTCGCATGGTCGAGCAACATAACCTTGCGCCCGCGCCCGGCGGCGGTCAGCGCACACATCAAACCTGCGGCGCCAGCGCCAATGATCACGACTTCGGTAGAGCGCAAAACGGTGTCCTCTTAATGTGTCACCACAAAACAAACTGTGGGAGCGAGCTTGCTCGCGATGGCGGACTGACAGACAACATTGATGTTGAATGTGCTGGCCTCATCGCGAGCAAGCTCGCTCCCACAGGGGATCTTCGTTGGGCAGATGATCTCTTACAAGATACGCACGCGCAGCGAGCGGCCTTTGATCTTGCCGTCGTTCAAACGCTGCAACGCCTGCTTGGCAATACCGCGTTCCACTGCCACGTAGGCCTGGAAATCGAAAATCGCGATTTTGCCGACCTGGGCGCCCGGAATGCCGGCGTCGCCTGTCAGGGCACCCAGAATGTCGCCGGGGCGAACTTTGTCTTTACGGCCTGCGCCGATTACCAGCGTGCTCATCACCGGCAGCAGTGGGGCGCCGCCTTGGGATTTGAGGTTGTCCAGCTGATCCCAGCTCAACGGCGACTTCTGCAGTTGTTCGATGGCCTGGGCGCGGTGGGCTTCGGATGGGGCTACCAGGCTGATCGCGATGCCTTTCTCGCCGGCCCGACCGGTACGGCCAACGCGGTGAATGTGGATTTCCGAGTCACGGGCGAGCTCGACGTTGATCACCATGTCCAGCGCATCGATGTCCAGGCCGCGTGCGGCGACGTCCGTGGCAACCAGTACCGAAGTGCTGCGGTTGGCGAACATGGCCAGGACCTGGTCGCGATCACGCTGTTCCAGATCGCCGTGCAGGCCGACGGCGCTGATGCCTTTGGAAGTCAGGTGATCAACAGTTTCCTGGACTTGCTGCTTGGTGAAGCAGAAGGCTACGCAGGACGCCGGACGGTGATGCGCGAGGACTTTGACTACCGCGTCCATGCGCTCGTCCGGGGAGATTTCGTAGAACCGCTGTTCGATCTGCGTGTCGTCGTGGAAGGCTTCAGCCTTCACTTGCTGCGGGTTACGCATGAACTTGGACGCCAGCTGCTTGATGCCGACCGGGTAGGTGGCCGAGAACAGCAAGGTCTGGCGACGCTCCGGGGCCTGCATGATGATTTCTTCGATGGAATCGTAGAAACCCATGTCCAGCATGCGGTCGGCTTCATCGAGGATCAGCGTGTTCAGGCCATGCAGCACCAGCGATCCCTTGCGCAGGTGCTGCTGGATGCGACCCGGTGTGCCGACGATGATGTGCGCGCCGTGCTCCAAGGAGCCGATCTGCGGGCCGAAGGCCACGCCGCCGCACAAGGTCAGGACCTTGATGTTGTCTTCGGCACGGGCCAGGCGACGGATTTCCTTGGCGACCTGGTCGGCCAGCTCCCGAGTTGGGCAGATGACCAGTGCCTGGCAACCGAAGAAACGCGGATTGATCGGGTTCAACAGGCCGATACCGAAGGCGGCGGTTTTGCCGCTGCCGGTCTTGGCCTGGGCGATCAGGTCCATCCCCTTGAGGATCACCGGCAAGCTTTGCGCCTGGATCGGCGTCATCTGGGCGTAACCGAGGGAGTCGAGGTTAGCCAGCATGGCGGCGGACAGCGGCAAAGTATTAAAAGCGGTGGCTATGGTGGTCACGAGACTGGCCTGCAAAACAAAATGTCGCGCAGTGTATCAGTCCTGTGACCATTGGCCCTAAGGTTCGATGTGTTCTTCCGGACGTCTGACACGCCGTCCGTCTTCCTTTGATAGCTGCGAAAAGATGGTGGCGGCCATCATCGCCATGATCCCGACGGTCACGAAGGTCAGCTGGAAGGCGCCCAGAACCGTGTCCACGCCGTCGTTCCCGACCTCTGCCGTGAAGCCGCCGAGCAAGGCGCCGGCGCAGGCAACGCCGAGGCTCAGGGACAATTGCGCAACCACTGAAAGCAAGCTGTTGCCGCTACTGGCGCTGGCGTCATCCAGGTCGATCAGGGTCACCGTGTTCATTGCGGTGAATTGCAACGAGTTGATCGCCCCCAGGATCGCCAGCATGCCCAGCAGCAGCCAATAGGGCGTTTGCTCGCTGACCAGGCCCATGCTGGCCAGCATCATCCCCAGTGCCAGGGTGTTGCCGGTGAGCACGATTCGATAGCCCAGGCGTTCGATCAGCGGCCGAGCCACCGACTTGGCCACCATGGCTGCAGCGGCCAGCGGCAACATGCTCATGCCTGCCTGGGATGGCGAGTAACCCAATGCTACCTGTAGCAGCAGCGGTACGAGGAACGGCAAGGCACCACTGCCAAGGCGGGCGAACAGGTTGCCGAGG
Organism: Pseudomonas violetae; assembly: GCF_023072615.1. Classification (GTDB taxonomy): domain Bacteria; phylum Pseudomonadota; class Gammaproteobacteria; order Pseudomonadales; family Pseudomonadaceae; genus Aquipseudomonas; species Aquipseudomonas violetae. The sequence continues at coordinate 33,755 of NZ_JAKNRW010000007.1, forward strand.
ATGCCCACGGCAAAGGTCCGGGTCTTGAAAAGCGACGGCGCAAACAGCGGATTATTGATGTGCCCGGCTCTTAGCCAATAGGCGGCCAGGCAGGCCATGCCGGCGAACAGCAGCAACATCACGCGCAAATGCGGAAGGTGCAGTTCGCCCAGGCCCTCCATGGCGATAGTGATCAGCACCATGGCGGCGCCAAACAGCAGGAAACCGAGGCTGTCGAAGCGGGTGCGCTCGGCGCCGCGCAGGTCGGGAATGAATTTCCAGACGGCGTAGCAGCCGATGACACCCACCGGCAGGTTGAGCAGGAAGATCCAGTGCCAGGACAGGTACTCAACCATCCAGCCGCCAGTCGTCGGGCCTAGCAGTGGGCCAAGCAAGCCGGGGACGGTGATAAAACCCATGATTCGGACCAGCTCCGAGCGCGGATAGGCGCGTAGCACCACCAGGCGTCCGACCGGCAACATGAGAGCGCCGCCCAGGCCCTGGATGACCCGCGCACCGATCAGCATGCCCAGGCTACTGGACAGCGCGCACAGCAATGAGCCAATGCTGAATAGCACGATTGCGCCGAAGAATATCTTCCGCGTACCGAAGCGATCGGCGATCCACCCCGAAGCCGGGATCAGCAAGGCAACCGTGAGCATGTAGGCAATGATCACGCCTTGCATGCGCAACGGATCTTCTTCCAGGTCCCGGGCCATGGCCGGCAGGGCGGTGTTGAGGATGGTTCCGTCGAGGGACTGCATGAAAAACGCGATGGCCACGACCCACGGCAGCCAGCGGGCGGTGACGGGGTCGAGGGCTGGGCGGTTGGGCATGGGGCCTCTTGTAGTTGCTTATGCAGATTCTAAGCCGACGCTAACCCTGTGGCGAGGGAGCTTGCTCCCGCTCGGCTGCGTAGCAGTCGTAAACCCTGAGAATGCGGTTTAACTGGTAGACCGCATATACCGGTTTTGGGGTCACTTCGCGACCCAGCGGGAGCAAGCTCCCTCGCCACAGGGGGTGTTCACAGGGGGTGGATTTACAGGGTTAGCGTCAATCGGCTGATCAGCGCACCGGGCAACAACGCCGAAGCCGTGGCCCGCTGACTGTAGGTGCTTGCCGACAGCAACAACTCGCGCTCTTTGGTCAACGCTTCCAGTTGGGAACCCAGCAGACTGTAAGCACTGTCATCAAAACGCATGGTGCTGACCGGTGCCTGTATCTCGCCGTTCTCGACCCAGAACGTCGCAAACCGCGTCATCCCGGTCATTCGCGCCATCGGTTGGTCCGAGTAGTTCAGGTACCAGAGGTTGCTGATGTACAAACCCGTGCCCAGTTGCTTGAGAATCTCGGCATCGGCAAGCGCGCCTGGTGCCATGTTCAGCGCCGTCGGCGATTCACCGCCGCTGGCGCCGTTGGCCGTCAGGCCGTATTCGGCGGCGCTGCGAGAGTCGACCAATTGCGCGCTGGCCTTGCCTTCGACGATCAGCTTCAGATCACTGCGCGGATAGCCTTCGCCGGAAAACGCCGGGCTCAACGAACCGCTGACTTTTTCATCGAGGGACACCAGCGGACTGAACGAATGGTCGCCCGCGTAGAGTTTCTGCAACGGACTGCTCTTGCTGGCAATCGACTGCGCCGAGAAACCACCCCAGGACAACATGCCCATGATCTCTTCCAGCGCGGCCGGCGCCAGGTAGGCGCGATACTGACCCGGTGCCAACGTACGCAATGGACGACCAAGGAATTCAAGCTGCTCACGCGCCTGCTGGAAGCGCCTGGCAAACCCTTCGCTGTTCCAGTCATGCCCGGCGTAGCTGGCTTTCACCGCTTGGCCATTTGCATGAAACAGGCTGAAGTCGAAGTTGAAGCTGTTGGCCTGATGCCAGCCGAATGCGCCTGAAGAACTGGCGAAACCGCGACTGATCGGGCCTGCGGCGTAGAAACCTACCAGGTCCAGCCCTTCGGCAGCCCGGGCGATTTCGGCGACCACCTGCTCGGTATCCGGCAGCGGATGCTCCTGCACATTCATGTTTTGCCAGCCGGTGTAGTTGAGCAGCAGGTAAGGATCCTGCGGCAACAGCGGCAGGGTGTCGCGCAACTGTTGCAGGCCTTCGGCCAGACGCTGGGAGTCGACATGCGCATCGCCCGACAGCGTGATGTCGAGGTCCGCGTGACGACCGTCGTTGATCAGTTTGAGACCGACGCTCGCCTGTTGCACCTGACCGGCCTGCCGCACCTTGGCATGATTGAAACGCACGAAGGCCGACGACTCGGCGGCGTAGCTGAGGGTGAATTGCTCCGGCTCGCGAATCGCCTCGCGCAACCCGTTGACCAAAGCCTTGAACGAATCAGCCTGACTTTTTGCAGTGCTCATCAAGCGTCTCCCCCAAACACGTCCACGTTACTGAACACGCAGGCCGGTGACGCATGGCCGACACGGATCACCTGATTCGGTTCGCCCTTGCCGCAATTCGGCGTGCCCAGAACCTTGAAGGTGCTGGCGTCGCCAACGGCGCTGAGGCTTTTCCAGAACTGTGCGGAAATCGCCCGGTAGTTCGGGTTTTTCACCACGCCTTTGAGTTCGCCGTTTTCAATCAACTGGCCCCATTCGCAGCCAAATTGGAACTTGTTGCGTGCGTCGTCGATGGACCAGGATCGATTGGTGCTCATCAAAATACCGTGCTCGATAGAGCCGATCAGTTGTTCCAGCGGCTGTTCACCGGGCTCGATATTGAGGTTGGCCATGCGGTCGATCGGCGGACGATTCCAGCCGCAGGCGCGGCTGTTGGCAACGCCGTCCATACCCGCGCGGAACTGCGACAGCGCACCGCCCAATGGGCGCAGCAGCAAGCCTTCCTTGATCAGAAACTGTTTGCTCGCGGCGGTGCCGTCGTCGTCGTGACCGTAGCTGGCGAGCTGCTCGGGAATGTCCGGGTCGAAGGTGACGTTCAGCAGTTTCGAACCATACTGCAAATGGCCGAAGTCTTCGGCCTTGACGAAACTGGTGCCGGCGTAATTGCGTTCGTCACCGAGGATGCGATCGAGTTCCAGCGGGTGACCGATGGATTCGTGGATCTGCAGCATCATCTGATCGGGCATCAGCAGCAGGTCGCGCGGCCCTTGCGGCGTATTCGGCGCGAGCAGCAATTGCAACGCTTGATCGGCAACGTTTGGACCGGCGCCGATCAGGCCGCAACGGCTGATGACATCAGCGCTGCCCTGCTGACCGAAGTTCTCGCGGCCGAGGCTGCGGGTCTGGCTGTCGTTGCCGTCATAGGCCGTGACATCGAGGCCTGGATAGACGAAACGTTGGGCCTGGCGCAGTTCGGCGCCGGCGCTGTTGAGGTAGATCTGCTCGACGTAAGTGATGCCGATGCTGACCTGCCAGTTCACCAGTCGCTCGTCCTTGGGCACCGACGCGGATTCGGCGCCGAGCAGTTGGTAGCAATCGCTCAGGGACGGGAAGGGTTGGTCGAGGTTCGGCGAAAAATAGTCGGCGCGGTCGCTGGAAACGGCTTGTTCACGCAGGTCGAGCAGCGCATGAGGCTTGAGCAGGCGAGCTTGTTGCTCGGCTCGGTCCAGCGCCGATTGCAGGCCTTGTGGCGAGAGGTCGTTGGTTGCGGCGTAGGCTTCAACGCCGTTGACGCGAACGGTCAACATCGCGCCTTCGTCACGGCTCAGGCTCGGAGGTTCGGCGACGTTCTTGCGCACCGACAGGTACTGGCCGGACTCGCGGACATAACGCAGCGAAAAGAACTCGGCGCCCGTGCGCAAGGCAGCAAAGCGCTGCTTGAGCTGGGGGTGGAAATCGAACATTCGGGAACCTCCTTGGTCTGGAGCGGCGGTGCAGCGGTGTTGCGAAGGGGAGGGGTGAAACGTTTGCGTGGCGCTAGATTAGGCTTGGGGGAGGGGTAGATCAAGGGTGAGGCTGTGTGGGAAAGGCTCACGGAGTTTAGAACGCGCGTACCGAGGTGGCCTGATGATCTGAAGTTCACGAACAGCCCGTTTAAGACTGCTCGCGATCTAGACCTCTCCAGACGGAGGCTGCTTTTAACCGTTCAGATAAGCGAACGCTGTCACATAGATGAGGAGGCTTGCAAAGAAAGCAGGCAGGATCTTCTTCGTTTTGGCGACTGCGATGAAGGTGCCCACGAGCAGAAACAGTTTCAGCGCATCCAGAATTTGAAACTGCTGTATCAGTGTTAATGCATCCATCTTGTTGAAAGCAGTGTCGTATATGATTACCCCCAACATGGCTTGCGCGCTGTAGCTGATAAAGCGATAAAACGAACCTTGGGTTTGTGTGAGCGCGCTGCTGTTTTTGAAGGCGAAGGGCAGGGCCCTAAATGCAAAGGCTGTACAGGCAGAAAATGCGATAAGAAGCCAGATTGTCATGAGCCCATCCTGACTCGTTTTTTGTAACTGTTTTCAATAAGCACGATCAAGCCGCCAATTATGAAAGGTGTGCAGAGCAGGCTGTAATCTCTGAACAAGTAGACCAGCAGTGGCGCAGCGACAAAGCCCAGCCAGTAACCCGAAACTTCCGCATAGTGAGGCCAGTGTTTGCCAGCCAACGCGGTGAACTGTAACGGTAACAGGAGTGTCATGGCGGCATAGATAATTGGCGACGTCAATTTTGCACCAGCAACGAACCCGATATAGGTGCAAATAACCGACACGCCAAATATCGGGAGCCCCAACCCGATCATGTAGCTAAATGGGTGGTCTACTCTTCGTTTAAATCGAGTGACGCATCCGGTGAATATCGAAGGCGTAATAAAAACTAACGAGGCCATGATGGCCGTGGTGGAAGTATTTCTTATATGCGGCGCAAGTGTTGCGGAAAGTAGTACAAAGCGAGCGTTGAGAGCCACGATGATAGGGAGTAAAATCCATCCGTCGTTATGGTTCTGTACTATCAAAAATTGTAATGGGGTAGAAAATATAAACAGAGTCGTTGCAAGGGATTGGCTTAAAGTTAGTGATTGCGAGGCGCTTAGAACGCCAATCGAGAGGTAAAGAAAGATGAACGCGACGCCGAACGTGATTGCATCGCGAGCCCCTTCTTTAAATACGTTGCCGGATGAAGATGGAGCGCGTACGTGCGCGGCAACCATTAACAGGCCTCCCGAGTACAAGCTGTTTCATTCAGTGCGTAGTATTGCTTTCTAGGACCTTTGCTTCGGAACAAGAGCCGGGGCGTATTATTGAACGTGGAGTTGTTCGCATGGGCACGAACCTGGTCGGCATCGAGATTCAGCATCGGCCGTGCGTGCAGTACCTTGTGGTTGGCCACGATAAGGAACGTGCCGGTTTCAGCAATTGAGACATGATTTTTTGCGCTGCTAAGGCCAGAACGTATTTTATCTAGGACATGTTGGCCGCCGTTTACCGCGCGCATCCGTGCACCGTTCTGCGGATCAATTCGGAAATCCAGCGAAAATTGAAAGCCGTAGATTTCGGAAAATTTGACTACTTGGCGAACCCGTTTTTTTAAGCCGCTAACGTTTTTGCCGGATATAAACGCAGCTTCCATTGTTAGTAGTTCGTGAATCTCTTGATCGTTCAATTCGCACAGCAACGAGCTAGGAAAGTAGTAAGCGGTGGGGGTTTTTGTGATGTCGCGGCAAACGGTTAGGGCTAAATAGTCTACATCCAGGTTTTCATATAGATCGTCGGAGTGTGGAGTGATATCACCGTGTCCGTTGCCCCATTCACGATGCTTTTCTGCCGACGGCTTTAGAAACAATGCTTTGTGTTCTTCGTATTCGTACTTTATATCAGTAAGGTGGAACAGGTCGGCCAAAGCCTCGTGCACTGTCAGAGCCAGTTTTGGCGAGTCTAGGTTGAAAATATTTGTTATACAAATAGCTGCGTGGCCATTCCTAAGACCTACCGTGCCAAAGTGGGCAGTGTCTTCTGTGCGCAAGTAGGTCAAAAAGAGGTTGATTAATTGGGATTTTAAAGCGTGCGTGCCTTGATTGTTATTTTTTTTCCACCAAGACTCAATGACACCAGCCAAATAGCCAAAATCCAAAAAAACTGTTTTTTCTTTAGATATTTCTTTTCTGAAAAAATTGACGTCCGTAGTTTTGTCGATGTACCGCAAGATCTTGATTTCCTTCAAATATTCATTGAGGCTAGGTTGAGCCGGGCGCGAATACTAGTGGAAATTTTTAAATGTGTGTAATGGGAAGTGTTACTAGCTGTTGTTAACAGGGAGTGTGATTATTTAGTTGCTTGGTGTGTATGTAGCTGGTTGAGCGGTTAACTTGTGTTAGGCAAAAAAACCGCCGACCCCGGGAGGTTGACGGTTGTTTGAACAAGCGCCTGATATTACTGAGCAGCCAGTGTCACATCCCGCATCGGCTTACCACGTACCGGTGCATCACCGGCCACATAGTAATCAGCCGTGCTGCGCGGCAAAGGCTTGCGACCACGGATCTTGTCGGCGATTTTCTCGGCGATCATGATCGTTGGCGCGTTCAGGTTGCCCGTGGTGATGATCGGCATGATCGAAGCATCGACCACACGCAGACCCTGCATGCCGTGCACGCGGCCTTCACCATCGACCACCGCCATGTCGTCGGTGCCCATCTTGCACGAGCAGGACGGGTGGAACGCGGTTTCGGCGTGTTCGCGGATGAACTTGTCCAACTGCTCATCGGTTTGCACTTCGATGCCGGGGCTGATTTCGCGGCCACGGTACTGGTCCAGAGCCGGCTGTTGCATGATTTCACGAGTCAGGCGAATGCCGTCGCGGAATTCCTGCCAATCCTGCTCGGTGGCCATGTAGTTGAACAGGATGCTCGGGTACTCGCGCGGATCCTTGGACTTGGCCTGGATGCGACCGCGGCTCGGCGAACGCATGGAACCCATGTGTGCTTGGAAACCGTGCTCTTTCACGCCGTTGCTGCCGTTGTAGTTAATCGCGACGGGCAAGAAGTGGTACTGGATGTTCGGCCAATCGAATTCGTCGCGGGTGCGGATGAAACCGCCGGCTTCGAACTGGTTGCTGGCGCCGATGCCGGTGCCGTTGAACAGCCACTCGGCACCAATGGCCGGCTGGTTGTACCAGAGCAGCGACGGGTACAGCGAGACTGGTTGGGTGCAGGCGTATTGCAGGTACAGCTCGAGGTGATCCTGCAGGTTTTCGCCCACGCCTGGCAGGTCGTGGACCACCGGGATGTCGAGCTTGTTCAGCAGTTCGGCCGGGCCGACGCCGGAGCGTTGCAGGATCTGTGGCGAAGCGATGGCGCCGGAGCACAGCAGCACTTCCTTGCGGGCACGGGCTTCAACGCGCTCTTCGGCAGCGCCGATCAGGTAACGCACGCCGACCGCGCGCTTGCCTTCGAACAGGATTTTGTCGGTCAGGGCGTGGGTGACGATGGTCAGGGTCGAACGCTTCTTGGCCGTGTCCAGGTAACCGCGAGCGGTGCTGGCACGACGGCCGTTCGGCGTCACGGTGCGGTCCATCGGACCGAAGCCTTCCTGCTGGTAGCCATTCAAGTCTTCGGTACGCGGGTAACCGGCCTGCACGCCGGCTTCAACCATCGCGTGGAACAGCGGGTTGTTGCCAGCTTTAGGTGTGGTCACGCTGACCGGACCTTCACCGCCGTGGTAGTCGTTCGGGCCGATGTCGCGGGTTTCGGCCTTGCGGAAATATGGCAGGCAATTGAGGTAATCCCAGTCTTCCAGACCTGGCAGTTTGGCCCAGTTGTCGTAGTCCATTGCGTTGCCGCGGATGTAGCACATGCCGTTGATCAGCGAAGAGCCACCCAGGCCCTTGCCGCGACCGCATTCCATCCGGCGACCGTCCATGTGTGGCTCGGGATCGGTCTCGTAGGCCCAGTTATAGCGACGACCTTGTAGCGGGAACGCCAGGGCGGCTGGCATCTGCGTGCGGAAATCCAGACGGTAATCCGGGCCACCGGCTTCGAGCAGCAGGACGGTGACGCCTTCATCTTCAGTCAGACGGGTCGCCAGGGTGTTACCGGCCGAGCCGGCACCGATGATGATGTAATCGAATTCTTGGGACATTGAATGCACCCTCTTTGAAGTTGGTCAGGTCGCGGTGGCCGGGCTGCCACAAGAGCCCCTGGCACCGCGTCCGATCAGAACACCGAGGCGTAATCGCCCAGTTCAACCTGTACCGATTTAATGCGCGTGAAGTTGTTCAGCGAGCTGATGCCGTTCTCGCGGCCAACACCCGACTGCTTGTAGCCACCCACCGGCATTTTCGCGTCGGACTCGCCCCAGGCGTTGATCCAGCAGATACCGGCTTCCAGTTGGTGAATCACTCGGTGAGCGCGGTTCAGGTCCTTGGTGACGATACCGGCGGCCAGGCCGAAGTCAGTGTCGTTGGCGCGACCGATCACTTCTTCTTCGCTGTCGTAGGTCAGGATCGCCATCACCGGGCCGAAGATTTCTTCGCGAACGATGGTCATCTCGTCTGTGCAATCGGTGAACACGGTCGGTGCCACGAAGGCGCCTTTGGCGAAATCACCCTCGGTCAGACGGCTGCCACCACACAGAACGCGAGCGCCTTCTTCTTTGCCTTTGGCGATATAACCCAGCACGCTTTCCATGTGGGCGAAGCTGACCAGCGGGCCGAAGTTGGTGTTCTCGTCCTCGGGGTTGCCGATGCGGATGCGCGCTACTCGCTCAGCGATCTTGGCTTCGAAAGCCGCCTTCAGCTGGGTCGGTACGAACACGCGAGTGCCGTTGGTGCAGACTTGGCCGGAGCTGTAGAAGTTGGCCATCATCGCGGTGTCGGCGGCGCGATCGAGGTCGGCGTCATCAAAAATGATCAGCGGCGATTTGCCGCCCAGTTCCATGGTCACCTCTTTCAGCGATGAGCTGGAAGCGCTGGCCATGACCTTCTTGCCGGTGTCGGTGCCACCGGTGAAGGACACTTTCTCGATGCGCGGGTGCTCGGTCAGCCAGGTACCGACTTCACGGCCACTGCCGGTCAGAACGTTGAACACGCCAGCCGGAACGCCGGCTTCGGTGTAGATCTCGGCCAGTTTCAGGGTCGTCAGGGAAGTCACTTCACTTGGCTTGAAGATCATCGCATTGCCGGCTGCCAGGGCAGGGGCAGACTTCCACAGGGCGATCTGAATCGGGTAGTTCCACGCGCCGATACCGGCTACCACGCCCAGCGGCTCGCGACGGGTGTAGACGAAGGAAGTGTCGCGCAGCGGAATCTGCTCGCCTTCGATGGCCGGCACCAGGCCTGCGTAGTATTCCAGCACGTCGGCACCGGTGACGATGTCGACATACTTGGTTTCGGAGAACGACTTGCCGGTGTCGAGGGTTTCCAGGGCGGCCAGTTCATCGTTGCGCTCGCGCAGGATGTCGACGGCGCGACGCAGGATGCGCGAACGCTCCATGGCGGTCATCGCGGCCCAGATTTTCTGGCCCTTTTCGGCGCTGACTACAGCGCGTTCCACGTCTTGCTTGGTCGCACGCTGGACGTTTGCGAGGACTTCACCGTTAGCCGGGTTGATGGCTTCGAAGGTGGCGTCGCTGCTGGCGTCGCTGTAGCCGCCATCAATGTAGAGTTTTTGCAGTTCGAAACGGGCCATAAAGTCCTCGCAAGAGCATAAGTGGGTTGGCGGTAACCACTGCGGGTGAAGCCAGGTCCCCTAAGGTTGTGGCAACACCGATCAGTAGCAGTTCAGGGGTTGAGCGTTTATGTGTGCTCTAACTCACCTGCTTGGCCAATTGGATATCCATGTATTCGTAAGCGATCTGTTGGGCCTGCTCGGTGTCGAAAGCATCTCCCGACAGCGCGCCGCGTAACCACAAGCCATCAATGAGGGCTGCCAGGCCACGGGCTGCACTGCGCGCGTCATCGAGCGGCAATACACGGCGGAACTGGCAGCACAGGTTGGAATACAGACGGTGATCGTTGATCCGCTGCAACCTGTGCAAAGACGGCTGGTGCATGCTGGTGGCCCAAAAGGCCAACCAGGTTTTCATTGCCGGGCCATTGACCTGGCTGGCGTCGAAGTTGCCTTCGATGATCACCTGCAGATGCGCCTGCGGGCTGTCATCTGTCAGCGCCTGGCGACGCGCGGTGACGTTCTCGCTGAGTACATTCATCAGATACCGCATCGTGGCGGCGATCAGGCCATTCTTGTCCTGAAAATAGTGACTGATGATGCCATTCGAGACACCGGCCAAACGGGCGATCAGCGCAATGCTGGCGTCCCCCATTCCGACCTGATCGACAGCCATCAATGTGGCTTCGATCAACTGCTGGCGGCGGATGGGTTGCATACCGACCTTGGGCATCTTGCACATCTCCTTAGGCCTTCCGGCAGACGTGGAACGTCTATCGGATTGAGGGCCAGTCTATTTTGTTTTGATTGAACGTTCAATCAACAAAGAATAAGCTCTGCGACAAATCGTCGCTGTTTACAGATTTTTCCCACGTGTAAGTGGCGATAAACCGACATCCAAAATCGCTCGAAACCTTGGCGCCCCGGCGCTTGCGGGCTTTTGCGCATTTTCGGGGTGTCTTTATATCACCCGCTGGTCGGCTGCCAACTAACCGATTGGTCGGGTACCGCTTTGCCTTGTGTTCTTCTCTCGCACTGCCCGGAGCATCTGTGCCATGAGTTCTGCCTCTCTTATAAAGACCCCACCCGAGAAGGTGACGGTCAACGGTTGGGTGTTCTACACCTCTACCGCGCTGATCCTGTTATTGACCGTCATTCTAATCATCGCCCCGCAAGAGGCCGGCAGATTGCTCGGCATCGCCCAGGCCTGGTTGTCCCGCAGCTTCGGCTGGTACTACATGGTGGTGATTGCCGCTTACCTGGTGTTTGTCATCGGCCTGGCGTTCTCGTCCTACGGCAAACTCAAGCTGGGCAGCAAGGACGACTCCCCGGACTTCAGCTATGGCGCCTGGGCGGGCATGCTGTTCTCGTCGGGGATCGGCATCTCGCTGTTGTATTTCGGTGCTTCCGAACCCCTGGATCACTACTTCAACCCGCCGGAAGGCGTGGCCGGCAGCAACATGGCTGCACGTCAGGCGGTACAGCTGACGTTCCTGCATTGGGGCCTGCATGGCTGGGCGATTTATGCACTGGTCGGCCTTGCCGTGGCGTACTTTGCCTACCGTCATAACCAGCCGCTGGCGTTGCGTTCGGCGCTGTACCCGCTGGTGGGTGAGCGCTGGGTCAAGGGCGCGGCCGGCCATGCGGTAGACGGCTTCGGCATGTTCGTGACCTTGTTGGGGCTGGTGACCAACCTGGGCATTGGCTCGCTGCAGGTGTCGTCGGGCCTGGAAAATCTGTTCGGCATGGAGCACAACAACACCAACCTGCTGATCGTGATCATCGTGATGAGCACCGTGGCGACCATTGCTGCGGTGTCGGGCGTGGAGAACGGCATTCGTCGGTTGTCCAATCTGAACATCATCCTGTTCAGCGGCTTGTTGATTTTTGTGCTGTTGTTCGGTCCGACCCTGCACCTGCTCAACGGCTTTGTGCAGAACATCGGCGACTACATGAACGGTATCGTGCTGAAAACCTTCGACCTTTATGTGTACGAAGGCGACGGTGCCAAGACCGAACGCTGGATGGGCCTGTGGACCCTGTTCTACTGGGCCTGGTGGATTTCCTGGGCGCCATTCGTGGGCATGTTCATCGCGCGTATTTCCCGTGGGCGCACCGTGCGTGAACTGGTAGCCGGCGTGCTCCTGATTCCGCTGGGCTTCACCCTGGCGTGGCTGTCGATCTTCGGTAACTCGGCCCTGGACCTGGTGATGAACCATGGGGCGGTGGAGCTCGGCAAGACCGCGCTGGAACAGCCGTCCATGGCGATCTACCAGTTGCTGGAGCATTACCCAGCCTCGAAAGTGGTGATCGGCGTGTCGATCTTCGTAGGTTTTGTGCTGTTCCTGACGCCAGCGGATTCCGGCGCGGTGATGATGGCGAACCTGTCGTGCAAGGGTGGCAATGTTGATGAAGATGCGCCGCACTGGTTGCGGATCTTCTGGTCTGCGGTGATCACCCTGGTGACCATCGGCCTGTTGTTTGCGGGTAACTTCGAAGCCATGCAAACCATGGTAGTGCTGGCTGGCCTGCCATTCTCGGTGGTGCTGGTGTTCTTCATGTTCGGCTTGCACAAGGCCATGCGCCAGGACGTGCAGATCGAACAGGAGCAGGCGGAGCTGGCCGCGCGCGGCCGACGTGGTTTCAGTGAGCGCCTGACCCAGTTGGACCTGCAACCGAACCAGTCGATCGTTCAGCGTTTCATGGACAAACAGGTGTCCCCTGCGGTGGAAGAGGCGGCGGTGCTGTTGCGCGGCCAGGGCCTGGATGTGCAGACATTGCTGGGCAAGGCCAAGCGCTGCATGGGCCTGCGGATCGAGATGGAAGAGGGAAATCCGTTTGTCTACGAAGTGAGCCTGGATGGGTATCTGGCAGCGGCCAGCGATATGGTCTCGGCTGAAAGTGCTGATGAACCTCGTGCGCGCTACTACCGTGCCGAGGTGTACCTGCACAACGGCAGCCAGGATTACGACTTGATGGGTTTCACCCAGGATCAGATCACCCGTGACGTGCTCGATCAGTTTGAAAGCCATCGGCAGCTCCTTGGCCGTGTCTATAGCTGAGATCAGGCGATGCGGTAAAGCTGTTGTGGCGAGGGAGCTCGCTCCCGCTGGGTTGCGAAGCGACCCCAAGAATTTGTGAGTGCTGCGCACTCAAGCGGGAGCAAGCTCCCTCGCCACAGGTGTCAGCATTTCAAGCGAGATATTTGCACTAACAAAAACGCCGCGATCCTCTCGCGGCGTTTTTGTGTCTGCTGTCTTACCCCAGGTTCTTGCCGAGCAGCGCGTGATAAAGCTCGCTGTCCCCCAGAATCCCGACCACCTTGTTGTTGTCGTGCAGCACCAGCTTGTTGCCGGTCTGGTAACGAATCTGCAACGCGTCGCGCATGCCGATGTTCGAGTCCACCAGGGTCGGCAGGCGACCCAGGCCATCCACTGCCTGCCCGGGTGCCCAGTTCTGCAGATCAAGGCTTGCACCATTCTGGTGGGCGCCCTTGATGGTGTTACCTTCGGCCAGGTCCAGCCACGAATCGCCACTCGGGTCGAGGCATACCGAACCGTTGATGCGTTTGCACTTGTCCAGGGTGCGCATCAGGCTGCGGCCACACAGCACGTTCAGCGGGTTGGTATGGGCAACGAACGTTCGCACGTAGTCGTCCGCCGGGTTGAGAACGATTTCCTCGGGCACGCTGTACTGGATGATCCGACCGTCTTTCATGATCGCGATGCGACTGCCCAGCTTCAGGGCTTCATCGAGGTCATGACTTACGAAGACGATAGTCTTGCTGAGCTTGCGTTGCAGTTCCAGCAACTCATCTTGCAGGCCCTGGCGAATCAATGGGTCAAGCGCCGAGAACGGTTCGTCCATCAGCAGGATGTCGGCGTCCATGGCCAGCGCACGGGCCAGGCCGACGCGTTGCTGCATGCCGCCGGAGAGCTCGTCGGGCTTCTTGTTGCGCCATTGGGTCAGGCCTACCAGTTCGAGTTTTTCATCGACCAGTTTCTTGCGCTCCTTCTCCGGACGCCCCTGCATTTCCAGGCCGAAGCTGATGTTCTCGCGCACCGTAAGCCAGGGCATCAGGGCGAATTTTTGAAACACCATGGCGATGCGCTTGGTGCGCATCATCTTCAGCTCTGCTGGGGTACAGGAAGCGATGTCGATCTGCTTGCCTTCGTGTTCTACGAACAGCTTGCCGCGGCTCACGGTGTTGAGGCCGTTGATGCAGCGCAGCAGGCTGGATTTACCGGAACCGGACAGGCCCATCAGTACGCAGATTTCACCTTTCTCAATGTCCAGGCTGGCGTTTTCCACGCCAACGATCTGCCCGGTTTTCTTCAGGATCTGGTCGCGGGTCATGCCCTGGTCAAGCAGCTTGAGCGCCTCTCGCGGGTCCTTGGAAAAGATTACGTCAACGTCTTCGAAGCGAATAATGCTCATGCGTCACCCCCTGCTTTAGCGTCGGGTTGTTTGCAGATACGGTCGAGCATGATCGCCAGCAGTACGATCGCCAGGCCGGCTTCGAAGCCCAGGGCGATATCAGCAGTGTTCAGTGCGTTGACCACGGGTTTGCCCAGGCCGTCGGCGCCCACCAGTGCGGCAATCACCACCATCGACAACGACAACATGATGCACTGGGTGATCCCGGCTGCAATGCTTGGCATCGCGTGGGGCAGTTCAATCCGTGAGAGCAATTGACGGCGCGAGCAGCCGAAGGCTTTGCCGGCGTCCATCAGTTCCTGTGGAACATCCCGGATACCCAGGTATGTCAGGCGGATCGGCGCGGCGATCGCGAACACCACCGTGGAGATCAGTCCCGGCACCACGCCCAACCCGAAGAGGGTCAGGGTCGGAATGAGGTATACGAAGGTCGGTACGGTCTGCATAAGATCGAGCACCGGACGCATCATGGTGTAGAACATAGGCTTATGCGCGGCAACGATGCCCAGCGGCACACCTATAACCACGCAGACCAGGGTGGCGAACAACACCTGGGCGAGGGTTTCCATGGTTTCCTGCCAGTACCCCAGATTGAGGATCAGCAGGAAGGAGGCGATGACAAAAACCGTCAGTCCCCACTTTCGTTGAATGAAATGCGCAAGCAGTGCGACAAGGCCGATCAATGCCAGCGGGTTGAACCAGGTGAGCGCAAAAGTCACGCCGTGGATCATCGTTTCAAGAGTCACAGCGATTGCGTCGAAGGTGTTGGCGCCATGTTGCGTCAACCATTCGACGAAGCCCGCAATGTACTCGCCTAAAGGGATTTTCTGATCAATCAGCATGGTATTGAACGTCCGCATGCAAGGAAATAACAGCTCGGGCAACCTGGGGTTGCCCGGCATAAACGATTACTGTGCGAGCTTGGCTTTCACGGCCTCCAGGCCTGGTTTACCGTCAATGGTGGTTACGCCAGCGAGCCAGGTATCGAGCACCTGTGGATTCTTTTTCAGCCAGGCCTTGGCGGCCGCATCAGGTTTCATCTTGTCGTCCAGGACGTTGCCCATCAGCGTGCTTTCCATGTCTAGGGTGAACGCCAGGTTCTTCAGCAACTGACCGACGTTGCTGCATTCCTGGGCGTAACCCTTGCGGGTGTTGGTGAAGATGGTCGCCTGGCCGAAGTTGGGCCCGAAGAAATCGTCGCCGCCGGTCAGGTATTTCATCTTGAAGCGAGTGTTCATCGGGTGTGGTTCCCAGCCCAGGAATACCACTGCGGTGTTGCGCCGCTGCGCACGATCGACTTGCGAGAGCATGCCTGCCTCGCTGGACTCGACCACCTTGAAGCCGGCGTCCTTGAGGCCGAAGGCGTTCTTGTCGATCATGCTCTGGATCAGACGATTGCCGTCGTTGCCGGGTTCGATGCCATAGATCTTGCCGTCGAGCTCCTTCTTGAACTTGGCGATGTCGGCAAAATCTTTCAGCCCCTTGTTATACAAATCTTCGGGAACAGCCAAGGTGTATTTCGCGTCTTCAAGGTTGGCGCGCAGGGTGTCCACGGTACCGGCATCACGATAGGCCTTGATGTCGTTTTCCATGGTCGGCATCCAGTTACCCAGGAACACGTCCATGTTCTTGCCGTCGGCCAGGGACTTGTAGGTCACCGGCACGGAGATCATTGTGGTTTTGGTCTTGTACCCCAGTGCGTCGAGCACGACGCTCGTGGTAGCGGTGGTGACGGTGATGTCGGTCCAGCCGACATCGGAGAAGTTTACGGTGCTGCATTGAGCCGGTTCTACAGCTTGCGCCAGAGCCGGCAGACTAAGCATGGCGGCCAACAACAACGACGGGGAACCTTTCATTGACGGACTCCTGGGTGTTTTTTTTGGCAGTGTTCCGACTGGACCACCGCACTTATAGATAGGTTGCGGTTGGATGGCGTTTTCAGACAGCTCTACCACGGCGCCTTGCAATCGAGTCGATACGATCATGTACCAGTGAAAATCTGACGCCTACAGGGTGCGTCGTATCCAGTACAGGGATGGTCGCATCCAGTGTCGGTGACGTCGTTTACAGCTTTTTTCTGCCCTGTTTGCCCCTCTGCTCCGCAAAAAAACGGCGAAACCATAGCGTTGGCGACTCGCGGCGTTGGCGGACAAGAGTACGTCGGTTCGAGACGTCGAACGACCGGGTAAAAGCCTGATGATGCAGCCATATCGGCGGATTGCAGCTTGAGCGTAGCAGCTCCGTCACTGGGCGCTTCTGCGTCTGGAGTTGGGCATATCCAGGAGTTAGGCAGTAATGGCTATCAGCGTTTTCGACCTGTTCAAAATCGGCATTGGCCCTTCCAGTTCGCACACTGTGGGGCCTATGCGCGCTGCAGCGCTATTCGTGCAGGGCTTGCGTGAGCAGGGACTGCTTGAGCAGGTGAGGCGCGTCGAAGTCCAGCTTTATGGTTCGCTGTCAGCCACCGGCATCGGTCACGGTAGCGACAATGCGGTGATCATGGGTTTGATGGGTGAGTGGCCGGACGCGATCGATCCGTCGCAGATCGGCATTCGCATCGCTACCCTGCGTGAAACTGATGAGTTGCTGCTTGATGGCCATTTGCCGGTTCCGTTCATCTGGGCCCGGGATATGCGCCTGATTGACGAAAACCTGCCATTCCATCCCAATGCCATGACGTTGATTGTTGAAGGCGAAGCGGGAGAGCTGCACCGCGATACCTACTATTCAGTGGGCGGCGGTTTTGTCGTGGATCAAGCGCAGGCCAGCAGCGGCGTGGTGGATATGGATCGCACCGAGTTGCCATACGATTTTTCCAGTGCGGTCGAGTTGCTGAGTCTGTGTCAGGAACACAACCTGCGAGTTGCCGAGCTGATGATGGCTAACGAAAAGGTCTGGCGCAGTGAAGACGAAATTCGTGCCGGGCTGATGAAGCTCTGGCGAGCCATGCAGGACTGCGTCGAACAAGGCCTCAAGCACGAAGGCATCCTGCCGGGTGGCCTGAATGTGCGACGTCGAGCCGCCAGGTTGTACCGCAGTTTGCAGGAGCTTGGAAAGCCGAATGTAATCGGCTCGACGCTGAGTGCGATGGAGTGGGTCAACCTGTTCGCCTTGGCGGTCAACGAAGAAAATGCTGCGGGTGGGCGCATGGTCACTGCGCCGACCAATGGCGCGGCGGGGATCATTCCCGCAGTGCTGCATTACTTCATGAAGTTCAGCGAAGCAGTGACTGACACCAATGTCGTGGACTATTTCCTGAGTGCGGCGGCGGTGGGAATCCTGTGCAAGAAGAACGCTTCGATCTCCGGGGCCGAAGTCGGTTGTCAGGGTGAAGTGGGTTCGGCCTGTGCCATGGCGGCGGCGGGGCTGGCGGAGATCCTCGGCGCCACGCCGGAGCAGCTGTGTAACGCGGCTGAAATTGGTCTGGAGCATAACCTCGGACTGACCTGCGACCCGGTGGGCGGACTCGTGCAGGTGCCGTGCATCGAGCGCAATGCGATTGCGGCGGTGAAGGCGATCAATGCGGCGCAGATGGCGTTGCGTGGGGATGGGCAGCATTTCATCTCGCTGGACCGGGTGATCCGCACCATGCGCGATACCGGGGCGGACATGCATGACAAGTATAAAGAGACGTCGCGGGGCGGGTTGGCGGTGAGTGCCGTCGAGTGTTGAGACCGTGTTGAACCCATCGCGGGCTTGCCCGCGATGTTGCCAGATCAGTCAAAACTGCGCGCAAAGTGAACACGTAATCCCTAATACGCCACCTTTTAGCGCGTCGCTTACAGATAAGCGACTTCGACAGGATCGGGGATCCCAATCGTCGCTGACCGCCTGTCACCTGTGCTTGTGGTGACACTCTCTCAGGACACGCCGCAGCCCTGTTCCCACAAGTGCTACCGATTTGCTCACACCTCACCCGGCCTAGCGCCTGTCCTGCCTGATGGCCATTTAAACCCCTACTATCCACGTGTCCTTTTTTAGAAGCATCGGGACACATTTCGACGTCGTTTTTAGGAGTTATTGAACGCGCATTCAATTTTAGGCATGGCAATTGCTCTGTCATTACAAAGCCAGTCTCCCACGCGAGAACGACGGCAATAACAAGAGCCTCCGCCTGAGGCCATCACCCGCTTTGTGTGAGGAGATATTGCGATGACCACGTTCAACTCCGGGGCTCAACCCCAGAACCGTGCGCCTCAATCCATCGGCTTTCTGCTGCTGGATAATTTCACGCTGATTTCTCTGGCGTCCGCAGTGGAACCGCTGCGCATGGCCAACCAGTTGTCCGGTCGCGAGCTGTATCGCTGGACCACCCTCACCGTCGATGGCGGGCAGGTCTGGGCCAGTGACGGCCTGCAGATTACGCCCGATTGCTCCATGCACAAGGCGCCCGCGTTGGACACCATCATTGTTTGCGGCGGTATTGGCATCCAGCGAACTGTGACCCGCGAACACGTGTCATGGCTACAGAGCCAGGCGCGCCAGTCGCGTCGTCTTGGCGCGGTCTGCACCGGTAGCTGGGCCCTGGCGTGCGCCGGGTTGCTGGACGGTTTTGATTGCAGCGTGCACTGGGAATGCCTGGCATCGATGCAGGAAGCTTTCCCGCGCGTGGCCATGAGCACTCGGTTGTTCACCCTCGACCGTAATCGCTTCACCAGCTCTGGCGGCACCGCGCCCCTGGACATGATGCTGCACCTGATCAGCCGCGATCACGGACGCGAACTGTCGGCCGCGATCTCGGAAATGTTCGTCTACGAGCGCATCCGCAACGAGCAGGACCACCAGCGTGTGCCGCTCAAGCACATGCTTGGCACCAACCAGCCGAAGTTGCAGGAAATCGTCGCGCTGATGGAGGCCAATCTGGAAGAGCCGATCGACCTGGATGAGCTGGCGGTGTACGTCGCGGTGTCGCGTCGTCAGCTGGAGCGGTTGTTCCAGAAGTATCTGCATTGTTCGCCGTCGCGCTACTACCTGAAACTGCGCCTGATCCGCGCTCGGCAATTGCTCAAGCAAACGCCGATGTCGATTATCGAAGTGGCGTCGGTGTGTGGTTTTGTTTCCACTCCGCACTTTTCCAAGTGCTATCGCGAATACTTCGGCATTCCGCCGCGTGACGAGCGCGTGGGTTCCAATACCACGCAACAGGTAGCAATGATGCCGCTGCCGCAGGCATTGGTGCTGTCGCCGTTGTCGGGGCCGTTGTCGGCAATCAGTCAGGCGCGTAATGAATCGACTTTTGCCAGCGTAAGGCTCTAGACCGTACGGGCTGCTGTGGCGGGGGAGCTTGTCGATCGTCGCAGCGGCCCTCTGGGCTGTGAAGTAGCCCCAAAGCCGGTAAATGCTTTCTTCCAGGCAGATCGCATTTACCGGTTTGCGACCGCTTCGCGCTCGAGCGGGAGCAAGCTCCCTCGCCACAGTGTTTACACTTCAGAGATCAGGCGCTTCGGCTCTGCTGGTACGCCGCCAATGCCGGCAGTAACTGCTTGTCGATAGCCTGGCGTACAGCCGGCAGGATGGTCGCGCTGCTGGTATACATCTGCTTGACCATGGTTCGTAGCGTTATCGCCCGTTCATCATTCAAACCCCGCACCGCGCACTCGCAAGCCTGTTCGGCGCTAGAGCCGCTCGGTACTTGAAAACCCAATGACTTCAGCTGGCCCAACAGGTCTTCCTGGTCAATCAAATCGGCGTGCATCATGACGCAATCCTTCTTCAGGGAACGGTGTCGTGGCTCGATTCTCATCGGGGGGCGCGGTGGCGGCAAGGGCGATTTGTCGTAATGGCCGCGATACCTATGAACAGGTCGTTTTCGGCTAATTGCGCCGAGAGGGGAGTGGGCACACTGGTTTCAGCTGGCTTCACGAAGGTTGGTCACCCTCGCGCAACGGCTCCTCAACAGTACCCACCTCTGCCCCGATCCTGTCACGGCTTGATCGGGGTTTTTTTTTGCCGGTGAACAGGAAAGAAATGCGGTGTCTGAGCTGCCGCCTTCGCGAGCAAGCCCGCTCCCACAGGTGTACGCATTCCAATGTGGGAGCGGGCGTGCTCGCGAAGAACGATGAAGCGGTCTAGCGTTGCAACACAAGAATCCGCGACAACAGCTCATCGCGATCAACATAACAACCCTGAAAATGCCGGGCCCCGGTGGCGGGATCAAAAGCATTGCGTGCATGCAGGGTACGGCGATTGTCAAAGCACCAGAGCTCGCCGGGATTGAGCCTCTGCATTAGGCGAAACCGGGCCTCGCGTGTCATTTCGATAAAGCGCCGGTATGCCCGATACAGCCTGGGCATATCGTCCACTGACGCATCGAATGGGCCCCGCAAAAAGTTCGCCATGCGAATTTCCGCGACCTGTCCCAGTGCATCCAGGGCAATGATCGGTGCGAGGCAGCGGTAATCGCTGTGGCGATCCTTGTTGCGAAACTCCACGGGGATTTCGCACAAGGCTTGGAACGACTCGGGATCTTCCTCGCGCAACGCCTGGGCAATGGCAAAACCGTCAACGAAAATACTCTCGCCGCCCTCGGCGTCATTGACCAGGCAGTGGAGAAATTGCAGCCCGGGTTGCAGCTCTCGGGTTGGTAAGTCACTGTGCAGCGGCAGGTTGAAAGCGGTGTAGGCGTTGCTGTCGGCATCGGCCTTGGATTGCACGTTGAACAGCACGCCGAAATTGCTCTCGCGGATAAAGGAAATGCGCTGGGCGATCAGCTTCAGCGAACCGGGCTCGGTGGGCACGCCGCGCACCTGGGTCAGGCCGATGTCGCGCACGGCCAACAGCCACTGCCGCAAAGCGCCTGTGTCGGTCATCAGCTCTGAATATTCGAACACCGGCAGCTGCAGGTCACTGCGCCAAAGGCTGGCCTTGGGTTTGCTGGCTCGACGCTCGGCACGGGACTCTTCGTCATAGGCATGAGCGCGCAACCAGCCTGGGTCGAACCGGCTGATATGACCTTCTTGCCAGTCGACATACAGGCAGCCGTCGGCATCGATGTGCACCTGGGATGGTATGAGGTCCTGGCCGACGTCGACGATTTCCAGCACCTGTTCCCGGGTCACCGTGTAAACGCACAGCGGGCACGGGCAATTGTCCCGCAGCCACTGGTAATGAAAAGGACTGATGCGTCCGTCAGCCCACGTTACCTGGACCCGGTCCGCCAGGGTTTGCACGGCGGTCAACGCGCTGATCAATGGATAAGTTCGGAAGTCGGCAAAAGCGGCGGCGGTGTTCAACGGCGATCTCCTTGTTATTTTTTAGCGGGTAATGCGATCACTCGGCCAATGTACTCGGGAGTCGGCAGGTCGGTTTGCTCGGCGACGATGGCTTGCAGCTTGTTCAAGGTGCCTTCACTGAATGGCGCGGATCGGGGGCCTGCGAGGTCAACGTGGAGCAGCATTTGCTCGTTACCTGCCAGCTCGCTGTCATCCCCCACAAGATGCAGGCTGTGATAGAGATGCAGGCGCTTGCTGTCGTGGCCGATGATCCGGGTGTGTACTTCGACCTCGGCGTCGAGCTTCACTTCGTGCAGGTAATTGAGGTGCAGTTCGAGAGTAAACAGCGAGTTGCCGCTGGCTTCGCGGTGGCTGCTGTCCATGCCCAGGCGATCCATCAGGGCGTCGGTCGCGTAGCTGAAGATGAGCAGGTAGAAGGCGTCGCGCAGGTGGCCGTTATAGTCGACCCAGTCGGGGATGATTGTGGTTTGGTAGGTGGTCAGTGCAGGCATGGTTCGGGTTCCGATGATGAGGGTGACTGGGCTGGCCCCATCGCGAGCAGGCTCGCTCCTACATAGATAGCCGCTCGGGCAACTGTGGGCGCGAGCCTGCTCGCGATGGGGCCAGGCCTGCTGACGCTTTACTCGCTGAAAGCCATCCCATGCTTCTCTTTGGTGTTTTTCACCGCTTCCAGCACCGCCAGCAGGCAATCATCACGATAGCGCTCCAGCGCCGAAATGCTATGCGTGCCCAACTGATCACTGGTGCCATCCACCACATCATCGATCAACTTGTCGGTCAGTTCCGGCGCCGGCAGATAAGTCCACGGCAATTGCAGCGCCGGGCCGAACTGCGCCATGAAATGCCGCATGCCGGCGTCGCCGCCTGCGAGGGTGTAGGTCAGGAAGGTACCCATGAACGACCAGCGCAGACCCGCGCCAAAACGAATCGCATCATCGATTTCACCGGTGGTCGCCACACCGTCGTTCACCAAGTGCAGCGCCTCACGCCACAGCGCTTCGAGCAATCGGTCGGCGATAAAGCCGGGTACTTCCTTGCGCACATGCAGCGGACGCATGCCCAGGGCTTCATAGACTTTCATCGCCGCTTGAACAGCGTCCGGAGCCGTGTTTTTACCGCCCACCACTTCCACCAGCGGCAGCAGGTAGACCGGGTTGAACGGGTGGCCAACGACGCAGCGTTCCGGGTGGACCGAGCTCTCGTAGAACTCGCTGGGCAAAAGGCCCGAAGTGCTGGAGGCGATCAGGGCGTCGGGTTTGGCTGCCACACTGATTTTGCGGTGCAGTTCGAGTTTCAGATCCAAGCGCTCAGGGGCGCTTTCCTGAATGAAATCGGCATCACGCACACATTCTTCGATGGTCGCGACAAAGCGCAGGCGGTCCTTTGAAGCCCCGGGTGCCAAGCCTTGTTTTTCCAGTGCGCCCCAGGCGTTGGCGACGCGTTTGCGCAGGGCAGCTTCAGCGCCGGGCGCCGGATCCCAGGCCACTACGTCGAGGCCGTGGGCGAGGGCGCGGGACACCCAGCCGCTGCCGATGACACCGCTGCCCAAGGCGGCGAAGGTTTTGATTTCGGTGATGAACGTCATGGCGACTTCCTAAAAGAATTCGGTGATCCCTGTGGGCGCGGGCTTGCCCGCGATGACGGTATTCCTGCCGAAGAAGATATATCGGTAGTCCCGGCGCTATCGCGGGCAAGCCCGCTCCCACAGGTGAGGTGTGGTTCGGCTCAACCGCGCTGGGTCAGGCCCATTTTTGCCCGGCCTTCGGCTGGGGTCAGGACGCGGGCGCCCAAGCGGCTGAGGATTTCGCTGGCGCGCTCCACCAGTTGGCCATTGGTGGCCAGCACGCCCTTGTCCAGCCAAATGTTGTCTTCCAGGCCGACCCGCACATTGCCGCCGAGCAACACCGCTTGTGCCGCCATTGGCATCTGCATGCGCCCGATGCCAAAACCGGCCCAGACCGCGTTGGCCGGCAGGTTGTCGACCATGGCTTTCATGGTGGTGGTATCCGCCGGCGCGCCCCATGGAATGCCCAGGCACAGCTGGAACAGCGGATCATCAAGCAAACCTTCCTTGATCATCTGCTTGGCAAACCACAGGTGCCCGGTGTCGAAGATTTCCAGCTCGGCCTTTACGCCCAGCTCTTGAATGCGCTTGGCACCCGCCCGCAGCTGCGCCGGGGTGGACACGTAAATGGTGTCGCCATCGCCGAAGTTCAGGGTGCCGCAATCCAGGGTGCAGATCTCCGGCAGCAGTTCTTCAACGTGGGCCAGGCGGGTCAGAGGGCCTACCAGGTCAGTGTTGGGACCGAACTCCATCGGGTTTTCACCAGCGCCAATTTCCAGGTCGCCGCCCATGCCCGCGGTAAGGTTGACGATGATGTCGACGTCCGCCTCGCGGATGCGCTCCATCACTTCACGGTACAACGCTACGTCGCGGCTGAACTTGCCGGTGTCGGGGTTGCGCACATGGCAATGGACCACAGTGGCACCGGCTTTGGCGGCTTCCACGGCGGCGGCTGCGATTTGTTTCGGGGTGACCGGTACATGCGGGCTCTTGGCGGTCGTGTCGCCAGCACCGGTGAGTGCGCAGGTGATGATGACGTCGTGGTTCATGAGGCGGGTTCCTTGCAGGCGTGATGATGCCGTCCGCAGCCCGGTCGGGCTGCGATTCGGCGATTCAGTCAGGGTTTATTTACGGGTCAGTTTCAGGTATTCAGCTGCCGGTTTGCCGTCGAAGGTGGTCACGCCTTCGAGCCAGCGCTGTTTGTCCTGCGGGTGATCCTTGAGCCACTGCCTGGCCGATTCGAACGCGTCCTTGTGATCCAGCAGCGGCTGCATCATCCGGCTCTCGTCTTCGGCGGAGTAGGTCAGGTTGCTCAGCAGGCGGCCGATGTTCGGGCATTGCTGCGCGTAGTTCGGCGCGGTAACGGTCCAGACCGTGGCCATACCTTCGTTCGGGCCCAGGGCATCTTCGCTGCCGGTGAGATAGGTCATCTGCACGTTGACGTTCATTGGGTGCGGCGCCCAGCCGAAGAACACCACGGCCTCTTTGCGCCGCACGGCACGATCCACTGCCGCGAGCATGCCGGCCTCACTGGACTCGACCAGTTGGAATTTGCCGAGGCCGAACTGATTCTTGGCGATCATCGCCTTGATCTGGGTGTTGGCGCCCGAGCCTGGCTCGATGCCGTAGATCTTGCCGCCCAGTTCCTTCTCGAACTTGGCGAGGTCGGCGAAAGTCTTCAAGCCTTTGTCGGCCAGGTAGGTTGGAACGGCGAGGGTCGCGCGGGCGTCTTTCAGACTCGGCGCATCAAGCACCTTGACCTGTTTGGCGTCGACGAAAGGGGTGATGGTCTGGGTCATCAGCGGGTTCCAGTAGCCCAGGAACAGGTCCAGGCGCTGGTCGCGAATCCCGGCGAAGATGATTTGCTGGGATGCGCTGGTTTGTTTGGTGTTGTAGCCGAGGCCGTCGAGCAAGACCTGGGTCATGGCGCTGGTGGCGATTACGTCGGTCCAGTTCACCACGCCCATACGTACGTTCTGGCAGGACGCGGGTTCGGCCGCCATGACGCCGGTGGTCAGGAAAGCGGTACCGCTGAGTGCAAGAACACAGCTGCGGATGAGTCGTTTCATGTCGGGTTCCTCGGCAGACGTTATTGTGGGTTCCGGTGTCTATGTGCACCGGTGATGCCAAGTTACGCAGCTAAGCTCCCGTGAACGCGCACTATGGCGACCAGCTCTTGCACTGGAGCGACCTGTCCTCTTGAATGCCCCTTGCAACTGGCGTATCAACGTTCACACGCTTCCCGCCCTCTCGTTACCTGCCAGTCGAGTGCGCTCCATGTCTCAGGATTTCTATTTCTTGTTGATGCCGGGTTTTTCCGCCATCGGTTTCATCTCGGCCATCGAGCCGCTGCGGGTGGCCAATCGCTTTCGCGGTGAGCTCTACCGCTGGCACGTATTGAGTGCCGACGGCGGCGCCGTCCTCGCCAGTAATGGCATGTCGGTCAACGCCGATGCCGCGCTGGAGCCGCTTGGCAAGGGGGCGACTTTGCTGGTGGTCGCCGGCTTCGAACCGCTGAAATTCGCCACGCCCGCGCTTGAGCACTGGCTGCGCCGGCTGGACAGTGAAGGCGTGATCCTGGGCGCAATCGATACCGGCAGCTTCGTCCTCGCCGAGGCGGGGCTGCTTGATGGCCATCGTCTGACTCTGCACTGGGAAGCCATCGACGCCTTCAAGGAATCCTATCCGCTGCTCAGCGTCACCCAGGAGCTTTTCGAGATTGACCGCAAGCGCATCACCTCAGCTGGCGGCACGGCATCCATCGACCTGATGCTCGACCTCATCGGCCAGGCCCACGGTCCGGAACTGGCGATTCAGGTCAGCGAACAATTCGTGCTCGGCCGCATCCGGCCGCGCAAGGACCACCAGCGCATGGAGGTCGCCAGTCGGTACGGCATTCGCAACAAGAAACTGGTGCAGGTGATCGGCGACATGGAGCAGCACAGCGAGCCGCCGTTGAGTACGCTGGCGCTGGCCGAATCAATCAGGGTGACGCGCCGGCAACTGGAACGCCTCTTTCGCCTGCACTTGAACGACACACCGAGCAATTTTTATCTGCGGTTGAGGCTGGAGAAGGCGCAGCAACTGTTGCGTCAAACGGACATGAGCGTACTGGAAGTGAGCATTGCGTGCGGGTTTGAATCGCCGTCGTATTTCACTCGCAGCTATCGAGCGAAATTTGAGCGGTGTCCACGAGAAGACCGCCGCACCGCAAAAGCATAAACACCTGAGAACCCTGCGGGAGCAAGCCCGCTCACACTTAGTTGATCTGTTTTCGCTTTATTTCTTCATCAGGGCAGAACACGCCGCCTTGTACGCCTCATGCTGGTATTTGTTCAACGTCCCCGGCAGTTCAAAATTGTGCTTCTTGGCCTGGGCATTGATTGTCTGCGGCGACAGCAATGTCACCTCACAACTCTCCAACAACTGAAAAACCCCCTCGATTTTGAAGGTGGTCGGCCCACCGGAAAACTCACCTTTCTTGCTGCGTTTTTTGATCACGATCCGGTCGATGGCGTTCTCCCGAATAAACGACGCAACCTGCGCGGCAAACACTTTGACGTTCGCGGCTTCGTCGTCATCGTCCAGGGCGATTTTCTTGGTGGGCAGGGGCAGGTGTCTGAGCGCCTGATCGTCGAGGGACGCGACGGCGATGATGGCTTCGCTGCCTTTGATTTCAATGCCGCAGATTTTCATTTCGTGCCCTTTTCAGTCGGTGAAATGTGAGGGTGACGCAGCCTCGAAGTGAAGTCACGGCATGATTGTTACAGGGTGGTCGACTGCCCCCGACGGTCCAGTTCAAACACTTTGTTCTGTTGCAGCCGTGTCTTCAGCCAATGCTCGGCTTTGCCCATCTTGCGAGTGCGTGCCCAGAGCAGGTCAACGCCCACATGCCAGTCAGTGTGGGGATACGCGCCCAATTGCAGTTCGACCAGTTCGCCACTGGCCAGTTCACGTTGGATCAACTGGCGTGGCAGCGTTGCCCACCCTAGGCCGGCCCGGACCATTTCCAGTAGCGCCAAGTAGTTTTCGGCCTGCCAGAGCCGGGTGGAACGAAGATACTCGCTGCTGGGTAATTTCTCGGCGTGAGCGCTGAACGCCAGGCGGCGGTGCACGTGCAGGTCCTCGAAGGTCACGCTACTCAACTTCGCCAGCGCATGAGCCGGGTGGCACACGTGCAGCATGATCAACTTGCCCATCTGCTGGAACTCGAGCTGCGGCGGGTACTGCGGCTGGGAGAAAGCGATCCCCAGTACGGCCTGGCCTTGGGCTACGAGTTCGCTGACATCCCCATATACCGGGTGCCGGATAACCAGATCAACATAGGGGAAAGCCTGTTCGAACTCCAGTAGCGCCGGCATGACGGCGTTGTAGGGCGTTTCAATGGCCAGTGAAACGCTGGGTTCGATCGCGTCGGACAGGCAGTCCGCATGTGCCTGTAGGGTCAGGCAACGTTCCAGCACCGACTGCGCCTGCAACAACATTTTGTGGCCGGCTTGAGTCAGTACCGGGTTGCGATTCGAGCGATCGAACAGTTCCACGCCCAGGTCCTGTTCCAGGTTGGAAATCGCCACGCTCACGGTCGACTGAGTCTTGCCCAGCTTGCGCGCGGCCGCAGAAAACGACCCGCTTTGCACGGCTTGGACGAATGTTTGCAATTGGTCCAGCGAGAACTGCATGGGCGTGACCTCAATGGGCATATCTATCGTTAAAGACGATGGTTGCTCATTTGCTCCATCGTTTACAAGCAGAGAGTATCGGGCCTGAAACGAGCTCTTCTGCTGCATCGATTTGCGCTGTGCCTGGCCTGTGGACGCCTCCCAGGACTACAAGAAAAAGCACTTCAGGAGACATTCGATATGAGCAATTCACAGGTTCATCCGGTGGACGAAGTCTTGCCGGTTCGCCAGTTGGTGACATTCGGTTTGCAGCATGTGCTGGTGATGTATGCAGGTGCGGTGGCGGTACCACTCATTTTGGGCAGCGCCCTGGGGCTGACGTCGGCGCAGGTGGTGACGTTGATCAATGCGAATCTGCTGACGTCGGGCATCGCCACGATGATTCAGACCCTCGGCTTCTGGAAGTTCGGGGCTCGCCTGCCGCTGATTCAGGGCTGCTCATTTATTGCCCTGGCGCCGATGATCATGATCGGCAATGAGTTCGGGCTCACTGAAGTGTTCGGCGCGGTGATCGCGGCGGGGGCGATCACCATTGCCCTGGCGCCGGTGTTCAGTCGGTTACTGCGGTTTTTCCCACCTGTGGTGATCGGCAGCCTGATAACCATCATTGGTATTTCCCTGATGCCAGCCGCGGCGATCTGGCTAGGTGGCGGCAACCCCGATTCGGCAGACTTTGGCTCGCCGTCGAATCTGCTACTGGGGCTGGCCACGGTCATCGTTACCTTGGTGATTTATGCCAAATTTTCCGGCTTCATTGGCAACCTCAGCGTATTGATCGGCTTGTTCGTGGGCAGCCTGATCGCGGCAGCGTTCGGTATGACGCACTTCGGGCAGGTTAGCAGCGCGGCCTGGTTCGAGCTGAGCCCGCCCATGGCGTTCGGCATGCCGCAGTTTTCCTTGATGCCGATCCTGGTCATGACGTTGGCGATGTTGGTGATCATGGCCGAAACCACCGGCAACTGCCTGGCGATCGGCAAATTGACCGGCAAGACCACCACCCAACAAACCCTCGGCAATGCATTCCGTGCCGACGGGCTATCAACAATGCTCGGCGGGTTGTTTAACAGCTTTCCTTACAACGCTTTCACCCAAAACACCGGCCTTATTGCGCTATCCAACGTCAAGAGCCGGTATGTCGTGGCCTCGGCAGGGGCAATCATGGTGCTGATGGGCCTGTTTCCCAAGCTAGGTGCGCTGATCGCTGCGGTGCCGACACCAGTGCTGGGCGGTTGTGCCGTGGTGATGTTCGGCATGACCACGGTGGCCGGTATCCAGGAGCTCTCGCGGGTGACATTCGAGGGCACTCGCAACGCAATCATCGTCGCTGTATCGATCAGTGTCGGCGTGTTGCCGATGTCGTTCCCGGCGCTGTTCGAACACGCCAGCGGCGCTCTCAAGCTGGTGCTGGAAAGCGGCATCTTCCTCGGCGCGATCACCGCGATCGTGCTCAATATCCTGCTCAACCCGCAGAGCAGGCGCGAGCCTGCGGCACAAGCCGCGGAGCTGGCCGACTGACAGGTGTTTAGCCCCTGTCCGGTGCGGTCAGGGGCACAGTTGAAAATAATAAGGAGTTTCACATGACAAGCTTCACTTGCGCTGTACCTGCCGGCATCACCGAACTTGATCTGCAACTGCTGCGCCGTTCTCTTGAGCTGGCCGAAGAATCCAAGGCCCGTGGCCGTCATCCGTTTGCTGCATTGGTCGCAGATGCCAGCGGTACTATTATCGCGGCGGCGGGTAACAACTCCATGCCGCCCGAGGGCGACCCCACTCAACACGCCGAGCTGGTCGCCGCGGCACAGGCGGCCAAGCTGCTAAGCCCGGCTGACTTGGCCCAGTGCACCCTCTACACCAGCGCCGAACCCTGCTGCATGTGTGCGGGTGCGATTTACTGGACGGGCATTGGTCGTGTGGTCTATGCGCTGTCCGAACATGCCCTGCTTGGCCTCACGGGTGACCACCCGGAAAACCCGACTTTCTCGTTGCCGTGCCGGGAAGTGTTCGCTCGCGGACAGCGGCAGATTCCGACATTCGGGCCGATGCTGGAAGCCGAGGCGGCCCGGGCGCATGAGGGTTTCTGGAGGTGATAGGGTAGGGCGGTTTTTCGTGGGGTGGAGGCGTGCGCCTTCACTCAGCCCGGGATGAGCCGGGTCAAAAGATCGCAGCCTCGTTGCACTCGACAGCTCCTACACAGGCAAATCAGTCCTGCCCAACCGACTCCAGAAACTCCGACCGCTCATCACTCATCCGTGCCACGCAGTCATTCTGCGCGATCTTGAACGCCTTGCTGCCGCTCGTCGCCGGGAACGCTTCAACTGCGCAATCGGCGTCCCGCGTTTTCAGCCATTGTTGCTGTGCCGCTTTGATTTTTGCGGTGATGTCTGCCAACTGGGCCGGGTTATTGCCGTAGAGCGTTTGCATCCGCTCGGCCAGGGTCTGGTAGTTGTCCTTGAGCAGGTCTTCGGCGGCGGTTCGTCCGTAGACCGAGCATTCGAGGGTCTGGACGTCGTTTTCGACAGCGTCGCAGGGGGTGCTCTCGGATTCTTCTTCCGCGTGCACACCCGTGGCGATCAATGCCAGAACCAGAAAGATCATTTTCATTGCGCTAGCGTCCTTCATTCCAGTAGAGCCTCAGTGAAGCATCCAGTCGTGCGGCGGATTCTGGCTCAAGCGCGCGGGCTTGAACAGGCGGGTGAGCGGGCGTGGCGACGACCCTTTGTCGCGGATTGACGCTTTCGGCAATTCCCCTGTCGTTTTTGCACCCGGCTGTCCCAGTGCTCAGGCATATGCTGGCTCCAAAGCGCCGACACACGATTCGGCGCATGAATCGACAATAGGGGACAGCCTGATGAGCCCAGCCGAACTGCACGCCGACAGCATCGTTATCGACGGGCTTATTATCGCCAAGTGGAACCGCGAGCTGTTCGAGGACATGCGCAAGGGCGGCCTGACTGCGGCCAATTGCACCGTATCGGTGTGGGAGGGCTTCCAGGCCACCGTCAACAACATCGCCGCGAGCCAGAAGCTGATCCGCGAAAACAGCGACCTGGTCATTCCGGTCCGCACCACCGCCGACATCCGCAAGGCCAAGGAACAGGGCAAGACCGGCATCCTGTTCGGCTTCCAGAACGCCCACGCCTTTGAAGACCAGATCGGCTATGTCGAGGTGTTCAAGCAGCTCGGCGTTGGTATTGTGCAGATGTGCTACAACACCCAGAATCTGGTGGGTACCGGCTGTTACGAGCGCGATGGTGGCCTGTCGGGTTTCGGGCGTGAAATCGTCGCCGAGATGAACCGCGTTGGCGTGATGTGCGACCTGTCCCACGTCGGTTCGAAAACCTCTGAAGAGGTCATTCTCGAATCGAAGAAACCCGTCTGCTACTCCCACTGCCTGCCGTCGGGCCTGAAAATTCATCCGCGCAACAAATCCGATGAAGAGCTTAAGTTTATTGCTGATCACGGTGGTTTTGTCGGCGTGACGATGTTCGCGCCGTTCCTCGCCAAGGGCATCGATTCGACCATCGACGATTACGCCGAAGCCATCGAATACACCATGAACATCGTCGGCGAAGACGCCATCGGTATCGGCACCGACTTTACCCAGGGTCATGGCCAGGACTTCTTCGAGTACCTGACTCACGACAAGGGCTACGCCCGCCGCCTGACCAGCTTTGGCAAGATCATCAACCCACTGGGCATCCGCACCGTCGGCGAGTTCCCGAACCTCACCGAAACCCTGCTCAAGCGCGGCCATTCCGAGCGCGTGGTGCGCAAGATCATGGGCGAAAACTGGGTGAACGTTTTGAAAGACGTCTGGGGCGAATAAGCCACCGCACTTCTGATTCCTTTCCTGCGGCCGTCCGCGCCGCAGGCTACACAACGAATTTTCTGGAGTTAAGTTTCCATGGCCAAGATCGCCCCGCAATTACCCATCGAAGTCGACAGCGAAACCGGTGTCTGGACCTCCGACGCCCTGCCGATGCTGTATGTACCGCGTCACTTCTTCGTCAACAATCACATGGGCATCGAGGAAGTGCTGGGCGCTGACGCCTATGCCGAAATTCTCTACAAGGCCGGCTACAAGTCCGCCTGGCACTGGTGCGAGAAAGAAGCCGAATGTCACGGTCTGGAGGGCGTTGCGGTGTTCGAGCACTACATGAAGCGCCTGTCGCAACGTGGCTGGGGCCTGTTCAAGATCCAGGACATCGACCTCGACAAAGGCACTGCCAGCATCAAGCTTGAGCACTCCGCATTCGTCTACGTGTACGGCAAGGTCGGGCGCAAGGTTGACTACATGTTCACTGGCTGGTTTGCCGGTGCCATGGATCAGATTCTGCAAGCCCGCGGCAGCCAGGTCCGCACGGTTGCCGAACAAGTCTACGGTGGCTCCGAAGAAGGCCACGAAGACGGTTTGTTCACCGTCAAGCCGTTGTAAGTCGAGGAACCCGCCATGGCTTTCGAAGCAATGTTCCAGCCGATCCAGATCGGCAAACTGACCATCCGCAACCGGGTGCTCAGCACCGCGCACGCCGAGGTCTACGCGACCGACGGCGGCATGACCACCGACCGGTACGTCAAGTATTACGAAGAGAAAGCCAAGGGCGGGATCGGCCTGGCAATTTGCGGCGGTTCTTCCGTGGTGGCTATCGACAGCCCGCAGGAGTGGTGGAGCTCGGTGAACCTGTCCACCGATCGCATCATTCCGCACTTCCAGAATCTTGCCGACGCCATGCACAAGCACGGCGCCAAGATCATGATCCAGATTACCCACATGGGTCGGCGTTCGCGCTGGGACGGCTTCAACTGGCCGACCCTGATGTCGCCGTCCGGCGTGCGTGAACCAGTGCACCGTGCTACCTGTAAAACCATCGAGCCGGAAGAGATCTGGCGGGTCATCGGTAATTACGCGCAAGCGGCACGTCGCGCCAAGGCCGGTGGTCTGGACGGTGTCGAACTGTCCGCCGTGCACCAGCACATGATCGACCAGTTCTGGAGCCCGCGCGTCAACAAGCGGACTGATGAATGGGGCGGCAGCTTCGAGAACCGCATGCGTTTTGGTCTGGAAGTATTGAAAGCCGTACGCGCCGAAGTCGGTCCTGATTTCTGCGTCGGTATCCGCCTGTGCGGCGACGAATTCCATCCGGATGGTTTGTCCCACGAGGACATGAAACAGATCGCCAAGTATTACGACGACACCGGCATGCTGGACTTCATCGGCGTGGTGGGCTCGGGTTGCGACACCCACAACACCCTGGCCAACGTGATCCCGAACATGAGTTATCCACCGGAGCCGTTTTTGCACCTGGCAGCCGGTATCAAGGAAGTGGTCAAGGCCCCGGTGCTGCACGCGCAGAACATCAAGGACCCGAACCAGGCGACGCGCATTCTTGAAGGCGGTTACGTCGACATGGTAGGCATGACCCGCGCGCACATCGCCGACCCGCACCTGATCGCCAAGATCAAGATGGGCCAGATCGACCAGATCAAACAGTGCGTCGGTGCCAACTATTGCATCGACCGGCAATACCAGGGCCTGGATGTATTGTGCATCCAGAACGCTGCGACTTCCCGTGAATACATGGGCGTGCCGCACATCATCGAAAAGACTACCGGGGTTAAGCGCAAGGTCGTTGTTGTGGGTGCCGGGCCTGCCGGTATGGAAGCAGCGCGCGTGGCTGCCGAACGTGGCCACGACGTGACATTGTTCGAGAAGAAGGAATTCATCGGCGGGCAGATCACCACGGCCTCGAAAGCGCCGCAGCGCGACCAGATCGCCGGTATCACTCGCTGGTATCAGCTGGAACTGGCGCGTTTGAAAGTCGACCTGCGCCTGGGGGTGGCGGCCGATGCGCCGACCATTATGGACGTGCGTCCGGATGTGGTCGTGCTCGCCGTCGGCGGTCATCCCTTCCTGGAGCAGAATGAGCACTGGGGCGCGGCTGAAGGCCTGGTGGTCAGCAGCTGGGATATCCTCGATGGCAAGGTTGCACCGGGCAAGAACGTGCTGGTCTACGACACTATCTGCGAGTTTACCGGCATGTCGACCGCCGACTTCCTCGCCGACAAAGGCAGTCAGGTCGAGATCGTCACCGACGACATCAAGCCCGGCGTAGCGATTGGAGGCACATCGTTCCCGACCTACTACCGCAGCATGTACCCGAAAGAAGTGATCATGACTGGCGACATGATGCTGGAGAAGGTCTACCGCGAGGGCGACAAACTGGTGGCGGTGCTGGAGAACGAATACACCGGCGCCAAGGAGGAGCGGGTGGTGGATCAGGTGGTCGTGGAAAACGGGGTGCGCCCTGACGAAGAAATCTATTACGCGCTGAAGGAAGGCTCGCGTAATAAGGGCCAGATCGACGTCGAAGCCTTGTTTGCGATCAAGCCGCAGCCTTGTCTGGAACAGAGCGGCGACGGCTATTTGCTGTTCCGCATCGGTGACTGCGTCGCCCAGCGCAACGTGCACGCGGCGATCTATGACGCGTTGCGGTTGTGCAAGGATTTCTAAGAGCTTGTTGATAACCCTTGTAGGAGCGAGCTTGCTCGCGATGGACGTGAACGATGACGCGGGCAGTCTGACTTAACGCGACGTTCTCAGGTTTTTCGCGAGCAAGCTCGCTCCTACAGGGGATCGAGCAAGGCATCCAGATAGTTAGGCCTGCAAGACCCTGCGGTCTTTGGGAGCAACATCTATGTTGAACACCCTTCTTCCAATCCTGTTGTTTGCCGCCCTGGGCCTGGCTGTCCTTGGCGCGTTGCGGCGGGTGGCCATGTGGCGTCGGGGGCGAGCTTCGAAAGTCGACCTGATCGGCGGCCTGTTCGCCATGCCCAAGCGCTACATGGTCGACTTGCACCACGTGGTGGCGCGGGACAAATACATCGCCAATACCCACGTCGCCACCGCCGGGGGTGCGGTGGCTTCCGCCGTGCTGGCGATTCTGGTTCACGGTTTCGGCCTGCATAACCGCTTCCTCGGGTATGCACTGCTGCTGATGACTGCCGTGATGTTCGTGGGGGCGATTTTCGTCTACCTGCGCCGACGCAATCCTCCGGCCCGTTTGTCCAAAGGCCCGTGGATGCGCCTGCCGAAAAGTCTCCTGGCGTTCTCCGCTTCGTTTTTCCTGGTGACCCTGCCGGTCGCAGGCATCCTGCCGGAAAACTTCGGCGGCTGGATCCTGGCGGCCATCCTGTTTGTCGGTGTGTTGTGGGGCGTCTCGGAGTTGTTCTTCGGCATGACCTGGGGCGGCCCGATGAAGCACGCCTTTGCCGGCGCCCTGCACCTGGCCTGGCACCGTCGTGCTGAGCGCTTTGGCGGCGGTCGCTCCACCGGGTTGAAACCGTTGGACCTCAACGATCCGACAGCGCCGCTGGGCGTGGAAAAGCCCAAGGATTTCACCTGGAACCAGTTGCTCGGCTTCGACGCCTGCGTGCAGTGCGGTAAATGCGAAGCCGCGTGCCCGGCATTCGCCGCCGGCCAGCCGCTGAACCCGAAAAAACTGATTCAGGACATGGTCGTTGGCCTGGCCGGTGGCACCGATGCTAAGTTTGCCGGCAGCCCCTATCCCGGCAAGGCCATCGGTGAGCACGCGGGTAATCCGCATCAGCCGATCGTCAACGGCCTGGTGGACGCCGACACCCTGTGGTCGTGCACCACCTGCCGCGCCTGTGTCGAGGAATGCCCAATGATGATCGAGCACGTCGATGCCATCGTCGACATGCGTCGCCATCTGACCCTGGAAAAAGGCGCGACCCCGAACAAGGGTGCCGAAGTCCTGGAAAACCTGATCGCTACCGACAACCCGGGCGGCTTCGCACCGGGCGGGCGGATGAACTGGGCGGCGGACTTGAATCTCAATCTGCTGAGCGAAAAGAAATCCACCGACGTACTGTTCTGGGTCGGCGATGGTGCTTTCGACATGCGCAACCAGCGGACCCTGCGGGCGTTTGTCAAAGTACTGAAAGCGGCAAAAGTCGATTTCGCCGTGCTGGGCCTCGAAGAGCGTGACAGCGGCGACGTGGCCCGACGCCTGGGCGACGAGGCGACCTTCCAATTGCTGGCCAAGCGCAATATCCAGACCCTGGCCAAGTACAGCTTCAACCGTATCGTCACCTGCGACCCCCACAGCTTCCACGTGCTTAAAAACGAATACGGCGCCTTTGACGGCAATTATCTCGTGCAGCACCACAGCACCTACATGGCGGAAATCATCGGCGCTGGCGCCCTCAGCCTCGGCCAGCACAAAAGCAGCAGCGTGACTTATCACGACCCGTGCTACCTCGGCCGCTACAACGGCGAGTACGAGGCGCCCCGTGAGGTGCTGCGTGCCCTTGGCATCGAAGTCCAAGAGATGCAGCGCTCCGGTTTCCGTTCGCGTTGCTGCGGTGGCGGTGGCGGTGCGCCGATCACCGACATTCCGGGCAAGCAACGGATCCCCGACATGCGCATGGAAGACATCCGCGAAACCGGAGCCGAGTTGGTGGCCGTGGGTTGTCCACAGTGCACCGCGATGCTTGAAGGGGTGGTCGAACCGCGCCCGCTGATCAAGGATATTGCCGAACTGGTGGCTGACGCATTGCTTGACGATTCGGGCCAGAGCAAGCCGAATGCACCGGCCAAACGTGAAGAACCTGCGGAGGCCCACTGATGAGTGACATTATCCGCCGCGATCCCCGTGCCGAATGGATCGCCCGCAACCGCCTGCACCCGCTGCACGCGGCCATGCAACCGGCGCAACACAGCTGGATGGGGCCTAACGGGGTCATCCGCAAGAATCCCCATGGCATCGGCTTTATCGGCCCCAATGGCCTCAAGCGCATCGACCGCAGCGGCGCTCAACAGGGCGGCTCAACCAAGCGTTCAGCCGCCGTGGAAGTTCAACTGCCACTGCATCAAGTGCCACAACCGGCGTTCTACATCAGCGTGGTGCCGGATATGGTCGGTGGCCGCTTGAGCAGCCATGACCGTGACCTGCTGGGCCTGGCGCATCAGATGGCCGGTAGCGAGGGCGCGGTGCTGGCTGTGGTGTTCGGTGAACACAAGGAAAGCGGGTTTGCCACCGCAGGTGTCGATCGCCTGTTGGTGCTCAATGGCGAGGAATTCAGCGGTTATGCACCGGAACAACGGGTACAGGGACTGCGGGCTGTGGATAACCAGTTCAATCCGCGCCACTGGTTGCTGCCGGACAGTCGTACCGGCGGCGGCGAACTCGGCCGCCGCTTTGCCGCAGCTCTGGGCGAACGCCCGGCAACACGGGTATGGCAGGTCAAGGGTCAGAAATGCATCGGCCGTGCCGGTGCTGGCCTGCAAGACCTCGCCCGTCCGGTTGCTCGCTTGATCCTGGGCGCTGTCGAATGCGCCGAACCGGTCAGTGAAACCCGACATGAAGCCGTTCCGGTGGAGTTATCCACAACCGTGGCGCGCAGTCTTTCCCGCATAGAAGACCTGGGTGCAGTGGCTGTCGACCCGGCAGCCATCCCCATGGCCGAAGCGGAATTCATCTTCTCTGGTGGTAATGGCGTCAGGGACTGGGGGCTGTTCCACAGGACCGCCGAAGCACTCGGTGCCACTGAAGGCGCTTCTCGTGTAGCGGTCGATGACGGCTTCATGGCGCGCGATCGCCAGGTGGGCGCATCCGGTACCTGGGTCACTGCGCGAGTCTATGTCGCAGTGGGGATTTCCGGGGCGATTCAGCACCTGCAAGGCATCGGTGCCTGCGACAAGGTGGTGGCGATCAACCTTGACCCTGGTTGCGACATGATCAAACGCGCCGACCTGTCGGTGATCGGCGAGAGTGCCGAGATTCTCCAAGCCTTGATCGATGCGATAGCGGCTTATCGCAACGATGCCAAGCGCGATGCGGCTTAAGGGAAGGAAAAGGTCATGAGCACGAAAATCATCAGCCTGGTGTCCATCGGCGCCCACCCGACCTCTGGCCGGCCACGTCGCGCGGAGCAGGATGCACGCGCGGTGGAACTGGGCCTGCAACTGGCTGGGGATAACTTGCAAGTACTGCACGCTGGCGACGTCGCCGAGCCTGCGTTGCGTGCCTATCTGGGCATGGGCCTGGAACAACTGCATGTGCTGGAACAATCGGTTGGTGCTGATGCGCTGCCCGCATTGACCGACTATCTGCGCGAAGCCGGGGCACAAGTGGTGCTGACCGGCAGCCAGGCGGAAACCGGCGAAGGTTCGGGCATGCTGCCGTTCCTGCTGGCAGAAAGCCTGGGCTGGCCCTTGATAGTGGGGCTTGCCCAGGTTGAATCCATTGACGGCGGTTCTGCGCTGGTGCTCCAGGCATTACCGCGCGGCCAACGGCGTCGTCTTAAAGTAAGGCTGCCGTTTCTGGCCACTGTGGATAACGCTGCACCCAAGCCTCGTCAGAGCGCCTACGGCCCGGCGCGGCGCGGTGTGTTGCAGGCTGATGAAGTCGAGGTATTCGACGATGAACTACTCGCGCTGGCGACCCTGCAACCGGCCAAACCGCGGCCGAAACGCTTGAAGGTGATCAAGGCCAAAAGTGGCGCAGATCGCATGAAAGCTGCAACGGCCAAGGCCAGTGGCGGTGGCGGGCAGGTGTTGAAGGGCGTAACCGCCCAGGCGGGAGCTGAGGCGATTCTCAAATTGCTGATCGAAGAGGGCGTGGTGCGTTGACGTTGAACTTCAAGCGGCAACACCCGGAAAAACCATTTGCCCTCTGGCGCGTTGCTACGCACTAAACGCCCACGTTAAAACGGGCGCTCGAAGATTAGTGGAGTTCCAATAAATGTCGGTTGAATTTCGTTCGGCAGTGCGCGCGGATGCGCGAGAGATTGCGCGTTTGTTCCAGATTTCATCGGAGGGTGCTTCGGATTACATCTGGAGCCAGATAGCCGAGCCTGGCCAGGATCTGCTGGACGTCGGAGCCTTGCGATATGCCCGTGATGATGTGGATTTCTCCTGGCAGAACTGCCTGATGGCCGAAGCCGAAGGTGAAGTCATTGGCATGCTGCACAGCTACGTGATGCGCCACGACCCGCTCGCAGCGCCAGTGACCGACCCGGTGTTGGCGCCGTACGCCAAAATGGAAATCCCCGATACCCTTTATATTTCCAGTCTGGCACTGCATGAAGGCTGGCGAAACCAGGGGCTGGGCAAGCAGTTCCTTGCTTACGCCTACGACCGCGCCGATCGGCTTGGGCTCAATGGCCTGAGCCTGATCGATTATGCCGCGAACACCGGTGCCCGGCGCTTCTATGAGCGCCACGGCTTCCGCATTGTCGATACCTGCCGGATCACACCGCATCCGATGATCCGGGTCACGGGTGAGGCCTATTTGATGCATCGGCCGTAGCGGGCTTCCAATGGCGGGCGACCCTAGCAGAACTGCTAGTGTTAGCTTTACTGGCGGTTTGTTAGGGTAGCTGACAGTTGGTACCCGCTTCTGCGACAGGGCCTGTCAGTGGCAGGCACGGCGCGGCGGGTCATCAGGTTTCATCAAGGACGCGACTCATGCCCATCTCCCGCCAGGCTCGACCTGTGGAACCCTTTGCAGCAGCAGATCCGCGGTACTCGCGCACCCTGCTGCTCGCCAGCGACCTCCAGCAAAGTGTTCTCGTCGAGCGGGACCGCGGGGGCCCGAACCCCTTCGCCTATTCTCCTTATGGCTTGCAAAGCGGGATGAGCCGGGCCTCTGCGCATGTGGGCTTCAATGGGCAACTTAAAGAACGTTCAACCGGTTGGTATCACTTGGGCAATGGCCATCGGATCTACAGCCCGGTGCTGATGCGATTCCACAGCTCAGACCGGTTGAGTCCGTTTGGGAAGGGGGGAATCAATCACTATGCCTACTGTGGCGGGTCTCCCGTGAATCGGGTCGATCCTACCGGGCAGGTGTGGTTTGCTGTTCCGGTCTTAGGCCAGGTGGTTGGTACTGCGGTGGGTGCGCTCTTTATGAGTGCAGCTACTATCAGGACGGCATCTGCAGTAGTTAACAGGGCAGTGCTCAGCACCAGTTCGCGCTTGGCTAACATATTCAGTTTTTATGGCGGTGTTTCAGCTCTCGCCGTTCGCCCACTGGGAGTTCCAGCCGCTCTATCCGCAGTTTTACCCAATGTAATGCAGGCCACTTCTGTCGCAGGCAATGTTGTCAGTCAGATTTCGACTTTCGTCGGGGGGACTATCTCGAATGTGAATCTGGCGCGGACAACGCTGGCAACAGCTCGTGCAACTGGCCAGTCCGTGAGGCAAGTGGCAGTTGAAACACTCAAGGAAGTCAGTGGCTATAACTTGCTTCGGGGGCGGGACATCGGCCAGGTTCCTCACGCAAGTCACGCAAGCACGATCCAGGACGGCGTGGCCGTGATCGCTCGCGAAATACGAGGTCCGAATTTATCGAGCGCCCAAAATTCGACCCGTCTATAGCGAACTACTCCATTGTTACATCAATGTTCGCTTTGGCTCAGGATACTGCTCCGCTGAGCGACAGTTTTTCCATGTGGTGTTCGAAGACGCAGTACGGTTGGGAGTTCATCAGAGATCTCTTGTTTACCCACAATTCCTGTTGGCGCTTCTGTGGATAACATGTTCGCCCCTTGCTGCGCCCCCTGGAAACCGTACCCTCCGGCCAGAACGTAAAAAACAACCAGCCTAAGCTGCGGTTCTTTATGGTTTTTCCTGGGGGAAAGAGTCTTTGTGCACATGGACTTGCCCCCAATCTCTGTTGGCGCTTCTGTGGATAAGATGTTCGCTTAATGCTGCAGGCCTTTAAATTCGTGCCCTCCAGAGCGTTGGTTGAGAAGTGATCAAATGGGCTGTTTCAACCAAAGAATCGCGCGCTGACCTTGAAATTTTGCGGCTTTCAGCGGTTTTCCACAGCTCTCTCGAAGTTGCCCCCAAAGACTGTTGGCGGTTCTGTGGATAAGGTGTTCGCGATTCTCTGCAGGCCAGGCAGTGCGTGGCTTTGACGCATTAGATTAAAAAACGATCAATGGCTTCTGGAAACGCGGGTTTCGGATAAGTCACGGATTTTCTTTGATTTATGTGGAAAAATTTTGTGCATTTCCACAGTTGTTCCCATTTGCTGTGGGTGGAGATGTGGATAACTTGTTTGTGGAAGGCTGTAGCGTGCGCATTGCATAGCGCTAAACGAAATAGATCATATTTCGTACAGTTCTAACCGAAGAGAACGTAAGCGGGAGAGAAACCTGTCGCGAGCAAACCCCTTGTAGGAGCGAGCTTGCTCGCGATGGAGGTGAACGATGACGCGGGAAACCAGCCAGCGGTGGCCGTGGGTTTTTCGCGTTCAAACTCGCTCCTACAAGGGGAGATGTTTAGCCTTGGACCGGTACGCCTTTGAGGTACGGCGCAGGCTCGGCCCCCAGGTTGCTCAGCAGGCGCTCGCTGTACCAGTCTACGAAGTTCACTACGCCAAACTCATAGGTCTTCGAATAAGGCCCAGGTTGGTAAGCCGTGGAGTTGATCCCGCGCTGGTTCTCTTCCGCCAGGCGACGGTCCTGGTCGTTGGTGGCATCCCACACCTGGCGCATGCGGTCGACGTCATAGTCCACACCTTCGACAGCGTCCTTGTGCACGATCCACTTGGTGGTGACTAGGGTTTCCTGGGCGCTGATCGGCCACACGGTGAACACGATGATGTGGTCGCCCATGCAGTGGTTCCAGGAGTGCGGCAGGTGCAGGATGCGCATCGAACCCAGGTCCGGGTTCTTGATGCGGCCCATGAGTTTGGTGCAACCCTGTTTGCCGTCCAGGGTCATCGACACGGTACCCTTGAGCAGCGGCATGCGCACGATGCGGTTACGCAGGCCGAAGCTGGCGTGGGCGTAAGGGATCTTCTCGGCTTCCCAGGCAGCGGCCGAGGCGGCTACATGGTCCTTGAACGCCTGGTCGGCGCGCGGGTCGGTGACGTCGTCCCATTCCAGCAGGGTTTTGAGCAGTTCCGGGTGCGAGGCGTTGCAGTGGTAGCACTCGCGGTTGTTTTCCAGTACCAGCTTCCAGTTGGCCTTTTCAACCAAGGTGGTGGTAATTGCCACCTTGGTGTTTTCCATGTCGTACGGTTCCATGTAGTGGTTCAGCGTCGACAGGAAGTCATCAATGGCCGGCGGATTCTCCGCCAGGCTGATGAAGATGTAGCCGCCGGCGGTCTTCACGTTCACAGGCTTGAGGCCATACTGCTTCATGTCGAAGTCGGCACCCATCTCGGTGCCGGCAAACAGCAGGCGGCCGTCCAGCTCATAGGTCCACTGGTGGTAATGGCAGACCAGTTTGGCGACCTTGCCTTTTTCGCTTGTGCACAAACGCGAACCAC
This sequence comes from Pseudomonas violetae, assembly GCF_023072615.1. Taxonomy (GTDB): domain Bacteria; phylum Pseudomonadota; class Gammaproteobacteria; order Pseudomonadales; family Pseudomonadaceae; genus Aquipseudomonas; species Aquipseudomonas violetae. The sequence goes on from NZ_JAKNRW010000007.1 coordinate 75,521, forward strand.
GGTGACGGCAGACGTTGTGGAACGCATGCACCACACCTTCGGCACCGCGGATCACGATGATCGGGTTCTTGCCAACCTGCAGGGTGAGGTAATTGCCCTTGGTCGGGATCTCGCAGGTCATGCCGGCAATCAACCACTCTTTCTGGAAAATTTCCTGCATGTCGATATCAAACAGCCGCTCGTCAGAGTAAAACGGCTGTGGCAGCGAGAAGGTGCGCTCGCGCTCTTGCAACATTTGCGCGGTGGCCTTGCGTGCGGGTTCCAGCGGATCGCCCAGGCTGATTTTTGCGGTGACGTCCATCGTGTGTTTCCTCAAGGCCATCTGCGTGGCCGCGAAAGTGGCTTGGTGGTCGGTGTGGCGGGTTTGGTTGGGCAAGTTCGGCGCCTGAAGTCAACTTCATGCATCCGAACCTGCTCCACCCAAACCCGCCACATCGGCCACGGGTTGCTACGCAAGGTGTAAAGAATCTGTCGTTGTGTGGAGCGAGTGTGGGGCCGGTGCACGCCAGAACCTTATCCATGGGCGACATGGCCCAATCTGTTCCCGACGCGCAACCCCCGGTCGTTGGGGGCTGGTCGCGATAAGTATGTGAATGTCGCAGTTAGGTAAATGGGTGGACTGCGCGTTACGCAGAATCGCCAACATAAGGCCGACCATCGGCGGTGGAGAACAGCATGTCCAACAGCTTCCTGAATCCGGTAACCACCCAGACCTGGGCCAATGGTCGACACATCGTCCGTTGCGTCAAAGTCATCCAGGAAACCTGGGACGTGCGCACTTTCTGCTTTATGGCGGACCAGCCGATTCTGTTCTTTTTCAAGCCGGGGCAATTTGTCACCCTGGAGCTGGAAATCGACGGCGTGCCGATCATGCGCTCGTACACCATCTCCAGCTCGCCCTCGGTGCCCTACAGTTTTTCCGTGACTATCAAGCGCGTGCCGGGGGGCAAGGTGTCGAACTGGTTGCACGACACCCTGCACGAAGGCCATGAGCTGGCGGTTCACGGCCCCGTCGGGCTGTTCAACGCCATGGACTTCACCGCGCCAAAAGTGTTGTACCTCAGCGGCGGCGTCGGCATCACGCCAGTGATGTCCATGGCGCGCTGGTTCTACGACACCAACGGCAACGTTGATATGGTGTTTATCCACAGCGCCCGTTCGCCCAAAGACATCATCTACCACCGCGAACTGGAACACATGGCGTCGCGGATCGACAACTTCAGTCTGCACCTGATTTGCGAGAAACATGGTCTGGGCGAGCCGTGGGCCGGTTATCGCGGTTACCTGAACCATAAGATGCTGGAACTCATGGCGCCCGACTTCATGGAGCGTGAAGTGTTCTGCTGCGGGCCGACGCCGTACATGAATGCGGTCAAGCGTATGCTCGAGGCGGTCGGCTTCGATATGTCGCGTTATCACGAAGAATCGTTCGGTGCCACGCCACCGGAAGCCCGTGCGGATGCGGTGGAACAGGCCGAAATTGCTGCCGACGCGCCGGAAGTCGATTTGGCGGACCTGCATCAAGTCGAATTTATCTCGTCTGGCAAGAGTATTCGTGTGGCCCCCGGGGAAACCGTGCATGCGGCAGCTGCCAAGCTCGGTTTGCTGATCCCGAAGGCATGTGGGATGGGGATTTGCGGTACGTGCAAGGTGTTGAAATTGGGGGGCGAGGTGGAGATGGACCACAACGGCGGGATTACCGAGGAAGACGAAGCCGAAGGGTACATCCTGTCGTGCTGCAGCGTGCCGAAAGGTGATGTGCGCATCGAGTTTTGATGTGTCCCTGCGGGAGGGCGCTCGCTCGCGAAGGACGCTAACGATAACGCGCAATTACTGAATAAACGCGGCGTATTCAAGGCCATCGCGAGCAAGCTCGCTCCTGCAGGGGGGGAGAGCCCTGCCGAGCGGGAGCAAGCTCCCTCGCGACAGGGGATCGGGTTGCTGTTTAGCGGGACATGACCTCGCGAATGTCCGTCGCCAATTCACGTACACGTTCTTCTTCTGTATCCCAAGAGCACATGAACCGCGCGCCTCCGTTGCCGATGAAGGTATAGAAGCGCCAGCCCTTGGCCGTCAGTGCGGCGATGGCCGGTTCCGACAGTTGCAGGAACACGCCGTTGGCCTGTACCGGGAACATCAGTTCCACTCCGGGAATATCGCTGACCAGTTCGGCCAGCAATTGCGCGCAGTGATTGGCATGGCGGGCGTATTTGAGCCAGGCGTCGTTTTCCAGGATCCCGACCCACGGTGCCGAGAGGAAACGCATTTTCGAGGCCAACTGCCCGGCCTGCTTGCAGCGGTAGTCGAAGTCTTCAGCCAGTTTGTGGTTGAAAAACAGAATCGCTTCACCCACTGCCATACCGTTTTTCGTGCCGCCAAAACACAAAACGTCGACACCGGCCTTCCAGGTCAGGTCCGCTGGAGAGCAGCCGAGAAAGGCGCAGGCGTTGGAGAATCTCGCGCCGTCCATGTGCAGGTTCAGGCCGAGCTCCTTGCAGGTGGCGCTGATGGCACGGATTTCTTCAGGGGTGTAGATGCTGCCGACTTCGGTGGCCTGGGTCAGGGTTACGACACGGGGTTTTGGATAGTGAATATCCTGACGCTTGAGGGCTACTTCGCGAATTGACTCGGGAGTCAGCTTGCCGTTTTCGGTGCGCGCAACCAGCAGTTTGGAGCCGTTGGAGAAGAACTCCGGCGCGCCGCATTCGTCGGTTTCGACATGGGCCGTTTCCGAGCAGATCACGCTGTGGTAACTCTGGCATAGCGACGACAGTGCCAGGGAGTTGGCGGCGGTGCCGTTGAAGGCGAAGAACACTTCGCAGTCGGTTTCGAACAATTTGCGGAATTGATCGGACGCGCGCGCGGTCCATTCATCGTCGCCATAGGCGCGCTGGTGGCCGTGGTTGGCTTGTTCCATGGCCGCCCAGGCTTCAGGGCAGATACCGGAATAGTTGTCGCTGGCGAATTGTTGGCTCTTGTCGGTCATGGCCGGCTTCCGTGATCGAAGCTCTTATGGTGAAGAGCATTCGTGGTCAATGATGGTGCGCACTTTACCGAAGATCGTCCGGGGGGCACACGGGATGTTGCTTTCGAAAAAATACAGCCTTGGCGGGTAATTATGCACATGACTCAACGCGAGGGTGCACTCGATCTGCTCAAGTGGCTGGCGCTTTTGAGCATGCTGCAAGATCACCTGCGATATGTCGGGATCAGCGCCGATTGGCTGTATGTGCCCGGGCGCCTCGCGTTCCCGTGGTTCTGTCTGGCGATGGCGGCGAATCTTGCACGAAGCGGGGCGCGCAAGACCGAGTGGCGTTATCTGGGTTGGTTGCTGGTGTTCAGTGCGCTCAGCGAGATTCCCTATCGGTTGTACATTCCTGATCCCGACACCTTGAACGTCATGCCGACTTTGGCGTTGGGGTTGCTGGTGGCGCGCGGATGGCAGGATCCATCGCTGGTAGCGCGCCTGCTTGCTGTGGGCTCGTTGTTGCTGGCGGCAATGTTTCCGGAGCGGCTGATGTTCGGTTTCTTCGGTGTGCTGCTGCCGTTGGCGATGTTGCTGGTGTTCAACCAGCGCTGGTATCTCGGCTTGCTGCCAGGGCTGATCTGTCTGGCAGCGAACCAATGGCAGGTGCTATTGGAGGCGGCGCGATTCGGCAATAGCGTCGCAATCCTCGGCCTCGCGGCATGCCTGTTTGCGCCACTATTGGGAATGCTCCTGTTGCGACACGCCGGATCCCTGCACCCGCCAGCCATGCGCCGCTGGGCTTACGCGCTGTATCCCGCGCATTTCCTCCTGCTGCTCGCGATGCGTCAGGCATTCACATAACCCTGTGGGAGCTGGCTTGCCAGTGATAGCGGTGGAGCAGCCGCCATCGCTGGCAAGCCAGCTCCCACAGGGTCTCTTGCTAATTTCAGAGCGGTGTGAGGTCAGCCATTTCAGCCCATGTCGTAAACGCACCTTTGCGTGGCGTCCGTAGGCATTTGGCCTGTCTGCGCCGGTCATACCATCGCATCAAAGGGCACTGCCGAAACACCAGTGCCTTACCGAGACGAATGGCGCATAGATGCCGCTGGGAGAGACGCGATGTTCAGCAAGCAAGACCAGATCCAGGGTTACGACGATGCACTGCTGGCGGCGATGAATGCCGAGGAGCAACGTCAGGAAGATCATATCGAGCTGATCGCGTCCGAGAACTACACCAGCAAGCGCGTGATGGAAGCGCAAGGCAGCGGCCTGACCAACAAATACGCCGAAGGCTACCCGGGCAAGCGCTACTACGGTGGCTGCGAGCACGTCGACAAGGTTGAGGCCCTGGCCATCGAGCGCGCCAAGCAGCTGTTCGGCGCTGATTACGCCAACGTCCAGCCGCACTCCGGTTCCTCGGCCAACAGCGCCGTTTACCTGGCCCTGATCCAGGCGGGCGACACCATTCTCGGCATGAGCCTGGCCCACGGTGGTCACCTGACCCACGGTGCCAAGGTGTCGTCCTCGGGCAAGCTGTACAACGCCGTGCAGTACGGCATCGACACCAAAACCGGCTTGATCGACTACGACGAAGTCGAGCGTCTGGCCGTGGAATGCAAGCCGAAGATGATCGTTGCCGGCTTCTCGGCCTACTCCAAGACCCTCGACTTCCCGCGTTTCCGTCAGATCGCTGACAAGGTCGGCGCGCTGCTGTTCGTCGACATGGCCCACGTTGCCGGTCTGGTCGCTGCCGGCCTGTACCCGAACCCGCTGCCGTATGCCGACGTGGTCACCACCACTACCCACAAGACCCTGCGCGGTCCGCGTGGCGGCCTGATCCTGTGCAAGGCCAACGAAGAAATCGAGAAGAAGCTCAACTCGGCAGTTTTCCCCGGTGCCCAGGGCGGCCCGTTGATGCACGTGATCGCGGGTAAAGCGGTGTGCTTCAAGGAAGCGCTGGAGCCGAGCTTCAAGGCTTATCAACAACAAGTGATCGACAACGCCCAGGCCATGGCCGGCGTATTTATCAAACGCGGCTACGATGTAGTGTCCGGTGGTACCGATAACCACCTGTTTCTGGTCAGCCTGATCCGTCAGGGCCTCACCGGCAAAGACGCGGATGCAGCACTCGGTCGCGCCCACATCACCGTGAACAAGAACGCTGTCCCGAACGATCCACAGTCGCCGTTCGTGACCTCCGGCCTGCGTATCGGCACCCCAGCGGTGACGACTCGCGGCTTCAAGGTGACCCAGTGCGTCACGCTGGCTGGCTGGATCTGCGACATCCTCGACAACCTCGGCGACGCCGACGTAGAGGCTAATGTTGCCCAGCAAGTGTCGGCCCTGTGCGCGGACTTCCCGGTTTATCGCTGAGCGCGGTTTTGGAGTAAATGACTATGCAACGCTACTCGGGCTTCGGCCTCTTCAAGCACTCCCTCAGCCATCACGAAAACTGGCAGAAGATGTGGCGCACGCCGACCCCTAAAAAGGTCTACGACGTGGTCATCGTCGGCGGTGGCGGGCATGGTCTGGCGACCGCCTACTACCTGGCCAAAGAGCACGGTATCACCAACGTGGCCGTGGTCGAGAAAGGCTGGCTGGGCGGCGGTAACACCGCGCGCAACACCACCATCGTTCGCTCCAACTACCTGTGGGACGAGTCGGCGCACCTGTACGAACACGCGATGAAATTGTGGGAAGGCCTGTCTCAGGATCTGAACTACAACGTGATGTTCTCCCAGCGTGGCGTCTACAACCTGTGCCACACGCTGCAGGACATCCGTGATTCCGAGCGTCGGGTCAGCGCCAACCGCCTCAACGGCGTCGACGGTGAATTGCTCGACGCCAAGCAAGTGGCTGACGAGATCCCATACCTCGACTGCTCGAAGAACACCCGCTACCCGGTGTTGGGCGCTACCGTCCAGCGTCGCGGCGGCGTGGCCCGTCACGATGCCGTGGCGTGGGGCTTTGCCCGTGCCGCGGATGCACTGGGCGTGGACCTGATCCAGCAGACCGAAGTGATCGGTTTTCGCAAGGAAAACGGCGTGTGCATCGGTGTAGAAACCAACAAAGGCTTTATCGGCGCCAAACGCGTTGGTGTCGTGACCGCCGGTAACTCCGGGCACATGGCCAAACTCGCCGGTTTCCGCCTGCCGATCGAATCCCACCCGCTGCAAGCGCTGGTGTCCGAGCCGATCAAACCGATTATCGACAGCGTGATCATGTCCAACGCCGTGCACGGTTACATCAGCCAGTCCGACAAGGGCGACCTGGTGATCGGCGCGGGTATCGACGGCTACAACGGCTACGGCCAGCGTGGTTCGTACCCGGTGATCGAGCACACCATCCAGGCCATCGTCGAGATGTTTCCGGTGCTGTCGCGGGTACGCATGAACCGGCAGTGGGGCGGCATCGTCGACACCACGCCGGACGCCTGCCCGATCATTTCGAAAACCCCGGTACCGAACATGTTCTTCAACTGCGGTTGGGGCACCGGTGGCTTCAAGGCAACACCTGGCTCGGGCAACGTATTTGCCGCGAGCCTGGCCAAGGGTGAAATGCACCCATTGGCTGCACCTTTCTCCATCGACCGTTTCCACAACGGTGCGTTGATCGATGAACACGGCGCTGCTGCGGTTGCCCACTAACAGGAGAAATCCCCATGTTGCATATCTTCTGTCCTCACTGCGGCGAGTTGCGCTCCGAAGAGGAATTCCACGCATCCGGCCAGGCGCACATCCCGCGCCCTCTGGACCCGACTACCTGCACCGACGAGGAGTGGGGCGACTACATGTTCTTCCGCGATAACCCTCGCGGTCTGCACCACGAACTGTGGGATCACGTCGCCGGTTGCCGTCAGTACTTCAACGCCACCCGTGACACCGTGACCTACGAGATTCTCGAAACCTACAAGATCGGCACCAAGCCACAATTCACCGACAAGACCGACAGCCCGAAAGCGGCCGCCACGGCTCTGGGAGAGAAGGTATGAGCCAGATCAATCGCCTGTCCAACGGCGGACGGATCGACCGCAACAAAGTGCTGAGCTTCACCTTCAACGGCCAGAGCTACAAAGGCTTTGAAGGTGATTCCCTGGCCGCAGCCTTGTTGGCCAACGGTGTCGACATCATCGGTCGCAGCTTCAAATACTCCCGTCCGCGCGGCATCTTTGCCGCCGGTGCCGAAGAGCCGAACGCCGTGCTGCAGATCGGCGCGACCGAAGCCACGCAGATCCCGAACGTGCGCGCCACGCAACAGGCGCTGTACCAAGGTTTGGTCGCCACCAGCACCAACGGTTGGCCGAGCGTGAACAACGACATGATGGGGATTCTCGGCAAGGTCGGCGGCAAGCTGATGCCGCCGGGCTTCTACTACAAAACCTTCATGTACCCGCAATCGTTCTGGATGACCTACGAGAAGTACATTCGTAAAGCTGCAGGTCTTGGCCGTTCGCCGACCGAGAACGATCCGGATACCTACGACTACATGAACCAGCACTGCGACGTGCTGATCGTCGGCGGTGGCCCTGCTGGCCTGGCCGCGGCATTGGCCGCTGCGCGCAGCGGTGCTCGCGTGATCCTGGCCGATGAGCAAGAAGAGTTCGGCGGCAGCCTGCTCGATTCCCGTGAAAGCCTCGACGGCAAACCTGCGACCGAATGGGTTGCCAGCGTTATCGCCGAACTGAAAGACACCCCGGACGTGCTGCTGTTGCCGCGCGCGACGGTCAACGGCTACCACGATCACAACTTCCTGACCATTCACGAACGCCTGACCGATCACCTCGGCGATCGTGCTCCGATTGGCCAGGTGCGCCAGCGCATCCACCGGGTTCGCGCCAAGCGTGTGGTTCTGGCAACCGGCGCTTGCGAGCGTCCCCTGGTCTACGGCAACAACGACGTGCCGGGCAACATGCTCGCCGGCGCTGTATCGACTTACGTTCGCCGTTACGGCGTGGCACCGGGCAAGAAGCTTGTCTTGAGCACCAACAACGACCACGCCTACCGCGTGGCCCTGGATTGGCTCGATGCCAGCCTGCAAGTGGTGGCCATCGCCGATGCGCGCAGCAACCCGCGCGGTGCACTGGTGGAAGAAGCTCGTGCCAAAGGTATTCGCATCCTCACCGGCAGCGCCGTGATCGAGGCCCGTGGCAGCAAGCACGTCACCGCTGCCCGCATTGCCGCGATTGATGTCAAAGCCCACGCCGTGACCAGTCCTGGCGAATGGCTCGATTGCGACCTCGTTGCGACATCCGGCGGTTACAGCCCGGTGGTCCACCTGGCTTCGCACCTGGGCGGCAAGCCGACCTGGCGTGAAGACATCCTCGGCTTCGTACCGGGCGAAGCACCGCAGAAACGTGTGTGCGTCGGTGGCATCAACGGCGTCTACGGTCTTGGCGATTCCCTGGCCGATGGTTTTGAAGGTGGCGCTCGCGCCGCCAGCGAAGCCGGTTTCAGCATCGTCGAAGGCACCTTGCCGAAAGCCCTGAGCCGGTTCGAAGAGCCCACACTGGCGCTGTTCCAGGTGCCCCATGAAAAGAACACCGCACGGGCGCCGAAGCAATTTGTCGACCTGCAAAATGACGTCACCGCCGCCGCCATCGAACTGGCGACCCGTGAAGGCTTCGAGTCGGTCGAGCACGTCAAACGCTACACCGCACTGGGCTTTGGCACCGATCAAGGCAAGCTCGGCAACGTCAATGGCCTGGCTATCGCCGCCCGTTCGTTGAACGTGACCATCCCGCAGATGGGCACCACCATGTTCCGCCCGAACTACACGCCGGTGACCTTCGGCGCCGTGGCCGGTCGCCACTGTGGGCACATCTTCGAACCAGTACGCTTCACCGCGCTGCATCACTGGCACGTGAAAAACGGTGCCGAGTTCGAAGATGTCGGCCAGTGGAAACGTCCATGGTATTTCCCGAAAAACGGCGAAGACCTTCACGCCGCCGTGAAGCGCGAATGCAAAGCCGTGCGCGACAGCGTTGGCCTGCTGGACGCCTCGACCCTGGGCAAGATCGACATTCAAGGCCCGGATGCGCGTGAGTTCCTGAACCGCATCTACACCAACGCCTGGACCAAGCTCGACGTGGGCAAGGCGCGTTACGGCCTGATGTGCAAAGAAGACGGCATGGTGTTCGACGACGGCGTAACCGCTTGCCTCGCGGATAACCATTTCGTGATGACCACCACCACTGGCGGCGCGGCACGCGTGCTGCAATGGCTGGAAATCTACTCCCAGACCGAATGGCCAGACCTGAAGGTGTACTTCACGTCCGTGACGGATCACTGGGCAACCATGACCCTGTCCGGGCCGAACAGCCGCAAGCTGCTCAGCCAAGTCACCGACATTGATCTGACCAACGAAGCCTTCCCGTTCATGACTTGGAAAGAAGGCCTGGTCGGCGGTGTGCCGGCGCGGGTATTCCGGATTTCGTTTACTGGTGAGCTGTCGTATGAAGTCAACGTGCAAGCCGACTACGCCATGGGCGTACTGGAGAAAATTGTCGAGGCGGGCAAGCAGTACAACCTGACGCCGTACGGCACCGAAACCATGCACGTACTACGGGCCGAGAAGGGCTTCATCATTGTGGGCCAGGACACGGACGGCTCGATGACGCCGGACGACTTGAACATGGGCTGGTGTGTGGGCCGCACCAAACCGTTCTCGTGGATCGGCTGGCGCGGCATGAACCGCGAAGACTGTGTGCGTGATCAGCGCAAACAGCTGGTTGGCCTGAAGCCGATCGATCCGACCAAGTGGCTCCCCGAGGGTGCGCAGCTGGTGTTCAACACCAAGCAGGCGATCCCGATGAGCATGGTCGGGCACGTGACCTCCAGCTACGCGCACAACTCCCTGGGTTATTCGTTTGCCATGGGCGTAGTGAAAGGCGGCCTGAACCGCATGGGCGAGCGAGTGTTCGCGCCGCTGGCGGATGGCAGTGTGATCGAGGCGGAAATCGTTTCTTCGGTGTTCTTCGATCCGAAAGGGGATCGTCAGAACGTGTAACACCACAGTACCTGTGGGAGCGTGGCTTGCCCGCGATGAACGATAACGCGGTGCTTCAGGCAGAACGCGTCGCTCCCATCGCGGGCAAGCCCGCTCCCACAGGGCACACGAATTCAGGAACAGGTGCTTTATGACCGCAGCCAATGTGTACCAACAACGCCCAACCACCGGCGCCAAGGCCGAGTCGTCGCTGCATCATGCCGACCTCGCCAGCCTGGTGGGCAAGGGTCGCAAGAACGCCGGCGTGATCGTGCGTGAGAAGAAACTCCTAGGTCACCTGACGATTCGTGGCGATGGTCACGATGCCGCGTTTTCCGAAGGCGTGCACAAAGCCCTGGGCATTGAATTGCCGGGCGCCCTGAGCGTGATCGTCAAAGGCGAAACCAGCCTGCAATGGATGGGCCCGGATGAGTGGCTGCTGATCGTGCCGACCGGTGAAGAATTTGCCGCCGAACAAAAACTCCGTGAAGCGCTGGGCGATTTGCACATCCAGATCGTCAATGTCAGCGGCGGCCAGCAGATCCTCGAACTGAGCGGCCCGAATGTGCGTCAGTTATTGATGAAATCGACCAGCTACGACGTGCACCCGAACAGCTTTCCAGTGGGCAAGGCCGTGGGCACGGTGTTCGCCAAGTCGCAGCTGGTGATCCGTCATACCGGCGAAGACACTTGGGAACTGCTGATTCGTCGCAGCTTCTCGGATTACTGGTGGTTGTGGCTGCAGGATGCTGCGGCCGAGTACGGCCTTAGCGTCCAGGCTTGATCAAAAAACCCCTGTAGGAGCGAGCTTGCTCGCGATGGACGATAACGAGACCGCGTTTTACCTGGATGAACGCGTCGCCTTGAAGTCCTTCGCGAGCAAGCTCGCTCCTACAGTGGCAGGCAGCTTCGATTACAGATTTTCAGGAGTTACTGCATTATGAGCCGCGCCCCAGACACATGGATTCTGACTGCCGACTGCCCAAGCGTCCTCGGCACCGTGGACGCGGTGACGCGCTTTCTGTTCGAGCAGGGCTGCTACGTCACCGAGCACCATTCCTTCGACGACCGGCTCTCGGGCCGGTTTTTCATCCGGGTGGAATTTCGCCAGCCCGACGGCTTCGATGAACAGTCATTCCGCGCCGGCTTGCAGGAGCGCGGTGAAGCCTTCGGCATGATCTTCGAACTGACTGCGCCGAACTATCGGCCAAAAGTGGTGATCATGGTGTCCAAGGCCGATCACTGCCTCAACGATCTGCTCTATCGTCAACGCATTGGCCAACTGTCCATGGACGTCGCCGCAGTGGTGTCCAATCACCCGGACCTCAAGCCGTTGGCCGACTGGCACCAGATTCCGTACCACCACTTCCCGCTCGACCCGAACGACAAGCCGTCACAGGAGCGTCAGGTGTGGCAGGTGATCGAAGAGTGTGGTGCGGAACTGGTGATCCTTGCGCGCTACATGCAGGTCCTGTCACCGGAGCTGTGCCGCAAGCTCGATGGCAAGGCCATCAACATTCATCACTCGTTGCTGCCAGGCTTCAAAGGCGCCAAGCCGTATCACCAGGCCTACAACAAGGGCGTGAAGCTGGTCGGTGCCACTGCTCACTACATCAACAACGACCTGGACGAAGGGCCGATCATTGCTCAGGGCGTGGAGGCGGTGGATCACAGCCATTACCCGGAAGACCTGATCGCCAAGGGGCGGGATATCGAAGGGCTGACGTTGGCTAGAGCCGTTGGTTATCACATTGAGCGACGCGTGTTTTTGAACGCCAATCGCACCGTTGTTCTTTAAATCGCCATCGCTAGCAGGCTAGCTCCCACAGGGTTTTGGGTTGTTCACAAATCCGGTGCTCACCCGAATCGCAGTGGGAGCTAGCCTGCGAGCGATGAGGCCATTACAAGCAACACATAAACAGCATCTGTACCCGAGCAATCAACGCGCCGCAGTTCCATGGCGACGTGACCGCTACATAAAAACAACAGCGAGGTGAAAGCATGTCTGGCAATCGTGGTGTGGTGTATCTCGGCAATGGCAAGGTCGAAATACAGAAAATCGACTATCCGAAAATGCAGGACCCGCGCGGCAGGAAGATCAACCACGCCGTGATCCTGCGCGTAGTGTCCACCAACATCTGTGGTTCCGACCAGCACATGGTGCGCGGTCGTACCACTGCTCAAACCGGCCTGGTGCTGGGTCACGAAATCACCGGTGAAGTGATCGAGAAGGGCAGCGACGTCGAGAACCTGCAGATCGGCGACCTGGTGTCCGTACCGTTTAACGTCGCTTGCGGGCGCTGCCGTTCCTGCAAGGAAATGCACACCGGTGTCTGCCTCAGCGTGAACCCGGCGCGCCCAGGTGGTGCTTACGGCTATGTCGACATGGGCGACTGGACCGGCGGCCAGGCTGAATACGCCTTGGTGCCTTACGCCGACTTCAACCTGCTGAAGCTGCCAGATCGCGATCGCGCAATGGAAAAAATCCGCGACCTGACTTGCCTCTCCGACATCCTGCCAACCGGTTACCACGGCGCAGTGACGGCCGGCGTTGGCCCGGGCAGCACCGTGTACATCGCCGGTGCCGGCCCGGTCGGTCTGGCCGCAGCCGCGTCTGCTCGTCTGCTGGGCGCTGCCGTGGTCATCATCGGTGACGTCAACACCGTCCGCCTGGCGCATGCCAAGGCGCAGGGTTTTGAAATCGCGGACCTGTCCCTGGACACGCCGCTGCACGAACAGATCGCCGCACTGCTGGGTGAACCAGAAGTGGATTGCGCCGTCGACGCCGTGGGCTTCGAAGCGCGTGGTCATGGCCATGACGGCGTGAAGCACGAAGCTCCGGCTACCGTGCTCAACTCGTTGATGGGCGTGGTGCGCGTGGCTGGCAAAATCGGTATCCCTGGCCTGTACGTGACAGAGGATCCGGGTGCCGTAGACGCTGCCGCGAAAATGGGCAGCCTGAGCATTCGCTTCGGCCTGGGCTGGGCCAAATCCCACAGCTTCCACACCGGCCAGACCCCTGTGATGAAGTACAACCGCCAGCTGATGCAGGCGATCATGTGGGACCGTATTCATATTGCGGACATTGTGGGCGTCGAGGTGATCAGCCTGGATGATGCACCGCGTGGGTATGGCGAATTTGATGCGGGCGTGCCGAAGAAGTTTGTGATTGATCCGCATAAGTTGTTTAGTGCGGCGTAAGAGGTTTAGATAAAGGAAAAGGGCGACCGGATAGTCGCCCTTTTCACGGTTTAGAATTACCAGAGATCCCCATAGGACGCTCTTATTTCTTCTGATACACGCCCAAGTTCATTTGTTCGCCTTTGTGTTTCCACCCTTTCAATCGCTGGCAAGTAGGGAAGGCGATTTCGTTCGACGATTGTCGATAAGAGTTCAGGGCGAGTGTAGCCAGAGTCGACAGCATATTTTGGTGGCATCCCGTTCACGGCCCCAACTCCGACCGCATCCAGTTTAAGTAATCGCTCTAATGGCTCGCTGGCTGTTTCCATATAATTTACAAATCGCTGATATCTGGCCTCTGAGTAAACTACAGATTTCATACGCTGAGACGTTGATGTGAATGAAGCAATATTTTTTCCTGGCAAATAATCGACAATCTTATCAATTACTTCATTAGGCAAGTCATTAAGCATTCGCGTGGAGGTTAGCGATGGCGCCGCCGGAGTTAGTTTTTTAGCTGCGTTCACCTCTTTTGGAAAGTGTTTTTTCATCAAGCTCCGCCAAGTAACGTGACCTGTCGGATCCATCCTATTCACCGGATCCCCCACACAATAGGCATACGCATTCAACCCTCCCTTCCCAAACGGGCTCCAACTGTCCGGACAGTTAAACCTCATCAACACAGGGTTAAACGCCCGATACCCGTTCCCCAGCAAATAGTGCCCGGTCACCGGGTCCGGTCGTTCGCCATTAAAGCCGAGCAGGCTGAGCAAGCCGCTGGCGAATGGGCGGTGACCGTAAGGTGTGTGAGCGATTGGCTGAGGAGTGGGCACGGTGAGTACGTTCAGCACCGAACCCTGTTGATCGGTGGATAGCACGCAGGTTTCTACGGAGTCAGTCTTGAGCTGTTGTTGCGCCAGCAGTTGGTCTGCATGCTGCATGAATGAGTGCTGTACGACGCCGCTGATTTCCGTGGCCAGGCGATATTTTTGATAAAAGCGCTGGTCGACTTCCTGCCCCGACTGTGCGCAATCGACCAGACGATCCAGCGGGTCGTAGCGGTAGCGGCAGAGTAGCGTAATTCGGTTTGACGGCATGGTGATGAGCCTCGGAAGAGTCAGTCAGTTCCGGGGTTCAATGTCTCGCAATTGGCTAAGGCTGCCTACTAGTAGAAAGGATAGTGGCGCATTGCCGCTGCGCCATAGAAGCGGTGGCCGCTGCCGCGAAAATGTGCAGCCTTAGCGTCCGCTTCGGTTTGGGCTGGGCCAGCTCACACAGCTTCCACACCGGGCAGACGCCAGTGATGAAATACAACCGCCAGCTGATGCAGGCGATCATGTGGACCGTATTCATATTGCGGACATTGTCGGGGCTGAGGTAATTAGCCTGGATGATACGCCGCGAGGGTATGGCGAGTTCGATGCGGGCGTGCCGAGGAAGTCTGTGATTGATCCGCATAAGTTGTTTAGTGCGGCGTAAGGCTTCACGCAAAGCAAAACGGCGACCTTCGGGTCGCCGTTTTTGTGTGGGTGCAATGATCATTTACAGCGTTGCCAATGCCCCTTGATACAGCACCGGGCCTGTCGGTTTGCCCGTCGGTGAGCCTCCCTTCGGTTCAAGACTGACCGCCAACGCAATCGGTTTGCCGAGCAACACCTTCTGCGCATCACTCAGCTCGACGCGACCTTTGCCATCAGCCGGAATCACCCCAAGCGAAATCGGTTTGCCATCCGCCGGTATCACCCACAGCTCCAGGCTGCGCCCCGGGTCAACCGCAGCCAATGTCAGCGGCTCGACCTTCAGATAATCCTCATGGGCTTCAACCTTCAGCGCAGGTTGCGCATCGGCGGTCAGCAGCGTGGCGCTGTAACGTGCACTGTCGCGGTTGTAGATCACGCCCAGGGTGACTGCGATCACCAGCGAACACAGTGCCGCCGTGATCCTCAACCAGTTCCAGAACGGACGCTTCTCTGGCACATGTAGCACCTGCGGCTCGATTCGCGCCGTAATGCCGTGCCAGACGCGATCCGGCACGGGTTGCTCGGGCAGTGCTTCGGTCAGGCTCGCGAGGCTTTCCTGCCATTGCGCCAACTCCGCACGAAGCGCCGCATCGTCCAGCAGCAATTGCTCAAATCGCCGACGCGCAGCCAAAGGCATCAAACCAATGGCGTAGTCGGCAGCGAGGGCTCGGCGCAGGCTCGGGGTTTGATAGTTCATGATTCAAGGCACCTGCGCAGGCGCTCCATACCACGGCGGATCCACGATTTCACCGAACCCAGCGGTGCGGCCAGATGTTCCGCCAGTTCAGAGCACGACAACCCTTGAAAGTAGGCGACGGTGATCGATTGACGCTGCATGCCTTCAAGGCTTTCCAAGCAGCGGTTCAACGCGGTGGCCTCGCGGGCGCTGCTCAATTGTTCATGGGCCGAAGGACTTTCATCCACCAGCGCCTGTTCTTCGAGATCGGTCAACGGCCGGTCGCGGTGTTTGCGCAACTGGTCGATGGCCTGGTTGCGGGTGATGTTGATCATCCAGGTCAGCGGTGCCGACAAATGCGCCTCATAGCGCGATGCGTTGTTCCAGATGCGCACGAAGCTTTCCTGCAGCACTTCCTCGGCCAGGTCCGGACGCCCCATGAATCGCAGCGCAACGCCGTGCAAACGTGGGCCGACACTGCGGTAAAGCGTCTCGAATGCGCGGCGGTCACCCAGCGAACACTGGGCCAGAAGCTGCCTGAGCTGATCGGTGTCGGCAATGGAAATAACAGTTCTCCAAACAGTCGAGGTGGTGACGTGGGGCTGCGCGCGGTGCCGGTTGCAGGCAGAGGTTAGTTCACGGCGCGCAGTTGTTCCATTCACGGGCGGACACCTCGGAAAAATCCGCCGACCCCGATGCGCAGGGCCGGCGGTACAACTCAACCTTTCGGCATCAGCACTTTGTCGATGACCTGAATCACGCCGTTGGACTGGTACACGTCGTAGGTGGTGATATCGGCGACATCACCTTTTTCATCTTTGATGGTGATGTTGTGCGGGCCGTTCATCATCGCCCAGAGCTTGCCGCCAGCGACGGTGGTGAGTTCGGTCTTGCCGCCACCGGCCTTGATCTTCTCGGTCAGGGTCATCATGTCGAGTTTGCCGGCGACGACGTGGTAGGTGAGGATTTTGGTCAGGGTGGCTTTGTTTTCAGGTTTGAGCAGCGTATCGACGGTGCCGGCGGGCAGGGCGGTGAAGGCCGAATTGACCGGTGCGAACACGGTAAATGGCCCTTTGCCTTTGAGCGTGTCGACGAGGCCGGCGGCTTTCACGGCGGCGACCAGCGTGGTGTGGTCTGAGGAGTTCACCGCGTTATCGACGATGTCTTTGCTCGGCAGCATGCTTTGGCCGCCGACCATCACCGCGTCATGGCTCATGGTTGCCGCTTGCACGGTGTTCAGGACGGATCCGCCGCCAAGGGCCAGGGTCAGCAGGCTGGCAATCAACGGCGTTTTCATCGAAGTGCGTTTCATGGTGGTGATCCTTGTGGAGGGAATCGGCCAGGAATGTCTGTCCGTGCTTGATATACGCGGGCTGGCCTGAACCGGATGCAGCACCGGAGCATTTTTTTGAGATGTACATGATCCCTGTAGGCGTGAGCTTGCTCGCGATGGACGTTAACGATAACGCGCACTTTCTGGATCAACCTGTCGCCCTCAAGCCTAACGCGAGCAAGCTCGCTCCTGCAGGTGTATTGGGGCTGGGAACAATCGCAGGGGACGCCAGTCCAACACACAGTTTTTGGCCGCCCAGTGCCGGGCGGTTTTCATGGCACAAGAGGATGTCTGGATGAAGATTTCACGCGGTTTTGCACTGGCATCGCTCATGACCCTGGCGGCCAGCCCGGTTTTTGCCCAGTTCAGCCTGAACGATGCGGCCAATGCCATCTCGGGCATGAAGGGCGATAACGCCGCTACAGCGGCAGCGCCGACGTCGCAGACCGCCGGTTTGCTGGGTGCACTCAGCCAGTTGAACGTGACGCCACAACAAGCCGTTGGCGGCACCGGAGCGATGCTCGGTCTGGCGAAAAATCAATTGAGTTCTACCGACTATTCGGAACTGGCCAAAAACGTACCGGGCATCGACGCGCTGTCTGGCGGCGGAGAGCTGGGTGCCCTCGCCGGTTTGCTCGGTTCGTCCGGCAAGGCGGCCGGTCTGGACAATGCCTTGGGTAACGTCAAGGACACCAACGATCTGAACAATGCGTTCAGCGCGTTGGGCATGGACAGCGGCATGATTGGCCAGTTTGCCCCGGTGATCCTGCAATACCTCGGTCAACAGGGCGTTGGTGGTTCGCTGCTGCAAAGCCTCGGCAGCATCTGGGGCGCCGGTACCGGCACCTGATTCACCGGCGCCCGGCGCGCAAGGCGTCGATGCGCTGGTCCTTCTCGATCCAGAGCTGGTTGACCCAGTTCTGGACCCTTTCGCGAAACAGCGGATCATTTTCGTAATCGCCCTGCCACAGCGCGGGGTCGAGTTCGCGGGTGGTGATGTCGATGATGACCCTTGGCACGTTGCCGCTGATCAGGTCCCAGAACCCCGGGATTTTCTGTTGCGGATAGACCACGGTGACGTCGAGAATCGCATCCAGTTGCTCGCCCATCGCCGCCAGCACAAACGCCACACCGCCCGCCTTGGGTTTGAGCAGGTGGGTGAAGGGTGATTGCTGTTGGGCGCTTTTCGCGGCAGTGAACCGGGTACCTTCCAGGTAATTGACCACCGTCACCGGCTGGCGCTTGAACAGTTCGCAGGCCGCCTTGGTGATTTTCAAGTCCTGGCCAGCCAGCTCCGGGTTCTTCGCCAGGAAGGCTTTGGTGTAGCGCTTCATGAACGGGTAATCCAGTGCCCACCACGCCAGACCGAGGAAGGGCACCCAGATCAGTTCTTTCTTGAGGAAGAACTTGAAGAACGGCGTGCGCCGGTTCAGCGTCTGGATCAGCGCCGGGATGTCGACCCAGGATTGATGGTTGCTGATCACCAGGTAGGACGTGTCGGTGCGCAAGCTATCGCCGCCACGGATGTCCCATTGCGTGGGGATGCACAGGCGGAAGATCAGCTTGTCGATTTCGGCCCAGGTCTCGGCGATCCACATCACCGCCCCCGACGCGCAGTCGCGCAGGCGCCCGGGCAGCACCAGCTTGAGCAAGGCAAACACCATCAGTGGCCCGAACAGGACCAGGGTGTTGAGCAACAGCAGCAGGGTAACGAAACAGCCGGTGAGCAGTCGGCGCATAAGTCACTCTTGAAATCATTTGGGCGCGTCATGATAAGCAGCTTCGGGCGTGAGGCCAAATGGGGGGTGACGAATGTTTCACCTTGCTGGCGGTATGCTTGACCTCATTAACAGTCCTCAGGTCTTGTGGTGATTGATCCGACCTCTTCGCGGGCAAGCCCGCTCCCACAGTAAATTGAGGCGTATACGATTTTTTGAACCGTCCCAAACCTTGTGGCAGCGGGCTTGCCCGCGAAGCGATCTTAAGTCCGAACGAATTCCTCACTGGCGGTCTAAAATTCCGCTGCCCACTTTTCAAGGATGCCCACTACGTGAAATCCCTCTTAGCCCTGCTGACCTTGGTGGCCCTGCCAGTGATGGCCGCCGAGCCGACCCTATACGGTCGTTACGAATACATCGCGCTGCCGGAAATCGGCGGCGAAGTGCTCAAGGCCAAGATGGACACCGGCGCCCTGACCGCGTCGCTGTCGGCCAAGGACATCGAGACCTTCACCCGTGACGGTGATGAGTGGGTGCGTTTCCGCCTGGCGACCAAGGGTGCGAGCAACAAGGTCTACGAGCACAAGATTGCGCGGATCAGCAAGATCAAGACCCGCTCGGAAGAGGATGCGGATGACGATGAGTCGGCGGCGCCGACCAAGCGGCCAGTAGTCGATCTGGAGCTGTGCCTGGGTAACGTCAAGCGCACTGTGGAAGTTAATCTGACCGACCGTAGCAGCTTCAATTATCCGTTGTTGATTGGAGCGAAAGCTCTGCGTGAGTTTGGTGCTGCGGTGAATCCGGCTCGGCGCTTTACGGCGGACAAGCCGGATTGCTGATGGGATATCTAAGCGCGCTATCGCAGCGCGCCCATTAATCATCTCACTCAGTTATTGCTGTAACCCGGCTCTCCTTGTCGTATGGAGCGGTTACTCTTCGCAGGGGCGCCCCAGACGTTTAAGCGTCTGAGCGTCTGCTCGTTATCGATTGTTCTTAGCATTCTGCTTCGCTCCCCGCCTGAGGGCCATGCGTCGATTTGTCTTCTAGTGTTATTCAAATCAGCTGTGGTCATGGCTTCGGCGGAGTATGAGAAATCGGAAGCGTCTGGAGTCTCGCTGGCAATAGTGCGCGTTGGCGGTGCTGGCGAATCTGCAGGTTTAGACTTCAGCTCATTCAGTCGTCGACGCATACTCGGGTCGATACTGTCGTTCCTCATCAAATTGCTCGGGCCAGATTCATTGACAGATTGGGGCTTGGCACTTCCCGGGGAAGAGATGTTATCGCTGGATTTATGCTGAGTAGACGTAGTTGTTACCACACTGTCTGCAGCTGCGGGTTTTTTCACCTTCGGTTTTCTGCCAATTACCCGGTTGAACCATTTCTTGAGCCCCCATTTATGACCTGTGGGGTCCACCCGATTAAGCGGATCGCCACCGCAATAAACGTAAGCATTCAAGCCGCCCCCCCCAAACGGACTCCAAGAGTCCGGTCTGGTAAACCTCATCAACACCGGATTGAACTGTCGGTACCCTTTCCCCAAATGGTAATGCCCGGTCAGAGGGTCGGGCTGTTCGCCGTTGAAACCGAGCAGGCTGAGCAAGCCGTTCTCTGGGGGTCGATGACCGTAGGGTGTATAGGCAATGGGGTAGTGCCGATCATCGACGAGTACGTTCAGCACCGAACTCTGTTGGTCAGTAGCCAGCAACGTTATTTTGCGAGAGGACGTAGGCATCAGCGCAGCTCCTTTCAGGGTTCATAAGCCGGACCTGCAGCATCGGATCCTCTTAGGCTTTTGCCTACTATCAGAACTGCTAGTCCCGACCGTCTGACGTCCACTGCCGATTGACGCCGCCACCACCATGGTTCACCGTTCGCCCACTCAACTGACGGGCTCGGACGCCATGCCCCATATCCTGATTGTCGAAGACGAAGCCGCGATTGCCGACACCCTGATCTTTGCCTTGCAAGGCGAGGGCTTTACCACGACCTGGGTAAGCCTGGGCGCGGCGGCGCTGGAGCATCAGCGCCAGACCCCGGCCGACCTGATCATTCTGGACATCGGCCTACCCGACATCAGCGGCTTCGAAACCTGCAGGCAACTGCGGCGTTTCAGCGAAGTACCGGTGATGTTTCTCAGTGCCCGCGATGGCGAAATCGACCGTGTGGTGGGCTTGGAAATCGGCGCCGACGATTATGTGGTCAAGCCGTTCAGCCCCCGGGAAGTGGCGGCGCGGGTCCGGGCGATTCTTAAGCGCGTGGTGCCGCGAGCATTGGCTGATACCTCTTCAGCGCTGTTTCGCGTCGACTACGAGCGCGTGCAGATCACTTACCGCAATCAGGCCCTGAGCCTGACCCGCCACGAATTCCGTCTGCTGCAGTGCCTGCTCGATCAGCCCGAACGAGTCTTCAGCCGCGAGCAGTTGCTTGATGCGCTGGGCGTGGCCGCCGATGCTGGCTATGAGCGCAGCATCGACAGCCACATCAAGAGTGTGCGCGCCAAACTGCGCCTGGTGAACGCCGATGCCGAACCGATCCAGACGCATCGCGGCCTCGGCTACAGCTACAGTCCAGGGCGCAGCTGATGTCGTTGGGGATCCGGATCTTCCTGGTCTATGTACTGTTCATCGGCCTGACGGGCTACTTCGTGCTCAACACCGTGATGGAGGAAATCCGCCCCGGCGTGCGCCAGTCCACCGAAGAAACCCTGGTGGACACGGCGAACCTGATGGCCGAGATTCTGCGCGACGACTTCAAGGCCGGCACCCTCAACCAGAACCGCTGGCCCGAGCTGCTCAAGGCCTACGGCGAGCGGCAGCCGAAGGCGAGTATCTGGGGGCTGGCGAAGAATCAGGTCAACCATCGCATCTACGTGACTGACGCCAACGGCATTGTGGTGCTGGACTCCAGCGGGGTTGCAGTGGGGCAGGACTACTCGCGGTGGAACGACGTTTTGCTGACCCTGCGCGGTGAGTACGGCGCTCGTTCCAGTCGCAGCGATCCGAGCGATGCGAACTCTTCGGTGATGCACGTTGGTGCGCCGATCCGCGAAAACGGCCAGATCATCGGTGTGGTCACAGTGGCCAAACCCAACAGCTCGTTGCAGCCTTACGTGGATCGCACCGAGCGCCGATTGCTTGCCTATGGCGCCGGGTTGATCGGGCTGGGTTTGTTGTTCGGCGCGCTGTTGTCCTGGTGGTTGAGCGCTGCCCTGCGACGCCTCACGGCGTATGCCCAGGCGGTGAGTGAAGGGCGGCGCGTCGAGGTGCCGCATTATCGTGGCGGGGAAATGGAGCAACTGGCCACTGCGGTCGAGCACATGCGTACCCAACTGGAAGGCAAAGCTTATGTTGAGCGGTATGTGCACACCCTGACTCATGAGCTGAAGAGCCCACTGGCGGCGATTCGTGGTGCGGCGGAATTGCTGCAAGGCGAGATGCCGTTGGCCCAACGGCAACGCTTCGTCAGCAATATCGACAGCGAAAGCGTGCGCATGCAGCAGTTGATCGAGCGGTTGCTCAATCTGGCTCAAGTGGAGCAGCGTCAAGGCCTGGAGGAGCGCGTCGGGGTGCCCTTGGCGGCTTTGGTTGATGAGTTGCTGAGCGCTCAGGCTGCGCGCATCGAAGGCAAGCAACTGCGTGTGGAGCGAGCGATTCCTGTGGATCTGGAGCTGATGGGTGAGCCTTTTCTATTGCGTCAGGCGCTGGGGAACCTGCTGGAAAATGCGCTGGATTTCACCCCCGCGAATGGGCTGCTGCGATTCGGCGCCAAGCGCGTCGGGGAGCAGATTGAGTTCCGGCTGTTCAACCTGGCAGAAACCATCCCGGAGTATGCATTACCGCGATTGAGTGAGCGTTTTTACTCTTTGCCTCGTCCGGACAGCGGGCGCAAGAGTACTGGCCTGGGGCTCAACTTTGTCGAAGAAGTGGTCAAGTTGCATGGCGGGACGTTGTCGATTGGTAATGTTGAGGGTGGGGTTGAGGTCGTCATCAGCATGGCTTAGAACCGCGTCACGGCATTCGCGAGCAAGCCCGCTCCCACACAGGGTTGCAGTCTCCACATAATCTCCATACTACCCCCCTATAAGCCCCACATTCGGCTTGCAAGCTCTCCCCATCCAAACAGGGAGAGTCCCATGAACCGAAATCTGACTTTGAAAATCGGGGCCATTGCCCTGCTGATTCTGTTGTTGCTGATCCCGCTATTGATGATCAATGGCTTGATCCAGGACCGCCAGGAATTACGCGACGGTGTGCTCGAAGACATCGCACGCAGTTCCAGCTATCACCAGCAAGTCAGTGGACCCTTGATGGTGGTGCCATACCGCAAAGTGGTGCGGACCTGGAAGCTCAACGAAAAAACCAATCAGCGCTATCAGGAGCTCGGTGAAGAGCGGGGCCGCTTGTATTTCCTGCCTGAGCGTTTCGAACTCGATGGCAAGGTCGAGACCGAACTGCGTTCGCGCGGTATCTACCAGGCGCGGCTGTTTCACGCCGATAACCGCATCAATGGGCATTTTTCGATCCCGGCGCAACTGGGCATCAAGGAAGATTTTGCCGACTACCAGTTCGATCAACCCTTTCTGGCCGTCGGCATCAGCGACATTCGGGGTATCGAGAACGCGCTGAAACTTGAACTCAACGGTGATCGTCTGGACTTCGTTCCCGGTAGCCAGGTGGGCTGGTTGGGGGAGGGGGTGCATGTGACGCTGCCGGCGCTCGATGCACAACGAGCCACGGAACTGGCCTTCGGTTTCGGCCTGCGGTTGCAAGGCACTGGCCAGCTGCAGATCCTCCCGGTGGGCAAGACCAGCAAGGTATCGCTGAGCGCCAATTGGCCGCATCCGAGCTTCATCGGCAACTTCCTGCCGGCCCAGCGCGAAGTCACCGATCAAGGCTTCAGCGCAAACTGGCAGACGTCGTTTTTCTCCACCAACCTGCAAGAAGCGCTGAGCAGTTGCGTATCCAGCGGTGTTTGCGATGCGTTCAATTCCCGCAGCTTCGGCGTGAGCTTCATCGACCCCGTGGACCAATACCTGAAGAGCGACCGAGCGATCAAATACGCACTGCTGTTCATCGTCCTGACGTTCGCAGGTTTCTTCCTCTTCGAAGTGCTCAAAAGCCTGGCGGTGCACCCGGTGCAATATGCGTTGGTGGGCGTGGCACTCGCGTTTTTCTACCTGCTGTTGTTGTCACTGTCTGAACACATTGGTTTTGCCCTGGCGTATCTGTTGTCGGCCAGCGGTTGTGTGTTGTTGATCGGATTTTATGTCTGCCATGTGCTGCGCAGCGTACGTCACGGGTTGGGTTTTTCGGCGGGATTGGCGGCGTTGTATGGGCTGCTTTATGGCTTATTGAGTGCAGAGGATTACGCGCTGCTGATGGGATCGTTGCTGCTGTTTGGCTTGTTGGGTGTGTTTATGGTGCTGACGCGCAAGCTGGATTGGTATGGGGTTGGGCAGAAGACGGCCCAGCCGCTGGAATTTGATATCGGGGTGGTGGAATGAGCCGGTCGTTGGGATTGCGGGAGGATCAGAGGGAGGGGCGATTGTTGGCGATGTTGATTGCGCGGTTGTTTCCGACTGGCGGGTAGTCAAGAGAGGTGGGGCATAGCAAGGTATGGGGGCTTGGGGACAGATACATCGAATAAGTCTGTCCCCATTTTGGTTGGAGTGAATAGGGTGCTGGCGCCATTAGCGTCAAATCTTGGGCATTGTCGCCAGCATCGAAGGTCGCTGACTCACCTCGAAATACCACGCCGCCAGCAACGGATTTGCATCGCGCCATACCAGGTCCGGATGGCGCAAATCCAGGTAACCCAACGCACATGCCACGCTGATCGCCGCCACATCGAAATGGCTGGTCAACTCGGCAATCGCCTCCGCTTCCAGCAAGGCCAAGGCGCGGCGGATCTTGTCGCGCTGACCGTCGAGCCATTCGTCCCAGTGTTTTTCCGGGGCGCGCAGGGCGACTTCATAGCGAACTAGCACCGCAGCGTCCATGATCCCGTCGGCCAGGGAGGCCAGTGTCAGGCGACGCCAGCGGGCCGAGCCTTCACGGGGGATCAGCGGGTTGCCGACGTGTTGGTGGTCGAGGTAATCGAGGATCACCCGGCTGTCGTGGATGATGTTGCCATCGGCCAGGCGCAAGGCTGGGATCTTGCTCAACGGGTTGTCGTCGATCAGGGTCAAATCCGGGTCGACTGGCGTGAGCACACAGTTTTGCAGGACGACGCGGTCTTGCTGACCGGTTTCGTGCAGCAGCACCATGACTTTGCGAACGAATGGTGACAGCGGGTTGTGGTAGAGAGTCATGCTCGGGGCGGACATGGCAGCGTCTCGGTCGGTGGACAGTGACGGCAGCATAGCGCGTTGGTCCGACAGCTCAAGAGGCTTCGTTGGTGGTCCAGAAATGTTCAAGGCGCCTGTAGGAGCTGGCTTGCCAGCACCGTCGGGACTGGCGCTACAACTTTAGAAGGATGGCGTGCGTTGTCTGCGTTTCCACTGACTCAACCGCTGCTGCAGATTCAACGGGCTATGAATCTGCTGCTGGCGCGCGCGACTGAACAGGATCAGCGCCAGCTCGGCAGTCGCCAGCGCATCGGCACTGGCGTTGTGACGCTCGAACACCTCGAGCTTGAACCAGTCGATCCACTCATCCAGCCCCGCCTCGCGAATGTGCGCCTGAGGGCAGAGCAGGGGCGCGATATCTGCCACATCTAGAAACGGATGCTGCAACTTGTAGCCCAGATGATCTTTCAGGGCGCGGCCGAGCATGTGCTGATCAAACGGCGCATGAAACGCCAGCAGCGGGCTGTCGCCGACAAACTCCATGAACTCGACCAAGGCCTGCACCGGATCGCTGCCGGCCGCAATCGCGCTCGGGCCCAAACCATGGATCAACACGCTCGGCGCCAATTTCATGTCTGCGCATTGCAGGGTGCGTTCGAACTGCTGGCTGAAGTCGATCGCCCCGTCCTCAATGACCACCGCGCCGATAGACAGCACCCGATCCTTGTTCAGGTTTAGCCCCGTAGTCTCCAGATCCAATACCACCCAGCGCTGTTCGCGCAGGCTGCATTCTCTGAGCTCGGCACCCGTCGGCAAGCGTTGCAGACGTTGTTGCAATTCCCCGGACAGTATAGGCCCCGCCGGGCGTAGCCATGAAAACAGGCTCATAGCTGATACCGCAGGGTCAGGCTGCTTTGCAGGCGTTGGGCTTGGCGTAGGGATTCACGCAGGATGCGCCGGTCCAGATGATTGAGGCTGTCGGGATCGACCCGGTTGGAGTAGGGCAAATTCTCCCGGGTCTGCAGCTGATGTTGCTGCATGCGGGTTTGCTGGATGAAGTGATACGCCTCTTCGTACGCCGCACCATCCAGTCGTTCGATGACTTTTTTGTCGACCAATTGGCGGAAGCGCTCCAGCGTATTGTTCGCCTCGATGCCGTGGGCCAACGCCAGCAATCGGGCGCCGTCGACAAACGGGGTCAGTCCCTGGACTTTCAGGTCCAGCGTGGCTTTCTCACCATTCTTGCGCGCGAGCACAAACTCGCGGAAACGTCCTACGGGCGGACGGTTGCGCAGGGCGTTCTCGGCCATCATTCGCTGGAACAGCCGGTTGTCGGCGACCTGATCGAGAATCCCGCGGCGCAACTGCTCGCAGCTTTGCTCGTCGCCCCAGACCACGCGCAGGTCGAAATAGATGCTCGAACCCAGCAGGTTCTCAGGTGTGGCTTCGCGGATAAATGCCGAAAAACGCCGCGCCCATTCAGCCCGGGACAAACACAGCTCGGGGTTGCCGGCCATGATGTCGCCCTTGCACAGGGTGAACCCGCAGAGCGCCAGGCTCTGATTGATCTGTTGAGCGATGGGCAGCAACTTGCCGCGAATTTCTGCCGCATGCTCGGCGTCCCTCGCCTCGAACAGAATGCCGTTGTCCTGGTCGGTGTGCAGCGTCTGCTCGCGACGGCCTTCGCTGCCGAAACACAGCCAGCTGAATGGCACCCCCGGGTCGCCCTTCTCGGCCAGTGTCAACTCGATCACCCGGCACACCGTGTGATCGTTGAGCAGGGTGATGATGTGGGTGATCTGGGTTGAAGACGCGCCGTGGGCCAGCATGCGCTCCACCAGTTGGCCGATCTCGCCGCGCAGCGCCACCAGGCTTTCCACACGCTGGGCACTACGGATAGTCCGGGCCAGGTGCACCAGATCGACCCGCTGCAGGGAAAACAGGTCGCGCTCCGATACCACGCCGCACAGGCGGTGGTCCTTGACCAGGCAGACGTGGGCAATGTGCCGCTCGGTCATGGCTATCGCTGCATCAAATGCACTGTGGTCCGGCGATAAAAAGAACGGTGCGCGGGTCATGTGCCGTTCGATGGCCTCATTGAAGTCGTTGGTGCCGCCTGCCACCACGTGCCGCAAGTCGCGCAGGGTGAAAATGCCCAGCGGGGCTTTATCGCCATCAACCACCACAATGCTGCCAACCTGTTGTTCATGCATGAGGGTCACTGCCTCGCGCAGGGGGGTAACCGGGCTGCACGTCACCGGATGACGCATGGCCAATTCGCCCAGGCGGGTATTGAGCGAGTATTGGGTGCCCAGGGTTTCCACGGCTTTTTGCTGGACTTGCTGGTTGACCTGGTCCAGCAGGCTGCTGACGCCACGCAGGGCAAAATCGCGAAAGGTGTGTGAAAGCGCAAACAGTTTGATGAATGCCAGCTTGTTCAGTTGCAAGCAGAAGGTGTCTTCGGCCGCCAGGTGTTCGGTACGGGTCGCCCGCTCGCCTAGCAACGCCGCGAGGGGAAAGCACTCGCCGGTAGTGATTTCGAACGTGGTTTCGGTCCCGCCTTTGGCAGTATGCGGGCGTTCGCCCACGACCCGGCCTTGTTTGACGATGTAGAAGTGTTCTACCGGGCCATCGTCGGGCTTGATGATGCTCTCGCCGGGTGCGTAAAAACGCAGCTGGCATTGCTCCACGAGGTACGCCAGGTGGGCGTGTTCCATTTGATTGAACGGCGGGAAGCGCTGAAGAAACTGCAAAGTACCTTGGATGTTTTGCAACACCGCAGTCTTCCCTGCCTGGGTGAAGGCGTCCGCTTTACTCATAACCATTACCGCAGTCTTTTTGAATTGTTGTTGTCGGATGACTTCACCATGGTCGGCCCATGGACACCGGGTGCCCATTGGACGTAAGTCTAGGTAGGCAACAGCCGGATCTACTATCGGAAGATTCCGACGCGATTGCGGGAAAAATCCCACCTCCCGCCTATTGGAAATAAATCCGACGAAGTGCACATTGAACATCTGCCTGGCGATGTCTCACCAGTGGGCCAGGAACGATTTGAAACCTTTGAGAAAGCCATGTCCGACAACGATATTCTGAGTGACGCCGAGCGCGAGGCGCTAAGTGCGGTCATGCTCGAACCCGATCTGGCGCCCCAGCGCGTGCTGATCGTCGATGATGACAAAGATGCACGTGAGTTGTTGTCGGAGGTTCTGGCGCTGGACGGTATTCACTGCATGACCGCGGCCAGTGGTGAAACTGCACTCAAGATGTTGAGCGAGAAACCCTCGATTGGCCTGGTGATCACTGATCTGCGGCTGGGGAATGTCGATGGCCTGGACCTGATTCGCCAGGTTCGTGAATCAGTACGAGCGGCGATGCCGATCATCATAGTTTCCGGGGATGCCGATGTGAAAGACGCCATCGCCGCGATGCACCTGAGCGTGGTGGATTTTCTGCTCAAGCCCATTGATACCGCGAAGTTGCTGGAATTGGTGAAGCACGAGTTGGGTATGGATTTGTGAGTCGTTAAAACAAAAAGGCCCTGATCCGAAGATCAGGGCCTTTTTTTGTTCGGGCTAACGCTTACTCAAAGGCCATTCGCAGCCTTGAACTCACGACGACGGCGGTGCAATACCGGCTCGGTGTAACCGTTGGGCTGCTTTGTACCTTCCACCACCAGTTCGACCGCCGCCTGGAAGGCGATGTTGCTGTCGAAGTCTGGAGCCAGTGGGCGGTATAGCGGATCGTTGGCGTTCTGACGGTCGACCACCGGCGCCATGCGCTTGAGGCTTTCCATCACTTGCGCTTCGGTGACGATGCCGTGACGCAGCCAGTTGGCGATGTGTTGGCTGGAAATACGCAGCGTCGCACGGTCTTCCATCAGACCAACGTCATTGATATCCGGCACCTTCGAGCAACCAACGCCCTGATCAATCCAGCGCACCACATAGCCGAGAATGCCTTGGGCGTTGTTGTCCAGTTCGTTCTTGATCTGTTCCGCGGTCCAACTCGGGTTCACGGCAAGCGGAATGGTCAGGATATCGTCCACCGAAGCACGCGCACGCTTGGCCAGTTCGGCCTGACGGGCGAACACGTCGACCTTGTGGTAATGCAAGGCGTGCAACGCAGCGGCGGTCGGCGACGGTACCCAGGCGGTGTTCGCGCCAGCCAGAGGGTGAGCGACTTTCTGTTCAAGCATCGCCGCCATCAGATCGGGCATTGCCCACATGCCTTTACCGATTTGCGCACGACCTTGCAGGCCGGTGCTCAAGCCGATATCCACGTTCCAGTTCTCGTAGGCGCCGATCCATTTTTCAGCCTTCATGTCGGCCTTGCGCACCATCGGCCCGGCTTCCATGGAGGTGTGGATTTCATCGCCCGTGCGGTCGAGGAAGCCGGTGTTGATGAACACCACGCGTTCGGCGGCCGCCTTGATACACGCCTTGAGGTTGACCGTAGTGCGGCGTTCCTCGTCCATGATCCCGACTTTCAGGGTGTTGCGCGGCAGGTCCAGCACGTCTTCGATACGCCCGAACAGCTCGTTGGTGAACGCGGCTTCTTCCGGACCGTGCATCTTTGGCTTCACGATATAGACCGAGCCAGTACGGCTGTTCTTGCGCGAGTTGTTGCCGTTGAGGCTGTGGATCGCGGCCAGGCAGGTCACCAGGCCGTCGAGAATGCCTTCCGGCACTTCGTTGCCATCCTTGTCGAGGATGGCATCGATGGTCATCAGGTGGCCCACGTTACGCACGAACAACAGGGAGCGGCCATGCAGGCTCAGGTCCTTGCCATCGACGCCGGTGTAGGTGCGGTCGGCGTTCATGGTGCGGGTGAACGTCTTGCCGCCTTTGGAAACTTCTTCCGACAGGTCGCCCTTCATCAGGCCGAGCCAGTTGCGGTAGATAACAACTTTGTCATCGGCATCGACAGCAGCGACTGAGTCTTCGCAGTCCATGATGGTGGTCAGCGCGGCTTCCATCAGGATGTCTTTGACGCCGGCAGCGTCGGTCTGGCCGACCGGGGTGCTGGCATCGACCTGGATTTCGAAATGCAGGCCGTTGTTCTTCAGCAGGATCGCGGTAGGTGCCCCTGCATCGCCGTGGAAGCCGATCAGTTGAGCGTCGTCGCGCAGGCCGGAGTTGCTGCCGCCTTTAAGGGCGACCACCAGTTTGCCGTCAACAACCTTGTACCCGGTGGAGTCGACGTGGGAGCCAGCAGCCAGAGGCGCAGCTTCGTCGAGGAAGGCGCGGGCGAAGGCAATGACCTTGTCGCCGCGGACCTTGTTGTAACCTTTGCCTTTTTCCGCACCATCGGCTTCGCTGATGGCATCGGTGCCGTACAGCGCGTCGTATAGCGAACCCCAGCGGGCATTGGAGGCGTTGAGCGCGAAGCGCGCGTTCATCACCGGTACCACGAGTTGCGGGCCGGCCATGCGGGCGATTTCGTCATCGACGTTTTGGGTCGTTGCCTGGAAATCGGCCGCTTCTGGCAGCAGATAACCGATGTCTTGCAGGAAGGCTTTGTAGGCCACGGCGTCATGCGTCTGAGCTACCCCAAGAGCTTTACGAGCTTGGTGCCAGCCATCGATACGAGCCTGGAAATCATCGCGTTTGGCGAGTAGGGCTTTGTTCTTCGGCGCCAGGTCATGAATGACCTTGTCGGCACCGGCCCAGAACTTATCGGCGGTGAGGCCGGTACCGGGAATGGCTTCGTTGTTCACGAAGTCGAACAGGACTTTGGCGACCTGCAGGCCACCGACTTGAACGTGTTCAGTCATTGCTTGCCTCACTCTGCTCAGCTATTTCGCTTTTCAGCTCTTCAATTATGACAATGAAGCCTCTGGCCATTTAAACCACAAACCCTGGCGCCAGTACATGCCCTTGCGGGCGGCTGGGGTTGGTCCAATCAACGGCTTGAGGCCTTGCTGACGGGGCTTTCAGGGGTTGCGACTGTGCCTTGGCAGACATCGATCCAACGTTATGTAGTGCGCGCTGCGGCATACTACATGATGAATTGCGGTTGTGAAAATTAGACTAATTACGTCGTTCTGCGACCCCATGACGCATTGCGGTCGCGACAGGGAACGGGATGTTCTCAAAAAAGTGATGGATTGTTCCAGTTAAATATACAAAGTTGTACACGATTTGTGGCTTGCAGGTCTTTCATGGGTGATCCAATCGCGAGCAGGCTCGCTCCCACAGGGCGCAATCAGTGTGGGAGTGAGCCTGCTCGCGATGACGGCAGACGATTCAACACAGAATCTCCCCTTGCCTATACTTCTCTTTCTATAACAAAAGAGGGCTGCGAAATGGACCACCTCGTACTCACAGTTTTCGCTCCGGACAAACCTGGGCAGGTCGAGCGCATCGCCCAGTGCATTGCCGAGCACGGCGGTAACTGGCTGGAAAGTCGAATGTCGCGGATGGCCGGGCAGTTCGCCGGGATCCTGAGGGTGGGGGTGCCGGCCGAAGCCTATGACGAACTGGTCGATGCACTGCAAGCCTTGTCCGCCCACGGGATCCGTGTGCTCATTGCCGAAAGTGGCATTGAGCAGTCCTGCACCTGGAAGCCGATCGCCATGGAACTGGTGGGCAATGATCGCCCGGGGATAGTGCGCGACATCACTCGCCTGCTCAGTGAACAAGGAGTAAATCTCGAACGGCTGGTTACCGAAGTGCGTCCTGCACCCATGAGCAGCGAACCGCTGTTCCACGCCGAAGCGATTCTCGCAGTGCCGCTGACACTGTCACTGGATGTGTTGCAGTCGCGCCTGGAAACCCTGGCCGATGATTTGATGGTGGAACTGGTGCTACGCAGCGAGGCTTGAAGGGGTTATCCAAGTTAAACGTGCACCTGCCTGTGGATAACCTGTAGAGACAGCTCGCCAGCCCAAGCGGGCTGGGCCTCTTCGGGTGTTGATCAAAAAACCAGCAGTTTCAATAACTTGCGCACAAACGCCGGGGATCACGCTGTGGATAACCTTGGGGCAGATGGTTGCAGGCCACGAAATTCGTGGCCTGCAGAGATTTGTATGTTTTTTGATCAGCTTCGCCGACGCAGATTGATCACTGCATCAACGCTGTAAACCGCCAGTCCCGCCCAGATAAAGATGAAGGCCACCAAGGTGCTGGAGGACAAGTGCTCGCCAAATAACAGCACGGCCTGCAGCAAGACCAGGGTTGGCGCCAGATACTGGAGAAACCCCAGCGTCGTGTAGGGGAGGTGTCGCGCGGCGGCGTTGAAACACACCAGCGGAATCAGCGTCACCGGTCCGGCAGCCACGAGCCACCAGGCTTCGGAGGTGGTCCAGAATTCGGCTTGCGCACTGCTCGCCCCGGGGTTGAAGAGCAGCCATGCTATTGCGATCGGCACCAGCATCCAGGTTTCGACCACCAGGCCGGGTAGGGCCTTGACCGGAGCCTGCTTGCGGATTAACCCATAGAAGCCGAAGGTCAATGCCAGCACCAGTGACACCCAGGGCAGGCTGCCAACTTGCCATACCTGCTGTGCGACGCCGACCGCCGCCAGACCCACTGCCAGCCACTGCATCCGTCGCAGGCGTTCGCCGAGGATCAGCATGCCTAACAGCACGTTTACCAGCGGGTTGATGTAGTACCCCAGGCTGGCTTCGAGCATGCGCCCATTGTTCACCGACCACACGTAGGTCAGCCAGTTAGCGGCGATCAGCGTACCGCTCAAGGCCAGGATCGCCAGCCGTTTAGGATTTTCACGCAATTCGCGCCACCAGCCTGGGTGCTTCCAGACCATCAGCAGCAAGGCGCCGAAAAGTGCCGACCAGAGCACGCGGTGAATGATGATCTCCACGGCGGGGACGCTGGCGATGGCTTTGAAGTAGAGCGGGAAAAGTCCCCAGATGATGTAGGCACTCAGGCCCAGGATGTACCCGCGACGCGGGTTGGCGGCTTGCATGCAGAATCCTTGCTTAGGTAGCTAACAAAGAGGGGATTGTAGGGCGGTTGTATAGATGTGTCGTGTCAGAAAACAAAAAGATCGCAGCCTTCGGCAGCTCAGGGTTGAACTGTAGGCGCTGCCGAAGGTTGCGATCTTTTGATCTCAAAAAAGCTTCAGCGGTTCTTCGTTAAGCGCTGACAGTTGTTCACGCAGCGCCAGCACCTGATCGCCCCAATATCGTTCAGTGCCGAACCACGGAAAGCTGTGGGGGAACGCCGGGTCATCCCAGCGCCGGGCCAGCCAGGCGCTGTAGTGCATCAGGCGCAACGCACGCAGCGGTTCGATCAGCGCCAGCTCCCGCGGGTCGAAGTCGTGGAACTCGTTGTAGCCGTCCATCAGCTCCGACAACTGGCCGAGGCATTCCTGGCGATCGCCGGCGAGCATCATCCAGATGTCCTGTACAGCGGGGCCCATCCGGCAATCATCGAGGTCGACGATGTGAAACATTTCGTCTCGACACATCATGTTGCCGGGGTGGCAATCGCCGTGCATGCGGATGTTCTGGTGTGGAGTGGCCTTGTAGACCTCTTCAACGCGCTTGAGCAGGTCGCGGGCGACTGACTCGTAGGCGGGGAGCAGGCTTTTAGGAATGAAGTTGCCTTCAAGCAACGTCGTCAGCGAGGCATGGCCGAAGTTCTGCACGCCCAGTGCTTCGCGATGTTCGAAAGGTTTGGTCGCGCCCACGGCGTGCAGACGCCCAAGCAATTGGCCCAGGCGATACAACTGGTCGAGATTGCCCGGCTCCGGCGCGCGGCCACCACGGCGCGGGAACAGAGTGAAACGAAAACCGTTGTGCTCGTGCAGGCTGGCACCGTTGTGAATCATTGGCGCAACCACAGGCACATCGCATTCGGCGAGTTCGAAGGTGAACTGGTGTTCTTCAAGGATCGCTTCGTTGGTCCAGCGCTGTGGACGATAGAACTTGGCGATCAGCGGTTCACTGTCTTCGATGCCAACTTGATAGACACGGTTCTCGTAGCTGTTGAGGGCCAGGATGCGGGCGTCGCTGAGAAAACCGATGCTTTCGACGGCATCGAGCACAAGATCTGGGGTGAGGGTTGCAAACGGGTGGGCCATGCTGACTCCTGCGCGCAGCAGGCTGCCGCGTCCGGCCAAGCATGGTAGCGCAGACGGGGCTTGTTTAGGGGGCGGGGTTCAGATGTGTGTTGTCTGGGCGGACGCCTTCGCGGGCAAGACCGCTCCCACAGGGTTGGTGCCGACTCTAAAATGGCACATAGACCTGTGGGAGCGAGCTTGCCCGCGAAGAGGGCCGATCAGGCGCCGACTATCCCGCCATCTTCACGGCTGATAGCCATCACCGAGGACCGTGGCTTGCCGTTCGGCAGATGCTCGGGAAAGGTCGACCCACCGTTCTCCCCCGGATGCTGGATCCCGACAAACAGGGTTTTGTGGTCCGGCGAGAAACTGATCCCGGTGACTTCACAGCCGACCGGGCCAACCATGAACCGGCGGATTTCGCCTGTCACCGGGTCGGCGCAGAGCATCTGGTTGTTGCCCATGCCCGCGAAGTCGCCGGCATTGCTGGAGTCGCCGTCGGTGAGAATCCACAACCTGCCTTCGTCGTCGAATCCCAGGCCGTCCGGGCTGTTGAACATGTTCTGCGGCGTGATGTTCGACGAGCCACCCTTTGGCGTACCGGCATGAACGCCCGGGTTGCCGGCAACGACGAACAGGTCCCAGGCAAAACTGTTGGCGCCGTGATCATCGCGATCGGTGCGCCAGCGCAGGATCTGCCCGTAGACATTCTTCTCCCGCGGGTTAGGCCCGCCCACCGGCTGGCCCTCTTCGCCACGCTTGGCATTGTTGGTCAGGGTGCAGTAGACCTGGCCGTCCTTGGGGCTGACGACGATCCATTCCGGGCGGTCCATGCGGGTGGCATGGACCACGCTGGCAGCCAGGCGCGCATGGATCAGCACTTGCGCCTGGTCGGCAAAACCGCTGCTGGCATCGATCCCGTTCTTGCCGTGGGTCAACTCGATCCATTCGCCATGACCTTTGGGGTGATCGGCATTGCTGTCACCGGCGTCGAAGCGCGCGACATACAAGGTGCCGTGATCCAGCAGGTCGCGGTTGGCCTTGGGATTTGCATGATTGATCTTGTCGCGGCTGACGAATTTGTAGATGAACTCACCGCGCTCATCGTCGCCCATGTACACCACGGCATGGCCGCCCGCAGTTTCTGCCAGCGCGGCGTTTTCATGCTTGAAGCGGCCCAGGGCTGTGCGCTTTTTCGGAGTCGACTGCGGATCGAACGGGTCGATCTCCACCACCCAGCCGTGGCGGTTGAGCTCGTTGGGATTCTTCGCCATGTCGAAGCGTGGGTCGTGGGGATGCCAATTGATTTCCTTGCTGGTAGCGACCACGCCATAGCGTTTTTGCGCGGCATCGAACGGCTGCCCGGCGTCGCTACTGCCAAAGCAGTCGGTGAAGTTTTCTTCGCACGTCAGGTAAGTGCCCCACGGTGTCTTGCCGTTGGCGCAGTTCTGGAAAGTACCGAGAACCTGTTTGCCCTGTGGGTCTGCGCTGGTTTTAACCAGTGCGTGGCCGGCTGCGGGACCGCTCAGGTTGATGGGCGCGTTGCCATGGATGCGCCGGTTGTAGCGCGAGCCTTGCACGAAGTGCCATTGGCCGCCCTTGCGCTGTACTTCAATCACAGACACGCCTTCACAGGCCAGGGCCTTGTGCACGTCGGCGGCCGATTGCGGCATGCCGCCGTGCGGGTAGAGATAGCGATAGTTAGTGTATTCGTTGTTGATCGCCATCAGCGCGCGGTCTTTTTCGCCCGGAAACTCGAATAGGCTCATGCCGTCGTTGTTATCGCCGAACTGCATTTCCTGTTGCTCTGCGGTGCCGTTGCCGCTTGGATCGAAGGCCGGACCGTCCTTGTGCAGCGGCTGCCCCCAACTGATCAGTACCGAGGACCGGTAGCCCGGCGGCAGGCTGATGGCATCGTTGGTCGCGGCGGGGATGCTGTCGAAACCCAGCAGCTTGCTGGTCCCGGCGCTGACACTGGCGGCCAGTACGCTGCGGCTCAGCAGGCTACCGCCCATGAACATGGCCGCGCCGCAGAGGGCGCCAGCGCTGATAAAGCCGCGGCGGCTGAGGCCGACCATTTTTTCGAGGTCGGTGGACTGGTTTTCTTCTAATAGGCTCACATCAGGCTCCCTGCAGGATTTTGCAGCCACCTTAAAGAGCATTAATGACGCTAATGTTTCAGAGCGGTGTACCCAGCAGAACATTGGAGGGTGCGAATTGCACTTGCACCGGCTTGCCAACGCCAAGGCCTTGTGGTCTCAGGTGTCGCGGCTCGGCTAGCGCGCAGAGGGTCTGCCCATTGGGCAGGCTGATGCGCACCTCACTGGGGCCATCCTCGGCGTCGAGTATTTCTTCGATCCTGCCCTCCAGGCAGTTGGTGCCCGGTATCGACTGTTGATCCATCCCCAGCAATTCGAGCCAGCCGGCCTTGATCAACGCCACTACTTCGGTGCCGGTCTGCAGTTCCAGGCGCAGGGTGCTGTCGTGAGTTATCTGCGTGTCGATGACCAGGCCTGCGGCCATTTCCAGGCGGATCCGATCATTACGCCCCTGGGCCTCTATCGCGATGACTTTTCCGTGCAACTGATTGCGCGCGCTGGTCCTGAGCATCAGGCGACCGAGCAGGTCCAGGTCGCTGGCTTCTTCAGCCGTCTCCAGTACCTGAGCCTGCAGGATCTGGAGCTTCTGATACAGGCGCAACACGCGCTCACCTTCGCTGGAAAGCCTGGCGCCGCCACCGCCCTTACCGCCGACACTGCGTTCCACCAAGGGTCTTTGCGCCAGGTTGTTCAGCTCATCAATGGCGTCCCAGGCAGCCTTGTAACTCAGCCCGGCGCTCTTCGCGGCGCGGGTGATTGAGCCCTGCTCGGCAATGTGTTGCAGCAGGGCGATGCGCTGGGGGCGCCGGACAATGTGCTGGGATAACAACGTTGGCAAAGACATGGCAGGGTGCTTTGGCTGTGGCGATGAGCAGGACGTTGGCGGCTTGGCGCGTGCTAGTCAAGCCAGGGTATTCTCGATTCTTGTAGGCGCGAGCTTGCTCTTACAAGGTTTTGGGCGTGTTATCACCGGGTTTTGGTGTGCGCGCCAGACAATAGACATCGATCCTTGCAGCGCCGGCGGCCATCAACAAACGCGCTAACGCCTGGGCGGTAGCGCCGGTCGTCAGCACGTCGTCGACCAGTGCCAGGTGACGCCCCTTGATCGATGCATTGGGCGTCAGGTCGAAAGCGTCATGCAGGTTCTTTTTCCGGGCATCAGCCTTAAGGTCCTGCTGCGCACGGGTGTCCTGAATCCGCCGGACCAACTTCTCGTCACACGGAATTTCAAGCATTTGAGCAAGCCAGCGAGCCAGCATCGCCGCCTGGTTGAAGCCCCGTTGGCGCAAACGGCGGGTGGCCATGGGGACCGGCACCAGGGCGTCGGGCCGCGGCATGTGTTCGTCGAAGCGATGCTGCAGGAATTGCGCGAGAAGTTCGCCGAGCAGGCGGCCATATGGCCACTTCGCGCTGTGTTTGAAGCGTGTGATCAGGCTGTCGATCGGAAAACCGTAGAGCCAGGGCACGGCGACCTGTTCGAACGCCGGCGGTTGCTTCAGGCACTGCCCGCAGGTCATGCCTGGCGCGGACAGGGGCAGTGCACAGGTCTGGCACTGATCGCCCAGCCATGGGAGGTCGGTTTCGCAGGCCATGCAGATCGGCGCTGGCTCTTCGACTTCTTCCTGACACAGCAAGCAGGGCTGTTTGTTTTTTAACCAGATGTAAACCGTTCCATCGTAACGTGGTTGACAGTGCATCGATCTTCCTTAAATATGCCGAACATCCGTGTCGCGCCTGTGGTTATTCCATAACCGGCGCCTGCCAAGCATAAAACAAGGAAACGCCCATGAGCGCCAGCACCACTGCAAACCTGCGTCATGATTGGTCTTTGGCCGAAGTCAGAGCACTCTTCGTGCAGCCATTCAATGACCTGCTGTTCCAGGCGCAGACGGTGCACCGCGCGCATTTCGACGCCAATCGCGTCCAGGTTTCCACCTTGCTATCGATCAAGACGGGCGCCTGCCCGGAAGATTGCAAATATTGTCCGCAGTCGGGTCACTACAACACCGGGCTGGAAAAAGAAAAGCTGATGGAAGTGCAGAAGGTCCTCGAAGAGGCCGCTCGCGCCAAGGCCATCGGGTCGACGAGGTTCTGCATGGGCGCGGCCTGGAAGCATCCTTCGGCCAAGGACATGCCCTATGTGCTGGAGATGGTCAAAGGTGTGAAAGCCATGGGCCTGGAAACCTGCATGACCCTCGGTCGCCTCGATCAGGACCAGACCCAGGCGCTGGCCCAGGCTGGCCTGGACTATTACAACCACAACCTCGACACGTCGCCGGAGTTCTACGCCAGCATCATCACCACCCGCACCTACGGCGAGCGCCTGCAAACCCTGGCCTATGTGCGTGATTCTGGGATGAAGATCTGTTCCGGCGGAATCCTGGGTATGGGCGAGTCCCTCGATGACCGCGCCAACCTGCTGATCCAACTGGCCAACCTGCCGGAGCATCCGGAGTCAGTGCCGATCAACATGCTGGTGAAAGTCGCCGGCACACCACTGGAAAATGCCGAAGACATCGATCCGTTCGACTTCATCCGCATGCTGGCGGTTGCGCGCATTCTCATGCCGCAGTCCCACGTGCGCCTGTCCGCTGGTCGTGAGGCGATGAACGAGCAGATGCAGGCCCTGGCATTTTTCGCCGGCGCCAACTCGATTTTCTATGGCGACAAACTGCTGACCACCGCCAACCCGCAGGCTGACAAGGACATGCAGCTGTTCTCGCGCCTGGGAATCCTGCCGGAAGCGCGTGAAGAGCATGCAGACGAGGTACACCAGGCGGCGATCGAACAGGCGTTGGTGGAGCAGAAGAGCAGCGAGCAGTTCTACAACGCGGCTGTTTGAAGATCCCGCTGCCGCTGACTGGAATACAAACCCTGTGGGAGTGAGCCTGCTCGCGATACGTTAGACCAGTCGACATCGATATTGAGTGTTCTGGCCTCATCGCGAGCAGGCTCGCTCCCACAGGGAGTGTGCTCACATTGTTTTTTGTGATTTAACCTCCGAGGCCTGCATGTCTTTTGATCTCTCCGCACGCCTTGCTGCCCGTCGTGCCGAAAACCTCTATCGCCAGCGCCCGCTGCTCGAAAGCCCCCAAGGCCCGCAAGTGGTGGTAGACGGCCAGCCGTTGCTCGCCTTCTGCAATAACGACTACCTTGGCCTGGCTAATCACCCGCAAGTGATCGAAGCCTGGCGCGCTGGCGCTTCGAAGTGGGGCGTGGGTGGCGGGGCTTCACATCTGGTGATCGGTCATAGCGGGCCACACCACGCATTGGAAGAAGCCTTGGCTGACCTGACCGGTCGCCCCCGCGCCTTGTTGTTCACTACGGGTTACATGGCCAATCTCGGCGCGGTGACCGCGTTGGTGGGGCAGGGCGATACAGTTCTCCAGGATCGGCTCAATCACGCGTCATTATTGGACGCCGGCCTGCTGTCTGGCGCGCGCTTTAATCGTTACCTGCATAACGACGCGACAAGCCTGGCCAAGCGACTCGAAAAAGCCACTGGCAATACCCTGGTGGTCACCGACGGTGTGTTCAGCATGGACGGCGATATCGCCGACCTGCCCGCCCTGGCTCGTGAGACCCGGGCCAAAGGCGCGTGGTTGATGGTCGACGATGCCCACGGTTTTGGGCCGCTGGGTGCAAACGGCGGAGGGGTAGTCGAGCATTTTGGTCTGAGCCAGGACGATGTTCCGGTGCTGGTGGGCACGCTGGGCAAGGCCTTCGGCACGGCGGGAGCCTTTGTCGCCGGCAGCGAAGAGCTGATCGAAAGCCTGATCCAGTTTGCGCGCCCTTATATCTACACCACTAGTCAGCCGCCAGCCCTGGCGTGCGCAACCCTGAAAAGCCTCGAATTGTTGCGCCGCGAGCACTGGCGGCGTGAACACCTGAAGACGTTGATCGGCCAGTTCCGCCACGGTGCGCAGCAGATCGGCCTGGAGTTGATGGACAGCTTCACGCCGATCCAGCCGATCATGATCGGCGATGCCGGTCGCGCGGTTCGCCTGTCGCAAATGCTGCGCGAGCGCGGCCTGATGGTGACCGCAATCCGCCCGCCCACTGTGCCTGCCGCAAGCGCCCGGTTGCGGGTGACCTTGACCGCTGCGCACAGCGAAGCGCAGGTGCAGCTATTGTTAAACGCACTGGCAGATTGTTTTCAACAATTGGGAGCTGAGCCAAGCCATGCGTAATCGACTGATTCTGCTGCCAGGCTGGGGGCTGGGGATTTCGCCGCTGGAGCCATTGTCGGTCGCTTTGCACGGGCTGGATGAACACCTGCGTGTCGAGATCGAACCGCTGCCGGAGCTGGAATCGAGTGACCTCGAAGACTGGCTGGATGAACTCGACTCGACCATACCTCAAGACGCATGGCTGGGCGGCTGGTCGCTGGGCGGCATGCTGGCAGCCGAATTGGCGGCCAGACGCGGTGATCGCTGCTGCGGTCTGTTGACGCTGGCGAGCAATCCTTCGTTCGTCGCCCATGAACAATGGCCCAGCGCGATGCCTGGTGAGACCTTCGATGCTTTTTTGGCCGGTTGTCGCGATGATCCGCGAATGACCCTCAAGCGTTTTTCCTTGCTGTGCGCCCAGGGCGCCGAGGATTCCCGCGGTCTGTCGCGGCTGTTGCTGGGAGGTGCACCACACAGCTCGCCAGAGGTCTTGATGAGCGGCCTGGAGCTGCTCGCGCAACTGGATACCCGC
The DNA here is from genome assembly GCF_023072615.1 of Pseudomonas violetae. Classification (GTDB taxonomy): domain Bacteria; phylum Pseudomonadota; class Gammaproteobacteria; order Pseudomonadales; family Pseudomonadaceae; genus Aquipseudomonas; species Aquipseudomonas violetae. The sequence goes on from NZ_JAKNRW010000007.1 coordinate 116,013, forward strand.
CAGGCGTTGCAGGCCTTTCGCGGTCCGCAGTTGCACCTGTTCGCCGGCCTGGACGGGCTGGTGCCTGCTGAAGCTGCAGGCGAGTTACTGGCGTTGCTGCCGGATGTGGAAATCGGCCTGATTGAACGGGCCGGTCACGCGTTTCTACTGGAGGACCCGCACGGAGTGGCCGGGGCCATCCAGGCCTTTTTGCATGAGTGCGGCGATGACTGATCTGTCCCTTCCCAACCTGTGCGGCGGTTTGCCGGACAAGCGCCAAGTGGCGGCCTCCTTTTCCAGGGCGGCAGGCACCTACGACAGCGTGGCCGAATTGCAGCGCGATGTCGGCAGCCAGTTACTGAGTCGCTTGCCTGAAGATTTTTCACCTGATCGTTGGCTCGACCTGGGCTGTGGCACTGGCTATTTCAGTCGTGCGCTGGGCGAGCGCTTTACGGGCGCGCAGGGCGTGGCCCTGGACATCGCCCAGGGCATGCTCACTTACGCTCGGCCTCTGGGTGGCGCTACCCACTTCGTTGCCGGGGACGCGGAGTGCCTGCCGCTGCAGGATGCGAGCTGTGACCTGATTTTTTCCAGCTTGGCAGTGCAGTGGTGCTCGGACTTCGCCTCGGTGCTCAGTGAAGCCCGGCGGGTGCTGAAACCGGGAGGCGTTTTCGCGTTTGCTAGTCTATGTGTGGGCACGTTGTTTGAGTTGCGTGATAGTTGGCGCAGGGTGGATGGCCTGGTGCATGTCAATCGCTTCCGCGAACTGGGTATCTATCAGCATTTGTGCGCGGACAGTGGCTTGCGTGTGGCAAGCCTGCAAACCTGTGCGCATGTGCTGCATTACCCGGATGTACGCAGTCTGACCCATGAACTCAAGGCGTTGGGTGCACATAACCTCAATCCTGGACGGCCCGGTGGTTTGACCGGTCGTGCGCGGATCCTCGGCTTGATCGAGGCTTATGAGCAGTTTCGTCAGGCCGAAGGTCTGCCGGCGACTTATCAAGTGGTCTACGCGGTGCTGGAGAAACCTTTATGAGCGCAGCCTATTTCATCACCGGTACGGACACCGATGTGGGCAAGACCACCGTAGCCGCTGGCTTGCTGCATGCCGCGCGGTCGGCGGGCATGAGCACGGCAGCGGGTAAACCGGTGGCCTCCGGCTGCGATGTGACGCCCAAGGGGTTGCGCAATGCCGATGCACTGGCATTGCTCGCGCAATGTTCCTTGCCGTTGAAATATGTGCAGGTCAATCCAGTCGCGTTCGAGCCCGCCATTGCCCCGCATCTGGCCGCCCGGGAAGCTGGCGTGGCGTTGACAGTGCAATCGCTGCTCATTCCGATGCAGCATATTCTGGACATGCAGGCGGACTTCACCTTGATCGAAGGGGCCGGCGGTTGGCGGGTGCCCTTGGCGGACCAGGACAACCTGTCGGACCTGGCGAAAGCGCTCAACCTGCCGGTGATCCTGGTGGTGGGCGTGCGCCTGGGCTGCATCAATCACGCACTTTTGACCGCAGAAGCGGTCGCCCGCGATGGTTTGCAGCTGGCGGGCTGGGTGGCCAATATCATCGATCCGAAGACCTCGCGCCTGGAGGAAAATCTCGCGACACTGGCCGAGCGGATCCCGGCGCCTTGCCTCGGCCGGGTACCAAAACTCAAACTGGTGAGCGCTGAAGCCGTGGCCGAGCATCTGCAGCTGGATCTGCTGGACTAGTTTTTGTCTATGACAAGGCACTGTGCCATTAGTGTTTTTGTCGGGTCTTTTCTTGGCAGGTCTGCTTCAATGAGGGTTGTTGATCCTTCACAAGGACGAGTTCTGCGATGGAAATCTCAGGTAACAGCGCTTTTTATGCCGGTCTGGGCACAGTTCAGGCCGGGCAGAACCGTATAGACCAGGCTGCCGGGCAAATTGCCAATAACAGCCTTGAACGGTCGGCCCTCAGTCAGTCTTCCGAAATCCAGGCCGGTCGCCTGCGTTCGGTCGATAGCAGTCAGCAGTCCGATCTGGCCAGCAACCTGATCGAAATGTCCCAAGGCAGGCTTCAAGCCGAGCTGGGCGTGAAAGTGGCCAAGGCTTCCGATGAAGTGCTCGGTACGTTGATCGACACTTACGCCTGAATCCATCCTTGCTGAACAACCTTGACGCCGCGCCTGTTCGCGGCGTTTTTGTACGTAAGTCCTTCTTGTTCAACTAATCTTTCTTATAGCCCGCTTCGATCTGCCAGCGGCCGGGTACGGCTGCGTGTTGAAAACGCCGAAGCCTTGATGACGAACGGCAAAAGATCGGCGCTTGACAAGATTTGGTCGTAAACGTATGTTTCAAACAACTGTTTGACCGCCATAACAAATCAAGGCGGTTGTTCATCCCCGGTTACATCAGCAGAGGTTTATCGCTATGCCTGACTACAAGGCCCCCTTGCGTGATATTCGCTTCGTTCGTGACGAGCTGCTCGGCTATGAAGCGCACTATTCGAGCCTTCCGGCTTGTGCAGACGCAACTCCGGACATGGTTGACGCCATTCTCGAAGAAGGCGCCAAGTTTTGTGAGCAGGTATTGGCTCCGCTGAACCGCGTGGGTGACACCGAAGGCTGCACCTGGAGCGAGTCCGGCGTTAAGACCCCGACTGGCTTCAAAGAGGCTTACAAGCAATTCGTTGAAGGCGGCTGGCCGAGCCTGGCTCACGATCTGGAGCACGGTGGGCAAGGCTTGCCGGAGTCCCTGGGGCTGGCAGTTAGCGAAATGGTCGGCGAAGCCAACTGGTCGTGGGGCATGTACCCTGGCCTTTCACACGGTGCGATGAATACCATTTCCGAGCACGGCACGCCTGAGCAGCAAGAGGCATACCTGACCAAGCTGGTATCCGGCGAGTGGACCGGCACCATGTGCCTGACCGAACCACACTGCGGTACCGACTTGGGCATGCTGCGCACCAAGGCCGAACCTCAGGCCGACGGCTCCTACAAAGTCTCCGGCACCAAGATCTTCATTTCGGCTGGCGAACACGACATGGCCGACAACATCGTCCATATCGTGCTGGCACGCCTGCCGGATGCGCCGGCTGGCACCAAGGGCATTTCGCTGTTCATCGTTCCAAAGTTCATGCCGAACGCCGATGGTTCGATCGGTGCCCGCAACGCCGTGAGCTGTGGTTCCCTGGAACACAAGATGGGCATCCACGGTAACGCCACTTGCGTGATGAACTTCGACGCGGCCACCGGTTTCCTGATCGGCCCGGCGAACAAGGGCCTGAACTGCATGTTCACCTTTATGAACACCGCACGTCTGGGTACCGCGCTGCAAGGTCTGGCACACGCCGAGATCGGCTTCCAGGGCGGCTTGAAATACGCTCGCGATCGCCTGCAGATGCGTTCGCTGACTGGCCCGAAAGCGCCGGAAAAAGCCGCTGACCCGATCATCGTGCACCCTGATGTACGTCGCATGCTGTTGACCATGAAGGCCTTCGCTGAAGGTAACCGGGCAATGGTTTACTTCACTGCCAAACAGGTCGACATCGTCAAATACGGCGTGGACGAAGAAGAGAAAAAGAAAGCCGACGCACTGCTGGCGTTCATGACTCCGATTGCCAAGGCCTTCATGACTGAAGTCGGTTTCGAATCCGCCAACCACGGCGTACAAATCTACGGCGGCCACGGCTTCATCGCCGAGTGGGGCATGGAGCAGAACGTTCGCGACAGTCGCATTTCGATGCTGTACGAAGGCACCACCGGCATCCAGGCACTCGACCTGCTGGGCCGCAAAGTGCTGATGACCCAAGGCGAAGCCCTGAAAGGGTTCACCAAGATCGTTCACAAGTTCTGCCAGACCAACGAAGGCAACGAAGCTGTTCAGGAGTTCGTCACCCCGTTGGCTGCGCTGAACAAAGAGTGGGGCGAGTTGACCATGAAGGTCGGCATGGCCGCCATGAAGGACCGCGAAGAAGTCGGCGCGGCCTCGGTGGATTACCTGATGTACTCCGGTTACGCCTGCCTGGCCTACTTCTGGGCTGACATGGCGCGCCTGGCTGCCGAGAAACTGGCTGCCGGCACTTCCGAAGAGGCGTTCTACACCGCCAAGCTGCAGACTGCGCGCTTCTACTTCCAGCGCATTCTGCCGCGTACTCGCACTCACGTGGCAACCATGCTGTCGGGTGCTGGCAACCTGATGGACATGAAAGAAGAGAACTTCGCACTGGGCTACTAAGCCTCGGGCAGGTACGACAAAACCGCTGCTTCCTCGGGAGCAGCGGTTTTTTTACGCCTGTCATTTACCGGGAGTAGCCAGGGACACATAAATATTTGCCCCGGCCCATCAAGAAATGTCTCTCTTGGGCCGTTAAAGAAGGTGGCCATATGACATCTCTTTCCGGGCTGTGTTTTACTGCGACTGTTCGCGCGCACTGCCATCAACCTTAGCAGGCTGGAACCTACCCTTGCCGCGTTCTTCCTCTGTACGTCTCAGCCATTTCCTGCCTTCATTGCTACTGTTGCTTGCGGGGCTCGCGGCTGCCTACATCAAGGATCTCAACGTCTTTTTCACTTCGTTGTTCAATGTGCTGCCAACCCTGGTGCTGCTGCTGGGCGGCGCCTATTGCGCGGTTTATCGGCGTCAGCGCGAATTGTTCCTGATGCTGACGGTGTACATCGCCTACTACCTGCTCGACACCCAGACCGATTATTACCGCGACAACGGCAAGGTGCGTGAGGATGCTGCGGTGGTTTTTCATCTGTGCTGCCTGTTACTGCCGCTGATGTTTGCAGTATTTGCCGCCTGGCAGGAGCGCACCCATTTGTTCCAGGACATGGTGGCGCGGTTCGCGGTGTTGCTGGCCGTTGGCAGTGTCGCGCTGGCGCTGGAGCAAAGTTATCCCCAGGCCTTGCTGACGTGGCTGGCGGGAATTCGCTGGCCCGCCCTGCATGGTGCGTGGATGAGCCTGATCCAGTTGGCCTATCCGGTGTTCATCGCGGCTTTCCTGCTGCTGGCGTGGCAATACTGGCGTCACCCCAGGCCCCTGCATGCAGCGCAATTGGTCGGCCTGATCGGCCTGTTCTGGATGTTGCCGAAGACGTTCATCCTGCCGCTCACCCTGAACATCATGTGCAGCCAGGTGATGCTGATGATCGCGGCAGCGGTGGCCCATGAAGCCTATCAGATGGCCTTTCGCGATGAACTCACCGGACTCCCCGGCCGGCGCGCCCTGAATGAGCGCATGCAACGCCTGGGGCGCAATTATGTGCTGGCGATGAGCGACGTCGATCACTTCAAGAAATTCAACGATACCCATGGCCACGATGTCGGCGATCAGGTGCTACGGCTGGTGGCCAGCAAGCTGTCCAAGGTCGGCGGTGGTGGGCGTGCGTATCGTTATGGCGGAGAGGAGTTTGCCCTGGTGTTCGCCGCAAAGACCCTGGATGAATGTTTGCCGCACCTGGAGCTCATTCGCGAATCCATCGCCACTTACGCGATCCATCTGCGTCACCAGGACAGCCGTCCCCAGGATGATCAGCAAGGACGCCAGCGGCGCGCGGGAGCAAGCGCATCGAGTGTGTCGGTGACAGTCAGCATCGGCGTGGCCGAACGGCTGGAGCAGCGAACGCCGGAGCGCGTGCTCAAGTCGGCGGACGAAGCGCTCTACAGCGCCAAGGCTGCCGGGCGAAACTGTGTGGTGGCCTTCGGGCAGAACCGCCGTGGCGCAGTGCGTATGGACGCCGCTGCGGATTGAGTGATGATGGCGCATTCAGCGTCTGGAGTGTGATTGTCCGACGCCTTCGGCGGCAGTAGCTTGGAATCATCTGCTGCCGGAGAAATGACCATGCCCGAGTACAAAGCTCCCCTGCGCGACATGCGCTTCCTGATCGACCACGTGTTCGACTTTCACAGCAACTACGCGGCCCTCGGCGCCACTGACGCTAGCCCGGACATGGTCAGTGCGATCCTCGAAGAGGGCGCGAAATTCTGCGAGAACGTACTCGCACCACTCAACCGCAGCGGCGACGAAGAAGGCTGCCATTTCGATAATGGGGTCGTCACTACGCCGGTGGGCTTCAAGCAGGCCTTCGCGCAATACGTTGAAGGTGGCTGGCATGGCCTGGCGGCTGATCCGGCATACGGCGGCCAGGGTCTGCCCAGTTCCCTGGGGCTGGTGATCAGCGAGATGGTTGGTTCCAGCAACACGTCCTGGGGCATGTACCCGGGGCTGACCCACGGCGCAATGTCGGCCATTCACGCCCATGGCACTGAAGAGCAGAAACAGACCTACCTGAGTAAACTCACGGCCGGCCAGTGGACCGGCACCATGTGCCTGACCGAAGCCCATTGCGGCACGGACTTGGGCATCATCAAGACCCGCGCCGTGCCGGCAGGCGATGGCAGCTATGCGATCTCCGGCAGCAAGATCTTCATCTCGGCCGGCGAGCATGACCTGAGTGACAACATTATTCACTTGGTACTGGCAAAACTGCCGGATGCGCCGGCCGGCACCAAAGGTATCTCGCTGTTTATCGTGCCTAAGTTCCTGCCCGATACCCAGGGCGAAGCCGGCGAGCGCAACGGTGTTTCCTGCGGTTCGATTGAGCACAAGATGGGCATCAAGGCCTCGGCCACCTGCGTGCTGAACTTTGACGGCGCCACGGGTTACCTGATCGGTGAACCGAACAAGGGCCTCAACTGCATGTTCACCATGATGAACCACGCACGTCTTGGCACCGGAATGCAGGGGTTGTGCCTGGGGGAGGCGAGTTTTCAGGGCGCGATCAAGTACGCCAATGATCGCCTGCAGATGCGTGCGCTGACCGGGCCGAAGGCTCCGGACAAACCCGCCGATCCGATTATCGTGCACCCCGATGTGCGCCGCATGTTGCTGACCATGAAAGCCTTCAACGAAGGCAATCGGGCACTCACCTATTTCACCGCGCAGTTGCTGGATGTGGCGCACTTGAGCCCGGATGCAGCAGTGCGACAGGACGCCGAGGACTTGCTGGCGTTCCTGACACCCATTTGCAAAGCCTTTATGACCGATACCGGCCTTGAAGTGACCAACCTCGGCATGCAGGTGTACGGCGGCCATGGGTTTATCCGCGAATGGGGCATGGAGCAGCTGGTGCGGGACTGCCGCATTGCGCCGATCTATGAAGGCACCAACGGCATCCAGGCGCTGGACCTGCTGGGGCGCAAAGTGCTCGGCAGCCAGGGCACGTTGCTGCGGGGCTTTACCAAGATCGTGCACAAGTTCTGCGCCGCCAATGCCGCTCATCCGCAACTGTCCAGCTACGTGGCGCAGCTCAACGATCTGAACCGGCAATGGGGCGAGGTGACGACCCAGGTGGGCATGGCCGCAATGAAAAACCCGGACGAAGTCGGCGCCGCCTCTGTGGATTACTTGATGTACAGCGGCTACATCATCCTTGGCTATCTGTGGCTGCGCATGGCCCTGGTTGCTCAGGCGCAGTTGGACGAGGGTGGTGCTGATGTCGATTACTACCGGGCTAAACTGGCCACCAGCGAGTTCTACTTCAAGCGCCTGCTCCCACGAACAGCCGCTCATCGGGCGGCAATCGAGGCGGGTAGCGATTGCCTGATGAAGTTGCCGGCGGAGTTGTTTGCGCTATAAGTCATAAAGATCGCAGCCTTCGGCAGCTCCTGCAGGGCAGGCGGTGGTTGCGATGTTTCTGTTAGTGACTAAAAATTACAAACAAGTCACAAGTAGACCCTATGTGTCGTAAAAGTTGTTGAGGTACACTCGATTCAACCGAAATATTTTCTGTGAATCAACTGTACTGATCCTGCGAGGTTTGCCATGGCTGACTACAAAGCGCCCCTGCGCGATATGCGCTTCGTCCTCAATGAAGTGTTCGAGGTCGCCAAACTTTGGGCCGAGTTGCCTGCGCTGGCCGACACCGTCGACGCGCAAACCGTAGAGGCCATTCTCGAGGAAGCCGGCAAGGTCACCAGCAAAAGTATCGCACCGCTCAGTCGCACGGCCGACGAAGAAGGTTGCCATTGGGCGGACGGTGCCGTGACCACGCCGGCAGGCTTCCCGCAGGCTTATCAGACTTACGCCGAAGGCGGTTGGGTCGGTGTTGGTGGTGATCCGGCCTACGGTGGCATGGGCATGCCCAAGGCGGTATCGGCTCAGGTCGAAGAGATGGTCAACTCCGCGAGCCTGTCTTTCGGCCTGTATCCGATGCTGACGGCTGGTGCCTGCCTGTCGATCAATGCTCACGCCAGCGAAGAGCTCAAAGCTGCCTACCTGCCGAACATGTACGCCGGGATCTGGGCAGGCTCGATGTGCCTGACCGAACCGCACGCCGGTACTGACCTGGGAATTATCCGCACCAAGGCAGAGCCTCAGGCCGATGGTTCCTACAAAGTCAGCGGCACCAAGATTTTCATCACCGGTGGCGAACACGACCTGACCGAGAACATCATCCATCTAGTACTGGCCAAACTGCCAGACGCACCCGCAGGGCCGAAGGGCATTTCGCTGTTTCTGGTGCCCAAGTTCATGGTCAATGCCGATGGCAGCCTGGGCGCGCGCAACCCGGCAAACTGCGGATCAATCGAACACAAGATGGGCATCCAGGCGTCCGCGACCTGCGTGATGAACTTCGACGAAGCCGTGGGTTATCTGGTCGGCGAGCCGAACAAAGGCCTGGCGGCTATGTTCACCATGATGAACTACGAGCGCCTGGGCGTCGGCATTCAAGGGCTGGCCACGGGCGAGCGCTCCTACCAGAACGCCATTGAATACGCTCGCGACCGGCTGCAGAGCCGCTCGCCGACCGGCGCTCAGAACAAGGACAAAGTGGCGGACCCGATCATTGTCCACCCGGACGTGCGGCGCATGTTGCTGACCATGAAAGCCTCGAACGAAGGCGGCCGTGCATTCTCCACCTACGTGGCCATGCAACTCGACACCGCCAAGTTCAGCGAAGACGCCACCACCCGCAAGCGTGCAGAAGACCTGGTGGCGCTGTTGACCCCGGTCGCCAAGGCGTTCCTGACCGACTTGGGTCTGGAGACTACCGTGCACGGCCAGCAAATCTTTGGCGGCCATGGTTACATTCGCGAATGGGGCCAGGAGCAACTGGTGCGTGACGTGCGCATCACCCAGATCTACGAAGGCACCAACGGCATCCAGGCGTTGGACCTGGTCGGCCGCAAGATCGTTGGCAATGGCGGGGCGTTTTACAACCTGTTCACTGACGAGATCCGTCACTTCACCGCGACAGCGAGCGTCGACCTGGCGGAGTTCACCAAGCCGCTCAACGATGCCGTGACGACACTCGACGAACTGACTGCCTGGCTGCTGGACTGTGCCAGAAACAACCCGAATGAAATTGGCGCCGCGTCGGTCGAGTACCTGCAGGCCTTTGGTTATGTTGCCTACGCCTATATGTGGGCGCTCATGGCCAAGGCCGCGTTCGGCAAGGAAACCCAGGACGATTTCTACGCAAGCAAACTGGGCACCGCGCGGTTTTACTTCGCGCGCCTGCTGCCGCGTATTCATTCGTTGAGCGCTTCGGTAAAGGCGGGCAGCGAGTCGCTGTTCCTGCTGGATGCAGCACAATTTTAAAGATGTAACGCTATGTAAGCATTTGCTTACACGACGTGCTGTCGATCTGCCCTATGCGAAAATTGGATCCAGAGCTAATCTACTTCACATGGACGTCGCGCAGGAAGCGCAAAGCAACAACACGGACACGTAGGATTCTGCCAGGATGGCGGAGCGAAATGGATGTCAGGGAAACAGTCTGAAAAGCCCCGCTTCGGCGGGGTTTTCTTTGTCCGCAAGAAAGTGCCGGGCTGCGCGTCTAACGCTCGGCCGGACCATTGATGACCTCTTCCAGCAGTGTTCGCAATAATGCCAGCGAGGCTTGTTGGCGCTGCACATCGCGACACACCAGCCCTACCTTCAACGGCACCCGCGGCTCTGTCAGCGGTTTCCATAGCAACTCATCGTTGCCCAATGCCTTTTGCGAGCGCCCCGGAAGCACGGTGGCCAGGCGGGTGTGCGGCAGGCTATCGAGAATCCCCGCCATATTGTTCAGTTCTGCCTGCACTTGTGGGCGTCGTCCGAGGTTGGCTAGCTGTGTCTGCCAGATCTGTCGCACCTGAAACTCCTCCCCCAGCAACAACATCGGCAGTTCCGCGGCCTGGCTCATCGAGACTTTCTTGAATTCACGCAGCGGGTGATCCGCCGGGATGACCAGCGTCAGTTCATCTTCGTACAGCAGCACTCCGTGCAAACCAGGCTGACGGGGCGGCAGGTAGCTGATGCCGATATCCAGCGATCCATTGAGCAACCGCCTTTCGATTTCAAGGCCCGTCAGTTCATAAATCTGCACCACCAGATGCGGTTGGGCCTTGCGCACCCGTTCGAGCATCTGGGGTACCAGGCTGGTGTGGACGGTCTGCAATACGCCGATGGCCAGGGTACGCAGGGCCTGGCCCTTGAAGCTGCCCAATGCTTCCCGCGCTCGCTGCAAGCCGTCGAGCAGGGGCAGGGCGTGGTTGTACAGCGTGTGAGCGGCGAGCGTCGGCAGCAGGCGCTTGCTGCTGCGTTCGAACAGGCTGACGTCGAGGTTGTCCTCAAGGTGGCGGATCTGCTGTGACAGTGCAGGTTGGGAGATGGCCAGGCGCTCGGCCGCCCGGCCAACGTGACCTTCTTCGTAGACCGCGACGAAATATCGCAGTTGCTTGAAATCCATAAGTAACTCTTATCGAAAATACTGCTAAATCGAAATGGTCTGACGCTGCCCATCCGCCTAGTCTAACTGCAATCAGAAGGCTTACAGGGCCACCGTGGACGATGAACACCGATTACGTCGAAGTCATTTACATAGGCAACACAAAAAACCTCGACCGAGGTGAATTCTGATGAATCTGTTCAATCTGCGTCGCAGCCTCCCGGACCTCGACGATCTCTCCCTGGACCCTATCCAGCCATCTACAACGGCGAACCCGTCCAATGATTACCTCATGCCCAGCGTCGAGCGCCCCCTGCAAGTATTTGTGCGCGGTCAGGGTTCCTGGCTGTGGGACAGTGCCGACCGTGTGTATCTGGATTTCTCTCAGGGGCGTGGTGCCAACAGCCTTGGACATAGCCCCTCAGTAGTGGTGAATGCTATTGCCGAGCAGGCGCAGGCGCTGATCAACCCAGGTTCTGCTTTGCACAACCGCGGCATGCTCAGCCTCTGCGAGCGGCTGTGCCGCCTCACCGGTAGCGACCAGGCGTACTTGCTCAACACCGGTAGTGAAGCCTGCGAAGCGGCCATCAAGCTGGCGCGCAAATGGGGCCAGCGGCATCGTGCCGGAGCCTCGCGCATCATCGTTGCCAGCAACGCTTGCCATGGCCGTAGTCTCGCCACGATTTCGGCCTCGGACAGTTTGACGCTGACCAATCGGTTCGAACCGCAACTTCCTGGCTTCAGCCACATTCCGTTCAACGACCTTGCGGCCCTGCATGCGGCTGTCGATGCCCGCACCGTGGCGATTATGCTTGAGCCGATCCAGAGCGAAGCCGGGGTCATCCCGGCCACCGAGCATTACCTCAAAGGCGTCGAGCGATTGTGCCGCGAATTGGGCATTTTGCTGATCTTCGACGAAGTACAGACCGGTATCGGCCGATGTGGCCAGATGCTGGCGGAACAGTCCTGCGGGGTGCGAGCCGATATCGTCGTGCTGGGCAAAGGCTTGGGCGGTGGTGTACCGCTGGCAGCGTTGCTCGCCCGAGGCACGGCCTGCTGTTTCGACGTCGGTGAGCTGACGGGGACCCACCATGGTCATGCGTTGATGACGGCGGCGGGCCTGGCGGTACTGAGTGCGCTGCAGGACAGGGGGTTTCTCGAACATGTCGACAGGGTAGGCCACTACCTGCGCGAGGGGTTGGCGCGCCTGGCTCATCGCTACGGTCACGGCGAACTGCGTGGTCAAGGGCTGCTCTGGGGCCTGGGTCTTTCCGACGACTCGGCGGAGGCGGTGGTCAAGGCCGCGCTGTACGAAGGCTTGCTGATCGATGCCCCGCAACCTGGCTGCCTGCGCTTTACCCCCGCACTTACGGTGAGCAAAGCCAACGTAGACGAGATGCTCCTACGCCTGGCCCGTGCGTTCTCTCGCGTACGCACCGCGCAACTGCAGTGCCGCAAAGGGATTGCCGTCTGATCAGACCCGCCTCAAACGAATGTCCGAACCGTCTCGCGGTATAACGCATCGCCCCAGCCTGATTTTTTTGGCGTGGGGCGTTTTTTTGCCTGTAAGGATACGGAAAGGGTGTACCCAGTGAACCCTGACGAACGGCGCGGGTCGATTAGGTGTGTGGCTCACAGGAGCCGACTTCAATCAGGAGTGACCCATGGATTTCATTCGAATCATTATCGCCATTCTGTTGCCACCACTGGGCGTGTTCCTGCAGGTAGGTTTCGGCGGGGCGTTCTGGCTTAACATTCTGTTGACGTTATGCGGATATATTCCCGGGATCGTGCATGCGGTTTACATCATCGCCAAGCGTTGAGAGTTGTTGCATCAGGTAGATCGTCATCGCTGGCAAGCCAGCTCCCACACGGGTAGGCGCTGGCTTTCCGGGTATGCGGGCGCTCTATATCAGGTGTCCAGCCCCATCACTCGCCGATAGAACAACCACTCCTGCTCCAGCGCGTGCGCCTGATTGCTCGCCTTGCGAAAGCCATGGCGTTCGTCCGCGTAGTAATGCGCTTCTACCGTAATGCCGTTGTCCTGCAACGCCTTGACCATGTCACGGGTCTGCTGCGGCACTACCACGGCATCCAGTTCGCCTTGGAAGAAAATCATCGGCACACGGATGTTGCTCGCATGCAGCAACGGGGTTCGTGCGGCGTAGCGTTCGGCATCCTGCACCGGGTCGCCGATCAGCCAATCCAGGTAGTCGCCTTCGAACTTGTGAGTAACCCGGCCAAGAGCCACCGGGTCGCTCACGCCGTAAAGACTGGCGCCAGCACGGAAGACGTGGTGAAAAGCCAGCGCACACAGGGTGGTATAGCCACCGGCGCTGCCGCCGCGGATGAACGCCTGGTCACCGTCAATCAAACCGCAGTCCGCCAGATGGGAAACGACCGCACAGGCGTCTTCGACGTCCACTTCGCCCCAGCTCAAATGCAGCGCCTGGCGATAGGCCCGGCCATAACCGCTGCTGCCACGATAATTCAGGTCGGCCACGGCGAAGCCACGCTGCGTCCAATACTGGATTCGCGGATCGAGCATCGGGTAACAGGCGGAGGTCGGGCCGCCGTGGATGAAAACCACCAGCGGCGGTTTCGTCTCAGCGGTCATTGCCGGATAGAAGAAGCCGTGGGCTTCACCCGATCCGCTTGGGTAACGCAGGGTTTGCGCAATGCTGATCTGATCGGCAGGCAGCGGCGCGATGCCTCCTGCCAGCACGTTGACCTCGCGGGTGCAGCGATCGATGGCAATGACGGCCGATGGACTGACCGGCGAAGCAGCGATGCAGTAGATGAATCGCTCATCAAGGGCGAGATGGCGAAAGCGACTGTAGCCGCCAGTGAAATCTTCATTTTGATGGCCGGCCAGGCCTAATTTGCCAAAGCCTTGTTCGGTCCAGCTTGCCAGGTAGCTGCCGTCGCCCAGGGGCAGCCAGGTACAAGCGCCGAGCTCCCATGGCGCGGGGCCATGGTCGGCTGCTGCTGCGGGAAGCGGGCGCAACCCATCGTCGGCCTCGGCCCAGGGCTGCCAGTACCCGGCGCGATCGGTCAGGCAGAACAGGCGGCCATGGGTATCGAAGCGAGGTTGCTGCAGCGATTCTTCGTTCCCGTCACCAGCCATGCAGCGCGGGCTCTCGAAACCGCCGTCATTCCCGCGTTCGGCGACCATTAGCCGGGTCGCCGTCCACGGCTGGTGCGGTCGGCTCCATTCGATCCACGCCAGGCGTCTGGCGTCCTTGCTCAGGGTCGGCGCGGCATAGAAGTCGGCACCTTCGAACAGCAGCTGACGCGTGCCGTCTGCCACATCGATGGCGACCAGCCGATGGTGGTCCCGGTTCTCCTCGACGGCCAGAACCTGGCCATCGGCGAATTGCAGGTCACCGTAACGGCATTCACCTGAAGTCAGCACCACGGGTGTCTCACCCGCGAGCGACTGTCGATACATTTGCTGGTCGGCCTCGTTGACGAAAACGATCCCGTCATCGGTCAGGCAGAACGCGCCGCCGCCATATTCGTAGACTCGGCTTCGCACGCTGAACCCGGAAGGCGTCAGGCAGCGTGCCTGACCATCGCGCCAATGCCAGATGCGGCACGCGCCATCCTCAGGACGGTATTCGTTCCAGAACAGGCCCTGGTGACCGAGTTGCAGCTGCGCAAAGTCGAGACCGGCGGCGACGGCCTTGGCGGCGCTGAAAGGCTCAGCTTTTGGCGATGAGGCGTGAGTTTCGTTCATTGCGAAAGGCCAGTTGTTCGATGGTTTGGGTCGCGTGCTCGGCTTCTTCGCGGGCCTTGAGAATCACGTCGTGGTGTTGCGACTTGCTACATACCGGGTCGGCATTGGCCGCGTCGCCGGTAAGCATGAAGGCTTGGCAGCGGCAGCCGCCGAAGTCCTTTTCTTTCTCATCGCACGAGCGGCACGGTTCGGGCATCCAGTCGTAACCACGAAATCGATTGAAGCCGAATGAGTCATACCAGATGTGCTGCATGCTGTGATCGCGCACGTTGGGAAACTGTACCGGCATTTGTCGCGCGCCATGACAGGGCAGGGCCGTGCCGTCCGGGGTGACCGTCAGGAAAATACTGCCCCAGCCGTTCATGCAGGCTTTCGGGCGTTCTTCGTAGTAGTCCGGCGTGACAAAGATCAGCTTGCACGGATGCCCTTCGGCTTCCAGTTTTGCGCGGTATTCGTTGGTAATGCGCTCGGCGCGCACCAGTTGTTCCTGGGTCGGCAACAGGCCGACCCGATTGAGCTGAGCCCAACCGTAGAACTGACAAGTCGCGAGCTCGACGAAATCCGCCTCAAGGGCGATGCACAGCTCGATAATACGATCGATCTTGTCGATGTTGTGCCGATGGGTCACGAAGTTCAGCACCATCGGGTAGCCATGGGCTTTCACTGCCCGGGCCATTTCCAGCTTCTGCGCGAACGCCTTTTTCGAGCCGGCCAGCAAGTTGTTCACCTGCTCGTCGCTGGCTTGGAAACTGATCTGTATGTGGTCCAGCCCGGCTTTCTTGAAGTCGCTGATTTTCTGTTCGGTCAGCCCGATGCCAGAGGTAATCAGGTTGGTGTAGAAGCCCAATTTACGCGCTTCGGCGATCAGTTCTGCGAGGTCCTGGCGCACCAGGGGTTCACCGCCGGAAAAGCCCAACTGCGCGGCGCCCATTTCCCGCGCCTCGCGAAATACCTTGATCCACTGTTCGGTGCTCAGCTCTTTGCCCTGCTCGGCGAAATCCAGGGGATTGGAGCAGTAGGGGCACTGCAGGGGGCAGCGATAGGTCAGCTCGGCCAGGAGCCAGAGTGGCAGGCCGATTTCAGGCTTGGGCGGTAACTTGCCTGACACGCTGTCAGGCAAGTTCGATCCAGTGCTGAGCACGGGCAACCTCCATGAATTGCTCGATGTCGTCACCGAGCTCCGGCACGCCCGGGAACTGCGCGTCCAGCTCGGCGATGATCGTTGCCACGTCACGATTGCCGTCGATCAGGCCGCCGATCAGCGCGGCGCTGTCGTTGAGTTTGATCATGCCTTCGGGGTAGAGCAGCACGTGGCCTTTCTGCGCCGGTTCATATTGGAAACGGTAGCCCGGGCGCCAGGTGGGGGTCTTGCTGCGATCAAAACTCATCAGATAATTCCTTTATGCCAGACCCGTTGTTCGGTCACGCTGTGATACGGCGGGCGGTTCAGTTCGTAAGCCATGCTCATGGCATCGAGCATGCTCCAAAGAATGTCCAGTTTGAACTGGAGAATTTCCAGCATGCGCTCCTGGCCTTCCCGCGTCGTGTAGTGCTGCAGGGTGATGGCCAGTCCATGCTCGACATCTCGGCGTGCCTGACCCAGGCGGGTACGGAAATACTCGTAGCCGGTGGGGTCGATCCACGGGTAGTGCTGCGGCCAGCTGTCGAGGCGCGACTGGTGGATTTGCGGCGCGAACAATTCGGTCAAGGAGCTGCTGGCGGCTTCCTGCCAACTGGCCCGGCGGGCGAAATTGACATAAGCGTCCACGGCAAAGCGCACACCCGGCAATACCAGCTCTTGGGAGCGCAGTTGATCCGGATCGAGGCCGACTGCCTGGCCCAAGCGCAACCAGGCTTCGATCCCGCCGTCTTCGCCGGGAGCGCCGTCGTGGTCGAGCAAGCGTTGAATCCACTCGCGGCGGATCTCGCGGTCCGGACAGTTGGCGAGGATCGCCGCATCTTTCAGGGGGATGTTCACCTGATAATAGAAGCGGTTGGCGACCCAGCCCTGGATCTGCTCGCGGGTGGCGCGGCCTTCGTACATCGCCACATGGTAGGGGTGGTAGATGTGGTAGTAGGCGCCCTTGGCGCGCAGGGCGGCTTCAAATTCGGTGGGGGACATTGGGGTGTCGGTCACGTCGGTTCTCCGGTGTTCGGTGGTGTCTGGTCTGGCCTCATCGCCAGCAGGCTGGCTCCCCCAGATTCGGTGATTCTGTGGGAGCAAGGCTGGCCCGCGATGGGGCCGTCAGCTACAGCACAATACTCATGCCGTCATAGGCCACTTCAACCTTGCGTCGAACCAGTTCCGCACGCTCCGGTGAATCCTCATCAAGAATCGGGTTGGTGTTGTTGATGTGGATAAGCACCTTGCGCTGATTGGGCAACTGTTCCAGCACTTCGAGCATACCTCCCGGGCCGTTTTGCGCCAGATGCCCCATTTCCCGACCGGTGCGCGTGCCAACGCCGCGGCGCTGCATCTCGTCGTCATCCCACATCGTGCCGTCCACCAGCACGCAATTACTCCCGGCCATGATCTCCAGCAACGGCGCATCGACCTTGCCCAGGCCTGGCGCATAGAACAGCGTGCCGCCAGTATTCAGGTCTTCGACGATCAGGCCGATGTTGTCACCCGGATGCGGGTCGAACCGGTGGGGTGAGTAGGGCGGTGCAGCGCTGCGCAAAGGCAGCGGGGTGAAGCGCAGATTCGGGCTGGAGGGGATGCTGAAGCTGTGGTCGAGCTCGATGCGGTTCCAGTTCAACCCCCCGTTCCAGTGGGTCAGCATGGTGAACAACGGAAAACCGGTGCTTAGGTCTTCGTGGACCATGTCCGTGCACCACACCTGGTGCGGGCAACCTTCGCGCAGGCTGAGCAGTCCGGTGGTGTGGTCGATCTGGCTGTCCATCAGGATGATCGCGCTGATGCCCGTATCGCGCAGTGCGCGGCCCGGTTGCATCGGCGCAAAGCTCTGAAGCTGGGCGCGGATGTCCGGCGAGGCGTTGCACAGGACCCAATTGACGCCGTCATCGGATATCGCGATGGACGACTGGGTGCGCGCGGTCGCCCTCAGGCTGCCGTCGCGAAAGCCTGCGCAGTTCGCGCAGTTGCAGTTCCACTGGGGGAAACCACCGCCGGCGGCGGAACCTAGAATCTGGACAAACATGGCCGCTCCAACATTTCAAATCCTAAAATAAAAACGCCCCGGTGAACCGAGGCGCTGAACCGCGAGTACAACTTAGCGGCTTGCGAAATACATGGTGACTTCAAAGCCGATACGCAGGTCGGTGTAAGCAGGTTTGGACCAGGACATGGGAGTGCTCCTTCAGGTGGTTGGGACAGGGAGGTCTATACATATAGTCCACCTCCAGCTGGAGATGTTCAGATAGTTAGGTGGCTATGTTACTCAAAATTACCGAACTCTTGCCCGTGAAACTTTGAGAAAGCTCTTTGCAACCTCGGTAATGATCATTCTGTCACTTGCCAGGGCAGGCCGGGGGACACAGCGCTGGCCAGGCAGCGCCACCCGCCACCGGCCTCATTCAGGCTGCGGGCTGCATTGAGCAAGGCTTTTGCGTCTGTCGCAAGAAGAGCTCGTTGTAACTGCTCCAGATAATCCGACGAGTGGCCGGCCAGTTTGCCCTGCCATAATATTTCGCTGGCCTGGGACTGCGCCAATGCGCTGATATCGAACTGATCCGCCAACGCCTGGCGCTGGGTGATGAGGGCTACCTCGTCGGAGCCCTCGATCATCCCCGGCAATTCGCTGATGAAAGTCTCGATGTGCTTGAGCAGCTCGTGGGGAACAACGTTTGGCGATTGCACGCCAAAAACGATTCCTACCTGTCCGTGCACCTGTCGCAGCGCACTGAACACCGCATAACCCAGTTGCAGTTCCACGCGAAGCCGCTGGTAGAAGGGCGTCTGGCAAATGTGCGCGAGCAGGCGCCAGGCAGCCTCATCAGGTATCTCTTGGGTAGCGACCGGACAGAACAGCAGCAGAGCGTGTTCACTGGAGGCCGTATCGATAGTTGTCCACAGGTACCGAGCGTTAATCGAAGCGGGCGCTGTCAGTTGGGTGTCCGCCACGCCAGGCACGCGACTCAATGCCAGGCCCAGTGCCGCCTGCGTTTGGGTGGAAAGACCAGTGGCCAGGCCGTCCCAGCGCGCTTCAGACCAGAGCCGCTGCAGGCCAGTCGAGTCCTCGAGGTGCTCAAGGCATTGCTCGGGCAACGCTTCGAGCAACTGCCGAATAGGTATCAGTGGCAGGCGCCTGGGTACTTCCGGTGGGAAATCGGTTTCGGCCTGTGTCAGTTCTTTCAGCGCATGCTCGAGGATGGTGGGCATGGGTTCCTGCAGGCCGGTCATGTTCAGCAGCCATTGATTGCCGGATGCACTGAAGGAGAATTCGACCCCCGCCTGGCGAGCGTCTTCGCGCAAGGTCAGAAGACGCTGTTCCAGGTTTGCTTGAAGGTCTCGCCGGGGCCTGGCCGGCAGTCGCCAGCGCAGATGAATCGTGCCTTCATCCGTGTTATCCGGCAACGCCTGGCTGAACTGCATGGGTGACTGTTCACGGCGACTGCGCAAGCGATCCTGAGCAAAGGTACGCAGGCCTCGATGCTTGCTGGTCTGGCCCCGAATCAGTCCGGCACTGGGCGCGGCCATTTCTGTACGCAGGAACGGGTTGGGGGCTGGTAATTGCCATGGGACGCTGAACTTATCCACAGCGCCGATTTGCGACAGGATTTCCTCAAGCGCGAGAGCCTCCTGATCACTCGTCTCGACCTGTTCGCTGTCCATCTGCGCCAGGCGCAGGGCGCCGCTGACTCGCTGCTGGCGTTGTTGCACGGCGTTATATTCTTCGCGCCATTGCGGCTGATGCTGCTGGGAGGCAAAAAAGCCCAGCCAATCCAGCAGTTGCTCGCGAAGCACTGGTTCAGGTCCGGCGTTAGTGAATGCCAGATGCAGCAGCGCTTGTTCGGCAAATTGATACAGCGGCCTGGCGGTCAATTGTTCAGCCAACCCACGACTGCGCAACTGCGCGAGTAGCCCTCCGGGTTTGGCAGAGTTCAACCAGTGACACAAAAACGCCAGCGCTTCGCTGGACGCTCCCGGCAGGGCTTCCAATACGAACAGCAGATTAAGACGATCTTCATTGGCCTGTTGATAACTTTTGCTTGCCGATTGCATCAGCGCTGCAGGCGCTGTTTGCGGGGCTTTTGCACCTGTGGCAATAGGATGGGCGAATGCTTCGGCCAGCGCCCTCAAATCCTCGAGACTCTGCGGCCCTGCCAGGCTCAATGTCATCTGCCCGGTTTGATAAAATTGCTGATGAAAGCCTTGCAACGCGTGCTGAAACTCAGGCCGGTCTATCGGAAGACTGTCGCGATTGCCCGCATGAAAACCCCGAAGCGGGTGAGTGGCCGACAGTCCTTCGAACAGTGCAAGTTGCTGTTGGGCCGTAACGTCCAGGGACCAGGCAACAAATTCCGCATGCAGCACTTCCCGTTCACGCAGCTGATCGTCCAGGTTCATACGCGGGTGAGCGAGCATGTCTGACAGGCGCTCCAGCCCACCGCGGAACACCGATGGCGCCAGTTCGATGAAAAAGTCGGTGGTGCGCTCGCTGGTACGCGCATTGACTTGTCCACCATGCCCTTGCACGTAGGCCATCAACCCCTGGCCTACGGGAAAATGTTCGGTACCTAGAAACAGCAGGTGTTCAAGAAAATGCGCCAGGCCAGGCCAGGCCAGTGGCACGTCGTGACTGCCCGCATTCACCCGTAGCACAGCGGCGCAGCGCTTTAGATGCGGCGCATGGCGCAGCGTCACCCGCAGGCCGTTGGCCAGGGTTTCAGTGTGGGGGCGGGAGGGATTCGGCGCAGGCATGAGCACTTCCAGTACAGAGAAGCGCTAATGCTAGCGGATAACGGTGGATCAGCGCTTGTTCAGGTCGCCATAAAGCTCGGGACGACGATCGATCAGGTAACGATTGGCCGCCCGGGATTGGAGCATTAACTGCCGATCCAGCTCGCCGACGATCAAGGCTTCATCGAGACCGGCCTGGGCAATGCGGCTACCATCCGGCGCGGCGATGCTGCTCTGGCCGCAGTAATGGATGTCGCCTTCATGCCCGCAGTAATTGGCATAGGCCACGTAGCACTGATTCTCGTAAGCCCGGGAGCGGACGGTGACGTCGGCGATGAAATCGTAGGGAACCATGTTCGCCGTCGGTACCAGGATCAGCTCGGCACCTGCCAGAGCCAGCCGTCGAGCATTTTCCGGGAATTCCAGGTCGTAGCAGATCAGAAAACCCAGTTTCCAGCCGTTGAGTTCCACCACCGGAAAGTCGTTTGCGCCGGCATTGAACATCGAGTGATCGAGGTCGCCGAACAGGTGCGTCTTGCGGTAGTTACACAGGCGTTCGCCGTTGGCGTCGATCAACTGCACCGAGTTGTAGATCTGCCCCTCTTCTGTGCGCTCGGGGTAGCCGTAAAGGATGGCGATGCCGGCTGTTTTAGCGATGCGCGCGATTTGCTGCGCCGATTCACCGTTGTGCACTTCTGCCAGCACGCTGACGGCATCGATGCCGATGTTGTAGCCGGTCAGGAACATCTCCGGCAGTACCAGCAAATCTGCACCTTTGGCCTCCAGTGCCAGTTGATGCAGGCGATGCAGGTTGCCGGCGACATCCAGGGGCAGCGGCGGGCATTGGTAAAGGGCTACGCGCATTTCAGATTCCTCTTACTCGGGCAGGGCGATCGGACCGATCTCGTTGAACACATCTCCTGGACCCGGGTTCTCGGCGTGAGTTTCACCGCCGAAGTGTTTCATGATGCCCCACACCGCATTGAGCGACGTCTGCACGGCGCCTTCAACCCACGCCGGCGTCCACGACACGTCATCGCCTGCGATGAAGATCCCACGCTGCTCAGCGGGCATGTCGTCCTGCATGAAGTGGGCATACATGCGCTGGTTGTAGCGGTAGTGACCCGGCAGGGCACCCTTGAATGCGCCGAGGAAATGCGGGTCGGCTTCCCAGGAAACGGTGATCGGGTCGCCGATGATGCGCGCGGCAATGTCGACTTTAGGGTAGATCTTTTTCAAGGAATCCAGCGCCAGCTTCACGCGTTTTTCCACCGGGTGCGGCAGCATCTTCAGGGCATCGCTCATCCACGAGTACGACAGGCAAATCACCCCGGGCTTGTCGACGCCATTGTCATATTTGCCGTTGTCGAACAGGTAGGTGCCGCGGGTCAGTCGATCGGTGAGCGTCATGCTCATCAGGTCGCGGCCGGTCTCTGGATCCTTGTCCTTCCAGAATGGCCGGTCAACCATCACAAAGGTTTTCGAGGATTGCATGTAGCGGGTGCGGTCCAGGGCCATCCACATTTTTTGCGAGAACAGGCTTTCGTCGCATTCGATCTGGGTGGTCAGCAGCCAACTCTGGCAAGTGGTCAGCACCGCTGCGTACTCGCGGGAGTCGCCGTAGTTGTCGGTGACGGTGAAGCGCCCGTTCGGCGCGTGGGCAATCTTCTTCACCCCCGAACGCGGTGCGCCGCTGTGCAGCGAACTGAGGCTGGTGCCTTGAGGCCAGTGCACGCAACGTTCCGGCACATGGCGCCAGATGCCGAGCGGTACCTGCTCCACGCCGCCCACCACCAGATGCTGGTGGTCGTCGCAGTTGGTCATGACCACCCGGAAGATTTCCAGCATCGAGTTGGGGAAGTCCGAGTCCCAGCCGCCGGTGCCGAAACCTACCTGGCCGAACACTTCACGGTGGTGGAACGACAGCTTGGCGAATGCCTTGGAAGTGGCAACGAAGTCGTAGAAGGTGCGGTCATCCCACAGAGGAACCAGGGTGTTCCACAGTTCCTTGAGGCGCGGTACGTCACGGTCGCGGATGGCTTGCTGGATATCGGAAAACTGCGAGCCGGCTTCCAGTGCGTCCGCCCAGGCGTCAGCGACTTCCTGGAACAGTGCAGGAAGGTCGGCCAGTTTCTGTGCGTAATGGGTTTTACCTTCCAGATCAATCACCGTGCTGCCTGACGCCGGGGTCAGCGGGTTCGGGAACGGTTTGGTCTGCAGGCCGAGCTTGTCGACATAGTGGTAGAACGCCGTGGACGACACGGGAAAACGCATGCCGCCCAGCTCGGCGACGATCCCGTCAGCGCCGTTGAAAGCCTGAGACCGCAAGCGCCCGCCCATTTTCGAGGCTTCATAGACGACGGGCTTGAGGCCCAGTTTCATCAGTTCATAAGCTGCCACCAGCCCGGCGATGCCCGCGCCGACAATCGCGACTTCGGCGCCATGGTGGTGTTCAGGAATGCTGCCCAGGCCTGCCGGGTGCTCGATCCAGTCGTCAAAGGCAAACGGGAAGTCCGGGCCGAAGATAGTGACTGGTTTCTTACCGTCTGCAGGATGGCGATTGTTCTTGTTCATGGCTGACCTTGCTGGCGACCCGACGCGGAATGCGCATCTGAGTATAGGAAAAGATGTCAGCCATTCTAGAGAGCCTTGAATACGTTAATAAGACGCAATGTGTCGTCGTTTTGATGGTTTACCAATCAGTGTGACGAATTAAACATGCATATCGACCATCTATGGAAACTTGAAACTCAAACCGGCTGCCCCCGATCAATCTTGCTGCTCAAAATGATCGAAGTGGTGGTCTTCTCCACCCCATCCACACTCCCGATCTGATCCAGCAACTGATCCAGCTGCTCCGGCGAATCCGTGCGCAACCAGGCCACATAATCAAACTCGCCACTCACCGCACACAGTTGCTGGACCTGCGCCATGGCACTGAGCCGGCGCAGCACTTCCTTGCCCGAGCGCGGTTGCACGGTGATCCCCACATACGCCTGCAGCCCACCGTCGACCACACGCTGGCCCAAACGCACGCCATAACCGGTGATGACCTTGGCCTTTTCCAGGCGTGCCAGCCTCGAAGTCACTGTGGTGCGGGCGATGCCCAGTTGCCTGGCGAGCATGGCCACGCTTTCACGGGCGTTGATCTGCAGGGCGGCGATCAATTGGCGGTCGATTTCGTCAAGGACAGGCGGGCGAATGTCAGGCAAGGGCGTCTCCAGCGGCATGAATCATTAGGGCTGCATGTTACAGGCCTGCCACGCATCGCGGATGGTAGATCCAGGCTGAGAACTGCAAATCGGCGACACGGTCTACACCTGCACCGCCTACGGCAAGGTGTTCGCCCTGGATGCCGACAGGTAGTCAGTCCGGCCCGATGACCTATGTTTCGCCCAAGACTGGCAAACAGTACATTCTGCTCACAGTGGATGGTGCGCGGCAGTCGCCGGATCGTGGTGACTATGTGATTGCGTATGCGCTGCCTGAGTAAGGGTTGATTGCAGAGGCGAAAAAACCGCGCGGATTGCGCGGTTTTTTATGGGTGCCGTGCGCCAGGATGGACAGCTACCGTCGCTCGTAGTCGAATGGCATATCCAGGGATGCGAGGCGATAAAAATGACGAGCAAGTTGCCCCCGGCCATCCGGGAACGAGCACTGCAGATTGCGCACCACGAAATGGGGCACTACGTCGTCGCCCGAGCCATGGGGTTTGCAACGGGCGGCGTGACGCTGTCCGTGACCATGGACTTGCGACATCAAGGCGGGGCTTCGATCACTTTGGCGCGCCCGATTGCTTCTATGGAGGCGATGAAGGCGCATCTGGAGGCCAGGGTGATTGTGCTGCTGGCGGGCGCCGTGGGTCAGACGTTGGCGCCAACGAATCCGAATGCCAGGCGAGTCGATAAGTCCAAGGCAGTAACCATTCTCAAAGGAGCGCATGGCGCTGAACAGGACTACGCAAAAGTTAAAGAGCTTCAGCATCTGCTGCGCAATATCACTTGTCCCGATACGGATCCCGCGTCGTGCGAACGGGTAACGGCGCAGCTCAAGGTGATGACAGACGACCTGTGGGCCCGGACTCAGAAAATCGTCGAGGAATTGGCCGAGACGATTACTGGGTTAGCAAGCGTGTTAGTAGATGGCATGACTATCGTGGAGCAGTGGGGCCGGCCGGTGGATACGTATGAAGTTGTGTTGACCGGGGCAATGCTTGAGCGGCTGGGTTTGGTGCGGGATATTCCACTGGTTCGGGTGGCACCGACACAGTGAGGTGTGTTGTAGAACCTGTGAAAGCCCCGAAAAACGGGGCTGGTTCCGCTCAGGTGTTGGCCTCTATGCCTTGAGACTCATCGCACTTTGAGCTGTTTCCCGCGTCAGCACTTTCGTTACATCATCAATCACGGCCTTGCTCATGGTGGTCAGATAATACGCAGCCCGCGCGTGGCGTTGAGTGTCCCTGCCGTAGGCCGCCTCTTCAGTGAGCTCTTTTGCGAGAAACAGAAAGTCGGAAGCCATGGCTAACGCATCGCCGAGCGGGACGCCACGGCTGACATGGAACAATGCCTGGTTCGAACAGTAGATGAAGGGGGTGAAGCCGACGGTTTTCAGCTCCGAGGGTTCGGACGGGGTTTTGTGGGTCATGCTTTTTGCTCCTGGTTCGAGGAGCTGCCATCTTCGTTACCACACGAAAGGGTGGCAGCTGTACGCAGGGTGGTAAACCGGGAACCAAGGAAACCGGCACGCCCGAGGACGTCCCACGCACAGCCGCCATATCGATATCAGGCCTGAACCACTGCCTATATTCGCGACGATCACACTGTT
Source organism: Pseudomonas violetae (assembly GCF_023072615.1). Classification (GTDB taxonomy): domain Bacteria; phylum Pseudomonadota; class Gammaproteobacteria; order Pseudomonadales; family Pseudomonadaceae; genus Aquipseudomonas; species Aquipseudomonas violetae. The sequence goes on from NZ_JAKNRW010000007.1 coordinate 141,106, forward strand.
GCGCTGGTTTCACCGGGTTACCACACCCGATCACTGCATTTGCAGCGACGCCCGGAGAGTATCCCGTCAAAGAAAAGCACAACAAGGCATCAAAGTGCCCAGACGCCAGATTCGGATTTTGCCTACAACGTCTGCAGGCGTCATCCGATATTCCGACACCTGAAGTAAACGAAACTCCACCTTGCAGTGCTGACTGTCGCGCATGATTTAGAGACGCGTCTGACATACAGCACGTTGCGTTGTGTTGATCATGGGTTCTTTCCTGCGGCACAGCGCTGCGGCGAAGGTCTTGGAAGGGTTTCAGGTGGCGTACTTCTATCTGCGTTGTGTAAAGGCAAGGAGGGCCTGTGGCCAGGACCTCCTTTGACGTCGACCATGCGTACTGCATATCGCTCACCGAGCGCGCCGACAGGCGCTGGCTGTTCCGTCAAACCGTCGAATCACTCATTACCAACCGGATCGAGTTTCATCTGACGGAACGCTGCAGCGACCCGGTGCGAGGCTGCTATGAATCGCATCAGGCACTCGCCAGAAAAGCCTTGGCCGAGGGCTGGGACAGGATCCTGATATTCGAGGACGATGCCCAGCCTTACGACTTGCACAAGGTTCAGATTCGTTGGGTCAACCGGTTTGTCCGCGAGCAGCCTTTCCAGGCACTGCATCTGGGCTACAGCATGGGCCGCACATGGATGACGTGGTTCCCCTTCATCGCCCGCGGCAAAGTGGTGGCGTTGCACGCCTACATCCTCTCTCGCGAAGGCTGCCAGATCCTCGCGGATGCACCTTATTGTGGAGTACCGGTCGATGTCGTGTTCAAGCGCCGGATCAAGCAACACTGCGTGTTTCCGATGCTATTCCGCCAACACGCAGCGGTGGTGACAGGCAGCGACATCGAGAAGGTGGGCATTAATGAGGATGAGTGGTGGGAGCGCAACTGGAAGCGGCATAAGCGCTCCGTGCTGAAGAATCTGTGGCGGACAGTGTTGCGCGTGGGGTTCTGACTAGAATTAAGCCAGGAAGAGAAAAACGCAAAAGCCGCGCAATGCGCGGCTTTTTTTGTTTGGTGGGCCCACACGGACTTGAACCGTGGACCAAAGGATTATGAGTCCTCTGCTCTAACCAACTGAGCTATAGGCCCTCAGTAGGTCGCGGATTATAACGATGGTTTCTCGGCTGTGCTATCTGAAAAGCTTGAAACTGTTGTACGAAGAAATGTCGCGGCGAATTCGTCGGGGGGCAGGGGCAGGCTGACGATGTAGCCCTGAATCTGTTCGCAGCCTTCGGCGGTGAGGAATTGCTGCTGGGCCTGGGTCTCGACGCCTTCGGCGATTACGGTGAATTGCATGCTGCGGCCCAGGGCGATGATTGCGCGAACGATGGCTACGTCGTGTGGGTCGTCCGGCAGGCCACGGACGAAAGACTGGTCGATTTTGAGGATGTCCAGCGGCAGCCGCTTGAGGTAACTCAGGGATGAATAGCCGGTGCCGAAGTCATCGATGGCCAGTTGCACGCCCAGGTGTTTGAGCTGGTGCAGGACTGTCAGCGCTTCTTCTGCCTGGCTCATGATGAAGTTTTCGGTAATTTCCAGTTGCAGTAGATCCGGTCTGAGACGGTTGTCCTTGAGCAGTTGTTCGATGCGTCCGAGCAGGTTGGGCTGACGCAACTGGGCGCCTGCCAGGTTAACCGACAGCGGGCCCAGGCTTTGGTAGCGCTGATTCCACTCGAACATCTGGCGGCAGGCGGTTTCCAGTACCCAGTCGCCGATCTGCAGGATCATGCCGTTTTCTTCGGCCAGGGCAATAAAGTTCTCTGGCGGCACATCACCGAAAGTGGGGTGGCGCCAGCGAATCAGTGCTTCGGCGCCGACCAGTCGATGGTCGTCGAGACTGATCTTCGGCTGGTAGTGCAAGTGCAGCTCATTGCGTTCGATGGCGCGGCGCAATTCGTGTTCCAGTGCGACCCGTTCACTGGCCTGGGCGGTCAGGTCGCGCGTGTAGCTTTCGACGCGGTTGCGGCCCTTGGCCTTTGAGCGGTACATCGCCGCGTCGGCATTCTTGACCAGTGTGGACACATCATTGCCGTCCCGGGGATAGAAGCTGGTGCCAATGCTGGCGCTGATGAAGAACTCATGTTCGCCGGCCTGGAACGGCGCCGAGAAGCAATTGAGCAACTTATTGGCGAGGTGGTCGGCATCGCTGGGTTGTTGCAAGCCCGGGAGTAAAATGATGAATTCATCGCCACCGAGTCGCGCCACGGTGTCTATGTCCCGCAGTTGCTCTTTGAGGCGCACGGCGATGCCCTTGAGTAACAGGTCGCCGACCGGATGGCCGAGGCTGTCGTTGATGTGTTTGAAGCGGTCGAGGTCGAGGAACAGCACTGCGCCCTGGCTGCCGTTTTCCTGCTGATGGTTCAGCGCAGTCAGCAGTCGGCTTTCGAACAATGTGCGGTTAGGCAGGCCCGTCAGGGGGTCATGGTGTGCCTGGTAGTCGAGTTTGGCCTGGGCGTGCTTGATACTGGAAATATCGGCGAACACGGCGACAAAGTGGGTAATGAATCGATCGCGGTTGCGCACCGCACTGATGGTCAGCCAACTGGGGTACAGCTCACCATTTTTACGGCGGTTGGAAATCTCCCCTTGCCAATGGCCTTCGGCAGTCAGTTGATGCCACATGGCGGCATAGAACGCGCTGTCATGCAGACCTGATGCAAGGAGGCGCGGGGTGTGGCCCAGTGCTTCGCTTTCGCTGTAGCCAGTGATTTCGGTGAACGCACGGTTGACCGCGCTGATGTGCTGCTGGGTGTCGGTGATCAACACGCCCTCGGCGGTGCTCTCGAACACGGTGGCTGCCTGTTGCAGCTTCTCCTGCATCAGGTGGCGCTCGGTAATGTCCCGGGCGATGGTCAGCATGCAATCTTCATTGCCAATCGGTAGTGGCCGACTGGACACCTCGCAAAGGCGGATCTGCCCGTCGCTGCGGCGGATGTGGCAACTGAAGTCGCGGACAAAACCATCGCGCTTGAGCAGGTCGAGCATCTGTTTGCGCTCGTTGAGGTTGACCCATATGCCCAGCTCCAGAGAGGAACGATCCACCGACATCGCACTGTTGAAGCCGGTGATGCGGCTGAAACCGTCGTTGACCTCCATCAGCAGACCGTCGCTTTGGCGCGACAGCAGCAAGCCGTCCGGGGAGGCGTGGAATGCCTTGGCGAATTTCTCTTCGGAGATTTGCAGTTGCTGTTGGGTCTCCTTGAGCTGGCTGATGTCACGGACGACAACGACCAGCGCCGGTGTGGCATCAAGGTCGAAGGGTTCGGCGGAGATCAGGCCGGTGAATACTTGGCCGTTGTTGCGGCGGAAGGGCATCTCAAGGTTGCGGATGCTACCTGCCTGCAATCTCTGCAGCAGACCCGGCCCGACCCCGGGGATGCCCCAGATGTTCAGGTTGGTGGCAGTCTGGCCGATGACCTCCTCGGCGGTGAGGCCGATTTGCTCCTCGAACGCTTCGTTGACCTCCAGCAGGCAGCCATCGGACAGTCGCGCAATGACCAGAATGTCGGGGCACTGTTGGAACACCGAGGCGAATTTCTGCTCTGACAGGCGCAGTGCTTCTTCCGTGCGTTTGGCGTCGCTGATGTCGATCATCAGGCCGCGCAGCACCGGTTCATGTCCATGCTCGATCAGGCTGACGATGTCGCGTACCCACAGGCAGCGACCGTCCGCCGTGATTACCCGGTAATCGATCGAGTAATCACGCCCGGCCAGGACCTCATGGTCGCAGAATGTCTGGGCACGGGTCAGGTCTGCAGGGTGAATGATGTTGCGCCAGAAGCCTGGAATCAGCCAGTGGGAGAGAGGGTAGCCGAGCAGGTCTTCGGCGTGCGGCGACACGTAGCTGTAAGTGAAGTCGCTGATCCGCGCTTCCCAGGCAATGGCTGAAAGGCTCTCGACCAGGCCGCGGTAGTGATACTCGCTGCTGCGCAACTCCTGCTCGAGATCGACCCTGCGCGAGATTTCCGAGCTCAATCGGCGATTGATCCTGATCACCACAGCCAGCACGGTAATCAGCAGCAATAATCCTGGCAGGCCATAAACCAGCAGGTCAGACCAGAATGTCCGGTGGTCCAGTACGTTGCCGACCCAATGCTCCTGGATGGCGCTGATTTCGGCCGGGCTCATGTCTGCCAGAACCTTGTCGAGGATGCCAACCAGTATTTTGTTGTCCTTGGGCACGGCCATGGCCAACTGATAGCGGTAGGGCGTCTCGCCGCTCACATAGAGACCGTCGAGCTTGAGCTGGCGCAGGCTCCAGACGCTGGAGGCGAGGTCGCCGACCACGGCGTCCACCTCATCCGTTGCCAGCGCCTGAAGCGCCGAGCTGACGTTGGGCATGGCCACCAGGTTCAGATCGGGATGACGGGTGCGCAGCAGTTCATGGGGGGCGTAGTTGTTCACCACGGCGATTTTCAGCCCGTACAAGTCAGCGATTTTGCGCGGCTGGGCGCCGCCCACGTGGGCGAGGATGACAATTGGAAAGTCCAGGTAGGGGCGAGTGAAGGATAGATATGACTGGCGTTCCGGGGTCGACATGACGCCCGGCAACAGATCCAGCTTGCCTTGTCTTGCCTGTTCCAGGACCACCGTCCAGCTGACAGGCTCGACAGGTTTAAGGTCGACGGGCAGGCGTTGCCGAATTAGATTTATATAGTCTGCGGCAAGACCCTGATAGCGGCCCTGATCGTCACGAAACTCGAAAGGTGGCCAGGATGCATCGACACCCAGGCGCAGGTGCGGATGTGCGTTCAGCCAGCTACGTTCGTCGTCGGTTAGAGTCAGAGCGCCAGCCGTTGCGGTCCAGGTCATCAGCGACAGCAAAAAAAGCACGGTCGGCAGTCTGGGCATAACGCTCTCGTTATGGCTCGGGGGAATGTTTCGAGTGTAGACGGGCAATTCGGCGGGAGGGAGGTGCGGGGGATTTAATCTGCATAAAGCAAAACCCCCGGCCTGGGCCGGGGGTTTTGTGATCACTCGTCGAGGAAGGAGCGCAGATGCTCGCTTCTCGTCGGGTGGCGCAGCTTGCGCAGCGCCTTGGCTTCGATCTGACGAATCCGTTCACGGGTCACGTCGAACTGCTTACCAACCTCCTCGAGGGTGTGGTCGGTATTCATGTCGATACCGAAGCGCATGCGCAGTACCTTGGCTTCACGGGCAGTGAGGCCGGACAGCACTTCGCGAGTGGCTTCTTTAAGGCTCTCAACGGTAGCTACATCGATTGGCGACTGCATAGTCGAGTCTTCGATGAAGTCACCCAGGTGTGAGTCTTCGTCATCACCGATCGGGGTTTCCATGGAGATCGGCTCTTTCGCGATCTTCAATACCTTGCGGATTTTGTCCTCAGGCATTTCCATGCGTTCGCCCAGCTCTTCCGGGGTCGGTTCGCGACCCATTTCCTGCAGCATCTGCCGGGAAATACGGTTGAGCTTGTTGATCGTCTCGATCATGTGCACCGGAATACGGATGGTGCGGGCCTGGTCGGCGATCGAGCGAGTGATCGCCTGACGGATCCACCAGGTGGCATAAGTCGAGAACTTGTAGCCGCGACGGTATTCGAACTTGTCTACTGCTTTCATCAGACCGATGTTGCCTTCCTGGATCAGATCGAGGAACTGCAAGCCACGGTTGGTGTACTTCTTGGCGATGGAGATCACCAGACGCAAGTTCGCTTCAACCATCTCTTTCTTCGCGCGGCGGGCCTTGGCCTCACCGATCGACATGCGACGGTTGATGTCCTTGATCTCGGCAATCGTCAAACCGGTTTCGGTTTGCAGCGCGGTCAGCTTCTGCTGGCAACGAATGATGTCCGGTTGCAGGCGACCAATGGCTTCAGCGTATTTGCTTTTGCCTTTGGCCAGCGCATCGGTCCAGCTTTCGTCAACTTCATTGCCAGGGAACTGGCGCAGGAAGTCTGTACGCGGCATGCGGGCATCACGAACGCAAAGTTGCATGATCGCGCGCTCTTGCTGACGCAGACGATCCAGGGCACTGCGAACACGCTCGACCAGGCCTTCGAATTGCTTCGGCACCAGTTTGATCGGCATGAACAGCTCAGCCAGAAGCACCAGCTCGGCAATTGCCAGCTTGTTGCCACGACCGTGCTTTTTCAGGGCCTTGCGGGTGATTTCCATCTGGTCGGAGACAGCGCCAAAGCGCTGTGCTGCGATGACCGGATCCGGACCGCTTTCGGCTTCTTCTTCGTCGTCAGTTGCTTCGGCGTCATCGTCGTCGGTGTCGTCATCCGCTTTCACGGCTTTCGGATCGACTGGCGGCGGCACTTCTGCAGCAGGCGGCGCAATGCCGTCGTCCGGGTCGATATAACCGCTCAGGACGTCGGACAGGCGGCCACCTTCGGTGGTGACGCGAGTGTACTCGGAGAGAATATGGTCAACCGTGCCAGGGAAGTGCGCGATTGCGCCCATCACTTCGCGGATGCCCTCTTCAATACGCTTGGCGATTTCAATTTCGCCTTCACGAGTGAGGAGCTCTACCGTACCCATTTCACGCATGTACATGCGCACTGGGTCGGTGGTGCGACCAATGTCGGTCTCGACCGCTGCCAACGCTGCTGCTGCCTCTTCGGCCGCGGCTTCGTCGGTATCGGCGTCGGCCAGCATAAGGGAATCCTTATCTGGCGCAACCTCGAATACGTTGATCCCCATGTCGTTGATCATGCGGATGATGTCTTCCACCTGTTCCGGATCTGAAATATCCTCCGGCAGGTGGTCGTTGACCTCCGCGTAAGTCAGGTAGCCCTGCTCACGACCGAGTGTGATCAACTCTTTGATACGAGACTGCTGTTGCGCTTTTCCGGACATAACACCCTATCCACTGAAGGTCTTGGCGGGCAAAAAACAAGCCGAGGATTATACCTGAGCTATGACCTCACGCGCCAGTTGAGGTCGGGTTTGATACAGCCACATTACGTTTTAATAGGTCGCGCATCTGATTTGCGATCTGATTTGCTTCCTCGGCAGTCAATCCTGGCTGCCTTGCTTTCCTGATCAGAACTTCCAGGCTGTCTGTGTGTTGACCTGCTGACAACCTAGTAATGGTGTCTAAAAACTGTTGTTCAAGGTTGTCGCCGTCAATCAGCCACTCCTTTTCCGCTAAAGCCTTGAGCAGGCGACCCTGTTCGGTACCGTGCCAGCGGGCCATCAGCTGGATAGAGTTTAGCTTAGGATTTTTCTGCACCGCCTCGATAAGGGCGACTAGCAGTTGTGCGTAGGTATTGCTTTCATTGGCGAAATGGTCGGCGGTTTCCACCTTGCCGGCCAGTTGCGGATGATGAATCAGTGTGCGAAGTGCAATCAGCGTAGGGGCTTCTACAGCGATCGGCGTGCGCGGTGCGCTCTGCTGATCGCGATCACCGCCACGCTTGCCGTTCTTGTCCCAGGGCTTCTTGTCCCACTTCTTGCCGCTGGCGCCGGGTTTCTTCGGCGTCCACTCCTGCTGCGGCGCGTACATGTCGGGGGACTGCGGCTGATGGTAGTCGCTGTAGTCGGGCATGGCATCGTAATCGATGCCCGGATCGTAGGCTGGTGGCGCATCTTGCGGTGCGCTCTGCACCAGCTGGCTGACGGCTTCGCCACTCAGGCCGGTGATTTCGCTCAGGCGCTGGCGCATCAGGATGCGCAGGTTGGCACCGGGGACTTTGTCGATCAGCGGTGCGGCCAGAGTGGCCATGTGGGCCTTGCCTTCAAGCGAGCGCGGGTCCGATTCTTCGGTCAGTTGCTGAAAGAAGTAGTCGGCCAGTGGTTGTGCGTGCTGGTTGATCCGGGCGCGGAAGGCGTCGGTGCCTTCCGAGCGGACCAGGGTATCCGGGTCCTCGCCTTCTGGCAGGAACAGGAAGCGCGCACGCCGCCCGTCCTGCAGGCAAGGCAGCGTCGCTTCGAGCGCGCGCCAGGCGGCATTGCGGCCGGCCTGATCGCCGTCAAAGCAGAACAGTACGTTGGGCACTACGCGAAACAGTCGCTTCAAGTGCTCTTCGCTGGTGGCTGTGCCCAGCGTTGCGACGGCATTGCGCAGGCCTTGCTGGGCCAGGGCAATGACGTCCATGTAACCTTCGACCACGATGATTTCGTCGAGATTGCGGTTGTTCTTGCGTGCTTCGTAGAGACCGTAGAGTTCCTGGCCCTTGTGGAACACTGGGGTTTCCGGCGAGTTCAAGTACTTGGGCTTGTCGTCACCCAGTACCCTGCCGCCAAAGGCAATGATGCGGCCCCGGCTGTCGCGGATCGGAAACATCACGCGATCGCGGAAGCGGTCATAGCGTTTGCCGGTTTCGGCGTTCTCGATCAACAAGCCGGCGTCGACCATGGCTTTCTGCTGCAAGGTGTCGCTGCTCAAATGCTTGAACAGGTTGTCCCAGCCAGGAGGCGCGAAACCAAGGCCAAAGTCCCGGGCTATTTCGCCGGTCAGGCCGCGACCTTTCAGGTAATCCACGGCGGCTTTGCGCGATGGATGGCTTTTGAGCGCCTGCCGATAAAATTCGGCAGCGGCGGTCAGCAGGGGATATAGCGGAGAGTCGGTCGGCTGTCGCGGTTTGTGCGGCCGGCCGCTTTCCTCCCTGGGGATTTCCATGCCCGCGGCTTTGGCGAGCTCTTCGACGGCCTGGACGAAATCCAGGTTGTCGTGGTCCATCATGAAGCCGAGGGCGTTACCGCCAGCGCCACAGCCGAAGCAATAGTAGAACTGCTTGTCAGGGCTGACGCTGAAAGACGGGGTTTTTTCTTTGTGGAACGGGCAGCAGGCAGTGTAGTTCTTGCCGGCTTTTTTCATTTGCAGGCGCGAGCTCACCACATCGACGATGTCGGTGCGGTTCAGAAGGTCGTCAATGAAGCTCTGGGGAATTAGCCCGGCCATGGCGTTCTCGTCATCTGCGCTGAATGGATCCAAAACCTGCGGCGAGCGAGCGCGGTCCGCTGCTTGAGGCGCGTGTTAAGGCGGCTCGAACCTTTCGTTTGCGTAATCGCTGTAGGGAAGTGTATCTGTCGAAAATCAACTGACGTTAGTACCCATCAGTATTCGACCGTTTGAAAATATTGCGCTGAAATCCGCTACCGCCAGTCGGTGGCCTCGGATAGCTCATAAGCGGGCACGCAAGAGGGTGCCTTGGGCTGATCGTCGTGAGAGGAATCAGTGGGTGTGCTCGTCAGTAGCCTTGGAAGGCTCGTCAGAAAAGACGTGCACCGCTGGCAAAAGAGCCAGGTCTGACGCTGTGAAGCAGATTTGTCTAAGTCGCGTCTGCGGCTTTGACGGTGAAGCATCAAGCGTTTTCCGCAAATGCCATAAGCCCGGCTGAGGACCGGGCTTGGCAGAAGCTTGCTACGAACGTCTGTGTATTAGTACAGACGAACGGCGCGGCGCTGTTCGCGCTGTACTTTCTTGGCGTGACGCTTAACAGCGGCTGCTGCTTTACGTTTACGCTCAGAAGTAGGCTTCTCGTAGAATTCGCGGCTACGAACTTCAGCCAGTACACCGGCTTTTTCGCAGGAGCGCTTGAAACGACGCAGAGCTACGTCGAAGGGTTCGTTCTCTTTTACTTTGACGGCTGGCATCCAGAGCTACCTTCATTCATTACCGGGGTCAACATCCTCGTGGCAAAAGAGCACTTGAAGACGTCGGTTTTTAAGGGTTGCGGATGTTAACCCCTCATCGCTCGGAATGCAAAGCCTCTGATCGAAAACCGCTGGTCGGGGCTCCGCGTGGCGACTATTATGCGCGCCTTCGAATTCAGCCTAAACAAGGCGCAAACCCATGCTAGTACTGGGATTAGAGACTTCTTGCGACGAAACAGGTGTCGCATTATACGACAGTGAGCGCGGCCTGCTGGCCGACGCGCTATTCAGCCAGATCGACCTGCATCGCGCCTATGGTGGCGTCGTGCCAGAGCTGGCCTCGCGTGACCACGTCAAGCGCATGCTGCCCTTGATTCGGCAGGTGTTGGCCGAGGCCGACTGCGTGCCTACAGAAATCGACGCGATCGCCTACACCGCAGGTCCCGGGCTTGTCGGTGCATTGCTGGTGGGGGCGTCTTGTGCTCAGGCGCTGGCCTTTGCCTGGGGTATTCCGGCCCTGGGAGTGCATCACATGGAAGGCCACTTGCTGGCACCCATGCTGGAGGCGCAACCCCCCGAATTTCCGTTCGTCGCTTTGTTGGTGTCAGGTGGGCATACGCAACTGGTTCAGGTCGACGGTATCGGCCAGTACACCCTTCTGGGCGAAACCCTCGACGATGCTGCCGGTGAAGCCTTCGACAAGACCGCGAAGATGATGGGCCTCAATTATCCTGGTGGGCCTGAAATCTCGCGTCTGGCAGAGCAGGGTGTTGCGGGACGTTTCACTTTTCCGCGGCCGATGTGTGATCGCCCAGGCCTGGCATTCAGTTTCAGCGGCCTGAAAACCTTTGCGCTGAATACCTGGCAGCAGTGCGTGAGCGCCGGGGACGACGGTGATCAAACTCGTTGCGACATCTCGCTGGCGTTCCAGCAGGCCGTGGTGGAGACTTTGACCATCAAGTGCAAGCGAGCCCTGAAACAGGCAGGCATGAAGCGCCTGGTGATCGCTGGGGGCGTCAGCGCCAACAAAGCGCTGCGCACTTCGTTGGAAAAGATGCTCGGCGACATGCGGGGCGATGTGTTTTATGCGCGTCCGGAGTTCTGCACCGACAACGGTGCGATGATCGCGTTTGCCGGTTGTCAGCGCTTGCAGGCTGGCCAGCATGAAAGCCTGGCGATCAGCGTGCAGGCGCGATGGCCGATGGAGCAGTTGTCGGCGCTTTGATCCGCCTGCGATGAATGGCGCTCACGTGCAGAATTAGAAATGCCGTTCGCGCCCGGCAAACAGGTCGCGTAGATTGCCACGGTGACGCCAGACAATCAGCCCTGTGAGCGCACTGATGGGCAATAGGGCCGCCGGCTCCTGCCACGCCAGCAATGGCAGGGTCAGTGGGGTGGCGATCAGCGCGGCGAGCGAGCTGGTGCGGGTCAGGTAGAACGTCAGAAGCCAGGCGCAAGCGGCCAGTAATGCCGCGGGTGGGTAAAGTCCGAGCAACATCCCGGCAGCGGTGGCGACACCCTTGCCGCCGCGAAAACGGAAGTACAACGGGAACAGATGGCCGATCACGGCGCAGACGCCGATCCAGGCCTGTTCCTGCAGTGAAAGGCCCGCAAGGCCCGCGATCAACACGGGCACCAGGCCTTTGCAGAGGTCGCCGATCAAGGTCAGGACCGCCAGTTTCTTGCCGGCCAGACGCAACATGTTGGTGGCGCCGGCATTGCCTGATCCACTCATTCGCGGATCGGGGTTCCCGGTCATGCGGCTGAGCAATATGGCAAAGGACAGCGAGCCGAGCAGGTAGGCGAGAGTCGCCAGTAACCAAAACATGCTAACTATTCCGGGCGAGGACGCCCTGATTCTAACGGCGCATTGCGCCCTTGTCGTGCAGCGGAGAAAAGTGCTTGGACAGAGTGTTTATCGAGGGGCTGGAAGTCGACACCGTCATTGGTGCCTACGACTGGGAGCGGGGCATCCGGCAGTGCTTGCGTCTTGACCTGAGTTTTGCCTGGGATAACCGCCCGGCTGCGGCGGGGGACGATCTGACCCTGGCACTCGATTACGCCAGCGTTTCGTCGAGTATCCAGGCCTTTGCCGAGCAGGCGCAGTACCAACTGGTCGAGACTTTTGCAGAGCGTCTGGTGGAAGTCCTGATGAGCGAATTCAAGATCACCTGGGTGCGGCTCAAGCTGACCAAACCCGGTGCTGTCCCGGCGGCGACCGGGGGCGTGGGTGTGGAGATCGAGCGCGGATGTCGCTGACCCAGGTTTATCTCGGGCTTGGTAGCAATATCGAGCGCGAAGCCCATTTGCAGGCGGGCCTGGATGCCCTTGCGGGTTTTCTGGTGGATATACGCTGCTCGGCGGTCTTCGAAAGCCAGCCGGTGGGCATCAAGAGCGGGCCATTTTTCAACTTCGTGGTATCGGCCTACACCGACCTGCCGCTAATGGAGCTGGATCGCCGGCTGAAGTTTATCGAGGCTGAAAACGGGCGTTACGCACCGGATCGCCGAGGTTTGCCCCTGGATATCGACGTGTTGCTGTTCGGTGACCTGGTGGGCAACTTCGATGGCCTGGTTCTGCCGAGGGCAGAAATCCTTAAAAATGCCTTTGTGTTGTGGCCGTTGTCGCTGATTGCGCCGGGCCGGGTGCATCCGGGTGTAGGCAAAAGCTTTGCGAACTTGTGGAGTGAAGCTCAGATTGATCAGGTGTTGGCGCCGGTGGCGTTTGAGTGGCGCGGTCGGCAACTGACACCTTCAGATTTGTTGTGACAGTTATGGCGCCATCGCGGGCAAGCCGGCTCCCACAGGTACGATGCAATTCCTGTGGGGGCGGGCTTGCCCGCAATGGCGTCAGTCAGGTCGACGCAGTCTCTTTGTAAACCTTCAAAGCCTTGAGCCGTTCACGCTTGATCGCTTCTCCCAGCTCAGGGCCTTTAAATCCTTGCTCCAGCAACGGCTGAACCGCCACGCCACGGGCGGCCGTCGCCGCCCCGCGCATGTAGTCTGCATGTGGATAACTTCTCTGCTCCAGCCCCTTGCGCCCGCGCGCATCCATCTCGCAGGCCGCAATAAACTCCTCGAAGCGCTGTGGTCGCCGGTACACATCGAAACTCTGCAACAGTTCCAGCAAGGTTGAGGGTTTCAGCTCCAGGGCGCGATGGCCGTGGGTGTGGTATTGGCCCACCAGCAGCGCCAGTTCCTGACAGTCCTTCGGCGCCTTGTAGCGTTCGTTGACCGCCTTGATCAGTTTCAGCCCCGTGTGCTCATGGGCGATGTGTCGAGGCCATTCTTCTGTCGGGGTCAGCCCTTTGCCCAAGTCGTGCAGCAGGCAGGCCCAGCGCACGGTCAGTGGCAGTTTGTGCAGCGCTGACTGCTGTAGCACGCTCAGTGTATGGATCCCTGTATCGATTTCCGGATGATGGGCTTCGGGTTGTGGCACCCCGAACAGCGCATCGACTTCCGGTATCAACACCTTGAGCGCGCCACATTCGCGCAACACCTCAATAAATATTTGCGGTTGGTCTTCCATCAGTGCGCGGGAGATTTCTTTCCAGCTGCGCTCAGCGGTCAACGCCTCCAGTTCGCCGGAATCCGAGAGCTGGCGCATTAACGCCAGAGTCTCTGGCGCCACTGTGAAACCGAGCGCGGCGTAGCGAGCCGCGAAGCGGGCAACGCGCAGCACTCGGAGCGGATCTTCGGCGAAAGCGGGGGAAACATGGCGGAGCAGGCGGTCTTTCAAGTCCTGCTGGCCGTGGTAGGGGTCGGTCAGATTATGCTGCTCGTCCTCGGCCATGGCATTGATAGTCAGGTCGCGGCGGATCAGGTCTTCCTCGAGCGTGACCTCGGGGCTGGCATGGAAAGTAAAACCACCGTAACCGCGCCCGCTCTTGCGCTCAGTACGGGCGAGGGCATATTCCTCCCCGCTTTTTGGATGCAGGAACACCGGAAAGTCTGCACCCACTGGCCGATAGCCCTTGGCGAGCATTTCCTCGGTCGTGGCGCCTACCACCACCCAGTCGATATCGGTAACCGGTATACCGAGCAGGCGATCGCGCACCGCGCCGCCGACTTTATAAATCTGCATAAAAAACCTCCGTTAGCTCGACAGAATAACCTTTGCGTCGAGCCAACGGAGGCACAAACGGATTCAAAGATGAATGACCGCCAGGTCTAGCCGGCCGTAATCGCCTTCGGTGTGTTCGCCTCTGGGGGGCACATGTTGGGTTTTCATCACCTGGTCCCCTTGCAAGGTTTCCAGATGGATATCGAAGCCCCACAGCCGATGGAGATGTTTAAGCACCTCATCAGTGGATTCGCCCAGCGGTTTGCGGTCGTGCTGCTGATGGCGCAGGGTCAGGGAGCGGTCGCCGCGCCGATCGATGCTGTAAATCTGCACGTTGGGTTCACGATTGCCAAGGTTGTACTGTGCCGCCAGGGTTTCCCGGATAGTCCGGTAGCCTCCTTCGTCGTGAATGGCCGGGACCAGCAAATCGTCCTTCTGGTCATCGTCGAGAATGCTGAACAGCTTCAGATCACGTATCACCTTGGGTGACAGGTATTGCAGGATGAAACTCTCGTCCTTAAAGCTGCTCATGGCAAACTTGATGCTCGAGAGCCAGTCCGTGCCAGCAATGTCGGGAAACCAGCGGTAATCCTCCTCAGTGGGGCTTTCGCACATGCGGCGAATGTCGCGGTACATCGCAAACCCCAAGGCGTAGGGGTTGATGCCACTGTAGTACGGGCTGTCGAAGCCCGGCTGCATCACCACACTGGTGTGAGAGGTCAGGAACTCCATCATGAAACCGTCGGTGACGAGGCCCTCGTCGTACAGGTCGTTCATCAGCGTGTAGTGCCAGAACGTAGCCCAGCCTTCGTTCATCACCTGAGTCTGGCGTTGTGGGTAGAAATATTGCGCGATCTTGCGCACGATGCGCACGATTTCGCGTTGCCAAGGCTCCAGTAGCGGTGCATGTTTTTCGATGAAGTACAGGATGTTTTCCTGAGGTTCGGCGGGGAAGCGTGCGTTGTCCTTATCGCTGTATTTGTCCGCGCCTTTGGGAATGGTGCGCCACAGGTCGTTGATCTGCTTCTGCAGGTGCTCCTCGCGATCCTTCTGGCGACGGCGTTCTTCCTCGGCCGAAATAGGGTAGGGGCGCTTATAGCGGTCGACTCCGTAGTTCATCAGCGCGTGGCAAGAGTCCAGCAGGTCCTCGACCGCGTCGATGCCATGACGCTCTTCGCACTGCATGATGTACTGCTTGGCAAACACCAGGTAATCAATGATCGAACTGGCATCGGTCCAGGTGCGGAACAGGTAGTTGCCCTTGAAGAAGCTGTTGTGGCCGTAGCAGGCATGCGCCACCACCAGTGCCTGCATGCAGATGGTGTTTTCTTCCATCAGATAAGCGATGCATGGGTCGGAGTTGATCACGATCTCGTAGGCCAGCCCCATCTGGCCGCGACTGTAGGATTTTTCGGTGCTGAGGAAGTGTTTGCCGTAGGACCAGTGGTGATAACCCAGCGGCATGCCGACCGACGCATACGCATCCATCATCTGCTCGGCGGTGATCACTTCGATCTGGTTGGGATAAGTATCGAGTGCATAGCGAGCGGCGATACGACTGATTTCCCGGTCGTAGGCCTGGATCAGCTCGAACGTCCACTCGGAGCCGGTTGAAATGGGTTGGCGCTTCTGCTCTTTGGCGGTCATGTCACTAACCTGCGCTGGAAGAGTTCACGGAAGACCGGATAGATATCCCCGGCCGAGACCAGTTGCTGCTGGGCAAATGTGTCAGAGAAAGCTTCGGCAATGCGTTCGTATTCGAACCACAAGGCCTGGTGTTCGCGCGGGGTGATCTCGACATAAGTGTAGTACTGCACAAATGGCATGATCTGGTTGATCAGGATGTCGCGGCAGATCGGTGAGTCATCGTTCCAGTTATCACCGTCGGAGGCCTGAGCCGCGTAGATGTTCCACTCGTTGCTCGGATAGCGCTCGGCCATGATCTCCTGCATGAGTTTCAAGGCGCTGGAGACGATGGTGCCGCCGGTTTCGCGAGAGTAGAAGAACTCTTCCTCGTCCACTTCCCGTGCGCTGGTATGGTGGCGAATGAACACTACGTCGATCTTGTCGTAGTTACGTTTCAGGAACAGATACAGCAAGATGAAGAAGCGCTTGGCGATGTCCTTGGTGGCCTGGGTCATGGAGCCTGAAACGTCCATCAGGCAGAACATCACTGCCTTCGAACTGGGGTTGGGTTGCTTGATCAGCAAGTTGTACTTCAAGTCGAAGGTGTCGAGGAACGGCACGCGATGGATGCGCGCACTGAGTTTCTCGATTTCCGCCTCTATTTCCTGAATATCGCCGAAGTTGTCTGGTTCATCGCGCTTTAACCGCAGCAGCTCCTCCTTGGCTTCACGCAGCTTTGCCCGGCTGCTGCCGGACAGCGCAATGCGCCGAGCATGGGCCGAGCGCAAGGTGCGGATGATGTTGATCCGGGACGGATTGCCTTCGTTGCTGATGCCCGCGCGCACGGTCTTGAAGGTGTCGGTACCGGTCAGGTTGCGCTTGACCAGGTTGGGCAGCTCAAGGTCCTCGAACATGAACTCGAGGAATTCTTCCTGGGTGATCTGGAAGACGAACTCGTCCATGCCCTCACCCGAGTTGCCAGCCTTGCCGGGCCCTCTGCCGCCGCCACCGCCAGGTGGACGGGCAATGTGCTCGCCACTGGTGAATTCCTTATTGCCTGGGTGCACGACGGTCTGCTTGCCGCCACGGCCGTGGTGAAGCACCGGCTCGTCGATATCGCGACCAGGAATGCTGATCTGTTCGCCGTGTTCCATGTCGGTAATGGAGCGCCGGCTGACCGCCTCTTCGACGGCTTTCTTGATGTGGTCACGGTAGCGCCGTAGGAACCGCTGGCGGTTTACCGTGCTCTTGTTCTTGCCATTGAGGCGTCGGTCGATCACATAGCTCATAGGCCCTCCGGGGAGCTTCGAGTCATAAGCTTCAAGCTGCAAGACAGAAGCTTCAGAAACAAGCGGCGCGCGACATATGGCCACAAGTACGCAAACACCATGTATTTGTGGAGGGTTCGTCGTTTGCCGCCCGCAGCTCCCTTACTGGGACTTTCTCACCCGTAGATACCACTCGGACAGCAGTCGTACCTGTTTGTCGGTATATCCACGCTCGACCATTCGTGTAACGAAGTCGTTGTGTTTCTGCTGGTCCTCTTTGCTGGCCTTGGCGTTGAAACTGATGACGGGCAGCAGGTCTTCGGTGTTGGAGAACATTTTCTTCTCGATGACCACCCGCAGTTTTTCGTAGCTGAGCCAGGTTGGATTCTTGCCGTTGTTATTGGCTCGGGCACGCAGGACGAAGTTGACGATTTCGTTGCGGAAATCCTTCGGATTGCTGATGCCTGCCGGTTTTTCGATTTTCTCCAGCTCTTCGTTGAGCGCTACACGGTTGAGAATCTCTCCGGTTTCCGGATCGCGATACTCCTGATCCTGGATCCAGAAATCCGCATACAGCACATAACGATCGAAGATGTTCTGCCCATACTCGCTGTAGGACTCGAGGTAGGCGGTTTGGATCTCCTTGCCGATGAATTCGATGTAACGCGGTGCCAGGTATTCCTTGAGGAAGCGCAGATAACGTTCGCGGGTCTCAGCCTGGAATTGTTCCTGCTCGATCTGCTGTTCCAGCACGTACAGCAGGTGTACCGGGTTGGCGGCGATCTCGTGCGGATCGAAGTTGAAGACCTTGGACAGGATCTTGAACGCGAAACGGGTCGACAGGCCGTTCATGCCTTCATCGACGCCCGCGTTGTCGCGGTATTCCTGGATCGACTTGGCCTTCGGATCGGTGTCTTTGAGGTTTTCACCGTCGTACACGCGCATCTTCGAGTAGATGTTCGAGTTTTCCGGCTCTTTGAGGCGCGAGAGCACGGTGAACTGGGCGAGCATTTTCAAGGTGTCAGGTGCGCAGTGGGCTTTGGCCAACGAACTGTTGAACAACAGCTTGTCGTAGATCTTCACTTCGTCGCTGACGCGCAGGCAGTACGGCACCTTGACGATGTATATCCGGTCGATGAAGGCCTCGTTGTTCTTGTTGTTGCGGAAGGTGTGCCATTCCGATTCGTTGGAGTGAGCAAGCAGGATCCCGGTGAACGGAATCGCGCCCAGGCCTTCGGTACTGTTGTAGTTACCTTCCTGGGTGGCGGTCAGCAATGGGTGCAGCACCTTGATCGGCGCCTTGAACATTTCGACGAATTCCATCAGGCCCTGGTTGGCCCGGCACAATGCACCCGAGTAGCTGTAGGCGTCGGCGTCGTTTTGAGGGAATTCTTCCAGTTTGCGAATATCGACCTTGCCCACCAGTGCTGAGATGTCCTGGTTGTTCTCGTCCCCAGGTTCGGTCTTGGCCACGGCGATCTGGTTGAGGATCGACGGGTACAGCTTCACTACGCGGAACTGGCTGATGTCGCCGCCAAATTCTGCCAGGCGCTTGGTGGCCCATGGCGACATGATGGTGTTGAGGTAGCGCCGCGGAATACCAAAGTCTTCCTCGAGGATCGCGCCATCTTCTGTGGCGTTGAACAGACCCAGGGGGGATTCGAAGACCGGCGAGCCCTTGATCGCGTAGAAGGGCACTTTTTCGATCAGCTGTTTGAGCTTTTCGGCCAGGGACGATTTACCGCCACCGACGGGGCCGAGCAGGTAAAGAATCTGTTTCTTCTCTTCCAGGCCCTGAGCGGCATGGCGGAAATACGACACGATCTGGTCAATGCATTCTTCCATCCCGTGGAAGTCTTCAAAGGCCGGATAGCGACGAATCACCTTGTTGGAAAAGATTCGCGACAGCCTCGAATTGGTCGAGGTGTCCAGCAGCTCCGGTTCTCCGATGGCCAGCAATAGACGCTCGGCGGCGGAAGCGTAGGCACTGCGGTCCTGTTTGCACAGCTCAAGATACTCTTGCAGCGAGAGTTCTTCCTGGCGTGTGGACTCGAAGCGTTGTTGGAAGTGGCTAAAGATACTCATGACGTCACCTCGCTCGATACGTGGAGCCGACGCCGGATCACTCAGTCGATGCTGGCAGCAACCGAACAGGCGGTCGCTGTTTACCCCCCAGAACTCTTTCAGAGCTGACGACTCCGAAAGCTACTCCCGATGACCCGCGCGCCGGTGTACCGGCTCTCCCCTGTTTTGGATGGCCTGGGCTTAAGGATAGTTGGGAATTCGGGAGGTAAAGGCGAGATACGTAATTAGTTGTGGCAGACCGTTCGTCTGCCACGGCGCTAGCCCGCAGTGGCTGGGGCTTGCGCGTTACAAAAAAATTATTCGGCAGTGCCTTGCGCAGTTTCCGCAGGATAAGTCGTACGCCACAGCTCAAAACCGCCATCCATGCTGTAGACATCGGAGAAGCCCTGGCTGATCAGATAAGCGGCCGCGCCCTGGCTGGAATTGCCGTGGTAGCACACGACGACGGTCGGCGCGTCGAGGTCGGCACCTTGAATGAAGGCGTGCAAGGAGTGGTTGTCCAGGTGTCTGGAACCTGCGATGTGCAGGGCGGCAAAGGTCGCCGGGTCGCGGACATCAACCACTACGGCGCCTTGCTCGCGCAGGGCCTGTGCCTGTTCTGGGGGGATACGTTTGAATTCGCTCATGGCGGGCTCCTGTGGCTCGGCTGAAAGCGCAGCCTAGCGCTGAGCGCTGGCTGACGATGATGCGGTGAGTGTGGGGTCGATGGGCGCAGCGGCGACATGGCCGTGGGCGTCGCATTTGCAGGACAGACGTTCGCCGCTGTCGACATTCATCAGGGTCATGGCGCCGCCCCAGACGCAGCCGGTGTCGAGGGCTGAAATGCCCGGCTCCAGTACTTTGCCCTCCAGCGCTGCCCAGTGGCCGAAGATGATCTTCAGATCCTTGGCCTTGCGTTCCTTGTGCTGGAACCAGGGCTTATAGCCCGGTAGTGCCGAATCCAGGCCTTCCTTGCTCTTGAGGTCAAGCTTGCCCTCGGCCGTGCAGAAACGCATGCGGGTGAAGTAATTGGTGATCACTCGCAGGCGCGTGACGCCTTTGAGTTCGCTGTCCCATTTCGCCGGCTCATTACCGTACATGCCATCGAGGAAGGGCGGCAGCAGGTTGTCGTCGCGCAAGGCAGTCTCGACTTCCGCGGCGCATTTCAAGGCTTTGCGTAGCGACCATTGTGGCGGGATACCGGCATGCACCAGCGCCATGTTGCGTTGTTCGTCGTAATGCATGAGCTTTTGCTGGCGCAACCAGTCGAGCAAATCTGCGCAATCGGGCGCATCGATGATTTCGCGCAGGGTGTCGCCTTTTTTCAGGCGTTCGATGTTCTTCCCGGCCGCCAGCAAATGCAGGTCGTGATTGCCCAGTACGCACACCAGCGATTCGCGCATGCCATAGAGGAAACGCAGGGTTTCCAGGGACTGTGGGCCACGGTTGACCAGGTCGCCTACCAGCCACAGGCGGTCGCGGGCCGGGTCGAAGGCAACTTTCCTGAGCAGGCATTGCAGTGCGTCAAGGCAGCCTTGCAGGTCTCCGACGGCGTACGTTGCCATCAGTGCAGGGCTCCGGGCACCGCCAGGCGAAATGGCGCGATGATGGCGTCGAAGTGCTTGCCGTCATCGGCAATCATTTCATAAGTGCCCTGCATGGTGCCGACCTTGGAGGTCATGACCGTACCGCTGCTGTAGGTGTGGCTTTTACCCGGGTCGATCAGCGGTTGCTGGCCGACGACGCCCGCACCGCGAACCTCCTCGACATGCCCATCGCCATCGGTGATCACCCAGTGCCGCGACAACAGCTTGGCGGGTAGCTCGCCATTGTTGTGCACGGTGATGGTGTAGGCGAAGGCAAAGCGTTCGTGCTCGGGTTGCGATTGTTCTGCCAGATAGCGGGTGACGACGCTGACGTCGACCTGATAGCGAGGATCGGACATGCAAGAGGCCTTAAAAACGAAGCGGGACGCGGGGCGTAGCTGATGGAACCAGTCTAGGCCAAGTACCGGGTAGTAAACCAGACTGGCGTCCTACCCGATAGCGCTCATCGCTAGTCAGTCGGCGGCAGGTGCCTGCAGTACCTGCTCGCTGAGCTTGTCGGCCAGGCGCACGAAGGCGGCCAGGTCGAGTTGCTCCGGACGCAGGCTGCCATCGACGCCGGCGGCTTCGATTTCGGCATTGCTCAGCAGCAGCTTGAGGGTGTTGCGCAGGGTCTTGCGACGCTGGTTGAACGCTTCACGAACCACTCGTTCCAGCAGCTTGTGGTCTTTGGCCGGGTGCGGGAGTACTGCGTGAGGCACCAGGCGCACGATCGCCGAATCAACCTTGGGCGGCGGATTGAATGCGCCAGGGCCGACATTGAACAGGTGTTCGACCCGGCAGTGATACTGAACCATGATCGAAAGGCGGCCCCAGTCTCCACCGCCGGGGCCTGCAGCCATACGCTCGACCACTTCCTTCTGCAGCATGAAGTGCATGTCGCGGATCAGGTGGGCGTTGTGCAGCAGGTGGAAGATCAGCGGGGTTGAGATGTTGTACGGCAAGTTGCCGACCACCCGCAGGCTGGCGGGTGCTGCGTTCAGGCTGTTGAAGTCGAACTTCAGCGCATCACCCTGGTGCAGGTTGAAATTGCTCTTGCCGGCAAACTGCTGGTTCAGGATCGGGATCAGGTCCTTGTCCAGTTCCACCACGTCGAGTTGGCCGCCACTGCTCAGCAGGCCTTGGGTCAGTGCGCCCTGGCCGGGGCCGATTTCCAGCAGGCGATCTTCGGCCTTGGCGTGGATAGAGCGCAGGATGCGGTCGATGACGCCAGCATCGTGCAGGAAGTTCTGGCCAAAGCGTTTGCGCGCCTTGTGTTGGTAATGCTCGGTCATAAACGGGTCTCGGCCATCTGGTAGGCGGTTTCCAGGGCGACTTGCAGGCTGCCGGTGTCGATTTTGCCGCTGCCGGCCAGGTCCAGGGCAGTGCCGTGGTCGACCGAAGTGCGGATGATCGGCAAGCCGAGAGTCACATTGACTGCCGCGCCGAAGCCTTTGTACTTGAGCACCGGCAGGCCCTGATCGTGGTACATCGCCAGCACTGCGTCGCAGTGCTCCAGATATTTGGGGGTAAACAGAGTGTCGGCGGGAAGGGGGCCGCGAAGGTCCATGCCCTCACCGCGCAAGCGCTCTAATGTAGGTTCGATGATGTCGATTTCTTCATGGCCCAGGTGACCGCCTTCACCGGCGTGCGGGTTGAGCCCGCAAACCAGGATGCGCGGCTGGGCGATGCCGAATTTCTCTTTCAGGTCGGTGTGCAGGATACGTGTCACGCGCTCCAGGCGCTCAGGCGTGATTGCGTCGGCAATCTCGCGCAGCGGCAGGTGAGTGGTGACCAGCGCCACGCGCAGGCCACGGGTCGCGAGCATCATTACCACTTGGGCCGTGTGGGTCAGGTCAGCGAGAAACTCCGTGTGCCCGGAGAAGGCGATGCCGGATTCGTTGATGATGCCTTTGTGTACCGGAGCGGTGATCATGCCGGCGAAATCCCCGGCCATGCAGCCTTTGCCTGCGCGGGTCAGGGTTTCCAGGACGAAGGCGGCATTGGCCTTGTCCAGTTGCCCGGCAGTCACCTTGGTAGTGAGCGGCGTATCCCACACATACAGGCTGTTGGCCGGCGCCGGAGCGTCTGGCCAACTGTTCGGTGTCACTGCCAGCAGATCAACGGCCACACCCAGTTGCGCGGCCCGCTCAATGAGCAGGTCGCGGCTGGTGATGGCTATCAGGGGGTGTGGCTGGGCTTGCGAGGCGAGCAGCAGGCACAGGTCAGGACCTATGCCGGCTGGCTCGCCGGGTGTCAGCGCGAAACGTTTGGGGTTCACTGCGCTGCCTGGTCTGCACCAGGAAGTTTGATCTCGACATACGCTTCGTCACGGATCTGACGCAGCCAGGTTTGCAGCTCTTCGTCGTATTTGCGGTTACGCAGCACGGTCATCGCTTGCTGTTCGCGGGCCTGGTTGGTGCTGTCGGTGGCGCGGCGACCCAGGACTTCCAGGACGTGCCAGCCATATTGAGTCTGGAACGGCTTGGACAGCTTGCCTTGCGGGGTATTAGCCATCACTTCGCGGAACTCTGGCACCAGTGCATTCGGGTCGATCCAGTTCAGGTCGCCGCCGTTGAGGGCAGAACCCGGATCTTCCGAATAGTTTTTCGCCAGCTCGGCGAAGTCTTCGCCGGACTCGATGCGAGTGTAGAGGGACTCGACCAGTGCCTTGGTTTTCGCTTCGTCACGGATCGGACTTGGCTTGACCAGAATGTGGCGTACATGTACTTCGTCACGCACCTGGGCTTCACCGCCACGCTTGTCGAGGATCTTCAGAATGATGAAGCCCCCCGGGGTGCGCATTGGCTGGGTGACGTCGCCCACAGCCATGGTGCTCAGCATGCGGTCGAACGGTGGTGGCAATTGAGCAGCTTTACGCCAGCCCATGTCGCCGCCTTCCAGTGCGGTCTCGCTGGCGGATTTGGCGATGGCCAATTGACCGAAGTCAGCGCCTTGCTTGAGCTGCTGGTAAACCGCATCCGCTTGTTTGGCAGCATTCTGAATCGCTTCAGAGTTGGCGCTTTCCGGCGTAGGAATCAGGATGTTGGCCAGGCGGAATTCTTCGGACAGCTGCATCTTGCCCAGGTCGGAAGCGAGGAAGTTTTTCACTTCCTGCTCGGACACCTGGATGCGCTCCGCCACACGACGCTGACGTACACGGCTGATGATCATTTCGCGACGGATCTGGTCACGTGCGTCGTCGAAGGACAGGCCGTCACGTGTCAGGGCGGCGCGGAATTGATCCACCGACATGTTGTTGCGTTGGGCGATGGTGCCGACAGCCTGGTTCAGCTCTTCATCGGTAATGCGGATGCCGGAGCGTTCGCCGATCTGCAGCTGCAGGTTTTCGACGATCAGACGCTCAAGTACCTGCTGGTCCAGCACACCAGGCGGCGGCGCGGCAGCACCGCGCTTGGCGATGGTCTGCTGCACTTCATGAACCCGTTGATCCAGCTGGCTCTGCATGACCACGTCGTTATCGACGATGGCCACCACTCTATCGATGGACTGCACCGCGGCGTTGGCCGCGGTACCCAGGAACAGCGCGCCCAGCACGAGCGGGCGCAGACAATCAGAAAGCTTGGTCTTCACGTTCACGATAACCTTGGATGCCTTTGTCGAGGAAGCTCTCTACTTTGGCGCCGGTGAGGCCGCCGAGTCCCTTCAGAACAATTTGGAGGAAGACGCCATGGTCGCCTTTTTCATTTTGCGGAGCGTCTTGACTGGTTTCGTCGTAGTCAACCCAGTAGCGATTGATCACGCGCAGTTTCCAGCAGCAGTTGTCGTACTCGAAGCCACCGAAGGCTTCCAGTGTACGGTTGCGGTTGTAGTCATACTGCCAGCGGCTGATAGCGTTCCATTGCGGCACGATCGGCCAGATAACCGAGAAGTCGTGCTGCTGGATCTTGTAGTAGTCCTTCACGTAGCCCGGTTGGCCTGGAGTGCCGTAGTCACCGCCGCCGACAGCCCACTTGCCCGTGTTCTGGTCGTAACGAACCTGGTCATTGCGATAGCGATAACCGGCGTTGATGACCTTGTTCGGGTTGTCTTCAGGCTGGTAGTGGAACATCGCGCTACCCGAGCGGGGGCTGCGGCTGTCCGGATCCCAGTTGTAATCGGCAGTGGTGCGCCAATCACGGTTCCAGCGGTACTCGTATTCCAGCGCGTAGGGCGAAACATTGGATTTCGCGTCATCACGGGTCTTGGCATTAATGCCCGGCAACTGAACTTCACGGTCCTTGAAGTAAAGCGCCTGGCCAACGCTGATACGTTGACGCTCAAAGCCGTTTTCTTCGATCCAGCGGCTGGTGATACCCAGGGACAGCTTGTTCTCGTCGCCCACGCGGTCGGTGCCGGAGAAGCGGTTGTCACGGAACAGCGACGAGTAGTTGAAGGTGTACTCGCTGGTGTCGAAGACGGGAATGTCTTCCTGGTCCGTCTCAGGTACATAGAGATAGAACAGGCGCGGCTCGAGTGTCTGGTTGTAGTTTTTGCCGAACCATGTGGTTTTGCGGTCGAAATACAGGCCGCTGTCAATACTTGCAATCGGCACTCCACGGTTTTGATTGGTATCAAACGTGCCGTTGAGTTTGTCCTGTTCCGCATTCTGGGCGGCAATTTGAGATTTGCCGATACTGTCCAGGTCCAGTTGATACTGGGTGTACTGATACTTGAGTGTCGGTTTCAGGAAGCCGTAGGACCAGTCCAGCGGCAGGCTGACTGCAGGCGCCAGGTTAAGCCGGTCACCATTGGCGCGGGCCAGGCCAACTACATTGGTGTCCAGGCGCGGAGTCACGATGCCGTCTTCGTCCGAGAAGCCACCGTTTTTCAAGTCGCGGTCGAAACGCACCAGCTCGGTGTTGTATGAGAAGTCTAGGCCGCCTGGATGGTACGGAAGAGCACCATCGAAGGTGATCTGAGGCAGACGGTCATACGGCGTGATGTTTGAAACAGTCGCCAACTGATAAGCCTGAGCGTTCACACGTGCGGTGTAGCTGTCGCCACGGTAGCTGACAGCCCCCTGTTGATTCACATAATCAGAGCTTTTCACGCCAATCTGGTCGGTCTGCAGATCCTGAAAGTAATAAGGATCGCTGATCTTGGTGTAATCAACCTGCGTGAGAACCCGCGAGTCGAGGCCACCCTTGTGCTGCCAGTTGTACATGTAGCGGGTTTTTTCGTAGTCGGTCTGTTTGCTGCGCTCGGTGTCGTCGTCGTTCAGGTACGCGGCGCCGAACTGGCCTTCGCTGGACGGCGTCAGGTAGCGGAATTCGCCTTCCATCAACAGGCCGCGCTTGCTCATGTAGCGTGGGTACAACGTGGCGTCGTAGTTCGGTGCCAGGTTGAAGTAGTACGGAGTCACCAGCATGAAGCCGGTATCGCTGCCGGTGCCTATAGTTGGCGGCAGGAAGCCGGACTGGCGACGGTCATCGATCGGGAAGTAGATGTACGGCGTGTAAAGAACCGGAATGTCCTTCACCCGCAGGGTCACGTTGGTCGCGGTACCGAAGCCGGTGGCTGGGTTCAGGGTGATGTTATTACCCTTGAGCTGCCAGGCATTGCTGTTCGGTTCGCACGTGGTGTACGTACCGTCCTTGAGACGGATGATCGCGTTTTCGGCACGCTTGGCGTACAGGGCGTTACCGCGGATACGGGATTTGTGCATCACGTATTCGGCGTTGTCGACCTTGGCTTCACCAGTGTCCAGTTGCACATCGGCGTGATCGCCAACGATCAGGGCACCATTGTCGCGAATGCGCACGTTGCCGTTCAGTTCGCCGCGGCTCTCGGCCTGGTACAGGTTGGCTTCGTCCGCTTCGACCTGCATGCTGCCTTGGCGCATGACGACGTCACCGGCCAGTGCTGCAACCTGTTCATCCTGCTTGTAGCGAGAGGCCTTAGCGCCGATAAAGGTTGGGGCGTCACTTTTATTCGTCTTGTCATTCATGCCAGGACGAATCGGTTCGATATAGGAACCAGAGCAGTAAGGACCGGTTTCAGCCAATTGCGCTGCGGTGAGGTTCTCGCGCGGAACCCAGTCGAGGTGACTGTAGTCTGCACTGCGAGACTTCAGGCCGCGGCCCTTGGCCTCGGTCACCAGTGCCGGCCTGGCGCCGGTGTCGTCGCTCGTACCGTTGTCGGCAGGCGTCTCGCCGCTTGCACTCACCGCGCTGCCGTCATGGACGGGGCGAGGAGGTAAAGCAGCGGCTGGGGATTTTGGCGCACAGTCCCAGGCACCCGAAGCAGAGACTGAGCAGTCATACTGTTCCGCGGCGACCACGAACGAAGTGGCTAGAGGTTGCAGGGCCAGCAGACTGCCGGTAACCAACAACGGAAATTTTTTACGAAACGCGGGGGATTTCAATGCCATCTTATTAGTCCGGGCTTCCTGCGTGCCATCTGCCCGCGGTGTGGGCCGCACGCCTCTCGATGGTCTGAAAAAGATGCTGGATAATAAAGCATGACCCGCTTGACGGCTAGCGCCGTCGGAGACCCTTGCAATGCCTGACCAAGATGTACGTTTGCAACACCTGAAAGTTTGGCTCGAAGAACAGTTGGCCACCCTCTTTGCAGAGCAGGGCTGGGGAGCCGTACCCCCGGCCACGTTGACTGCGGCCAGCAGTGATGCGAGTTTTCGACGCTATTTCCGCTGGGAGGGCGAGGGCCGCAGCTTCGTCGTGATGGATGCGCCGCCGCCCCAGGAAAACTGCAAACCCTTCGTCGACATCGCTTTTTTGCTGGCGAAATCCGGTATCAATGTGCCGAAAATTTACGCACAAGACCTGGAGCGCGGTTTTCTTTTGCTCAATGACCTGGGTAACAAGACCTACCTGGACGTTATCGACAGCGAAAACGCCGACGATTTGTTCAGGGACGCCTTGCAAGCCCTGCTGGCCTTTCAGCAACTGCCAATGGTGGCGCCACTGCCGAGTTATGATGTGGCCTTGCTGCGTCGTGAGCTGGAATTGTTTCCAGACTGGTATGTGAAACATGAGCTGGGCGTCGAATTCGACTCCACCCAGCAAGCACTGTGGCAGCGAACCAGCGACCTGTTGATCGAGAGTGCGCTGGCCCAGCCCAAGGTATTGGTGCATCGCGACTACATGCCGCGCAACCTGATGCTCAGCGAACCGAACCCCGGCGTGCTGGATTTCCAGGATGCGGTCTACGGTCCCGTCACCTATGACGTCACCTGCCTGTTCAAGGACGCGTTCCTCAGTTGGCCCGAGGAGCGCGTACGCGGCTGGCTGGAGGATTACTGGCAGCAGGCCGGTGCGCTGGGCATTGCCGTGCAACCGGACCTCGAAAACTTCCTGCGCGCCAGCGACCTGATGGGGGTGCAGCGTCACCTGAAAGTCATCGGCATCTTCGCCCGCATCTGTCACCGCGACGGCAAGCCGCGCTACTTGGCTGACGTGCCGCGCTTCTTTGCTTATATAGACACCGTGGTGGCGCGCCGACCCGAGTTGGCCGAGCTGGGCGCATTGCTGGATAGCTTGCGTGCTGGAGCTGAAGCATGAAGGCGATGATTCTTGCTGCAGGCAAGGGTGAACGCATGCGGCCGCTGACGCTGACCACCCCCAAACCCCTGGTGCGTGTCGGCGGCGTGCCGTTGATCGAATATCATCTCAAGGCCCTGGCGGTCGCCGGGTTTACCGAGATTGTGATCAACCATGCCTGGCTAGGTCAGCAGATCGAGAACTATCTAGGTGACGGATCACAATACGGCGTACGAATTCACTACTCCCCGGAAGGCGAACCGCTGGAGACCGGCGGGGGTATCCATCGTGCGCTGCCGTTGCTGGGTGACGACGCTTTCCTGGTGGTCAACGGTGATATCTGGACCGACTATGACTTCAGAGCGTTGCATCAGTCCATCAGCGGACTGGCGCATTTGGTACTGGCGGACAACCCCGCGCATCACCCGGCAGGTGATTTCAGTCTGACCAACGGGCAGGTGTATGACGGCCAAGCAAATGCTGCAACGCTGACCTACAGCGGAATTGCGGTGCTGCACCCGCAGTTGTTCAAAAATTGCTCGGCGGGCGCGTTCAAACTGGCGCCCTTGCTGCGCGCGGCCATGGAGCAAGGGCAAGTGACGGGCGAGCGCCTCGATGGGCACTGGGTGGATGTCGGCACTCACGAGCGCCTGGCACAAGCGCAAGCCCTGATAGAAGCGAGCCGCTGAGATGCTGTGGCCAGGGACTCTGATTGGAGCCGGGGCGGGCTTCGCCATCGCCAGCATTCCGGGGGCCATGCTCGGCGCATTATTAGGGCAGGCGCTGGATCGACGCCTACAGCTGCAGAGCTGGGGACATTTGCGGGAAAAGCTCGGCGGCCGGCCAGTCCTGCGCAATGATGAACTGCTGTTCATCCTGCTGGGGCGGTTGGCCAAATGCGATGGGCATGTGGTGGCAGGTCACATCCAGCAGGCACGAGAGGAAATGCGTGCGCTGGAAATGACCGAGTCGGCGCAACGCCGGGCGATTGCCGCGTTCAACCGCGGCAAATCGGGACATGACCGGCTGGGCAGATATCTGCGGCGCTTGAGCGCGCAACCGTTCGCTGCCGAAGGCGTGTTGCGCGCGTGCTGGCGCATGATCTGGGCGGATGGGCGTGCCGGTCGCAGTGAGCTTGAACTGATTGCCCAGTGGGGGCGTTGGCTGGGCTGGACGCCACAACAAACGCAGGCACTGGCCAGCGAATACGAGCCACAGAAACGTCCGGTTATCAGCAGTGCGCTGAGTTACCAGGACGCAATGCGACTATTGGGGGTGTCCGCCACCAGTGAGCCGGCGCAGATCAAGCATGCCTACCGTCGCCTGCTGAGTCGGCATCATCCGGACAAAATCGCCGGCAGTGGTGCAACCACAGCGCAGGTTCGCGAGGCAACGGACAAGACCCGCGAGTTGCACAACGCCTACACGGTGATTCGTCAGCGCCGGGATTTTCGTTAGCAACCCAATTGCGGGTAATCAATCCGCCGGGTGCGGGCTCAACCAGCCCCGCACCCGGCGCACCAGTTGCTCCTGTTGATCCTTGGTGTTGCCCGGCAAGCCTTTCAACGAAACCTGGCTGAACGCTGCCGTCTTCAGCCGCTTGCTCGCCTGCAACC
Organism: Pseudomonas violetae; assembly: GCF_023072615.1. GTDB lineage: Bacteria > Pseudomonadota > Gammaproteobacteria > Pseudomonadales > Pseudomonadaceae > Aquipseudomonas > Aquipseudomonas violetae. The sequence goes on from NZ_JAKNRW010000007.1 coordinate 170,439, forward strand.
GCTTCAGCGCAGCATCGCGATCCAGCCGCTTGTCCATGTAGAAAATGTCTGCGGTAGGCAGTTTGAGTGTCGAGGTCAGCTCGACCAGTTCGGGTTTGATGGCTGCCGGCGTCTTGACCGCCACCATTACCAGTTTCTCGACCTGTGGCGGCTGCTTCTCGCTCAGGTATCGGGCTGCCCAGTAACCGCCGGTGCCATGTCCTAGCACGACGATGCTGCGAGCGCTTTGTCCTTCGGCGTAGACAATTGCCGCGTCGATCCGGGCAAATATTCGTTCGGCATCGACTCTTCGCTGTTCGTCGACGCTTTCGACCACCGCCTTGTCTGCCACATCCGCTTCGCCCCCGGCGGCCTGTTCAATTGGAGTGGAAGTGGTCGAATCCTTGGTCCCTGTATCAGGTGCCTTGATGGCCGGTGGCACTTCGAGGACGCGGGGGGCAATGGCATCGCTTTGCAGGTCTGGCAAGGTGATACTCAGACTGCTCCAGCCGGCATCCGGCAATTTGCGACGCAATGGGCCGATCGCTTGCGGTGAGTCAGCTGTCTCGCCGACGTCAGGGACGATAATCACTGCGCCTTTGGGCTCGGCAGTATTCGCCGGCTTCCACAGCGCCAGGAAAGTTTCGCTACCGGCTTGCAGCTGTTGCTGTTCCTGAGCGGGGAGGGTGCGCTCAAGTGCGGCAGCGTTTTCCTGGCTACGCTCAAGCAGCGGCTGGCGTTCCGTTGGCTCAGTTGCTGCGGGGGAATCGGCAAGAGCAGGGGCCGGGTCAGCCGCCTTGACGGAAAGCGCGCAAGGCAGGATCAGCGACAGGCACAATGCTGGCAGTGCCAGGCGGTGGACAGGGGGCATCGGATTTTCCAGGCCAGAAGTGATTCCGGCAGCCTAATGGGTTAGTCAGTATTTGTCAGTGTGTGGGGCTTTAATGATGTTTGTGCGTTGCCTGTTAATGATCGGCTGTCTGTGGTTTTCCCTGGCGGGTTGGGCTGCGTCCGCGCCCCCTGAGCACCTTGCGCAACTGTCGTCGGCGCAGCGCCAGTGGCTGGCCAGCCATGGCGAATTGCGCGTCGGACTGGTGCTGCAAGTACCCTATGCCCAATACGATCGGCGCTTGCAGCGGCTGTCCGGGGTCAATGTCGAACTGATGAAGTGGGTAGCCAAGTCGCTCAAGGTCGAATTGAGCTGGCGTAATTTCCCCGACCTTGCGCAACTGGAGACTGCCGCACGAGAAGGCGAAATCGATATTGCTCCTGGGCTGGCGCAAACCCCGAGCGGTTTGCGTCTGTGGCAGTTTTCCGACCCCTATATGCGGGTGCCGCAACTGGTGGTCAGTGATCAGAAGAGCGCTGGCGTGGTTGAGTTGGAAGAACTCGATAGCCAGACCCGGGTGGCGGTGCGCATGCCCGGTGCCACCGCTGACTACCTGCGCGGTAACTACCCGCATCTGAATCTGCAAGGCGTACCAAACGAGCGCCAGGCATTGCAACTGCTGTTGAGCCAGCAGGCCAGTTACGCGGTGGTCGATGAGGCGCAGCTCGGGCGATTGTCCGCCGAGCCGGAGTTTGCCGGGTTGGTGGTGGTCGGTGACATTGGCTTGCCGCAATTGCTGCGGGTTGCGACTCGGCGCGACTGGCCTGAATTGGCGGACATCGTCGAGGCGGCGTTGCGGGCGATACCGGCCAAGCACCTCGAACAATTGCACAACCAGTGGTTGCAGCCCAAGTACCCTCGGCTGTCCGAGTCGCCAGGGTTCTGGCAAAACCTGTGCCTGTTGTTTGCGGTGTTGATGCTCAGCAGCATGGCCATCGTCTTCTGGCAACGTCGCCAGCAGCACAGCCTGGAGCAGCGTCTGGCCGCCGCCCGCGAGGACATTGCCTTGCGTGCCGCCAGCGAAGAAGCCTTGCGGCTCACGCAGTTTTCCATCGATCAAAGTACGGTCGGCATCCTGTGGGTGAATTGGGACAGCCATGTGCGCTATGCCAACCGCGCCGCCGAAACCATGCTGGGTTATGCCGCAGGCGGGATTATTGACCGGCCACTGATCGATTTCGAACCCGGCCTGCACATGGATCGCTGGCTGAACTTGTGGAAGCGCGCCCGTGCCAGCGAGGAGGGGCCGCAAAGTTTCGAAACCAACTGCGTTCGGGCGGACGGCAGTATTTTGCCAACGGACGTGTCGTTGAGCTTCCTGCGATTTCGTGACGGCGAGTACCTGGTGGTCTACCTCAACGATGTCACCGAGCGCCGTCGCGCCCTGGCCGCACTGCAGGAAAGCGAAGCGCGGCTGCAGGGGATTGCCGCCAACGTCCCGGGGTTGGTCTTTCGCCTGGAGCGGGCGCCAGTGACGGGGCAGATCGACTTTGCCTATATCAGTGAAGGCAGCGAAACCCTGGTGGGTTACTCCCCGGCGACCCTCGCTCATCGCGACAAAGGACTACGCAGCCTGGTGCATCCGGCTGACAAGCCCAGCTATCACCAGACTCAGGACCTGGCGTTGGACACCGATAGCGACTGGTCATGGCAAGGGCGAATTCTCACCCGCCAGGGCGAACAACGCTGGGCCGAGATCAAGGCCATTACCCGTCGGCTCGATGACGGCGCCTACGTTTGGGACGGCATCGTCTGGGATATCAGCGAGAGCAAGCGCATCGAACTGGAGCTGGCGAGTTCGCGCGAGCAATTGCGGGAGTTGTCTGCGCACCTCGAAAGCGTAAGGGAAGAGGAGAAAGCGCGAATTGCCCGGGAGGTTCACGATGAGCTGGGTCAGAGCTCACCGTGCTGAAGCTGGAGACCTCTATGTGCGAATTGGCCTACGCGCAGCTTGACCCTGGCCTGCAGGAACGTTTGAACAGCATGAAGCGCCTGATTGCTCAGTTGTTCCAGCTGGTTCGAGACGTGGCGACAGCGTTGCGCCCGCCAATACTCGACGCCGGGATCGCTTCGGCGATTGAATGGCAGGCCCGCCGCTTTGAAGCGCGCACCCACATTCCCTGTCTGGTGCAGGTGCCGGACAACCTGCCAGCGCTCAGCGATGCCATGGCCATTGGACTGTTCCGTATCCTTCAGGAGGCGTTGACCAATGTCATGCGCCATGCCCAGGCGCATACTGTCGAACTGACGCTGGTGCATGAAGGCAGCGAGTTGCTCCTGACAGTCAGCGATGATGGCGTAGGATTTGTCGCTACCACCGGTCGCCCTACTTCTTTTGGCGTGGTGGGCATGCGCGAACGGGTGTTGATCATGGGCGGGCAGTTGTCGCTTGAGAGTGAGCCGGGGGAGGGCACGACGCTGATGGTGCGAGTGCCGTTGGATGGGGGCTGAAGGTTTGTGTTGTCAGTCCTGAGGCCATCGCGAGCAGGTTCGCTCCCACAGGGTTTTGGGGCGGTGCTCAGATTGCTGGCGCACCCGAATTCCTGTGGGAGTGAGCCTGCTCGAGATAGATTGTGAATCTGAAATAAGAAGAATGGAGCACAACGTGATTCGAGTACTGGTAGCCGAAGACCACACCATTGTCCGCGAAGGCATCAAGCAGTTGATCGGCCTGGCCAAGGACTTGCTGGTGGTAGGGGAAGCGAGCAATGGCGAACAGTTGCTCGAGGCCCTGCGTCATATTCCCTGTGAAGTGGTGTTGCTTGATATTTCCATGCCCGGGGTCAATGGCCTGGAGGCTATTCCGCGGATTCGCGCGCTGAACAATCCACCAGCAATCCTGGTGCTATCGATGCATGACGAGGCGCAAATGGCTGCCCGCGCTTTAAAAGTAGGAGCGGCAGGTTACGCGACCAAGGACAGCGACCCGGCGCTGTTGCTGACGGCCATCCGCAAGGTTGCGGCGGGTGGGCGCTACATTGATCCTGACCTGGCTGATCGAATGGTCTTCGAGGTGGGGTTGACGGACTCGCGGCCGCTGCATTCGCTGCTGTCAGAGCGTGAGTTCTCGGTGTTCGAGCGCCTGGCCCAAGGCGCGAACGTCAACGACATCGCCCAGCAACTGGCGCTGAGTAGCAAGACCATCAGCACCCATAAGGCGCGGCTGATGCAGAAGCTCAACATCACCTCCCTGGCGGAGCTGGTGAAATACGCGATGGAACACAAACTGCTCTAAGGTTCACTGCAGTCCAATGTGGGACCGTGGTGGCATGTCCATTTGCGACATCCTGAAAAGCCGCTTTTGCCCGTTCTTGCGGCCTGCAGCTTCAAGCTCGCCACAACGCCTATCCATCCCCGCCATCCTTGTAGGGCAATCCCTACCCCCAACCTTCCATCCGGCTGAGGCCATTCTCTCCTGCCCCCCGATTTGCGAGGCTTGCAGCGTCCACTAGGCTTAGTCCACAGCAGTCATCAACAACAAAGGTGTGGGTATGAGCCAGGTCGATTCAAGCGCAGGGGCCAGCGATATTCTGGTTAGCTTTCGTGGAGTGCAAAAGAGCTACGATGGTGAGAACCTGATCGTCAAAGACCTCAACCTGGACATTCGCAAAGGCGAATTCCTCACGCTGCTCGGGCCCTCCGGCTCCGGCAAGACCACGAGCCTGATGATGCTCGCCGGTTTCGAAACCCCGACCGCTGGTGAAATCCTGCTAGCCGGGCGTTCCATCAACAACGTGCCACCGCACAAGCGTGACATTGGCATGGTGTTCCAGAACTACGCGTTGTTTCCGCACATGACCGTCGCCGAGAACCTTGCGTTCCCGCTGACCGTGCGCGGCTTGAATAAGAGTGATGTGAGCGAGAAGGTAAAAAAAGTCCTGAGCATGGTTCAGCTCGATGCCTTCGCCCAGCGCTATCCGGCACAACTGTCCGGTGGTCAGCAGCAGCGCGTGGCGTTGGCCCGGGCCCTGGTGTTCGAGCCGCAACTGGTGCTGATGGACGAACCGCTCGGCGCACTGGACAAACAACTGCGTGAACACATGCAGATGGAGATCAAGCATTTGCACCAGCGCCTGGGCGTGACCGTGGTCTACGTGACCCACGACCAAGGTGAAGCGCTGACCATGTCTGATCGCGTGGCTGTCTTCCATCAGGGCGAAATCCAGCAGATCGCCCCGCCGCGCAGCCTCTACGAAGAACCGAAGAACACCTTCGTCGCCAACTTCATCGGCGAGAACAACCGCCTCAATGGCCGTCTGCACAGCCACACTGGCGACCGATGCGTGGTCGAGTTGGGCCGTGGCGAAAAGGTTGAGGCCCTGGCAGTCAACGTCGGCAAGACAGGCGAGCCGGTGACGCTGTCTATTCGCCCGGAGCGCATAAGCCTCAACGGTTCGAGCGAGTCCTGCGTCAACCGTTTCTCAGGGCGGGTGGAGGAATTTATCTATCTGGGCGACCACGTCCGGGTACGCCTGGAAGTCTGCGGCAAGACCGATTTCTTTGTGAAACAGCCGATTGCCGAGCTCGATCCCGCGCTGGCCGTTGGTGACGTTGTACCGCTTGGCTGGCAAGTCGAACACGTTCGCGCGCTCGACCCACTTCTAGAGGCGAATTGATCGCCCCCCCCTGCAATACCAACCCTGCACGTGGAGAACAATATAAATGTTGAAATCCCTGAAACTCACCGCCCTGGTCATGGGCATGATCGGTGCGGCACATGCAATGGCGGCAGGTCCCGACCTGACTATCGTATCCTTTGGCGGGGCGAACAAGGCGGCGCAGGTCAAAGCCTTCTACGCACCGTGGGAAGCAGCGGGCAACGGCAAGATCGTGGCGGGCGAATACAATGGCGAGATGGCCAAGGTCAAGGCCATGGTCGACACCAAGAGTGTGTCCTGGGACCTGGTGGAAGTTGAATCGCCCGAACTGTCCCGCGGATGCGACGAAGACATGTTCGAGCAACTCGACCCAGCCCTGTTCGGCAAGAGCGAAGATTACGTCAAGGGCGCCATCCAGCCGTGCGGCGTAGGTTTCTTCGTGTGGTCGACCGTGCTGGCCTACAACGCCGACAAGCTGAAAACCGCGCCGACCAGTTGGGCGGACTTCTGGGACACCAAGCAGTTTCCGGGCAAGCGTGGCCTGCGCAAAGGCGCCAAGTACACCCTGGAATTCGCCTTGATGGCCGATGGCGTAGCGCCGAAGGACGTCTACAAAGTGCTGGCCGGTAAAGACGGTCAAGACCGCGCGTTCAAGAAGCTCGACGAGCTGAAACCAAGCATCCAGTGGTGGGAAGCCGGCGCGCAACCGCCGCAATACCTCGCTTCGGGTGATGTGGTCATGAGCTCGGCATACAACGGTCGGATCGCTGCCGTGCAGAAGGAAAGCAACCTGAAGGTCGTCTGGAACGGCGGTATCTACGACTTCGATGCCTGGGCTATTCCAAAAGGTCTGGACAAGGCTCGCGCTGAAGCGGCGAAGAAATTCATTGCGTTCTCGGTCCAGCCGCAACAGCAGAAGACCTACTCGGAAAACATCGCCTACGGCCCGGCCAATACCCAAGCCGTGCCATTGCTGGCCAAGGATGTCCTGAAAGACATGCCGACGACCCCGGAAAACATCGCCAACCAGGTGCAGATCGATGTCAGCTTCTGGGCTGACAACGGCGAGCAACTGGAGCAGCGTTTCAACTCCTGGGCTGCCAAATAATCACGACCCTGTGAGGGTGGGCTTGTCTCACCCTGTGGCAGCGGGCTTGCTCGCGAAAGCAGTGGATCAGTCGACATCTATTGTGAATGTCACTCCCCATTCGCGAGCAAGCCCGCTCCCACACTAAAAGCTCGAGGTGGTTCGCCACCTCTGCAATGACCAAAGATTTCCGGAGTACGCCATGGCCACCGCCATTCCCCTGAACGCGGGCACTGACCCCACCTTGAAGCAGCGGCTCAAGCATGCCGAGCGGATTAACCGCTGGAAGGCACAGGCCTTGATCGCGCCGCTGGTGCTGTTCCTGCTGCTGGTGTTCCTGGTGCCGATTGTGGCGCTGCTCTATAAAAGTGTTGGCAACCCGGAGGTGGTCGGCGGCCTGCCGCGCACCGTGGCGGCCATCGCCAGTTGGGATGGCCGAGGCCTGCCCGCGGAACCGGTGTACAAAGCGGCAAGTGAAGACCTTGCCGAGGCTCGCAAGAATCAGACCCTGGGTGATCTGTCCAAGCGCCTGAACATGGAATTGGCAGGCTACCGCAGCCTGTTGACCAAGACTGCTCGCGCCTTGCCGTTCGCCACTGAGCCGACTTCCTATAAAGACGCGCTGGAAAATCTCGACGAGCGTTGGGGCGATCCTGCCTATTGGCAAGCCGTGCGCCGTAATACCAGCAACATCACGCCATATTACTTGTTGGCGGCCGTCGATCACCGCATCGACGACCTCGGCGAAGTCGCTCCGGCCACTCCGGACCAGGCGATCTACCTCGACATCTTCGCCCGTACCTTTTGGATGGGCCTGGTCATCACGGCGATTTGCCTGGTGCTGGCCTATCCACTGGCTTACCTGCTGGCCAACCTGCCATCACGGCAAAGCAACCTGTTGATGATTCTGGTGCTGTTGCCCTTCTGGACCTCGATTCTGGTGCGAGTCGCGGCGTGGATCGTGTTGCTGCAAGCGGGTGGCCTGATCAACAGTGGGCTGATGGCCATGGGCATCATCGACAAGCCGCTGGAACTGGTGTTCAACCGCACCGGGGTCTACATCTCGATGGTGCACATCCTGCTGCCGTTCATGATCCTGCCGATCTACAGCGTGATGAAAGGTATTTCGCCCACCTACATGCGTGCTGCGATTTCCCTGGGCTGCCATCCGTTCGCCAGTTTCTGGCGGGTGTACTTCCCGCAGACCTATGCCGGTGTAGGTGCCGGTTGCCTGCTGGTGTTCATCATCTCCATCGGTTACTACATCACGCCGGCATTGCTGGGCAGCCCGAACGATCAAATGGTCAGCTATTTCGTCGCCTTCTACACCAACACCAGTATCAACTGGGGCATGGCGACCGCACTGGGGGGGCTACTGCTGTTGGCGACCGTGGTGCTTTATCTGATTTACAGCTGGCTGGTAGGCGCCAGTCGCCTGCGCCTGAGCTAAGGGGAGAACGAAATGCTGAGTCCTTACATGTCGCCCATCGAACGGGTGTGGTTCTACAGCCTGCGGATTCTCTGCGGCCTGATCCTGATGTTCCTGATTCTGCCGGTGCTGGTGATCATCCCGCTGTCGTTCAACTCGGGGAGTTTCCTGGTATATCCGCTGCAAGGCTTTTCGCTGCAGTGGTACCACGACTTCTTCGCTTCGGCGGAGTGGATGCGGGCATTGAGGAACAGCATCATCGTGGCGCCAGCGGCGACGGTGATCGCGATGATCTTCGGGACGCTGGCGGCGATCGGCCTGACCCGGGGAGACTTCCCCGGCAAGTCATTAGTCATGGCCCTGGTGATTTCGCCGATGGTAGTGCCGGTGGTCATCATCGGTGTGGCGAGTTATCTGTTCTTCGCTCCATTGGGACTGGGCAACAGTTTCTTCTCGCTGATCGTGGTGCACGCCGTGTTAGGTGTGCCGTTTGTGATCATCACGGTGTCGGCGACGTTGCAAGGTTTCAACCACAACCTGGTGCGCGCTGCCGCAAGTCTGGGCGCTTCGCCGCTGACCGCGTTCCGTCGCGTGACCCTGCCGCTGATTGCACCGGGGGTGATTTCCGGGGCGCTGTTTGCCTTTGCCACTTCGTTTGATGAAGTGGTGGTGACGCTGTTCCTCGCCGGTCCTGAGCAAGCGACGTTGCCACGGCAGATGTTCAGCGGAATTCGCGAAAACCTCAGCCCGACTATTGCCGCCGCCGCGACGCTGTTGATCGCCTTCTCGGTGATCCTGTTGCTGACCCTGGAATGGCTGCGCGGACGCAGCGAGAAACTGCGCACCGCCCAAGTCTAGACACCGATTAATTGTAGGAGCGAGCTCGCTCGCGATGGTCGCTAACGATATTGCTGGGAGCCTGACACCCCGCGTCGTTTTCGAGTTCATCGCGAGTAAGCTCGCTCCTGCAGAGGGTTTGCGTGGGCTCGTTGGTTATTCATGAGCTGAATAGCAGACAACTTCCATTCCCCAGCTACTATTGTTGCCCAGCTCCCTATCTATAAGAGGCTGCGCACATGGGTCTTTCCTCTTTCAAAATCGCCCACAAACTGATCACCGGAGCAGGTGCCATCGAGCAACTGGCCGCTGAGCTCACCCGTCTGGACATTGACCACCCCCTGATCGTCACCGATGCTGCGCTGGTCAAATCCGGCACAGTCGAACTCGCGCTGGCGCAATTGGGCGGTCGCACTTATGAGATCTTTGATCGGGTGTTGCCGGATCCGGAAATTGCCATCGTCGAAGATTGCATGCAGGTCTATCGCGAAGGCGGGCATGACGGGCTCATTGGCCTGGGCGGTGGCAGTGCGATCGATATCGCCAAGAGTGTCGCAGCCTACGCCGGTTATCACGGCGCGCTTGAGGATTTGTTTGGTGTCGACCAGGTGCCGCGCAAAGGCCCGCCGTTGATCGCCATCCCGACCACTGCCGGCACTGGCTCGGAGGTGACCAATGTGGCGATCCTGTCCGACAAGGTCGCGCAACTCAAAAAGGGCATCGTCAGTGACTACCTGTTGCCGGACGTGGCGCTGGTTAGCCCGCAGATGACCCTGACGTGTCCGCGCAGCGTCACGGCAGCGAGTGGCGTCGATGCGCTGGTGCATGCCATCGAATCCTACCTGTCGCTCAATGCCTCGCCCATTACCGATGCCCTGGCCATCGGCGCGATCAAACTGATTTCCGGCGCGTTGCCCAAGGCCTACGCCAACTCATCCAATCTGCAGGCTCGCGAAGACATGGCCACCGCCAGCCTGATGGCGGGTATGGCATTCGGGAATGCCGGAGTCGGTGCTGTGCATGCACTGGCGTATCCGCTGGGTGGACGATTCAACATCGCACATGGCGTCAGCAATGCGTTACTGCTGCCCCATGTCATGATCTGGAACAAGATGGCCTGCGTTGAGCGAATGCAGGATATTGCCGAGGCCATGGGGGTCAGGACTGCTCATCTGAGCGCCAATGAGGCAGCGGAAAAAGCCGTCGAGGCGATGGCTGCGTTGTGTGCTGCGGTCGAAATCCCCCAAGGTCTGCGCAGTTTTGGGGTTCCCGAAGATGCAATCCCGGCCATGGCCTTGGAAGCTGCGGGGATCGAACGTCTGATGCGCAACAATCCTCGTCAATTGAGTGCCGTTGATATCGAGAAGATCTACCGGGCGGCTTACTGATCATCGCAGTCACGTCGCGCGCGTCAAAGCATGAGGTATACAATGCGCGCCATCGTGATTCTGCTCAGAAAAGGTGCGTCATGCAGCCGTTCGTAATTGCTCCGTCGATACTCTCCGCCGACTTCGCCCGCCTGGGTGAGGAAGTGGACAACGTCCTGGCCGCTGGCGCCGACTTCGTGCACTTCGACGTCATGGACAACCATTACGTGCCAAACCTGACCATCGGCCCGATGGTCTGCGCGGCGCTGCGCAAATACGGCGTAACCGCGCCGATCGACGCGCACCTGATGGTCAGCCCGGTGGACCGCATAGTCGGCGACTTCATCGAAGCCGGCGCGACCTACATCACCTTCCATCCGGAAGCCACGCAGCATGTCGACCGTTCCCTGCAACTGATCCGCGAGGGTGGCTGCAAGTCTGGCCTGGTGTTCAACCCGGCGACTCCGCTAGACGTACTCAAGTACGTGATGGACAAGGTCGACATGATCCTGCTGATGAGCGTCAACCCGGGCTTCGGCGGGCAGAAGTTCATTCCTGGCACCCTCGACAAGCTGCGTGAAGCGCGGGCGCTGATCGATGCCAGCGGTCGTGACATCCGCCTGGAAATCGACGGCGGTGTGAACGTGAACAACATCCGTGAAATTGCTGCGGCGGGGGCTGACACTTTTGTCGCCGGATCGGCCATTTTCAATGCACCCAACTACCAGGAAGTGATCGAGAAGATGCGCTCCGAACTGGCGCTGGCTCGTCCATGAGTGGCTTTGAGCAGCTGTTCCCGGGGGCTTTGCCGCGCCTGGTGATGTTCGATCTGGATGGCACGCTGATCGATTCGGTCCCCGACCTGGCGGTGGCCGTGGACAACATGCTGCTCAAGCTCGGCCGCCAGCCTGCGGGGCTCGAGTCGGTACGCGAGTGGGTCGGCAACGGCGCGCCGGTGCTGGTGCGACGTGCGTTGGCCGGTGGCATCGATCATTCGACGGTGGATGACGGTGAGGCCGAAGGCGCGCTGGATATTTTCATGCAAGCCTACAGCGACAGTCATGAGCTGACCGTGGTCTACCCGGGTGTGCGCGACACGCTCAAATGGCTGCACAAGCAGGGCGTGGAAATGGCGCTGATCACCAACAAGCCGGAGCGCTTCGTCGCGCCGCTGCTGGATCAGATGAAGATCGGGCGCTACTTCAAATGGATCATTGGCGGCGATACCTTGCCGCAAAAGAAACCGGACCCGGCCGCGCTGTTCTTTGTGATGAAAATGGCCAACATCCCAGCCTCGCAGTCGTTGTTCGTCGGTGATTCGCGCAGCGACGTGTTGGCGGCGAAAGCGGCAGGGGTCAAGTGTGTCGCGCTCAGCTACGGCTATAACCACGGTCGACCGATTGCCGAAGAATCGCCGGCGCTGGTGATCGACGACTTGCGCAAGCTAATTCCCGGTTGCCTGGATGCGGCCTCTGGGATAACGTTGCCCGACGCTGTCCAACCCCCTTATGGAAACGCCATCGTGGTGGTCACCCGCAAACTCTGGATGAAAGTCATCAAGGCCCTGGCCCGCTGGCGTTGGCGCGCCTGACTCGATTCTGGCCGGCTTTCCGGCGCGTTTGCATACCTGACTGTTAGCACCTCAAGCCACGAGGCTACCCCATGATCCGCGAAGAATTCCTGCGTTTGGCCGCTGCCGGCTATAACCGTATCCCCCTGGCCTGCGAAACCCTGGCCGACTTCGACACGCCGCTGTCGATCTATCTGAAGCTGGCCGACCAGCCAAACTCTTACCTGCTCGAATCGGTGCAGGGCGGGGAGAAGTGGGGTCGTTATTCGATCATCGGCCTGCCGTGCCGCACTGTGTTGCGCGTACACGACCACCACGTCAGCGTGACACACGACGGTGTCGAGATCGAAACCCACGAGGCGGAAGATCCTCTGGCCTTCGTCGAAGAATTCAAGGCACGCTACAACGTGCCGACCATTCCCGGCCTGCCACGATTCAATGGCGGCCTGGTGGGTTACTTCGGTTATGACTGCGTGCGCTATGTCGAGAAGCGTCTGGGCAAGTGCCCGAACCCGGATCCGTTGGGCGTGCCGGACATCCTGCTGATGGTCTCCGATGCGGTGGTGGTGTTCGACAACCTGGCTGGCAAGATGCACGCCATTGTCCTGGCTGATCCCGCGCAGGACGATGCGTTCGAACAGGGGCAGGCACGCCTGCAGGAATTGCTGGAGCAACTGCGCCAGCCAATCACGCCGCGCCGTGGCCTGGACTTCAGCAAGCAGCAAACAGCTGACCCGGTGTTCCGGTCCAGCTTCACTCAGGACGATTACGAAAAGGCCGTCGACACCATCAAGGAATACATCCTCGCCGGTGATTGCATGCAGGTCGTACCTTCCCAGCGGATGTCGATCGACTTCAAGGCGGCACCGATCGATCTGTACCGGGCGCTGCGCTGCTTCAATCCGACGCCTTACATGTACTTTTTCAACTTCGGTGATTTCCACGTGGTTGGCAGCTCGCCGGAAGTATTGGTGCGGGTCGAAGACAACCTGATCACCGTGCGCCCCATCGCCGGCACTCGTCCACGGGGCGCCAACGAAGAAGCGGACCTGGCGCTGGAGCAAGACCTGCTGTCCGACGACAAGGAAATCGCCGAGCACTTGATGCTGATTGACCTGGGGCGCAATGACACCGGTCGAGTATCGGAAATCGGTTCGGTGAAACTCACCGAGAAAATGGTCATCGAGCGTTATTCCAACGTGATGCACATTGTGTCCAACGTCACCGGGCAATTGAAAGCTGGGCTGACTGCGATGGATGCGTTGCGGGCAATTCTGCCAGCGGGCACTTTGTCGGGCGCACCGAAGATTCGTGCGATGGAAATCATCGACGAACTGGAGCCGGTCAAGCGCGGAGTCTACGGTGGTGCGGTAGGTTATTTTGCCTGGAACGGCAACATGGACACCGCCATCGCGATTCGCACGGCGGTGATCAAGAATGGTGAGCTGCATGTGCAGGCCGGTGGCGGCATTGTTGCCGACTCTGTGCCAGCGCTGGAATGGGAAGAAACCTTGAACAAGCGTCGCGCCATGTTCCGCGCGGTGGCATTGGCCGAACAAACCCCGGACGCATGAGTTGACACAAAGGGGGCAACCCAAAAAAAAGCGGCGCCTGTGAGGGCGCCGCTTTTTTTACCTGCCGATCAGCCGATCAGAAATCCAGCGCCACACCCAGGTTTACGCCTTGCTGGGTAAAATCGTCATCCTTGCGAATGATGTAGCTCGCACGCAATGCCAGATCCTTGGTGAGGTTGTGACTCACCCCCAGGTTCACCCGTTGCAAATGACTTTGCGGGGTATAGCCTTCCAGCGTGAAGTCATTGGCCGGCAGGCTGTTGAGGGCGATGTTGACCTTCTGCACATCGTCCTCGTACTCACGCTCGTAGGCATACTCACCAAACACCCTGGTTTGCGAGGTGATCTGGTACTTGCCCTGCAAGCCCACGCCCAGGCGTTTCGAGTCACGGGTCTGGTCATCGAAAGTCAACGCGGTGGCCCGATTGCTTTTCTCTGAATACCCGTCGACTTCCACCTTGGCGTAATCGGCACTGACGAATGGTGACAGGTGCCACTGGCTGCCCGGTTGGGCAATGTCGTAGCCAACGCGAGTGCTGAATGCCCACAGATGCCCGTCAGTATTGCCTTTCTCGGCACCTTCGCTGGCGCCCAGGTCGAACTTGCGCTTGAGGTTGTCGTAGTCCAGTTTTCCACCCGTCAGCGCGGCATCCGCCCACCAGCGGTTCTGCTGGAACTGGGCAAATGCTGTAGCCAGGTAGCTATTGAGCTTGTAGTCCGAGTCGTTATGGCCAGCGTCCAGGTTCTGCCGGTAGAAACCTGCTGCGACACCTAAGCGCCAAGCGTCATTGAGACGATAGCTGCCGCCCACATTGAGGTTGTAACCGCTGCCGTCGGCGCTGGCGCCGCTGCTCTGGCTGTCGAGGTCAAGATGCTGGCCGCCCCCGGCTACAATGGCTCGCCATTGCCCGACCGCTTGCCAGTCTTCCCAGTCCGATTGCCATTGGCTGCGCAGTTCGTCCTGATGCGCGCGTAAAGTGGCGTGGGCCATTTCTGGCAGCAGTGTCAGCTCCCATGGCGCTGCGAGCAGGGAATAGGCGTAATCGGAGATCAGCTTTTGCCCGGCTTCGGTCGGATGGACCCCATCGTTGTAGATCAGCTTGCTCGGGTCTGGTGTGGCACTGTTGATGCCATAGGTGGCGTTTTCCGTGCAGCCACTGCCACTAAAGCAGGTTGCCGTCAGGTTCTGGTCAGTCGCCAGGCCGAAACGTCCCGGATCTGCAAAGGTTTCCTGCAACAGCAGGGGAATATTCAACGGGATGATTTCGGCATTGATGCCCTGCAAGCGCTGCACCAGCTGCAGGTTGAACTGATTGCTGAGCTGGGTGGCTGCGGTTTGCAGGCCGGTGCCATTGATGGCCGGCGTCAGGCCGATGTCCGGCAGCAACCAGACCATCACGTATTTCGCGCCGGCGGTCTGCAGCACTTGCACGCTGTCGGCCAGGCGGTCTGCTGCGGCGTTGGCTTGGGCGGGGCTGAGGATGCGCCCCTGAAGAAAGTCGTTACCACCTCCGGAGAGGTAGTACAGCGCATTCGGATCAGCACGGAAATTGTTCGACGGCAGATAGCCGACCCGGGTGCGCTCCCCTGTAGCGGACTGGGTGGTAATTGAGTCAAGGATCTGGTCGGTGCGATAACCGCCGACCGCCCAGTTGTTGCCATCTGGCAGGCCCTGGTTGGCCCGCACCGCCGACGTCGATGCCGCCGTTTCGTCGGCAGAGTACCCCAGTCGACTACCTAGCAACTGAGTAGAGTTGAGCGCGCGCGACTCACCGCTACCATCCTGATAAACCGGCCCCGTCCGGTTAGTGTAGCGCTGAGTCGCACCGGCCGGCCCGCCCGAGTCGGTAAAGGTCCCGGCATCGTTGAGACTGTCGCCGAACACGACGAAATTGGAGTATGGATTGGGAGCAGCGATCGCTTGGGCGCAGGCCATTGCGAGCAAGCATCCGGCGAGCGGTACAAACAGCGTCTGTTTGATCATGAGCAAGTCCGTTTATTTATTGTTGTAGTGAACGAAACGACAGTACCAAAAAAAACCGGCCTTTTGCCATTGGTCGTGATCCCTTCTAATGATTCGTCTGCGGGCGTCACCGCGATATTGCACGCTTAGCCCAGCTAAGTTACTGTGCCCAAACGTATGAATGAGACCTTCCCCGTGTTGATCATCAGCAAACTCCTGGATCAAGTCATCAAGGCACACGCCCGTTGGCGTTGGCGCGCCTGAATTCTTTGCCGGCCACGCCGGACCTGTACCGATTTACCTTCTATACCCGTTTTACCTGCCGCTTTGCTGGCGCCACTCCAGCACCCGACAAAGCGCAGCGCCCTGCGGGTAATCATCTGAAGGTCATGTTCAAAAATCAGTGAATTCGAGAGGTTTCCAGCGCCATGTTGCTGATGATCGATAACTACGACTCCTTTACTTACAACGTTGTGCAGTACCTTGGTGAGCTCGGCTCCCAAGTTAAAGTCGTGCGCAACGATGAACTCACCATTGCCGAAATCGAAGCCCTCAACCCTGAGCGTATCGTGGTGTCCCCCGGTCCTTGTACGCCGACTGAAGCCGGCATTTCCATCGAGGCCATCAAGCATTTCGCCGGCAAGCTGCCGATCCTGGGCGTCTGCCTAGGTCATCAATCCATCGGCCAGGCCTTTGGTGGTGACGTGGTTCGCGCGCGTCAGGTCATGCACGGTAAGACTAGCCCGGTATTCCACGAGGACAAGGGCGTATTTGCAGGCTTGAATCGACCGCTGACGGTCACTCGTTATCACTCGCTGATCGTCAAGCGCGACACTCTGCCAGATTGCCTCGAACTGACGGCCTGGACTCAGTTGGAAGACGGCTCGGTGGACGAAATCATGGGCTTGCGCCACAAGACACTGAACATCGAGGGGGTGCAGTTTCACCCCGAGTCGATCCTCACCGAGCAGGGCCACGAACTGTTCGCCAACTTCCTCAAACAAACCGGCGGCACGCGCTAAGGACTTTTCATGGATATCAAGACAGCCCTGAGCCGTATCGTCGGCCAACTCGACCTGAGTACGGACGAGATGCGCGATGTGATGCGCGAAATCATGACCGGACAATGCACGGATGCGCAGATCGGTGCATTCATGATGGCCATGCGCATGAAGAGCGAGAGCATTGATGAGATCGTCGGCGCGGTGTCGGCCATGCGTGAGTTGGCGGACAAGGTAGACCTCAAGACCCTGGACGGTGTGGTCGATGTGGTGGGCACTGGCGGTGATGGTGCCAACATCTTTAACGTTTCGACCGCTTCCTCGTTTGTGGTCGCGGCCGCCGGCTGCACCGTCGCCAAGCACGGTAACCGTGCGGTGTCGGGCAAAAGCGGCAGTGCGGACCTGCTGGAGGCCGCCGGTATCTACCTGAACCTGACACCGGTTCAGGTTGCACGCTGCATCGACAACGTGGGCATTGGCTTCATGTTTGCCCAGACCCATCACAGTGCCATGAAGCACGCAGCCGGCCCACGCCGCGAGCTGGGCTTGCGCACGATGTTCAACATGCTCGGCCCGCTTACGAATCCGGCCGGAGTCAAACATCAGGTGGTTGGCGTGTTCAGCCAGGCGTTGTGCCGGCCATTGGCCGAAGTCTTACAGCGGCTTGGCAGCAAACACGTGCTAGTGGTGCATTCCAAGGATGGCCTGGACGAGTTCAGTCTCGCCGCGCCGACTTTCGTTGCGGAATTGAAGAACGACCAGATAAGCGAATATTGGGTTGAGCCGGAAGACCTAGGTATGAAGAGCCAGAGCCTTCACGGCCTGGCGGTCGAGAGCCCGGCGGCATCGCTGGAGCTGATTCGCGATGCCCTGGGCAAGCGCAAGACCGAGAACGGTCAGAAAGCGGCCGAGATGATTGTGCTCAACGCCGGTGCCGCGTTGTACGCCGCCGACCATGCAACCAGTTTGAAAGAGGGCGTTGCCCTGGCGCACGACGCGCTGCACACAGGTCTTGCTCGGGAAAAGCTTGAGGAACTGGGTGCATTTACCGCGGTATTCAGAGTGGAGAATGAGGGATGAGTGTACCGACGGTTCTGGAAAACATTCTGGCGCGTAAAGTCCAGGAAGTCGCCGAGCGCAGTGCTCGTGTGAGTCTGGCCGAGCTGGAAAGCCTGGCCAAGGCGGCCGATGCACCCCGTGGTTTTGCCAACGCATTGATCACTCAGGCCAAGTCGAAGCAGCCTGCCGTCATCGCTGAAATCAAGAAAGCTTCGCCCAGCAAAGGTGTGATTCGCGAAAACTTCGTACCTGCCGACATCGCCAGAAGCTACGAAAAGGGCGGCGCCACCTGTCTGTCAGTGCTCACCGATATCGATTACTTTCAGGGTGCCGATGCTTACCTGCAGCAGGCGCGAGCAGCGTGCAAACTGCCGGTGATCCGCAAGGACTTCATGATCGATCCATACCAGATCGTCGAAGCCCGTGCGTTGGGCGCGGACTGTGTGCTGTTGATCGTTTCCGCCTTGGATGATGTGAAAATGGCCGAGCTGGCATCCGTCGCCAAAGGTGTCGGCCTTGATGTGCTGGTGGAAGTGCACGATGGGGAAGAGCTGGAGCGGGCCTTGAAAACCCTCGACACTCCGCTGGTGGGCATCAACAATCGAAATCTGCATACCTTCGACGTGAGCCTGGAAATTACGCTGGATCTGTTGCCGCGCATTCCGCGGGATCGTTTGGTGATTACAGAAAGCGGAATTCTCAACCGTGCCGATGTCGAGCTGATGGAAATCAGCGATGTCTATGCGTTCCTGGTGGGCGAAGTGTTCATGCGTGCGGAAAGCCCGGGTACTGAACTGCAGCGTTTGTTTTTCCCCGAGCGCGGTACTGCGGTGAGCGGTTCTACCCTCGATTGAAAAAGCATCGCGAGCCTGCTCGCGATGGCGGTTTCAGATACACCTTGGAATCACCGTCCAACGGAATATTTTATGCTCCCGACCTCGCTAACGGTAGACGCCGGCTTGCTCGCCGAACAGGACCTGCTTGCTCAGGTCTGCACCGGTGAATCGGATTTCGGCCTGCTGTTCTGGCAGCCCAGTGATCGAGCGCTGGTCATGCCGCGCCGTTTGAATCGTTTGCCTCAGTTCGAATCCGCCTGCGAAGTTTGTGCAACCGCAGGTTGGCCAGTCTTGTTGCGTGAAACCGGTGGCGAGCCGGTGCCACAGTCCTGCGCTACGCTGAACATTGCGTTGGTCTACGCGCCACCGCGCGGCGAGGGTGATCAGAATCGCATCGAAACCGCCTATCGCCGCCTCTGCGATCCGATCTGTCAGATGCTGGATGAATTGGGCGGCTCGTCGTCCGTTGGCGAAGTGGAAGGTGCATTCTGTGATGGCCGCTTCAACGTCAACCTGGACGGCCGGAAAATGGTTGGCACTGCTCAGCGCTGGCGGCAAAGCAAGGGCGGCACGCGGCCTGTCGGCCTGGTGCATGGGGCGCTGCTGCTCGATGACGAGCGCGAATTCATGGTGGCGGCAGTCAACCGTTTTAATGAAGCTTGTGGCTTGGAGCAGCGAGTGCGCGCCGAAAGCCACATTGCCTTGCATGAGAAATTCACCGCACCTCAAGCGCTGGAGCGGCTGGATAAACTCTACCGGCAAATGCTGGCGCAGATGTTCGGCGGTTAACGCGTGCCGAAGATCACCATCGTCTTGCCTTTGACGTTTACCAGGTTGCGCTCTTCAAGATCCTTGAGTACGCGACCGACCATTTCCCGGGAACAACCGACAATCCGCCCGATTTCCTGACGGGTCACCTTGATCTGCATCCCGTCGGGATGGGTCATGGCGTCGGGTTGCTTGCACAGTTCCAGCAAGCAGCGCGCGACGCGGCCAGTCACATCGAAGAAGGCCAGGTCACCGACCTTGCGGGTGGTGTTGCGCAGGCGCTGGGCGATCTGTCCGCTGAGCACGTAAAGAATGTCCGGATCCTGCAGGGACAGTTCGCGGAATTTCGTATAGCTGATCTCAGCGACTTCGCATTCAATCTTCGCGCGCACCCAGGCGCTGCGTTGCTGTTCCTGGCCGGCTTCTTCGAACAGGCCCAGTTCACCAAAGAAGTCACCGGAGTTCAGGTACGCGATGATCATCTCGCGGCCATCATCGTCTTCGATCAGGATCGTGACCGAGCCCTTGATGATGAAGAACAGGGTTTCCGAGCGGTCGCCGGCACAAATGATGTTGCTCTTGGCCCGATACCGACGGCGCTGGCAGTGCATGAGCAGCTTGTCGAGGTTCTTGATCTTGGGGGTGGGAGCAATAGCAACCATGGTTGTATCCAGAAAAGACTGCGCGGTAGGTTAGATTTATTTTCAGGAGCTGACGACAGTTCGGGCCGCGATCGGACGATCGTGTTGTTCGCTTCAGGTCTGGCAAGGCGCCAGCGATTTGGCGCCAGCATAACAGACGCTTTCCGCATTTTTCGAGATTTTGCCTGGGCGGGGGAAGGTTCAGTCTTGCGCAGCTGGACGCTGTCAAACACAGGCCCTGTGCTAAGCTGGCGACCCTTTTTTATGTAGTGGAGTCTGGGCGATGAAGGCACGCATCCAATGGGCTGGCGAAGCCATGTTCCTCGGCGAATCCGGCAGCGGTCATGTCGTGGTCATGGACGGTCCTCCCGATGCCGGCGGTCGTAACCTGGGTGTCCGGCCGATGGAAATGCTCCTGCTGGGTGTCGGCGGTTGCAGCAATTTCGATGTGGTCAGTATCCTCAAGAAGTCGCGCCAGGCCGTCGAAAGCTGCGAAGCCTTCCTTGAAGCCGAGCGCGCGAGCGAAGATCCAAAGGTCTTCACCAAGATCCACATGCACTTCGTGGTCAAGGGCCGGGGGCTAAAAGAGTCTCAGGTCAAGCGAGCAATCGAGCTGTCAGCGGAGAAGTATTGCTCGGCCTCGATCATGCTCGGGGCGGCAGGCGTGGTCATCACCCATGACTACGAGATCATCGAACTCGGTTGAATCGACATTCAACTATCATAAAAGCAGTGCAGACTCTGGCGATCCCAAGCTGCCGTCTGCATAATGCGCCACTTTTTTCAGGGGCGTGGCCCGTCTACCGACAAGCCACTCACCCGAACAGACAACCAAAATCGCCATCGCGAAGAGGTGTTAACCGTCCTACGCAGGTGCGTTGGTCGCATCTGACGGGCATGCTTGATTACGCGGCCCGGGCCGCAATACATAGAGAGTCTTTAACGGTGAAAAGCAAACTCAAGCTCCACGGGTTCAATAACCTGACAAAGACCTTGAGCTTCAACATCTATGACATCTGCTATGCGGAAACTCCGCAAGACCAGCAGGCATACGTCGAGTACATCAATAAAGAGTACAACGCGAAGCGCCTGACGCAGATCCTCACGGAAGTTGTCGATATCATTGGTGCCAACATCCTGAACATTGCCAGTCAGGACTATGAACCCCAGGGTGCCAGCGTCACGATTCTAATCTCGGAAGAGCCGGTCACCCCGACCGACAGCCAGATCGAAGAGTCACCGGGCCCGTTGCCTGAAATTATCCTGGCCCACCTCGACAAGAGCCACATCACGGTGCACACCTACCCGGAAATCCATCCGGACGATGGTATTGCAACGTTCCGTGTAGACATTGACGTGTCGACTTGTGGTGTCATTTCACCGCTTAAAGCGCTCAATTTCCTGATTCACCAGTTCGATTCGGACATCGTGACCGTGGATTATCGTGTGCGCGGTTTCACTCGTGACGTTGAGGGCAAGAAGCACTTCATCGACCACGAGATCAACTCGATCCAGAACTACCTCTCCGAAGACACCCGCGCCAGTTACCAGATGACCGACGTGAACGTTTATCAGGAAAACCTGTTCCACACCAAAATGCTGTTGAAGAACTTCGAACTGGATAACTACCTGTTCGGCGATGCCACCACCAGCCTGTCCTCTGAGCAACGCGCCGAGGTGACCGACCGTGTGAAGCACGAAATGCTGGAAATCTTCTACGCGCGCAACATGCCGAGCTAAGATCTCCGGGCACAAAAAAGGCGACTTCCTCGCGGTGGTCGCCTTTTTTCAGCAAAAAAATCAGGATTTCAGATCCGGTAGGTACTTTTGGTCATCACCTTGGCCAACAAGCTCATACCGAACTTCACCGGCGCTGGAAAACGAAACCCGCCTGCATCCAGCGCACTTTCCGCGTGATGTTCTTCATCAATGCGCATCTGTTCCAGAATCGCCCGGGATTTCTCGTCCTCGGCAGGCAGTTGCTCAAGATGCTCATTCAAGTGTTTGCACACCTGGTGTTCGGTGGCGGCAACGAAGCCCAGGCTCACCTTGTCGCTGATCAATCCGGCTACTGCGCCAATACCGAACGACATGCCGTAGAACAGCGGGTTGAGAATACTGGTATGGCTCCCCAATTGGTGGATGCGTTGTTCGCACCAGACCAGGTGGTCGATCTCTTCTTCGGCAGCATGCTCCATGGCGGCGCGCACGTTGGGCAGCTTGGCGGTCAGGGCCTGGCCTTGATACAGCGCCTGGGCGCAGACTTCGCCGGTATGGTTGATGCGCATCAGACCCGCGACATGCCGGGTGTCTTCGTCGCTCATCTGCGCATCCGGTTGCACGATAGCGGGCGATGGGCGGTACGGCTGGCCACTGAAGGGCAGCAGGGTGCGCATCGCGGCATCGGCTTGCAGCAGAAGACGGTCAATGGGCGAGTAGTGACGTTGAGTAGTCATGCTGACCTCCGGGAAGATTCTCGGCGACCAGTTTAACCGAATCGGCCGGGGAAGGTTTGCGTTGGGTCATTTGTGGCGAGAGAGCTTGCTCACGCTTGGCCGCAAAGCGGTCGCTATTGCCTGGCGGGAGCCAGCTCCCTCGCCACATGAGTGAGTGTCAGCCCGGCGGCCAGGTCATCTGTCGTTGACCCAGTACATGCATATGAATGTGATAAACGGTCTGCCCACCATCCTCATTGCAGTTCATCACCACGCGGAAGCCCTTCTCGCAACCCAGTTCCAGAGCCAGGCGCTGGGCGGTGAAGAGGATGTGCCCGGCCAGTGCCTTATCTTCCTCGGTGAGGTCGTTCAGGGTGCGCACCGGCTTCTTCGGAATCACCAGGAAATGCACCGGTGCCTGTGGAGCGATGTCGTGGAAGGCCAGAACCTGGTCGTCCTCGTAAATGATCTTGGCCGGGATTTCCCGGTTGATGATCTTGGTGAACAGAGTATCCACAGCTGTTTTCTCCGTTGTTTGGTCTGGCCCGAGTGTACTCATGGAGCAGGCCTGGGCCCAGGGTTTTACCTTGCAGGGCATCAGCGGGGGCAATATGCCTTGTTGACCATGCCCGCAATTGTCCGGTTCAGCCAGCGCGAACCCAGGCGCGGCAGGAAAGCTCGCCAGCGATTGCGTCGCCCCGGGATGATGATTGCGCGATTCTTTTCCAGAGCCCGGACGGTATAAAGCGCGACTTCTTCGGGGCTCATGGTCAGCTTGGTGTTGTCCAGCTTTTCAGTGTTCAGTTGGGCGGTGCGGAAAAATGCGGTGCGGGTAGGGCCGGGGCAGAGCACCGAAACCTTGATCGCACATTTCTTTAGCTCTACACGCAACCCTTCGGAAAAATTCAGTACATAGGCTTTGCTTGCGTAATAGGTGCTCATCCAGGGGCCTGGGTGGAAGGCCGCTACCGATGCGACGTTGAGGATCTGCCCGCCGCCTTGCAGCGCCATGCTATTGCCGAGGGCATGACACAGGCGAGTCATCGCCAGGATATTCACTTCGATCAGGTCCTGCTCGGTCATCCAGTCCTGGGCGAGGAACGGGCCGCATGTGCCAATGCCGGCGCAATTCACCAGCAAATCGATCTGCCGGTCTCCCTCCTCAAGCTCCAGCAGAAAACCTGACAGCCGCAGTGGCTCGCCCAGGTCGCAGGCGCGGAATAGCACCTCCACGCCAAAACGTTGAGTCAGTTCAATTGCAATGCTTTCCAGCTGATCACGTTGTCGGGCCACCAGGAGCAGGCTGCGGCCGCGCCGGGCCAGAGCTTCGGCCATCGCGAGGCCGATGCCGCTGGAAGCACCAGTGATCAGAGCGTAACGGGTCATGCAGTTCTCCATCGCAACAACTCCGCGCCGGCGACGCAGGTGTCACGGGCGGGGAGTGCTGTTCATTCTTTGGCAGAGTCTACAGGTGGCTGGGCTTCTTCGGCTGCATCGTCAACTGAATTTGGCACCGGTTCTGCTTCCACGCCAGTTTGATCTTCGATTTCGGAAGGGCTGAAGGAGTCACTTTCATAAGCGCTTTGGGTCGCGTTTTCGTACTCGTCCCGAATTACCGAGAGGCCACCGGCCAGGCCTCCGACGAACACCAGGGCGATAACGACCACCCACAAGCAAGACAGGACTTTGACTGCGTTGCTGTTGGGTGGAGGGGGGGCGCCATAACGGTTGGCGAGACTGTTGCCTGGCATGATCATCATGACAAAGGGAAAGAAGCTGCCAACAAAAGGCACCAGGTTCAGCAGCCACAGCCAGCCGGACCAGCCAATGTCATGCAGGCGCTGTACGCTGAACTGAATGCTGACGAACCCGAGCGCGACAATCAGGATGAAAGCCAGCAGACCAGCCAGAATAAGGCCGGGGCTCGAGTCCGAGCTGAAGACGGCCAGGCCCAGGAGTACCAACATGGCGCCGAGACCAAGTGTCACCAGCGTCAGGACCATCGTCCAGGCGAGAAAGCGCAAGCGGCCTATACGACCGTCGAAGCTGAACGGTTTGAGCGGGGCGAAGCCTGTCACCGTTTCGCCCACTGCTGCATGCGGGGGGGCATACGGCGATTGCGGATCTCTGATGAAGGCGGGCTCAGGGACTGGTTCGTGAATATCAGACAGGCTCAGCTGGATCGATGGCTCGCTTTCGATTCGTGCGTCAATGCCTGTTTTTGCCAGTGCCTGGAGATAGGTCTGGGCATCGGAATGTGACAGGTCCCGCTTGAGCGCAACCGGCCGGCCGCTGAACAGCCGTTCGATTGCAGTCACATCACTCTTGAACAGCCGGGCGAGGTTGAGTTTGGCGGTGGTGATGTCAACGCCAGGCAGCAGAGCGCCGTCGAACATGATCTTGAAACGGTTTTCGCTCATTGCGAGGCATCCTTGTCGCGTGTCGTCATTGAGGGGGCGCGATAGTGTACTCAGCCTGGCCAGCGTTTCGGCAGCGTCGAGGCGAGTTCCGATGCCTTGCGGTATTCGGCATCAAGCCGTGCCACCAGTTCATCCACGCTGGGTAGATCGTCGATTTCACCGACGCCCTGGCCTGCGGACCAAACCGTCTTCCAGGCCTTGGCTTCATCGCTGATCGGTTTCAGTTTGGCGCCGAAGTTCACTTCCCCTTTGCCTTGCAAGGCCGCTGTGTCGAAACCGGCTGCTTCCAGGCTCTGGCGCATGAAACTGGCCGGCACACCGGATACGGCTGGCGTATGGACGATGTCCGCCGCCCGGGAGTCCAGCAGCATTTGTTTGTAGGCTTGCGGCGCATGGCTTTCGGTAGTACCGATAAACCGTGTACCGAAATAGGCGAGATCGGCCCCGAGCAATTGTGCTGCGAGGATCTCGTGGCCGTGATTCAGGCACCCGGCCAGCAGCAATGTCTTGTCGAAGAACTGGCGGATCTCGGCAATCAGCGAGAACGGGCTCCATGTCCCGGCATGGCCCCCGGCTCCGGCCGCGACCGCGATCAGGCCGTCTACTCCAGCCTCGGCTGCTTTCTCGGCATGACGACGAGTTGTCACGTCGTGAAATACCAGGCCGCCATAGCTGTGCACCGCATCCACCAGTTCCTTGACCGCGCCCAGGCTGGTAATCACGATCGGTACTTTATGTTCGACGCAAATGTGCAGATCCGCCTGCAGCCTTGGGTTGCTGTTGTGGACGATGAGGTTTACTGCGTAAGGCGCCGGGTTGTCCAGAGCCGCCAAGCCCGCTTCGATCTCCTCCAGCCACGCCTTGAAACCGCTGCTTTCGCGCTGGTTCAGTGCTGGAAAGCTGCCAACTACGCCATTTCTGCAGCAGGCCAGCACCAACTGCGGGTTGGAGATCAGGAACATCGGCGCCACCACCACGGGCAGGCGCAGACGTTGTTCGAGCAAAGCGGGCAGCGACATTGGAAGTACCCCGGTGAGTTTTGTCTGTTGAGTTTAGAACGGTCGAACCACTACCAGAATTACGATAGCCAGCAATATCAGAACCGGCACTTCATTGAACCAGCGAAAGAAGACATGGCTGCGGGTGTTTTCGCCACGTGCAAAGCGCTTCACCTGAGCGCCGCACATGTGATGGTAGCCAATCAGGATCACTACCAGTGTGAGCTTGGCGTGAATCCAGGCACCTTGAGAGAAGATGCTGGGGTTTAAGTAGATCAGTGCAATACCGAAGAGCAGCGTGGCGATCATCGCCGGGCCCATGATGCCGCGGTACAGTTTGCGCTCCATCAGGCTGAAGCGTTCCTTGCTGACGGTGTCCTCGCTTTGCGCGTGATACACGAACAGGCGCGGCAAGTAGAACAGGCCGGCGAACCAGCAGACCATGCTGACGATATGAAGCGCTTTGAGCCATAGATAAAGCATTTTAAGTTATTCCCAGGTTCACGGTAGCCCGAATAGTAGAGGCTTGAGCGCCCGCACGTCACCTTGCCGGTTGTCGCAGGACGATGCGGGCCCTATTATCGTCGGCTTTCCAGTGGGTTCGTTGAGGGCAGGTTTATGGTCAAGGTCGGTATCGTCGGCGGCACGGGTTACACCGGTGTCGAACTGCTGCGTCTGTTGGCACAGCATCCGCAAGCTGAAGTGGCAGTGATCACTTCCCGATCCGAGGCCGGTCTGGCCGTGGCTGATATGTACCCTAACCTGCGTGGTCATTACGACGGCCTGGCGTTCAGCGTGCCGGACATCAAGACCCTGGGTGCCTGCGACGTGGTGTTTTTCGCTACCCCGCACGGTGTCGCGCATGCCCTTGCTGGCGAGTTGCTGGCGGCGGGCACCAAGGTGATCGACCTGTCGGCAGACTTCCGCTTGCAGGACGCTGACGAGTGGGCCAAATGGTACGGTCAGCCCCACGGTGCGCCGCAGTTGCTCGAGGAGGCTGTCTACGGCCTGCCTGAAGTGAACCGGGAGCAGATCAAGCAGGCGCGCCTGATCGCGGTGCCGGGTTGCTATCCGACCGCTACCCAGTTGGGTTTCCTGCCCCTGCTTGAAGCCGGTCTGGCTGACACCTCTCGCCTGATCGCAGACTGCAAGTCCGGTGTCAGCGGAGCCGGTCGCGGGGCTGCAGTCGGTTCGCTGTATTCCGAGACCTCGGAAAGCATGAAGGCATACGCCGTCAAAGGGCACCGTCACTTGCCGGAAATTCGCCAGGGCCTGCGTCGTGCTTCGGGTAAGGAAGTCGGTCTGACTTTCGTTCCGCACCTGACGCCGATGATCCGCGGCATTCACTCGACGCTGTACGCGACGGTTGTTGATCGCTCCGTCGACCTGCAGGCGCTGTTTGAAAAGCGCTATGCCAGCGAGCCGTTCGTCGATGTAATGCCGGCTGGCAGCCACCCTGAAACCCGCAGTGTTCGCGGCGCGAATGTGTGCCGTATTGCGGTGCATCGTCCACAGGACGGTGATCTGGTCGTGGTGCTGTCGGTCATTGACAATCTGGTGAAGGGCGCCTCAGGCCAGGCTGTGCAGAACCTCAATATCCTGTTCGGCCTTGACGAGCGCCTGGGGCTGTCCCACGCGGGCATGTTGCCATAGAGGCTGCTGCGAGCTTCAAACGGCAAGCTTTGAACTTGAAGCCTGCCGCTTGAAACCTGCAGCTGCTCCTAGAATAGTTGACCAATTTTCTAGGAGAAGCGGATAATGCGCGTCATCACGCATTATGGCGGCGTAACGCCGGGAGATAGTCAGCATGAGCGTCGAATCCTTCACCCCCACGGCTTTGCAATTTACCCACGGTGCTGCGCACAAGGTGAAGAGCCTGGTCGATGAAGAGGGGAATGATCGCTTGAAGCTGCGCGTATTTGTTACGGGCGGCGGTTGTTCAGGTTTTCAGTACGGCTTTACCTTCGATGAAGACGTGGCCGATGACGACACCATCGTCGAGCGCGAAGGTGTCAGCCTGGTTGTGGACCCTATGAGTTTTCAGTACCTAGCGGGTGCCGAGGTCGACTATCAGGAAGGTTTGGAAGGTTCGCGCTTCGTGATCAAGAACCCGAACGCCTCGACCACCTGTGGTTGTGGTTCTTCGTTCTCGATCTGATCGCACTCCGGTTGCATGCAAGGCGCCGCACACCCTGTTGGGGTTGTGCGGCGTTTTGCTATACGGGATTCAGCGGATGGTCATGCGGGATAGATGGCGCCAAGCACTCGCAAGCCACGGGCGCCGGTGACACTTGGGCGATTGGTCGCGATGCCTTCAAGGCAGCAGTGAGCGAGCCAGGCAAAAGCCATGGCCTCGACCCAGTCGGGATCTACGCCATAGGCGCCAGTGCTCCTGACTGTTGCGCCCGGCAGCAGGCTGGCCAGGCGTTCCATCAACGCAAGGTTGTGCGCCCCGCCACCGCAAACCAGCAGCTCCCGGGTCGCCGATTGCGCCTGTTGCAGCGACTCGACGATAGTCAATGCCGTGAGCTCCAGCAGTGTTGCCTGCACATCTTGCGCAGCGAATGCCGGTAGCCGGGAAAGATGCTGTGTCAGCCATGGCAGGTTGAACACTTCGCGGCCGGTACTTTTCGGGCCTCGGGTCACGAAGAATGGATCGCTTAGCAGGGCCTTCAATAACGCCGGTTCAACCTGGCCGCTGGCGGCCCACTGACCATTGCGATCGAAGTGATCGCCCCGTTGCTGGTGAATCCAGGCATCGAGCAGCACATTTCCCGGGCCGCAATCGAAACCGGATACCGCTTTGCCGGGCTCGATCAGGCTGAGATTACTAAAGCCGCCGACATTCAAAACTGCGCGGTTTCCACGCTGTTCTTCAAACAGGGCTTCGTGGAACGCGGGAACCAACGGCGCGCCTTGTCCTCCAGCTGCTACATCACGACTACGGAAATCACTGACCACGGTGATGTTGGTCAGCTCGGTGAGTAGGGCGGGGTTGCCTATTTGTACCGTGAAACCCCGCGACGGTTCGTGCCGAATGGTCTGGCCGTGGCTGCCTATCGCGCGGATGTCTTCGGGCTGCAGGTTCCGTTCGCCGAGGAGGGTGTTGATACCCTGCGCCGCCAGCTTTACCCAGTTTTGTTGGGCAATTGCCGAGCGTGCTATTTCGTCGTAGCCGCTGGCGCACAGCGCCAGTAGCTCGCAGCGCAAGGAATCGGGCATGGGAATGTAGTGCGTGGCGATCAACTTGATCGCCGGGTCCAGTTCCACCAGCGCGATATCCAGGCCATCCAGGCTGGTTCCGGACATCACGCCTATATAGAGCGTCATGGCTTAGCGCTTCGAAGCCAGCATAGTGGCTTTTTCCTGGTCCATGCGGGCCATCAATGGCTGGCTCTGGGCCATGAAGCGTGTGCGTTCGGCCTTGGAGATCGGGTCGGCCATCGCGACTTTCTGGCCCAGCGGGTCGACGTGTACGCCATTGACCTGGAACTCGTAGTGCAAATGCGGGCCGGTGGAGAGGCCGGTGGTGCCGATGTAGCCGATGACCTGGCCTTGTTTGACGGAGCCACCGGTTTTGATGCCCTTGGCGAAGCCTTGCATGTGGCCATAAAGCGTACGGTAGGTATTGCCGTGCTGGATGATCACAGTGTTGCCGTAGCCACCGCGACGACCTGCCAACAATACCTTGCCGTCACCGGCGGCCTTGATCGGCGTACCGCGTGGGGCTGCATAGTCGACACCCTTGTGTGCACGGATCTTGTTCAGAATCGGGTGCTTGCGGCCCATGGAAAATTTGGAGCTGATGCGGGCGAAATCCACCGGAGTGCGGATGAATGCCTTGCGCATGCTGTTGCCGTCAGCCGTGTAATAGCTGCTGTTGCCTTGCTTGTTGGTGTAGCGAACAGCGGTATAGGTCTTGCCGCGGTTGGTGAAACGCGCGGAGAGAATCGGGCCATTGCCCACGGCCTTGCCGTTGACGAATTTCTGTTCGTAGATCACATCGAACTCGTCGCCCTGGCGAATATCCTGAGCGAAGTCCACGTCATAGCCAAACACGCTGGCCATGTCCATGGTCAGGCTGTGGGACAGGCCTGCGCGAGCGGCAGACTGCGACAGTGAGCTGTTGATCACGCCGTGTGCATAAGTGGAACGAACGGTAGGTTTGGCGGTAATGCGGTTGAATGCGTAGCCTTTGTCGTTCTTGGTCAGGGTGATGGTTTCTAGATCGCTGACCTTGCTGTGCAGGCTGGCCAACTGGCCGTCCGCGGTCAATTCGAACACGAGCTTCTGACCATGCTTGAGCTGGCTGAACTGCTTGGCTTGCTTGTCACTGGCCAGTACCTCGTGCACGGAAGTGGCTGGCAGACCGACCTTCTCAAACAGGGTGGACAGCGTGTCACCCTTGGCGACTATTACTTCCCGATGGGTTGGCGCTTTCTTTTCTTCAACGACGGGCCCCTTCTCGGCCTGGGCGGCTTCGGCGTTGTTGTCGATCTGTGCGAAAGGCGAAGCGGCAGTTACATTTGTGGCTTGAACAGCTTCTGCGGCGTCTTGATCTTGTGTCAGTTGTTCGGCAGGGCTTTCCAGTTCAAGACTCAGGGTTGTCTTTTTGGCTTCTACATCACTGGAAGGAAATACCAGAAGTGCCAGGCTCAGCAGGGCGGCGATGCCGCTTGCAGCGAGCAGGTGGGTCTTCGGGTAAAGCGGTGGCGCTTTAGACGATTCTTTGGTCATAGGTAATTTTTGACTTTGAAAAAGATGAATTGGAAAAGATGAATGACATGATGAAGATGAAATAACTGTATAAAATATAACCAAATCATCCCTGAAGCAAGTCCGCGCTCACTCTGCCAGCGGATTGGCGTCATTGCGCCGGCCAAACTTTGTATTTGAGCCGTGATCTTGTATGGTTGGTCCCCTTTGAATTCGAGCCTTGCGGGTCTGTTATGAAGTCGGTTGAAGAGCAGCTAGCGCTGATCAAACGTGGTGCGGAAGAATTGTTGGTCGAGTCCGAGCTGATCGAAAAGCTCAAGCGTGGTCAGCCGCTGCGTATTAAGGCCGGCTTCGATCCTACGGCGCCGGATTTGCACCTGGGCCACACCGTGCTTATAAACAAGCTGCGCCAGTTCCAGGAATTGGGGCATCAGGTGATCTTCCTTATAGGTGACTTCACCGGGATGATCGGTGATCCGAGCGGTAAGAGCGCCACGCGTCCGCCGCTGACTCGCGAGCAGGTTCTCGACAATGCTGAGACCTACAAGACCCAGGTGTTCAAGATCCTAGATCCGGCAAAGACCGAAGTGGCGTTCAACTCCACCTGGATGGATCAGATGGGGCCGGCTGATTTCATTCGCCTGACGTCGCAATACACCGTCGCTCGCATGCTTGAGCGCGATGACTTCGACAAGCGCTATACCACCAACCAGCCGATCGCAATTCATGAATTTCTCTACCCGCTGGTTCAGGGTTATGACTCTGTCGCTTTGCGCGCGGACGTGGAGCTGGGTGGCACCGACCAGAAGTTCAACCTGTTGATGGGGCGTGAACTGCAGCGTGGTTACGGTCAGGAGCCTCAGTGCATCCTGACCATGCCGCTGCTGGAAGGTCTGGATGGCGTGAAGAAGATGTCCAAGTCCCTGGGCAATTACGTCGGCATCCAGGAGGCACCGGGTGTCATGTACAGCAAGCTGGTTTCGATTCCGGATGCGCTGATGTGGCGCTACTTCGAATTGCTAAGCTTTCGCTCTATGGATGATATCAATGCATTGCGTGCCGACGTCGAGGCGGGTGCTAATCCTCGTGACATCAAGATCAAGTTGGCTGAGGAAATCGTTGCACGTTTCCATGGTGAAGAAGCGGCGGCCAATGCGCATCGTGCTGCAGGCAATCGCATGAAAGAAGGCGAGCTGCCGGATGATCTCCCGGAAATCGAGTTGACTGCTGCTGAAGATATGCCGATCGCGGCTGTCCTTAATAAGGCGGGGCTGGTGAAGAACTCGGCGGTTGCGCGTGACCTGCTCAATTCCGGTGGTGTGCGTATAGATGGTGAGGTGGTTGATCGCACCTTTATATACGTACTGGGCGCAACCCACGTTTGCCAGGCCGGAAAGAAGGCATTTGCGCGTATTACGCTCAAATCCGAGTAATGCTGAAATAAGGGCTTGACGGCAGATTTCAGATGTCTATAATTCGCCCCACTTCCGGCGCAGTCGAAACGGAAAACTCCTTGGTAAACAATGAGTTATGAAGTTTTCGACAGCGAGTTGCTTCAGGTTATCGAAGCGCGAAAGAAGTTGAAAAAGAGGTGTTGACAGCAGCGTGTAACGCTGTAGAATTCGCCTCCCGCTAACGAGAGATCGAAAGCGCAAGTGGTTGAAGTTACTAAGGAAACTTGGAAAACTTCTGAAAATAAT
>NZ_JAKNRW010000080.1 GCF_023072615.1 Pseudomonas violetae
CGGCTGCTCGACCGGCGGGCTCTCGAGGACCCAGCCGCGCACCAGTAACGCCAGCACGATCACGTGCAACCCGACGGCGAGGCTCGCTGCCAGGCCATTGCGCCACATCCCGCTGCGGTCGACGGTCGCAGCGGCCAGGTATGGACTGTGCAAGGTCATCGCCGTCATTGCGGGACCTCTGTCACTAGCCCCAAATTACTGACCCCGCCTTGTTGCAGAGCCGCCATGGCCGCCACCACGCTGCCGTACCCGGCGTCCTTGTCAGCGCGAATGTAGACCTGGGTGTCTCGCCGCTCGGCTACCACTTGCGCCACCTTGGCCTGCATGTCTTGAAGGGTGACGGCACTATCCGTCTGGTTACGGGTGTCGAGCTCACCGCCAAGATTCCAGTAGTAGCCGCCCTCGGCTTTCACCGAGAGGGTCAGAATCTGCTGGCGGCTGTCATTGACCAGTGCTTCGCTGGCGACCTTGGGCAGTTCTATTTTTACCCCTTGAGTGAGCATGGGTGCTGTGACCATGAAGATCACCAGCAGCACCAGCATCACGTCGATGTACGGCACCACGTTCATCTCGGCCTTGGGGCCGTGTTTGCGTTGCGGTCTGACCAACATCGTCACTCTCCTTTCAGGCGGCAGCGGCCAGGTTGATCGGCGCGCCATGCAGCTTGCGGTGCAGGCGCACTTGCAGTTCATTGCCGAAGGCGTAGTAGCGCGTCAGCAAGGTCTGGCTGCGAGAGGAAAAGCGGTTATAGGCGATCACCGCGGGTATCGCCGCAAACAGGCCGATGGCCGTGGCAATCAGCGCTTCGGCGATGCCCGGAGCCACGGTCGACAAGGTTGCCTGCTGCACCTGCGACAACCCGAGGAAGGAATTCATGATGCCCCACACGGTGCCAAACAGGCCGATGTAGGGGCTGACCGAGCCGACCGTGGCCAGGAACTGCAGGCCTTTTTCAAGGCGCACTTCCTGCTCGCTGATGGCGACATACAGCGCCCGTTCCACGCCTTCGAGGACAACATCTGCGGCATTGCCCGAGTGTTGGTTGAGGTGGTTGAACTCCTGCAAGCCCGCTTGGAAAATGGGCTCGACTCCGGCTTCGCTGTCAGTGTTTTTCGCGGTCTCACGATACAACGCCAACAGATCCGGCGTGCGGCGAAAGCGTTGCATGAAACCGTTGAGCCGCCGTTCGCGCCGCTTGAGCACGCTGCTGCGCAGGATGATCAGGTACCAGCTGAGCAGCGATGCCAGCAGCAGGATAAGCATAACCGCCTTGACCAGCAGACTCGCGTCGCTGATCAGCCCCCAAATCGTCATGTGTTCGAGTGTGGCCTGCATGATAAAACTCCTTGTCCGGGGCTCGCGGGCCGTCGATGCGCGACGGCCTTTGAGCTATTCGATGAAAGTCAGGTGACAGGGTGATGACGGATCAGGGCAGCTTGAGGGCCTTGGTGACCTCGGCCCAGGGCACGAACTTGAAGTTCTGGGTTTGCTCGGGCATGCGTTTGCGGCCGTCCTGCACCACCAACATGCCCTTGCTCCAGGCCCCGCCGAGGTTGACGGAGGTGACCTCCAGGCCATCGGTTTCCGAAGCACCGTCGATACCGAGTGCGGCATTCAAACCGACACGAAAGGCGCCACGGGCAGCGAATGGCGGCTGTGCATCGAGCACCAGGTAGCTGTCGTTGCCTTGGCTTGAGATCACCAGATAGTCACCGTTCGCGCTTTGATACAGCGCCAGCCCTTCCACATCGGCGTGCAATTGCGGGCCAACCTTGATCACGCTGCTGAGGGTCGCCGGCTGATCCGCCCGGGCATCCACCGCCCACACTCCAACATCCTCTTCGCCGAGAAACAGCCGTTGCCGCTGATCATCAGCAACGCAGCCTTCGGGCTGACTGTCGACCTTGAACTGACGGACCAGCTCACCCTGGACCGCGCCGTTCGGCGCACTCAAGTGGTACTGCAGGAAGGTGCCGTCCTTGCCGTTGGCAATGGCATACAGCTCACCGCTGGCTGGCTGGAACAGGCAGATGCCGTAGATTTCCTTGAGCGGCGTGGCAATCTCACCGGCTTCGCGCAGCTCGCCGCTCTGGCGATCGATGCTGAACAGGCTGAGGCTGTTGTGATCACGATTGCTGGCCACGGCGAGGTCCACGTTCTGCTGACCCAACTTGAAGTTGGGCCGCACATCGACGTTGTTCAGACGCCCGACCGGCAGCTCCTGGAGCAATTTGCCCTGTAGGTCGTACGCCAGCAGGCCCTGTTTTTTATTGGTGCCGAGCACCCGACTCAAGCTCGCTCGCTGCGGATGAATCCAGATCGCCGGATCGTCGGCGGCGTCACCCTGCCGTCCCACCGGTTCGGTCTGGCTGTGGGCTGGTACGGTTGGCAGCACCGGGGGCCGTTCGGCAGGTGTCGCTTGCCAATCAAGCTCACCCAGATACAGACGTCCATCGTCATCGTCGCGTAGTAATACCTCAAGCCCCTTGGCCGTCGTGCGCACGTCGAGGTTTTCCGGCTTCTTCACTCCGGGCAACGCCAGGCTGGCCTTGGCCATCCAGCGCTCGCCCTGTTGCTGATACAGGTGCAATTGCGCGGCTTGCGGGTCAAGTGCAACCACGCCTGCGGGGATCAGCGCCATGGCACCCGCGTTGTGTTTGATCTCGCCGAAGGGCTCGCGCAGGGCAATGGGGCTGCGCGTCACCTCGGCTTCGGGATGTGCCGGATAGGCCCACCAGCCGACGTTCTCCTCATTGACCACCAACTGATGGGCGCCATCGTCGACGCGGCAGTCCGTCGCCGAAGGTGGCAGCGGCAGGCCGCGCACCCGTTGC
>NZ_JAKNRW010000081.1 GCF_023072615.1 Pseudomonas violetae
CTCGGCTTGCTTGAGAATGGCCATGATTTGGCTGTCTGAAAAACGTGATCTCTTCACGCAAAATTTCCTTGATCCGATTAGGAGAAAATTCTACTTCTGGTGAGTATTTTTTTCAGGGGGGATTACCAGATCTTGAGTTCCAGGCTTTGATAGAAGCGGCGGACAAGCAACTCTACGAAGCGAAGAACGCAGGCAGGGCGCGGGTATGTTCATGAGCAGGGCAAATGCATCTGCCCAGTTTGCTGCTTGGTTTTGGGCCGGGCCTTCGCGACAGACAGCTTCTGGCCTTTTTTTGCCGGTCACGACCGCAGCCGATTACTGCGAGATGCGAAGAGCCGCCCGAACTTGTATTAATCTGATATTGTTCATTAGCGATGTGCCCGCGAAAGGTCGACGGGCTCACCAGCATTGCCCCACAAGCCCTCAAACCTGAAATAGCTCTTAGATTTCTGTGCCTGCCTCGCAACTCAAAAATCATCGTTTTTTTGCAATCACACCACTCATGTATTGATTTAAATCGCGCAGATTTTTAATCCTCCATGAGTACGGCGATAGCTTTACACCATTCTCTCGCAAAGTTTTTGGAATCAAGTCTCCATTGGGACGAAGTATTATCGATGAGACAATCACGCCAGGATAATCATTTAATCGTTTTTTGAAAGCAGATGTTGTTAGATCAGGTGTAGGAGGATTGCTTTTATTAGCCAATGGTCCTGTTGCTTTGAGATCTATTCCGTGGCACATGGTGCATCGCTGTAAATAGAGATTTTTTCCATTAACATTATCCGCGAAGGATAGTGATGTTTGAATTAGCGATAAAATCCATAATGAAGCGATGAATAATATTTTCATTGTTTTTATCTTCCTTGATGAATCAGCGTCGATTGGATGCAGCTTGGTGCTAGGGAAAGATATCAGCCATTTATCGGCACACACAGTCATTGCTGATGCCCATTGAATCAACTCGTTTTCCAGGCGCATCCCAGTGACCGCTTCTGGCCGATTCTGTTGAAGAAGTCGGTCATCCAAAACTGCTTGATCATTGATCGGTGAAAACGCCTTTTTTGCACGTTGCTGCGTGAAATCTGCGTCTGGCCGTCACTCTTCAACGGCGACTGACAACTCCTCACACCACCGCCGCCGCAACCGTCCTCGACCGCCAAGCAAACCCCAACACCATCAACAACCCCAACCCCGCCATCGCCGCTCCAGCCAGGGAAATCGCCGGATATCCCAGCCCCGCATTTATCACCGCGCCGCCCAGTGCCGCACCAATCGCGTTGCCGAAGTTGAAGGCGCCGATGTTCACCGCCGAGGCCAGGTTGGGGGCGTCCTTGGCGGCTTCCATCACGCGCATCTGCAGCGGTGGCACTAAGGCGAAGCTGGCGATGCCCCATATCAGGATGGCAACGGCGGCCGGCAGCGGCCAGCGCATCAGTACGGTGAACGCCAGCAAGACCAAAATCAATACGCTCAGCGACACGATCAGGGTGCGATCTATCGAGCGGTCGGCGGCCTTGCCGCCCCACATGTTGCCCAGCGTCAGGCCCACGCCGAACAGCACCAGCATGGCGGTGATGTAGGCGGCGGACGCGTGGGTCTCGCTGCTGAGGATCGGCGCGATGTAGGTGAAGACGGTAAACATCGCCCCCGAGCCGACGACGGTGAGGGCCAATGCGCCCAGCACCGGGCCACGGCCCAGTACGCGAATTTCGGCCAACATACCCACGCTTTGCGGCGCCTTCAGGTTGGGCAGGGCGAACCATAGCGCGGCCATGGCCACTACGCCGAGGCCGGTAATGCCCCAGAAGGCGGTGCGCCAACCGAACAGTTCGCCAAACCAGGCGGCCAGCGGCACACCGCCGATGGTCGCCAGGGTGAGGCCCATAAACATTGCCGCAACCGCGCCGGCACGTTTCTCCGGGGCGACCACGCTGGCGGCGACGATGGAGCCAACGCCAAAGAACGCGCCGTGGTTCAGTGAGGTCACCACTCTGGCGATCATGAGGCTGTAGTAGTCGGTCGCCAGGGCTGACATCAGATTACCCAGGGTGAAAATCGCCATGAGTCCGATCAGCAGATAGCGCCGGGGAATCCTGCCGGTGGTCAGGGTCATCAGCGGTGCGCCGAGCAGTACGCCCAGGGCGTAAGCACTCACCAACAGGCCCGCAGCGGGAATCGAAACGCCGAGGTCCGCCGCGATGCTCGGCAACATGCCCATGGGGGCAAACTCGGTAACGCCGATGCCAAAGGCACCCATGGCGAGTGCAACAAGGGGTTGATTGATACGCATGGAAGGCTCCTTATCTATGCCGCTAATGCTACGATCCAGCCGTTTTAGGCGGTAGATAGCATTTTTGGCAATCACCTTTGCGTAAGAGGCACGAATGGACTTCAACGGCAGATCCGGTGAAATGCTGGTGTTCGCCAGCGTGGCGCGAGAGGGCAGCCTGTCGGCGGCCGCGCGTGCATTGGGGCTGACACCCTCGGCGGTCAGCCGGATCATCGCGCGCACCGAACAACGCCTTGGC
>NZ_JAKNRW010000082.1 GCF_023072615.1 Pseudomonas violetae
TTCGCCGTAGCCGATTTCGTCAACCCGCGTCAGGTGTCCGCCCAGGTTGTAGCTGAACTGGCGGGCCAGGTTGTCGATGCGTTTTTCTTCGACCAGGCGGTCGGAGGCGTCGTAGGCAAACTGGTAAACGGCATTGTTTTCATTGACCAGCGCGGTCAGGCGAATGGCTTTGTCGTACTCGTAGCGGATGCGCTGACCTTTGGCGTCCTGGCAGCTACTCAGCGCATTACCGTAGCTGAGCAGGCGTAGCATAACAACAGAGCATAAGAATATGGCCGCTGTGTTATCAATCACGCGGCCGACTTAAACTATAATGCCAATTGAATTTTAAAGAACAGCGCTAGTGAATAATATTTATGCTTAACATCAAAATACAACTCAGATCAAAATCTTATTGGTACCGTCAGATCGTTAACATTTATATTGGACCGACTAAACGAAAACTGGATTAGGCCATCAACCTTCTTGTATTTAACTTGATAGCTTCCGGGTTCAAACTCTAGCAGCTCACCCTGAATAACATCCGACCCATCAGGTTCTAACTCTCCACCAGTAGTGTCCTCTCCAGCACCAACAAATACATATCCCGACAAAAATTTAAGGTTCAATACTCCATCTTCATTGCGGACATCTTCAGAAATTTTTATATCAAACTTACCATCCTCTCCCAATCCAAAAATAGCAATATTTCCATTATTCACCTCTTGAATTTCATCCTCTACTATGCTCCACCAGTCAGGGGCGTCAGAAATTCGATGCTTTATAGACTGCAGATCAAAAATCGCAATAGTTGCAGTATCAGTCACGATGGAAAATTCTTTATTCATATGTGCCCCCTCAGTTAAAAAATATTGCACTAATTTTATCACCAGGACTGAGTCCCGCGCGCCGGCCAGCATTTTTTATCGCACTACCGACACTCTTATTAATGGTTTCATCGAGCATTTGCAATCTTTGCGATGCCGTCCCGCCCACTATCAAATCTACTGGGTGATCTGCGTTCAATTTCGTTAGGTGGTATTTGCACGCAATCGGGAGATGTTAAATAAAAACCATTCATTCCAGATAAAAACCTCCTATATTCAACTGATAAAACTATATTAATTTCAGCCTCAACATGACTGATTTCGGAAGGTTTCAAACCTGGCTTATGTACTATTGGCATATCGCGACCGGCCAACCCCTCAAAACTATCAGACTACAAAAGCGCTACTTAGAATTGTAAATATCATGCAAATCACCATTGGAATTCAACTTAATAGTTGTTCCACCCTCATAATAAAGAGACAAAACACCTCTATCATCGGAGTCCTCGATCGCACGCACACCATCTAAAACACAAAAGAAACCAAATACTGCCTCTTCAACTGATGTTTTTATTATCATATCAATACATGCTTTATCCCCCAAAGTTTGCTTATTGTAAAACTCAGACATTCCAAGCAGAGGCTTGCTAGGCTTTCTACCGGGAGGCGAAGTTAACACCGAAACTGTATCCGTTATAGCCGCATCGCTAACAACGCGCCTCATCAGATCTACAAACTCTTGAGCATCCATTTAAAACTCCTACTTTATAAAAACACCAGGAAACATTTCTTTATTTAAGTCTATCATTTGCTTGATAGCTGAAGGCGGTGCATTTGTGAAATTTCTGAGATCTTTTGCATCTTTAGCCAAAAGGTCTCTTGGGATTCCAGTAAATGGCCCTTTCACTGTCGGAATCAATTTGTGCTCAGCCCTAGGGAGGGCAATTGATGGCGCTGTCTTTGGGTCGTAACCCACAATTATCTGACCTGCCGGGTGTTTTTGTGCGGCATGATGAATATCCAGACCATCACCTACCTTAGAATTTTTTTGCAAGGTGTCGAATCTTCCAACTTCATATTTCTTAGTTGGCTCACAACTCAACCCCAAAAAATCGAGCCAACCAATTGGATTAGGGGCGTACTTGTAAAAATTGTCCCCTCCGACTAGCCCAATCGGATCCTGCGTAATAAACCGCCCAACCTCCGGATCATAATACCGAAACGTATTGTAATGCAGCCCCGTCTCATCATCAAAATACTGGCCCTGGAACCTCAGGTTCTGCTCTACCTCATTCACCGCCAGCTTTTCGAGCGCGCCCCAGGCTTTGTACGTCGCCTGCCAGACAATCTGCCCCGCCCGGTCAGTCATCTCCAGCGGCGTACCAATCTGGTCGGTATGAAAGTAGTAGAGCTTCTGTTCTTCCCCCTCGCTCTGATCGACTCTGGCTAACGGCGCATAGCTCCCCGGCTCATACACATACAGGCTGCTCTGCCCCGGCGCC
>NZ_JAKNRW010000083.1 GCF_023072615.1 Pseudomonas violetae
CCATGCAGGACCCGAACCCAGCGGTCGCCGGTCGCGGCATGCAGCGCCTGGCTCAGGCCGGTATCGCCACCGCAAGCGGCGTGCTGGAAGGCGAGGCGCGCAAACTCAATCAAGGCTTCCTCAAACGCATGGAGCACGGCTTGCCGTTCGTGCGGGTCAAATTGGCCATGAGTCTCGACGGCCGCACAGCGATGGCGAGCGGCGAGAGCCAGTGGATCACCGGTCCGCAGGCGCGCTCTGCGGTTCAACGCCTGCGTGCTCAGGCCAGTGTCGTGCTGACTGGCGCCGACACGGTGCTGGCGGATAATGCCCGCTTGACCGTGCGCGCCGATGAACTGGGTCTGGATGCCGAGCAAACGGCGTTGGCCATGAGCCGGCCGCCATTGCGCGTGCTGATCGACGGCCGTCTGCGGGTGCCGCTGGATGCACCGTTCTTCAAGGCCGGCCCGGCGCTTGTCGCCACGTGCATGGCGATCGAGGAGCAATATGCCAATGGCCCGGAGTGCTTGATCGTGGCGGGCGAGGATGGTTTGGTCGACCTGCGTAAACTGCTGGCCGAACTCGCCGCCCGCGGGGTCAATGAAGTGCTGGTCGAAGCGGGTCCGCGTCTGGCCGGGGCTTTCGCTCAACAAGGGCTAGTGGACGAGTTCCAGATTTTCATCGCCGGCAAGTTCCTTGGTTCCTCGGCACGACCACTGCTGGATTGGCCACTGGCGCATATGAAAGATGCGCCTGAACTTAAAATCATCGAAATTCGCGCGGTTGGCGATGACTGGCGGGTCACTGCCATTCCTGTGCCAGCAGCGAGCGTATAATTCCCAGCCATCGCCACAGCGCTGGCCCGTTCTCGAGGAGGACTCCATGTTTACCGGCATCATCGAATCCATCGGCAGTATTCGTGCATTGACCCCAAAAGGCGGAGATGTGCGGGTTCACGTAGAAACCGGCAAGCTCGATCTGAGCGACGTCAAGCTCGGTGACAGCATTGCGGTCAACGGCGTGTGCCTGACCGCAGTTGAACTGCCAGGCAACGGTTTTGCCGCCGACGTCAGTCGCGAAACCCTCGACTGCACGGCCATGAACGACCTGAAAAGCGGCAGCCCGGTCAATTTGGAAAAAGCCCTGACCCCGACCACCCGCCTTGGCGGGCATCTGGTCAGCGGTCACGTCGACGGCGTCGGCGAAGTGGTTGCCCGCACAGAGAACGCCCGTGCCGTCGAGTTCCGCATCCGTGCCCCGAAGGAACTCGCCAAGTACATCGCCCACAAAGGTTCGATCACTGTCGATGGCACCAGCCTGACCGTCAACGCGGTCGATGGCGCCGAGTTCATGTTGACGATCATTCCGCACACCCTGAGCGAAACCATCATGGCGTCTTACCAGCCAGGTCGCCGGGTGAACCTGGAAGTCGATCTGCTGGCACGATACCTGGAGCGGCTCTTGCTGGGTGACAAGGCTGCAGAGTCCGACTCGTCGCAAAGGCCGGCTGGCAGCAACATTACTGAAAGCTTTCTGGCCGCCAACGGCTACCTCAAATCCTGACCCAAGGGGGTGCCTTGTGGCGCTCAATAGCATCGAAGAACTGGTTGAAGACATCCGCCAAGGCAAGATGGTCATCCTTATGGATGACGAAGACCGCGAGAACGAAGGCGACCTGATCATGGCCGCCGAGTGCTGCCAGCCAGAGCACATCAACTTCATGGCCAAGCACGCCCGTGGCCTGATCTGCATGCCGATGAGCCGCGAACGCTGCGAACTGTTGAAGCTGCCCTTGATGGCGCCACGCAACGGTTCCGGTTTCGGCACCAAGTTCACTGTGTCCATCGAAGCTGCCACCGGCGTGACCACCGGCATCTCGGCCGCTGACCGTGCCCGGACCGTGCAGGCGGCTGCGGCAAAAGACGCCAAGGCTGAAGACATCGTCAGCCCCGGCCACATCTTCCCGCTGATGGCCCAGGCCGGCGGTACCCTGGCCCG
>NZ_JAKNRW010000084.1:0-114 GCF_023072615.1 Pseudomonas violetae
TCGAATCGGTGATGGTGGTAACGGCTGGAGTCGTGCTCGGCACCAGGTTTTCAAAGTTACCGCCAGTAGCGCCAGTGATCGTAGTGCTGACGGTGCTGCCGTTGACATAAACGT
>NZ_JAKNRW010000084.1:211-677 GCF_023072615.1 Pseudomonas violetae
CGTCATTGGCCGGAGTTTCGACCACGACGGAGCCGGTAGTCTGGCCCGCACCGATGGTGATGACCGAGCCATTGCTCAAGGTCACGGTCACCGGAGTACCAGCAGGGTTGGTCAAAGTCGCGGTGTAGGTAATCGAACCGCCTTCAACCACAGTCGATCCCGCAGTCAAGGTGACGGCGGTAGCGTCGATCGAGTCGGTGATGGTGGTAACGGCTGGAGTCGTGCTCGGCACCAGGTTTTCGAAGTTACCGCCAGTAGCGCCAGTGATCGTAGTGCTGACGGTGCTGCCGTTGACATAAACGTCATTGGCCGGAGTTTCGACCACGACGGAGCCGGTAGTCTGGCCCGCACCGATGGTGATGACCGAGCCATTGCTCAAGGTCACGGTCACCGGAGTACCAGCAGGGTTGGTCAAAGTCGCGGTGTAGGTGATCGCGCCGCCTTCAACCACAGTCGAGCCAGCAGT
>NZ_JAKNRW010000084.1:775-1895 GCF_023072615.1 Pseudomonas violetae
TTAGTGCTCGGCACCAGGTTTTCAAAGTTACCGCCAGTAGCGCCAGTGATCGTAGTGCTGACGGTGCTGCCGTTGACATAAACGTCATTGGCCGGAGTCTCGACCACGACGGTGCCAGTGGTCTGGCCCGCACCGATGGTGATGACCGAGCCATTGCTCAAGGTCACGGTCACCGGAGTACCAGCAGGGTTGGTCAAAGTCGCGGTGTAGGTGATCGCGCCGCCTTCAACCACAGTCGAGCCAGCAGTCAGGGTGACAGCGGTGGCGTCGATCGAATCGGTGATGGTGGTAACAGCCGGTGTAGTGCTCGGCACCAGGTTTTCAAAGTTACCGCCAGTAGCGCCAGTGATCGTAGTGCTGACGGTGCTGCCGTTGACATAAACGTCATTGGCCGGAGTCTCGACCACGACGGTGCCAGTGGTCTGGCCGGCGCCGATGGTGATGACCGAGCCATTGCTCAAGGTCACGGTGACTGGTGTCTGAGCCGGATTAGTCAGCGTCGCTGTGTAGGTAATCGAACCGCCTTCAACCACAGTCGAGCCTGCGGTCAGGGTGACGGTAGTGGTATCCACGGTGTCAGTGACTTGGGTAACGGCCGGAGCGGTCGGAGGCGTAACGGTAATCCCGCCACCGGTAGTACCGGTGACGTTTACTTCGATCTGGCTCGCGTCGTTATAGACAGTGTCGTTCGGTGCGAGTGGCACATTGACGGTGCCAGTGGTCTGGCCCGCAGCAACCACGATGACCGCGCCATTGGACAAGGTGATGGTCAGGTCGCTCAGAGGAGCCTGGCTCAGGTTCGCGGTGTAGACCAGTACACCGCCTGCCTCAGTAATGGTTGGAGTCGCGCTCAGGCTCAGCGTCGAGGTGCGAGGGGCGTCTACAACGGCGTTGTTGTTCTGGGTATTAACGGTTTCCAGCGTGGTCAGGGGCACAGCGCCGAAACCTGCGGTTGGAAAACCAACGGTCGGATCAACCCGCCCAGCGGTTGCATCGAGCAGCACGAAGCTGTGGCCGCCGCCCGCTGCGCCGCCATTGCTTGCGGCTGTCGGGCCTGCAGCAGTGGCTTCCAGGTCTTTGGTCGGGTCGGCGCCGGCTACGATGGCCTGTTGCAGCTCTT
>NZ_JAKNRW010000085.1 GCF_023072615.1 Pseudomonas violetae
AGTGTTAGCCAGAGGCAAGGGTGTCGCGGGTGACCGCGAATCTGAAGGAAGCCCGAGGCAAAATGCTGGCCTGACGAACAGGAAGCGG
Source organism: Pseudomonas violetae (assembly GCF_023072615.1). Classification (GTDB taxonomy): domain Bacteria; phylum Pseudomonadota; class Gammaproteobacteria; order Pseudomonadales; family Pseudomonadaceae; genus Aquipseudomonas; species Aquipseudomonas violetae. The sequence continues at coordinate 89 of NZ_JAKNRW010000085.1, forward strand.
ATAGAGGCGGTGTAGCGGGGTAAGAAGGCCAATATCTTCAAAGCCCAATACTTGCACGGAGCGCTGCGACGTAGATCCGACGGGCATAAGCAGGAAGGTCGCGCGAATTACCCTGGGAGATCTGTACGTTCGCCACTGTGCTACCGGGCGTCGAGAGGCGACGGGATGAGCGTGCAGAAGTCAGCCGAAGCCGTAGTAAGTGACGAGTAACCGCGTCACCAAGGGCTGAACAGGTTATGCCGCCAGTAGGCGTCAGAGTCTCGTCGAATGTTGAAACGCAGAATATTCTCCCAGAGAAAACTGTTACCCCAAGTCCCGGACGGTATCCGAGGATGACGGCTGACAGGGCGAAAACATCGGCGGCGTCTGTGGCGTGGACGAACGCGGAGCCGGACACGCTGATGGAGCGGGTGCTCGCACCCGCCAACCTCAAGCGTGCGTATCAGCGCGTAGTCAGCAACAAGGGCGCGCCGGGTGCCGATGGCATGACGGTCGACCAGTTGGCAGGCTACGTGAAACAGTACTGGCCTATTCTCAAGACTCGGCTGCTGGCTGGCGAATATCACCCGCAAGGTGTACGTGCCGTTGAAATCCCCAAACCCAAAGGCGGGACAAGACAGCTGGGCATCCCCAGCGTCGTGGATCGTCTGATCCAACAAGCTCTGCTGCAACAGCTCACGCCGATTTTCGACCCTCTGTTCTCGGATTACAGCTACGGTTTTCGTCCGGGCAGAAGCGCCCACCAAGCCATTGAAACCGCTCGCGGCCATGTAGCAGCGGGACACCGCTGGTGCGTGGAGCTTGATCTGGAGAAATTCTTTGATCGAGTCAACCACGATGTCCTTATGGCCTACGTGGCACGTCAAATCGAAGACAAGCGTGTGCTCACGTTGATTCGTCGTTACCTCGAAGCGGGAACGATGTCGGGCGGACTCGTCAGCCGACGGCAGGAAGGGACGCCACAAGGCGGCCCGCTCTCGCCGTTGCTGTCGAACATCTTGCTTGACAAACTCGACTGCGAACTGGAGCAGCGAGACCATCGCTTCGTGCGCTATGCAGACGACGCCAACATTTATGTGCGCAGTCGGTGTGCTGGCAAGCGAGTGTTAGCTGGAGTTGAGCGCTTCCTGAATCAGCGCCTAAAACTGACGCTGAATCGGGAAAAGAGCCGCGTGGCAAGGCCTTGGGTCTGTGATTACTTGGGTTATGGGATGAGCTGGCATAAACAGCCGAAGCTGAAAGTGGCAACGATGAGCCTGAATCGCTTGCGCGACCGGCTCAGAGAGCTGCTGCGCGGAGCGCGGGGTCACAAGATGGCGAATGTCATCGAGCGGATCAGCCCGGTGCTACGTGGTTGGGCAGGTTACTTCAAGCTTAGCCAGAGCAAACGACCCCTTGAGGAGCTGGATGGCTGGATGCGCCGTAAGCTTCGCTGCGTTATATGGCGCCAATGGAAACAGCCCTCAACGAGGGCACGTAACCTGATGCGTCTGGGGCTTAGCGAAGCGCGCGCCTGCAAATCAGCCTTCAATGGACGAGGTCCATGGTGGAATTCGGGAGCGTCACATATGAATCAGGCCCTACCGAAGAAGTTGTGGGATAGCCTCGGATTGGTCTCGATACTGGATACGATAAACC
>NZ_JAKNRW010000086.1 GCF_023072615.1 Pseudomonas violetae
CCAGCAATTGTGGCGTTTCGCTGCCCAGCACGCGCGACAGCTTGTCAGCCGGAAGCGTTGAGGCAAACTGCCACGCCTTACGGCCCATGGCGTCATAGCCGAAGCAACTGGTGAGTGTGCCTTGAGTGCGATAGACCTCGCGGTGCAGGTCGTCGCGTTCCATGTCGCTGATGAGCTGGCCGTCGAGGTTGAGTTGGTGCAGGTGGCCGCTGCCGTAATACAGATGGTTCAGGTGCTGGCCCGTGGGCAGGGGTCAGCGTGGTCGGGCTGATGGTTACACTTTTCGCAATCGCTAGCGCAGCCTATCTTTAAAATTGGTTGGTTAAAAGTCCTCCCACGGTGCATATCGGTAATCATCGTCAATTTTTTTGAAGGTCAGTCCATGGATTTTTCTATTAACACACTCAGTCAAAAAGCGCCCGGAGCAAACAACTTCATGAATCTCTTCAAAATAAAACAAATTAGCATCAACATTCGTCGAAATCACGAGCTTGTCAATGCATTCATAATTTGGATTTTGTATGTCCGCGTTTTCTATTTTCGTATTACTATCGATCACGAAAGACGACTTCTCCAGATCCATGGCTCTAAGTCTTTCGGTAACAGCAAAAAAATAATATTCTCTGCTCGGTTCTCTCCCCTCCTCAATAGTAAGCTCAACAGCTCTACTGACATATTCACATTCGCACGAATCACAGACTGCCAAAAAATTTTTGGATGCCAAAAAGTGATCGGGCAACCAATCTGCACTCAGCTCCGAAACGTCTGCCTTTGCTTGGTAATGCGGACTTAATGCGCCCGTATCCGGGTTTTCAGTAGGATAATGAAAGGTCGGCAAATCGGGAACCCATTTCAATTCAAAAAAATATGGCGCCCCTTCACCATCTGGCTCATAACTAATGATGTATAGATCTTTCATTTTTCCCCTCACAGTAGCCGACCGGTTATGGAGTCAAGCTTGAACAACCCGCCTTCAAGCCCTTGCGCAGCCCATGTCTGAACATTTTTCACGCCAAGCGCAAGATCCATATCAGTAAGGCTACTTAAATTATTGTTTAGCTTGCTAAGTTTGTTTTTGACAGCTTCAGTATACTGACCATGACTCGACCAATGCCCAGGCATTCCCGTTGTGTTGGCTAGCTCTTTGGAGCCCGGCAGAAAAATCCCGTTTGATGCCCCATCTGGATCCCAACCAATTTTTTTCAACCTTCCAAACATACTTTTGAATTGAGTGCTTTTTATCAGTTCTTCAGGTACCAAATGGTGATTCGCCATTCCATCGCCGGATCTTGCACCCATATTGTTACCTAATTTCGTAGAGCACCACCCGAACGGATCGATCCAGTTATTAGGGCTTGGTGCATACGAGTAAAAATTCATTCCTCCTGATAGAGCAATCGGATCCTGCGTAATAAACCGCCCCACCTCCGGATCGTAATACCGAAACGTATTGTAATGCAGCCCCGTCTCATCATCAAAATACTGCCCCTGGAACCTCAGGTTCTGTTCAACCTCATTCACCGCCAGCTTTTCGAGCGCGCCCCAGGCTTTGTACGTCGCCTGCCAGACAATCGCGCCATCAACGTCAGTCATCTCCAGCGGCGTACCAATCTGGTCGGTATGAAAGTAGTAGAGCTTCTGTTCTTCCCCCTCGCTCTGATCGACTCTGGCTAACGGCGCATAGCTCCCCGGCTCATACACATACAGGCTG
>NZ_JAKNRW010000087.1 GCF_023072615.1 Pseudomonas violetae
GTTCCCACTCTTCGGATCTTGGGGCAATCACCCATGCCATCACCGCGCGAAACCGTGCTCTGCCAATATCACTACGATGCCCTTGATCGCCTAATTAGCCACGCCTTGCCAGACACCCCGAAGCGCCCGCGTTTCTACTGCAAAAGCAGGCTGGCCTCCGAAATACAGGGGGCGATGCGCTACTCGATAGTCCAGCATGGGGACCAGTTGCTGGCGCAACAACAAAGTGAGGGTGAAGCGTTTGATACCACGTTACCGGTCACCGATCAGCAGCGGTCGGTGCAGCAGACGCTCAAGGCCAATCATCCACCGCAGAAAATCGCCTATTCGCCCTACGGCCACCGCCCTGTTGAAAGCGGGTTACTCAGCTTGCTTGGCTTTAACGGCGAACGGCCGGATCCGGTGACGGGATGTTATTTACTAGGAAATGGGTAGAGGGCGTTTAATCCGGTTTTGATGCGATTTAATAGTCCGGATAGTTTGAGTCCGTTTGGCAACGGCGGATTAAATTCGTATGCGTATTGTGCAGGAGATCCGACCAACAAATCAGATCCAACAGGACACTTCTCTCTTGTGTTAAGGGTTAGATCAATGGCATTACGCTGGTTAAAAACGAGCAGAAAAAACAGCCCGACAAACTATGCACTCATGCCCGTCCGCACTGCCAATCTACCAATACCACACTCAAAAACGAACGGACTTCTTTCACAAATTGAAAACACCTCAACAAAAAAACTTTTACCTGAAGCAAAAGTCCCTCCCACACAACGTCCAACCCGCGCAACCGTCGTTACCGAAGCGCCAACCACAACGAACACTAACGAACAAATTGCCGACAGATTTATGATTCACTCGTTGTTTTCAGCTGCAATCCAGCCGATAAATCCGCAAACAGCAGCACATTCAGCCAGAATGTTAACTCCAACCCTGTCAAACGAAGGGTTCTTAAGGCAAAGAGCAATTTCACGTACAAACTTGATAGCACACTTAGACACTACAAACACTCAAACAAGTCTGGGAACACCTACTAGTAGTACTATCAGACGAGCAAATTAAAAAAACACCGGAAGAGAAAAAATTGTCAGACTATTTATCAAAACTTTTGCCTAAAAAAGTGGACCAAAAAGGACCAAAAAGGGGACAGATTTATTTAATCGGATTAAATAGAGTTTTTCTGAGGGAATTACTGACCGGCGGATTGAGGCTTCACGCGTGTAGCAACTGTCGAGCCCGTGAGGCTGCGTCCGGGTGCGCAGCAGCCGTAAAATCTCTGACGAGGACTTCGCATTCGAAGAAAAACTGCAAGCTCCGGCAGCTGCTACACACGCGTAGCTCAGCCATCAAAACCCAACCCCTGTGGCGAGGGAGCTTGCTCCCGCTGGGTTGCGCAGCAACCCCAAAACCTGCGACCGCGCACAATCAGGACACCGCATCAGCTGATCTACGACTGCTGCGCAGCCGAACGGGAGCAAGCTCCCTCGCCACAATTGAACGCTGCTGCGGAGATTTCTGTCACGACCGAT
>NZ_JAKNRW010000088.1 GCF_023072615.1 Pseudomonas violetae
GGACGGTTTGGACGTCGCGCTTCATTTCCTCTTTGCTTAAGGATAAGCGTATGTTCGGATCGGCCAATACGGCGCACTTTGCGCTGCACATCCCCACTGTTCGCAACGATTTCAAAGTGCTCGCCTTTGACGGTGTCGAGGCCATCAGCGCCTTGTATGCAATCCAGGTTGAACTGGTCAGCGAACACCCGGATTTCGATATTGAGAGTCTGCTCAGCCAGCCTGCGTTTCTTCAATTTGGCCTGAACGGCGAAGGCCTTCACGGCCGGATCGAAGACGTATTCATCGGTGAGGCCGGCAAACGCCTGACCCGTTATCACCTGACCCTGGTACCGGCGCTGCACTACTTGCAGTTCAGCCACAATCAACGGATTTTTCAGCACCTGACGGTGCCGCAAATCATCGCTCAGGTGCTCAAGGGGCACGGCATTCAGGCCGATGCGTTTGCCTTCCATGTCCGCACCAGCCCCGAGCGCGAGTACTGCACGCAGTACGGGGAAAATGACTTCGAGCTCGTCCAGCGCCTGTGCGCCGAGGACGGCATCGCCTGGCATCACCAGCATTCGCCAGACGGTCATCTGCTGGTGTTCACCGACGACCAGACCTGGTTCCCCAAACTGGGCGAAACCCCTTATCAGCAAGACTCCGGCATGGTGGCGGACCACCCGGTCGTCAGCCAGTTTTCCATGCGTTTCAGGACCCGCACCAGCACCATCACACGCCGGGGGTATGACCTGAAACGGCCGAGCCTGTTGCTGGAGAGCCGCTTCACCGCCGAGTTCAGCCCAGAGCTGGAAGACTATCGTTACCCGGTGCGCATCGAGAACGAAAAGCTCGGCTACCAGCTCGCCCGGCAAGCCCTGGAGCGACAACGTACCGATTACCAGTTGGCCGAGGGCCAAAGCAACCAGCCCATCCTGCGCAGTGGCCACTTCTTTGACTTGACTGAACACCCACGCAAAACCTGCAACGATTTGTGGTTGTTGCTGAGTGTGTCGCATGCGGGGAAACAACCGCAGTCACTGGAGGAGGCCCTCACCAGCGACGTCAAACCCGACGACGGCTTTACCCAAGGCTATCGCAACAGCTTCAGCGCCATTCCCTGGGATGTGTTTTATCGGCCACCGATACCTGCAGTAAGACCGGCGCTGGTCAGCCAGACCGCCCGCGTTACCGGCCCTGCCGGCGAGGAGATCTATTGCGATGAATTTGGCCGTGTTCGTGTCGAACTGCCCTGGGATCGAGCGGAGCTCAACAGCGAAAAAAGCAGTTGCTGGCTCAGG
>NZ_JAKNRW010000008.1:0-186960 GCF_023072615.1 Pseudomonas violetae
GCACCGCAGCCTGCCGCATCTATGCCCAGGCCGGGATCTACGAGAAGTTCGTCGAGAAGCTCGGTGCCGCGGTCAGCAGCATCAAGTACGGTCTGCAGGACGATCCGGCGACCGAGCTCGGCCCGTTAATCACTGCGCAGCACCGTGACCGCGTGGCCGGCTTCGTCGAGCGCGCCGTAGCACAATCGCACATCCGCCTGATCACCGGTGGCAAGGCGGTGGACGGCAACGGTTTTTTCTTCGAACCGACGGTGCTGGCGGACGCTCAACAGGATGACGAGATCGTCCGCCGCGAAGTGTTCGGGCCGGTGGTCTCGGTAACCAAGTTCAGTGACGAAGCCCAGGTGCTGGGCTGGGCCAACGACTCGGACTACGGCCTGGCGTCATCGGTGTGGACCGCCGACGTCGGCCGTGCGCATCGCCTGTCGGCGCGTCTGCAATATGGCTGCACCTGGGTCAATACGCACTTCATGCTGGTCAGCGAAATGCCCCATGGCGGTCAGAAATTGTCCGGGTACGGCAAGGACATGTCGATGTATGGGCTGGAGGACTACACCGTGGTGCGGCATGTGATGTTCAAGCACTAAAAAGCATCGCTGACAAGCCAGCTCCCACAAGGGTTGGGGCGTACCCAACTCTGTGGTCAACCACAAATCCTGTGGGAGCTGGCTTGCCAGCGATGGCGTCCTCAAGGCCCCAACGTCCTCTGCCCATTGCCGATCCCCTTCGCGATATCCACACCCCAATCCAGCGCCGCTTCCATGTCCAACAAGTGCGGTCGTGGATCATGGTCCTCGGAAACTGGCACTCCGTCCGGACGGTAGACTCCGATAAACATCTTCAACGAACCGTCGCGCAAAATTTCCGCCCTGACCACAATCGAACATCCATTCGACAGCGTCTCCTTATGTTCCAAATGGCGCTCTGTCATGACGGCTATCCTCCGGTCGATGAGTTTCAAGTCAGTACTGATCTTAGCTCACGCCAGCGCACCAAAATGATTCGTCAAAATGCCTGAAAAGCACGGCCTGACAGCGACGCAATGCCACCTATACTGGAAGCCACCGCCCCTTCGGGGTCTGCACATCCAACAATAAAAAGCAGAGGTGGAACATGGTCTGGCAGCAAGTCTACGATCCGTTCAACAACCCGGTCATTTCCACCCTCATGGCCGCCGTGCCGGTGGTGGTGATGCTCGCGGCCCTGGCGTTCTTCCATATCAAGGCGCACCTGGCGGCCCTGCTCGCTCTTGGTTCAGCCTTGGTCATCGCGATCTTCGCCTTTGGGATGCCGGCCAACATGGCGGGCTCTGCGGCACTTTATGGTGCCGCCAACGGTTTGTTGCCGATTGGCTGGATCGTACTCAACATCATTTTCCTGCACCGGCTGACCACCGAAAATGGCTCGTTCAAAGTTCTGCAAGACTCCCTGGCGCGGATTACCGACGATCGTCGCCTGCAACTGCTGCTGATCGCCTTCTGTTTTGGAGCCTTTTTTGAAGGCGCGGCAGGTTTCGGTACGCCGGTGGCAGTGACCGGGGCGATTCTGATAGGCCTGGGTTTCTCGCCACTGGCGGCGTCCGGCCTGGCGCTGATCGCCAACACCGCCCCGGTCGCCTTCGGCGCCCTGGGCACGCCAATCATCACGCTCGCCAAGGTCACCGGCCTGGATGAAATGGAGTTGTCGATGATGGTCGGTCGGCAACTGCCGTTTTTCTCGGTGATCGTACCGTTCTGGTTGATCTGGGCGTTTGCCGGGTGGCGCAAGATGCTGGAGATCTGGCCGGCGATCCTGGTCGCCGGGGTCAGCTTCGCTGTGCCGCAGTTCCTGGTGTCCAACTACCATGGCCCGATGTTGGTGGACGTGATCGCCGCCCTGATTTCCATGGCCTGCCTGACCGGCTTTCTCAGGGTGTGGAAACCGGCCAGCGTGCACACCTCCGCAGCCCTGTCCGGTCGTGTCGACAATTCGAAGATTGACGTCGAGCACGACGAAAAACCCGTTGCCAGCGCCGCATTTGGTAAGGATGCCAAATCCGCCGTGATGCGTGCATGGATGCCGTGGATCATCCTCACCGTGTTTGTATTTGCTTGGGGCACCCAGGGTTTCAAGAACCTGTTCGATACCCGTCCGGCCATTGATCCTGTCACCCAATCGGCAAAGCTCGATCCGCAAGGCAAACCGCTACGCGAGGCCAACCCGATCTTCGCCCCGGTGATTACCTTCGGCACCCTCCACCAGCAAATCGAGAAAGTCCCGCCAGTGGTGCCTGCGCCGAAAGCCGAAGACGCCCTCTACAAGTTCACTTGGCTGACCAGCACTGGCAGCGGCATCCTGCTGGCAGCGATCCTGGGTGGGCTGCTGATGGGCTATTCGATTCCGCAATTGGTCAAGCAGTACCTGCGCACCATCTGGGTGGTGCGCTATTCGCTGATCACCATAGTCGCGATGCTCGCCCTGGGCTTTCTCACCCGCTATTCCGGCCTGGATGCAACGATGGGCCTGGCGTTTGCCGCCACGGGGATTTTCTACCCCATGTTCGGCACCCTGCTCGGCTGGCTCGGCGTGGCGCTGACGGGTTCCGACACGGCGTCGAACGTGCTGTTTGGCGGTCTGCAGCGGGTCACTGCCGAACAACTGGGACTCAGTCCGGTACTGATGGCGGCCGCCAACAGTTCCGGTGGGGTCATGGGCAAGATGGTCGACGCGCAGTCGATCGTGGTGGCCTCTACCGCGACTCGCTGGTATGGCCATGAAGGGGAAATCCTGCGGTACGTATTCTTCCACTCCATCATCCTGGCGATTCTGGTCGGAGGACTGGTGACGTTGCAGGCGTACGTGGCGCCATTCAGTCACATGGTCGTGGGTGGACATTAAGCAGGATCGGCCGGTTGTCCCGCTTCTGGTCTATCTGCCCGGGCCGCCGCCCGGGCGTTCATGAACGGAGTATCGTAAAGCGACTATGAACATTCTCTACGATGAACGCGTCGATGGCGTGCTGCCGCAGGTCGACCGATCGGCACTGCTGCAGGCGCTGAATGCGCGCCTGCCGGAACTGGAAGTACTGCATCAGAAGGAAGAGCTCAAGCCGTATGAATGCGATGGTCTCTCGGCGTATCGCACCACGCCGCTGCTGGTAGTGCTGCCGAGTCACCTTGACGAAGTCCAAGGGGTGCTCAAGCTGTGCCATGAGATGCAAGTTCCGGTGGTTGCCCGGGGGGCAGGCACCGGGTTATCCGGCGGTGCATTGCCCCTGGAAAAAGGCGTGCTGCTGGTGATGGCGCGCTTCAACAATATCCTGCACATCGACCCTGCAGCCCGCACCGCGCGAGTCCAGCCGGGTGTGCGCAACCTGGCGATTTCCCAGGCTGCGGCGCCGTTTGGCCTGTACTACGCCCCAGATCCTTCGTCGCAGATCGCCTGCTCCATCGGCGGCAATGTCGCCGAAAACGCCGGAGGCGTGCATTGCCTGAAGTACGGCTTGACCGTGCACAATCTGATCAAGGTCGACATCCTCACGGTCGAGGGCGAACACCTGAGCCTGGGATCCGATGCCCTGGACTCACCGGGCTTCGATCTGCTTGCGCTGTTCACCGGGTCCGAAGGCATGCTCGGCGTCATCACCGAAGTGACGGTCAAGCTGCTACCCAAACCACAAACCGCCAAAGTGCTGTTGGCAGCTTTTGACTCGGTCGAGAAAGCCGGCCGCGCGGTGGGCGACATCATTGGTGCCGGCATCATTCCCGGGGGCCTGGAAATGATGGACAACCTGGCCATCCGCGCCGCTGAAGACTTCATCCATGCCGGCTACCCGGTGGATGCCGAAGCCATCCTGCTGTGCGAGCTCGATGGCGTCGAAGCCGATGTCCACGACGACTGCGACCGGGTCCGTCAGGTGCTGGAAAAGGCCGGAGCTACCGAAGTGCGCCAGGCCAGGGACGAAGCCGAACGCGTGCGTTTCTGGGCCGGGCGCAAGAACGCCTTCCCGGCGGTCGGGCGACTGTCGCCGGACTACTACTGCATGGACGGAACCATACCGCGTCGGGAGTTGCCCGGCGTGCTGCAGGCGATCGCCGGCTTGTCTGCCGAATACGGCCTGCGCGTGGCCAATGTGTTCCATGCCGGCGACGGCAACATGCACCCCTTGATCCTGTTCGATGCCAATCAACCGGGGGAGCTCGATCGGGCCGAGGCACTGGGGGGCAAGATTCTCGAGCTGTGCGTGAAAGTCGGCGGCAGCATCACCGGTGAACATGGCGTCGGCCGCGAAAAGATCAATCAGATGTGCGCCCAGTTCAACAGTGACGAACTGACGCTGTTCCATGCGGTCAAGGCGGCGTTCGATCCCGGCGGCCTGCTCAACCCCGGCAAGAACATCCCTACCTTGCACCGCTGTGCCGAGTTCGGCGCGCTGCACGTGCACATGGGGCAACTGCCCTTCCCCGAGCTGGAGCGTTTCTGATGCGCCACGAAGATGACGTCGATGACAGCGCCGCACTGCTTGAGCAAGTCAACCAGGCGCTGCAGGGCGCGACCCCACTGCGAATCCAGGGCTCTAACAGCAAGGCGTTCCTGGGGTGCATCACGGCCGGTGAAGTACTCGACACACGCGCCCACCGGGGCATCGTCAGCTACGATCCGACCGAGCTGGTCATCACCGCGCGCTGCGGCACGCCTTTGGCTGAACTGGTTGAAGTGCTGGCCGCCGCGCAGCAGATGCTGCCCTGTGAACCGCCGTCTTTCGGTGAGGGCGCAACCGTCGGCGGCATGATTGCCTGTGGGTTGTCGGGTCCGCGACGCCCCTGGTCAGGCTCGGTGCGTGACTTTGTCCTCGGCACCCGGGTGATCACCGGTCACGGCAAGCATCTGCGCTTCGGTGGCGAAGTGATGAAGAACGTCGCCGGCTATGACCTGTCGCGCCTGATGACCGGCAGCTACGGATCCCTTGGGGTAGTGACCGAGGTGTCGCTCAAGGTCCTGCCCAAGCCCCGGCAATGCCTGAGCATCAGCCTGGAGCTGGACGCCGAACGCGCCCTCAACCGCCTCAGCGAATGGGGCCAGCAGCCATTGCCGATCAGCGCCGCCTGCCACGATGGCACACGTCTGCACCTGCGTCTGGAGGGCGGTGAAGGCTCGGTGGCCGCAGCCCACGACCGTATGGGCGGAGAGTTGTTGAGCGCCGAATACTGGGCCGATCTCAACGAACACCGGTTGAGTTTTTTTGATGAGGATCAACCGCTGTGGCGCCTGTCCGTACCGCACAACACCCCGCGCCTGTCCCTGCCGGGGCTGCAATTAATCGACTGGGGCGGCGCCCAGCGCTGGCTCAAATCTGACGCTGAGGCCGCGTTCATTCGCCAGGTGGCCAGCGAGGTCGGCGGGCACGTGACCTGCTACAGCCATGGTTTGATCGATAGCCCGTTCCAGCCACTGCCGGCGGCCCTTATGCGCTACCACCGCAACCTCAAGCAGCAACTCGACCCCCAGGGTATTTTCAACCCCGGTCGCCTGTACGCGGAGCTCTGAGCCATGCAAACCACGTTGAGCGAACAGGCCCGCCAGTTGCCCCGCGCCGAAGAAGCCGAAAGCATTCTGCGCACTTGCGTGCACTGCGGTTTCTGCAATGCCACCTGCCCGACCTACCAACTGCTCGGCGACGAGCTGGATGGGCCGCGCGGACGAATCTACCTGATCAAGCAAGTACTGGAAGGCCACGAAGTCACACGCAAGACCCAGCTGCACCTGGACCGCTGCCTGTCCTGCCGCAACTGCGAAACCACCTGCCCCTCCGGCGTGGATTACCACAATTTGCTGGACATTGGCCGCGCGGTGGTCGATGCAGCGGTACCGCGCTCCCTCGGACAGCGCCTGTTGCGCGAGGGCCTGCGCAACGTCGTGCCCAATACGGGGCTGTTCAAGAGCCTGGTCAGCAGCGGCCAGGTGTTCCGGGCACTGCTGCCGGACACGCTACGCGCCAAGTTGCCACGCAGTGCCTGGCCGGCAAAAGCCCGACCGACTTCGCGCCATGCCCGACAGGTGCTGATGCTCGAAGGCTGCGTGCAGCCGGGGTTGTCGCCCAATACCAATGCAGCGGCAGCACGGGTGCTGGACCGCCTGGGCATCAGCATCACCCCAAGCAGCGAGGCCGGGTGCTGCGGCGCGGTGGATTATCACCTCGACGCCCAGGCCGCAGGACTTGATCGCGCCCGTCGAAACATCGATGCGTGGTGGCCGAGCATCGAGAATGGCGCCGAGGCGATTGTGCAGACTGCCAGCGGCTGCGGCGCGTTCATCAAGGACTACGGGCACCTGCTATGCACTGATCCGGCCTATGCTGCCAAGGCACAGAAAGTCAGTGCGATGGCCAGGGACCTGGTTGAAGTGTTGCGCGACGAACCGTTGGAAACCCTTGGGGTCCAGGCCGAGCAACGCCTGGCGTTCCACTGCCCTTGCACCTTGCAACACGCGCAGAAACTCGGGGGCGCGGTCGAGGCGGTGCTGATGCGCCTGGGTTTCAACCTGACCGCCGTGCCGGACAGCCATCTGTGCTGCGGCTCGGCAGGCACCTATTCGGTGACCCAGCCAGTACTGGCCCGACAACTGCGTGACAACAAACTCAATGCCCTGGAAAGTGGGCACCCCGAGGTGATTGCCACCGCCAATATCGGCTGCCAGACGCACCTGGACGGCGCCGGCCGCACCCCGGTCAGGCACTGGATCGAACTGGTCGAAGCGGCACTGCCCGCGACCCGTACTGGAGTATCACCATGAACAGCAAATTCGTTTTGAGCCAGGTCGAGGTCAGCCAGATCCTCGCCGCCGCACGCACTGAAGCCTTGAACCATCAATGGGCAGTGACCATTGCCGTGGTTGATGACGGCGGCCATCCGCTGGCCCTGGAGCGCCTCGACGGCGCCGCCGCGATCAGCGCCTACATCGCCACGGAAAAGGCCCGCACTGCAGCGCTGGGTCGGCGGGAGTCAAAAGGCTATGAGGACATGGTCAATGGCGGGCGGCATGCGTTTCTCTCGGCGCCCTTGCTGACGTCTCTGGAGGGTGGCGTACCGATTTTCGTCGATGGCCAGGTAATTGGCGCGGTCGGGGTGTCTGGCGTCAAGGCCGAGCAGGATGCGCAGATTGCCAAGGCCGGCGCGCAGTGCCTGGGCAACCCTAACGCCTGATCAAGCCAAAGCCCCCTATGTTGAATTTATCGACCCGGAGGAAACCTGCCGATGCCCCGCCTGACCGCCAGGGACGTCACCCTGGAACCGCTCGGACTCTACGACTATGACGCCCACGACAAGATCAACCGGTGCCGACATTAACAATCACCGACCAGGATACGTCCTCTGTATGATGGCGCGCTTTGAGCGCGGGTCAGACGTCGAGGAGTATGCATGGACAGGCTTTACCGGACAGGGCACCAGGGCTTGTCCGCCCTCAATTTACTAACCTTGGGCCTGCTATCGGCCAGTACCGCGCTGGCGGCCGACACCGAGTTGCCGGCGCTCACCGTCACCGGCGAAGACACCTCCGGCTATCAGGCCGACAGTGCATCGGTCAGCGGTTTCGACTCGACGGCGCTACTCGACACCCCGGCGTCAGTGACGGTAATCAACGATGCCCTGATCAAGGATCAACAGGCACGCCTACTCAGCGAAGTGCTGAGCAATGACGCCTCCGTGGGTCAAGCCTATGCGCCGGTCGGCTATTACGAGAACTTCTCGGTTCGCGGCTTCTCGCTGAATTCCGCCAGCAGCTACAGGATCAACGGCCGCACCATCACAGGCGAGCAAAACGTCGGGCTGGAAAACAAGCAGCAGGTGGAGTTGCTCAAGGGCCTGTCAGGCCTGGAGAGCGGAGTCTCCGAGCCCGGTGGACTGGTCAACTACGTGACCAAGCGGCCGACCGAAGTGCGCCAGGTAACGGTTTCCACCGATGACCGCGGCAGCGGCTACCTGGCAACCGATGTCGGCGGGTTCTTCGGCAGCGAGCAGCAGTTCGGCCTGCGTGCCAACCTGGCCCATGAAGATATCCATTCCTATGTGGAACATGCCAACGGCCAGCGGGATTTCGCCTCTCTGGCCTTTGACTGGTACATCAGCCCCGATGCGCTATTGCAGCTGGACGCCGAATACCAGACCCGGGAGCAGCGCTCAGCGCCGGGTTACCAGCTGCTGGGGGGTACACAATTGCCGCACCATGCTTCGCCGAAAAAACTGCTGGCCCACCAGAGCGGTGCCAATCCCGTCAGCACCGATGCGCTGAATCTCAATGGCAAGTTCGAATACCGTTTCAGTGATGTCTGGAAAACCGACATCAGTGCTTCGCGCAGCCGGGTAGTGATCGACGACTACAGCTCGTTCGCCTGGGGTTGCTACGGTGCAGCCAGCTGTTCCGACGCCACAGTGCCGAATTACTTCAGCCCGGAGGGTGACTACGATATTTACGATTTTCGCAGCCCCGACGATACCCGCCGCAACGACGAGCTGCAGGCGATCCTCAGCGGGCACTTCGACATTGCAGGCCTGGGCCATGAACTGACCGTGGGCACCAGCGCATTCCGCCGGGTCGTGGACAAGCGCGACCCAATCAACGTGATGATCGGCAGCGCCAATATTGACCGCGAGCCTGCGGACTTCGCGCGTTATGAAGGCCCGATCAATGACTCCCGGCGACGCCTGGACAGCCGGCAGTATGGGTTGTTTTTCAATGACCGGATCAGCTTCAACCAGCAATGGCAAACCGTACTGGGCGGGCGCGCGGTGCGCCTGGACGAGGAAACCTTCGACAGCCAGGGCGAAACCACTCGCCATACCCGCCGCTACGAGTTCCTGCCTCAGGCTGCGCTGATCTACAAGCCGGTGCAGAATTTGTCGCTCTACACCCGCTACAGCAAAGGCCTGTCCCTGGGCGGCGAGGCGGCGTGGTTTACCACCAACGCCTTTGAAATTCTCGCGCCGACGGTGTCACGGCAGATCGAGGCCGGGGTCAAGTATGATGGGCACCGCATCAACCTGGGCGCGGCGCTGTTTCAGACTCGTCAGGCCTATCAGTATTCCCGCCCCAATGAAGACGGCACTTTCACCTTCGCTCAACAGGGCGAACAGAAGAACACTGGCCTGGAGCTGTCCGCCAATGGCTGGGCGACACAACGCCTGCAGATCAGTGCCAGTGTCGCGGCGATTCGTTCGCGGGTCAGCGGCACGGGAACGGCGGCTTATGAAGGTCACCAGACGATCAATGTGCCAACCTTGCGCGCCAGTCTGTCCGGCGACTATGCGTTGCCCTGGATGGAGGGCCTGGCTTTGCTCGGTGGCGTGCAGTACAGCGCCAGCAAATACGCGAGCCAGGTCGGCGAGGTGGAAACCGGAGCCTATGCGATCTTCAATGTTGGCAGCCGCTTCAGCACGCGTATCGATGGCTACGAGACGGTGTTTCGCCTGACCGTGGACAACCTGTTCGACAAGCATTACTGGCGGGATGCCGGGGAATACATGGGCGATGACTACGTATTCCAGGGCGCGCCACTGACGGCGCGCTTGAGTGCTTCAGTCAATTTCTGAAAAGGGTGGGGGCTATTTTTGCCCTCAACCCACCAGATCAATCAACTGCTCACGCTGTGCCCCGGTCAGCATCGGGCCGAATCCGGCCGCGGCATTATCCGCCATGTAACGCGGGTTCCCGGTCCCTGGAATCACGCAGGTGACCACCGAATGCGACAGCAGAAACTTCAGCGCCAGCTGCGGCCAGCTATTGACCTGCACCTGCGAAGCCCAGCCAGGAAGGGGTTTACCCTTCAGGCGCGCAATCAAGCCACCACCGCCAAACGGCCTGTTGCAGATCACCGCCACGCCACGTTCGCGGCACAGCGGCAGAATGCGCTTTTCAACTGCGCGGTCGTCCAGGGCGTAATTGATCTGCAGGAAGTCGAGCTTTTCAGCCCTGAGCACCGCCTCCACTTCGTCATAGGCCGACGCGGTGTAATGGGTGATCCCGATGTAACGAATGCGCCCTTGCTCTTTCCATTCGCGCAAAGTTGGCAGATGGGTTTTCCAATCCAGCAGGTTGTGGATCTGCATCAGGTCGATCCGGTCGGTTTGCAGCAGCTTGAATGATTGTTCCATCTGCGCGATGCCTTCTTCGCGGCCACGGGTCCATACCTTGGTCGCCAGGAAAGCCGGCGAGCGCGGTTGGTGGATCGACAGCAACTCACCGGTGGTCTGCTCGGCCCGACCGTACATCGGCGAGCTGTCGATCAGCGTCCCGCCCTTCACGAACAGTGCGTCGAGTACGGCGGGCAGTTGCTTGTACGCTGGGGCCGCAGGGGCGACATCGAAGCCGCGATAAGTGCCCAACCCGACGATGGGCAGCAGCTCGGCGCTGGAAGGAATGCCTCGGGTCTGCATGTTCTTGCCTCCTGTGGCGATCGGCGGCGCTTGCGCCAGGGCCATCGCCGAGAACGCTAAGACGGTCGCCACATCAGCGTAGCTGCCCACGACGATCCGGCCCTGTTCAAAGTACAAAAAGGTCGGCGCTGGTGTGCAGCAACATGAACACCACCAGTCCCAACAGGTAGCGCGAACGCAGGATAAGGGTGATGCCAGCCAACATGCTGGCGCCCAATCTTTTATCGTCCGGTGATCGGCTACCGGTACGCGACACCGTGCGCCTGAGCAGCGCCCGGTAGCAACGCACAGCAACCTCCAGCAGCAAAGCCGCCGCCAGCGCCATCGGGCCCATGCGCACAGCCATGTTCGCGGCCAGCAGCGGCCCGATCAAGCTGCCCAGGGTGCCACCGGCAGCAATGAAACCGCAATCAGCCGGTAGATCAAGGGGACGAAACGCGTGGCCGGCAATCGGGATACCAGCGCACCGTAGAACGGCACCAGCAGCATCACCACGAAGGTCACGCTGAACAGCCACTGCAACTGGTCTGCCCCGCCCACCAGGCCCAGGGCATCACGCAGAGGCCGGACCAGGTAATAACTGGCGAGCACACAAAAATGGAAGGTAAAACCCAGCACCAATGCAGCTCGTTCCTCGGGCCGAACACTCAGCGATTTCAGCGCAATGGGCATCGCTTCCCTCCAGGACCAGCGCGCCACGTGGCCAATCGACTACACTGCGACAGCGATAAAAGGATCGCCATTTTCCACCCTTGAGTCGTCAATGCCGCTCACTAACCTTAGCCGAATGTCGCGCATCCTGATGATCACCGCAGGCATCATCGCCCTGTACCTGGCGCTCTGTGTGGCGCTGTGGGTCTTGCAGCGCGCCCTCATCTACTACCCGCAACCCCGGGCGGTGGAGAGTTCGCTGTTGACGCTGTCGCGTCCCGACGCGCAGGTACTGGTCTCGGTGCGTGAGCACGAGGGACCCAAGGCGTTGATCTATTTCGGTGGTAACGCCGAGGATGTGTCGCGCAACCTGCCGTCGTTTTCACCCGCATTTGCCGACCATGCCTTGTATTTTATGCATTACCGCGGATATGGCGGCAGCTCGGGCGCGCCGTCCGAAGACGTAATTGCGCAAGATGCCCTGGCGTTGTTCGACGAGGTTTACGCCAGGCACCCGCAGGTGACGCTGGTCGGCCGAAGCCTGGGTTCCGGTGTCGCGGTGCGCCTGGCCAGCCAGCGCCCGGCCTCGCGCCTGGTATTGATCACGCCCTATAACAGTCTTGAGGAGCTCGCGGCACGGCAGTTTCCGATCTTTCCGGTGCGGTGGCTGTTGCAGGATCGCTTTGAATCCTGGCGATATGCCCGGGGGATCCGTGTGCCGACTTTGTTGATGGCGGCCGAGAATGACGAGGTCATTGCGCGATCGGGTACCCTGCGGCTGTTCGAGCATTTCGCTCCGGGGGTAGCGGTGCTCAAGGTGATACCGGGGGTGGGGCATAATTCGATTTCCGACAGTGCCGATTACCTCAGGCTGCTAGGGGATGCTTTGTGAACTTGAGTACCTCAACCCTGACGCGTGCATGCTGGATAAACCCAACATGCACTGGCTCCTTCATCGCATAACCTAGGTCAGCAACGATCTTCACCAACGAAGGGTCCTTCTTGATAATGTAGGTCGCCTGATATGTAGAGATGCAAGCCTAGTCTCATCAACCTCGATCAGCACTCTCGCGCCAACGTCGCGCCTGGATCAGCAATGCAGGGGCAAAATGCAGCACAACCATCCGCACCAGATGATGGGACAGAATGAACACGACATTCAGCCCGCCGCTGAACGCAACGATAGAAATGGTTTCGATCGCGCCCGGCATGTACGCCAGCCATAACGTCAACGTGTCACTGCCCAGGATCTGCCACGCCACTGCGGCAAAGCCAGCCGCCACCAGCAACATCAGCCCCACCGACATCACTCCGGACCGGCCGTGGCTTAACAGTTCCTTGAGGCTGATGTCGCTGAATTTCGCGCCGATCAACACCCCAAGCAGCACCGAGGCAACGTCGATGCTCCATTGCGGCATGTGGAAACCCGGGAGATAACCCGACCGGACGTAGACGCCGGTCAGTACGATGGCCGTAAGCATGAACGGCGCCGGTACTCCAAAGCGCAGAAGCAAGCGACCGAGCGCCAGGCACAGGGCGATCAGCGAGAGCAGGATCAACAGCGTGCTCACCAGCCAGGGACTGCTGTCGCCAGCGCTTATCGCGGTTTTCCCGGTCACACAAAGACTCACCAGTACGGTGATGAACAGCAAGCGCACCAGGTGCACCACGATCACCTTGCTCGATGCCCGCTCGGATTCCAGCAAATCGAACACCGCCGCGAGCGCACCCGGGTAGACCGCCAGCAGCGAATCCTTGAGGTTCCAACCGGAGACTTTGCATAACCAGAACCCGGCCACGACGATCTGCGCCGTCAGGCATAACAGCAATAGACCGAGGCTGGGTAACAGGGCGACGGCCGTGTTGCTGTCCCAGGCCTGGAACATCAGCCCAGTGGCGATTCCCAAGGCGACTTGTACATAACCCAGGCCAAAGCGCAGGGTGGGCGCAAAGCCCGACTTTGCAACAATGATCGCGGTCGCCAGGATCGAGCCAAGCAACAAACCCTGGGGTACGCCGACCCACTCAAGCACGGCGCCGACAGTGGCGGCAACCAGCAAGCACAAAAGCGTTTTCATGAATCGCCCTTAATTCCAGACCTGCTATTTTGGATCCAATCTTGCCGTGTTTGCGCTTTTTCCCACTGATCCTTGTGCAGCGTCAAGTAAAAAACGCCGTATGCAAAAACGCCGCTCGCTGCCGAGCGGCGTTTTTACCCCGTGTAAACAGGCGATCAGTTGGGGTCCAGCAAACCGCCGCGCCAATGACGGGAAATACGCGTGCCAGTGAATTTCGCCACCACCATACCTTGGCCAATCAGTCGATCGCGATAGCAGGTGACCATGCGCCCCGCCTGCTCGGCGAACAACACCACTTCGGTTGACGGATCACCGGGCCGAGGCAGGATCCTGGCAAAGCGCTGGCCTTCCTCGACGAAATCCCCCAGCTGTTTTTCCAGGATCAATACCCCGGGCGTCGGTGCGAGGATGGTTTCCATCTGTCCCATTTCCAGGGTTTGTACCGGCCAGTCAGCTGGAGTCAGCGCCTCATCAATGGCCCCGTAGCTGCACAGCCAGGCGTAAAGCCCCTGGGCATCCTGTTCGGCGAGGCGGTCACTGACATCGCCCTGCCCGCGCAACTCCAGGGTTGCCGCCATATTGCGGCTGTTGAGGCCATCGCGCAGCCAGGGCGCAATAATGGTTTCCTCGAAAGAACCATCGCCGCCATCATCCCAGATGATCGCTACGTCCATCTTCATCGCTGCCGCCAGTTTACGGCCCTGTGGTGCGAAGCTGCGGTGCACGTAGAGGTACGGCAGTGCCTCGTCATCGGTGTGCAGGTCGAGCATCACATCGGCATTAGCGGCCAGTTGCACCATGGCTTTCTGCCACTCCTGCACATTGGTCGAGGGCTGTTGCAGGGCAGCCGACTGGTCAAAACCACGATTGAAGTTATGCCCTGTGGCGTCGTGAAAACGACCCAGCAGGCGCCCCTGACGAAACTGGCCTATGCCCAGGGGATTGGCCTGGGGCACCACCGTCACCTGGCTCCTGAGCAGACCTTGAGCTTCGGCAACCTGCAGGCGCTGCATCAACAGGTGCAGCACCAGCATGCCGGCAATTTCATCGGCATGCACCCCGGCTTGCAGGTGCACCTTGGGGCCGCTGCCATCCCCCTGGTAACGCCAGGCCCCCACCCGCAACGGGTCACCGTTGTTGTTGCGAACATTGAACGAAATATCCTGCGCCATCCGCTTGTCCTCCCGTCACGACCGCTAGAAAACCAATACATCGCCACTGGTGATTGAACAGACGTTCAACTAAGCTCGGCAACGTATAACTGACTCCAAGGACTTACCTGTGACCCGTGCCCCTGCGAAAAACCGCCGCACCGAACCCGACGAGCGCCGTGAAATGCTCGTGGCTGCCGCGCTGCGTTGCCTGGTGCGCGATGGCCACGCCGGCATCTCGGTGCGCCGCATCGCCACCGAGGCTGGGGTGTCGGTGGGCCTGCTCAACCATCACTTCGGCAGCATCGATGCGCTGATCGCCGACACTTATCAGAAACTCGCCAGCGAACTGACCAGTGCCCTGATGCAGGAAATAGAGCAGGCTGACACCCCGGCCGCGAAGATGGACGCCTTCCTCACCGGCTCGTTTGCCCCCCGGGTCATGGATCCGCAATTGCTCGGCGCCTGGGTGGTGTTCTGGAGCCTGATCCGCCACTCCGTTCACGTCAGCCAGGCTCACGAAAAGAGCTACCGTGCCTATCTCGACTTGCTCCGCCAATTGCTCGATGACCTCGCGGCCAGCGAAGGGTTTGTGATTCACGACACTCACCTGGCCGCTATCGGCCTATCCGCGACGCTCGACGGACTCTGGATCGAGTGGTGCCTCAACCCCGAAACCTTCAGCCCCGCTAACGGCCTGCATATCTGTCGTTGCTGGGTAAAGGGGTTGCGAAACGGAGCATTCGGCGCCGACGACGTCCTGTGAGGCGTGACGCCCGAAAATCATCGCCAGGGTGCCGCTGATCGCAATCAACCCGGCGCCAATCATCAGTGACACGTCCATCAAGGTGCCCCAGATCAGGCTCGACAGCAGGAACGCCCAAATCAAACCGGTGTACTCGAATGGCGCCAGCAAAGTCGCCGTGGCGCGACGGAAACTGGCAAACAGCAGGAACTGCCCGATACCGCCCACCAGGCCCGCCGCGAGCATGCCGAGCCAGGCCGGCATCGGCGCCGGCGTGTGGGTCCAAGGCAAGGCCAGGGTCATGCAGATGACGAACACCACGTTGGTGATCAACATTTGCTCCAGCACTGATGTCTGGTCATCTACCTGCCGCAACTGGATATAGGTAAACGCCCAGCAAATGGCGGCCAGCAGGGTTAGCACTACCGGCACCGGGTCGGCCATCCGGGTAGGTCGGCAGGCAATGATCACACCGATGAACCCAACGACCAGGGTGAACCATTGCCAGCCGTTGGCGCGCTCCTTGAGGATCACCGCCGCCAGCACCGTGACCATGATCGGCGCGGAAAAATACAGCGTGGTCATCTCCGCCAGCGACAGGTCGCGGGCGGCGGTGTAATACAACACCCAGGCGATGATCGACAGCAAGCCGCGCACCACCAGCAAGCGCCGGCTCGGTGAACGCCAAGCTTTTTGCACCAGGCGCAAGCGCCCCGCCGCGACGCAGACAACCACCACCAGCAGGCTGCGCCAGAACAGGATGGTGACCACTGAATAATCGGCCACCAGCGCCTTGATCACTGCGTCCTGCAAGGCCAGGAACGCGTATCCCAAGGTGCATAGGCCGATGCCCTGCAACGAACGATCAACCCTGCGCGGTGCACTCATTACGCAGATCTGCGCACGGGTGTACCGCGCCGCTCGAAGAACGCGAATAGGGCCTCGATCAGGAACGTCAGGCACACATACACCCCGGCCACCAGCAGCAGCGGTTCATACACCTGCAGGGTTTGTGCGCGCACTACGTTGGCCGCGCCCAGCAGGTCAATGATCGCAATGGTTGAGGCCAACGCCGTGGACTTGAGCAGCATCACGGTCTCACCGGCCAGGGTCGGCAACAGCAAGCGCATGGCCCGAGGCAGGCGCACCCGCAACAATGACTGGCGCGGGGTCATGCCGAAGGCCGAAGCGGCTTCCATTTCACCCTTAGGCACCGCCAGCAGCCCACCACGAATCACCTCGCCAACGTAGGCGCCTACCGACAGCACCAGGGCAAACACGATGTACCAATAGCCGTCGCGCAGGTAAGGCCAGAAAAAACTGCCACGGATCAGCGGGAATTGTGCAAACAGGCTGCCGAGTCCGTAGTAGAAAATGTAAATCTGGATCAGCAGCGGCGTGCCCCGCAGCACGCTGGTGTAAAACAGGCTGGCCTTGGCAATGAATTTGTTTTTCGAAATACGTGCCAGTGCCACCAGTACCGCCAGGGCGAAACCGAACACCATCGAGATCAACAAAATAGTGATGGTCGTTTGCAGTCCACGGCCCAGGAGTGCCGCATATTCAACTATCCACGCTGGAATCATTTCATTCACTCAGCCAAAGGCATCCAGCGACGAATACGTCGCTCCAGCCGTCCCGACAGGTAGTTGGACACCAACGTCACGGCGTAATACATCGCCGCGGCCGTGAGGTAGAACAACAGATAGTGACGCGTCGATCCCGCCCCTTGCCTGGCGGTGTACAACAGCTCATTGGTGCCGACCACGCTGATCAAGGCGCTGTCCTTGATCAGGTTGATCCACAGGTTGGCCATCCCCGCCATGGCGTAGGGTGCCATGATCGGCAGCGTGACCCGCCGGAACAGGCCGAACCCGCTGAGGCCGAACGCCCTGGCTGCTTCGATCTGGCCGTAGGGAATCGCCTGGATCGCCGCGCGGAAAATCTCCGAGGCGTAGGCGCCCTGCACCAATCCCAGTACCAGGATTGCCGCCAGCGGGCCGCTGACGTTGACCGCGTCGTAACCCATTCGGGCCATCAGCGAATTGAGCAGCATGGAGCCGACGTAGTACAGCAGCAGAATCAGCAACAACTCTGGAATGGCACGAAACAGCGTGGTGTAGCCGCGCATCAGTACAGCGATGGGTTTTGGCGCACCCAACTTCAGACAGGCCACCACCAGGCCGATAAACAAACCAACCACGAACGCCCCTGCAGATATCTGCAGGGTCATCAACAGGCCCTTGAGCAACGCGCTGCCCCAGCCTGTTTCGCTGAAATTAATCAAATCGAACATTGCTGGCATCTCAGTCTCCAGTCAGCGGTCTAGAAATCACCACTTCCCCCTGTGATCGCGAGCAGGCTCGCCCCACAGGGTTTGTGTTCAATTTAAAATGCAGGTTTGACGCTGGTGCCGAAGTAGTTCTGAGACAGCTCGTCGTAGTCTTTGCTTGCCAACAGGCTGGTGATTGCCTTATCCAGTTTGGCCTTGAGCT
This sequence comes from Pseudomonas violetae, assembly GCF_023072615.1. Taxonomy (GTDB): domain Bacteria; phylum Pseudomonadota; class Gammaproteobacteria; order Pseudomonadales; family Pseudomonadaceae; genus Aquipseudomonas; species Aquipseudomonas violetae. The sequence continues at coordinate 17,530 of NZ_JAKNRW010000008.1, forward strand.
CGGTGTCGTCCTTGCGCAGGCCGGCGCCGACGCCTTTACCGAAAATCGGGTCGTAGGGCACCGTGGCGAGGTACGCCAGGTTGCCGGCATCCGCCGTCTTGACGAAAGCGGCCATGGCCGTGCCGTCGGCCATCATCAGGTCGATACGCCCGGAAATCAGGTCGGCGTTGGCCGAGTCCTGGGTGTCGTAGTACTTCACCTCGGCGATTTTTTCGTATTTGGCCTTCAGGTAGCTGGCACTGACTGTCGAGTTCTGCACGCCGATGATCTTGCCCTTGAGGTCATCCGGGAACTTGCTGATAGTGGTGTTTTTGGGGCCGACCACCGCGATCGCCGAATCGTAGTAAGCCTTGCTGAAGGCGATCTGTTTTTCGCGCTCTGCGGTCACCGACATCGAAGAAAAGATCACGTCGATCTTCTTCGCCAACAAGGATGGAATGATGCCGTCCCACGCCACCTCCTTGATCTCGCACTCGGCCTTCATTTCGTTGCATAGCTTGCGGATCAGGTCGACCTCGAAACCTTTCCACTCACCGTTGGCCTGCTTCTCGGTGTACGGCGGATAAGGTTCTGCCGCCACCGCGAACCTAATCGGTGCAGCCTGGGCTGCGCTCATTCCGGCCAGCAGCACGCATGCCACGCCCGTCATCCAGTTTGCCAAACGTCGATTTCCCATGATTGTTCCCCGTCTTTTTATTGATTAGCGAGTCTGATGAGCGTTGACGAATTGTCGGCAACGCTCGCTGCGTGGGTTTACGAACACATCGTCCGGCGAACCGGTTTCCTCGATCAGCCCCTGGTGCAGGAAGGCGACCTTGGAGGAGACATCGCGTGCAAAGGCCATTTCATGGGTCACCAGGATCATGGTCCGTCCTTCCTCGGCGAGAGAGCGGATCACCCGTAACACTTCACCGACCAGTTCCGGGTCGAGCGCTGATGTGGGTTCATCGAACAGCATGACCTTGGGCCGCATGGCCAGGGCGCGTGCGATGGCCACCCGTTGCTGCTGCCCACCGGAGAGAAACGCCGGGTACTCGTTGCGCTTGGCCGCCAATCCCACTCGTTCGAGCAAGGCTTCGGCCCGCTCGGTCGCCTCCGCGCGACTTTCTCGCAGCACCTGGGTCGGAGCTTCGATTAGGTTTTCCAGCACGGTGCGATGGGGCCAGAGGTTGAAGTTCTGGAACACCATGCCCAGGCTCGAACGGATGCGCACCAGCTGTTTGGCATCGGACACCAATGGCGCACCCGGCCGATCCTGGTTCATATGGATGCTTTCGCCATCCACGAGGATGCGGCCGTGGTCGGGTATTTCGAGCATGTTGATGCAGCGCAGCAAGGTACTTTTACCCGAGCCGCTTGCGCCAATCAGGGAGATCACCTCACCTTCACACGCGGTCAGCGAAACGCCCTTGAGCACCTCGATATTGCCGAAGCGTTTGTGCAGGCGATCGACCTCGATCATGGTCTTGCGGGGCGCAGCCTCAATGCTCGCCTCGATGCTCACGCGGGTGATCAACGGGCGCGGTGCTTCACCGTTCAACACCAGGACAAATTTGCGAATACGCTGACAGGCCTGGGCCAGTCGCTCTTCACCCAGGGTGAACGAGAGCCGCACAAAACCCTGGGCCGGCTCACCGAATGCAGCCGCATCCAGTACCGAGACATGCGCCTCGCGCAGCAGCCGCCAGGCAAATTCCAGCGACGTCAGGCCAGTACTGCGCACGTCCAGCAGCACAAACATCCCTGCGTCTGGATTGAGGACCGATATCCCCGGACAATCCGCCAGGCTGTTCACCACCAAGTCACGACGACGGCGATAGATGTCACGCATGCCGTGGCTAACGTCTGCATGGGACTGCACGGCCTTCAGCGCCGCCTCCATGACAAAACCCGGCAAGCCATAGAGCATGCTCAGCACCAGGTTTTCGACGTGGCCCACCAGGCTTTTATTAGCGACGATCCAGCCAATGCGCCAGCCGGTCATGGCGTGGGATTTCGACAGGCTGCCGATCACCACGCAACGCTCGGCCATGCCCGGCATCGCCGCAAGGCTCAAGTGCTCGCGCTCGAAGGTCAGGCTTTCATAGACCTCATCAACGACCACCCACAAGTCATGGACAACCGCCAACTCGGCGATGGCCTGTAATTCTTCGCGATTGAGCACGACGCCGGTAGGGTTATTCGGGTTGGACAGGAATATGGCTCTGGTGCGCGAGGTGATGGCCTTGGCCAGCACGGCGGCGTCCAGCCTGAAACCACCATCGGCAGCGCACGGAACGCGCACCAGAGTCGCGCCGGACGCGTTGAGGGTGGCCTCGTAGGTGACATACATCGGGTCCAGGGCAATCACTTCATCGCCAGCTGTCAGCAGGCACAGCGAGGCGGCGAACAGCGCGTTCTGCGCCCCCGCCGTGAGGATCACGTTGGACGCTTGCACCTCACGGTGGATCTGGTGGCTGTAGCGGGCGGCAATCGCTTCGCGCAATTTCAGGCGACCGGCGATTTCGGTGTAGTGGGTGTCGCCCTCGCGCAGGGCATCAATCGCGGCATCCGTGATGAAATCAGGGGTGGGGAAGTCCGGATCGCCGACGCTGAGGATAATCACATCCTCGCCCCGGCGTTGGGCTTCATACGCTGCGTAGTGAATATCCCAAGCGGCAACGCCGTCGCCAGTTATCCGCTGAACAAAGGGTGAAAACCGCATGCAAGTGCCTCGTTCGATAGGTAGAAACGCAGGCCCGCGCTACCAGCCGGGGAAGTGGGTCTAAACATAATCGAAGCTGAACAGTCGTTCAACAGATAATTCCTGCAGATTCGTGTTCAGTGTAAAGAGGTCGTTTTTGCGACAGTGGTGGCGTTTGAAGATACGTCTGAAGCAGGAATTTGCTGTGACGGTGATGGCCTTATCCTAATGGCCCGGCAAAGGCCCCGGGAGTAACAAGGGGGTCGCGAAACCCGGGTTATAACGCCTCGGCCTCATCAAGCTGGCCGATCGACAGTCAACGGCGGGGCTGCAGACACCGCGTATGGGCCAGGACTTCTTTCGGCGCAAACGCCCGAGCAGCCCGTGGCACAAGCTCCCGGCCTCTCACCAGGTCGCCCAACTGCGCCATGTGCATATCCCTTCGCCGACATTCCCACAAGATACAAATACCTCCTTACAAATCCCCTCCTGGCGAAACGCCGTATATGCAACTACTGGTGATAGTTTACGGCGCTCGATCAGGCCCCTGAGATGCCGAGCCGTATGATGCGCATCAATCTTCCCCGTCTTGCCGTTTACTGTTTGTTGGTGTGCCTGTTTGCGGGCGCATGGTTTACCCACCCCGCCGCTGTCCACTCCTCCTTTGCGCTGATGAGCCCTGTGATGGCCGTGGCCGACAAAGTGGCCAAACCGGTCTACACCAGTCGCTTCGCCTCTTCAGGCTTGGTGGACTTTGTGCACTCCTCGGCGGTCACCGCACTGCCAGACGGCAGCCTGATGTCGGTGTGGTTCGCCGGCACCCGCGAAGGTGCTGCCGATGTGCAGGTGCGTTCGGCCCGGTTCAATGCACAAACCGGCGAATGGGGTGCCGAGCAGATCCTGGCCACCCGCGACTCGACACAGCAAGGCACTCGAAAATACATTCGCAAGCTGGGCAACCCGGTCGTCGCACTGGCGCCGGACAATCGCATGTGGCTGTTCTACGTCTCGGTGTCGATGGGCGGCTGGGCCGGCAGTGCGGTCAACGTGATGGTCTCCGACGACTTCGGCGAGAACTGGTCCGCGCCGCGGCAGCTGATTACCTCGCCCTTCCTGAACATCAGCACCCTGGTGCGCTCAGCGCCGGTCTTTCATGCCGACGGGTCCATCGGACTGCCGGTGTATCACGAGTTTCTCGGCAAGTTTGCCGAGTACCTGTACCTGAGCCCGGATGGCAACGTCATCGATAAATTCCGCATCAGCCGCGGCACCAATTCATTGCAGCCAACGGTGGTGCCGCTGGATGGCCAGCGTGGGGTTGCCCTGCTGCGGTATGCCGGCGAGACCCACCATCGTGTGCTGGCGACTCGTACCGAGGACGCAGGGCAAACCTGGAGCGAACCCTATCCGCTAGCCCCCTTCAATCCAAACTCTTCGCTGGCGGCAGTGGCCACGCCGGAACACGGCTTGCTGGTGGCACTCAATGACCTGCGTGAAGGGCGGTTCAAGCTGAGCCTGTACGGCACTGATGCGGAAATGGACCACTGGCGCTCCCTGCGCGACCTGGATAAATCACCTGACCCTGAAGGCATGCCGTTTTCCCCGCAAGCCTACAAGGAAATCATCGGCAACAAATTTCGCGACTCCAGCGGCGCCCTGCGCCAGCCCCTGGAAGCGCAGTTCCTGAGCAACCTGGACACCCGGGTCTGCACCAGCCGCGGCTGTGAGTTCGAGTACGAGTACCCCTACTTCATCCGCAGTCCCGACGGCATGTATCACCTGGTTTATTCCTGGAACAACACCTTCATCAAGCACGTTACCTTCAACGATGCCTGGCTGTCCGAGCGCCTGAAATGATCAACCTGTGGCAAGCCCATCTCAGTTTCGCAATGATCATCTTCCTGCTGCTGCCCGGTTTCGGCCTGGCCCGGCTCTGGCGTGGGGCGCTGCTGCTGGCCTTGCTCGCCGCGAGTTTTATCCCGCTGGACGGTTTGACCCTGGCAGCTTATTTGCGTAGCCACATCGATGACCTGGCGATAACCACGATGATTTTCATGGCGTGGGGCTGCCTGCGCCGCCTGGACATCCTGGCGCCTGCGCCACGCGGGTATGCCGGTGTACTGATCATCTTCGCCGCCATGGCCGTAGTGTTGTATCCGGCAACCCTGGGCTGGAGCTACGTTGACCCTTACCGACTGGGCTTCAGCCCGCGCGTGCTGCTGACCCTGATTGCCTTGCTGACGCTCGGCCTGTTCTACCTGCGCAACGGCCTGGCAGTCGCCATGCTGGCCGGCGCGACCCTGGCCTTCATGGTGGGGCTGAAACCTTCGCACAACTATTGGGATTACCTTGTGGATCCGCTGCTGGGCCTGTTTTGCTGTGGCGCACTGCTGGTGCTCGCCACTCGCCAGGCCTATCGCTGGCTGACCGGCAGGCGAGGATCTGCGGGCCACAGATCCACTTGAGATTTAACGACTTTTAAACAGGGGAACCGGGATGGGTTGGTTGCAATCGAGACGCTTGCACTACTGGTTGGGAGCGACCGCGATCATGTTTGCGCTGTTCGCCGTATTGCGGGTGGTGTTCTTCTTCGGCTTTTCCGGATTTGGCTCAAGTGACCTCAGTGGCCAACCCGCCATTGTGGAAACCCTGGGCATCGGCTTTCGTTTCGACTTGCGCCTGGCCATCCTCACCGTGCTGCCCCTGGCGCTTCTGGCCTGGATTCCGCGCTGGAACCTGACCACCAGCCGCGTGCTGCGTTATGTCGCCAGGGTCTATCTGGTCGCGGCCCTGAGCATCCTGCTGCTGATCTACATCATCGATTTTGGTCACTACGCCTACCTCGGCGTGCGGATCAATGCCACCGTGCTGCGCTTCATCGAGGACGCGCAGATTTCCCGTGACATGGTCTGGCAGACGTACCCGGTGATCTGGATCAGCCTCGGCTGGCTGGCGACCGTCTTGCTGGTGACCCTGGCCCTGGTACGCCTGGAACGGATCACGCTGGACCGCCCGCGCAAGGTCATTCACCCGCTCTCCGTCAGCTGGGGCAGCGCGTTGATGGTGGTCCTGGTGCTGCTGGGCATCCTCGGCCGGGTGGAAAACATGAACCTGGAGAACCCGGTCCCGCTGCGTTGGAGCGACGCGTTTTTCTCGAGCAATAACCAGATCGCCGCCTTGGGCCTGAACCCGGTGATTTTCCTCTACGACACGGTCAAGGTTGGCCAGTCCCGCTACGACGAACAGCAAGTGCGCGAGCACTACGCCGTCATGTCCCGCTACCTGGGCGTCGACCAGCCGGACCCGCAAACCCTCAATTTTGTCCGGCACCAGGCGCCACAACCCTACAAGATTCCCGGTTCGCGCCCACCCAATGTGATGTTCGTGATGCTCGAATCCCTGGGCACCAGCGCCGTCGGGGCCTACGGCAACCCGATCGATCCGACGCCCAACATTGACCGCCTCGCCAAGCAGAGCTGGTTCTTCGAACATTTCTACGTGCCAGTGACCGGTACCGCAAAAACCGTGTGGGCGAGCATCTCCGGGGTGCCCGACGTCACCCGTCAGGAAACCGCGACGCGCAACCCGCTGATCACCCAGCAGAACACCCTGATCAACGCCTTCACCGGCTACGAGAAGATCTACACCATTGGCGGCAACTCCGGATGGGCCAATATGAACGCGCTGATTCACCAGAGCATCGATGGTGTGCGGCTGTACGAGGAGCGCGACTGGAAGGCGCCGGTGGTGGATGTCTGGGGCATTTCCGACCTGGATCTGTTCAAGGAGACCGACAAGATCCTGCAGGCGTTGCCCAAGGACAAGCCGTTCTTTGCCTATGTGCAAACCGCCGGCAATCATCGCCCTTTCACCATTCCCAAGCTCAATGACGGGTTCGAGGTCAAGCATCCGACCCTGGCCGAAGTACGGGCTGCCGGCTCGCGCAGCGTCGAGCAGTACAACGCCGTTCGCCTGCTGGACTTTAACATCGGGCGCCTTATGGAAATCGCCAAGGCGGGCGGCTATTACGAAAACACCATTTTCGTTCTGTTTGGCGATCACAACACCCGCATCGCGCAGATCCCATTCCTTGCCCCGGCCTACGAACAGCTGGGCCTGGAAAGCAACGCCGTGCCGATGATCATCCATGCACCTGCACTGCTGGGCTCGCGCACCGTCGGGGAAGCCGTGGGCCTGGTGGATTTGCTGCCCACCGTGGCCGGTATGGCCGGCCTGGAATTTCGCAACAGCGGCATGGGCCGGGATATCCAGCAGCCCGCCCCTGAAGGTGAGCGCGTGGTGCCGCTGGTCCTGCGTGAAGGCACCTTCCCGTTGATTGCCGGCGTCACCCAGCACTACATGGTGCAGATGGAACACGACGGCAGCTCACCGACCTTGCACGACCTGGCTTCGATGACTCCACTGGACGACGTGGCCAAGCAGAACCCCGAGGAGTTCAAGCGCCTGGTGCAATTGACCCGGGGCATGCATGAAACCTCGAGGCTGATGCTTTACCAGAACGTGCGCAAGTAACTGCCTGACAAGTGCCGGCGAGCAAATGTGACCTCATATATCCGGGCCAGTTTTGCCGGCACTTGATACCATCCAGCACACTTGTGTGACGATTTAGTGGCTGGAATGCATTTTGTGAACAAAATCCGTCTCGGGTTACAGAAACCCTACGCGCGTCTTATCGCTCTCACCGGCCTGGTGCTGGTCGTACCGCTATGCCTGCGAGCGGCATTGGGCTGGTCAAATCCCCACGGCTACCTGTCGGACGTCGCCATCGGCAGCTTGCTGGTGGTGCTGTTGCATCGTCGCCCCTGGTGGCTGGCGCTGCCGGTGTTGCTGGCATGGGGCTTCCTGACGGTGGCGAGCGCTGAGCTGGTCAGTGCCGTCGGGCGGCTGCCCAATATGTCAGACGTGCATTACCTGATCGACCCGCAGTTCCTGGAAAACTCCACGGGCGGCGGGTTCGCCCAGCCCTGGCTGGCAGCCATAATGCTGCTTGCGCTGGGTGCATGGTTGCTCAGCCACTGGCTGGCGCCTCCGGCCCCCGCGCCGTCCTTGCCTCGCCTTGCCTGGAGCGCTCCGGTGCTACTGCTGATCGCCCACTGGGGCGCGCAGCACTTGCAGCCTACCGATGCCGATCAGTGGCGCGTCTACAACCTGCCCCATCAATTGATGGCCGCAGGCACGGGCAACGTGCAGATGGCTTTGGAAGAATGGCTCGAGGGCGACATCGTCGACGTACCACCGCAGATGGCCGGCCTGGTTCAACTCGACCTGGACGGCCAGCGGCTGCTGGACGGCCGCGGGCAGGCGCGCAACGTGCTGGTGATCGCGCTGGAAGGCATTCCCGGCGCCTACATCGCGGCCAACCGCGAAGCGCTGCACAGCAGTTATCAGGCGAACCTGATGCCGCGCCTCAGTCGCTGGGCGGAACGCGGCATGAACACCCCTGACTACGTGCTGCACAGCCACCAGACCATTCGCGGCCTGTACGCCATGCTCTGCGGTGACTACGACAAGCTCGACAACGGCACCCCCAAGGGTGTCGAGATGCTCACCCAAAGCGCACGCAACCAGGACTGCCTGCCCGCGCAGCTGCGCAAGAATGGCTTTGCCACGCACTACCTCCAGGGCGCCGGCCTGCGCTTCATGGCCAAAGACAAGATCATGCCGCACATCGGTTTCGACACGACCTTGGGCCTTGAGTGGTTCACCAACGCGTCGTATCTGGACTTCCCTTGGGGCAAGGACGACAAGGCGTTCTTCGAAGGTGCGCTGGACTATGTCGGCCAGCTCAAAAAACAAAAACAACCGTGGATGCTGACCCTGCTGACCGTCGGCACCCATCAGCCCTATTCCGCCCCAGAGGACTACCTGCAACGCTACGACACCCCCAAGCAGGCGGCGGTCGGTTATCTGGATGATGCCCTCGACCAGTTCCTTCTCGGTCTGGAGCGCCAGGGCGTGCTGAAAGACACCCTGGTGGTGATCACTTCCGATGAGTCCCATGGCATCGATGGCCTGCGCCTCGCTTCATCCTGGGGTTTCAACCTGACCCTCGCGCCCGATCAGAAGCAGTTACCCCACATCAAGCCCGGGGTGTACGGACATGTGGACTTGAGTACTTCGATCCTCGACTACTTCGCCCTGCCCGTGCCTGCCACCTTGAGCGGCCGCTCACTGTTTCGCGACTATGCGACCGGGCGCGAGATCATGTCCTACACCAACGGCAACCTGCGCTACCACGATGGCCAGGGCACCTTTACCGAGTGTGATTTCCAGCAACGCTGCCGGTACTACGCCAGTGAAGGCTTCATCGCCGATCGGGCGAAGCTGCTCGGCCAATACGGTGGTCAGCGTGCCCGGCAGATTGCCGCACGCGCCACCGCCCTGGATCGGACCTTGATGCAGACCCCCCTGAACCAGCGTTATCAGTTTGGCAGCCCGGCAAGCATTCCGCTGCAGGCGCAGATCAAGGACGACTGGGCCGACAACCTGATAGGCGCCCAATACCTGGAAATGCCCAAGGGCTCGCACACCCGGGTGCGCCTGACCGTGCGCTCGGTCGACAGCCAGGAGGATGCCTACATCCTGCTCAAGACTAAGGAATTTGAACAGGACGTGCAGGTAGGGCTGCCGGCAGAAATGCTGGTCACCGCCGACCAGCCGCTGGAGATGGACTTCAGCTTCGATAATCCGGAGTCACGCAAGGCCTTTTCTTTTCACTTGCTGGGCTACGGCACAGGCGCCGTCGAGGTCAGTGACTTCAGCGTGATTACTGAACTGCCCGGACAGGAAGAACCGGTTGGCGAAACCCTGGAGGATGATACGGCGGAGTCGAGCTGAGTAACGCGGCGAGGCGTTACTCCGACACCGCCACCTGGTTGCGCCCGCGCGCCTTGGCCCGGTACAACGCCTTGTCCGCGTTGTTCATCAGGCTGTGCAGGTCATGATCTTCGCTAGCCATTGACGCGACCCCGAGACTGGCCGTGATGCAATGCACCGGCCCGGTCATCGACCCCGCGATGGAGCGCGTGACCTGCTCGGCGATGTCCAGCGCAACCTCGATCGAAGTGTCTGGCAACAGCACCGCGAACTCCTCGCCGCCCAGTCGCCCGTACACATCCGTAGGCCGAAACGACTTGCTGATCACCACCCCCATCTGCCGCAACACCTGGTCCCCGACCTGATGCCCGTAGGTGTCGTTGATGTGCTTGAAGTGATCCATATCCAGCATCACCACGCACAGCGGTAACCGATGGTTCTTGCAGTGACTGTACAACTGCTGGGCATGCTCGAAGAATGCACGACGATTGTTCAGCCCGGTCAGCTCGTCGGTCTGCGCAGCCCGAGTGGAAATGCTATGGGCCCGTTCCATTTCCCGGGTCAGGCGAAAGGCGGTTTCCAGCGCCTGCGACAACTTGCGGGTCGCGCTGGCTACAAAAGAGGCAAATACCAACACCGCCAGGGCCATGCCCACCTGAATCGTTGACGACTGGAACAACAGCCAGACAGTACTGGGCAGCAATACCAGTGCAATCGACGCCAGGGTCATCTGGCTATACGACGAGTAACAGGACACCGCACTGACTGACATCCCCACCGCGAACAACATCACCAGCGCTTGGGACAACAGGTCGTCCACGGGCATAACCGCCAGCGCCCCGGCGCCCCAGATACCAGCCGACAGCACCAGCGTCAGCCAGTACATTTGCTCCCAGCGTTGCGGGGTACGCTCCCGCTCGGGGCTACGAAAATAGGCAATGAACATTCCCAGGCGCAACAACGAAGACACCGACAACAATGCGATCCAGCACAAAACCACGTTGTGATCCAGACTGCCCCAACAAAGCCAGCACAGCATGAGAGCGGCCAGGTAACTGCCGAATACCGCCGACACCGATTGGTGAAACAGTTGGTGCAAGCGGTCTGCGCGCACTTGCTCGGCGATCTGCGCTTGCTGGTCGTACCGAAGCCCCATTCGATCCATGTGATCCGCCTGATCATGCTGCCGCGAAAAAAGATTGTGGCACCCCGCCACTAACGCCCGCTATTGAATAACACTCATTGGCGAAGAAATCTCACTGTAGGAGCGAGCTTACTCGCGAAAAACCTGAGCGCCGCGGGGTGTCAGAAACGCCTGCAGCCCATCACGGTTAGCGGACTACACGACATAGTGATAGTAGGAGTTTCCCGGCTTGCTGCCACCAAGGTCTGTGCCCGTGCGGGCTGCGGACAGGACGTCATCATAGAACGCGGCGATTTCCACGCGCCTCTTTAGCCACTGATCCAGATACTGCGCTTTGACATTGAGCGCTGCTGCCTGCAACGAGTCGAGTCGAGTCGAGTCGAGTCGAGAGTTAATGCCGAACCGGACCGATTCGTTACGTGTTTCCAAGCCATGATTGCGCGCGATACGCGCGTATTCGGCAATCTTCGGATCGCGGGTGGCCAGCATCCCGCCATCCCGCGGGAGCGGCACAAGTCGATGATTGCATCGATATCCAGCGGACGTCCGCGCAGGTAAACAGGAATGACGGCTTTGGTCCGGTCACTCCGGTGTGGCGCGATCGTGTCGACGTCCATCAGTTCATCGTCTCCCACATCCGCCAGCACCGGCCGGGTACCGGCAGAAACAATTGCCCCGACGGTGGCCACAAAGGTATCGGCGCAAGTGATCACCTTGTCACCGGGTCCGATCTTGAGCGCGCGCAACGCCAGAAACAACGCATCCGTGCCTGAATTGAGGGCAACGGCGTGCGCCCCGCCGCACCGATCCGACATCCATGATTCGAACATCAGAACCTCGTCGCCCAGAATAAAGTCGCCCGACTGCAGTAGCGCCTGCCAGCGTTCAAAGATCTGGCCAGAGCGATCCTGAGCCTGTTCCTGTACGTTATTGCACTTGATCATTACGCGCACTCCTTGGCATGAACATGATGGCAGTCAGGACAATCAGCAGTATTCCGACCGCACTGACAACGGCGGTGAGCGTCAGGGTCTGGGAGTAGCCGATAATCCCGCCGACCACACCGCTGCCCAGATAAATAAAGGGGTGCACGCCGCTGGTGACGAAGGTATCAACCGCAACGACTTTGCCCAGATCCTTCTCCGGCGAAAGTGTCTGTATGGCGGTTGCCCAGCCCGTGAGCCAGGATGCTTCGACGATACCGACGAATGTCGCCCTCATAATAGCCATCCACGCCGACGTACCCAGCCCGAGCAACGCCATGGCCCCCGCCAGAAACAGCCCGCAAATGACCGCAAGCCCCACCAGTCGCTCATGCCCCGAAGCCAGCACGGTGATGACTGAGCCGACACAAGCGCCGAACCCCGATGCTGCCAGGCAATAACCCCACATTTCTTCGCTGAAGCGATGACTGATCGCGTAAGGTGCAATCACCAGAAAAATCGGAAAACACAGAACGTTCAGCACCAGCGTCGCGGCAAACCCCAGCAACAGCGTCGCGTTATTGATAACCACAGTGATGCCATTGAGCGCTTCACGCAGCGAGAACTCTTCTTCCGATTCATGGTGGCCGACATTCGGCAACTGAGCGGTGTAAATCGCCGCGCAGAAGAAGGTCAATCCATCGATCAGTATCCCCCAGACCGGGTCCCACAGAATGATGAACACGCCCAGCGTCGCCGGGAACAGAATGGCGACCAGATTATCAATGAAGTTCATCGCTCCGTTGCCCGCCACCAGTGCTTTTTGGGCAGCAGATTGACCAGCAGAACCTGAGCACATGGCCGTGAAACACCGATGCCGATATCAAGTCCCGACAGCCCTTCCACCAATCCCTGCCAGGCTCCGGCATAGGCAGAAAGATGCAGCCCATTGCTGTACTCGTCGACCGGAGTGAAATCCAAGTTGTAACGGCTGGCACGGGCAATGAAATCGGCACTGATTTGCGTCTTGCCCAGATGCGCGGCAACGACAGCGTGCGGGCCGTAACTCAACGACGACTCATGCACCGTACGCGGTTCATAATAATCAAACGCTGCACGCTTCACGACCTCTAAAAAATCGTCGGGAAACATCGACATCAACAATATGATGTCGGCCTGCTTGATCAGCTGCGAATCAAAGTCCTGCAGTTTCTCCGCACTTTCCCGCTCGGTCTCGTCGGCGAACTGCAGCCTGCGCTTCTTGTCGGTACGCAGCCGGGTGTCCATCCGACTGTGCCGCAGTCGCAAAAACCCAGGCCCTAATCAATCCAGCTAAGAGACTTTCCCTATCATCCCCCAACACTCCAGCTATTAGCTGAGTGCCCAACTCGGGTCTACCCTTAGTGCTGCTCTGGCGCCACAAGCTCGCCGCCCCAAGAGGCGCGGATAGCCCGGATGATCACGACCAAAGGTAGCTCACACATGGCAAATGAATCGAAATGCCCGTTCAATCACGCCGCTGGCGGTGGTACGACGAACCGCGACTGGTGGCCGAACCAACTGAACCTGAAGATCCTGCACCAGCATTCGTCCCTGTCCGATCCCCTGGACGGCTTCGACTATTCCCAGGCGTTCAAGAGCCTGGACTTCCAGGCACTCAAGCAAGACCTGCGCGCGCTGATGACCGATTCGCAGGATTGGTGGCCGGCTGACTTTGGTCACTACGGGCCGCTGTTTATCCGCATGGCCTGGCACAGCGCGGGCACCTATCGCACTGCTGATGGTCGTGGCGGAGCGGGCTCTGGGCAACAACGTTTCGCCCCGCTCAACAGCTGGCCAGACAACGTCAGCCTAGACAAGGCGCGCCGGCTGCTGTGGCCGATCAAGCAAAAGTACGGACGCAACATTTCCTGGGCCGACCTGATCGTCCTCACCGGCAACGTTGCACTGGAATCCATGGGCTTCAAGACCTTCGGTTTCTCCGGCGGCCGTCCGGACGTCTGGGAACCGGACGAAGACGTCTACTGGGGCTCGGAGAACAAGTGGCTGGCTGGAGACAATCGCTACGATCAAGGTCATAAGGAACCCATGCAGGCGCCCGGCGATGGCCCACTGGTAGCCGAGCCTGGAGAGAACGAAGACAGCCGGGTCGAACCCGGCCGCCATCTGGAAAAACCCCTGGCCGCCGTACAAATGGGCCTGATCTACGTTAACCCCGAAGGCCCGGAAGGCGAGCCTGATCCGGTCAAGTCGGCCCTGGACATCCGTGAAACCTTTGGCCGCATGGCCATGAACGACGAAGAAACCGTAGCGCTGATCGCCGGCGGCCACGCCTTCGGCAAAACCCACGGCGCCGGGCCTGCGGACAATGTTGGCGCGGAACCGGAAGCAGCGGGCCTTGAAGAACAGGGTTTTGGCTGGAAAAACCGCTTTGGTACCGGCAAAGGCCCGGACACCATCACCAGCGGCCTGGAAGTGACCTGGACCACCACGCCCACCCAGTGGAGCAACAATTACCTGGAAAACCTCTTCGGCTTTGACTGGGAACTGACCAAGAGCCCGGCCGGTGCGCATCAATGGACGCCCAAAAACGGCGCCGGCGCCGGCATCATTCCCGATGCCCACGACCCGAACAAACGCCGTAACCCAACCATGCTTACCTCGGACCTGGCGCTGCGTTTCGACCCGATCTACGAACCCATCTCCCGGCGGTTCCTGGAGAACCCCGACCAACTCGCCGATGCCTTCGCTCGCGCCTGGTTCAAGCTGATCCATCGCGACATGGGCCCACTCTCGCGCTATCTCGGCCCGGAGATGCCCAGCGAAGAACTGCTGTGGCAGGACCCGATCCCCGAAGTCGACCACGAGTTGATCAATGACAGCGACGTCACCGCACTCAAGGCCAAGCTCCTGGCCAGCGGCCTGTCCGTCTCGCAACTGGTTTCAACCGCGTGGGCGGCGGCTTCGACATTCCGCGGCTCCGACAAACGCGGCGGTGCCAACGGCGCACGCCTGCGCCTGGAACCGCAGAAATCCTGGCAGGCCAACCAGCCGGAGCAACTGGGCAGCGTGCTGACCAAACTTGAAAGCATCCAGAACGAGTTCAACAACGGGGGCAAGAAAGTCTCGCTGGCGGACCTGATCGTCTTGGCGGGCAACGCCGGCGTCGAACAGGCGGCCAAAAATGCCGGGGTCACCCTCACCGTGCCCTTCACTCCTGGCAGGACCGATGCCACCCAGGAACAGACAGACGTTGAGTCCTTCGCCTTCCTCGAACCTGTGGCCGATGGGTTTCGCAACTTCCTCAAGACCCGTTACACCGTACCGGCCGAGGCCTTGCTGATCGACAAGGCCCAACTGCTGACCCTCACTGCCCCGGAAATGACCGCGCTGATTGGCGGCCTGCGGGTGCTGAACTCCAACGCCGGGCAGACCCGGCACGGCGTGTTCACCCAACGGCCGGAAGCCTTGACCAACGACTTCTTCACCAACCTGCTGGACATGGGCGTGGAATGGAAACCCACCTCGGACGACGCACAGGAGTTTGAGGGACGTGACCGCAAGACCGGCCAGGTGAAATGGACCGGGACGCGTGTGGACTTGGTGTTTGGATCGAATGCGCAGTTGCGGGCGATTGCCGAAGTCTATGCGAGCAGCGACAGCCAGGAAAAATTCGTCAAGGACTTCGTTGCGGCGTGGACCAAGGTGATGAATCTGGATCGGTTTGATGTGAAATAAGCCTGAGCCCTGAAACGCAAACGCCTCCCGCTGGAGGCGTTTTGCTTTAAAGCACGAAGGCTACACCGGCGAGATTGTGGCCAGAGCGCCGATCAGCACCGTCAGTACGAGAAAACCACCGAGGAAAATCGCCATCTTGCCCATGAGGGTGCTCCTGCCTGTTCAATATGCAGTTATTGTGAGCCGCAGACTGTTTGCATTACAGATGCAGATGGCGATGAAAAATACGGATCAGATGCCGACCGCGTCGCATCATAGTTGAATCGTCCCTCGTCCCCTACGACCTTCTGCCGCTCCTGCAGGTAGTCGCTGTCTGCCTTCGGCAGCTGCACTAAAGACTCCCAGTCGGGGCGCGGAGGCAGATTATCCGCTGCTAGATCCACAAAAACTACTCCGCCATGATCGCGTGATACTGCTTCTGGTACTCGCTATAAGGCAGGTTCTTTTCCATCAATGCCTTCAACCTAGTTTCCTTGTACTGGGCAGCCGACATGATTCCTGCCGGAACGGGTGTGACTGCGGGCGCTGCTGCCTGAGTTGACGGCGTGATGTTGCCGATGCACTGATATTTGACGACTATCTGGCCAGCGGTGCAATTTCCCCCTCCATCACGAGTCTGGCAAATCTGGGTTTTCCCTCCAAATGGCTCCGCCCGCTGATAACCCCAGACAGCGCATTTGTTGGTCGCGATCGATTCAGCCTGGTTGATGTCGACAATAGGCGTTTCAAAGGGTTTGAAATCGTAAGCCATATCAATCGAGCCATCTGCCCGACTGCCTCCTGTGGCGTAAAAATCCTTGCGGGTGGAGCAGCCAGTGATTGTTACGGCCAGCATGACCAGCAAAATCAGCTTATACATCGAGAAAATCCTTTTCAGTCGGCGACTGCATCAAATAGTGGCAATACGCCTTACTGTAGCAGCTTGCGAAGTCATTGAGCTGTATTCGTGCACGTCCGCCTGATAGCCCATATTGTGAGTTGTCCGGTCTTCGATTTCGAACCACGAGGGCACGATGTTCCATAACGCCATTGTGGGTCTTCCTGACCAGGGAAAACAGTACTCAAGAAGTTCATCGCGACTTCTAATAGCTCACCCTAAATCAGGCAGATTTATTCAACCAACTTGATGCCAGACAACTCCCGGCCCCGCTCATCAATCAATGAAGTTTCATATCCCAACTTCCGACTACCCGTCAGAACCTTCCTACTTCCTATAATAAACACCCGCAAAAAAGCCCGCTGACCGTCACCAGTTCAGCGGGTTCTTCAACAGTGCTTCTACTGGCAGGCTTATTTTCGCTAGGCCTTCCAAGACCTTCGGCTATTTCTCAAGTTCAAGTTCATCCAACAACCGATCCACCGACAATTCTGCCAACGAAATCATCTGTAGAATACCCAATGCCAAATTGCATTTCGGACCGCTGAGGAGAAAAGCCAACTCACTGGCCATGACGCCGGCCGAGGCAAGGGTTTCGCAAGCGTGGGTTAGTAACGTTTCAGCGTTTACATCAGGGGCGATGATAAACATTGGAGGAGCACAGCGTTTTGCCATGGCTGGTTTACGGGATTCAAACGCTGAATCGATTTCTGTGTGACCATCCGTTTTCGGAGGATTCGGGGTTTCTTTGATCATGTGGAACTCCTATGACATGAGTTCCTCTTCACCCGCTACCACGCAAAGTGAGGAGGCGACTGTACACAGGGTGGTAGACCGGTCATAGGAACCCGGCAGGCCGAAGCCTCCCATGCACAGCCGCCACAAAGCAGCCAGCAAAAAAAACGCCCTGAGGCGTTCTGGGTCTATGAAATAACCGGGCTACCACACCCGTCCGCTGAATTTGCAGCGGCAAGGCAAGGTTAGCGATGAGGCTTGCGAAGTGCAAGCGCCGTGGTTGGAACCCTCCATGCTGGCGATCCTCCCATAACAACACCCACAAAAAAGCCCGCTGACCGTTACCGGTTTAGCGGGCTCTTCAACAGCGCTTCTACTTACAAAGCCATGTCACTTGCAGCGTTAGCCTTCGGAGCAGCCTTCTCGGCATCAGCCGGAGTAGCCACCGGAGCCACTACCTGACCCATCGCCGGCGGCGGAGTGAGTTGCAGTACCTTGGCGGTATAGGCCCACTCTTCGGCCACTTTTTCAGGGTTGCCGTTCAACTGAGTGCCGTAGCTCGGCACGATCTGGTGCAGCTTTTCCTGCCAGGCCGGGGAAGCGACCTTGTCCTTGAACACTTTCTGCAGCACGGTCAGCATGATCGGCGCGGCAGTCGATGCACCTGGGGAGGCGCCCAGCAGGCCGGCGATGGAGCCGTCTTGCGAAGCCACGATCTCGGTGCCCAGCTTCAGTACGCCACCGGCGGCTTCGTCACGCTTGATGATTTGCACGCGCTGGCCGGCCTGCCACAGGCGCCAGTCTTCAGACTTGGCGTTCGGGAAGTATTCCTTCAGCGCGTTGAGGCGGTCTTCGTCCGACAGCATCAACTGGCCGGCAAGGTACTCGACCAGCGGGTATTCCTTGATACCGACCTTGGTCATTGGCCACACGTTATGCGTGGTCGTGGTGGTCAGCAGGTCCAGGTACGAACCTTCTTTCAGGAACTTGGTGCTGAAGGTTGCGAATGGGCCAAACAGGATCACTCGCTTGCCGTCCAGGACACGGGTGTCCAGGTGCGGAACCGACATGGGCGGTGCGCCAACGGAAGCCTTACCGTAGGCCTTGGCCAGGTGCTGCTGGGCGATGGTAGGGTTTTCGGTCACGAGGAACGAGCCACCAACCGGGAAGCCTGCGTACTCCTTGGCTTCAGGAATACCGGACTTCTGTAGCAGGTGCAGGGCACCGCCGCCAGCGCCGATGAAGACGAACTTGGCGTCGGTCTCGAACTTGCTGCCGTCTTTCAGGTTTTTGGAGCTGACGCGCCAGGTGCCGTCTTCGTTGCGGGTGATGTCCTGCACTTCGCTGGACAGCTTCAGGTCGAACTTGGGAGTGGTCTGCAGGTGCGCGACGAACTGGCGGGTGATTTCGCCGAAGTTGACGTCGGTGCCGAGCGGCGACCAGGTGGCGGCGACTTTCTGTTTCGGGTCACGCCCTTCCATCATCAGCGGCACCCACTTGCTGATCACAGCCGGGTCTTCAGAATACTGCATGCCGGCGAACAGCGGGCTCGCCTGCAGGGCTTCGTAGCGCTTTTTGAGGAAGCTGATGTTGTCGTCACCCCACACAAAGCTCATGTGCGGAGTGGAGTTGATGAACGAACGCGGGTTCTTCAGCACGCCTTGCTGAACCTGCCAGGCCCAGAACTGACGGGATATCTGGAACGCTTCGTTGATGTCAACGGCTTTAGGGATCTGTACGTTACCCTTTTCGTCTTCCGGGGTGTAGTTCAGCTCGGCCAGGGCTGAGTGACCGGTACCGGCGTTGTTCCAGCCGTTGGAGCTTTCCAGGGCCACGCCGTCCAGGCGCTCGATCATTTCCATCGAGGTGCCAGGTTCCAGCTCGTTGAGCCAGACACCCAGTGTTGCGCTCATGATGCCGCCACCGATCAGCAGCACATCGACTTTCTTTGCCTCTTCCGCCTGAACGGACGTGATCCCCATCGACAAAGCCAGCCCCAGCAGGGCTGTGTTCATTTTCTTAAACATCTGTAGCACCTTTGATAAAACGCCATCCGCCCTGCCATCCGCAGTCTCGAGCCCCTTATTGCACGACATTCATGCAAGATGTCGTGAGTGCTCGCGCCGCTGGATTGGAGGGTGGGCACACAAAGCCGATTGACTGCATCGACCTCAGTTTATATGTCCCTACTGAACTGACTTTTTATCTTTATTGGCTTCAGCTGCTTGAGCGACAGTGATTCCGTTGGCGCGTCTCAAGGACACGCAAACTGAATAGATCGATCCAAGTAATCCCCAAGAATATCACGTCAGGGCAAACCCGCGCGTCTGTTCCCGACCTGTTAGTCCGGCTGCAGGCGCCCGGGCCACTATACTCAAGGTGTTTTTCCCAACGATTCGGCGAGGCACGCGATGAGCGACAAACCCGATTTGCGCAAATATTCCTCCCAGGTGGTCGACGGCGTCGAGCGCTCCCCCGGGCGAGCCATGCTGCGCGCGGTGGGCTTTAGCGACGAAGATTTCGCCAAGCCGCAGATCGGCATTGCCTCGACCTGGGCGATGGTCACGCCATGCAACATGCACATCGACAAGCTGGCGCTTGAAGCCGAACGCGGAGCCAATGCGGCCGGCGCTAAAGGGGTTATCTTCAATACCATCACCATCTCCGACGGCATAGCCAATGGCACCGAGGGCATGAAGTACTCGCTGGTGTCGCGGGAGGTCATCGCCGACTCGATCGAAACGGTGGCCGGTTGCGAAGGCTTCGACGGGCTGGTCACCGTGGGTGGCTGTGACAAAAACATGCCGGGCTGCCTGATCGGTATGGCACGGCTGAACCGCCCCTCGATCTTTGTGTATGGCGGCACCATTCGCCCGGGCGCCGGCCACACCGACATCATTTCCGTGTTCGAAGCCGTGGGCCAGCATGCGCGCGGCGATATCAACGAGATCCAGGTCAAGCAGATCGAGGAAGTGGCCATTCCCGGCCCGGGCTCCTGCGGCGGTATGTACACGGCCAACACCATGGCTTCGGCCATCGAGGCGCTGGGCATGAGTCTTCCAGGTTCCAGTTCCCAGGATGCGGTGGGCACCGACAAGACTTCAGACAGCTTCCGCGCCGGGAAACAGGTCATGGAGCTGCTCAAGCTGGACCTCAAGCCGCGGGACATCATGACCCGCAAGGCCTTTGAAAACGCGATTCGCGTGGTGATCGCCCTCGCCGGCTCGACCAACGCGGTCTTGCACCTGCTGGCCATGGCCCACGCCGTGGATGTCGAGCTGACGCTGGATGATTTCGTCGAACTGGGCAAAGTCTCCCCGGTGGTGGCCGACCTGCGGCCCAGCGGCCAGTACATGATGAGCGAGCTGGTGGCCATCGGCGGCATCCAGCCGCTGATGAAACGGATGCTCGACGCCGGCATGCTGCATGGCGATGTCATGACCGTGACCGGCAAGACCCTGGCCGAGAACCTGCGCGACGTCGTCGATTACGTGGCCGGCCAGGACGTGATCCTGCCCTTCGACCAGCCGATCAAGAAGGACTCCCACTTGGTGATTCTGCGCGGCAACCTGGCCCCCGATGGCGCGGTGGCCAAAATCACCGGCAAGGAGGGTCTGCGCTTTGAGGGCACAGCCCGGGTCTATCACGGCGAAGAAGGCGCGCTGGCGGGCATTCTCAATGGCGAAGTGCTGGCGGGCGATGTGATCGTGATTCGCTACGAAGGCCCCAAGGGCGGACCGGGCATGCGCGAAATGCTCTCGCCGACTTCGGCAGTGATGGGCAAGGGGCTGGGCAAGGAAGTGGCGCTGATCACCGACGGCCGCTTCTCCGGCGGCTCCCACGGTTTTGTGGTCGGGCATATCACCCCGGAGGCATTTGAGGGCGGGCCGATCGCACTGATCGAGGATGGCGACCGGATCGTCATCGATGCCGAGACGCGGCAGATCACGGTGGATGTTGCATCGCCTGAACTGGCCAGGCGCAAAACCGCCTGGGTGCGCCCGGAGGCCAAGTACAAGCGTGGGGTGTTGGCCAAATATGCGAAGACTGTGTCCAGCGCCTCGGAAGGCGCCGTGACGGATAAATATCTCTGAACGGATTTACCCGCGGGTTGAACCATCGCCATCGCGAGCCTGCTCGCGATGAGGCCCTTGAAACAAAAAAATCTCTAAGCGCCAGGCTGATAACCAAACATCGACTTCAACTCCAGGTATTCCTCAAATCCATGGACGCCCCACTCGCGGCCGTTGCCCGACTGTTTGTAACCACCAAAGGGCGCGCCGTTGTCGGCCTTGCTGCCATTGAGGTGAACCATGCCGGTGCGCAGCTTTCGAGCAACCGAACGAGCACGCTCCAGAGTGCCAGCGGTCACATACCCTGACAGTCCGTAAGGGCTGTCATTGGCGATCGCCACGGCTTCGTCCTCGCTGTCGTACGGCATGATCACCAGCACTGGACCGAACACTTCATCGCGAGCAATCGGCATGTCGGTCGTGACGTCGGCAAATACCGTGGGCCTCACGTAATACCCTTGCGCCACGCCAACCGGACGACCCACGCCACCGCACACCAGGCGCGCACCTTGATCCATCGCCCCGGCGATCATGGCCTGGACGCACTCGAACTGCGCCAGGTTGGCCAGCGGCCCCATGGCGGTGGAGGGATTACTGTCGTCGAAACAGACCTGGGCGGCGACAGCCCGGGCGATTTCAACGGCGCGTTCCTGCAAGGCGCGCGCGATCAGCAATCGCGTGGGTGCGTTGCAGGACTGGCCGCTGTTACGAAAACAACTGCTGACACCGTGGCGCACAGCCTCCTCGATATCCGCATCAGCGATTACCAGATTGGCCGACTTGCCGCCCAGCTCCTGGGACACGCGCTTGACCGAGTCTGCCGCGGCCTTGGCCACTGCAACCCCGGCACTTGTGGAACCGGTGAACGACACCATGTCGATATGCGGATGGCGGGCAATGCCGTCGCCGATGGTCGGGCCGTCGCCGTTGACCAGGTTGAACACCCCCTTCGGCACCCCGGCACAGTGAAGAATCTCGGCCAGCAGCATTGCCGACAGCGGCGCCCTTTCGCTGGGTTTGAGCACCAGGGTGCAGCCGGTTGCCAGTGCCGGGGCAATTTTGCAGGTCAGTTGGTTCAGCGGCCAGTTCCATGGGGTGATCAGGCCGCAGACGCCGATAGGCTCGCGACTGATCAGGGTGCTGCCATGGGGACGGTCGAAATCATAAGTGCGCAGCACCTCAAACGCTTGTTGCAGATGCCCGAGGCCGGCTGGAACGTGGGCGCTGCGGGCCAGTGACAGCGGCGCGCCCATTTCCTTGTGCACCCGTTCAGCCAAGGCTTCGCTCTGTGATTCATAACCTTGAATGATCGCCGCGAGCAGTTCCAGGCGCTGTTCCCGCGACCACTGCGAGTAAGCTGGAAATGCCTGTCTTGCCGCTGCCACCGCGTCATCCAGATCGGCCCGGGTACCCAGGCTGATCACGCCGACCGAGCGCTCGGTGGACGGGTCAATCACCTCCAGGGTAGAGCCACCCCGCGGCTTGACCCACTGGCCATTGATGTAGAAATCCAGGTCATTCATTTCGGTTCCTCAAGCGACCTTGTCGAGGGCGCGGCGCAAGGTGTCGAAGATCAGCGCGATCTGTTCTTCAGTGATAATCAGCGGCGGCGACAGCAAGATGTTTTCCCCTGACGCGCGTACCAGCACTCCGGCGTCGAAACACCGCTGGGCAACCTCGGCCGCGCGGGTACCCGGCGCGCTTTCACGGGGCTTGAGTTCAACCGCGCACAGTAGGCCAATGGCGCGAACGTCAAGCACCAGGCCCTGCTCGCGCAATGCCAGTGCAGCGTTCTGCCAGACTGGCGCGACCTGCTGCACATGGGCATTGATGCGCAACTCATCGTGCACCGCCAAGGTCGCAAGCCCGGCGGCGCACGCCAGTGGGTGCGCCGAATAGGTGTAGCCGTGCATCAATTCAATGGCCTGGTCAGGGCCCTGCATGAACGCGTCATACACCGCACCACTGACCAGCACGCCGCCCATGGGGACGGCGCCATTGGTCAAGCCCTTGGCCAGGGCCATCAGGTCCGGCGTCACGCCGAACACCTGCGCACCGAAAGACTCGCCCAGGCGCCCGAAACCGCTGATCACCTCATCAAAAATCAGCAGTACGCCATGGCGATCACAGATCTCCCGCAGTTTCTGCAGGTAACCCAGTGGCGGTGCATACACCCCACCCGACCCGGTGACCGGCTCGACGATGACCGCCGCCACGGTCGCCGGGTCGTGAATCTCCAGCAATTGCAGCAACGCATCGGCGTAATGTGCGCCCTGCCCCGGCTGACCGGGACTGAAACGCAAGCTGGTGTCGTACGGTAGCGGCAGGTGCGCAACGTCGCCGAGCAACGGGCCGAAGTCACGTTTTTGCCGGCCAATCCCGGAGACCGACAGCCCACCGAAGCCCATGCCGTGATAGCCCTTGGCGCGGCCGATCATTTTGGTCCGGCGACAATCGCCACGAGCCTGATGGTAGGCCCGGGCGATCTTCAACGCAGTGTCGACGGCCTCGGAGCCGGAGTTGGTGAAGAACACCTTGTCCAGGCCCGCAGGCGCCTTCGCCACCAACTTGTCAGCGAAGTCGAGTGCCGCCGGGTGACTCATCTTGAACGAGGACACAAAGTCCAGACGCCCCGCCGCTTCGCGAATCGCTTCAACGATTGGCCCCTGGCCGTGCCCGGCGTTGACACACCAGAGCCCGGCCATGGCGTCGAGCACCTGGCGGCCATCGGTGGTGGTGTAGTGCATGCCCTCGGCGCTGTTGATCAGCAGCCGCTGGCGATCGAACTGGCGCATCGGGGTAAAGGGCGCCCACAGGGCCGAAGTCGAGGTCTGGTTCATCTACAGTGCTCCGTAAAGTGTCAAAAGATTCAGATGCGCTTGCCGGTCAGCGTCGGCCGCTGCATGGATCCGGCGTTGGTATTGACGCCGCGATCAAACAGCAGGCGACCGCCTTCCAGGCGGCAACGGACATGGTCGCCAAAAGCGGTTTCGACGAAGCGCCAGTTCATTCGCAACTCGCCTTCGGGGGTCCAGCACCCATGGGCGATCACCGGGGTCTGCTGTGGTTGGTATTGGTGATGAAGATAGTTACCGGTAAGGCTGGTGATCGATTCCAACGGCTGCTGCAAACCCACTCGCAGGCGATGGGTTCCGCGATGATCGACCAGGCCGAACGCGCATTCGCCAGGGCTGAAATCAAAGCTGATCTCGCACACACCGTCCTCGTTCGGTTCGATGGCGAAACGTCCCTGCAGCGCTTCAGCCTCGGGGGACTCGCTCAAGCCCTGCAGCATAGGCAGGCGTAGGCCATCGATCACTGCATCGAGTTGCAACCGGGAAGCTTGCGGATCCGCCGCTGATCGCCCCAGGGCCGGGAACAAATGTTCCCAGATGGCCGCCTGCAAACGGCGCTCGCCGAGCTGCAGGCCGCAGGTGAAGGCAAGCACCGTTTCCTGTTCGGGCAATACCATGCAGTACTGGCCGAAGACGCCAGAGGCGTAGTAACCGCCGTGACGGGTCATCCACCATTGGTAGCCATACCCTTCACGTTGCACATCGCCGGCACCATCCTTGTTGCGCGGCAGGTATTGCTTGCCGTCGAATTCGCCCATCCACACGTCTTCGACCTGGTTGCGAGTGGCTGCGGCGATCCACTGCGGCGACAGTAACTGCCGGCCCTGCCACTGTCCCTTGTTCAAATGCAGCACGCCGAACTTCAGCGAGTCTTCCGTGGTGCAGCTCAAGCCATTGCCGCCGGAATTGAAGCCATCTGGCGCCAGATCCCACTCCAGTTTGTCCATCCCGAGAAAACCCAGGACCCGCTCCTGCAACAGGGCATGCATGGTCTGCCCGCTGACACGGGTGACAATGGCCGAGAGCATGAAGCTTGAGGCGCTGCTGTAGATGAATGACTGGCCCGGAAGTTCGTCCACAGGCTCGTTCAGGAAGGCCTCGACCCAGCTGCTTTGCAGATTGCGCCAGGCGCCACCGGAAATGCCGCGCTGATGGCCGGTGCGCATGGTTAGCAGGTCTTCGACGGTCATGGCGGCGAGGTTCGCGCTGATCTGTGGCGGACACAGTTCAGGGAAGAAGCTCACGACTTTGGCGTCGAGCTGCAGACGCCCATCGTCGACCAGCAGGCCGACGGCGGTGGCCGTCCAGCTCTTGGTCGCAGAGTGCTGCACGTGCATGCGGCGCGCCGAATATGGCTGCCAGAACGCCTCTGCCACCACCGCCCCCTGGCGATAGAGCATGAAACTGTGCAGCTCGATCCCGGCGTCACTGACCGCCGAGAGGAATTCGACGATCCCGCGAGGGTCGACGCCACGTTCTTGAGGCAGGGCTCTGGGCAGAGGTACATAGGTCATCACGAAGCTTCCTGGTAATTGCCATTAACGCGCAGCAATGTTTTTAAATTGAAAGTAATACAGTTGAAATACTGTCTTTTGCTGAGTAAATGTATTTGCGCGGCCTGTAATTCATTTTCGGGCGAATCAAAGCTGCCCGGGCTTTTCGGGTATCCTTGCCTTCCCCTGCCACAGGAACGACCACGCGCCATGTCTCAACTCACCTCGCTGCAGACCAAAGTCGCCGGCCAGATTCTTTCCGCCATCCAGTCGGGCGACCTGCAACCCGGTACTCATCTGAAGGAAGTCGAACTGACCCAGCGCCTGGGCGTGTCCCGCTCGCCCATCCGCAGCGCGCTGTCGTACCTGGCCGAGCAGCAATTGATCGAGCCTTTGCCGCAGCAGGGTTTTCGCGTACCGCTGCAGACGGCCAGCGGACTGGCACAGCAGGTCAGTGAGTTGCACAATGAGGAGGACGACCTTTACACGCGCCTGATCGATGACCGGCTGAACCAGGTGCTGCCCGACCAGATCTCCGAGAGCGACCTGCTGCGCCGTTATGGCGCCGGTAAAAGCGTGCTGCGCCGTTGCCTGTTGCGCCTGTCCGATGAAGGCGTAATGCAGCGCAGGCACGGCCACGGCTGGTTGTTCCTGCCGACCTTGAGCAGCGCGCAAACACGCTTCGAGAGTTATCGCTTTCGCATGCTGCTCGAGCCCGCCGGGCTGTTGGAGCCGACCTTCAAGGTCAACCCCGAGCAATTCCGTCGGTGCCGGGAGCGGCAGCTGGAGCTGCTTGAAGGCCAGGTGGACGGGCAGCGCTTTTTTGAATGCAATGCCGAGTTTCACGAGCTGTTGGCAGCGGCCTCCGGCAACAGCTACATCCTGCAGGCGATCCAGCAACAGAACCGCCTGCGCCGCCTCACCGAGTTCCATTCGGCGAGCAACGTCGAGCGGGTCAAGGTCTCCTGCCGCGAGCACCTGGCGATTCTCGATGCGCTGGAACAGGGCGACAACGAATGGGCATCGACCCTGTTGCATCGGCACCTGGAAGTCGCCAGCAAGATGGGCGTCGCGCGCAACAAGGCCTGACTCGCACCGTAGGCATCCCCCCGTAGGAGCTGCCGAAGGCTGCGATCTTTTGATCTTGTCCAGCAGGCTCATTACCAAAGCGCCACGGTGTAACCGACGATCAGGCGGTTTTCGTTCATGTCGCGCAGATAGTTGGCCTTGCTCATCCCGTTACGCCAGCGCAGCGAAACGCCCTTGAGCGCCCCGGACTGGAACACATAGCCAAGGTCGATATCCCGCTCCCACTCACGCCCCTCCCCGGCAAAACCCAACACCTGCGCCTGATCGCCCTTGGCCCAGCGAGTCGAAAACGTCAGCCCGGGCACACCCAGCGCAGCGAAATCAAAGTCATAACGCGCGTGCCACACCCGCTCGTTGGTCTGGGAAAAGTTGCTCAACTGGTACTCGGAAAACAGATAGGTATTGGTGCCATCGACATAAGTGAACGGCGTATCACCAAACTGCTCCTGATACCCGCCGCCCAGACTGTGCCCCTTGAAGCTGTAGGCGACCCGCGTACTCAGCGCGCGGTTATCCACCTTCCCCGCCAGCCCGGCGCCCGCCTTGTCCGCGTCGAAATAACGAATGTCGCTCTTGAGCACGCCACCGCCCAGGGCAAAACTGTTCTTCAGGCCCATGTAGTGCTGCTGGTAAATGTCCTCCAGCTGGGCAAAGTGATAGGTCAACGTGAGGTTCGGATTGACCTTGTAATCGCCGCCCATGAAACGAAACTGATCGCTCTTGGCCGAGCTTTTGTAGGCGCCGCTTTGCCCCGTCAACCCCATGTCCTCATAGTCGGTCGACTCACGTTGTTTGGTCCGGTCGATCTGGCCACCGGTGAGGTTCAGGCCGGTGACATCCGCCGACGTGACCTGAGTTCCGCGAAACGTCTGCGGAAACAGCCGGCTGGTGTTGGGCTGCAAGGTCGGCAAGTCCGGTACCAGGTATCCGCTGCGCAATTCGCTCTTGGCAAAGCGCACCTTGCCGGTCACACCCAGCTTGGAATATTCATCGTGGGCGCGCTTGACGTAGCTCGGTTGCCCGGGCTCAGGCTCGTTGTCCCGCGACAGCAGGCCGGACCCTGAGCGGTCAGGACTGGAGTCCAGTTTCAGGCCGAGCATGCCGACCGCGTCGACGCCAAACCCGACCGTGCCTTCGGTGAAACCGGACTTGAGGTTGAGAATGAAGCCCTGGGCCCACTCCTCGCGTTTGGATTGTCCGGCGTCTTCGCGGTAGTCACGGTTGAAGTAGTAGTTTTTCAGCTCCAGGTCAGCCTTGCTGTCCTTGATGAAATCGGCGTAGGCCGGGGCGCATAGCAAGCCGCCGCTCATCAGGCTTACGCCCTTGAAGATCAGGTGCAGGTTGTTCTTATGCATTGTCATTGGCTCCTGGCAGTCGTGATGGATGAGTAGGTCTTATTGTTTTTCGGGCATGACTTCCCCCTTCGCGCCAGTTTTGAAGCTGGCGCGCCGGGGGTAATCAGGGTGCTAGATCAAAAGCTCGCGGGTCGTATTCGGTAGCCGCCGTCGCTCAGCTTTTCCAGCGGACTCGCCGCCGCCAGCAGCTGGCGGGTATAGGGGTGTTGCGGGTGGTCGAAGATCTGTTCGCGGCTGCCCACTTCCACCACTTGCCCCTGGTGCATCACGGCGACCCGGTGAGCAATACGCTCCACCGCCGCCAGGTCATGGGAGATGAACAGGCAGGCGAAACCGTATTGCGCCTGCAGACGCTCGAACAGTTCGAGGATCTGCTTCTGGATCGTCATGTCGAGGGCTGAAATGGGCTCGTCGGCGATCACCAGTTGCGGATGCCGCACCAGTGCCCGGCCGATGGCGACGCGCTGGCGCTGACCACCCGACAGTTGATGGGGAAAGCGCTCGATGAACTGTTCGGCCAGTCCCACATCGCACAGTGTCTGTGCCACTCGCTCCCGGCGCTGCTGGGCATTGAGCGCCGGTTCGTGGCGCAACGGCTCGGCCAGGATCTCGCCGATCTTCATCCGCGGGTTCAGCGACGAGTAAGGGTCCTGAAAGATCATCTGGCATTGCAGGCGATGAGTACGGTTGGCCGCCTTGAGGATGTCCACGCCCTTGAAGCGAATCGCCCCGGCGCAGGGTTTGATCAGTCCCACCAGCGAGCGCCCGAGGGTGGTCTTGCCCGAGCCGCTGCCGCCGACCAGCGCCAGGGTCTCCCCCGGCGCAATCGCCAGGCTGGCCGAATGCACCACGCGCTTGTAGTGGCGTTTGCCCCAGAACGAAGTGGGCCCGGGATGCTCGATGCACACCTGATCGACCTCTACCAGCGGGCCGTCGCTGGCCGGCAATTGCGCCAGTACGCCGCGCCGTGGCAAGGCTTCGAGCAACTGGCGGGTGTATTCGGCCTTCGGTGCCAGGAGGATGTCCTGGATACTGCCCTGCTCCACCGATTTGCCGTGGCGCATTACCACCACCTTGTGGGCGTAGCGTGCGACCAGCGACAGGTCATGGCTGATGAACAGGATCGCCGTGCCCTGCTCCCGGGTCAGTTCCAGCATGAGCTCGATTACGTCCAGCTGCGCCAGGCAATCGAGCGCAGTAGTCGGTTCGTCGGCAATCAGCAACGCCGGGCGCAACAGCATCACCGAGGCCAGCATGATCCGTTGGCGCATGCCGCCAGAAAACTGGTGCGGGTACGATTCCAGGCAGCGTTCGGCGTCCTTGATACCAATGCGCTGGAGCATCGTGATGCAACGCTCGCGGATCTGCGCGGCATTGAGGTCGGTGTGCAGTTGCAGCGCTTCGCTCATCTGCTGGCCGATTTTCAACGCCGGGTTGAGCGACACCATTGGCTCCTGAAACACCATGCCGATGCTGGCGCCGCGAATGGCGCGCAGCTGTGCGGTGTCGAGCTTCACCAAATCACGCCCCTGGAACTCCAGGCGACCTGCGCAGACCTGCATCGGCAACGGCAGCAGTCCGATCGCCGCACGGGCTGCCATGGTCTTGCCACTGCCCGACTCGCCAACCAGGGCCACGATCTCGCCTGGGGCAACGCTGAAGCTCAGGTCGTCGACCGCCAGTACGCCGTGCTCACCCACGCGAATCTTCAGGTTTTCCACGCTCAGCAACGTATCAGTCGCCATGCTTATTTCCTCATCCGGGGGTCGAGACGATCACGCAGCGCGTCGCCGAACAGATTGATAGCCAACAGTGCCAGGCAGATGAACAGCCCCGGGAAGATTCCCAGCCAGCTCGCCGAAGCAATATAGGGCCGGCTGCTGGCGAGCATGTTGCCCCAGGTCGCCGCAGGTGGCGGAACGCCCAGGCCGAGAAAGCTCAAGGCGCTTTCCGACAGCAGTGCCCAGCCGAACATGCTGGTGGCCAGTACGCACAGTGGCGCCAGGCAGTTGGGTGCGATGTGCCGCAGCATGGTGTACAGCTCCGAATTGCCGATCACCCGCGACGCTTCGATGTACTCCAGCTCCCGCAGGGACAACACGGTGCCGCGCACCACGCGCACCACCGACGGGGTGTAGGCAATGCCCAGTGCCAGGACGATCCCGTACTTGCTCGCGCCGATGATCGCCATGATGCCCAGCGCCATGAGGATGCCGGGGAAGGCCAGCAGCGCATCGTTGAACATCATCAGAACACGGTCAGTCCAGCCGCGCAGGTAGCCGGCGAGCATGCCGATCAAGGTCCCCGCAATCACCGCGACACTGACCGTCAGCAGGCTGATCCACAGGCTGGTACGGGCGCCGATCAACAGCCGGCTGAACACGTCTCGCCCGAATTCGTCGGTGCCCAGCCAGTGGTTGGCAGACGGTGCCTGCAAACGCGACAGCAGGTCGATACGCAGCGGATCGAACGGTGTCCAGATCAGCCCCAGCAACGCCAGGACGATCAGGATCAGCAACAGGCTGCCACCGATCAGCGCATTGGCCGGTGGCCAGGCACGGGGCCGCTTGCCTGCGGGGGTGGCGGTACCGGCAAGCGGCGCCACAGGTAGATTCGAACTCATAACTTCACCCTTGGATCGAACAGCTGGTAGAGCAGATCCACACAAAGGTTGACCAGCACATAGATGAAGGTGATCAGCAGCAGGCAGC
Organism: Pseudomonas violetae; assembly: GCF_023072615.1. Lineage (GTDB taxonomy): Bacteria > Pseudomonadota > Gammaproteobacteria > Pseudomonadales > Pseudomonadaceae > Aquipseudomonas > Aquipseudomonas violetae. The sequence goes on from NZ_JAKNRW010000008.1 coordinate 48,043, forward strand.
CCTGCAGCACCGGGTAATCGCGGGCGAAGATCGCGTCCACCATCAGCCGGCCAATGCCTGGCAAGGTAAACACGGTTTCGAGTACCGCAATGCCGCCCAGCAGGTTGCCAAGGATCAGCCCGACCAGGGTCCAGGTTGGCGCAAAAGCATTGGGCAAGGCGTGCCGCCACAGTACCGTGCGTTCCGACAGGCCCTTGGCGCGGGCATGGGCAATGTATTCCAGGCGCAGGACTTCAATGGTGCTGGCCCGGGCCATGCGAGTGATCGCGCCCAGCTCCACCAAGGTCAGGGTGACGATCGGCAGCACCAGGTAACTCATGGCCTGCCAGGGTGCCTGGGCAAAGCTGACGTACCCCACCACCGGCAGCCAGCCTAGCTTGATGCCGAAAGCGTGCAGCAACAGCAAGCCGAGCCAGAAGCTGGGAATCGACAGCAGCAGCGTCGCCGTGGTCACCAGCCCCAGGTCCAGCGCGCTGTTCTGTTTCCACGCAGCGATCAGGCCAACCGGTACCGCAATCAGCGTGGCCAGCAGCACCGAGACCAGAACGATGATCGCGCTGACGCTGAAACGCTCGATAATCAGTGGCAACACCGCCTGTTTGGTGCTGATGGAATACCCGAGGTCACCGCTGAGTACGGCCTTGATCCAGATAAAAAACTGGGTCGGCAGGGTGTGATCCAGCCCCAGGTTACGACGCATGTCGGCCAGGCTCTGCGGGTCGGCCATATCGCCGAGCATCAGCAGCGCCGGATCGCCGGGAATCAGGCGGATCAATGCGAACACCATCACTGAAATCAGCAACAGGGTCGGCACCGCCATCCCGAGTTTTTGCAGGATAAAACGCAACATGATCAGACTCCGCCTTTACTGGGCCGCGAGGCTCACGCCCCACAGTCGAGGCTTGGCCACCGGCCAGGAGTGATAGCCACTCACGCTGTCGCGCAACGCACCGATGATGGTGCCGTTGTAGATGATCACCATCGGCGTGTCCTCAATCATCATCTTGTGCAACTGATCGAACAAGGCCTGGCGCTTGCCCGTGTCACTCTCGCGCACAGCTTCACGCAGCAAAACCTGGGCTTGGGGGTTGTCCCAGACCTTGCGCGGCTCTTTGCCCTTGTCGCCCATCAGCGAATCGAAACCCAGGGCCGGGTCCAGTCGCGAGGAATAGGAGAACGACATCATCTGGTAGTTACCGCTCTGGTAACGCTCCAGTTGCGTGCCCCACTCGAGGGTCTCCATCTCGATGTTCAGGCCGCTGCCCTGGGCCATGGCCTGGCTGAGTACGCCCATGTCGAACATCTGCTGATAGCGCTTGTTGACGATCATCTTGATCGGCTGGCCTTTATAACCGGCCTCTTTCAACAGCCGCTGAGCCTGCTCGGGGTCATATTTGTAGCCCTGCCTGGCCGTGGCATCGTAAAAGGCGCTGGACTGCGGAATCGCCGAGTTGTTCGGCTCCGACAACCCGTTGGATAAGGCGGTGACCATTTGCCCGTAGTCCAGCGAATGGGCGATGGCCTGGCGAATGCGCACGTCCTTGAGCAGCGGATCGTTGGTCTGGAACAGCAAACCGCAGATCGCCATGATGGGGCTGACCGACACCTGTACCCCCGGCAGCGCCTTGAGTTCCTGTGCATCGCTTGCGGTCACGTCCGGCAGCAGGTCGATGTTGTTCGACAGCAGTGCGGCCTTGGCCGAAGACGCATCGGGAATGATCATGAAGCGCAGCATGTCGACCAACGCCTGTTTCTTGCCGGTGAAGCCATCCGGGCCGGCATCGTCGCGGGCGCTGTAATCCTTGAAGCGTGCCAACTCCACCGATTGGCCGGGTTTCCATTCGGCCAGGGTGAATGGCCCGGTACCGATCGGAGCTTTCCACTTGCCGTCGGCCGCCACCGAGTCCGGGTGCAGGATGCCGCCGCCACCGCAATCCGGGCGGGACATGGATGCCAGGAACAGCCCGCTAGGCTGGTCGAGGGTGAACACCACAGTCAGTGGATCGGGTGTGGCGATACCGGTGATTTTCGCCCCGCCGCGACCATCGAACTCCGCCAGGCAGCGCCACTGGGTTTGAGGATTCAGGTAGTGCTCCCACGTCCACTTGACGTCAGCCGCCGTCAGCGTCGCGCCATTATGAAAACGCACCCCATCGCGCAGCTTGAAGGTATAGGTCTGACCATCGTCGGAAACCTGGACTTCCCGGGCCAGCAACGGGCCGACAGATGCATCCTCACGATGGGCCACCAGCCCCTCGACGATGTGCAGCATCACCGTATCGGTATTTTCGTCACGGTTGACACCAGGCTCGGTGCTGCGGATATCGGCGTTGAGGCCAACTCGCAAGGTGCCGGCGGCCTGGGCCTGCGCAAAGGCTGCGCCGAGGGCAACCACACTGAGGGCTTGCAGGGTGACACAGAGGGATCTGTTCAATAAGCGATGCACGGGAGAGGCTCTCCTTCGCTGAAAAGTCCGGCCAGGGGCAGTGCCGGCTTCAAGCCTGTGTTTATGTCGTTTTTGTTATGGCCTGATTGTGATCAGCGCCGTATGCGATTTTGTTTTTTTAAATTCGCACGGACATATTCACAGCATGCAAGCTGCTTGTAAATGTTTTTTTATCCACATAAAAACATTAAATGTGTTTTCCGGTGCACCCGCTCCTACCAGACCATCAAAGCCGGAACCTGCCCACCGACTGCGCCAACTGCCCTGCCAGGCTCGCCAGTTCATCGGTGGTCGAGGCCGTCTGGCCGATCACCCGGCTGTTGCCCTCTGACATCCCGGCAATCATCTCCACCTGATGGGCGATTTCGTTGCTGGCCAGGCTTTGTTCGCCAATGGTGCGAGTGATGTCGTTGACCAGTTGCGTAGTGTTTAGCGTTGCGTCGAGAATTTCCCGGATCGCCCGCTCGACTTCCGCGGTCACCGCCATGCCCTTGTCAACTTGCGCCACCCCGGCCTCCATGCTGCTGACCGCGTCCCGGGTGCTTTGCTGGATGCGCGCCACCATGCCGGCGATTTCCTGGGTGGACGCGCTGGTACGTCCAGCCAGGCTGCGGACTTCGTCAGCCACCACGGCAAAACCACGGCCCTGCTCGCCGGCGCGGGCGGCTTCAATCGCGGCATTCAGTGCCAGCAGGTTGGTCTGGTCGGCAATGCCCTTGATGACCTGGATGATGCTGAAGATCCCTTCGGACTCTTTGTCCAGGGTACGGATGACCTGCGCCGACTGCTGCGCCGAGCGAGCGATGCCGTCCATGTCGCTGACCACTTGATGGATCACCCGGCCGCCTTCCTTGGCCAGGTTTTCCGCCTGGTTGGCCATATTCAGCGCACGCTCGGCATGCCGGGTGATTTCTTCGATGCTCGCCGTCATTTCGCTGGCGGCTGCGGCCATGGTGCTGGCGGCACTGCTTTGCTGCTGGCTGCTGTCGGCCACCTCGTGGCAGCCATTGCTCAACCGTTCGCTCATGCCGCTCACACCTTGGGCGTTGCTGCGCACGACTTCGATCATGCCGCGCAGGTCGCGCTGCATGGTTGCCAGGCTGCGAATCAGGGTGCTCGCTTCGTCCTTGCCGGCAGGTTCGGCAATCGGTTCGCTCAGGTGGCCGTGGGCGATGCTGTCGGCGATACGACTGGCGGTTTGCAGCGGGCCCATGATGCTGCCCAGCACCCAGCGCCCCTGCACCAGCAGCAACAACAGGCTGGCGATCAGCACCCCACCGACGGCGAAGTTGGCGTCGATGATGGCCTGTTGCGTACCGACGCTGGTCTGCTGGGTATCGGTTTCGATCAGTTCACTGAGCGCGGCCATCTGGTCTTCGAGCTGGCTGAACGCGGCATTAAACGTGCCGAGTTCCTGTTGCGCAGCCAAAGGATTTTCCAGCGCCAGCCCGACAATGCGCTCGGCTGCACTGATATAGGTATCGAGGCTCGGCTTGACCTGGTTGAGGCCTGCCATGATGGTGGGGTTGACCGGCAGCTTGAGGTTATTACCCAGCACTTCACGGAAATGGGCCGCGTGCTCATCAATGGAGCTGCGCACTTCGGCCTTGCTGCTGGTGCTTTTACCCAGCCCGACCAGCATCGCCGACAAGACGTCGGCGCGCAGGGCGTCATGCATCATGTCGGCTTCGAGGTGGTTGCGCAGCGCGGCCATGCTGACTTCGTTGTCGCTCACCGCCCCCGCCATCTGCGTATTTCCCACATAACTGACCAGGCTCATGATCAAGGCCGTCAACAAGCCGGTACCAATCAGCAGTATCAAACGTAATTTTATCGACACTCTGTGAATCCCCGATCAGTTGGGTGCAGCCATGCTGCAGATGGCTGTTCTGATCAGGTTATCGACTGCACAAAGCGCTAATTGAACGCTATTTGCAAACGAGCGTTTTGTTGCCCGCCGAGGGTGAGGAACGAGGCGAGTAGGTTCCTGCCTCAAACAGCCGGATAGATAATTTCCAGCCAGGGCCAGCGCGCTTGATAGCTCAGCGCTTTCCTTTCGAACAGATCAAATTGGTGGTTCATCGGATTGATCCGCAACAGCCCGTTTTCGACGTCACCCAGGCCATAAGGCGCATACAACTCGCCAGTCATTACATCCACACCAATGCAGGTACCCTCGATCAAGTAGCGATCAATGCCCTCCTTCGCTGAATTCAGCCGTGGGTATGCCCCGCCGAAGCGCTCGCCGTACCACAGGTGGACACGTGCCTGGTTCTTGATTTCAATGTTGAGGTCGAGATCGTGAAACAGTGCCTTGGTGGCGAGAATGACGTTGTTCTCGGCTTCCCAGGACAGATCCTCGTCAAAGTAGAAGACGTCATAATCCTTGATGCCCCACGCTGCGGGTTTTGCGTCGTGGTGGTTCCACACCGCCTGGAACAGGCAGCCTGCAGTGAGCATGCACTGGCTCAGGCCGAGGGCAGGTAACCGTTCGAGGATCCTAACGTTGGCCGGGTTGGCCCTGGCGATTTCCATCAGACGATCGTGGGTCAGTAGCATTTGCGAACTCCTTGTCAGCCATCAGTTCCCTGGAATCAGGACAATACAGCAAAACGAACGAGCTTTTTATCGCAAAAGGGCCGACTCACACTCACCAGGATACATACCACGATGGATCAATTGCAGCGTCCAAGGCCCCGTGGTGCCGGCCGTCAGACCAGGGGTAACGTCACCACGAACTCGCTACCCTGGCCATCGCCTTCGCTGCGGCCCGTCACGTACCCACCGTGCGCCTCGACCAACTCACGCACCACCGTCAGGCCGATGCCCAGTCCGGCGCCGTTGAAGCCCACGGCATGACTGTCTTGCACGAACGGCTCGAAGATAAACGGCAGCGCCTGTGCAGAAACACCGATGCCATTATCACGGATACACATGATCAGGCTGTGGCCCTGGACTGTGACCCTCAGCGTGACGATGCCGCCCGCCGGGGTGTATTTGGCGGCGTTGCCCAACAGGTTGCCGAGTATTTGCGTAAGGCGCACGGCATCGCCATTTACTGTCAGGGGCTGCTGCGGCACATCAGCCGTGAACTGCAGCCGGTGATCGCGCATCACCGGCCGGCACACTTCGACGGCGTCTTCGATGATCGGGACTATATCGACCAGACAGCAGTCCAGGCGCAGCTTGCCGGTGCTGGCGCGGGAGACATCGAGCAAGTCCTCCACCAGCCGTGACATGTGCTTGACCTGCCCCTCGATCAAATGCTGCATGCGCGGCAGCTCTGCGCTAGGCACCCGTACCAGGCGACCGGCGATCATGCTGATCGGCGTCAGCGGGTTGCGCAACTCGTGGGCCACCAAGGCCAGGGTGTTGCGTTGCTGCAACAGCGCCTGTTCGGCCGAGGCTTGCAGTTGTTGCGCGCTGAGGGCGGCAATCACCAGTTGCTCGTTGGCTTCGCGTATTTCAAGGAACAGCCGCTGCTCATGATCGGTACGCAGGGGGCTTTGGGCATCGGACTGCGCCGACAAAATCGCCAGCACCAGTTGTTGATTGGCCTCGATCAATTGCTCGACCTGCTGATTGTCCATCCGCTGGGTGTTGGCGTCGCTCAGTTCCTTTTGCAGTGCCCCCAGCACAGCTCGCGCTTCAACGATTTTCTGACCCAGGAGGAACAACTCCCGAGCGGCAGTGGTCAGCGCTTTTTCGTCCCGACCATCAACCCCGCTCATGATATCCCTCATCCATTGTCGAGGCCCGTATGCCGCCGGGTTGGGCGGCCACCGAGCAGACCCTCCTGATCCGGCAAGCGGTCGCCGATCTGCAACCCGTCATTGTCGATGCGGTACAGGCGCAACTCGTCCGAGTGCGCGCTGGACCGCACCTTCACCACCGCCATGATGCGCAGCAGGCGGCTTTGCACTTCGATGTAGCGCTGCACGATGATCGCGTCGGTGAGGAATGCCGTGCCATAAGGGCTGAATCGCAGGTCGGTATAGCGGTCTTCCAGTTCCGAAGTCATCAGCACGCTGACCCCGGCGCCGGTCAATGCAGTGACCATCCGCGACAGCGACTCGCGGAAGTCTTCGCGGAAGGTGGGCGCCAGCGCCAACTCGAAACCTGACAGCGAATCGATCACCACCCGGGTCGCCTTCAGCCGGCGAATTTCGCTGAGCAGCAAATGCACGATTTCATCGATGGACAGGTCCGGCGCGCGGCTATCCACAAGACCTACCTTGTCAGCTGCGATCAGGCCGGCCAGGGTGGCGTTCTGCGGATGGTTGGGGCGCTGTTCAAAGACTGCGATCACGCCGGTTTCGCCGCTGCGCGCACCTTCGGCCAGAAAGGTCGCGGCGAGGATGCTCTTGCCCGAACCCGACGGCCCGGCCACCAGCAGCGAATAGCCGCGAGGCAGACCGCCGCCAAGCATCTCATCGAGTTGCGGCACACCCATTTTCAGGCGCTCGCCGGCAGATGCCCGCGGCGCTTCGAAGTGTTCGGTTGCAACCGGTGCAAAAACCTTGATCCCCGATGTGGCGATGCGGAAGGTGTGCAAACCTGGCAGCGTCGGCTGGCCGCGCATCTTCATGATTTCCATCTTGCGCACCATGGAGTTGCGCTGCACGCTCTGACGCAGCCAGATCAGACCGTCGGCCACGGTGAAGATCGGATTGGTGTCGGTTTCGGTGAAATACTCGCCTATCAGGAAGGTCGTCGCCTGCCAGGTGGTCATCAACATGCCCAATTGCTGGACGAACTGCGGCAGGTTGTTATTCGGGTTGTCCTGGGTCTGGCTGGCCAATACCACCGAGCGGAACGAGTCGACAAATACCAGGGCCGGCGAGTGGGTTTGCACCTCGCTGACGATGCGCCGCAGCACTTCGTCCAGATCACCGGCCAGGGTGTCGTCAGCCAGGTTGATATAGCGCACGGAGTGGTTGATGGCTTCACTGTCGAAGAAGTCGAACTGCTGCTGATAGCGCAGCATCTTCAGCGGCGGTTCGCCAAGCACGGTAAAGAACAGCGCCGGGCGCTCAGGTGTCGCCAGGGCGAACATCATCTGATGGGCCAAGGTGGTCTTGCCGCAGCCCGGCGGGCCAGCGATCAGGTTGAACGAAAATTCCGGTAGTCCTCCGCCCAGCACCTCGTCCAGTCCTGGCACGCCCGTGGCCAGACGGTTGATAGTTACTTTGGTGCTCATTGCGAAATTTCCTGCGAAGGGGTGTCGCTCAGGGAAGGTTCCCACACGTCACGAAGCAAACGTGCGGTGAGCGAAGGCCCGATCAGCGTGGTCAACAGCTCGTAGAAGGTGGTCAGCATGACTTCGCTGAAGAGTAATGCATCGCCCGCACTCTGCTCGACGAGCACCGGCTTGAGGGCCAGCACATCCAGCAACGCCTGCGCACTGTCGCAGGTGCCGGCCAGTTGCGGGTGCTTGGCGAGGCAAAGGTGCAGGCTGCGGCGGTAAAGCGCGACAGCCCCCTGTTTGCCAATGATCGGCGTGAGGGCTGCGTCCATATCCTGCAAAGTGGTGACCAGCGCCTGGGCAATCCTTGCGGAGCCGGCGTCAGGGCCCACTCGGTGCGCCAGAGAAGCGACGATCTGGCGGCTCTCTTGGCTTTGCGTGGTCATGGCAAACTGATATCTGATGAACAGATATTGATGGTACACCCTATGGGCGCATAGGGACTCAATTAACCATAGGACTGGCGGATGACACCGCAGAAATCGGCGATAGCCACGCCTTTGAATCAACAATTGATCCACTTGATCTACAGACGCAAAAAGAATATAAATTACTCTACAGACTCTAGATCAAGGTAGATTCCATGGCCATCGTCCTTCCTTCACAGGCATTTTCCAAGGACCAATGCCTGGCCGGCCTGCGGGCGGCGGTAGGCATCATTGAAAAATGGGCAGCGTCAAGCGAGCAGGCCTGCCGGATCCTGCGTATCTCCCGCAGTACCCACACCCGCGCCAAACAGCGTGACCCGGACTGGTCGGTGTCGCTGGATGCCGATCAGATGCAACGAATCAGCTTTGTACTAAACATCCACGCGGCGCTGCGGCTGGTGTTTGATAATCCGGAAAACGTTTATGGCTTCCCCGCCATGGCCAATCACAACGAGTTTTTCAACGGCCGCTCGCCGCTGGAGATCATGTCCCAGGCAGACATGATCTCGCTGTATGAGACGTTTCGCCGGATTGACGTATTGCGGGGTGCGCAATGGTGACCCTGGGCCGCTTGCCGACCCTTGCCGGCGACCCGGTGCAGGCCTATCGCCTGGTCAATTCAAAGTTCCCCCCCATCAATTTGTTCGATGACGTGGCCGACGCCCAGGCGTTCGAGGCGCTCTACCAGATACAAGCACTGACCAACCCCAGGCTGAGGAACGAGGTTGGACAACTCGAGCTGATTCCGCGCAGCGAAATCCCCTTCGGCATTCCCGGCTGTTCCTACGCCACCGCACCCTTCACCCACGTCAACCCGGCCGGCTCGCGCTTCAGCGACGGCAGCTTTGGTGTGTTGTATTTGGCAGGCTCGATGGAAACCGCCCTGGCGGAAGTGCAGCATCACCAGAGGCTGTACTGGTCCAAGGTGCAGGGGCTGAACTATGAACGCTTTGTCTTTCGCGGCCTGGCCTGCTCCTTCATCGATGCAGCAATGAAAGATGCGACGGCTATCTCGATGAAAGATCCGATCTACGCGTCCGACGATTACGCTGCTTCCCATCGCCTCGGCAAAGCCGTCAAGGACACTGGAACCCCCGGCCTGCGCTACCAGTCCGTGCGTTTGCGAGGGAACCACTGCTGGGCGCTGATGACTCCCCGACCGGTCGCGTCGATCATCCAGGCCGCCCATTACGAGATGATCTGGAACGGGCAGATCACCGGGGTCAATCAGATCCGCGAGGCCTGACCAGTTGCCGGGGCCAGTGGTGGCCCTGCGTGCGGACATGGACGCGCTGCCGGTAGAGGAGATGACAGATCTGCCCTTCGCCAGCCAGGCAACCGGAATGCGACTGGGCAAGAGCGTGCCAGTGATGCACGCCTGTGGCCACGATACCCACACCGCCATGCTGCTGGGTGCGGCCAAGGTGTTGGCCGAGCATCGCGACCACCTGCGCGGCACCGTGGTTTTTCTGTTTCAACCCGCCGAAGAAGGCGCCGCCGATGTGGACGAATTCCAGACCGATACCTTGATCGGCGCCCAGGCGATGATTCGCGACGGAGCCCTGGACTCGCCAAAAGTCGAGGCGATATTTGCCCTGCACGTGATGGCGGGATACCCGACCGGACACCTGTACTACAAGGCCGGAACGGTGCTCAACAGCAGCGACTCATTCCGCATCCAGCTCAAGGGGCAACAGACCCATGGTTCGCGCCCTGGAGCGGCAACGATCCGATTGTCACCAGCCAGGGCATCATTGCCGCGATGCAGACCCTCGTCAGCCGACGCATCGATCTGACCAAGGGGATGGGGGTCATCAGTGTCGGCACTATCAATGCCGGTTCGGCCGCGAACATCATTCCCGAAACCCTGGAAATGACCGGGACCATTCGCACCAACAATGCCGACATCCGCGACACCATCCTGCAGAAAATGCCGCCATTGGTCAGTGGCATCGCCAGTGCTTATGGAACCGAAGCCAAGCTGCTGCTGGTCAACAATGCTCCGGTCACCGTCAATGACCCGGCCCTGACCGAAGCCATGGTGCCGGCACTGGAGCTGGCAGCACCGGGCAAGGTCCAGCGGCTTGAATCATCGCTGTCGCCCAGCGAAGACTTTTCCTACTACGCTCAGAAAGTGCCCGGCCTGTTCGTATTCCTCGGTGCCACCCCTGAAGGCCAGGACATGGCCAAGGCGCCCAACAACCACAGCCCCTACTTCACCGTCGATGACGCCACCCTCGCGACCGGGGTGAAGGCGCATGTGCAGTTCGTGCTGAACTATCCCGAGCGCGCCAAGGGCAAATTCTGAGTGTGCCGATGAGGTCATGGCGGCTGCCTGGACCTCATCGCTGGCATAGCCCACTTACCCAGGGAGAACGATGTAATCGTTGCCCTGGATAATCCCACCATGCTCACCCTCGACCAGGTGTATGTAGCGCCCGCCGACCAGATCAATCGGCAGGCAATCATCCACGTCCATCAGCGCATCGGTATGCGACTGGGTCCAGTGCTTCGGCATTTGTCGCTTGCCATTAGCCGCGGCTTCTTTCCTGTTCCGGGCGACCACCAGCAGGTAATGATGAGCTTCTCCAAAAACCGCCGTTTCATAACCACCCAGATTGATGAAATACAGGCGCGGTGAATCAGCCGCCGGTGCCAGCGGACTCAACTCGACTTTCCAGCCCTCGACACCCTCGACACGCATCCACGAGTCGATGTGCACACCTGCTGAATGGCCAAACCAACCTTCTCGCAGTTGCGGATAGGTACCCTGAAGGTCGTCCGCAACTGCAAACACCACATCGTGGACCTCAATCCTCGCCCTGGGATGTTTGCCTCCCAGCATCACTACAAACAGCATTACTGTGCTCCTGAATACGCCCGACTACCGACCCCCCAGAGCCGCCGCGGCCGCTATTGCTCAACGCGACCAGAAACTCCCGATCCTGTGCATAGTGCCTGCCCAGCCCAAAGCCGGGCAACCACGACTCACGAGGCGAGGTCCAGTCATCATCAGTGGCCAGGTTCTTCCCCGCACGCCAACCGCTGTGTACTATCAGCGCGGGCCGATGCTGCCCGCCGCTCGCTTCCGCAAGGAAGGGTGAAAGCATTTATTCATGACCCGAATCCTGTCGCAACTCTTGACGGTCAAGGTTTGGCAACGCGAGCACCGACATGCCTTGATCCAAGGAGCTAAAATGATTTCTATCGAACAAGCCAAACAGATGGCCAAACGCCTGCGCGCCTCATTGCAAGCGCACGACCAGCAGGCGTGCCATTCCATGGCGCTGGAACTGGTAGCCCACCAACTGGGTTACAAGGACTGGAACACCGCTGCGGCACTGCTGCCTGCGCAAGTACCGCCACCCGCAGTCACCTTTACCAAAGCCATTCCGATCCTGCGAATGTTCGACGAAACCAAGGCGCGGCAGTTTTACCTCGACTTCCTTGGCTTCAACGTGGAGTTCGAGCATCGCTTTGAAGCTGATCTGCCCCTGTATCTGGGGATCCAGCGCAACGGTCTGCAACTGCACCTCTCGGAGCATCACGGCGACGCGAGCCCGGGCGCGACCACCTTTGTCCCCATGGACAATATCGAACTGTTCCGCGACGAACTCCAGGCCAAGCGCTACGGCTATGGCCGGCCGGATATCGTCGAGCAAGGCTGGGGGAAAGTCCTCGAAGTCCATGACCCTTTCGGCAACCGCATCCGCTTCTGCCAAGACTGATGCTGCCACTGCGGACCGGTTACAGCCGGTCCGCGTCCTTACTCATTCGCCGCGTCGAGCCCCGAATCCGGAACATTGAGAAAGGCATTCCACAGCTCATACGCGTCGTGGTGCCGCTGGGTCGCGTCATCCCAAGCAGGCCCGGATACGCATCTGGAAGAAACCAGCAGCATCATGCCCATTGTGGCAGCGTCGAGCTCAATAAGGAGCGCGTGGGATTGTATTCTGAAGTCTTCGACCGATGTCATTGAATTGAACCCCGGGCGGATAGCACCGCCATTACAGAGCAAAGCCCTACTGACCATCGAGTCCGGGTATCAGGGAAGATTCATCCGGCCTGACCGCCGGTACCCCCTTCATGCAAACTGGCTAAGATAAAGTCAGCTATCGACCAACAAAAAAACAGGAGTTGAACTATGTCCGAACTCAACCTGCATCCTAACGCCGCCGCTACCTTGCAGCAGTGGCACGCCATGATCAACACCGCCGACTTGAAGGGCTTGCCCGGCCTGCTCGACGCGAACGTAGTCTTTCGCTCGCCCATGGCGCACACGCCGTACCCGGGTGCTGCGGTGGTGTCGATGATCCTCAATACGGTATTCCAGGTGTTTGAAGACTTTAAATATCACCGCGAACTGGCGACGGCAGACGGCTTGAATGTCGTCCTGGAATTCAGCGCCACCGTCAGTGGCAAAGAGCTCAAGGGCATCGATATGATCCGGTTCAATGAGCAGGGCAAGATGGTTGAGTTCGAAGTGATGGTGCGACCGTTGAGCGGCTTGCAGGCGCTGGGGGAACAGATGGGCCAGCGGCTTGGCGCCTACCTGGCGGCCAGCAAGGGATGAGTTGCCAACCCAGCCATCCCGACATACTTATCGCAATCAAGCGCAGCCAGTTACTAACCCTCCGTTGCAATCAATAAGCGAGGTGATGACACGCCGAGCGACACCCGCCCTGCAGTGCTCGAACTGATCGGCAACACGCCACTGGTGCGTGTCAGCCGATTCGATACCGGCCTGACGCGCTTTTTCAAACGGGTGCAACTGGACCTGTAAATGGACCGGGCCGATCCACCGTCTCTGTCATGGCCAAATACAGCCGCAGCGTCACCCTTCTTGGCACGCCGGGATCATGGGCTGTGGAAGGCATCTATGAAGACTGTAAGGACTGCTTGAGTGTCTGAGGGTACGCGCGCTATTCCAGCAAACGCTTGCACATGACGATCGTTCGCTCATCGCCGAAAAACTCATCGCGTACTTTTTGATAGCCCATGGACACGTAAAAGGTTTCCGCGGTGATTGATGAGGGGACGTGCAGTAATTCAAGGCTGGCATCAATGGCGGCGGCATGGATGACAACCATTAACTGCTTGCCGATACCTTTGCCCTGGTAGCCCGGTTCTACGAACACACTACGCACAACCGCGCCGTCCAGGCTGGCGGTTGCGACGACCTGTTCGTCGACAACGGCTACGAAAACCTGGCGCTGCATCATTAATCGATGGATTGCCTGAGTGGAGAAATTGTGTTCAAGACGGGCAATTACTTCGGGCGGGTAGTCCTGCGCGCTGGATTTGCGTAGGGCGTTTATCGTAACTTCGCTGATCGCTTCAGCATCAAGGCTGGTTGCCCGGCGAATCTGACATTCCATTGTGAGTATCTCGCTGCGGATTGATTCATCCATCGTAACGAGGGCACGCCGGATTCAAAAGGCAAAGCTGTACACCCATCCCATTGTAGCGACTGTGTTCTCAAGCCATCGCGAGCTAACTCGCTCCTACAATCGATAAGGCCATGTGCGCATTATTTTTTGAGCGATCACACTGCCCGCACGCGCCGTGGTGACAGCTGCGACATGGAATATGAATCAGAAAAAATGGCAGGGGCGGCTGGATTCGAACCAACGCATGGCAGGATCAAAACCTGCTGCCTTACCGCTTGGCGACGCCCCTGTATCGATCGTGACGAGTGCCGGGCACTGTCTTTTTGATGGTGTAGCTGGTGAGCAACGGCGGGCGTTGCTGCGTTCGCTGCCAGTCCGCAGAGGCCCTGTGCAGGAATGGGCGCAAATTTACCAACTTCTGCGCCGTGTTGGAAGCAAAAAGTGGAAATAATTTTGTTTTAAAACAGCCGCTTATCGTATTCGCAGGATTGCACCGGCGACCCGGCTCATTTCACGGGGCCGCCGGACAGACCGGATCAGCCCTTGGCCGCCATCGCCGTGACTTCCACGCGCATCCCTTCCACCGCCAGCGAGGCCACGCCGACAGCGGCGCGAACGGGCCATGGCTTGGCGAAGAAGCGCTTGTAGACTTCGTTGAAGGCAGCGCGATCGGCCATGTCAGTGAGGTAGATGGTCAGGTGCAGAACGCGATCCATGGAACTGCCGGCGCGCTCCAGCGCCACCTTGAGTGCCTGCAGGGTGCATTCGCTCTGCACGGTGATGTCGCCCAGCTCCAGGCTGCCATCGGCGTGAGTCGGGATCTGCGTGGAAACCAGCAGACCGCCGAAGCCGGCAACGTCGGAGGAGATGGAATCGGCGTCAGGGTCCGGGACGAAGGTGATGTCTTGGTTGGCCATGGGGGTCTCTTTTATAAAGTGATCGGCTGGGGTACGCCTTGAGCGGGCATAGTCTACAGCTGCTGCGCGGTGGTGTGGATGGTTGAGGCGGCGGATCTGTGTCATGCGCAGGGAGACTGGCAACAGGGAGCTATTGTGGCCGGCAGAGATTGCTGGGGGAGCAAAGCGTGCTTGCGATAGCGGTCTGCCTGTCACATCCATGCTGGAATATGCGCACGAAAAACCGCCCGCGGCCCCTCGCTACGCGCCTTGAGCTAGAGCGCGCAATGAGGGTTGAACAGGGAAAAAATGACCGGAAAAGCACATGAATTCTGAGAACGGCAAGCCGATCAGCCCTTGAGTGCCGCTTCGATACCGGCGACGTCTATCTTGCCCATCTGCATCATCGCTTCGAACGCGCGCTTGGCCGCTGCGGGGTCAGGGTCGGTGATCGCGGCCGTCAGGATGCGCGGCGTGATCTGCCACGACAGCCCCCACTTGTCCCTGCACCAGCCACAGACGCTTTCCTCGCCACCGTTACTGACGATGGCACTCCACAGCAGGTCGGTTTCCGCCTGGTCGTCGGTCGCCACCTGGAACGAAAACGCCTCGGTGTGCTTGAACGCATCGCCGCCGTTCAACCCCAGGCACGGGATGCCCATCACGGTAAACTCTACCGTCAGCACATCGCCCTGCTTGCCCGACGGATAGTCGCCAGGCGCATGATGAACGGCAACCACGGCACTGTCCGGGAATGTCCGGGCGTAAAAGTTGGCGGCGTCCAGTGCGTCGCCGTTGTACCAGAGACAAATCGTATTCTTGCTGATCATCATGGCTCTCCAGAACGAAGGTTCTCCAACAAAGAGTTAACCGGTTGAGTCTAGCCGCGCGGGGCCATGGCCTATCCTTCAACTCAAATGATCACTGTGAGTAACGCCATGACCTCCCCCGAGTCCGCCCTCCTGCAAAGCTGGCACCACAACGCTCGCGCCTGGATCGAAGCCGTGCGCAGTGGCTCGATCGAAAGCCGCCGACAGGTCACAGACCAGGCCATTCTGCTGGCGATCATGGGCCGCCAGCCCGAGCGAGTGCTGGACTTGGGTTGTGGTGAAGGCTGGTTATTGCGGGTGCTGGCTGAACGGGGCATCACGGCAGTGGGAGTGGACGGCGATGGGACGTTGGTCGAGGCAGCGCGGGCGGCGGGCAGCGCCCAGGTCTATCTGGCGAGTTACGAAGCCCTGGCCGACTCAACGGCAGACATCGGCGGCGATTACAATCTGATCTGCGCCAACTTTGCCTTACTGCACCAGGACATCATACCCCTGCTCAGCGCCCTGCATGCCCTGCTCGCCCCCGGCGGCGCGCTGGTGATCCAGACGCTGCATCCGTGGACTGCGGCAGCAGGCGACTATCAGGATGGGTGGCGGGAAGAGGCATTCACCGGGTTCAGTGGGCAGTGGCAACCGATGCCCTGGTACCTGCGCACCCTGTCCAGTTGGTTCAACGCGCTGGACATGGCCGGTTTTCAACTGGTGGGGCTGCAAGAGCCGCAGCACCCGCAAAGTCCGGTGCCGCAGTCGTTGCTACTGGTGGCTGAACAGCGCGTCCCGGCCGTTTAACCTGGGTTACAGGCGCATGCCTTTGAACGGATTCCAGCCCTGCTCGCCCTTCTGCTCCTTGAGGTAGTACGCGTAGTTGGTGGACAGTGCGTAGAGCAGGTTAAACGCGAAGCCCACGGCAAAGTTGACCTGCTGGGCATACCTGAAACCAACCAGCTCAAAGACGAGCTCCAATACAAAGGACAGTGCCACGATTAGCGCAATCAGTGTCAGGTTCTTCTTCCACAGTCCCAATACAAACAGGTAGATCGGGCCGAAGAAGAACGCGATGATGTTGGCATTGACGGTGATCTTGCTTTTGAACGGGAGTTGCTTGAGGGCGGTTTTGTAGCCAGGTGCATTGGGCGCCCCATGGGCATCGAAGAAGGCAAAACGCTCTTGCCATTTTGCGCTGTATTTACTCTGATCCTGCACTTGATCTGTAGTGTTCATTCGATAAATCCCTGTAGTCCCTGAATGGAGTGGTTCTTCCTGGAAATCCTTTGTCTCTTGTCTTTACCACCTGTCGCTTGTGCACCATAGCCTATCGGCCGCCCAGTCATTCGATTGATTGGGCGAAGATCCTGGCAATGGCGCTCGACACTCGCCTGGTGGACAAGCGAGCCAACCCGGCGGTCAGTTGAGCCTGCGTTTGCTCCTGAATTCGCTGACGAGCAACACGGCGGCCCCGGCCATGATCGCGATATCGGCAATGTTGAACACGCCGGTATGCACCGAGCCGAGATTGAGGATCAGATAATCGACCACATGTCCTTCACGGAACACCCGGTCGATCAAGTTGGACGCGCCACCCAGGGCGATGAAGTAGATAGCTACGGCCTTGCGTGGCGATTGCGCCCAATGGGTGAAAGCCCACCCGATGGCCCAGCACACCACCGCGCCTACGCCCAGGATGAAAATCAGTTGCTTGACGCCCGGCGCCAGCCCCGCGCCCAGACTAAGAAATGCGCCTGGGTTCAGGCTCAAGGCGACGTCCAGCCAGGCATAACTGCTACCAAACCTGAAGCTGTCGATTTGCAGTGAATGCAGCGCCAGAAGCTTCACCAACTGGTCGATGGCGACGAAGGCAATACCGATGAGCACTGCAAACAGCCGTTTTCTCATGACGTGTTCCATGAACGATCCTTTTTTCATCACCGCGAACTCAATGCCTGGACCTGTCTGGCGTTAGCGGCGGCAAGATAACGCAGCTGATTCGTACGGTCCACAGGCACTCGCCTTACTCCAGACCGGCGCGCTTTCGGGCCGTGCCAAAGGCCGCTGTTGATACAGCAGCACGGCGCCTAACAGATGCAGGGGCGCTCAGGCGCGCGTTCATCGTAGTCATAACCGTCAGAGTCCTAGGACCGGAAACGCCCGGGGCGCTCGACCCAGCCTTGATAGCCGCCGTACACGCCCGAACGGGCATCGGGGCGGAACTCGGCGTCCTTGACGTGGAACATGCGGATGCGCTCGTGATAGCGATCGATAAAGCCCAGGTAGTCCATCTGCTGTAGCAACAGGTGGCTTGGGTCGTACAGGATTGCGGCCCGGGTATGGTGATCAACGGCCTGCAGAAAGCGCTCGAAAGAGGCGCCATCGTGCAGGTCTTCGCCGGGGTGGATTTCGTAGCACAGGTCAACACCGGCTTCCTCGAAACATTCAAGGATCGGCAACCAGCGCCGCGCCAATTCTTCAAAACCCTGCTCGACCAACCCACTGGGCCGTTGTGGCCACGGGTAGATGTACGGCCAAAACAGGGCTCCAGAGAAGGTCGCGTGGGCCTTCAAGCCCAAGCGCTGACTGGCCCGTGCCGCCAGCTTCAATTGCTCAATGGCCCACTCGGTTCGAACCTGGGGCTGGCCGCGAAGATGGGCCGGGGCGAAGTCGTCGAACAAGGCGTCGAACGCGGGATGCACGGCGACCAACCGACCCTGCAGGTGCGTCGATAACTCACTGATCTCAACGCCCGCCTGCGCGCACACGGCGATCAGTTCGTCGCAGTATTCCTGGCTCTCGGCAGCGCGCACCAAGTTGATGAACTGGCTGCCCAAGGTCGGCAACTGAATCGCCTTGTGCCCTTGGGACGCGGCCCACCGGGCGATATTGGCCAAGGTGTCGAAGGTGCTTCGGCGGCCATGAATTGCGCGAGGACAATCCCCGGGCCACGCATGCCGGATTGCGAAGTGCTGTTCACAGGCAAGCTCTCCGGGTTCATCCAGGGCAGACCAGTGCGGTCCATTTGCTGTCGCCGCAGTGATTGGCCACCTCCTCCTCGATAAAGGCCATGCCACGGTTGATCAAGCGCACGATGGATCAGGCTCGACGGCTCTTCCTGGCGCCACTCCAGGCCGCCCTTGTCACCGTACACGCGAATCTTCAGCGGGTTCTCCTCGCCGGCGCAGACCTGACTGGCAACCAACACACCGCTGGCGCCGTCGGCCATCTTTAACAGCATCGCGGCATCGTCATCCAGCTGCCGGCTGGCCATGTGGGTATTCAAAATTGCACACAGGTGACTGACCGGTTGATCTGCGACGAACTCGGCCAATGAAAAAGCATGGGTGCCGATATCACCGACGCAGCCGCCCAACCCCAACAGTTCAGGCTGATCGCGCCAGGTGGCCTGCTTGTTGCCCTGCCAATGAACGCCCCTCCCCGCCACCGACGAAGTCCATTCTTATTTTTGCCCGTGCATCGTTCATCGCAACTCTTCTCTGCCGATGTAGAATTTGAGTAATGTAAACGGTTACATCGCTGCAGAAATTTAGGCGCTGGCAGGCGATTGCGCTGATCGAGAAAAACCCCCAGGCCGAACGGCACGTGATGTTGCCCTTTGAATTGACTCTGCGCGAGAGCACGGCGCGGGCTCGGCAACACTGACCCTCAGCGCCACTCCATATGAGTGGTTTGCCACTGCGGGTCGGCGTCCACGGCGATCACCTGGAAATCGCGCTTGCGCCAGAAGTCGATGGCACCCGGCAGGAAAGGATGAGTGTGCAAGTAGATCACCTCGACCCCGGCCTGCATCGCCAATGCCTTCAATGCGCCGTACAACTGGCTGGCCAGCCCCGAACGGCGGAACCCTGGCAGCACGAACAGCCGCACCACTTCCACCACCTTGAGGCTGCGGTAATCGAGATGTGCAAAGCGGTGATCGTAGGGCAGATAGCCGATTGAGGCGACGATCCGCCCTTCGTCACGCGCCAGCAGAAACTGACCTTCGCCCTTGAGATACACTTGTTCGAAATTCAGCAGATCCGCAGGCGTGCCGGCACCACTAAGCGTTGGAAACAACTCGGCGCCGGCCTGCATGAGGAAGGCTTGAAGCTGTGGAATATCTGCCAGGCTTGCGGGCTCGAGGGTAGTTTGCTGATGCATGAACAATTCAGACACCCTGTCGCCGCATGGTCAAAATGGCCGCGCCAAAACAGATGAACGTCGAGCCCACTACCCGGCTGACCCAGCGCGACAGGTCAGGCCGCGTCAACACACCCTTGGCCCGGGCTGCGATTGCCGCATACAGGCTCAGAGAAGAAATCGACAACCCCATGAAGATCGAAGTCAGGACCATGAACTGCGGCAACAGCGCCGAGCCCTGGTCGATGAACTGCGGGAACAGCGCGGTAAAAAACATCGTGGCCTTAGGGTTGGTCACCGCCGTCAGGAAAGCCGACTTGAACAGCCTGGTTCGGCCAGGCCGACTGTGTTTAGAGTCTTGCTCGATGCCCTGCGCCAGCATCGGGCTGCTCTTGAACAACTGCCTGGCCCCCAGGTAAAACAGATACCCGGCACCGAGAATTTTCACCGCGTTAAACAACCATTCGGAACTCGCCAGCAACGCGCCCAACCCCAGCATGGCAGCAGCCGACAGGCAGAACAGGCCGCTCGCATTGCCCAGCGAAGACCAGATGACGCTGCGCTGCCCGTGGGCCAGGCTGTTGTTGATGGCCATCAAGGTGGCTGGGCCTGGGCTGGCGATGGCAATTGCGGCGACCAGGGTGAAGGTCAGTATCGAGTGAGAGTCCATTTTCATTGCTCGGGAGTGCGTAGTGCGAATTGGAAAAGGCCACAGACTGAAGCTGCCTGGTTCATCAAGAAGGTAGCCTCCCATAAAAGGTCCCAATCGGCCAATACCCAATCAACTGTCAGCTCGCCGCTCCGAACGTTCCGGGTCATATGCACCAAGCTCCCTCAGCCCAACAACCAGCGCATCAACCAACACCCGGACCTTGGGCAGCGCCTCGCGACTTTTGCTCCAGGCCAGGTGGATCTCCATCCCGTCGCTGGCCAACTGCGCAAGTACCTCTACCAGTGTCCCCTCTTTCAGCTGCTGCTCCACCAGCCACGATGGCAACTGCGCGATGCCGCAGCCGGCCACCGCGGCCATCCTCAGGCCCTCGCCATTGCCCACCACCAGATGCGGGTCTACCTGCCTCCTGTGCGTTGCGCCCTGTTCGCCCGCGTAACTCCAGGGATGAATGCTTCCGTCCACCCAGCCATAGGCAATGCACTGATGCTGTTCAAGGTCGTGTTCGGACAGCGGGGTGCCATGGCGGGCCAGGTAGTCGGGGGATGCACAGAGGATATGCCACTCGCGACCTAGCAAACGATGCCCGACGGTCTCCGGCCAGTCGTGTGCGCCACCGATGCGCAGCACAATGTCCGCGCCCTCCTGCAGCGGATCGATAAAGCCGTCGCTAAAGGAAATGTGCGGCATCAACAATGGATGATCCTTCGCAAACTGCAAGAGGATCGGCAGCACCTGGGTGCGACCAAATGCGCCCGGCAGGTCAAGGCGTACACGCCCGCGAGGCTCGGTGTTTTCGCTCTGGAGTGACAGTTCAGCCTCTTCGAGATCGGCAAGCACGCCCTTGCACGTACGCAGGAACGCGACGCCTGCGTCGGTCAGCGACAACGTCCTCGTTGTCCGGCGGAACAGTTGCGCCCCCAGGCGTTTTTCCAGCCGGGCGACGCCTTTGCTGATGGCCGAAGCCGTCAGGTTCATTTTCTGCGCAGCCGCCGTGAAGCTGCCGAACTCCGCCACGCACACAAATACATCGATACCCTTCAAGCGTTCGGAGGAAAACATATGCACCCTGTATTCATGAATTCAGTTCATGCGTTTCGATAAAAATCATCTTAAATCAGAATTCAGGGCAACAGTAAACTGTGAATCAACCCATTGATGATGAGTCTCGAATGCTGGCCACGCTTAAACGTTATCCCTGCACCGTTAACCTGCTGCTGGCCGCGTCACTGGTGTTGACCCTGGCCCGCGCCATCACCTTGCCCTATCTGGTCATTTACTTGTCGGGCAATTTTGGCTTGAGCGTCGCCGATATCGGCCTGGTGATCGGCAGCACGCTGATCATTGGTTCGCTGCTGAGCCTGTATGGCGGCTTCCTGGTGGACAGGATGTCCCGTTACCAGCTCATTCTCATAGGCTGCAGCGTGTTCAGCGGCGGATTTCTCGGGGCGTATCTCGCACCCCTCCTTTGGCTGTTCTACCTGTGCCTGGTGCTGATCAACCTGGCGTATGCCGTTATCGACATCGCCGTGAAATCCGGATTCGGCAGCCTGCTCCCCGTGGACCGCCGCAGCGAAGCGTTTTCCATCAAGTACACGCTGACTAATATCGGCTACGCCGTCGGGCCATTTCTGGGAGCCGGGGTGGCGGCCCTGGACATCAGCCTGCCCTTTTTGCTATCGGCGGGACTGGGCGCCGGATTCTTTATGGTCTACTTCCTATGGGGCGACAGACGCCTGGCGAATGTCGGCACGAGCCTGCAGCCGACGCCATTCCTGGCGGTCGGCAGACTGTTGCTGCGCGACTACCGGCTGGTGTGCTTCACCTTGGGCGGCTTGCTCAGTGCCGTGGTCTTCGGCCAATTCACCGCGTATCTCTCGCAGTACCTGGTGGTCACCACCACGCCCCAAGAGACGTACCGGATTATCAGCACCGTAGTGGCGACCAACGCCTTGATGGTGATCAGTCTGCAATACAGCATCGGCAAACGGATCAGCCACCGACACCTGAACCTGTGGCTCGCAGGGGGACTCGGCATGTTCATCCTGGGGCTGGCAGGTTTTGCGCTGTCAACCACTCTGCTGCTTTGGGTCCTTTCCATGGCCATTTTCACCGTCGGTGAAATCATCGTATTCCCGGCGGAATACATGTTCATCGACAACATCGCACCGAGTCATCTACGGGGCATGTACTACGCCGCGCAGAACCTGAGCAACGTCGGCGCAGCGTTAGGGCCGGTCCTTTGCGGAATGGTCCTGGCAACGCAACCTGTGCACTACATTTTCTACATGCTTGCGATGTTCGTGATCGCGGGTGGAATGCTCTACTTGTTGGGGGTATCCATTTCAGCAGGGGTTACGACCGAATCTGAGAATTGAATGCCCAAGCCCGGCACCACACCGGAGCGAACACCAAGGTTCCACGGATTTGTAACGGGCGGGCGCTATCGACACAGATACCTGTGCCGATCCTGCGTCCTCGCTCCCACCCTTTAACTGCCCAACCAAACGCGGCACAATCCCCGGCTTTTTCCCCGACAGGACCCCCCCTATGCAAAGGATTGTGATTCTGGGCAACGCCGGTAGCGGCAAATCCACTCTGGCCCGCGCTTTAGGCAAACAACTGGGCCTGCCCGTCGTGCACCTGGACAAGCTGTTCTGGGAACCCGGCTGGGTCGAGCCGGATTCGGAGCAGTTTCGCGAACGGGTACGGGAGGCGATCGCCACGGATGCCTGGGTGTGCGAGGGCAACTATGCGCGGCGCACCTTTGACCTGCGCCTGCCCCGTGCCGACCTGATCATCTGGCTCGACACGCCGCGCATCACCTGTTTCACCCGGGTGATACTGCGCAGCATCATGAACCAACCACGTCCGGACATCGCCGCCGGCTGTTCAGAAAAACTCGACCGGGAGTTCCTGACCTTCCTCAAGTTCGTATGGAATTTCGATCGTGGCTACCGCCCCGGCATCGAGGCGGTGCGGCTGGCCGTCGGACCGCAGATTCCAGTCATACACTTGCGCGCAACCGCGCACATTCAAGCATACCTCCACAGCCTGGCCACCGTCCCCGATACCTGCCGCTCCACGACCTTGTAGGAGCCGGCTTGCTGGCAATGAATGCGACGCTGTGTGCCTGACAAAACGCGGTGTATGGATCGCCAGCAAGCAGGCTCCTACGGAGTTGCGTTGCATCAATGGACAGCGGTTGGCGCGGATTGGCCCGCTTCGATCGAACCCCTTGCGCCTCTACAGGTCTGCTCTTGTATCACTCCTCTGGAATCACACCCCATGTCCGCACACCAGAGCCTCATCGTCCTTGCACGGGGCGGATACGCCGCTCGAGGCGTCATCTATTTGATCATCGGCATCTTCGCCTTGCTCGCGGCCCAGGACTCGACAAAACCCAAGGACAGCCATCGCAGCCTCGAGGCCTTGTTGAGTCAGCCATTTGGCTATGTGCTGGTCGGGGTAGTGGTGGCCGGCCTGCTCGCCTTTGCAGCCTGGCGAGTGCTGCAAGCCGTGCGCGACGTTGATCATCACGGCAGCCACTTCAAGGGGCTGGCAATCCGTGCTGGTTTACTGGCAGGAGGCCTGGTCAACGGTGCGCTGGCGTTTTTTGCCCTGGGCCTGCTGGCCAGTGGCCTCGAGAGTTCGGGCGGTGAAGCCGGCTCGCAAACCAAGGACCTGCTGGCGCACATACTCTCCTGGGAACATTCGAACCTGCTGATCTACCTGATCGCGCTCGTCCCCTTCGGCGTGGGCATTGCCCACCTGATCAAGGGCTGGAAGGCCTCGTTCGAGAAGTACTTTGAGGCAGACGAAGACGTCATGCGTTATGTCCGTCCCGTTTCGCGCTTTGGCTTGATTGCCCGCGGCGTGGTGTTTCTCGAAATTGCCCTTTTGCTGGCGATCAGTGGTTCCGGCTATAAGGCCATGGACCCACCGGGGATGAAGGACGCTCTCGATGCCTTGCAGCATTTACCGGCCGGAGCTGTGCTGTTGATGGTGATGGCCTTGGGGTTGATCGCGTTCTCGGTCTACAGTTTTGCCGAAGCTGCGTGGCGCAAGATCAACATGGACGTGCCCGGAGTGGCCGACCGCTAGGGCTGCGGCACTTCTCTCCCACAGAATTCTTCCCGGGATACTTCCCCGTCCCTGTGGGAAGCAAGGCCTGCCCGCGATGAGGCCCGGAGTCCTTAGTTGTTGCGCAGTATCGAGAAATTCAACGCGCCGGCTACGCACAGCCAGATGAGATAGGGGAACAGCATCAACCCGGTCACTATATCCAGACGCAATGCCAGCACCACCATCGTCGCCACCACCAGCCACAGCAACGTGATGATTATCATCCCGGCGAATAGGTGATGGGCGCCGAAGAACACCGGGGTCCACAGCGTATTCAAGGCAATTTGCGCCGCCCACAGCGCCAGTACCACTTGGCTCCCCGGCATCAGGCTCAAGCGATACCCTGCCCAGGCGAGCAGCAGATAGATGATCGTCCACGCAACGGGAAACAACCATTTCGGTGGCGTGAAACTGGGCTTTTTAAGCGTTTCGTACCATTGACCGGGTTTGAACAGGGTACCGGTGCTTGCCGCAGCACCGCAGGCTATGAGAAAAATCAGGAAGGTCATCGTCTGTCCTTAGCTGAGGCCAGCTATCTGGGGTGGGAACACTGTGTTGGCAGTCTGAGGGTTGGACAACCCGATGAAGTGAAAAAGTCTGTGGGGGGCAATAGTTTTTCACCCCTGCCATTACGCCAGCAGCGCAGAGATCCAACGGGCCTGCCGGGCGAGGTCTTGCACTTTCTCCTGCGGCACCGCCTGCCGCGCCTGGGCGAAACTGCCCAGGGTCTTGTGTTTCTGCTGTAGCAAACGCTGCCATTTGGCCAGAAATAATGGGCTGCGGGCCTGCATCTGCAGCGGGCCGAAGTACAGTTGCTCGGCGCAATACACTACGGGCCCGTCGCGCTCGGCGACGATGATTTCATAATAAAAGCGGTTTTCCTGCAGCAGCTCTTCGAAGTGGATGCGATAACCGTTGTCCATCAGCCATTGACGCAATGGCTGCTCGCCGCCGTTGGGCTGCAGGATCAGGCGCTCCTCGCCGCTCAGGTACGCCTTGCCGCTTTCGAGGATGTCGCGGATGGTCTCCCCGCCCATGCCGCAGATGCTGACCGCCGTGATCGCGTCTTGCGACTGAATCGCCGCGAGGCCGTTGGCCAGGCGCACGGTGATGTGCTGGTCAAGATCGTTCTCGCGCACAGTGCGTTGCGCCGACAGGAACGGCGTGATTGCTACCTCGCCCGCCACTGCCGACGCGATGGCGCCACGGCGCATCAACGCCACCGGCAGGTAACCGTGGTCCGAGCCGATATCCGCCAGGCGAGCGCCGGCGGGCACATGCGCAGCAACACGCTCGAGGCGCATGGACAGTGTATGTTGGTTCAACTGCGGTTCCTTTTTACCACGGGCGTTCGGCAGGCATGGCCGGATCGGGAGGCGATTGTGTCGGGTGATGGTATGGATTTCAATAAGCGGCGGTCGTCGGAACAGTTGAACCACTGAAGAGCCAAACTCATCCAACATTCATATGTAACCAGCGCCACCGGTTTACTCCGTTCCACTTCAATGATGGCTTCCAGGGAATGACGCGTTGAATAGAACCCGAGCAGGCATGGCGAACGATACACGTGATGGCCCGGTTAATGCCCAAGCACAATCGTGGCGGACATTTGCATTGCCATTAAGCATTTTCCTGAGCGGAGTCGTCCTTTCCGTAGCCCTTGGCACCCTGGATTCACGAGAGGAATCCCAGGCCGCCAGAGCTCAGGTGATTTCCACACTGGCCAATATCAGGGCGCATCTTGAGAGCGAAGTGCGCTCGACGTTTGATGTGACCGAAGGCATTGGCCAATTGCTGCGAGTGGATGGTGAAATTTCAGCGGCTCATTTTGACGGCATGGCGCAGCAGGCGATTGCCTCCCAGCCGCACATTCGCCACATTGCGCTGGCGCCGGATGACGTCGTGCGTAATATCTTTCCGATGGAAGGAAACCAGGGAGTCCTGGGGTTGGACTATCGCAAGATTCCTGAGCAATACCGGGCGATCGAGCGATCTCGCGAACTAAAAGAAGCACTTTTGGCGGGCCCCGTGCACTTGATTCAGGGCGGCCTGGGTTTCATTCATCGTCGTCCGGTTTTCATCACCCATTCAGCCGGCGAAGAAACTTACTGGGGCAATGCTTCAGTCGTCGCAGATGTGCTTCAACTGCTCACTGCCGGCGGTATCGTGGACAATAAAGACCTGCAACTGGCCCTTCGCGGAGAAGACGGATCAGGTGCAAGCGGCGCGATGATCTATGGCGACGCTAAAATATTCCAGGATGACGCAGTCACCACAGTAGTCGATGTTCCAGGTGGGGGCTGGGAACTCGCCGCATTGCCACTGCACGGCTGGCCGGCGGGCTCCTTGTTCAACTCACCGCTGTTTCTGGTCGCCCTCACCAGCACCGGTTTATTTACCTACTTCGCCGCGCAATTGAGCAAAAGTCATCTATTGGTTCGCCAGCGCCATGCTGATTTAGCGCACGAGATTCAAGAACGGCAGACGCAGAAAGCACTGTTGCTCGATATCGTCGATAACGCCCCGTCGCTCATTTACGTCTACGACACCGAAGGCAAACTTCGATTGTGCAACCGCATGTTCGAACAAGTCGCTGGGCATACCTTCGAGGAAATGGAAGGTAAAACCCGCGAATACCATTTACCTCCGGCAGAAGCCAGGACCCTGCTCGACAACGACAGAAACGTGATTTTAAACGGCGGCAGTCTACGTTTTGAGGATCAGGTCAAAAAACAGGGTATGACGCGTACCTACCTGACCACCAAGTGCATTTTGAAAGGGGCCAATGGGCAAGCTTCCGGGGTGCTGGGGATTTCCACCGACATCACCGAGATCAAACAACGCACCGAGCAGTTACGTCTTGCGGGAATCGTTCTGGATAACACCGCTGACGGTGTGATCATCACCAATGCACGCGGGCATATACTCTCGGTCAACGCAGCTTTCGTAAAGATTTCAGGCTTTAGCGCTGAGGAATCCATAGGTTTAAAGCCGAACACGCTCATCACCGACAAACAGGACAACGCCTTTTACCGGCATATTCTGAAAAGCCTAAAAAGTACCGGCTTGTGGCGCGGCGAACTGTGGAATCGTCGAAAAAACGGCGAAATTTATCCGCAATGGCTGACCATCAACGCTGTTTACAATGAAGGTGGCAACGTCATTAATTACGTTGCGGTGTTTTCCGACATTTCAGCGATCAACCAATCGCAATCTGATCTGGAGCGGATGTCCCATTACGACCCATTGACCGCCCTACCCAATCGAGCATTGTTCAATGAACGGCTGCAGCATTCCCTCGACCTGTCGCTGAGCTACAACCAGTTCCTGGCAGTGGTAGTGCTGGATCTTGATGGCTTTAAAACGGTTAATGACAGTCTGGGTCACTCCCTTGGCGACCTGCTTTTACAACAGGCATCGTCCAGATTCCTGGCGTGCGTGCGTTGCGAAGATACGCTGTCACGTTTAGGAGGTGATGAGTTTGCGCTGATACTGAACAATCTCAGCCACCCCACCGACGCCATCATCGTTGCGAAAAAACTCCTGGTATCGCTTCAGGTACCCTTCGATTTAAAAGGCGCCTCCACGTTATTGACGGCAAGTATCGGCATATCAGTGGCGCCCCACGACTCCGAGACGCCTGAGCAACTGCTGAGGCAAGCTGATACTGCCATGTCCGGTGCCAAGAAAGGCGGACGCAACGACTACCGTTTTTACCAGCCTGAAATGACCTTGCGGGCCCAGGAAAGACTGAATGCCGAGCGCTGCTTGAGGCGCGCCGTGCTTAACCATGAGTTTGAAATGTGGTATCAGCCAAAAATAAACCTGCTGGACAATACAGTTGCAGGCGCTGAAGCGCTCATTCGCTGGCGCGATCCTGATCAAGGCCTGATTTCCCCAGGCGAATTTATTCCTTTGGCAGAAAATACCGGGTTGATCATCCAGATCGGCGAGCAAGTTATCGACATGGTCTGCAGGGATATCAGGCGTTGGGCTGATCTGCAGATAGTGCACGGCGTCATTGCCATCAATGTCGCGCCGCTGCAAATCGACCGCAGCGATTTTGTCGAGACCCTGAGAAGTACCTTGCAAGAATACGACTTGCCAGCGCACGTTTTGGAGGTAGAGGTCACTGAAGGCCTGATGATGGCAAGCCCCGACCATTCCAGGGAAGTCTTGAGTACGTTGCAAAACCTTGGCGTAACCACCTCCATCGACGACTTCGGTACCGGATATTCCTCGCTGGCTTACCTCAAGCTCTTGCCAATTGACCATCTGAAAATCGATCGCAGCTTCATATCCGATCTACCGAATGATTCGCGCGATGTGGCAATTACTAAAACTATCGTGGAATTAGGGCATGCCCTGGGCTTCAAAATCATTGCAGAAGGCGTGGAAACCTCAGAACAAAGCAGCTTTCTCAAGGAGATTGGCTGCGATCAGGCCCAGGGTTATCTGTATGGCCGGCCAATGCCCGCAGCAGATTACGAGGCCTGGTTGAATGGAAGGCAGCAGTCGGTCCTGACTACGTCGACGACACTTTTGAGCTGAGACGTTTCAGCCGATACCCCGATAATCCAGGGCTAACGGATGAAAACGTCGAGGTTCAGCATACCAAGCGCCACCGCACAGCAGGTCAGCCCCAAGCCCCTGAGAAAAGTGATTGTCGCCGCCGCGATCGGCAATTTTGTCGAATGGTTTGATTTTGCCGTCTACGGTTTTCTGGCGACGACCATCGCCCAGCAATTTTTCCCCAGTGGCGATGCCAGCGTGGCCCTGCTGAAAACCTTCGCCGTGTTCGCCGTGGCCTTTGCGTTTCGGCCTCTGGGCGGTATTTTCTTTGGCATGCTGGGGGACCGGATTGGGCGCAAGCGCACCCTGGCAATGACTATCCTGCTGATGGCCGGCGCGACCACCCTGATCGGCTTGTTACCCACTTATGCCGCGATTGGCGTCATGGCACCGGTGCTTTTGAGCTTGATCCGCTGCGCCCAGGGGTTTTCCGCGGGCGGTGAATACGCAGGCGCGTGCGCCTACCTGATGGAGCATGCGCCCAATCACAGAAGGGCCTGGTACGGCAGCTTTATCCCGGTATCAACCTTTGCCGCATTTGCCTCGGCGGCGGTGGTGGCTTATGCGCTTGAGGCGTCATTATCGGCTGAAGCCATGGGTAGCTGGGGCTGGCGCCTGCCGTTCCTGATTGCCGCACCACTGGGGCTGGTGGGGCCGTACCTGCGCTGGAAACTCGATGAAACCCCGGCGTTCCAGGCCGTGACCCAACAGCATGCAGTGGCGCACTCCCCGCTCAGGGACACCTTGCGCGACCACGGCAAAGCAATCTGCTGCCTGGGCGCATTCATCTCGCTGACGGCCCTGTCGTTCTACATGTTCACCACCTACTTCGCGACATACCTGCAAGTTGCCGGTGGCCTGAGCCGGGCGACAGCGTTGCTGGTGTCGCTCATTGCGCTGATTTTCGCCGCACTGATTTGCCCGCTGGCCGGCCTGTACTCGGACCGGGTCGGGCGACGGATGACCGTGGTCAGCGCCTGCGTGTTGCTGATGGTGGTGGTGTACCCATCGTTCCTGATGGCCAGTTCCGGGTCGTTCGCCGCGTCCATCCTCGGCGTGTTGCTGCTGGCGATTGGCGCGGTGCTGTGCAACGTGGTGACCGCGGCATTGCTCTCGGAAACCTTCCCCACCCGCACTCGCTACACGGCGTCGGCAATCACCTACAACATGGCCTATACCCTGTTCGGCGGCACAGCGCCGCTGATGGCGACCTGGCTGATCAGCACTACCGGCAGCAACCTCTCGCCGGCGTTCTACCTGATCGCCATTGCCTTGCTCGCGTTGGCCGGGGGTTTGGGGCTGCGCGAGACATCAAGGATTTCGCTTCATGATATCCCGACCGGCAACGTATCCAGCAGCGCCTCCAGCCCCATCGGCTTGGCAAAATAATACCCCTGGGCTTGCGTCGCCCCGATGTCGCGCAGCAAGTCCAGCGTCGCCTGATCCTCGACCCCTTCGGCCACCACAGTGAGGTCCAGTGATTCAGCCATCCGCACAATCGCCCGCACGATCGCCCGACTACGAGGGCTGGAGGTGAGCTCGAGGATGAACGATTTGTCGATCTTCAAGCCACTGAAACGGTACTGGTGCACATAGCTCAGGGAGGAGAACCCGGCACCGAAGTCATCGAGCACCACCGACATGCCGTTGTCGGCCAATTGCTGCATGGTCAGGCGGGCAATGGCCGGTTCCGCCACCAGTGCGCCTTCGGTCAGCTCCAGGCAGATACGCGAAGGTGCAACGTGGTGGCGGGCCAACAGGGCCAGGACATCACTGGCGAAATCCGGGCGCGTCATGCTGTAGCTGGAGCAATTGACGTGCACCGGCGGCCAGCTCGCGTGCTCGGGTTGGGCGAGGATCACCGCGATGCAGTTGAGCATGTACAGGTCCAGCCGACCGATCAGGCGCAAGCCTTCGACATCCGGCAGGAACTCGCCCGGCCCGATAACCCTGCCCCCCGGCTGATGCCAGCGGATCAGCGCTTCCAGGGCCAGCAATTGGCCGGTGGCGACGCTGACAATCGGCTGGAAATACGGCAGCAGCTCATCGGTCCGTTTGAGCGCGTTGCGTAACGCCCCCTCGCGCTCGACCTGGTCCGAGACTTCACGGCGAACCTCCTGATTGAACACCGCATAGCTGTCGCGCCCGGCACTCTTGACCCGGTACATCGCCACATCGGCATCACGCAGCAAGTCGGCCGGCTCGTGATGGAACTGACTGTCAGCGCTGACGATCCCGATGCTGCAGGACGAAAACACTTCAAGGCCATTGATGAAAAACGGCAGGTCGAACGCCACCAGGATCCGTTCGGCAATTTCGATCACTACTTCCAACGGCGCGTCCGGTGCCAGCACCGAAAACTCGTCGCCGCCCAAGCGTGCCAGCAGGTCGGTTTCGCGCAGGCAACCACGCAGGCGTTGGGCAGCCTGCATCAACAACAGGTCGCCGAAGTGATGGCCCAGGCTGTCATTGACCATCTTGAACCGGTCGAGGTCGATGAACATCACCGACAGATGCCCGCCTTCGCTGCCGAACCGCGACCAGGCCAGGCCAAGGCGTTGTTGCAGACAGGTACGATTGGGCAGCCCGGTCAGCGCGTCGTGCAGGTTCTCGTGTTGAAGCTTGGCATTGGCGTGATCGAGCTCGCGAGTGCGATTCTGCACCCGGGCTTCGAGCTTGAGATTGGCGGCATGGATCGCCTCGGCTGCAGTACGGCGCGACAACGCCGTGTCGATGTGCCGAGAGACGAACGTCAGCAGTTCCTGATCACGCAGGGTGTAGCGTACCTGGGAGGTATAGCTTTGCACCGCAAGCACGCCACGTACCACTTCGCCATCGAATAAAGGAATACCTAGCCATGAGTAAGACCGTACATGCGCCTCGGCCAGTTCGGCTTCATGGGTGGCAGACAAGCGCTCGGCCTCGGCGCAATCAACCAGACATGGTCGACGCTGGCGGATCACATACTCGGTCAAGCCCCGGCGCCCACGTCGCGCCAGTGGGCGGGTGGTCTGACGCTCATCGACGTAATAGGGAAAGGTCACCTCGCCAGTGGCATCGTCGAACAGCGCGATGTAGAAGTTGTGGGCGAACAGCAGCTCGCCAACGATGCCGTGCAATGCCTCAAACAACTCGGTCATGTCGCCCGGGCGGCTCGACAATTCGGCAATCTGGAACAGCGCGCTCTGCAGGTGTTCGGCGCGTTCGCGCTCGGCCACTTCCTGGCGCAGCGCGTCGTTGAGGGCCGACAGCTCCAGGGTACGGCGCAGCACCGTCGCTTCCAGGTCCTCGCGGTGCAGAATGCGGTCCAGCGCCATGGCCACGTGGCGGGCCACCACCAGGAACAGCGCGCGGTCTTCAGCGCTGTAGGTGCGCGATACCTCGTAGACCTGCATGGCCAGCATGCCGAAGACTTCATCCGAGGCATTTTTCAGCGGCGCCCCCATCCAGAACTCCGGACGGTCTCCCACGCAATAGAAACGACCCTCAGTCTGGGCCACGAGAATACCGGCGGCGTCGATCAGCAGCGGCTGGCCACTGGTCAATACCTGCCCGGTCAACGACAGGTGCGCGGGGTCAAGGTACTCGTAGTGCTCGGCCTCCACGGCATCCACGTCGATGATGTCGACGTAGTACGGGTAGTCGATTTTACCCGTGTGCGGGTCGTACAGCGCGAGATAGAAGTTCTCGGCGTCAATCAGGCTGGCCAGCAGCCGGTGCACCCCCACCAGGAACACGGAGCGGTCACGGGTCGAACTCGCCAGATAGGTAATTTCATAGAGCACACGCTGGGTAATCTGCGCGCGAGCCAGGGTATTGGTCTGCACCTCGACGCCCAGGCGCTGGGCAAACTCGGCCAGCGCCGGGTCTGCGGCATCGTCCTGGGGCGCAAGCAACCAACCCAGCACCATTTCGCCCCTGCCGGTCGGCCAGCGGTGCAAGCGCCGGCTCAGGCAGAACACCTCAAAATCTTCATTGGCAACGAACGCCGGCCATTGCACCTGCGGATCGCCCTGCCCCACCAGATGCAGTTGCTCACCGGCGCGGTAAGCCGCCCAACGGGGGGTATGAGCGTCGCTGCGCGCCGAGTCGAGCAGTCGTTCTATCGTGTCATGTCCGCCAGCGACGCCCCTGCCTACTGGGTCCGTGTGGCGTGGAGGCAGAGCGGCGTCGGCTGCGCATTCGCTCGATGGCTGCGGGGAGCCCTGCAATGGATCAAAACTCATCAACGCTCCCTGAACCAGAAAACTGGGGATACTCACTTACCGATTGTGAGCAACGTGCCGCCAAGCATCCCGTTTAAGGCTTATAGGAGTTTTTTTCAACCCATTTATTTGCTTTGCGGCCAAGTTGGCGCTTTCGGCAAGCAATCACCCAGGTATTGCAAGATGGCCGGCCCCGCACGCAGGAAAGTGCCGTCGTCCAACTCGACCGCAGGTACGTAGCCAAAGCTGTTGACCTTAAAGTAATCGTCGCCCGTTTCGGTGCAGTGGGTCTTGTGATCGACCTTGATCAGCGTGAGGTCAAGCCCCAATTCATTGAGGGTGATATGCGAGGCAAGAGAACAGGACGCAGGGATGTAATACAGCTTCATTGGCAGACTCCAGAATATGAGTGAGCGCCGTCGATTACAGCGCATGTCCAATCTAGAGGCAGGGTATAAAATAGTAAGAAGGCACTATTTTGTAGGACGGTAATCCAGCGCCTCGCTGACCACGTCACCGTCGCGCGGTGCAGGCAGGTCACGCAGGCTCAATCGCACCCCGGGAGCGACTCGTGCCCGTTCAAGACTTATGGCGGGCAGGAGTACTCCGACCACGTAATCCGAGGCCACCAAAGTGAATTGACGGGTACAGGTGGCCGGGTCAAACCCGACCGGCGAATCGACGATGTCCCGTGTTAGCGCCAGGGCTTCACGCACTTTGGGCAGCAACTCAAGGCCCAGCGCTGTCGGCTCCAGGCGCCGGCCAACCTGCACCAGCAACGGGTCGTTGAAGTGTTCGCGCAGGCGCCCCAGCGCTGAACTTGCCGCAGACTGGCCCAGGCACAAGCGCTCCGCCGCCCGGCTCACACTTCGCCGGTGACGTAGTAGCACTGCTGCACTTCGGGCACGGCAAAGTGCGCTTTCATGGCCTCCAACGCATCGATGCTGGTGCGCTCGGCCATCACTTCGACAATGATGGTGAGCGGCCGGCCAACGGCAGTGGGGTCGACGATGGCCACGTTGCCGGTGATCACGCCCTTCTCTTCCATGCGCTTTATGCGGCGCTGCACGGCGGCCGTGGACAGGTTGACCTGCTCGGCCATCAGCCGCAACGTCGTGGTGTTGTCGCGTTGGACAAGGTCCAGGATCGCCCGTTCGAATTTATCCAGTGATTCAAATGCAGCGTCCTTGTTAGCCATGCGAGCCCCGCGAGAAATTTTCTCGAAAACCAGCGGAAAAGCGCGACCCTTTGTCTAGCCACGAGAAATATTATCTTGCGTGCAGCCTGCCTCCGCAGCCTGACCGGCCACTCAAACAGGCTATTCGGCATGCTCGCACTGTTTGATCTTTCCCCCGTCCTGCTGGTCACCGCAATGCTGGTGGTGCTACGCCGCCCGCCGGTGCACGCCGCCCTCGCCGGCACGTTACTGGTGGTGGTGCTGTGGCTGGCTGGTGCTGACGACGCGTGGCACCTGGGCAGCCTGCTGGCCGCTGCGCAAGACACCTCCGTGCTGTTTGCCAGCACCGCCTTCGTGATCGTGCCGGGGCTGGCGTTCGTGATTTGCATTGAGCGCCTGGGCGTCAACCTGGCGCTTAACCAATGGGTGCAATCCCTGGGCCTGCGCCGCGGCGATCAACTGGTGTTCATCGTCCTCGGCCTGGTGCCGTTACTGGAGGCAATGACCGGTTTTGGCGTATCGCTGATCGCAACGGTGCCGCTGCTGCTGAGCCTCTTTGAGCGCCGGGTTGCAATGCGCATCGCATTGGCCGGCATGGCGATCATGCCGTGGGGCACCCTGGGCCTGGCGTCAGTGATCGGCGCCTCGCTGGCACATCTGGACGCGCCGGCCCTGGCTGCGACTTCGGCCCTCACCAGCGCCCCGGTGTTTCTGGCCCTGAGTGCCATGGCGTTGTACCTGGCTGGCGTGCGCGATCCGCGGGAATGGCAGGCGTTGGGTGTTTTCTGGCTGCTGTTCGTGGCCGTGCTATACGCTGCCAGCCGCTGGCTGGGTCCGGAAGTAGCCGGCGTTGCCGCCGGCCTGGTAACCGCCAGTGCCGTACTCGCTGCCGGGCTATGGCGCCTGCGGCGCAGCGCGACCACGCGCGGTGCGGTGCAATGGCCGCGCCAGGCATGGCCTTGTGTGCTGCTGATCGTCTTCTTCGTCGGCTTGAAGACGCTGTGGAGCATCACCGGCTGGCAGAATTTCTGGATCGTCCAAGGTGCCCAGGTGACGTGGAAACCCTTGGCTTCACCGGGCGTGGCGCTGATCGGCCTGGGCTCTAGCGTGGCCATCGCGATAATCTCCTGTGCCGTGCCAGCAACGCCAACGCCAACGCCAACGCCCAATATCTTTGCCGAGTAGGTATTGCATGCACGCGGCAAAGTCTTGGCAGGCATCATATCCGGCTAATGCGATACGGCTCTGTCGTCTGTACTCATTAGCTCGCGAGCTATCAAATTTTTTAGCTGTGTTGCCAGGGAATGATTTCAAGGCCGCTCACCATGTCCTCAAATCAAGCTACGGCAAATCTAAGCATAATAAAAATTCATTAATTTTATGCACCACATTCCTGCATGGAATGAGTGTCCTTGGAAATAGTGCATCAGTCGCACGTTTGACCACCCACCACGACGGTCGATTGATCCCGAACTAACTGATGATCCGAAAAACACTCAACGTCGTGAGTAGGCTCCCCAGTGGTTCTGATACCTGAGTTCTGACGAGCTGAAACCCGACTTTTTCAGCGTCATCGCCCAAAACCAGCCGCTGGCTGGAGCAATGGCAGTTGTACATCTAAGCTCTGACTGCTGGAAGAACCGATCAAGCAGAACGTGCTGCTCCGACAGTGGTGCGCGATATTTGTAGTAGGTCATCCGAGCCAACCAGACCGGCACCACTCAGAGATGACTTGAGCGCAACGAGTGTGACTGACCGCGCGCTGAGAAAAATCACTGCGCCATCAGTTCCTAAGTTTGGGTAGTCAATGCATTTGGCATCCGTCAAGGAGAACTCTATGACGCAATCTCTCAAACCAATAACCGTGCTGACGGCCTTCGCCTCACTGGCAATACCTGCGTTTATCATGGTGCAAGCTGCCGGCGAAATCCCCCCGGCGATCACTACGCCTGATCGCATCGAGACCCGTATCGGCGTGTTGGAGTTCAAGGATGGCGCTCCGAGCGCGAAAACCACACAAGATGTCTACGATACCTTGGCGTTCACTCGCGGCATAGACGCGTTCGTGAACAGTTTTTCGGGCGCCTCGGCTTATGCGATTCGCGAGGGCTTTCACAGCATTGGGGCCGAAGACAATGCGGTGCTCATCTTCTCTGAGTTGATGGACTCCAAATCGCTGTTCCTCACCGCCAACGCTGATACCGTCTATTCGCTTGCGATTCTCGATCTGACGAAAGGACCGTTGGTGGTTGAAGTGCCACCTAAATCGCTCGGCACGCTTAATGACATGTGGTTTGGCTGGATCATTGACATCGGTGCACCAGGCCCTGATCGAGGCGAAGGCGGGAAGTATCTGGTCGTGCCGCCAGACTATGACGGTCCACTGCCCGACAGCGGCTTTTTCGTCGGCCACTCAAAAACCAACCACGTTCTTTACGCCGTTCGTGCCTTCATGGAGAACAATGATCCGAAACCTGCTGTCGACCTGATCAAAGGCAAGCTCAAGATCTACCCCTATACACCGGGTGGATTCGGCACAAGTATTGCCACGGCGCTCGCGGGTCAAGTCAGGCTGGAGGTCAACCCGCCTATTGCTCCAACGAAGTTCATTGAGGGGAGTGACAAGTCGTTCAATACCATTCCGCCAAACGATTTTTCCTATTTCCAGATGCTCGACAAGCTCGTGCAGTTGGAGCCGGCAACCTCGTTCGACCCGGAACTGCTGGGCCAACTGGCCGCCATCGGCATCGTCAAAGGTCAACCCTTCAACCCGGATGACCGGATGAAGAAGATCCTCACCGACGCTGCGGCCGTGGGCAACGCAGCGGGTAGGTCCCTAAACTGGCGCGCTGCCGACTATCCCGGTTGGGCCTACTATCCAAATTCGATGTGGTCCAGCATGTTGTGGCAGGGCGGTTTTAACTTCGAGACACCGCCGCCGATGATTACCAAGGAAGGCTTGTTCAAACCCTTACCGCCAACCGGCGCGCGGACGCTCGATTCCCGTACGGCGTTTTATTACGGCTACACCATGGACTCTCCGGGCATGATTATGCGGTTGCCTAACGTGGGCTCGCAGTACCTCATGGGCTTTACGGATGCCCAAAAGAATCCCTTCGATGGTGGCAAGACCTACAAGGTAACCCTGCCGCCGAAGATTCCTGCGGCAAAATTCTGGTCGTTCACCGTTTACGACAACCAAACGCGCTCCATGCTCCAGACACCGCAGCGCTACCCGCGCGCCGGAAGCCAGAACTATCCTACACCGGCAGCAACAGAAAACGCCGATGGGTCCACGACCCTCTACTTCGGCCCCTCCAAGCCAGCTGACGTCAAGGCAGGCAACTGGGTCCAGACCATGCCCGACAAAGGTTGGTTTACGATCTTGCGCCTCTACAGTCCACTTGAGTCGTTCTTCACCAAAGAGTGGCGGCCGAGCGAGATCGAATGGGTTCAGTGAGACAACGTCAGGGTCAGCACCACCGTTCGGTCGGTGCTGAGCTTGAGTTTGGTTTGCCGAAGAGGAGGAAACATGTTGCGAGTAAAATTACCGTTAGCACTGCTGCCGGCCACTGTTATCGCGATGCAAACTGGCTTGGTACATGCCGAGGACTCTGCGGAACTGGCAAAAAAGGCACTCAACCCGGTCGCCGCGATGTACAGCCTCCCGGTGCAGTACAACTGGGATCAGAAGATGGGACCTACGGGCGACGGCATGCACAGCGTCACAAATATCCAGCCCGTACTGCCCTTTCGTTTAAACGACGACTGGAACCTTATCTCACGTACCATCCTGCCCGTTATTGACCAGCATGGCCTGGCGCCCAATGGCGCAGCGGATAAATCTGGTCTGGGCGATGTGACTCAGAGTTTTTTCTTCTCGCCGACAAAACCCACCGACAGCGGCTGGATACTCGGCATTGGCCCGGCACTGCTGATTCCCACCGGCAGCGATAAACTACTCAGCAGCAAGCAATGGGGCCTGGGCCCTACGGCAGTCGCGCTAAAACAGTCAAACGGCTGGACTCGCGGCATTCTCGCCAACCACATCTGGGGCTTGGAGGACAGCCCGCCGGATGACAAAGAAAAGGTTAACCAGACCTTCCTGCAACCTTTCCTCTCATACACAACAGCGACTTACACAACTTACGGCGTGAACACCGAGTCGAGCTATAACTGGCAATCCCGGGAATGGTCGGTGCCGGTCAACCTGACAGTTACCCAGCTCCTGAAAATCGGCGCTCAGCCTCTAACGGTGCAAGCTGGCCCTCGATACTGGCTTGATAGCCCTGAGGATGGCGCAAGAGGCTGGGGCTTTCGCATTGCTCTAACGTTACTGTTTCCACGCTGATCGGTGCACGACATGTCGATGTCGATGATTTTTACTGGATGCTCACCAATCCTCTTTTTACGAGCAAGCGACCTCCCAGTGAGCGAGTGTCATTGATCCAGCAAAAATTCTCTGACGAAGATGGAGTACTGACCGGCTCTTGTATGGCTTGGGGAGATGCGCTGATTGCCCATGTCGATCTGATTGTATTCGTTGTGACACCAACGCCCGTTCGCCTTGAACGGCTGGCCGGACGGGAAAAGCAGCGATTTGGCAATCGGATAGCCCCAGGTGGTGACATGCATGGGATACATCTGGCCTTTCGGGAATGGGCTTC
Organism: Pseudomonas violetae; assembly: GCF_023072615.1. GTDB lineage: Bacteria > Pseudomonadota > Gammaproteobacteria > Pseudomonadales > Pseudomonadaceae > Aquipseudomonas > Aquipseudomonas violetae. The sequence continues at coordinate 86,822 of NZ_JAKNRW010000008.1, forward strand.
GCAATATGACGACCCGAGCTTTTCAGTGCGCAACCGGGCGTGGCACGAGGCTTGGTTATTAGAGCAAACGGCTCCGGTGTTGCGGATCGACGGGACGAAAAGCCCTGAAAAGATGGCTGCGGATGTGATTCGACACGCGTAGCGCAATGTAGGCGCTGTTGATGTCTTTGCCTTGATAGGTCGCGTCTACACGGTAGTGATAATGTCGCTAGTCTCACAATGACCTGACAGGTCATGGACACTCTTCACATGGACAGTCAGAGTTGAATCATGGGCCACCACTCCTTTCATCCTACGTACTCGATACCCCGCACTGCCGCTGGCGAGCATCTACGACGATTGCGTCAGCAAGCAGGGCTCAGCCAGCTGGATCTTTCCTTGCTAGTCGGCGTATCTCAGCGTCACCTGAGCTGTGTCGAGACAGGTCGTGCCAAGGCTAGCCCTGGGACATTGCACGCTCTATTAACAGCCCTCGACGTACCCCTTGATCACTGTAACGCTGTATTTGTTGCGGCTGGCTATGCGCCCCGCTACGTTGCTTCCGCGCTCGACGCTCCAGCGTTGGAGATTGTGCGTGCCGCGATTGACCACATCCTGCAAGCTAACAACCCTGCGCCAGCCATTGTCATCAGCAGCAACTGGGACATTACCGCAGCCAATGCCAGCGCGGGATTGCTATTCGAGATGGCCGGTGTTTCAGGCGATGGCGAGTCACGTTTCAACCTGCTCGACACTTTGTTGCGTCCCGGCGGTTTGGGCGATTGTCTGGTGAATGCACAAGAGATACGGGCTATTGCGTGGCAACGCGCCGCAAGAGAAGCTACTAATAATCCCGATTTAGCTCGCCTCCTGCAAGACTTGGCTGCGCCGACAGAAATACCACTGGACGCACCACCATCCCCCCTGATACTGACCCGAGTGCGCACCGAAAACGGGGAACTGCGGTTTCTATCCACATTTACAACATTCGGAATGCCGCTCGACATCACCGTTGCGTCATTGCGAATCGAACACCTCATCCCCGCCGACCCTCATACCTGGCAGAGGATGAAAGAAGCTTACGATCAGTGGTCGGCGGTTGGGGCTGAGACGTCGCATGGATAAACCTGACGGAGTAAAACGACCGTCCACTCCATGGCACGTCATTGAAACCACCACTACAACTGCCAACATCCACAAAAACGGGCCTGGTGAAACGTGGGCGGGATCGGCGGCTGAAAAAACAGCGGCATAAAAGTCGTAGAAACTGATCGAGCGCTTGATGTCGCCGACCAAAAGAAAAATATGATCCAGCATGCTGTGGCCCTCGCGGTTCAGATGTTGTAGCCGCCGGCGACTTCGATGGTCAGGGCATTGATCCAGGCGCCGTCCTCGGACAGCAGCATGGCAATTACCCGTGCCACATCTTCCGGCTCGCCGACCCTGCTATCAAGCTGCGGTCGAATTCAGCCTGAATCTCTTGCCGACATACCCTCGCTCCATGCACGCCCGACAGTGCTGCATACCCTTGGCGATCTGTTTTTCCACGGTGCTTTCATTGATATTCAGTTGCGCGGCTATCTCGCGCCGGGTAAATCCTTCGCAGCGGGACAGCAGGAACACAGCACGATATTTCTCTGGGAGATCCCCAAGTGCTTGGGCCAGTAACTCCAGTTCCTGACGAGTTCCGGCAGCCTTCTCGGGGTGGGTCAACGGGCACTCGGCCTCCTCGGCCCATTCGCTGTCGCCGAAGTAACGGCCATGGGTCGAGTCCTGACGCTGCTTGTCCAGCAACAGGTTGGTCGCCGTGCGGTAGAGATAGGCCAGGGGCTTGTCGGGCTGCCTGGCGCAATGCTTCGCCGCACGCAGCCAGGTTTCCTGGACAACGTCCGAGGCGATGGCTGCGGAGCCAGCCCTGCGCTGAATATAACCCTTGATGTCCTCGTAATGGATCTCAACCAATTGAGTCAGGGTGAGGCGTTCATGTAGGGCCATAAATCAGGAAATGGTCAGGTCAGAGAGGTATGACGCTAACACAATTGATAAGCATTACCAAATAGCATCGGCCTCGCTTCACATTCGATTGCATTTGCGTATGATACTGATTCGCAATTATAGCAAACCGAATGAGAATTCGCATGATCGCTCCAATCTCCTCGCGCTCACCAAACTCCGTCACGCTGCGCTCGCCTTCCCAGCTGCGTCCCCTGGCGCTGGCGGTGCACGTACTTGCCGCCGGTATAGCCCTGACCGCACCCTCCGTGCAAGCGGCGGAAAAGACTGCACAAAAAGAGAATGGAAGTTCTCTGACCTTGGCTCCGATCGCGATCACGGAAACTGCCGCCCGCGAACGCAACGCCGTGACCGAGGACACCAACTCCTACACGACAGAAGCGGCACGCACCGCAACGCCATTGAGCATGTCGCTGCGCGAGACCCCGCAGTCGGTCAGCGTGGTCACCCAGCAGCGCATCCAGGATCAGGATCTGCACACGATCCTCGACGTGGTCAACAACACCACAGGTGTGTCCGTCAACCGCTACGAGACCAGCCGGGCGCAGTTCAACGCGCGTGGGTTCGAGCTCAATTCGTTGATGATCGATGGCGTGCCCACCATCTACGAGCAGCCGTGGAGTTCAGGGGAGATTTTCAGCAGCCTTGCCATGTATGACCGCGTTGAAGTGGTGCGCGGCGCCAACGGCTTGATGACGGGTGCGGGCGACCCTTCGGCGTCGATCAATATGGTACGCAAGCGCGCCAACAGCGCCGCCCTCAAAGGTTCGGTGGAACTGAGCGCTGGCACCTGGGACACCTATGGTGTCGAGGCCGATGTGTCCACCGCGCTGAACGAGGAAGGCACGATTCGAGCGCGTCTGGTTGGCGAGACCAATGAAGGCGACACCTGGATCGACATGAACTCGAACAAGCGCCAGACCCTCTACGGCACCATGGACATAGACCTGACGCCAGACACAACGCTCTGGTTTGGTTTGAGCCACCAGGAAAACAAGGCGGACTCGCCAATGTGGGGTGGCCTGCCGGTCTGGTACGCAGACGGCGGCCGGACCAACTGGAGCCGCTCCAAGACCACTTCGGCCAAATGGAGCAAGTGGGACACCACTTACGACACCTACTTCGTCAATCTCGATCACCAATTTGCCAACGACTGGCAGATGAACCTCAGCTACAACCGTGGCCAGCGCACCGGCGATTCGTCCCTGCTGTACCTCTCCGGCAATCCAGGCCGCAACGGTAGCGCGGCTATATCTTCGTTTCCGGCAACCTACAAGACCGAGACCACCCAGGATGACTACGCCATTCGCTTCAATGGGCCGTTCTCGCTGCTGGGCCGCGAGCATGAACTGGCATTCGGTTACGTGGACAGCAAACAGAAATTCGACGCCGACTCACTCGATGCGCAAACCGGTTTTGAGGGCGTGGCCGACTTTGATGCCTACAGCGGCAATTTTGCCGAGCCGCTCTGGGGCCCGCGCACCGATTACGGCTACAGCGAGACTCGCCAGAAGGGTCTTTATGCCGCCACCCGCCTGAACGTGACCGACGACTTGAAAGTGATCCTGGGCGCACGCGCGAGCTGGTACGAAAAGACCAGTGACGACGTGTTCTCGGAAGTCAGCAAGGTCGATGTTGACCATGAATTGACCCCCTATACCGGCGTGGTCTACGACCTGACCGACAACATCTCGGCCTATGCCAGCTACACCGAAATCTTCCTGCCGCAATCGGTGCGCGACAGCAGTGGCCAAACACTGGAGCCTATCGTCGGCGAGAGCACCGAAATGGGTCTGAAGGGCGAGTTCTTCGGCGGCCGCTTGAACACCTCCGCAGCGATCTTCCAGATCAAACAGGACAATCTGGGGCAAAGCACCGGCGTGCTGATCGATCCTTCGAACCCGGTCGGCGGTTATGCCTACGACGCCAGCGAAGGCGCAACCAGCAAGGGCTTCGAGCTGGAAGTGTCCGGCGAACTCGCCACCGATTGGAATGCCTCGGTGGGCTACACCCAGTTCACCGCTGAAGATGCTCAAGGCACCGACGTGAACACGCTGTACCCCACCAAGTTGCTGCGAACCTTCACCACCTACCGCCTGCCCGGCGCGTTCAACAAGCTGACCATCGGCGGCGGCGTCAACTGGCAGGACTCGATCTACACCTACGCCACCAACCCGGCCGGCAACCCCGAGAAAATCCAGCAGGATGCCTACGCACTGGTCAATCTGATGGCTCGCTACAAGATCACCGACAATCTCTCGGCACAGGTCAACGCGAACAACGTGACCGACGAGAAGTACTTCGACATCTTCGATGCCTACGGTGCCCTGACCTACGGCGCCCCGCGCAGTATCACAGCTTCGGCGAAGTACCGGTTCTAACAACCTTGTAGGAGCGAGCTTGCTCGCGATGGAGGATAACGATAACGCGGGGCATCAGGCGCCCCGCAGCGTCCTCAGGTTTTTCGCGAGTAAGCTCGCTCCTACAAACCAACGGTGCCCTGACCTACGGCGCTCCGCGCAGCATCACGGCTTCGGCAAAGCACCGGTTCTAACGATCGCGGCGATGCCGGTGTTGTATGCACGACCTCTGTGGGAGCAAAGCTTGCTCGCGATGGCGGTGTGACTGGCACACCGCGGTGCTCCGATCGCCGGCAAGCCGGCTCCCACAAGACAGTCGCAGGGTGCGTGTTATAGAATAACATTACCTGCCAATCACTGCCTGCGATTTCCTCATGACAATCCCTGTCCACATCCCCGCCGCCACACGCCTGAACCAGCGCCTGCTATCCATCGATGCCCTGAGGGGATTAGTCATCCTGTTCATGCTGCTCGACCACGTGCGCGAGACGTTTTTACTGCACCGCCAGGTAGCCGACCCCATGGGCATCGAGACCACTGAACCGGCCTTGTTCTTCAGCCGCACCCTCGCCCACCTGTGTGCCCCGGTATTTGTCCTGTTAACCGGTTTGTCCGCCTACCTCTACGGCGAAAAACATCAGGGCAAAAGCGATGTCTCCACCTTCCTGTTCAAGCGCGGCCTGTTCCTGGTGGTGCTGGAATTCACCTTGGTAAATTTCGCATGGACCTTCCAACTCCCGCCCAGCGTGATCTACATGCAAGTGATCTGGGCCATCGGCGTCAGCATGATTGCCCTTGGCATCCTGGTGTGGCTGCCAAGACCCGTCCTGTTTGTTGTGGGCGCGCTTATCGTCGCCGGGCACAATCTGCTCGACGGCCTGCACTTCCCGGTCAGCTCAAGCCTGCACGTACCTTGGGCGATCCTGCATGATCGCGGCTGGATCGAGGTGTCCGAGCAGCTGAGGTTACGCACGTCCTATCCGGTCCTGCCCTGGGTGGGTGTGATCGCCCTCGGTTACTGCATCGGCCCCTGGTTTGCCGGCGCAGCCTGCGTCAACTCACGTCAACGCAAACTGCTGGTGGCAGGTTCAGGGGTGTTGCTGGGGTTCTTTGCATTGCGCCTTGCCAATGGATACGGTGAAGCGCAATGGGTCGCCTACGAAGGCACCATTCAAACCTTGATGAGCTTCTTCAACATCACCAAATACCCGCCTTCCCTGCTGTTCCTTGCCCTGACACTCGGGGTGGGCCTGTTGTTGCTACTGGGCTTCGAGCGCGCCCAGCAACGCAAGTGGATCAACACCCTGGCGGTGTTTGGTGCCGCGCCGATGTTCTTCTACTTGTTGCACCTTTATGTGCTCAAGGTGCTGTACCTGATAAGCGTCGCGGCGTTTGGCTTGAATCAGGGCAACTACTTCGGTTTTGACAGCATTTGGGCGGTGTGGGTGACGGCGCTAATACTGGCCGCATCGCTGTATCTGCCAGTGCGCGGGTTTGCTGCATTGAAGGCGCGGCGTCGGGATATTGGCTGGCTGAAGTATTTCTGAGTGACGGCGATTCAGGTCGGCTTGCCGACCTGAATCATGGGTGATTGAACCGGTCACCCCGATGACCCAATAGCCACTAAACAATCGCAGGATAAACATCACTGCTATCCGGCCAAACCGACAACACCTCAAAGCCATCCGCAGTCACCGCCACCATGTGCTCCCACTGCGCTGAGAGGGACTCATCCTTGGTCACAACAGTCCAGCCATCCGCCAGGGTCTTCACATGTCGCTTACCGGCATTGAGCATTGGCTCAATGGTGAAAATCATCCCGGCTTTCAACTTCAGGCCATGCCCCGGATAGCCGTAATGCAGGATCTGCGGCTCATCGTGATAGACCTTGCCGATGCCGTGACCACAGTATTCGCGCACCACACTGAAGCCATCCCGCTCGGCGACCGTTTGAATGGCATAACCAATGTCACCCAGGGTTGCACCAGGCCGCACCGCCCGAATCCCGGCGCACATGGCGTCATAGGTGGTCTTGACCAGGCGGCGCGCCTCGGGGGCCGGTTCGCCGACAAAGTACATGCGGCTGGTGTCGCCATACCAGCCGTCCTTGATCACAGCGATGTCGATGTTGAGGATGTCGCCGTCTTTCAAAGGCTCATCAGTTGGAATGCCATGGCAGACCACCTGATTGACGGAAGCGCACACGGTTTTCGGAAAGCCGTGATAGCCGATATTGCCAGCTATGGCTTTCTGCACGTTGACGATGTGGTCGTGGCAGAGTCGATCAAGTTCGTTGGTGGTGACCCCCGCTTTCACATAGGGGGCAATCATGGCCAGCACTTCGGCAGCCAATTGTGCAGCTGTGCGCGACTGGGCTATTTGCGCCGCCGTGTTGATCAGGACTATTGCCTTCATTTGCCGGCTCCACTGGCTGCCGCTAGCTGAAGGCCTTGCGCGTTTTGCGCCAGGTCACACAGTTGATTCAGGTCCAGGCCACCCGCCAGTTCGGCACGAACCAGCAAGCGGCAGATGTCGCGGTGGTCCAGGTTTGGATGTAGCTCGGCGAGCATGCCGATGCGCATCCAGTGCTCGGCCTGCGCGTTGATCGAGCGACTCAGCGCGTCGCTGGCAACACGTAGATTTTCGTGCATGCCTTCGGAGATCTTGACAATACCCATGACTTCAACCATACGAAATATATATGAATCGTATATTAACCGCTTTGCAGGTGAAGTCAAAGGTCCGAGGCTCGGCCCCGGCGTCAGTCAATCGAGCCCAAGTTCAACCATGCCACTGTTCAAGCGCACGGGCCAAACCCGCAACCGCTGTTGCGACGACTCCAGGCAGTGGCCATCTTCCAGGCGAAAATGCTGCTTGTAGATAGGCGACGCCACCACCATTTCCCCCTTGATGTTGCCGATCAAACCGCGACCGATCACATTCGCCCCGGATTGCGGGTCGTGATTGTCGATCGCATAAAGCGACCGGCCCTGGGCCTCAGGCAAGTAGAACAGCGCCACTTGCGCACCCTCGAACCAGACGACGACCCCGGAGTTGCTCACCAGGTCCTGTTCACTGCAAACCGTTTTCCAGGCTGCAAGGTTTTGCTGAGTGTTGGACTGGCTCATCAGGCAATCTCCTCGATGACAGGAATGACGTTGAGTTCGGTGGCCATGATCGGACGGCGCTGACCGCGCTCCTGGACAAAATGGATATCCGGATCCGGGCGCTTGTCGTTGACGAAGGTGCGGAAGCGCTTGAGCTTTTCCGGGTCCTTGAGGGCGTTGGCCCACTCGCACTCGTAGCGTTCGACCACCAGTTGCATCTGCAATTCAAGTTCGGCGCCCAGGCCCAGGCTGTCGTGGATGATCACGTCCTTGAGGTAATCCAGGCCGCCCTCCAGGCTTTCGCGCCAGACCGAGGTGCGCTGCAATTTGTCGGCGGTGCGGATGTAAAACATCAGGAAGCGGTCGATGTAGCGGATCAGGGTTTCATCGTCCAGGTCAGTGGCGAAGAGCTCAGCGTGGCGCGGACGCATGCCGCCATTACCAGCGATGTAGAGGTTCCAGCCTTTCTCGGTCGCGATCACACCGACGTCTTTGCTCTGGGCCTCGGCGCATTCCCGAGTACAACCGGACACGGCAAACTTGAGCTTGTGCGGCGAGCGCAGGCCCTTGTAGCGGTCCTCGATCGCCAGGGCCATTTTCACGCTGTCCTGCACGCCGTAACGGCACCAGGTGCTGCCCACGCACGACTTTACGGTGCGGGTGGATTTGCCGTAGGCATGCCCGGTTTCAAAACCCGCCTCGATCAACTCCGCCCAGATGCCCGGCAACTCGTGCAATTGCGCGCCAAACAAGTCGATCCGCTGACCGCCAGTGATTTTGGTGTAGAGCTCGTATTTCTTCGCCACGACCCCGATCGCAATCAACTTATCGGCAGTGATTTCGCCACCGGGAATGCGCGGGACTACCGAATAAGTGCCGTTTTTCTGCATATTGGCCATGAACGTGTCATTGGTGTCCTGCAACGGCACCAGCGAGGCGTCCATGATGGGCTGGTTCCAGCACGACGCGAGGATCGATCCCACGGCTGGTTTGCAGATATCGCAACCGGTATGACCACGGCCATGTTGGGCCAACAATTCTTCAAAGGACTTCACCCCTTCCACCCGCACCAGGGCATACAGTTCCTGGCGGGTATAGGCGAAGTGTTCACACAGGCTTCTGTCGACGCTGACCCCGCGGGCAATCAACTCATGCTCGAAAACCTGCTTGAGTAAACCGGCACATCCGCCGCAGCCAGTGCCGGCCTTGCTCTGCGTCTTGAGTATGGCGAGGTCGGTGCAACCACCATCGATCGCCGAGCAGATGGAGCCTTTGGTGACGTTGTGGCAGGAGCAGACGGTCGCGGATTCAGGCAGCGCGCCCGGGCCCAGCATCGGAGCGCCTGAGGACGATGGCAAAATCAAGCTGGCAGGGTCCTGCGGCAGCACGATGCTGTTTTGCATATATTGCAGCAGGGTGTCGTAGTAGCTGTTGTCGCCAACCAGCACGGCGCCCAGTACATGTTTGCCCGTCGCGTCCACCACCAGACGTCGATAGCTGGCTGTCGCCTCGTCGATGAACTGATAGCTGCGCGAGCCAGGGGTGTGGGCATGCGCGTCGCCGATTGAGCCAACGTCGACGCCAAGTAGCTTGAGCTTGGTCGACATGTCCGCGCCCATGAACGGCTCGGCGGCCTGCTCGCACAACAGGGCGGCAACGCCGCGGGCCATTTGGTAACCCGGCGCAACCAAGCCGAACAGGCTGCCGTTCCAGGACGCACACTCGCCAATCGCGTAGATGTTCGGGTCGCTGCTCAGGCACTCGTCGTTAATGGCCACCCCCCCGCGCGGGCCTGTCTCCAGGCTGGATCGGCGGGCTAATGCGTCCTGGGCGCGGATACCGGCGGAGAATACGACCAGGTCGGTTTCAAGGAACTCGTCATTGGCAAAATTCATCCGATAACGGTAATCCTCACCAGCGCTGATCGACTGAGTGGCACGCGACAAATGCACGCCAACCCCAAGCCGTTCGATTTGGGTCTTGAGTGCCAGACCACCCAGGTCGTCCAGTTGCACTGGCATCAACCGTGGAGCAAATTCAACGACATGCGCTTCAAGGCCCAGGCTTTTGAGCGCATTGGCGGCTTCAAGCCCCAGCAGGCCACCGCCCACCACCACGCCACGCCGGGCGTTGACCGCAGCAGCCCGAATGGCGTCGAGGTCCTCAAGGGTGCGGTACACCAGACGCGAGTCACCTTCGGCACCCTCGATCGCCGGCACAAACGGATAAGAACCGGTGGCCAGCACCAACTTGTCATAGGCGATACAACCTTGCGCGGTGACTACAGCACGACGGGCGCGGTCGATTTCCAGTACCGGTACCCCAAGGTGCAGCGTGACACCCGGCGTCTGGTACAACGACGCATCAGACAGCGCCAAGGATTCGGCATCCCGGCCGGTGAAGTATTCGGAAAGGTGCACGCGATCGTAGGCACGCATCGGCTCCTCGCCGAACACATGCAGCCGATAGTGCTCCAGGGCACCGCGTTCGATCAGTTGCTCGACACAATGATGTCCGACCATGCCATTACCGACCACGATCAGTGTTTTCAACTTGTTCAACGCGGCAACATTGGAATTCATATCAAGCACCCGACAAAGCCCATCACGGTTAAAAAAAGCAAAAAAAAACGCCTGAAACCTTGCGGTTCCAGGCGTCTTTGCCTGTTCTTATGCGGGATCAACCGGGCGACTTCGCCTGATCCTCCGCTGTTGCCCATGGCCTGTCTGGCCGATCGATCGTCGTTGATCGAGAGGGCAGCCTACCTGGATTATTTCCGGTAGACCTGCTGGGCACCTGCAGTCTTTGTGCCAGAACGCTGAGCAGCAAGCCCATATGAGTGGGAACCTGGGTAATCGCGCAAGCGGGGAGCCTTGCGATGACTGGATTCCAGGGCTTCTGCGAGCCGTAGCGAAGAGCTTTATGTGCACATGACCAGTCACTGGCGAAGCAAAGAAGCGGCCCGCTTTTCGCTTCCAACTGGTGCGCACCATCGTCAACCCGCTTTATAGAAGTGCGCCACGGGCACAACAACGCACGCATGTGCTCATCGGTAGACAGCATCCACAGGAGGTTGCGCTGTTCTGGTGGTTTCCCGGAAAAGTTGAATAACATATCGCCTGCAGTATTCCATGCGAGCACGTCCCAACGCAGATTCAGAATAGATGGAAAAATCCTGCGCATCCTGATGGCCTCTGTGCTGGCTGCGGTTTCCCGCTTGGGGATGTATAGCTTCATCGCCCCTTTCAGCACTGATCCTGCCTACGGAGGCGTCTACCAAAACAACGAGTTGATCGCAGAGCGGGAGCGCCATGGAGATGGTAATTTAGCGGTCGCGTTGAATGAATCAGCACTTTATCTGGGCAGTGCATTGGGCGCTGGGGTGGGAGGTTTGCTGTTCCTGTTGCACCTGCCTGTCTGGACAGTGCTGATTAGCGCCGCAGCTGTGGCGTTTCTTGGCATTGTTTTGCAACTGCTGAATCTGCGCACGGATCAATTTCGCCTGCTCGGCACTCTAAGCGAAAAATCATGAGGTTTGTCCGATGAGTAAAGCACCCTACATCCCGCCCAAAGTCTGGGTAAACAACGCCCCGTCCGGCGGGCAATTCGCCAACATCAACCGCCCCACTGCTGGCCCGACTCACGAGAAGACCTTGCCGTTGGGCAAGCACCCGTTGCAGCTCTACTCGCTGGCTACGCCCAATGGCGTGAAAGTCACGATCCTGCTTGAAGAGTTGTTGGCGCTGGGGCACAGCGATGCCGAATACGATGCGTGGTTGATCCGCATCGGTGAGGGCGACCAGTTCTCCAGTGGTTTTGTCGAGATCAATCCAAACTCGAAGATTCCCGCGCTGCTGGATCGCACTGTCCAACCACCCCTACGCGTATTCGAATCCGGCGCCATCCTGCTGTACCTGGCCGAGAAGTTCGGCGAGTTCCTGCCCACCGACCTCGCCGGACGTACCGAAACCCTGAACTGGTTGTTCTGGCAGATGGGCGCGGCGCCGTACCTGGGCGGCGGCTTCGGGCACTTTTATGCGTATGCGCCGGAGAAATTCGAGTACCCGATCAATCGCTTTACCATGGAAGCCAAGCGTCAACTGGATGTGCTGGATCGCCGCCTGGCTGAAAGCCCGTACCTCGGTGGTGACAGCTACTCGATTGCGGATATCGCGGTGTGGCCCTGGTATGGCCAACTAGTGCGAAACAACGTGTATTCGGCCGCCGAATTTCTGTCGGCCGACCAATACACCCATCTGCAGCGATGGGCAGAGAAAATCGCCAACCGGCCTGCGGTCATCCGTGGCCAGCGGGTCAACCGGACCTGGGGCGATGAAGCGAGCCAGGTTGCGGAACGGCATCAGGCACAGGATCTGGGTTAAACGGCTGATACCTATTGAAGTCCCGCCAATCCAGGCGGGATGTCTCAAGGCCGATGCTGCATGATCCACCGCTATCGCCAGCGAGCCGGGCGCTACAGATCCGATGCAACGACTCTCACCCGACGGCAATCGGTAGGCCCAAGCCTCTGACCACTTGCTGAGCGAACCTCAATCGGCATCAAAGACTCCCCAGACGCCTTGTCCAATAACACCGACTGCGTCTCCCCCGCCTCGAACAAAAACCGTTCCCCCCACTGCCTCATGCTGACCACCACGGGAAAAATCTCCCGCCCCTTGTTGGTCAGCACGTATTCCTTGTACGCACTTCCATCCGACGCCGGGCACACATCAAATACCCCGACCTCGACCAGTTTCTTCAAGCGCGATGCCAGAATATTCTTCGCCACGCCCAGGCTCTTCTGAAACTCGCTGAACCGGCGAATGTCGTCGAAAGCATCACGGATGATCATCAGCGACCAGCGATCCCCGATGGCTTCCAGCGTCCTTGCTACCGGGCATTCGCTGCCTGGCAGTGAAGTGTGTTCGAGCATGGTTTCCTGTCCCCGCGCAACGTAGTTGCAATTTGCAACCCGTTACAGCAACAATTGAACGGGTTTTTAATTGCAACCAGATTAGCACTCAGGAGCCTCACATGCCAGCCGATGCCAATTCAGCCACCTTACCCTCGGCCAAGGATTTACCCACTGCACAATGCCAAAGAACGGAGCCATCTGCGGGCCTTTCTCCAGCGCTGATCTTCCTGTTCTCCGTCACCTGCGCCCTGGCAGTCGCCAACGTGTACTTCGCACAACCGCTACTCGATTCGATGGCCCAGAGCCTGGGCGTCGCCTCATCCATGATCGGGGTCGTGGTCACGGCGACTCAGGTGGGCTACGCCCTTGGGTTGCTGTTTATTGTGCCACTGGGCGACCTGGTCAACCGGAAACGGTTGATCCTGACTCAGGTCCTGCTATCGGCTGCCGCCCTCGCGGCAGTCGGCGCAGCACAGCAATGGCTGGCCCTGTTGGGCGCGATGATCGCGGTAGGTTTGCTGGCCGTGGTGGTGCAAATACTCGTGGCATACGCTGCCGTGCTCGCCACGCCGTCACAACGCGGCCAGGCGGTGGGGACAGTCACCAGTGGCATTGTCCTGGGCATCCTCTTGGCACGGTTTGCCTCGGGCCTGATTGCGGACGTCGCGGGATGGCGCGCGGTTTACTTCGCGTCTTCGGGATTGATGCTGAGCATCGCAGCGGTGCTGTGGAAAGTGGTGCCGGTCACTGCGTCGCCGACGCATCGGGAGTCCTACCTGGGGCTTATCGGTTCGCTATTCAAACTGTTCATCACCGAACCGGCGCTTCGCGCCAGAGGCCTGCTGGCCTTGCTGATTTTCGCCGCTTTTTCGGTGCTGTGGACTTCCATGGTGTTGCCCTTGAGCGCCCCGCCACTTTCGCTTTCCCACACCGCCATCGGTCTATTTGGCCTGGCCGGGGTTGCCGGGGCACTGGCGGCCAGGAGGGCCGGCCGTTGGGCCGATCGAGGACTGGGACAACGGGTGACCGGCATTTCCCTGGTGCTGCTGACGCTGTCCTGGTGGCCCATCAGCTATACCGAAACGTCCCTGGTTGCGCTGGTGTGCGGCGTGATCCTGCTCGACTTCGCGGTGCAGGCCGTACACGTCACCAACCAGAGCATCATCTTTGCCGCCCGACCCGATGCCCAAAGCCGCATGGTCGGCGCTTACATGTGTTTCTACTCGCTGGGTAGCGCGCTAGGGGCCGCGGCGGCGACCCAGGTTTATGCACTTTCGGGCTGGCCGGCAGTAAGCCTGCTGGGCGCCTTGATCAGCGCTACGGCACTGGTGGTGTGGTATCTCACCGCTCGCTCAATGAATCGGCAAGGAAGACCTTCATGAAAACCAGGCATCTGCTTCTCGCCATCACGATCACTGCCATATGGGGCGTGAATTTCTCGGTGATCAAGCTGGGCCTGACCACAGTCGATCCGTTCATTCTTGCTGGCATCCGCTTCACGCTGTGCGCGATCCCGGCGATTTTCTTCATTCCAAAACCTGATGTGCAGTGGCGCTATATCATCGGCTACGGCCTGGTGTTCGGTATCGGCCTCTGGGGCTTGGTCAACCTCGGCATCCAGTCGGGTTTGTCGGCGGGTATCGCTTCGCTGGTGCTTCAGTTCAGCGCGTTTTTCACAATCTTGCTGGGCTCGTGGATCTTCAAGGAATCGATTTCGCGCTTCCAGTACGCAGGCATGGGCCTGGCCCTTTGTGGTTTGTTGAGCATCATCTCCATCGCTGACGCAACCGTCACCAGCGCCGGGTTGCTACTGGTGCTGCTGGGAGCGCTGGCCTGGAGTGCCGCCAACGTCATCAACAAGAAAGCCAGGACCACCCAGGTTTTCGCCTTCCTGGTGTGGTCCAGTGTGTTTTCGCCGATGCCGCTTTTTGCCCTGGATTACCTGGTCAACGGCTCGACGGGTTACCGCACCTTGGTCAGCCAACTCGACTACCGCGCAGTGCTGTCGATCCTGTTCCAGGTCTACCCCAACACGCTGTTCGGCTACTGGGTGTGGAACTCCTTAATGAAACGATATCCGGTGTCCACAGTCGCGCCTTTATCTTTGTTGGTACCGGTGTTCGGTCTGCTCGGCTCGTTGCTGATTTTCAATGAGAACCTGTCGTTCAATAAAATATTGGCGGTGGTTCTTATCGTGTCCGGCCTTGGCGTAGGCTTATACGGACAACGGATAGTGCATGCGGTTTGCAAGGGCTCGGTGTGAGCAACGGGTTGACCCGGCGGCGAATCCGCCGGGGCAAGCCATGGGTCATAGCCGCTACAAATTACCCAACTCACATGAAACCTCGTGGTATCCAGAAAATGCAATGGTTACCATGAGTTCATGTTCACATGGAGAGGCCCAATGGACCTGAAGTTCAGTCACGTAGACGTACTGGTCGAGAATCTTGAAGAAGCGTGTACCTACTACGCGCAGATACTGAATGCCAGAATCTCCAACGCTCTCGTTTGGGAACGAGGCGGTTTGCACGTGCGCTACGCGATAGCACTGATCGGCCAGGAGCGCTTCATGTTGGTACAGCCTTTGGCGGGGAACCTGAAGGAATTACTAGATAGGTGCGGAGCGGGGATGATCTACCGCCATTGTTACTCGACCCCAGACATCGAATCCGCCTACGACGAATTGATCGCCCAAGGCGTTCAGCCCGAAGACGAAAATGGCAAGCCACTGGCCCGCGAGAGCCTTCAATCCCCTTCCGGGACTCGCATCATCTGGCTGCCAAAGCGCTTCGGGCATTTCTCCATCGAAATTCTGGAAGAGAAGACGCTTGAGGCATTCATCCAGGATGCGTTTTCTTGAGAGGTCTCTTGATGGGCGGCCGCTTTTGACCCTGCTTGGACGATCAGACGAGGTGTGCCGGTAATTGTAGTGATCTGCGAGGGGAGTATTTTCAATCCATCGGTTTCTTCTCTGGAACCCTAAAACTCACTGTCGTGCTGGTGAGGATCTTGTGAGTCGGATCTGCGACTTCGAGCAGTACCTTGTGCGCGCCTGGGGTCAGGCCGACCAGGATAATCGGGTCTTCACTGGTGTGCGCCCAAGTACCCTTCCAGTCATCGACGGTCACGTGAAGGTGGCCGAGACGGGGCGATACCTCAACGGCCGCTTTACCGAACACCGGCATGATTCTTGTGCGCTCGGTTCGATACTGGACGATCACCACACCGCGGGTCAGCGGCTCGGCCAGGGGTGGATAGGCGATCAGTGCTGGCACCGTCTCCGATTCCAGAGGAAGTACTGCCGGAGGGTGATGGAGATCTGCCTCGCCTTGGCCGAATGCGGCTGTCCAATACAAAACACCCAAGGCAAGGGCATATAGACTTCCGACCGGGATGGGCATGATTTTTCTCCCGCGTGAGATCATTCAAGGCTAGTTCAAACCGCTCGCCTTTACGAATCCCCATTGCCCCTTGTAGGAGCGAACATGCTCGCGATGGACGTTAACGATGACGCACGCTCGCTGAATCGACGTGGTGTCCTTACGTGTTTTGAGGACGGGATATGGTCAGGAAATAGATCCGTCCATTTTGTGGTGGCTGTAGTGGTCTGATGAACCCGGACACCCATTTAGGCGAGAATGCTCGCCAGATCGAGGTGTCAGATGACCAAACAACGGCGCTCCTTTACTCCTGAATTCAAGCGCGAGGCTGCCGGCCTCGTGCTCAAACAAAACTACAGCTACATCGAAGCCAGCCGTTCACTCGGCATTGGTGAGTCGGCATTGCGCCGCTGGGTCGACCAGATTCAGAAAGAACATAAAGGTGTTACCCCGCAGAGCAAGGCGCTGACGCCGGAACAGCAAAAAATTCAGGAGCTGGAGTCCCGGATCGCTCGGCTTGAGCAAGAAAAATCCATATTAAAAAGGCTACCGCGCTCTTGATGTCGGAAGATCACGAGCGTTCGCGCTGATTGACCAATTGAGCGCCCATGAGCCGGTTGATTGGCTGTGCAAGGTGTTTGATGTCACCCGCTCGTGTTACTACGCCCAGCGCCTGAGGCGCCGCACGCCCGATGTAGAACGGCTTCGATTGCCTAGTCGCGTCAGTGAGCTGTTCTCGCAAAGCCGTAGAGCTGCGGGCAGCCGCAGCATCTTGTCGCTGATACGTGAAAACGGTGAGCAACTGGGGCTGTTCAAGGTACGTAGCTTAATGCGCGAACTTGAGCTTGTGAGCAAACAGCCAGGCTCTCATGCGTACAAATGAGCAACAGTCGAACGGCTGGATATCCCTAATACGTTGAATCGGGAGTTCGATGTTCCTGCGCCCAACCAGGTCTGGTGCGGTGACATCACTTACATCTGGGCTCAAGGTAAATGGCATTACCTGGCTGTCGTGCTGGATCTTTGCGCGCGCCGGATAGTGGGCTGGGCACTGTCGGAAAAACCGGACGCTGAACTCGTGATCAAGGCCCTGAATATGGCCTGCGAGCAGCGTGGCAGGCCTTCGGGTCTGCTATTCCACTCGGATCAAGGGTCGCAAGCCGGTTGTTTCTCCAACGGTTGTGGCGCTACCGCATACGCCAGAGCATGAAGTCGCCGGGGAAATTGCTGGGACAATGCACCGATGGAGCGAGTGTTCCGGAGTTTGAAAACTGAATGGATACCGGCCTTAGGCTACAGAACTGCGCAGGAAGCACAGCGCGACATCAGCCATTTTTTGATGCATCGGTACAACTGGATTCGGCCTCACCCATTCAACGGTGTGCTGGCGCCAGCTCGGGCCGAGGAAAAACTCAACGTCGTGTCCGGGATTAGTTGACCACTACAAAGTACCAACCCTTGCGGGATAAAAATATTGCGCTGACTTACGAAAAGTTGTTCACCCAGGAGAAATTATCCTCTTTAGCAACTGAATTTCAATCTTCCAAGTACGTGCCGAAAGTCATGGCGAAACAAGCCGAAATTGGCCAGGAGATGGAATCATCTTCCCAACCGATCCTGAAAAACCTGGTCACCGATGCCCTCAATGCGACGCTTTCCAGCTACAGGTCGGAATTGTCCGGGAATGATTGAAACTACAAACTTGGCTTCCAACATTGAGCATCTGAACCACCCTTCCAGACAGTGCAACGCAACCTTCGCCACTGCTACTAATACCGCCAATTAATCGCATCACTCCGCCAATGAGTCGGGGCCACCTTGACGACCGCAGGATCTACGCTTTAATGCGCGTGCTGAATCCACTCAAGGAAGATAAAAACAATGAAAAGCGCTATCGGCACCCTGCTACTCATCTGCCTGGCCACCACCGCGGTCGCTGACACCACCCCTATCGGCTTCCAGACCTCCACGCTCGCCGACCCGCAAAAAGATCGCCCCCTGGAAATGGTCGTCTGGTATCCCGGTACCACCACGGCCACACCACAATTGATCGCTGACAATCCGGCATTTGTCGGTGTCCTTGCCGTACGCAACGCACCCGCGGCGGCCGGTGAGCATCCTCTGGCAGTGATCTCCCACGGTTACCGCGGTAACTGGAGCAACCAGGCGTGGCTGGCCACGGCCCTTGCCCATAAGGGCTACATCGTCGCCTCTGTTAACCACCCTGGCACCACCACCCATGACCGTAGCCCCAAAGCCGCAGCACAGTTATGGCAGCGCCCGGCCGACCTGCGCCGGGTCATTGATGCGGTGCTGGCTCAGCCGCAGCAATTTGGCGCAGTCGCGAAGGGTCGAGTGGCCGTAGTGGGCCATTCACTCGGCGGCTGGACCGCGCTGGAAATCGCCGGGGCACGTTTTGATCCCGAACGCTTCGACCAGGAATGCGCAGTCCACACCCAGTTGGCCAGTTGCTCGGTGTACTACCAGATCAACCCCGCCAGCACCCCCGCCGCGAAAGCCCGGCTGGCTGGCGATTTGCGCGATAAACGTGTCACCTCGGTCGTCAGCCTGGACTTGGGCCAGTCACGCGGAATGACCGATGTCAGCCTGGCCACGCTGGCGGTGCCTACGCTGGTGATTGCCGCAGGCGTGCCATCTGCCGACCTTCCCGCTGAGCTGGAATCCGCAGATCTGGCCAGACGCCTGCCCCAGGCCTCCAGTCGTTATGTCGAGATCAGCGATGCCAGCCACTTCAGCTTCCTGTCGTTGTGCAAACCGGGTGCGGTGGCGATGCTTGAAGAGGACGTGCCAGGCGACGGGATCATCTGCCAGGATGGCGTAGGCGGACGCTCTCGCGAGGCGATCCAGCAGCAGGTCGTAGGGCTGATCGATGAGTTTCTGGCGCAGCCATTGATCACTAGCCAGCGTTGAGCTGGAGGTGATAGCGAGTCAGCGGCAGTGGCTCGCCGTTTTCCTCGAAGGTGCGCTGACTGGCCGTCTCCGCCGTGAAACCGAGTTTGCGGTAGAAGCGGCTGGCGCGCTCGTTGCCGTCCAGCACCCAGGCACTGACTCGCTGAAAACCCTCAACGACCAGCACCTCGCGTGACACAGCCCACAGCGCCGGGCCGATGCCCAGGCCCCAAGCCTGTGGATCAAGGTAGATGGCCTTCAGTTCGCCATCGCTTGTGCGAGCATCCTCGTCACGGCTGGGCCCGAATGAGCTCCAGCCGACCAGGCTGCCGTCCAGCTCTGCCACCCGGATTGCCTGGTTATCATCCTCGATGGCCTTGGACAGAAAGGCCACGCGCCGATCTACGCTGGCGTCCAGTGCACTCAGGTATCCATCCGAAAGCAGCCCCCGATAGGTCGCCTGCCAGCTGCGGATGTGCAGCGTGGCGATCGCGCGAGCGTCAGCGGGGATGGGCTGACGGACGAGCAACCCGGGAAGGTCGCAGGAGGTTTTGTCCATATGTGGATCTGGCTCAATTTGTAAGCTGATATCATTGATGAACTTACAAGTTGGGCAGAAAAAAATGAACCGTCAGAAAAAAATAAAGCAGTTGTTGAAGGCTCACGCGAAAAAGGCCAGTGCCAAATTGGCACCGGCCAAGGCGAAATACATCAGCAAGGCTGACCGATTGAAAATAGAAGCTGAGGCGGGTCAAGAGCCAAACACTGCTGCTGAAAGCTGATAAGTGCAGACACACCTCCACATGCCTACCGCGCGCGCACAGTCCATGCCACAAGCCTGGCAACTATAGGCCTTACAACGAGTACGCACACAAACGCCGATGGCATCGCTAGCCGATAAGCATTCATCACATTTTCCAAGTAATGCTCATCCAGACCGAATTCGGCTATGGTGATCACCAGGCACATCAGGAATGCCATTATTATCGCCATGTAAAGAGCGAATACGTAAGGCGTAGCGCGGCTCGGCAAGCGCAGCCTGGAAGAATATGTCGTGGACTCGGCGGTCATCAGTGGCTCTCGGATAATCAGTGAGAGGCAACGTTAACAATCCTCATAGTCAACCAGTACCCGCGCTGTCATTGAATCAATACTAAATATTATCAACGAATCGAGCAGACAGTCAGTTAATGGATACTCTGGGTTTGATCAACACCTACATCCGGGTGGTGGAAACCGGCAGCATTGCCGCCGCAGCCCGCGCCCAGGGCCAGAGTGCGGCGGCTGTCAGCCAGAGCCTCTCGCGGCTGGAGGCGCACCTGGGTGTACGCCTGCTGTCGCGGACTACCCGCAGCATGGTGCTCACTGAAAGCGGTGCGCGCTACTTCGAGAAAGTTCGGCACATTCCACGCGATATCGACCTCGCAGCGCAATCGGCCACCATGACCAGCGAGCCGCAAGGCGCACTGCGCGCGGCGACCACGACGGCATTCGGTCGTCATGTGCTCGCACCCTTGATGCCTGCGTTCAAGGCAGCCTACCCGCGCATCGGCATCGAGTTGATCAGTACTGACCGGCGCGTCGATCACCGACTGGAGGGCATCGATGTCAGCATTCGGATCAAGGCGCAGTTGAGCGAAAGCCTGGTTGCCCGCCCAATTGCCTCGCGCCCTTTCATATTCTGCGCCTCCCCTGCCTATCTGCAGCGAGCCGGCGTACCCGCAACACCCGAGGACTTGCAGAAACATGCGTGCCTGGTGTTTCGCTATCCCACTGATGGACGTTACCTGCCCTGGAATTTCGTCCGGCACGGCCACACCTTCGAGGTGAAAACCAATCCTGAGTTTGTCTGCGATGACATCGACATGCTCGCGCAAATTGCCGTGAATGGCGGCGGTATTGCTCGCCTCGCTGACTTCGTGGCTCAGCCGCTGATCGAGCTTGGATTACTGGTGCCGTTGTTCGAACCGCATCATCCAGACGCTGCCACTGCGCAGCCTGAGCCTATGGATATCTACGCGTGCGTCACCGAGCGTTCCGCGCTGAATTCCAAGGTGCGCGCGCTCATCGATTTCCTGGAGCACGCGCTGCGAGCCGACCCGCCGCGCCACCTCGGGTAAGCCGCGCTTGAATTTCTGACTTGCTTAATACATATGGTTATCCGTATATTCAATTATCCACATATATGAAGCCCTTGCGATGATCACGCCTCCTGAAGTCTTCAAGAGCCTGGCTGACGAGACCCGAGTTCGCGCCACCCTGCTGATTGCCGAGCAGGGAGAGTTGTGTGTCTGCGAACTGATGTGTGCGCTCGACGATAGCCAACCGAAAATCAGCCGCCACCTCGCGCAACTGCGCAGCAACGGCCTCCTGCTGGATCGGCGTCAGGGCCAGTGGGTCTATTACCGTCTAAACCCGGATCTGCCAGGTTGGGTTAATGAAATCCTGCGAGTGACGTCGAAGGCCAACGCCGACTGGCTCAAGGATAATTCCTCCCGTCTGCAGAACATGGATGGACGACCTGTGCGCGAAAGCGCCTGCTGCTAAATCCCGTTTAATCACCCTTCCTTCGATGTCCGCTCGACGCGGCAGGAGCACCCCATGCGAGTCCTGTTCATGTGCACAGCCAACAGCTGCCGCAGCATCCTGTCCGAAGCCATGTTCAATCACCTTGCGCCGGCCGGATTCGAAGCAGTGAGCTCCGGGAGCTTCCCCAAGGGGCAGGTCTTGCCGCGCAGCCTGTCCACTTTGCAACAGGCCGCAATCTCGATTGACGGCTTGCACAGCAAGGGCAATGACGCCTTCGAGGGCAACCCGCCGGACATCGTCATCACCGTCTGCGACAAAGCCGCCAGCGAAACCTGTCCGGTGTACTTCGGCCCGGCGCTGAAAGCCCATTGGGGGCTGGTAGATCCATCCGACGTTACCGGTGACAAAGCGCTGATCGACGCTGCCTTTCGCTCAACGTTGGCGCACATCAAGCAACGCTGCGAGGCCTTCCTCGAGCTGCCCTTCCACCGCCTCAGCCGCGATGAGCTCAAACACGAACTCGATCGTATCGGCACTCTCTAAGGAGGACTAATCATGTCGGAACACCTACCCAATCTCGATCCCACTCTGTTCGATGGGCTGCAAACGTCGACTCCGGGCGAACACAAACCGCGCATCCTGTTGCTGTACGGATCGACCCGCGAACGCTCCTTCAGCCGTCTGCTGGTGGAAGAAGCGGCCCGCCTGCTCGAGCACTTCGGCGCTGATGTGCGGATCTTCAATCCATCCGGCTTGCCGCTGCCCGACGATGTTCCAGTCGAACACCCCAAGGTGCAGGAACTGCGCGATCTGGTGGTGTGGTCAGAAGGTCAGGTCTGGTGCTCGCCGGAACGCCATGGCGCGATGTCGGCGGTATTCAAGGCGCAGATCGATTGGATCCCCCTGGAGCTCGGTGCGGTCCGCCCGACCCAAGGTAAGACGCTGGCGGTGATGCAGGTGTGTGGCGGCTCGCAGTCCTTCAATGTGGTCAACCAACTGCGCGTGCTGGGGCGCTGGATGCGCATGTTCACGATCCCCAATCAGTCGTCGGTGCCAAAGGCCTTCATGGAGTTCGACGAAGCAGGCCGGATGAAACCTTCGCCGTTTTACGACCGCGTCGTCGATGTGATGGAAGAACTGGTGAAATTCACCCTCCTGCTCCGCAACCACCAAGGCGTACTGGTAGATCGGTATTCCGAACGCAAGGAAACTGCCGGGCAACTGATGGAGCGGGTTAATCAGCGTTCGATCTAAGGTTGGCATTGCGACGGAGTGGATTGCTGGCGACTGTTTTACTCGTTCGATCCTGAACTAATGATTCGCATGCGAACCAGATTTACCTTGGATAGGTGAGCGCCCTGAGGAAGTCGGTCAACCTAAATCGAGGTTCTTGTGGCGCGGTGAGCCACGCCTCCTCAAGGCATTCAAAAGGATTTTAAACTTCAAATAGTCGACGTACCTGCACGGAATCGGCGCTTCCGCTTTGTTCAAAAGGAAGGAAGTATCGTAGTTGCCATTGTTGTGTCCTGACGGCCTCTTTGGCGCCTGGTTTGGCCCAAGGTGGATAAACGCGGATAGCGCGCTTACCGCCTTTACCGTTAATCGCCATGATGCCCTTTGATGCCAGTATCTTCTGGTCGAAAACAAACTGTCCACGATGAGTTGCATCGAACACACTTACCACAACAAAGGCCACGCCATCATCGACATCAAAAGGTGCAATGATGCGGCCTGACGTCGGACGCTTCCATATTGTGACGAACTGTCCAATTTTCGTTGGCGTTGTTTTAGCCACACGGAAGACAATGGTGTGGCCGTCGAGGCCAAAGCGGGAGGCACCATACTCGGCGCTCTCAGCCTCGCGGAGAGCCAGATCCGTCAATTGCATTCCCGCCGGCGTGTACACATCCCGGATAGCAGCGATCAGATCGTTCGGAATTTGGCCGAGGGCCGGGTCTGCCGCGCCTGCATATTTTGTATCTAGTTCAGTTAAATCGGATTTCAATGGGAACAACTCCTAAACGACTCATTGACCATACGACCCATTCCAGAACAAAGCCACCCCCCTAACAGAGCAGCAAAGGTCAACAGCCTCGGCCAAAGGCAGTTGCCCACTACTGACCTCACGCGCTGACACTCAAAGCCATGGCTGATCAATCTCACCAACACCTCCCCCGCCTCGCTCAACTCCCCGGGGGCCAACATCAGCCGTAATTCATGCAAGGGCAACTCAGGGAATCCATCGGCAGCCGTCAGCACGCGCATGCCTTGACGCACTCGAGCCCGGTCGACGATACCAATGGCCAATCCGGCCTCGATGGCGGCTTCCAATGCGATCACCCCGGCGCTCATGATCACCGCTCGCCAGCGTCGACCTTGCTGGGTCAGCGCATCAACAGCCACGCTTCGATACGGGCAACCCTTGCCGTGCAATGCGAGGGGCACCGGTTTGGTGATGTCCTGTATGAAATCGTGGGCGGCAACCCAGACAGGTTGGGTGATGCCGAAGGTCTTCATGCAACGCGTCTGCGGCGCCGCAACATCAGCCGACGCCACTAACAGCGCCATATCCAACTGCCCACTCTGGAGGCGAGTGTTCAAGCGACCACTGGCACCAGTTTCGACCTCCAACTCTATGTACGGAAAATCCGCCGTCAGGTGCGGCAGCGTGCAAGCCAGTACAGCGCCCGCGTACTCCTCGGAAATGCCCAGCCTGACTCGACCACTGGCCACCGGCACGATAAAGCTGGCAAGCAGCCCGTCGTGGAGCCGCAACAGTTCGGCGCTTTGCAACGCAAAGCGACGGCCCAGTGGTGTCAGGCTCACTGTTTGATTATCGCGTTCCAACAAGCGCTCCCCGGCCACAGCTTCCAGGCGACGAACATGCAGGCTGACCGCAGATGGGCTTTTGTTCAAAAAGCTTGCAGCAGCCAGGAATTGTCCAAACCGCAAGATCGATGGCGCTTCATCCTGGCGACGGCGGCGGTGTTGCTGCCCTTCGCCTGGGCGGGCTTGCGGGAATTGCGCGGCCGTGATGTAGCCCATCAAGGACTGCTGGGGTTGTTCGCGATAGGTGGCTACATAGGCCCCATCGCCGGCTCCATTCAACTGGGCGTCGCGCCGGGCACTGCCTCACTCACCGCCAATCTACTGCCACTGACGATTGTGCTGCTGGCAGCTAGCGTGCCAGGGCAGCGCACGCGCGGATGGCAGTGGGCGGGCCTGGCGCTGTGCCTGACCGGTGTGCTGGTGGCCAGCGGTGCTAACGTGGATTGGGATGCCGCTGACCTCTGGGCGTACTGCTTGCCTTTGCTGGCTGTCTTTTCCCTGGCTGCGGCCACGCTGTTCCAAAAGGCGTCGCCCGGCACATCCATGCCGGCCTCGACCGCGCTGTTCATGCAGGTATGCGCAGTGATCCCGGTGTTTGCTGTGCTGGCCTGCCTCGAAGGGGAAGTATGGCCCCCGACTAGCGCAGGGTTTGCAGGTGGCGTGCTGTGGCTAGTGGCCTTCGCAACCTTGGGTGGCTATGGATTTTATTGGGTGTGCTTGCAACGTTTCAGCATTCAACGCATCAGCGGTGCGCTTTTTCTGACGCCCCCTGTGACCATTATCTGGACATGGCTGCAATTCGGCGATCCATTGACCCTAAGTGCAATAACGGGCGTCGGCTTGACCCTGCTGGGATTGCCATTGCTGGGGATGAGTCCGGTGGACGGGCTTGGTTCCAGCAAGGCCGCCCGGCACAGCAGCTGCTCTTTATGAAGCAGGGAGCGCCGGTCTTACGGATTGACGGATTGACTGGATGGCGGGATGAACAGTGCTAAACAGATGGCAGCGGATGTCATCCATACGTTGTCGCAAGTATCACAATAGCTTAAAACCGGTACGGCCGAGGCACGACTATTCACACGCTTTGTGATGCTATGACTGCCCTGCCCCGGCAACCAAACCTTCAAAGCTAACTACCACCAGCACCATACCTCAACTTCGCAAAACCCTCTAAGCAACCGTTCAATGGCAGAATCCCCTTAACTTGATCGTTTTGGAGAACACTATGCTTCGTGCGTTTGAAAAAAGGCTCGACCCCTTTCCTCCTGACGAGGTACCACCGCCACCCGACGGCCTGGGCAGGTTCCTGTGGGCCTGTACCCGGGGTGCCCGCGGTTACATCCTTGCACTTGCACTGGTCAGCGCCGGTGTGTCGATTTACGAAGCTTGGCTGTTTTCCTTTCTCGGCCAGGTCGTGGACTTGCTCTCGACCTGGCAGGCAGGCGGTGATGCGGCTGCCCAAGAAAGTCGCGTGTTGTGGGGCATGGGTATCGTGATGGTGACCAGCGTCGGACTGGTGGCGTTGCGCACCATGGTTCAGCACCAGATACTGGCAATTAACTTGCCATTACGGCTGCGCTGGGACTTCCATCGCCTAATGCTGCGGCAAAGCCTTTCGTTTTTCTCCGATGAGTTTTCCGGCCGAGTGACCACCAAGGTCATGCAGACTGCCCTAGCCGTGCGCGACGTGCTCTTCACCCTTATCGAGATCGCACCCGGGATCGGGGTTTATTTCATCGCGATCATCGCGCTGGCCGGCGGCTTCGCTCTGAAACTGATGCTGCCCTTCGTGGCCTGGGTCGTATTGTTCGGGCTGGCTATGTTGTACTTCGTGCCCCGCCTGGGGAAAGTCGGCCAAGAACAGGCCAATGCACGGTCGATGATGACCGGGCGTATCTCAGACGCCTACACCAACATCACTACGGTGAAGCTATTCTCCCACTCCAATCGTGAAGCGCATTTCGCGCGTGCAGCAATGGAGGATTTCAAGCAAACCGGCTTTCGCCAGATGCGCCTGGTCAGTCAGTTCGAGATCGTCAACCAGGCATTGGTGGTGGCGTTGATCATGGCAGCAGGTGGTTATGCCCTATCGCTGTGGCACCAGGGTGAAGTCGGCGCAGGTGCCGTGGCGGCAATCACCGCCATGGCGTTGCGTATCAATGGCATGTCGCACTGGATCATGTGGCAAATGACCTCACTGTTCGAGAGCATCGGCACCGTACAGGATGGTATGGCAACACTGACCCGTGGCTCCAAGGTGGAGGATGCGCCGGACGCCGGCGTGCTAGTGACCACCGGCGGCGCGGTAACCTTTGACAATGTCAGCTTCAACTACAATGGCGAACGCCAGGTGCTCGATGGCCTGAACCTGAATATTCACCCGGGCGAAAAAATCGGCCTGGTTGGCCGCTCTGGTGCCGGCAAATCCACCCTGATCAACCTGCTGCTACGCTTCTACGATGTCGATAGCGGGGAGATTCGCATCGATGGCCAAAATATCGCACAAGTGACGCAAGACAGCCTGCGTGGCTCCATCGGCATGGTCACTCAGGATACGTCCCTGTTGCACCGTTCCATTCGCGACAACATCGCCTATGGCCGTCCCGAAGCGAGCGACGCGCAAATCCGCAACGCTGCGGCGAATGCCCAGGCCGATGGGTTCATAAGCCAACTGAGCGACCGGCAAGGCCATTCCGGCTACGACACCCTTGTGGGTGAGCGCGGGATCAAGCTCTCGGGCGGTCAGCGCCAGCGCGTGGCGATAGCCCGGGTGATGCTCAAAAACGCCCCGATACTGCTGCTTGACGAGGCCACGAGCGCGCTGGACTCGGAAGTCGAGGTTGCCATTCAGGAAAGCCTTGATGAAATGATGCAGGGCAAGACCGTGATCGCCATCGCCCACCGGCTGTCCACGATTGCGGCTATGGACCGGCTCATCGTCATGGATGAAGGGCGCATCATCGAACAGGGCACCCACACCGAATTGCTCGGGAAGAACGGCGTCTATGCGCGGCTGTGGCAGCATCAAAGCGGAGGGTTCCTGGGTGAGGATAAGGGAGTGGTCGATGCGTTGGATCAGGCGTTAGCGTGACGGGTGCTCAGCAGAGTGTATAAAAACGCTCACAGGCGTTATCGGTTGGAGCATCAACACTCGTTGGCTGTGCGTTCGCACGGTCAATGCTGCCTTTTGCATCGTTCGCGCCCTGGAACACGTCAGCGCTGTTTTTACAGGCTCTGAAGTGGGCCAAATCAGCGCCCCTCCTGCCGGGCAAAATGTAATGGTTTTTTGCCGCGTCATAAATGAAGGCATCGTTATTGGCACGCCCTCAGCCTTGGCTCCAGAGGTCATCGGCCTGGGTACCTAGGAACAGTTGCATTAGTTTTGGCGAGTGCCAGTTATCGCACCATTCAACTCGATGTGTGTTCTTCTGCGATAAAAGGCGTGAATAGCCCACACCACCCCAACGAATAGCAGTGTTGTCCCGAGCGCTTCCATAGGAGAGGGCCAGCGTTGGTTGATGAGCAGGCCCATGGCAGTCGCATAAAGGGTTCCGCTGGCGATCAATTGCCCGCTGAGAGCCAAAGGTAGGCGCCGAGTTGCGATTGACCATGCCCAGGCACCGGCAAGGGTGGCCCCTAGCCCCTGAATTAGCCCACATACTACTAGCGCCTGAGTACCTGCTAATCCACTCGGATGGCTGGCGAAATGGGACAGTTTCAAGTACAGCCCAACTGGGATGAAGGCCAGCATTTCGACGCTGCACATGAAGATCAGCATGGCTGACCACAGCATGGGGGACATGCTTGGGCGTTGAGCCAAAGCACTTTCATTTAATAGGCCAAAACCAGTCCAAAATCCGATTGCCAGCAACGCTGCGAGCAGCCCAAACCATATTGAAGTTGTCGGGAGCACCACCGTCTCGCTGCTAAAATCAAACACGCTCAAATTGACCAAGCTTATGCCCAAGGCCGCCACCACCAGCGGCCCGGAAATAGCGCGCCAGGGCACGCTGGAGCTTCGCATGTTACCGGCAATCGCAAGCACGATCGGAACTGAGCCCATCATCACCGGCGGGATCACCGGCCCCGCAGCCAAGACCGCAGTGGTGATCAGGAAGAAATAGCCGATGTATCCTAAAAAGCCCAATAGCGCTGCACAGGCCCAGTCGCTCAGGCGCAATTGCCGCACTTCGTTTCGGTAAACAAGTAGGATTATCAGGCTGCCTAGCCCGGCAAAGGCATAACTCACCACAGCCAGATCGAAAAGGCTGTAATCGCCGACTAGCCCTGGAAAGATGTAGAGCAGCGACCAGGAAAAAGTGGCGGCAATGGCAGCTAATAAGCCTAGGGTCATACGTTATGCTCCTGCCGGCCCAGCTTGCGGATCCAGCAATCAGCAATTTGCCGGGCCGTGTCGAATACCCGAGCGCCCTGCCCCATGGCGCCGCTGATAAAACTACCCTCCAGCAAGATAAACAGCCCCTCAGCAGCTACGCCAGGGTTGCTAACACCGGCGCTCATGGCCAATGCAGCGAGATTTTCGCGTATCCCTTGCTTATGCCTAATCACTGCCAGATGCACAGGGTGGCTAAACTGAGGGAATTCAGCCGCGCTGTTGACGAACAGGCACCCGCGCTCGCTATCTTGTAAAAGAAAGCGTTGATACAAATCGAAAAACGCGAGCATGCCACTGATCGGGTCAGGGTGACCCGCCAGGGTGCGAGCAACCTCTTCGCGCCAACGCCGGTCACGCTCCTCTAGGCACGCCACTATCAGCGCATCCTTGGAGGGGAAATGGCTGTAGAGCGTCATCTTGGTAACACCCGCCATCGCGGCGATGGACATCACACCAGTAATGTATATGCCTTGTGACAGGAACAACTTTAGCGCTGAATCAATCAAGCGCTCGCGGGTATTGTCCAATTTAAGGCACTCGGGAATGGGGATGGAGATAACTATACTGACCGGTAAGATCGAGGCGCATCCAAATACGACTCGAATCATGGCCGTTACGACACCGACCGCCGCACGCAAACGCCAACGCCAACGCAGCAGTGATTCGTAGGAGTTGGCCCATCATGAAGTTCGGCACGCCAGCTGCTTGCTTCGATGTGATTCCCCGATCGGCTACTCCGCTGCACGTGACTACAGGTAAATCGAGGCCAACAAACGCGCTCGGTAAATGCACTCGCTGCTCGTTCAGCAAGCGACTCAGAGATTTGCGGAGGTTGGCGCAAAGGTCACTGTAGATCCACGCACCGATCTGAGGGTGGTCAACCAGTTTTCTACTAGAATACTTAAGGTCGTCTTAACAGCAAGGTACTTGCCGTTCTAACACAGAGGCATATTCGCCAAATTGCGACTGACCACACTGAGCGAAATTGCTGTTATAAAAATAATGATAATGAGGCTGGCAGATGAAAATCTCGCGAAGGGCATTAGTCTGTATTTTATCCAGTGCATTTACGACACCTGCCTTCGCATCGGACGCACAAAAAATATTCTCCCAAGGGGGGGCTAATTCAGGAGCCATAGCCTGCTCAACCTGTCATGGCGCAGACGGTCTAGGTATGCCTTCGGCGGGTTTTCCAAGGCTTGCAGGCCTACCTGCTGATTATCTGACGAAGCAAATCACTGATTTTCGTTCAGGTTCCAGAGGTAATCCAATCATGCAACCAATCGCTCAGGCATTGAGCGAAGACGAATCAAAAGCCCTCGCGGTGATGCTCACCAAAATGCCAAGTCCAGCAGTAAAACCAGTGAATCGCGCACACGTAGCGAAAGACCCTGGGGAAATCCTGGCCTTGAGAGGCTCATGGGATCGAAATATTCCAGAGTGCGTCGCGTGCCATGGTCCAGGTGGCATCGGTGTCGGTGCCACCTTTCCGCCGCTCTCCGGTCAGTCGGCTCAGTACCTCAAATCACAACTGAACGCCTGGCGGCAGAAAACCCGAAAAAATGATCAAGACGATCTCATGGGCCACATTGCGCGCTCACTCACCGATACCGAGGTCGAGGCTGTTTCCCAATATTTTGCTGAGCTCAGTCAGTAGAGGCCTGGCCATGAAATCCATCATCACTGCATTTTTTACTTTCAACATTATATCGATGGCTTGTGCGACTGAAATTGTAGAACCAACCGCACCACCCAAAAGCCAGAATCCAACTCAGAATCAGGCTCTCACCTTTCGCCCTCCCGCGGAGGAGACGCTGCTTGACAATGCTTTTGGTCGATTAGTCCAGCAAGGCCACGCCATCTTTGTAGAGACGAAAGCCAATGCATCCGAGTTCGTAGGCAACGGATTAAATTGCACCAACTGCCATTTAGACCAAGGAAGAAAAGCCAACTCTGCTCCTCTTTGGGGGGCTTACACAATGTACCCGGCCTATCGAAAAAAGAACGACAAGGTCAATACCTACGCCGAGCGCTTACAAGGGTGTTTTCAGTTCAGCATGAACGGAAAACCGCCTCCAGCGGACAGTCCAGTCATCGCTGCTCTTACCGCATACTCGTACTGGCTCGCCACTGGTGCACCTACTGGACAAGAACTGCCAGGACGTTCTTATCCCGAGACTCCTGAACCTGCTGGAGGTTTCGATCTTGCCAAGGGAAAGACTATCTACGCCAAGCAGTGTTCTATATGCCACGGAGCTGAAGGTGAAGGCCAGAAAGCAGGAAGCGAATATGTGTTTCCACCACTGTGGGGTAAAGATTCATTCAACTGGGGTGCGGGGATGCATCGAATCAATACTGCCGCAGGCTTCATAAAATCGAATATGCCGCTAGGTAAGGGGGGAACGCTATCCTCCGATGAGGCGTGGCACGTTGCAGCCTATATGAACAGCCACGAACGACCAAAAGACCCAAGGATGATTGCCGGCTCTGTCGAGCAAACCAGAATAAAATTTCACGCCCATGATGGGGTCAATCTCTATGGGCAAAAGGTGAACGGAGTGATAATCGGCCAAGGTACTGAATGAGTCAGCTCGATAGACAATGGACTTGCCGCCAAGCGCCTGAGCACCCTCGGTGAGCGATAATTTAAGGCTCTGGGCAGATGTTGCTCGTTGTAGTGTTCGAAGGCAGTAAATTCAACGCCGTCAGCAAACGCGACCGCCATTTCACCAGCGCCAAGCTGAAGCTGCAGTCATTCGTGTTTTCCCGCATGGCCCAGTGCATTTGTTATCAACGGTTCTTTTCCCATTGGTCATTGCTCATCGCCAAGCGAAAGCCTAGATGCGACATGGAATTCATAGGGTCTGCACCCTGCCTGGCACTGGTTCGAAAACTCGTGCAGTAGCTGTCGCTACAAAGAAAAGATCCGCCTCGGATTACACGCTGCGGTGCATTGGCCGTCACTCCAAGTTCGGGGTCATAGCTGTCAGATGGCCCCACCGGGTTTACCGCCGCGTCACCCGCCGGTTGACGCCTGAGCCCAACTCTAAAGGCATCGGCACGATACCAATCGGCGACCCATTGCCAAACATTCCCGGACATATCGTAGAGCCCGTAGGCGTTGGGCGGGTAACTGCCTACCGGCTTGGTGCCAATTTTGAATCTGTTGCTAGCTCCGGTCACGGGAAACGGCTGTATCTCATCCCAGGTATTCGCCATCTTTTCCCCTCCGGGCGAGAAGTCATTCCCCCAGGCATAATTCGCCTGTTCCAGTCCGCCTCTTGCGGCGTACTCCCATTCAGCCTCGGTGAGCAGACGCTTGTGCGCCCATGCGGCATACGCCTGCACGTCTTCACGTGAAACCTGAACAACCGGATGGGTTTCCTTGCCCTCGATGGTACTGTCTGGCCCCAGCGGGTGACGCCAGTCAGCCCCCGGCACAAATGCCCACCACTGGCTGAAATCATTGAGAGGGATGGGTCTGTCTGTGCCGACAAAAACCAGTGCGCCAGGGACCAAGTCGCTGTCATCCGGCTCAGGCGTCCCAGGCGGCAGTTGGTCTTTCAGATCTTCCCATTTGGGTTTGCGTTCGGCGGTGGTGACGTAATGCGTTTCAGAAATGAAACGGGTGAAATCGGCATTGGTCACGTCGTAGCGGTCGATCCAATACCCGTCAAGTCGAACCTTGTGGGCCGGTCCTTCGTTTGGACGGGCCTGCTTATGATCGCTGCCCATCAAAAATTCGCCGGCAGGAAGCCAGACCATTTCCAGGGGGCCATTTTCTCCATCACCCAGCGTCAAAGGCATAGGGCCGCGGATCTGCTGATACACCACAAACGCCAGGCAAACCGACACGATCCCGGCGCAGACCATGACGATACCAAAACGCCGTTTCCTGATAAGCATTTGCGCGCCTCTTGAGTTCAGTCTGTGGCCATTGCCGAACCTGCTCGGTATCAAGATCAGGTATAGACACCACTCCTCCAAAGTCAACGACCACTCAGGTTAACGTTGAGATGGACTGGCGAGAGAAAAAAACGGTTCTACACTTCGAGCTTGGGGTTTCGGGGGCTTACAGGAGCTGGCCATGGCCACCGCACACTGGAATAAACCTTTATGGCTGCGCAAGCGCATCAATTCAGGACTGGCAGTCGCCCTGCTGACCTGCGCTTGCGCCAATGCAGCGACACAGGAAGTCAACGGCACGCCCGGTTCGCCCAGCGCGACCACGACCATCGATGGGAGATACCTCCCTAATCCTCCAGCAGCATTCGGCGGCGTCATCAACCTCGACGCCACGAACTCGACGCCCTACTGGCCCCCAACTGTCGTACCTCCCAAAGACGCACCGAATGTCTTGTTGATCATCACTGACGACGTCGGCTTCGGTGCGCCCAGTACGTTCGGCGGCCTCATCCCGACGCCGAGCATGGATCGCGTCGCCGCAGCCGGATTGCGCTTCACGCAATTCAATTCGACGGCACTGTGCTCGCCGACGCGTGCCGCCTTGATTACCGGGCGCAATCACCACTCTGTCGGTTTCGGCGTCATCACCGAAATTTCAACGGGCTATCCTGGCTACAACAGCGTCATCACCAAAGATAAGGTGACCATTGGCAAAATCCTCAAGGACAACGGCTATGCAACATCGTGGTTTGGCAAAAACCACAACACGCCGTCATTCCAGATCAGTCAGGCCGGTCCGTTTGATCAATGGCCCATTGGTATGGGCTTTGACTATTTCTTCGGGTTCATGGGCGGTGAAACCAATCAGTGGCAACCGGGCAATCTGATGCGCAACACCACGCCAATCCATCCTTACGTCGGAAAACCGGAGTGGAACCTGATCACCGCGATGGCGGATGACGCCGTTGGCTATGTCAATGAATTGAATGCGCTCGATCCGAAGAAACCGTTCTTTCTTTACTACGCGCCCGGCGGTACCCACGCGCCGCATCACCCGACGCCCGAATGGATCGACAAATTCAAGGGCAAATTCGACATGGGTTGGAACGCCGCGCGCGACCAGATCTTCGCCAATCAAAAGCGCCTGGGCGTCATTCCCCAGGAAGCCAAGCTCACGCCGTGGCCGGATTCACTGAAGAAATGGGACGAACTGTCGGCGGAGGAGAAAAAACTGTATGCCCACCAGATGGAAGTCTATGCAGCCTATCTGGCGTACACCGATCATGAAATCGGTCGGGTGATCCAGGCGATTGATGACATGGGCAAGCTCGACAACACGCTGGTGATCTATATCAGTGGTGACAACGGCAGTAGCGCAGAAGGCACCCCCAACGGCACACCAAACGAAATGACCACTTTCAACGGAATCGACGTGCCAGTCGCCGATCAGATGAAGTATCTGGACGCTTGGGGCTCGGACCAGACCTATCCGCATATGGCCGTGGGCTGGACCTGGGCCATGGATACGCCCTTCAAGTGGACCAAGCAAATTGCATCACATTTTGGCGGTACCCGTCAGGGCATAGCCATCTCCTGGCCGAACCGAATCAAGGATGCCGGCGGCATCCGTAATCAGTTTCACCACGTCATCGACATCGAGCCGACGATCCTCGAAGCCACCAGCATTGATGCGCCGCTCCAGGTAGACGGCATTGCGCAAAAACCCATCGAAGGCACGAGCATGGCTTACCTCTTCGATAAGCAGAATGCCGAAAAGCCTTCTACACGCACCACGCAGTATTTCGAGATGTTTGGTATGCGCGCGCTTTACCACGAGGGCTGGATGGCATCGACAACGCCTTACCGCGCACCATGGGACATCACCGTCCAGCCACCCAAGGACATCGTCAATGGCGTGAAATGGGAGCTGTACGACATTACCAAGGACTGGACGCAGAATGACGATGTCGCCGCTGCCAACCCTGCAAAACTCAAGCAGCTACAGGATCTGTTCTGGGTGGAAGCGAACAAATATCAGGTATTGCCGCTCGACGCCTCCGGCTTTACACGCGTCGTTACACAGAGGCCGAGCATCGTCGCCGGGCGCACAGAGTTCAATTACCTTTCACCCGTGAGTGGCATTCTTCCAGGCAACGAGCCCAACGTGTTGAACAAGTCTTACGTCATTACGGCTGACATCACTGTTCCGGAAAATGGTGTCGACGGAGTACTGGTGACCGACGGCGGCCGCTTTGGCGGTTATGCGCTCTACCTCCTGAAAGGTAAGCCAATTTTCAACTACAACCTTGAAGGTGTTGCGCGATTCCGTTGGGAAGGGGGCGAGGCGCTTACGCCCGGCAAGCACAGTATCAGCTTTGATTTCAAATACGCTGGGCCGGGATTCGGTAAAGGTGGCACCGGCGTGCTGTCGGTGGATGGCAAGCAACTGGCGAGCCATGAGATTCCCCACAGCGTTCCATTCGTCTTCGGTGTGGATGAAAGTTTCGATGTCGGCTCCGATACCGGCACTCCTGTCGATGACAAGGATTACCAGGTGCCGTTTGCATTCACCGGTTCATTGCACAAACTTACCGTCAAGCTCGAACCAACGCAGTTGAATGTCGCAAGCAAGGAAGAAGCTCAGGACAAGGTCGGCAAAAAAGACTAAAAAAAGTACGCGGATCAACTCGCACGAGATGATCCGCGATTAATCGGGGATTGCCTCCTTAATACGA
Source organism: Pseudomonas violetae (assembly GCF_023072615.1). GTDB lineage: Bacteria > Pseudomonadota > Gammaproteobacteria > Pseudomonadales > Pseudomonadaceae > Aquipseudomonas > Aquipseudomonas violetae. The sequence goes on from NZ_JAKNRW010000008.1 coordinate 121,881, forward strand.
TTCTGATTTTCTGCTAACGAAAAATGACGCAATCCATGGAGCACACACCACTATGAACCTGTCACAAAAATTCTTCATCGGCGCTGCAATGGCGAGTCTGCTGCTCGGCGGATGCACCTCGAAGGTGACCGACAAAGCGCAATACTCAGGCTACCTCTCCAACTACAACAACTTGCAAGAAGTGACCACCACCACAGGTGAGAAGGCGATGCGCTGGGTGAGTCCCTCATGGAACCCAAATGCCTATGACACCGTAATGTTCAACGGGTTGGAATTCTATCCGGTACCGAAACCCAATGAGCGGGTGAACCAGCAGACACTCGACGATATTCATAACTACATGACCACAAACGCTAAAGGCGTGTTAGGTCAGAAATACCGGCTGGTGTCTCACCCGGCCGCAGCACCAGCCGGGTCGAAACCCCTGATTCTGCGTGCAGCTATCACCGGGGTAAATGCCTCAAACGAAGGCATGAAATGGTATGAAGTAGTGCCGGTCGCGGCTGTCGTCGGTGCAGCGCAAGCGGCCACTGGACATCGGGACCAAGACACTAACCTTTTCATCGAAGCCGAATTCATCGACGCTAAAACCAATCAGACTGTGGCCAAAGTGGTGCGTAAGGTGTCCGGCACCCAACTTTCAAACGCTAGCCAACAAATTACCACTCAGGACTTCAAGTCTGCGATTGACAAATTGAACGCCGATCTAGGGGCCTTCATCCGTAGATAAAACTTGCTTCAATCGCCAACACCTCACCCGGCGCAAAGGCGGTAATGGTCGTATATGAGCAGATTCGGCCTGTCACAGCCGATTGCCGGGTGTTCCGGCAAGACGGCCACGGATTACGTTGAGGTAATGGCCGTTTTTGCCAAGCCGGTCAGGTCAAGGCCAGAAGTTCCCGAGTCTTGGCAATCACCAGATCAATATTGAACGGCTTTTTCAGCACCGCATCGAACAGGTCCGATCGCTCCAAACCGATATGGGCCTGGGCGCCGCTAATCAGGATGATCGGCAAATGACTGACAAGAGGCAACGCTCGAACTGCCTTGGCGAATTCGAGGCCATCCATCACCGGCATCATGAAGTCCGTGATGATCAGCGACGGACGTTCGCGTTCCAGCACTTCGAGTCCTTTTTGGCCGTTGCTGGCCTTTACGACCATGAACCCCTCATCCTCCAGCGCGTAGCCAAGAATATCAGCGATCAAGTACTCGTCGTCGACGACGAGGATGGTGGTCATGTCAATTCAACCCAACTCACAGATTTAGGAGATTGAACCGGGCAGCGCTGAATCATTAGGGACTGCCGTTGCATGTCGTGAGGCCTTTTTCAGTTCAACGCCGTGTTCATGGATAACCACTTCAAGGAGCGAGGGGTCATAGAAGCTGTCTCGTACCTTGAGAATAGAAAGCAGTCGTCGGAGTTCTGACTGAGTCTCGAAGAAACGCATCAGCATCAGGTTATCGACGATACTCGAAAGGTCCGGTGTCGGCGTACTGACCTCGGAACCGAACAGGTCACGCATCTCCCACGAGCCAAACACCGTCACGCCCCGGGCGCGCAGTTCGCTCATCAGGGCACTGTAGAAATCGGTGATCCGTGCCGGCGTGGTCGACACCCGTGCCATACCACTGAGGCTGTCGATGAACAGGCGCTTGATGCCTTTCTGCTCAACGATGCTCAACAGGTGCGCGCCAAGGCCGTCGAGCAAACCCTCCGTGGTGGGCTGCCAGGCAATGCTCAGCGCACCACTTTCTTCCATGCCCTTGATATCGATCCCCAACGACTGGCCTTTGAGCCGTAACCGTTGCGGACTTTCGTAAAAACCAAAATGCAGGCCAGGTGCGTCCACCGTTGATTCGGCAAGAAACTTAAGCCCCAAGGTGGTTTTACCGACCCCGGATGGACCCATCACCAAGGTCATGGAGGAACTGTGCAAGCCGCCGTCGATCAGGCCATCGAGTGCGCCAATGCCGCTGGGGATGCGCGTCAGATCTGCGCTGTCGGGCTGGGACGGATGGCTGTAGAGACTTTCCAGGCGCGGATAGACCACCAGACCGTCGTCGGTGATTTCGCACTCGTGCAGGCCGGTGAGCGCGCCGCTACCCCGGGTCTTGCGCATCTGGATGCGTCGAACTGAACGGGTGCCGAACAGTTCTTCACCTATTTCAATGACGCCATCGACCATGGTGTGCTCGGGGCTGCCGTCATCCAGCCGGGAACTGGTGAGAAACAGAACGGTGCAGCCGGCAAAGGCGGCATGGCCCTGCAGCTCGGAGATGAATTTTTTCGTGTCGATTGGCGAGTCGGCCTTGGAGCGCGCATTGAGCAAGCCGTCGACCACCAGCACCGTGGCCTTCTGCCGGCTGATTTCACGGCGCAGCAGTTTGACGACTTCGTCCAGGCCTTCGTTTTCCAGGGTATCGAAGGCGCTGACAAACTGAATCTCGGCGCCGACCCGGGCCGGATCGAAGAAGCTCAGGGTCGAGAGAAACTGAAACAGGCGATCATGGGATTCGGCCAGCAGCGTGGCGACCAAGACCCGACCGCCGTTGCGCGCATGATGGAACCCCAACTGGTTGGCGAGAATTGTTTTACCAGAGCCAGGACGTCCTTGGATGATGTAGGACGAACCCGCGACCAGCCCACCCTTGAGCAGAGCATCAAGCCCCTCGATTCCGCTTTGAAGGCGTTTTAGCTTTTCCACACTGCAACCCTGATCTGAACAACAGGCCATCAGGCCGGAGGTCTAAGATGCTAACGCCATTTTCGCATTCGGGCTATCGGGCCGCGCGCTTAAGCGCAAGGTAAATACAAGGTAAAGGCACTGCCTTGGCCCAGGCAACTCTCCACGCGGATTTCGCCACCCGACTGTTTGGCAAATCCGAACACCTGACTCAAACCCAGGCCCGTGCCCTGACCAACGCTCTTGGTGGTAAAAAAAGGTTCGAAGATTCGCTCGATGCAGAACGGGGCAATACCCGAACCGTTGTCGCTGACAGAGATGGCGATGAAGTTTCCGTCAATGGAAGGATCACCCCGGGTAGCCGGAATACCGTCAGCCCGGGTCACGTTGATGATCAGTTTACCGTTGCCGTGCATGGCGTCACTGGCGTTTTTGACCAGGTTGACGAGCGCCGTTTCGAACTGGCCAGGATCTGCGTGAATCGAACAGATTTCTTCAAGCTCATCGATGACCACGTCGACACCGGGCCCAACCTGCAACCTCATGGCCTCGCCGATGGCCATGACACTGGCATTCACGTCCAATGCCGACGGATTGAGCGCTTGGCGGCGCGCAAATGAGAGCAACTGACCGGTAAGGCTACTGCCTCTTTCGACGGCCTCGGAAATAGCTTCAACCAGGCGCAGACGGCGCTCCTCAGAACTGCCAGGGCGCTTGAGCAGGTCACAGGACGAACGGATGACGGTCAGCAGGTTGTTGAAGTCATGGGCAAAGCGGCCGGTCAACTGCCCCACTGCCTCCATCTTTTGCGACTGTCGCAGTTGTTCCGTGCGCACCTGGACCTGGTGTTCTAGCGAAGCGGCAAGTTCGCGCAGATCGTCCCGGGCACGACAGCGCTCGGTTGCCATGCGGGTGCGTTCGGCGACTTCGCGAATCAGCGCCAGTTCATCAGCCGTCCAGTCGCGAGCCTCGGAATGGTTCAGGTAGAGCAGTGCTACCGGCCGACCTTTTTCGATGATGGGCATATTAATGAACGAATGGGCACTGATAGCCTTGAGCTGTTGCGTACTTTCACGAGTTCGAGGGTCCTCGCCGACATCGCGCACGACGACCGTCTCGCTTTTTTTAAGATCTTCGATGTAGCTACCGTACTCGCGAAAACTCAAGACCCCGGCCAGGGTCTCGATACCCGGCGCGTTCCAGTCGCGCTCGATAGTGATGGTCTCGGCAACCGGGTCAATGGTGCCGTAGCCCACCCTGCTGACCTGCAGGGTCCGTCCGAGAATCTCCGCCGCTGCATAGGCCAGCGTCGGCGTGTCATCCAGGTCGCGAATTCGCTCGCCGATTTCTATCAAGGCAAGACGGTGGGTTTCGTAAGCCAGGAAGCCAGTGCCGGACCCTGGTAAATAGTTCGTTGGCATGTTGAGTTCGGCTCGTTGTGAGACTGCCCTTCGTGCACCGGGCAATGTCGTCTTTTGTAAAGCCAACCTTTGCTTTTGCTCATCGAGTGGTGAGCGCAAAATTGCCCTCCTATGGGCGATGGATTGCAATTCACGGCAAAAGGTTTCAATTTTTTATTGCGAGCATCATCTTGCTCAGATTAAAGCCTGTTGCTCGCACAGGAAAGCCTCCAGTTCCAGAACAGACAAGGGCCGACTGAACAGGTCGAGGATGCCATTGATCAACGACAGCAAGTGCTGGCCGCTGGTAAAAATATCGCTGATGTATTCGCGCTGGGTATCGATCATGTCGCTTGCCATCCCGTCCTGAGCACTTCGGAAAACCGATCACAGCGTTCAACGGAGTGTCACCGACACCATTGCCGAGAGGCGACTGCCGTCCTTGCGGATGTAAGTCAGCTCGTAAATGTCTTCGATGCCTAGGGACGCCTTGAACACCAGCGCGCCGAAGCCCGGCGTGATCTGCGTCTTGAGTTCCAGGCTGTGGGCTGCGACGCGGGTGATCAGCTCTGCAGGATCGGAAATGTCTGCAGGGGTTTTCATACGCTAGCAAAGCGTGGCTGGAGGGTGCGCCAGAAAATTTTCGCCAGGCTTTCACGGGAATAGATCCATGAATCCGCCCGTCGACCACTCAAGGTCGATGCCGTTATCCGAGCGAGTTGGCCACTTGCTACGGCCCATTCAGCTCACTGAATCACCCGAGCGTACACCCCTCGGTCGACGTTGCCCCCCGACAGGATCACCCCTACCTTCCTGCCCGCCATGGCTTCACGTTCCTGCACCAGCGCCGCCAGCGCCGAGGCGCCCGCCCCTTCTGCAAGGTTATGGGTATCGGTGTAAAAAATGCGCATCGCTTCGGCGATCTGCCCGTCGTTGACCGCTACAATCCGCGCCGCGCCCGCGCTGTAGATGGCAAACGCCTCGGGAATCGGCTTGCGCACCGCGAGGCCATCGGCAAAGGTATTCGCCGATGGGGTTTCGCATATCTCTCCGGCTTCAAACGACAACCTGGCGGCGTCAGCCTCCGTCGACACCACGCCCACCACCTGGGTCTTCAGGCCCAGCGCATCGCGCGCTGCGATCACCCCGCAGATGCCCGAGCCACAGCCGATCGGCACGTAGACGGTGTCGAGGTCGGGCGCTGCAGTGAACAGTTCCAGGCCATAGGTGGCCACGCCCTTGACCAGTTCGGTGTGAAACGGCGGCACCAGCAACAGGCCATGCGCCTGCGCCAGGCGGGCAGCCTCGACCCGGGCATCATCGAAGTCGCGACCGCATTCGACCACCTCGCCGCCGAAGCCACGCATGGCGTTGTTCTTCTCCACCGAGTTGCCTTCGGGCACCACGATCAATGCGCGCAAACCCAGGGCACTGGCCGCCAGCGCCAGGCTCTGGCCGTGGTTGCCGCGGGTCGCCGTGACAATGCCCTTCACGTCGGGGTGGGTGCGCTTTAGCCAGTGCATGAAGGTGATGCCGCCGCGCACCTTGAACGCGCCGGTGGGGGTATGGTTTTCATGCTTGACCCACACTGTGCAGCCCAACCGCTCGGCCAGCAACGGCCAGGCGTACTGGGCCGTTGCGGGCATGACCTGGTACACCAGGCGGGCCGCCTGTTGGATGTCGTCGCGAGTTAATGTGTGCATGGGCATTCTCCCTGGGGTTTTGCAAAGTCTAGGCGCAGGGGCGATACGTTGGCTTTCAGAAAACCGACCTGACTTTTTGCCCCGATCTTCACTACTATGCTCGGCATGAACTCGCGCAATCGCCTGCCATCAACGCTCCCAAGCGAACCGGTCCGCCGGGTCGAAGCCGGGCCGTGGGCGATCGAGTTGTTGCCCGCGTCTGCCTATGCGACCCGCTATGTAGCCACCCAGGCAGCCATCGGTTTCGCCTTCGACAGCCAGTGCGGCGTGCACGCCATCGGCAGTGACCGGGTACTGCCCTTCCTCGCTCACCCCAACGGCCTGGCGTTTGTGCCCGCCGGTTGTGACGTGCTGTCCGAGTCGTCCGGGGGCGGTGAATACCTGCGAGTGGTGCGCGCCGAGGGGCTGGCATTACCCGGCGACCAGGCTTTTAACAACCGCATAGATCCGCAAGCGATCCGCCTGGCGCAGCGAATGCGCAACGCATTGCTGCACGCCGCTGCGGATGACGATTGGCAGGCCTGGGCCCTGGCCCTGGCTGAGCGGGCGACGACGCACACCGCATTGCCCGCGCAGCCGGCAGGCTCCATCACCGCCAAGCGTCTGCGCCTGCTGGATGAGTTCATCGATGCAGGGCTTGAGGGCCCGCTAAGTGTGCAGGCAATGGCCGGCCTGCTTGAACTGTCCGAAGGCTTTTTCATGCGGGCGTTCAAGCAGGCCACCGGTAAAAGCCCGCACAGTTACCTGATCGACCGACGCCTGGCCAAAGCCCGCGCCCTGCTGCGCGACACTAGCGCCACCCTGGCCGAGATCGCCCTCACCTGCGGCTTCAATTCACAGGCGCATATGGCGACGCTGTTCCGACAACGGCTGGGGGCGAGCCCCGGACAGTTGCGCAAGAGGTGAGTGCCAGGCGTCGCCTGGGCACCCGACAATCCCGGCCGCGGGGGTGAAATGGGGACCTGAAATGGGGACAGATTTATTAACCCGACCCATGCAGCTGTGGGAGCGAGCCTGCTCGCGATGAGCCTGAGGGCGCTGCGCTGATTCAGATTACCCGCGTCACCGTTGACCTCCATCGCCAGCAAGCTGGCTCCTACAGGGGAATGGGTGGCACCACTCATCCCGCTTCAATCAGAATCGGGCAAGGGGCATTCTGCAAAACCTCATACGCCACCGAGTTGCCCACCAGGCGCTCAAACGTCGACATGTGGTGATGCCCCATCACAATCAGATCGCACCCCTGCTCACGGGCGTGGTTGCAGATGGCTTGCTCCGGGTCGCCGGCAATGACGGTGGCGGTGCATTCGACGTGACGGGCCTGAAGAAAAAGCCTGGCCTTTTCGACAACTTCTTCGCAGTGCAACTGCTCTGCCCACGAAGCGGGCGATGCCTGCCGAGACTCAAGATCCGGCGCGCTGAATTCGTAAGCGATTACGCTTACGACATGCACCCGCGTGGCGTCATCGGCCACTCTCATGGCCAACTCCAGGACCTTGACACTCTGGACGTTGCCATTGATGGCCACCAGGATTTCACTGAACATCATTGATCCCGTTTGATTGCTAGTTAAGAAAGCCAAACAACTGGGGAGTCTAGCAACCCCAAAATTGCGCGATAACTGACTTGTAAGCACTGTATGAATGCGTCCAACGCAGCGATCGCCGGGCGCCAGGTATGGGTCAGCACAAACCCTGTGGCGAGCGAGCTTGCTCGCAAAGCGGCCCCAAAACCTGTCGCCGCGTACCGATCCGTTGGCTCCCGCCAAGTTCGACTCAAACCCGGCAATCAGAAGATCCCAATGACCCCGACCTAGCAGATCTGATAGTTCCCATCCGCAACAGAATCGCAAATACTGCCTCTAGGGAAACTCTGAAAAAGACTTCCCGATCTGGTGAAATACCCACCTCGCAGCAGACCACACTGTTTGCCTTATCGAACCTTTGGATGATACGAAAACGACTATTAAATGCAGGCGAGGTGCGCCTGTGATGTGGACAATGAGCCCTGAAAAAGTGCTCTTCCGCAAAAATAGTGAACTGACAGAAGGAAAGGTCTGATTTTCGATTAAGTCGGTGTTTTTTGAACCTCAGACAGCGAGGCCGTTAAAAACGGCTGCTTACTTCAGACCTTCCCTAGGTCTACAACTCATTCGGAGCGCGCCCTTGACATCTTTTCCGCACGTCCTGCTGTGCCAATACGGCTACGATCCTCTGGACCGCCTGACCAGCCATGAACAGTCTGCCAATCATGCGTGCCAGCGCTTCTACTGCAGAAGCCGTCTGGTGACGGAGATTCAGGGGGCGCTGCACTGCTCGATAATCCAGCACGATGACCACCTCCTGGCCCAACTGCAAAGCGATGGCGATGTACAGGCCACTACTCTCTTGGCAACCGGGCAAGAACGCTCGGTGTTGAACACACTGAAAACTGACTATCCATCGCAGCCGATCAACTATTCACCCTATGGCCACATTTATTGCTCAAATGGCTTGCTCAGCCTGCTGGGATTCAATGGCGAACGGCCAGAACCGGTGACGGGGCATTATCTATTGGGGAATGGTTACAGGGCGTTTAACCCCATATTGATGCGATTCAACTGCCCGGATAGTTTGAGCCCATTTGATAAAGGCGGGTTGAATGCATATGCGTATTGTTCGAACGATCCCGTGAATCAAACGGATCCGACGGGGCGTATTGGTCTGTTCCGCGTGCCCAGAACTACCTCAGTTCGATTTAGAGGAAAACTGAGCACCCCAATTGCACAGCAGTCCCCGCCAATCACATCAGGATCAGATCTTCAACGACAGAGTGCCGCACTTACCTCCGCACGCCCTTTGAAAGTCTTTAACGCCGAGGGTTCGATAAACCCCGATATCGACTTTTTAGTAAGAACCGAAATAGACAGAGTGGCAAATCTAGATTACCCATGGAATGGTAGTAAGCCCATCGTCGCTAGATATCACAGCGACAAGCGCAGGCTGCACTTACTACGGCACGCTACCAGCAAACCTGAGCATCCTGATATTTTCAAGAACCTCGTGAATTTATCCGACCAAGGCTTCATGTTTGATCCGTCCGAGGTTAAATTTGCTCGAGGGCACTGGGAGACTCTTTCAGATACTCCGATACGAGCTATGAACCGTGAAATTCTAGCAAACCAAAAATTCATGCAGCGAGAGGCGAGGACACTTTTAGCTCAGGCGTGGGAAGTTAGGGGAACAAAAAAACGGAATTAGAGCAAATTTTCAAACGTCGATATATGGTGATGTCCCATCACAATCACATCGCAGCCCTGGTCACGGGCATGCTTGCAGATCGCATGCTCCGGGTCGCCGGCAATAACGGTGGCGGTGCATTCGATATGACGAGCCTCAAGCAATCGCCGGGCGCCAGGTATGGGTCAGCACAAACCGACTAATCTACCAATGCAGTTTTCCAGCTCTGGAGATTCGAAATGAAACTCAGAAACTCATTGGCATTGCTGATCACCGCCACCCTGGTCGGTTGCACCACTCCAGCTCAGAAAGGCGTGTCCGTGCCGCTCCAGGCCACCCGGCATAACACTGGGCAAATCGGCAATGTGACTCTGGCCAACTGGGGCAAGAAAACCGGGTTCAATTTCATCATCAGTGGCGTCCCCACTGGCGCCTCCCTGCCGCTGCGTCTCTATACCTTCATCAACAAAGGCAGCTGCCAGCAGCCTGGCCCCGTTGCCTACGCAATGAACGATCAGGTCAACACCGAGCGCCAGGCTATTCGCGGCTGGATATTCTCAAGAAGTGCACCTGTGGAACTACCCGTGTTGCTGGCCGGTGAGTACTCGGTAGTCGTGCGAACTACGCCGGACAGTGGCAACCTCGACGTTTTTTGCGGTGATATCAAGCGGGGCAGTACGGTGAATTAAGCATCGGGAGGGGGTGACGGGGATTCGGCAGCGTTAGTTTTCGGCAGTTATGTGCTCCCTTCGCCTTTTCCTGCGTCGCACTCCTCACTGCCCGCCCCATTCACCCGGAGTTCCCCCATGCCCTCGCCCCATTCCTTCCCGGCAGCCCTGCTGGGCCTGGCCCTTGCCTGTCCGGCTATCGCCGCGGCCCAGGGCATGGAGTTGGGACAGGTGCTGATCGAAGCTGACGGTCAAGGCGGCGCAGACCAGTCCGTCGAGGACGCCAGGGAGCGGCTGGCCCAGGTACCCGGCGGCACCAACGTGGTCGACCTGCGCCGGCCGCTGCAGGGTCGAGTCGCGAGCAACCAGGATGTGCTGGCTTATCAGCCGGGCATCTACGCGCAGTCTGCGGGCAACGAAGGGGTGAAGATTTCGATCCGTGGCTCGGGCATCAACCGCGCCCCCGGCGCCCACGCCTCGGGTCTGTACGCCATGCTCGACGGCCTGCCCCTGACCGGTCCGGGGGGCACGCCCTACGAGTTGCTGGAGCCGCTGTGGCTCGATCATGTCGAAGTGCTGCGCGGCGCCAACGGCTTTGACCGCGGTGCGCTGGCCCTGGGTGGGGCCATCAACTACATCAGCCACACCGGTTACGACGCGGCGCGATTGCAAGTGCGCTATGCCATCGGTAGCCACGGCTATCAGCAGCGCCAGGTCAGTTCCGGGCAGGTGCTGGGCGCCTTCGACTACTACGTGGCGGTGACCGACGCGAGCGCCGATGGTTATCAAGACCACACCGCCAGCAAAAGCCAGGGAGTGATCGCCAACTTCGGTTACCGCTTCAACCCGAACCTGGAAACGCGCTTCTACCTGCGTCACCGCCAGACTGACAACGACCTCGCCGGCCGCGTGACGAAGCACTCCATCGAGCACGACCCACGGGCCGCCAACCCGGCCTATGTCGCACGGAACGACAGCCGTGACCAGCCGGGCAGCACCTTTGCCGGCAACAAGACCACCTGGTTCATCGATGACGATTCGAGCATCCAGACCGGGTTGGCCTACCACGACTATCCGATGGACCTGCGCGAAGGCCCCAACCGTCTTAAAGTGGCGTACTCGGATGTCAGCGGCACTTTCGACTACAAGCGTCGCGATACGCTGTGGGGCCTGGAAAGCCAAAGCACTGTCGGCCTGCGGGTGACCAAACACCTGCCCAACGCCGGCGCCAGCGAATCCGTGCGCATCCCCACCGGCAACACCGGCGGGTACGCCCCGGGCACCGCCATGCGCAATTTCACCTACCAGGGCTCGGACTCTGTGCTGCACGCGGGCAACGATCTGCAGATCGCCGACGACCTGTGGCTGACCACCGGCGTCGCGGCCATCTACACCCGTCGTGAAAGTGCCGTGACCTACCCGGACGGTGGCGGCAAGACCAGCCTCAATGACTGGGACTACGCCCCGCGACTGGGCCTGCGCTACCAGGTGACACCTGACGTGCAACTGTTCGGCAACCTCAGCCGATCCGTCGAAGGACCGCACCCTTGGTCGCTGATCTACAGCGCCAACCAGCGCTTCCCAGAGGGCAGCGGCGCCGCCACGGGCACTCAACGCGATCCGATCAAGCTGCAAAACCAGACCGCAACCACCCTGGAACTCGGCGGCCGCGGCGACAGCGCGTTTGGACAATGGAGCCTGGCCTGGTACTACGCCCAGGTGCATCACGAGTTGCTCTCGGTGCTGCCGGACGCCAACGCCATCACGCCTTACGAACTCAACGCCAGTCCCACCGTGCACCAGGGTGTGGAAGCCGGCCTGCAAAGCAACCTATGGTCCCGGGAGGACGGCGGTCAACTGAGCCTGCGCCAGAGCTATACCTTCAGTGACTTCCATTACCGCGACGACGACCGCTTCGGCGACAACCGCCTGCCGGGGCTGCCAATGCATTACTACCAGGGCGAACTGCGCTACGACTGGCCCCAGGGTTTTTTCGCCGGGTTGAACACACAGTGGGTGTCCAAGGTGGCGGTAGACTACGCCAACAGCTACTACGCCGACCCCTATGCTCTGTTCGGTGCAACGGTCGGCTACAACTCGCCCAAGGACGACTGGCAGACCTGGCTGGACCTGCGCAACCTGACGAACAAGCACTACGCCGCCACGGTCACGCCGGGCTACGACGACAAGGGGCTGGATGCCGCACGGTCGACGCCGGGTGAAGGTCTGGGTGTGTACGCCGGGGTGTCGTGGAGCCTGCGCTGAGGGGTGGTCTACGCTTGCGGGTACTCTCCATAATCCTGGTGTTCGATCATCACCCTGTATGAGCCCATCAATGCTGTCGACCTTGTCGTTGCGCTGTCCAGACTAGCCAGTCTTTGCCCTGACTTCGAAGGCCCCACGCCGGGCTCATCGTTCTGCGGTGCGAGTACCCAATGCCTTGCTTAAACCGTCCCGGCGCAACAGTTCGCCGCCGAGCCTATCCTGGCAGTAATATTGCTGCTAGCGCAGAGGCAGTCTCACGCCTTCATTCAGCAAAAGGAGTAACGGCATGGATGTGTTCAATCAGATGCAACCCGCAGAGTGTGCAGGCATGGAGGACATCAGACGCGAGATTGACGCCCTTGATCACGCCGTCATCAAACTGTTGGGCAGGCGGTTTCACTACGTATTGGCGGCATCAAAATTCAAGACTTCAGCCGCCTCGGTGCGGGCCCAGGAGCGTTTTGAAAGTATGCTGGAGGTGCGCCGCGAGTGGGCCAGGACCGAAGGCCTGAGCCCCGATGCGATAGGCAAAATGTACAGCGACCTGGTGACCCACTTCATCAGCGAGGAGATGAAGCACTGGGCGGCGCAGTCGTCGGGACACTGATCCGATCTACCTGGCATACCTGTGGGTGCAAGGCTTGCCTGCGTGAGAGTTTCTACATCCAGCATTGATGTGCCAGGTAGTCCTATATTGCAAGCAAGCTCCGCTACAGTAGGTAGGCGTGACGGAACCAGCGACCTGAATGGCTTGGATCGGCGAAGCCAAGTGCACTCGCCACCCGGGCCGGTGGGCGCATGTCCATCGTGGATTTCACCAGGCTCGAGCAGGAACACTTTACATGCCAGCCATACACCCATGAACAGGGTGGAGCCTAATCGCACACCCGAACTTGTGTCAGCCCTACCCGCTCAGCCTGCTGCACAATCTCCTCCGGCGTCGCGTCCGCAGTGGGCATGATCAGGCCGTTTTCCGCATCTCCAAGATGCAACTGCAACAGATGCATCGCCGCTTCATGGAGAGGTAACTGCGCCTCCTTGAGTTCAAACACATGAGAGCGAAGTTCGCCGTTAAAGAGATATTCCACGGTGTAATTGCGCATGATCGATCCTCAGGATGAAAGAAGAGCCACTTACCATCCTGACTGATTAGTCAGCTTTTTAGTTCAACTGGGCTGACACTGGGATCGCGAGTATCTTTGTCGTATCAGCTGAATATCATCAACCCGAGACGCACATTCCCGGATACGACATATGCATCGAGAGTCATCTCTCCCAGCCACAGACTGGGTCGTGCGCAAGGCCGTGCCAGGCCGAGTGGAACGGATCGAAGCGTGGTTTGGCGGTCACGGCTACGACCCGCACCGTCACGACACCTACTCCATCGGTCGAACGCTATCGGGCGTACAAAGCTTCCATTACAAGGGCAGCCTGCAACACGGTATGCCAGGCAACACGTTGATTTTGCACCCTGACGAACTGCACGACGGCATGGCCGGAACCGAGGCGGGGTTCCGTTACCGTATGGCCTACGTGGATCCTGCGTTGATTCAGCAAGTGCTCGGCGGCGAGCCCTTGCCCTACATTGGTGGCGGACTTTCGAACGATTCCCGGCTGTACAGGGCCAGTGAACCGTTCGTGCAGGCCATGGACCATCCACTCGAAGCGCTGGAAGAACAGGACGCCCTGTTCGACCTGGCGAGCGCACTGCGTGCAGTCGCCGGCAAACCGCGCGGACGTAAGCGCCTGGATTACCAAGCCGCCAAAATGGCGCGAGACTTCATCCTCGCGCACATGAACCACGGCATCACCCTGGATTTGCTCGAACACGCCTGCGGGCGCGAGCGCTGGAGCCTGTCACGAGACTTTCGGACGCTGTACGGCACGAGTCCCTACAGGTTCATGACCCTGCGCCGCCTGGATCAGGCGCGCGGGCTGATCCAGGACGGGTTCCCCCTGGTGGACGCGGCTCTGGCAGCCGGTTTCCACGACCAGAGCCACATGACCCGGCATTTCACCCGCTGCTACGGCGTATCCCCTTCGCGCTGGCTGGAACGCCTGCGCGCACAAGGTCAACTTGCAGGATCGTACAAGCATGGCGGCCCTTCCCTTCGTTAGCCTGACGATTCTCACTTGATAGAGGTACCGTCATGTCCAGTATCCCCAACGAACCGCGCCTGCAGCCCGTGAACCTGGTGCACAAGGCATCGCTGATCGACCAACAATGGAGCCCCCGGGTCGTCGCAGAAATGAACGACTACCAATTCAAGGTGGTACGCATCGAAGGCGAGTTCATCTGGCATTCACATCCCGAAACCGACGAGGCTTTCCTGGTGCTTGAAGGGACACTGCGCATCGACCTGCCGCAAGGCAGCGTGTTTATCGGCCCCGGCGAATTGTTCGTTGTGCCCCGTGGCATGCAACATCGCACGGCAGCCGAGGGTGAAGCGAAACTGATGATGATCGAGCCACGGGGCGTTCTGAATACCGGCGATGAAGGCGGCGAACGCACGGCCACGAATGACGTGTGGATCTGACTGGATGGAGGAAACAGGCGATTTACCCTGAACTAAGATCGACAACGTGCAAATCGCCCCCTATCACAAGGAAACCGTAACCTTGCACGATAGCGCCCCGGACAGCGACGTGCTCAACCCGCTGGGAGCGGAAAACCGAGGTGAAAGCGTGTACCTGTTTCATCACTTTCTACGGTCACCCATCCGCCATGCAGTTGCATGATCGAACGGACGATGGCCAACCCCAATCCACCGGAATCATCCGGCTGATTGCGCGACGGGTCGCACCGGTAGAATCGTTCGAACAATCTCGGCAGATGTTGCGGGGCGATCGGCGCGCCCTGGTTGTGTACCGTGATTTCGAGCCGGTCCTGCAGAACCGCACTGCTGATCGTCACGGCGGTGGCGGGCGTTGCGTAACGCAGGGCATTGGCCAGCAGGTTGGCCAGTGCTCGGCGCACCAGGCCTGGGTCAGCCAGCAACTGATCAGGGGCCTGGTTGATGAGCGCTACATCGCGTTCCTGCGCCACGCCTTCGAAGTACTCACAGAGCTGCTCGATCAGCTCGTGCAGGTCGATTTGAGTGGCTTTAACAGCCGCGTCGGACTGCTCGGTGCGAGCTAGGAACAGCATGCTGTCGATCATCCGCGCCAGGCGCTCGTACTCTTCCTGATTGGACACCAGCAGGTTCTGATAGTCCTCGATTGAGCGACTATGCCGCAGGGTCTGCTGGGTATGGCCCATCAGATTGCTCAGCGGCGTGCGCATCTCATGGGCCAGGTCTTCGGAAAAACGCGACAGCTGCGCAAATCCATCTTCAAGGCGTGCAAGCATCTGGTTGAGTGCATGGCTCAGCACCCGCAGCTCACTCAGTGAGCTGAACTCATCGAGGCGCAAATGCAGGTGCTGCACATCGATCCCGGCAGCATGCCTGGCCAGCAGCCGCACCGGTTGCAAGCCGCGCAGACTGACCCACCAGCCCAGCACGAAAGCCAGCAGCGCGCCGACCGACATGGCCAGCCAGAGCTTGAATCGATAAGCCCCCAGCATCTGCTCGCGCTCACCCAGCAACTTGCCAGCGATCAGGGTGAGGCTGCGGTCACCCTGGGTGACATCCTTCCAGGCCAGGCGCACGGGTTCGAAAACGTCGCCGTCAGCAACTTGCGCCTGGGGCGTGGCTGGCAACCTCGGCAGGTTCATATGGGCCGGGTTGATTTCGATCAGCACCTGGCCGCTGTCATCGAGGATCCACAGCAGGTTGTCGCGATTGCCCAGCATGTTTTCGTAGAGCTTGGGCCGGCTGCGCAATTGCTCGATGCTGTCGCTATCGCTGATCAACGCCTGCATGCGCTCCAGGCGACCGAGCAAGGCCTGGTCATCGCGCCAGGCGATCTCCCGCTCCAGGGACTGATACAGGTAAAAGCCGATCGCGCCCAGCAACAGCGCGCTGACCAACGCAAACATAAGCGCCAGGCGCAGGCTGAGGGCGCGCGGGAACAGTTTCAAGATTGCACCTCGAGCATGTAGCCAATACCGCGTACGGTGTGGATCAGCTTGAGCGGGTAAGGATCATCCACCTTCGCGCGAAGTCGACGGATCGCGACATCGACCACGTTGGTATCACTGTCAAAGTTCATCTGCCAGATCTGTGAGGCGATCAGCGAACGCGACAGTACTTCCCCTTCTCGACTGAGCAGCAGGTGCAGCAGGGCGAACTCCTTATTGGTCAGGACCAGGCGCTCACCGTTGCGCGTGACCTTGCGCCGCAGCAGATCCAGGCTCAGGTCGCCGGCCACGAAATGCTCGACCTCCCGCGGCGGGCCCCGGCGCAGCAGAGTGCGCACGCGTGCCAGCAATTCGGCATAGGAGAAGGGTTTGACCAGGTAATCGTCAGCGCCCAGTTCCAGCCCTTTGACCCGATCGTCCACCGAATCCCGGGCGGTCAGGAACAGCACCGGGGTCTGCCATTTGCGCCGGATGACCTGCAACAACTGCCAACCGTCCAGGCCGGGCAGCATGACGTCGAGGATGATCAGGTCGAACTCGCTCTCCTGAGCCAGGTGCTGGCCGTCCAACCCGTTCAGGGCAATTTCGACCACATAGCCCGACTCAGTCAGGGCCTTGCGTAGGTAATCCGCCGTCTTCGCTTCGTCTTCAACCACCAGGATCCGCATTTTTTCCTCCAGGACTGGCGCATAGGCTAGCCCGCTTCGCCAAGTTCTCACATTACATATTGGTAATGATCGGGCAATCATCCTGAGCGCACGGGCTGGGCATCATGTCGGCCAATGACTCCCCCCCCCCGACCAAGGAAAAAGCATGCGCACCGGCCTATCGACTTCATTGCTGATCACGCTCGCCATGAGCCCTGCATTCGCCCACGCCGCCCAAGAGCCAGCGCAACGCATGGACGTCACACTGGCGCTGGCCAATGATTTGCTCAATGCCACGCTGGGCGCCTGCCATGCCGAGGGCCGTACAGCCGTCGCCGCCGTCGTCGACCGTGGCGGCAACCTGGTCGCAGTGCAACGCGACGACAACGTCGGCCCTCACAACACCCTGGCCGCGCAACGCAAAGCCTATACCGCGCTATCGACCAAAACCTCGACGCGGCTTCTCGCAGAGCGTGCCCGCAGTACCCCGGATGCGGAAAACCTCAACACCGTAGGCGAATTATTGCTGCTGGGTGGGGGCGTGCCATTGCAGTTCAAGGGCCAGGTCATCGGCGCCATCGGAGTCGCCGGTGCCGGTGGCGCTGCATTCGATGAAGGCTGCGCACTGGCGGCTATCAACAAAGTTTTACCTGCCGTTAAACACTAAGGAAACCACCATGACCGTACTAAAATCCCTTTTCGCCGGCGTTGTATTGAGCGCCCTGTCTACCCTGGCATCTGCGGCAGCCAATCCGCTGAGCGTGCATGTACTGAACCTGCAGGATGGCCTGCCCTCCCCTGGCGTCAACGTCACCCTGGAAAAACAGGACGGGCAGAACTGGGACATGCTCAACAGCGCCGCGACCAACGAACAAGGTCGCGTTACCGGGTTGTACCCAGAAGGCCACAACCTGGAGAAAGGCACTTACCGTGTCACCTTCAAGACCGGTGAGTGGTTCAAGGCGCACAAAATCTCCAGCTTCTTCCCGGAAGTGCCAGTGATTTTCGAGGTGGACGGCACTGTTCCTCACTACCACATCCCGTTGCTGCTCAGCCCTTATGGTTTTTCCACCTACCGGGGTAACTGAAACGCAAAAAAAACCCCGCAACCGAATGAGGTGCGGGGTTAAAAAATTGGTTGGTTGCGGCCAACCAAAGGAGCTCTGTAGCAAGCGTTAGATGCAGTCCTGTGCCGCACGTTCAAAACTGGAAGGCAGTAAGTTCGACGCCAGCAAGTGGCGCTCATAGATGAACACCTTGCCGCCATGGCCGGCCTTGTAGGCCTCCAGTACGTTGTCCGCCGAGATTTTGCTCGACACCACGATCCGATAGCTGCGCTGGGTCTGGGAGACGGTCGGGCTTAACGCACTGCCCTGCAATTTCGGCACGACGCAGTCGGCGTACTGGGCCGGAGTCTTGCTGGTCTGCAAGGTCAGCGTCGGGTCGTTCGGCGCGCTGGCACAACCTGCCAGCAACAACGACGCAAACGCCATGGCAAAAACAAAAAGAGCGCGCATCTATCTCATCCTGAAAAAAATTCGGTATTTGAGCAGCAGAACTGCATAGTCCTGTTCGATAGCGGCGATTTTCCGGGTATTGTCTGCAAAGTAGAACTTGCCTTTGGTGATGGTCACTATTACTTCTAGTAATAGTTGCCCGCCGCGCAGGTGGGCATGCCATCTAACAAGATCGATGAGGGTCTCTACTTGAGAACTTTTGACTTTATCCGCGACGCCGTCTTGCCCCAGTACCGTGAACGGGTGGCCGAGTATCTGGTGCAGTACGAAAGCGTGCTGCTGGGCAAACCCGAGCCGGACCGGGAGTTGGCGAGGGACACTGCCAATCAGCTGCGCGGTTACCTGCGCGGGCTGAATACCACGCGAGTGCTGGGGATGGCGGATTTGGAGGAGCTGGACCGGCGGCTAACGGAAACCTGGCTGTAACGTTGGCGAGCGTCTCTTTGGTGTGGGAGCAAACCAGCTCCCACAGTTGGATAGGCAACCACCTGCAATTATCCCCGCGGCCTTCAGGACGCATCGCGAGCGGTTCGCGATGGACGTGAACGATAACGCCTGCTCATTGGAAAAACCCGGTCATGGTACCCCTCAGCCGGGATTAGGGCCCCAGCTAGAAACATACTTTTCGTAGCGGGTACATGTATTCCCTGCACATCGAAGGCACGCCGATGCCGATGTATGAGCGACTCTCTCAAGCAAGCCAAGGGTGAGTAACGAAGCCAGCAAACTCTTCCTGTTTTTCATGATCAGACGCTCCGAATCATTTTTATTGGGGGGGGCAGCGAGCTGTTGTGGGCGACACAGGAACAAACGGGCCCATGAGACTTAACATGGACATGGTGCCCAGCGGTGTCGCCAAGTTGCCGCTTTTTCGCGACGATCTGATCGCGATCATGGCCACCGACCACCCTTTGGCGGACAGGAAAAATATCTATGCGCAGGACTTCAAGACCTACAATCTGGTGACCTATTCAACCGATCGTGCAAGCGGCTGGGAATATGACCGGTTCTTCGCCCCTGCCAGTATCCTGCCGCGCCGCATGATTACCGTGGAGCTGATTGAAGCCATCGTTGAACTGGTTCGCTCAGGCTACGGCATCAGCATATTGCAACGGGACCTGGTGAGCCCCAGCCTCGACCGCAATGAGCTTGCGTGGGCAGCACTGAACGACGGCCTCGACATCGCCTGGAACGCCATTGTTCGTCCCTCTGAACGGCAGGACAGCGAGGTCAACAAGATGGTTATGGAGCTGGAGACCTGGATCAAAAATTCTGAAGAAGAATGATTGCTGCTAGTGCTTCACGACAGGCAGCAATCGGCCCAGAGTGTGTAAAAACGCTTTCGCAAACCCTTGCTATGATTTCTGAGGATTTCATCGCAGGGATCGCCTGAACGAGCCCCATGAAAGACAGGACACCGTTTCCCCCTTACGATAAGGGATAGGCAAACGGTTATGTTTATGACTAATAGCAACGATAAGAGTGGTGAGCTTTTGGGTCAGGAGCGGCGCCGCCGCTGGAGCTCAGAGCAAAAAATGTCCATGGTTCGCGAGAGCCTTGAGCCAGCACAAAGCGTTTCGGTGGTGGCTCGGCGTAACGGCATCAATGCCAACCAGCTGTTCCTGTGGCGCAAGCTTTACCAGGACGGCAGTTTGTCGGCGGTTAGTGCCGGTGAAGCCGTGGTGCCTGCCTCCGAGCTGAGCGATGCGCTCAAGCAGATCTGTGAACTGCAACGGATGCTGGGCAAGAAAACAATGGAAGCAGAAATCCTCAAAGAGGCCGTGGAGATCGCCCGGTCGCGAAAATGGATTGCGCACTCACCCTTGTTGCCGGGGGACGACCAGTGAAACTGGTCAGCAAATGTCTCGGTGTAGCGCGCTCGCAATTAACGGTTCGACTCAAGCAATCGGTATCGCCCAAAGTACGGCGAAGCAGGCCTGTGGACGATGCTGATCTGGTGGTTGAAATCCAGCAACAGGTCAGCGAACTACCCAGCTATGGCTACCGTCGGGTCTGGGGATTGCTGCGTCGTGCCCGTGAAACCCAGTCACTACCGTCGCTCAATGTGAAGCGGGTTTACAGGGTCATGCGCGATCATAACTTGCTGCTTGAACGCCGAATCAAACAGCCGAGCGTGCCGCGTCGGCACGAAGGCCGTATTGCGGTGAAAACCAGCGATACGCGTTGGTGCTCGGACGGCTTTGAGTTCCGCTGCGAGGACGGCGCGAAACTGAGCGTGACCTTCGCCCTGGATTGCTGTGATCGCGAAGCCATCGGCTGGGTCGCGAGCCCGACCGGGTACAGCGGCGATGACATCCGCGACTTGATGCTGGAAAGCGTGGAAAAGCGCTTTGGTGACCAACTGCCCACAACACCGGTGCAATGGCTAAGCGATAACGGCTCGGCCTACACCGCCGAACAGACGCGACTGTTTGCTCGAAAAATCGGTTTGCAGCCGGTGACCACTCCGGTACGCAGCCCCCAGAGCAACGGCATGGCCGAGAGCTTCGTGAAGACGATCAAGCGCGATTACGTGGCGCATATGCCCAAACCGGATCGGGAAACGGCGTTGCGCAACCTGGCAATTGCCTTTGAGCACTACAACGAGCAGCATCCGCACAGCGCTTTGAAATATCGCTCGCCGAGGGAGTTCAGGCGCTTGGCAGCATTATTTTAACAGGGAGTTGGTGTCCGGTTTTGTAGGGGCAAGTCCATCGCCCATGAAGCGCTTTATTCAAGGTGAACATCGAGGTCAAGGAACCTTCCTTCCGGAGAGCCTCGACGATTACGTCACTGAGGCCAATCCGGTACGCGTAGTCGACGTCTTTGTCGACGAAATCGACCTGGTCAAACTGGGTTTTGAAAGTGCTATTCCAGCCGATACTGGCCGGCCTGCTTACCACCCTGCGATCCTGCTGAAGATCTACATCTACGGCTATCTCAACCGTATCCAGTCAAGCCGACGTTTGGAGCGAGAAGCCCAGCGCAACGTCGAACTGATGTGGCTGACCGGGCGTTTGATGCCGGATTTCAAGACCATTGCCAACTTCCGGAAAGACAACAGCAAGGCCATCCGAGGCGTCTGTCGCCAGTTCGTTGTGCTCTGTCAGCAGCTGGGACTGTTCGGAGAAAATCTGGTCGCCATCGATGGCAGCAAATTCAAAGCAGTCAACAACCGCGACCGCAATTTTACCAGCGCCAAACTGAAGCGGCGAATGGAAGAAATTGAATCGAGCATCAACCGTTACTTGACGGCACTCGATGCTGCCGATCGGCAAGAACCAACTGCCTCAGAGCCCAGCGCCGTGCGGCTGGAAGAGAAAATCGCCAAGCTGAAGACGCAAATGAAAGAGCTTCAAGCGATCGAAATCCAGCTCAACGAATCGCCGGATAAACAGGTTTCACTGACCGATCCAGACGCCCGCTCTATGATGACGCGCGGCACGGGAATCGTCGGCTACAACGTGCAAACAGCAGTCGATACCCAGCACCATTTGATCGTTGCTCATGAGGTCACCAACTTCGGTTCCGATCGCGATCAACTCAGCTCGATGGCGAAGCAGGCTCGCGATGCCATGGCGTCAGAAACGCTGGCGGTGGTAGCCGACCGAGGTTACTTCAAGAGTGAAGAAATCCTTGCCTGTCACGACGCGGACATCACTGCCCACGTGCCAAAGCCGATGACTTCAAGCGCCAAAGCGGATGGTCGATTCAACAAAGATGCTTTCGTTTATGACGCGACGAAAAACGAATACATCTGTCCGGCGGGAGAGGCGCTGCCCTGGCGCTTCTCCAGTATTGAGAAAGGCATGAATATGCACTGTTATTGGAGTTCGAAATGCCAGGGCTGCGCGCTGAAAACGCAGTGCACGCCGAGCAAAAATCGTCGAGTAAGACGCTGGGAGCATGAAGCGGTGCTGGAGGAAATGCAGCGTCGGTTGAACCATGCACCGGACATGATGCGAATCCGAAAAAGGACAGTTGAGCATCCCTTCGGGACGCTCAAACAATGGATGGGCTCAACGCATTTCCTGACGCGCAAACTGATCGGGGTAAGCGCGGAGATGAGTCTGAATGTACTCGCCTACAACATGAAGCGGGTTATGAACATCATCGGTACAGCAAGCTTGCTGAAGGCGATGGCGGCGTAAAGCCACGGTTTTCTCTGCTACAGATGGCGCTAAACCGGTCCATAACCGCTTTGGAACGTCAGTAATGCTGATCACGGCAAAACGCTTGGGCAATCGCATCGGCCAGGAACGCCTGGTTGACACACTCAAGATACGAAAGCGTTTTTACACACTCTGGGCCAGAAGCGGACCTTCAGGCTTGGCCACTGCCTACCATTCATTTGGAGGGAAGTACGTTGAATCAATTGGCGGTTCTGTACGGAGATCGATTTATCAGGCCGGCCTGGTGAAATTAAGGCCTGCCTAGCGGTAGGCCGTTACCGGCCAGAACACAAAAATCTGACATTCTCACAATCATATATGACGATAAAATTCCTCCCATCTGCCGCATGTTTTCGATGCATCCGAATCGAAAAACGACCAACATTTTCTTGCGCGATTTCTCCTGTAGGCTTGAAAAGATCGTCTTCAGCATCCCACTGACTCGTGATGGGGTTTTCGCTAAGCAGCAGGTTCATGCGGCGTCGACTCGAAGCCTAAGGACAGTCAGCAAGCATAAATGGGCTGACGTTTGCCGATTTCGGAATCATTGAGCTGTTCGAACAGCAAATCGATCGGCAGCGCGGCCAGCGATCGCAGGCACGGTGCAGCGCCGGCAAATTCGGCGGCGCGAACCATAGCCGGGTTCAGGTCATGGGGCGGCGCATCTCCACACGAACACGTAACACTGTGTCAGTGCGTCGTTCTAGCACAGGTGAAAATTTACAAAAATAGTAAAGGCCAAACAGATATTCCCCAATGCCTGCGCCGCCGAAGAGTTTCTTTCTACAGCATTACTTGATCTGTCCCCTAAACGCCGAAATGCGCCCTGAATGCTACGCAACAATCCCCTTTCCCCGTCCGATTATGATTACTATGGCGGTCTCCGCACTCCACCGCAGGGTTCAGGCAGCTCGCTGCGCCCACACAACTTGAGACCCGAAATGAAGTTCACCGCCATTTCTGTTGCTCGCAAACTCAAGTTTTACCAATTAGTAGTGTTCGATCAGGTGCTGCAAAGTGGTTCACTGGTGCGTGCCGCGCATGCGCTTAACCTGACCCAGCCGGCGGTGACGAAGATCGTTCATGAGCTGGAATCGTACTTCGATGCGCCGCTGCTGATTCGTGGCAATCGCGGGGTGACGGCCACTGAGCTGGGGGAATTGGTGGTGCGACGGGCCAAGTCGCTGCTGGCGGAGTTGCGTTCGTTGACGGACGAGGTCAATGCTTTTCAGGAAGGCACGTCCGGGCATGTCATGGTGGGCACGTTGATTTCTGCTTCAACCTCCCTGCTGCCCAGGGCAATGCAGTTGCTCAAACAACAGGCGCCCGGTGTGCTGGTGTCGTTGCGGGTGGGGCAGATGGACCAGTTGTTTCCGGCGCTGGCGGTGGGTGAAGTCGATCTGGTGGTTGGCCGGGTGCCTGACGATTGGCGCTGGCGCAATGAGTCACCCATGCTCGATGTCGAAGTGCTGTATGGCGAAGAGTTGAGTGTGGTGGCCGGCGCCAGCCATCCCTTGCACGGGCGCTCGCCAGTCAGCCTGGCTGACTTGCACGAGTATCCGTGGGTACTGCCAACTCGCGATTCGCTGCTGCGGCGTACTGCGGACAAGTTGTTCGCCGACGCCGAACTGGCCACGCCGGGTAATGTGGTCGAGTCACTGTCGATCCTAACCAACATCACCCTAATGCAAGATCAACAAACTGTCGCGCTGATGCCGTTCGAAGCGTCCCAACAATTTGTCAGCGCCGGTTTGCTCAAGGCTTTCGACCTGGGTGAACCGTTGCAGTTTGGGGATATTGGTTGTTTCTTCTCCAATACTCGGGCGCTAGGCCCAGCGGCGCGGTTATTTCGCGAGTGTTTAAATCAGGCCCGTTGTGAGTCCGATGAGCGCCAGTCCACCACCCTTTGATACACCTCTTCAGGTATTCCATTTCGACATAGCAAGACGCAACCTTTTTATTATTCACTAATATCCACTCTCCCTACACTTCCTCCGACTACCCATGTTTTCCGGAGGTTGATGTGTCTGCACCCCTGCAGTTGCTGCGTAATTACATCTCGGGCGAATTTGTCGCTTGCGAGCATACCTTCCCCAATATTTCACCTATCGATGGTCGGACACTCAGCCATGTCTGTGAAGCCGACCAAACGCTGGTCGACCGCGCCGTAGCAGCGGCCAAAGCCGCGCAACACGGGCCTTGGGGTGAGTACAGCGCCAGTCAGCGCGCCGCAGTATTGCAGCGTATCGCCGACGAAATCGAACGTCGTTTTGAAGAGTTTGTCTCCGCCGAAGTCGCCGATACCGGCCGTCCAGTACCACAGGCGCGCACCCTGGATATCGCCCGCGGGATTCACAACTTCCGCACATTCGCCGAGCTGATCAACCAGGCTGGGAGTGAGTGTTTCGAGATGCGTGCCGCAGACGGCAACGACGTGTTCAGTTACTCAGTACGCAAGCCCCACGGTGTCGTGGCGATCATCTCGCCATGGAACCTGCCTATGCTGCTGATGACCTGGAAAGTTGCCCCAGCGCTGGCGTGTGGTAACAGCGTGGTGATCAAACCGTCGGAAGACTCGCCCTCCACAGCTACGCTGCTCGCCGAGGTCATGCACGAAGTCGGCTTGCCCGCTGGCGTATTCAACCTCGTGCACGGGTTCGGGCCAGGGTCAGCTGGCGAGTTTCTGACCCGCCACAAGGATGTCGACGCCATCACCTTCACCGGCGAGTCGCGCACCGGCGAAACCATCATGAAAGTTGCCGCTGAAGGTGTGCGTGACGTGTCATTCGAACTGGGCGGCAAGAACGCGGCCGTGGTGTTTGCCGACTGCGACTTCGACGCGGCGGTGGCCGGCGTTTTGCGCTCGAGCTTCACCAACTCAGGCCAGGTGTGCCTGTGTTCGGAGCGGGTATATGTCGAGCGGCCGATCTACGAGCGCTTTGTGGCGGCCATGAAAGCCGGCGCCGAAGCGCTAAAAATTGGCTACCCCGATGAAGATGGCGTGAACATGGGGTCGCTTATTTCCCACAAGCATCGCGACAAGGTGTTGGGTTATTTCGAACTGGCCCGCAGCGAAGGCGCAACTGTGGTCACTGGCGGCGGCGTACCGCGCTTTGGCGACGAGCGCGATAACGGCGCCTACGTGCAACCGACCATTTGGACTGGCCTCAACGACGACGCGCGTTGCGTGCGTGAAGAGGTGTTCGGCCCGGTTTGCCACATTGCCCCGTTCGACACTGACGACGAAGTCGTGCAACGCGTCAACGACTCGGCTTATGGCCTGGCCACTGCTCTGTGGACCCGCGACTTGAAGCGCGCACACAAGGTTTCGAGGCGCTTCGAGGTCGGCATGGTCTGGGTCAATACCTGGTTCCTGCGCGACCTGCGTACCCCGTTCGGCGGCACGCGCCTGTCGGGCCTGGGACGTGAAGGCGGCCGCCATTCCCTGGATTTCTATTCGCAAATCACCACCATCTGCGTCAACCCTTGAGCCCCGGAGTTTCGCCCATGCATGCAGCTCTCATTGAAGCGGCCAATCGGCTGCGCCAGGCCGAACGTGGCGGGCAACCGTGCCCGCCGGTACGCGAACTGATCGCCAGCGCCCTTGCCGCAGATCCTTCTGCCGACTCGGTCGCCCTCGCCTATGCCGTGCAGCAGCACAACAACACCGCAGCCATCGAAGCCGGCGAGCGGCCGGTCGGGCGCAAAATTGGCCTGACCTCTCGGGCCGTCCAACAACAGCTCGGTGTCGATCAACCAGATTTTGGCCAACTGTTCGCCAGCATGGCCCGCGGTGACGACCAGCCGATTGCCTGGCTCGACACCCAACAACCGAAGGTCGAGGCGGAAATCGCCCTGGTGCTGGAACACGACCTGTGTCACGAACGTCACACGCTCGCCGATCTGATCCGCGCCACCGCATTCGCCTTGCCGGCCATCGAAGTTGTCGGCAGCCGAATCGCCCAGTGGGACATCCGCCTGGTCGACACCATTGCCGATAACGCGTCCTCAGGCTTGTTTGTCTTGGGCAGCCGTCCGGTGCAGTTGTCGCAACTGGATCTGGTGCGCTGCGGCATGAGCATGACCCTGGGCAGTGAGCCGGTGTCGGTTGGCGCCGGTGCCGCTTGCCTGGGCAACCCGTTGAACGCCGCAGTGTGGCTGGCCAACACGATGGCGCGCCTTGGTACGCCACTGCGCGCCGGCGACATTCTGCTGACTGGCGCCCTCGGCCCGATGGTCGCGGCGCGGCCAGGCGACGTGTTTACCGCACATATCCAGGGGCTGGGGAGCGTCACCGCTGCCTTCGACCTGCAATCGTGACTGGGGAACCTCGCATGAACCAGAAACTGAACATTGCCATCGTCGGCTCCGGCAATATTGGCACCGACCTGATGATCAAGGTCTTGCGCAACGCCCGTCATTTGCACATGGCGGTAATGGTCGGCATCGACGAGCACTCCGATGGCCTGGCCCGCGCCCGGCGCATGGGCGTGGCGACCACCCACCACGGCGTCGAAGGCTTAATCGAAATGCAGCAATTTGCCGAGATCGACTTTGTCTTCGACGCCACCTCGGCCACCGCCCATGCGTACAACGCGGCATTATTGCGCGATGCCAAACCCGGCATTCGCCTGATTGACCTGACCCCGGCGGCCATCGGCCCGTACTGCGTGCCGGTGGTGAACCTGGAACACAATCTGGATCAGCTCAACGTCAACATGGTCACTTGCGGCGGACAGGCAACGATCCCGATGGTCGCCGCAGTTTCGCGCGTTGCCCAGGTGCATTACGCCGAGATCATCGCTTCGATTGCCAGCAAATCCGCCGGCCCGGGAACCCGCGCAAACATTGATGAGTTCACGGAAACTACTTCGCGTGCGATTGAGGTGATCGGTGGTGCCGCCAAAGGCAAGGCGATCATTGTGATGAACCCGGCAGAGCCGCCGCTGATCATGCGCGACACCGTGTATGTGCTGTCCGAGCCTGTCGACCCAGCCCTCGTCGAGGCGTCTATCGAAGAAATGGTTCAGGCGGTGCAAGCCTACGTTCCAGGTTATCGGCTCAAGCAGCACGTGCAATTCGACGTCATCAGCGCCGACGCTCCGCTCCTGATTCCCGGACATGGCACTTTCAGCGGGCTGAAGACTTCGGTGTTCCTCGAAGTTGAAGGCGCAGCCCACTATCTGCCCGCCTACGCTGGCAACCTCGACATCATGACTTCCGCTGCATTGGCCACCGCCGAGCGAATGGCCCAGGCGATGCTGGGCGCCCGAGGAGTTTTGCAATGACTTTTAACCCTGGCAAAAAACTCTATATCTCCGACGTCACGTTGCGCGACGGCATGCATGCCATACGCCACCAGTATTCCTTGGGCCAGGTGCAAGCCATCGCCCGCGCGCTGGATCAGGCGCGAGTCGATTCGATTGAAGTCGCCCATGGCGACGGCCTGCAAGGTTCAAGTTTCAATTATGGCTTCGGTGCCCATACTGATCTGGAATGGATCGAAGCCGTCAGTGACGTGCTGACCCACGCCAAGGTCGCGACGCTGTTGCTGCCCGGTATCGGCACCCTGCACGATCTGAAAAACGCCTATATGGCCGGGGCGCGGATCGTCCGCGTGGCCACCCATTGCACCGAAGCCGACGTGTCGCGCCAGCACATCGAATACGCCCGCACGCTGGGCATGGATACCGTCGGTTTCTTGATGATGAGCCACATGATCGGCCCACAACAATTGGCTGCGCAGGCGCTTCTGATGGAGAGCTACGGCGCCACCTGTATCTACGTGGTCGACTCCGGCGGCGCAATGGGCATGCAGGATATCCGCGATCGTTTCCAGGCCCTCAAAGCCGTACTCAAGCCGCAGACCCAGACCGGCATCCATGCCCACCACAACCTGAGCCTGGGCGTGGCCAACTCTATTGTCGCGGTTGAGGAAGGTTGTGATCGCATCGACGCGAGCCTGGCCGGAATGGGCGCCGGCGCCGGTAATGCGCCGCTGGAGGTATTCATCGCCGCCGCCGAACGGCTGGGCTGGAGCCACGGCGCCGACCTCTACACCCTGATGGATGCCGCCGACGATATCGTGCGCCCGCTTCAGGACCGACCGGTGCGCGTTGACCGCGAGACCCTGGCCCTCGGTTACGCCGGCGTGTACTCGAGCTTCTTGCGCCATGCCGAAGTGGCTGCGCACAAATACGGCATCAAAGCCGTGGATATTCTCGTCGAGCTGGGCAAGCGGCGCATGGTCGGCGGGCAGGAAGACATGATCGTCGACGTCGCACTGGATCTTTTGAATTCGCGCAAGGAGCAACGCCCATGAGCACTGACATTGCACACATCGCTACAGCGCTGGATCAGGCCGCACGCAAAGTCGAGCCGGTCGCCCAGTTCAGTACCCGCAGCCCTTTCAGCCTCGACGACGCGTACCTGATTCAACGTGCTTCGATGCGCCATCGCTACGATGCCGGTGAACGCACGATCGGCGTCAAGCTGGGCTTCACCAGCCGCGCGAAGATGATCCAGATGGGCGTCGACAGCCTGATCTGGGGCTGGCTCACCGACGCCATGCTTGAAGAAGATGGCGGCGTCGTCGACCTGCAACGCTTCATCCATCCACGGGCTGAACCGGAGGTGTGCTTTCTCACCAAGCGCACCATCGACCGACCGCTGACCGCGCTTGAAGCGGTCGATTACCTTGAAGCCGTGGCACCTGCCATCGAGATCATCGACTCACGCTACCAGGCGTTCAAGTTCAGCCTCGAAGATGTAGTGGCCGACAACTGTTCATCAGCCGGCCTGGTGGTCGGTGCATGGTCCAGGGACTTCGCCAACCTGGCCAACGCCGGGGTGCTGATGCGCATCAATGGTCGGGTGGTCCAGGCCGGCTCCACCGCCGCAATCCTTGGGCATCCGTTGCGCACTCTGGTACAGGCTTCGCAGTTGTTGGCCAAGGCGCAAATCGCCCTGCCTGCCGGCAGCCTGATCATGGCCGGCGCAGCGACAGCAGCCGAAGCGTTGAGTCCAGGTGCACACGTCAGTGTGGAAATCGCCGGTTTCGGCGAATGTGGTTTCAGCATCGCAATGCAGCAAAGGGAGAAGCCATGAGCAGCAACCGAGCCACTATCGTACCCGGCAAAGCCACACCCCGCGGGCGCTTTCCACATATCAAGCGCGCCGGTGATTTCCTCTACGTGTCGGGCACCAGTTCACGCCGGCCCGACAACAGTTTTGAAGGCGTGGAAGTCGACGCCATGGGCACCACGCGCCTGGACATTGGCGCGCAAACCCGGGCAGTGATCGAGAACATCCGCGACATTCTCAACAGCGAAGGTGCAAGCCTTGCCGACCTGGTCGAGATCAGCAGCTTTCTCGTCGACATGAACGACTTCGACGTTTACAACCAGGTCTACGCGCAATACTTCAACGAAACCGGACCAACCCGTACCACCGTGGCCGTGCACCAATTACCACATCCGCATCTGCGCATCGAAATCAAAGCCGTGGCCTACGCCCCACTCAACGCTTAAGGACGACTCAATGGACAAGCATCATTTCAGTCCACCGCTGAACTTCAATCGCTGGATCGAGGAATACGCACACCTGCTAAAGCCGCCGGTAGGCAATCGGCAGTTGTGGAAAGACAGTGACACCATGGTC
Organism: Pseudomonas violetae; assembly: GCF_023072615.1. Lineage (GTDB taxonomy): Bacteria > Pseudomonadota > Gammaproteobacteria > Pseudomonadales > Pseudomonadaceae > Aquipseudomonas > Aquipseudomonas violetae. The sequence continues at coordinate 151,838 of NZ_JAKNRW010000008.1, forward strand.
ACGGTGGTTGGCGGCCCTAACCAGCGCACCGACTTTCACGACGATCCGGTGGAGGAATTCTTCTACCAGTTCAAAGGCAACGCGTACCTGAACATCTGGGACCGTGGCCAGTACGAGCGCATCGATTTGCGCGAAGGCGACATGTACCTGATGGCCCCCCATGTGATCCATTCACCACAGCGCCCGGAGCCGGGCAGCCTGTGCCTGGTGATCGAAAAAGCCCGGCCTCCAGGCCAGTTCGACGCCCTGCAATGGTCGTGCGCGCATTGCGGCACGCTGGTCAAACGCTACGAGCTGCAGCTGCAAAGCATTGTCAACGACCTGCCGCCCGTCTATGAACAGTTCTATGCCACCAGCGAGGCCGAACGTCGCTGTAACGGCTGCGGGGAAATCCATCCCGGGCGTGACTGGCAGACCTGGCACCGCACTCTGGAGGCAGTCAAACGCCCATGAAAATCGACATGCATTCGCATTTTTTCCCCACCATCAGCCAGGCCGAAGCCGCTCGCCTAAGCCACGACCGTGGCCCGTGGCTGCACGCCAGCGGGCGTACCGGCCAGATCATGGTCGGCGACAAACCGTTTCGCCCGGTGCACGACGTGTTGTGGGACATGAACCGTCGGATAGAACACCTCGACGAGCAGGGCCTGGACGCGCAGATCATGTGCGCCACGCCGGTGATGTTCGCCTACGACGCGCCCATCGAACGTGCTCTGCCCTGGGCGCAATTGATGAACGACCGTGCGTTGGAAATGACCGCCGTGTCACCGAAGCGCCTCAAAGTACTGGCTCAGGTGCCTTTACAGGACATCGACGCCGCCTGCCGCGAAGCAAGTCGCGCCAAGGCTGCCGGCCACGTGGGTGTACAAATTGGCAACCACGTAGGCAATCGTGACCTCGACCATGAAGGCCTGGTCACTTTTTTCACCCACTGTGCGCAGGACGACATTCCCGTACTGGTTCACCCATGGGACATGATGGGTGGCGAACGCATGCGCAAGTGGATGCTGCCGTGGCTGGTGGCGATGCCGGCGGAAACCCAACTGGGCATTTTGTCGTTGATCTTGTCTGGCGCCTTTGAACGTATTCCGCCGTCGCTACGCTTGTGTTTTGCCCATGGCGGAGGGGGGTTTGCCTTTTTGCTCGGTCGCGTGGACAACGCCTGGCTGCACCGCGACATCGTCCGTGAAGACTGCCCAAACCTGCCATCGAGCTACGTCAAACGCTTCTTCGTCGACTCCGCCGTATTCGACCCGCGCTCTTTGAAGTTGCTGGTCGACGTGATGGGCGGCGACCGGGTGATGCTCGGCTCCGACGCCCCTTTCCCGCTGGGCGAGCAAAGCATCGGTGCCGGTGTGATCGAACACCCTGAACTGGATCAACCGACCAAGGTCCGAATTCTGGGCAGCAACGCCGAAGCATTCTTCGGGCTCTGATCCACCGGGAGTAAAAAAGCCCTGCTGCGAGTGATCGCAGCAGGGCTTTTTCCTTTAGCGAACCATCAAAACTTGTAGCGCACCCCCATCTGCAACCCTTCCGGGTTTTCGTTGCGCAGCGGGCTGTCCAGGTTCCAGCTGATCGGGTAACGCACCTCCGAATCGCGGTTGTGGTGGACATAGCCATACACAGCGTAAAGGTCGGTCTGTTTGTTGAAGTTGTAGATGTACGCCAGGTTGATACCACTGGCGTCGCTCAATGCTTGGTTCTTGCGGTCATCTTTGTAAACCACGCTGAACGCAATGTTCTGGGTGTCCCGGAAGTTGTGCCGGATACCCAGTTGGAGGTCGCTCCCGTTGGACTCGAAGTCCACCCAGGGCGCGTAGGCGTAGTAACCGACATACCGGTGATAAACCGCCGTCAGGTCCGTGGTGCCCATGGTGTAGACCATGGTGAAGTAGGCATCGGTCGCCTGCTCCATGGTGTGTTTATCCCACAGGTTGCGCTGGTATTTGCGATCCACCGCGGCGGCGAAGTACCACGGGCTGTCCGCCCAATAATCGATGCTGGTGCTATAAACCACGCCGTCGCGGCTGCCGTCGTTTTCTCCCAGGGTGGCCATGCCGCGAAACTGATAACCCTCGTATCGCGGGCTGATGTACATCAGCGAATCGTTCTCTCGCCACGGTGCATAAAACACCTGAACGTTGTTGATCAGGCTGTAGTCGTTGCCGTAGAGCGGGTCGGCGTAGCCGTAGCTGTTGGCCGACGGAGTGTCCTGGCGACCGGCGCTGAGGGTCCCCCAACGCTCGGAAATTACCTGGTAATAGACTTCGCGTTTACCGGTCGAATCGTCGGAGTGAGGGTTGTACATGGCTTCGTAGACAGCATTGAGTTTGATGTCATCGGTCACCTCCTGCGTCCACTTGAACTGGATCCGGTTGGCACTCAGGCCCGCGCCCGTCAGCCGATCCACGGTATCGCCTCCCGAATGTGCCACTTCGTACGTCAGGTCGACCACCCCAGACACCTTGAACTCGGCGTAGCAAGCACCACTCATCAATGGAATGGCGAACAATAGTTTGCGCATAAAAAACTCCGGACACTGCGAAAGTGCTGATCGGTGGCTTGTCGCCAAACCACCGCCAGACTTTCCTTATTTATTTTTATGGTGAATCGTCGGTTACTGCGTGATCAGTCTCGGGACGGCCACGGTTTGCTCGGGGCGTCGAAATTCGGCTTGCCCAGCAACGGCGTCGACAGTGCGTAGAAGCCGTGGTTGGTGAAGACCCAGATCAGGTTGCGGTCGTATTCGGTGTAAGTGCCGTGGGTGAGGTTGCCCATGGCGTAACTCGCCACGTTTTTGGTATCGAACGGCGGTACGAAGTAGGCCCCGATGGCCGGTTTGCCGGGCTCGCGCACATCAAACACTTGCACGCCGGCGTTATAGAACGCGTACGGCAGGATGCCCTCGCGCGAGATTCCCGGTTGAGTGTAATAACCCGAACGCTTGGGCCCAAAGCTGCCTTTGCGCTGGCAGTAGTCGGTAAAAGCCGCTTCTTTCGGCGGCGTCGGGCGTGGCAGCACATACTCGATGGACGGCTTCTGCGGGTCGCTGACGTTGACCGCGAAGATGTCTTTTTTCGCCTCGAAGCAATCTTCCGACAGCGGGTAGCCGCTGAAGTAGATGATCCCGGTTTTCTCAACCTGGGAGACGTCGATGTTATCGCCCTCGGTGCCCGCCACGCTTACCGGAAACTCCAGGTGACCGACCACTTTCATGTTGTCCGCCTGGGTGATATCGACCACGTAGAGGCCCATGCCGCCCATCGCGGCGTAGCCATATTTGCCGCCCTGCTCGACGGTTTTCGGAATAAACAGCGACATGCGTGCCCCCATCCACGAAGCCCTGTTGCCGGCACGCGGGTTGGCCTTGAACACGGCTTCATGCTGTGGGTCGCCGACGACTTGCCCTGGCACGGTGAGCATTTGCAACAGTTTCGGGTTGCTTGGGTCCGACATGTCCCAGGACTGGTAACCGGCGTTGTACAGGTCATTGGGGTATTCGGTGAGTGCGTACTTGTCGCTGGGCGCTGCCGCCACGTACATCACATCGCCGCCGAAGTAGGCCGGGATGTCGCGCACGCCAGAGCCCTGTTGCTCGCCAATCGGCGCGTCGGGATGCTCGATGTCGCTGGTGCGGGTAGCGATCAGTTTCCAGTCGGCCGGCAGCGGCCCGTTCATCTCGTAGACCTTGAAGCCCTTGAGGTGCTTGGACTTGCGGATGGCTTCAACTTTGTCCGGCTCACGGTACTTGTCATTCAACACGCCAAAACGCCGCACTTCGAAGGACTGGACCATGATGTATTTGCCCAGCTTTTTGTTCCACTGCACCGTGGCCGCGCCAAACATATCATCGGCGGCGTACGGGTTTTCTTCCGCACCCGGACCGTCCGGGCCCCAGGTCGAACCCTTGGTGAACACCAGCTTCACGTCCTTGGGATGCGTGATGTCGAAGATCTTCAGGTTGCGGCGCACGTACTGGTAGAGGTAACGCTTGCCGTCGAAATCGACTATGTTCTGCCAGGTGTGAAACGGCTCGACCGTGATCGGGTAATACGCCTCGACGGTCATGTTCTTGATGTAGCTTTTGGTGTCCCAGTAATCCAGCTCACCGGCAAATGGCTCGCCTTCGTGACTGAACGGAGTCGCCACCGGGTGGGTGAACTTGCCAGTGGTTTTGTCCATGCCATAGCTGCCCGGCGCCGGCATCGGTGGAATCTTGTCCACGGACATCGCAGTCTGCTGTTTGACGAACGGGTCGGTGATGTTGACCGGCGTCGAGTTGTCCGCGTAGACGCTGCTCCACAGTCCCAGCATTACGCAGGTGGTCAGCGCGCTTTTGAGGAACGGCGCACGGGGTTTGTTGGGGAGTCGCATTGTTTTCATTATTCACTCCAGGGGTGGTGCCCGGTTGGGCAGTACAGGTAATTACCAACCGTTGTGGTTGGTTGAAAAAAGCCTGCCGGTGGCGTGCACCGGCCTCACAAAATGTCGATGGGGTAATCGGTGATCAGCCGGAAGTCGTCCAGGTCGCCCGAGCCCTGGTCGCCGTTTGCCCGATGCCAGGCCTGGCGCGCCCGAACGCTCAAGCCTTTGGCGGGCCCGGACTGGACCACGTAGCGCACTTCCAGATTGGTTTCGTGATGTTTGCCGTCATCGCCATAGCGTCCGGAATAAGGGCCAGTGGCGGCAATGCGGCTACCGTCGATGCCCCAGCCGCGCACGTAGCGGCTCATGAAGGTCAGGCCTGGCATTCCGTAAGGCGCCAGTGACAGGTCGTAACGCACTTGCCAGGACTTTTCCTGAGGGCCGTTGAAGTCGGAAAACTGCGCCGCGTTCGGCAGCTGAATCGAGGAGCCCTGATCGTTGCCGTTGCGACCATTGCGGTCTTTGTCACCCACGCCCAGGTAATCGAAAGGCGTGTCGCCGTCGATCTTCTGCAACCCCAGCAGCCAGCGATGTGCGCCATGACGCCAGAAGGTCGACAGGCCGACACTGCTGTTGTTGATCTCACCGGCCTTGGCCCGGCCCTCATCGAGCGTGCGGTAGGCTGTCAGGCCCAGCCCGAACTGATTCAGCGCATCGACATCAATACGGCTTTCGAGGCTGGCGTAGTACTGGTTCCAGAGGTCCTCGAAACGCGAGCCGTAGAGGCTGACGGTCAGATCCGGTGCCAGTTGATAACTGCCACCCAGGTAGTCCGCCGTTGGCGTGGTAACGCCGGCCATTACCGCCCATAGATCGCCATCGGCGTTGGTGGTCACCGGGCTGGTTGCGGAAGTGAAATGCCCGGCTTGCACTTCCAGCCCTTCGACTTCGCGACTGATCAGCGACAAACCAGTGGCCGTCTGCGGCACGATGCGAAAATGGCTGACGCCGAACACCGGATTTTCCAGGCGTTGTTCGCCAACCTTCAGAATGCTGTTGGACATCCGCAGCTTCAACGCTGCGCCGGCCTTGGAATAGTTGTCTGCCGGTTGCCCGTCATCGTGCACCGGCAAGTTGCCAGTGCCGGATTTGTCGGCTGGTGCATCCAGCTTCAAACCCAGATAGGCAAACGCATCCACACCAACGCCGAAGGCGCCTTCGGTGAAGCCGGAGGAGTATTGACCGAGCACGCCCTGGGTCCAGTCGCGAGCATCGCGCCGACCGTCTTCCTTGCTGCGATTGAAATAGGAATTACGCAGCAAGACCTCGACGCCGCTGTCCGCGATAAACCCGTTCCCGGGCGCCGTCAGTTGAGCCGCGAACGAAGGTAACGCGCAGGCGCCGGCCAACAACAGAACGGTGGTTCTGGTGTGATTCATGACAACCCCAATGTGTAAGGCGAGCCGAAACGTGATTTATCGGCGCGCGCAATCGACTCCGACACGCAGGTGCCCGGTCAATGCATCAGCAGAAAAAAGTGCCTGACCGTCCTTGGTCAGGCGGAGCCACTCAGCGTTGCAGTGGCAAAGGCTTTGGCGCGTCCGTCAGCACGGGGGCCTTTTGCCGAAAGCGCATGAAGTAGATCAGCAGGATCACAGCCAGGAACGGCACACCGCAGAGCAGCGTCGGCGCAAACTCTTCGGTGAACAGGGTGGTGATCATCACTGCCAGCATCAGCAGCAACCCGGCGAGGCTGGTCCATGGGTAGCCCCACAGTTTGAAGGCCAACGGCTGGCCGGCCTGACGGCGACGGAAGAACAGGTGCGTGAGGAAAATCCCGGCCCAGGTGAACATTGCCCCGAACATCGCGATGGACATCATCAAGGTGAAGGCTTTTTCCGGGTAGGCCAGATACAACAGCGTGGCCAGACCGATGCCCCCCGAAGACAGCAACAGTGCAGGCAACGGTACGCCTTTGCTGTTCAGGCGACCAAACACCGAGGGCGCCTGACCGGCCCGCGACAAGCTGAACATCAAGCGCGTGGTGATGTAGAGCTGGCTGTTCATAGCTGACAATGCCGCGATCAGAATCACCGCGTTAAACACCGCGCCCGCATAAGGCACGCCGGTCGCCGCCATCACCGTGACAAACGGGCTCTGACCCCCACTGTTCTGGCCCCAAGGCACAATCGCCAGGACCAGCGCGATGGTCAGCAGGTAAAAAACCACCAGGCGTACCACGGTGATACGGAACGCGCGAGTCACCGCACGCTGCGGGTCCTTGGCCTCGCCGGCCGCCACCGCGATCATCTCGATGCTCAGGTAACTGAAGAACGCGACGATCACCGCCACCCAGGTACCCCACCAGCCGTTCGGAAAGAATCCCCGGTCATTGGTGTAGTTGGCAAAGCCGATGCTGGTATCTGCCGGAGCCCCGTACACCACGTAAGCGCCCAACAGAATGAACACCACGATCGCGCAAAGCTTGATCAGCGAAAACACATATTCAATGGCGCCAAATACTTTGACGCTGAAGGCGTTGGCGACGATCAGCGCCATGGAAAACGCGACCATCCAGTAGCCGCCCGGCACGTCCGGGTACCAGTACTTCATGTACATCGCCGCAGCGGTGATTTCTGTGCCGACCGCGAACACGATCGACGACCAGTAGGCGTAGCGAATCGCGAAGCCAAACCACGGGGCCACGTAGAACTCGGCGAAGGAGCCGAACGATCCCGAAGTGGGGTGGCGCACCGTCATCTCTGCCAGGCAGCCCATCAATAACAACGCAATCAGGGCGCCAATGCCATAGCTCACCAGAACGCTGGGGCCGGCAAAACCGATGGCAAAACCGCTGCCCAGAAACAGCCCGGTGCCGATGGCGCCACCAATGGCGATCATCGACAACTGGCCGCTGGTGAGGCTTTGCTTCAAGCCTTTTTCACGGTCTATCAAGTGTTCGAAGGTGCTGGTTGTTTTTGTCATTGCACTATTGCTCCGAATCGGTGGGAGGGGCTCAGGTCACTGACTTGCGAGCCAGGAATTCCGGGCGGTCCCATTCTTTTTGTTCGAGGATTTCACGCAAGGCACCCACGCTGTCCCAAATATCCACATAGCGGATGTACAGCGGGGCAAAACCAAACCGCAGGATGTCGGGCGCACGGAAATCGCCCACGATGCCGCGCGCGATCATTGCCTGCATCACCGCGTAAGCCTGTTCATGGGCGAGCGACACCTGACTGCCGCGCTGTTCGCCGTCACGCGGGGAGCGCAACTCGATGCCCAGGCCGGCCAACTGCTGATCGCACAGCGAAATGAACAGGTCGCCCAGGGCTACGCTTTTTTGCCGGAGCAGCTTGAGGTCGACGCCATCGAATATCTCCAGTGCCGCTTCCAGCGCCAACACGCCCAGCTGCGGTGCAGTACCCGTGAGCATGCGATCGATGGTGGGATGAGGACGGAAGTGATGGTCAAAATCGAACGGCTTGGCATGCCCATGCCAGCCCGTGAGCGGTTGACGAATATGCGGGATGTGCCGCTCGGCGACGAATACAAACGCCGGCGCACCAGGGCCACCGTTGAGGTATTTGTAGCCGCAACCCACGGCGAAGTCGGCATTGACCTCATTCAACGCAATGGGCATGGCACCGGCCGAATGGCACAGATCCCAGACCACCAGGGCGCCAACTGCTTGAGCCCGTTCGGTGATGCGTGCCATGTCGTAGCGCTTGCCAGATTTGAAGTTGACATGGGTGAGCGACACAATCGCCACGTCTTCATCCAAGGCATCGAGTATGTCGTCCGGCTCAACGCAGCGCAATTGGCTGCCCATCAGTTCCGCCACGCCATCGGCGATGTAAACGTCAGTCGGAAAGTTACCGCGCTCGGCAAGAATAACGCTGCGACCAGGACGCAGGCGGATGGCGGCGACCAGCACTTTAAACAGATTGATCGAGGTCGAGTCGGCAACAATCACTTCGTGCCCGTGTGCGCCAATCAATTCGGCAATTTTCGCTCCGGTACGCTGCGGCGCTGGGTACCAGTCGGCATCGTTCCAGGAGCGAATCAGGCCTTGAGCCCATTCCTGTTTGAGAACTTTCTCGATCCGCGCGGGAATGTGCGCCGGCATTGCGCCCAAAGAGTTGCCATCAAGGTAGATTTCGCCCTCGGGCAAGTCGAAACGCTCACGGGAGTCACGCAACTCATCAAGCTGATCAAGGTGTTCAAAGTCCGCTCGGGTGGCGGGGGTGGACATGGACATAAACGCTCCTTTTGAGTTTTTCTTCTTCTAGTGAGGCTAGCGGGTCGCCTACTGATCGGGCCCAAGACGGGCGTCGATCTTCCTTGCACTGCAAACTGGCGTGTAGGCCGCTGCGAAGTGCCATGATGCTAACCGCACATGCCATTACCCGAAAATAGAAAAGCATGCGCTAGGTATTCTGGGCCGTTATAGCTGGCGAACATTAACCGCAATAGTTGAGGACCAGTATCTGAAAGCAGATGCGAGCCGGCACGACGTACCGGATGAGGAATAGGTCCCTTAGCACTGGCACCATTGGTGAGGACCTTCAGGCACTTGATGACGCGGAAGTGGCAAAAACGCTGGCGAAGTGTCTATCGCTGCCCGTCTTGAAGGGCTGCAATCGGCTGATTCTGTTCAAAAGGTAGTTCCCATCTCTGCATTGGCCGGCGGGGGGGCACACAGCGTGATGGGACAGTTATCGAGTGGGCAGGAGCTGTTTTACTCGTTCAACCTTGAAGATCATCCCCGCCAATCGCCTTCTGCGTAGCATTGATCGGTGTCTCGATCTGAGCGACCTGCGCCACTACCTTGCCGATTTCTATAGCCCGATTGGGCGTCCTTCGATTGCTCCTGAACTGATGATTCGCATGTTGATCGTGGGCTATTGCTACGGCATTCGCTCCGAGCGGCAGCTGTGCGAAGAGACCCGTTTGAACATGGCGTATCGCTGGTTCTGCCGGTTGAGCCTTGAAGACGAAATTCCTAATCACTCGACCTTTTCCAAAAATAGCCACGGCCGTTTTCGGGGCAGTGATCTGTTTCGCTGATTGTTCAATGAAGTACTGCGTCGCTTCATGGACGCCGGTTTGGATAAGGGCGAAGGCTTTGCCGTGGACGCCAGCATCATCAAAGCGGATGCGAGTCGGCAGCGCGGCGTACCGGGAGATGAACAGGTCAACTGGAGCGATCCGGCCCTGAGCACTCACGCCGTGCGTGAGAGTCTTGAGGCACTCGATGAAGAGACTCTGGCCGAAACGCTATCGAAGCGCCTATCGCTGACGGATCCTCAAGCCCACTGGACCGCAGCTCCAGGTGGCCCAGCGTTCTACGCTTATTCGACGAATTATCTGATCGACACCGGGCACGGCGTGATCATGGAACTAGCCATGCGCAACAGCGCGTGCTTCATCGAGCGCAGCTGAAATCACGCTGCTTGGCTCGGCTGCAAGGAGGTCCTGTGGACGCTTTCCTCCAAGCCATCCGTTTGGAGAGACAAACCAGAACGAAACGCCTCAATCGCCTTTCGGGGGACAGAAAATAGACAACACATCCTTAAGGCCGGGAATTGGACTGGCTCCGCCTTGCGCTGTGAAGGCGTAAACTGGAAAAAAATGCAGCCATCATGATTGATTGAGAAGATCCGACGGTCAGCTTCCCACTCTTTAAGAGCGGGACTCAGGACCTGAAGGTGGATACCCAGATGGTTAGCCAAATCTTGAACCGGCAGGAAGTCGCCACACGTCAGAATGTGAGCTTTGGCGAGGGCAAACATTTCCCGTTCTCTCTCTTCGCTAGTCCGACGCTTCTCTTCTGTTCCTGTAAGCGCCCCTTCCGAAGGCGAACATCCAGCTGGCTCATGGCTCTGTACTGTTTTAGGAGAGCTCAAACCGCTCGCAAGTCGACCTACTAACTCGTACTCTGCTCCGAAATGGAATGCAGCATCAAGAAATCCGTGGCCTGCTTTCTTTGGTCTGTATGCAATCATATGAAGCGCCTCCCGCACGAGTCGGGCTTTCAAAAACCGCTTGCACGTTTTGACTTTCCGCCGTCCTTTCATGACTGACCTCTTGTGGACACCATCGGGCGCGGTGCATCGGCTGACAAAGAGTGGCTTCGACCATAGCGTGACGTCTCCAGCCTCGAGCGTTTAACAATCCCAGCCAAGGCGCGTCTTAGCTTTCTGCCCTCCCTGTGCAAGATGTGTATCGCACGGGACCGGATCTCTTCCATTAACGATTTCAAGCACTCTCATTCGCCAAGGTCGCGCAATACTTCAATTGGATGGCCCAAGGGACCGTCGCCCCGAAGCAGATCTACAGACGATGCTGAAGGCAGATCCCTGCAATCCCGATGAGGGTCACCCGCTCGTGTTTCTACGCCAAGCGTATCAGACGCCTGACTCCTGATGTTGAGCGGCTTCGGCTGCGCAGTCCGGTCATGAACTGTTCACACAAAGTCGAAGTACTGCGGGCAGTCGCAACGTGAAGACGGTGACCAACTGGACCGATTCATGGGTGCCGTTTATTACGCCCGCGGTTCGGGCGTTATCACATGCGCCAGAGCATGAGTCGCCGAGGAAATTGCTGGGACGATGCGCTGATGGAGCGTGTATTCCGGAATTGAAAACCGAACGGATACCACACACGGGCTACCGAACAGCCCAAGAGGCCAAGCGTGACATCATTCATTTTTGGTGCACCGGTACAATTGAATTCGGCCACATTCAACAATGGAATGGTGCCAGCTCGGTCCAATAAAAACTAAACGTCCTGTCCAGAATTAGTTGACCACTACAGTTCCCGCGCCGGCTTCGCGTACAAAGGCGCATACAGGTGCTGCCCACAGAGCTCCGAAGCACGGTTGGAGATTCGGGGGATTTGCGAACGGAGAAGCCGCTTTGAATACCAAATACGACGGTTTTTTTTCATGCGAAGATCCAGCTCTCCGAGCTTATAGACACTCTGCGAGGTCCGATAAACCACTGCGGTATCATTCGTTTCGACGCCTTCAAAAAAAACGATCTGCACGAGGTCCTCCAGGCTCCATGCATCCCCACCGTTCACCGTAGGCGGGCATAGCATCTGCAATTCTTCAATGACCACGTCCTCAGAACAATGCAAGTAATACTGAAGCTCATAAGCGCAATTGATCATTGCTGCACGGTCGCGCTTTCCAGTGTGGACTGACGTAATAGTTGCGAGAAAGCATGGGCCTTCAACTTCACAATGCGACCTCGCAATAACTGCGCGGCCCGCGGGGTCAAGCATGTAGATCACTGGTACACCATAGCGAGTTTTGCCTGCACCGACTGTTGCGGCCTAGATTGGAAATAATCGCCAGCAAGAGGTTCGAAAACCATACCCCGCGAGTACCCGCGACATTGGTCGATTAGACGAGGGATGAAATGCCCTACACCACAATCACCACGAATACATTTAGTGGAGCCACAAAAGACAATGTCTACTTAGGCATATGAGGTCGACTGATCTCCGCTGCGAATATCAAAAGCGCTGACAGTTGTATCGGTACTGGGGCGCCGACGATTCCGGAACTTCAAGTATGAAGGTGGAGTAAAGGGTGTATCTCGTTGCCATATGCTGGGTGTAATCGGACGGTTGGATGTAATGGCGCTGCGGGCGCGACCACGTCCAACAGATTTCAACTTCAGGCGATCTATTGCGATACCGCCACCAAGAGGCAATATTCCCGCACCCACTAAACCGTATCCAATGCCATTAGTCTCGTCGTTATCCACCACCATTAAAGCCAAGCCGGCAATCAACGTCAGCGTGCTTGCGGTCATCGTAACCGAGAAGCCGGTTGCTTTTAGCGCCCTCCAGTAATGACCACTGGGATCACTCCGATTGATCGGATCTGCGCCACAGAACACGTAGTCGTTTATCCCACCCTTGCCTAACGGGCTCCCGCTATCCGGGGTGTTGAACCGCATCAGCACCGGATTGAACTGCCGATACCCCTTGCCCAGATGGTAATGCCCGGTGACCGGGTCCGACCGTTCTCCTTTGAAGCCGAGCAAACCGACCGGGCCGCCTTGAATGGAGTGATGGCCGTATAAGCCAAGGGGGGAAGAACCCGACAGGTGCAACACTGAGCGTTGGTCGTCGGTGGCCACCAGGGCCGCAGCGACGTGGTCGCCCCGCTGTTCCTATTGCGCCAACACATGGTCATCGTGCTGGAAAACACTACGTGTCACATCATCTTGGATTTCCGTGGGCAGGCGGTTTCTGCAGTAGAAACGCCCCTTAGCCTTCGATCACACCCGTTGAACCTAGCCGTAACCTCAACCCTCGGATAATCAAAACTTCTGTCAACGGTGTGCGCCGAGGGGTCACTTATCGGACTTGATACTGGTCCACACCCGAGTACGCACCCGCTCCAACTTCTGCGGCAGCGGTTGCACGACATACAGGGTTTTCAAGGCTTCGCTGGTCGGCGTCAGGTTCGGGTTGCCGGTGATGTCCTTGTTGATGAGCGCGATCGAGTCCTTGTTAGCGTTGGGGTAACCGAGGAAGTCGCTGATGGGAGCGATGACTTTCGGGTCCAGCAGGGTATTGAGGAACTGGTGGGCCTCCTCAACGTTCTTCGCACTTTTTGGAATGGCAAAGGTGTCGAACCAGATCGGCGCACCTTCCTTCGGCAGACGGTAATCGACGACGACACCATTGCCCGCTTCCTTGGCGCGGTTGCCGAACTGATAGAAGCTGCCGGAGTATCCGATGGCGACGCAAATGTCACCGTTGGCAATGTCGGTCATGTATTTGGCGGAATTGAAGTAGGTGACATACGGGCGGATTTTCATCATCAACGCCTTGGCTTTTTCGTAGTCATCCGGGTTCTGGCTGTTGGGGTCCAGGCCCAGGTAATGCAGGGCCAGCGGCAGGATTTCCGAAGGCGAGTCGAGCATGGCCACGCCACAGGCCTTGAGCTTTTCCATGTTCTGGGGCTTGAACACCAGGTCCCAGCTGTCCACCGGGGCGTTCTCGCCAAGCGCCGCCTTGACCTTGGCCGGGTTGAAGCCAATCAGCACGGTACCGACCATGTAGGGCACACCGTATTGGTTACCGGGGTCGTTCTTGTTCAGCAGCTTGAGCAGCTCCGGGTCCTGGTGGCTCCAGTTCGGCAGCTTGGATTTGTCGAGTTTCTGGAACACGCCCGCCTTGATCTGGGTTTCGATGAACTGGTTGGACGGCACGACCAGGTCGTAGCCGGAGTTGCCGGTCAGCAGCTTGGCTTCCAGCGATTCGTTGGTGTCGAAGGTGTCCCAAGTCACCTTGATGCCCGTGTCCTTGGCGAAGTCCTTGGGCACCGATGGCAAGATGTAGTCGGCCCAGTTATAGACTCTCAATTCACGCTGTTCGGCCTGCACTGCGCTGCCCAGCAGCGTAAGCCCGCACAGGCCGGCGCCCAGAATGCGTTTCATCGTTTGCATTGATTTCCCCAAGTGTGACGTCAGTACGATGGTTTTTATGTTCTGTACACGGCAGCAGGCTTGAAAAATAGCCGAAGGCAAGAAGCAACAGGTATCTGGTCGTCGTGGCGACTTCTACCGATTCTTGCTGACACTCGGGTCGGTTCACAGTGGGGGGTTGGCCAAAAGGGGATCGAAACGGCCAAAATACCTGTCCGCAAATGGACGGTGAAGGGTTTGGTACTGAACACGAAAAAGCCCGCTCTAGGCGGGCTTTGAATTTCGAGTAGGCGGCCAGTGCTGGTCTCCGGCTTACAAGGTTTATCAGGACTCCCACACAAGCTCATTAAACATACGCTAGTGCTTCACACGGCATCAGGGCTGGATCTCAGCGCGGAGATCTTTCTAACCGTGTACCCTTCGGAACGCTGCCCCGCGTTTCCTCGCTATCCGCTTGCGCATCAGTCTGCGTCTTCACCTACACTTTCAGGATAGCAAAAACCTTCAATATTAAAACCGCCGGTTTAGACTGATTCGCTCTGGTGGTAGAACCTTGGGAACCTAAAACCAAATGACGACTCGCACTGAAAAAGCCATCCTTGCCGGTGGATGCTTTTGGGGAATGCAGGACTTGATCAGGCGCATCCCTGGCGTGGTATCGACGCGGGTAGGTTACTCCGGCGGCGATGTGCCCAATGCAACTTATCGCAATCACGGCACCCACGCCGAGGCGATTGAAATCGAGTTTGATCCGGATCAACTCAGCTATCGCCGGATCCTCGAGTTTTTCTTCCAGATCCACGACCCAACGACAAAAAACCGCCAGGGCAATGATGTGGGGACCAGCTATCGCTCTGCCCTCTTCTATCTGACTGATGAACAGAAAAAGATTGCCGAGGACACGGTAAAAGATGCTGATGCGTCCGGCAACTGGGCCGGCAAGGTAGTCACTGAAATCGAGGCCGCAGGTCCCTTCTGGGAAGCAGAACCGGAACACCAGGACTACCTCGAACGCTATCCCAACGGCTACACCTGCCACTTTATCCGGCCTGATTGGAAACTGCCCCAGCGCGGCTGACTGGCAATCAGGGATCCACCTGGCCCATCAATTCAGCAACGGTCTCCTGGCGCTTGGCATAACGCTGCGCCAGCACTGCACAGACCATCAGCTGAATTTGATGGAACAGCATCAGCGGCAGAATCAACACACCGATGGTGCTGCCGGCGAATAGCACTTGCGCCATCGGCACCCCGGTGGCCAGGCTCTTCTTCGAGCCACAGAACAGGATGGTGATGCGATCTTCCAGGCTGAAACCGAAAGCCTTGCCCAGAACCGTCGCTGCCACCAGCACCAGCGCCAGGAAGATGCAGCACACCAGCACCAGACCCGCCAGCTCCCACAACGGAATCTGCTGCCAGATGCCCTCGTTCACCGCCTCACTGAAAGCACCGTAAACCACCAGCAAAATCGAGCCCTGGTCGACGAATTTAAGCCAGCTCTTGTTACGGGCTACCCACGCCCCTATCCAGCGTCGGGCGATCTGCCCGGCAATGAATGGCAGCAACAATTGCACGCTGATTTTCATGATCGCATCGAGGGTCGATCCGCCGTCGCCGTGCACGTCAAGGAGCAAGGTCACCAGCAATGGCGTCAGGAAGATCCCGAACAGGCTGGACGCCGCCGCGCTGCAAATGGCTGCAGGGATATTGCCCCGTGCCAGGGAAGTGAAGGCGATCGCCGATTGCACTGTCGCGGGCAACGCGCAGAGATAGAGCATGCCCATGTACAGGTCGTCACCAATCAATGGCGACAACAGCGGTTTTAGCGCCAGCCCCAGTAGCGGGAACAGCACAAAGGTCAGGCCGAATACCAGCAGGTGCAGGCGCCAGTGGCCGGCGCCGGCGATGATCGACTCGCGGGAAAGCTTGGCACCGTGCAAAAAGAACAGCAGCGCAATGGCGATATTGGTCAGCCAGCCAAAGCCCACTGCTACCTGACCGCTGGCAGGTAGCACGCTGGCGATGACGACCACGCCAATCAGGGTCAGGGTGAAATTGTCGGGTAGGAAGCGAGGGCGAGTCATCAGATCATCATCCGGGGGTTGCCAAGAACGTGGAACCGACTCTAACGTGCCTGTTAATTACCGACTAACGCCGATGAGCCAACTGATGCCTCCTAAAGGACATGATAAAAGCGTAAGGCGCAGTGTGCCCGGGCTTCCCAGCCTACCAAGACCGGTTTACGGTCGTACCGAATCACTGCCCAACCGCGCCCTGACCCGTCGCCACAGCCACCCGTGGGTGCAGTTGTCGTATGCGATTCAGGGCGTGCTAGAGGTGCAGACCAGCATGGGGCGCTTCGTAGCGCCACCCGAGCGGGCGGTATGGATACCGGCGGGCATGCAGCATCGGGTGTTCAGTTCGCCGCGCACGGAAATGCGCAGCCTGTACCTTGATTGCAGCGTGACGCAGTGGGCACCGCCGCGCTGCCATGTGCTGGGGGTCAGTGACTTGTTGCGCGAGCTAATCCGGGCGTTCAGTAAAATCCCTGTGGAGTATGAGCAGGACGGCGCCCACGGGCGCCTGACCCAAGTATTGCTGGACCAGCTCGCCGTGGCGCCGCCGATCGATCTGATGCTGCCGCTGCCTCAGGATCTTCGCTTGCAGCAGATCTACCAGAGCCTGCAATCCCATCCGGAACAACAAACGACCCTGGCACACTGGAGCCAGAAGTTCGGAGTGACGGAAAAGACCCTCAGCCGCCTCTTCCTGCGCGACACCGGCCTGACCTTCCGCGCCTGGCGCCAGCGCTTGCGCCTGCTGAAAGCGCTTACCCCGCTGGAACAGGGTGAGCGAGTGACGGATGTGGCGCTGGCTTGCGGCTATGATTCGACCTCGGCATTCATTGCGGCGTTTCGGCAGCAATTTGACGAGACGCCGGGGGAGTTTTTTCGGTAGGTCTCTGGTGAGCCAATGATGATTACAAATTCACCAAAAATCCCCGAATGCATCTCGACATCAGTAGGAGCCGAGCCTGCAGGTGTCATCAAATCATCGGCGAAGTGCTCACGATCCGCAGCGCCAGGCCCTCATAGGCATCCAGAGTGATGGTGAAATCACCCTCGGCCGTCAGGTCGCCTTCTACTCGTTCATTAATGATGTCGACCACCGGGCCCTGCGCGATGTTGGGCAGGTGCAGGGTTTCGGTAATCGGCGTCGAGCCGAAGTTCAGTGCGGTGATTTGTGTGCCTTTGCCGGCAGGCAACTCATGCACCATGACCAACAGGCCCGGATGCTGTACATCCGGCACCAGTATCTGGCGGCTGGCGGCGATGTCATAGGCACGACGCGCGGCGAGGATTTTCTGCAGCTGAGAAGCGAAGGAATCAGGGTCCTTCAATTGGGTCGGCAAGCTGCCATATAGGGTCTTCGGCCGCGGCATCTGCCCCGCCGACAATGGCGCATCGGGGTTCAGATCGACCAGATCATAAGCACCCCGATGAATCCAGCGGGTATCGCCATCGAGCATCAGGTGCTCGACCTGCTCGGCCGGCAACGGCAAAGCGCCCACCAGATCCCAGCCGGACAAGGCAAAGACCCCGGGCTGCATCGCGTTGTACATCACCAGCAGCAGGTGCACTTGTCGGATTTGCGCGATATCTGCCGGGGTGATCGCATCAAGATCGCGAATACCCAATGCTGCAGTGATAATGCTCGCCGTGGTGCACGACACGCCATTGGTGACGAACTTCAAGTTATAGGGCGCGTGCTCCCCGGCAAGGCGTTCGTACATCTGCTCGCGGATGTGCTCGCGCAGGATATTGCCGGGGAAGGTCTGGCCCTGATACAGGTAGGTGTCATGGGCATGCAGCGTCCAGAAATGCACCAGTTCCAGGGTCAGTTCATCGTGGTTTTGCAACGCATGGATCAGCGAACCAGGGTCGATGCCCAGGGTGTGCATCTGCCGCAGCATCAAGCGCAGGAACTCGGTATCCCCCATCAACAAGGCATGCTGATAAGCCGGGCGGGTGATGAAGTCATAGGACAGGTCCGCACCGCCATGGGACATGGCGGCGATGTCATCCACGGTCAGGTTCAACTCCTGGAAACTGAACCCGCCGGCCTTGCGGATCGCCCCGGCCAATAGCTGATTACCGGTGATCGACAACGGGTGACTCTCCGACCAGGCGGTGCCATCGAGCTTACGCTCCACGCCGAGAAAGCCATTGGCGTCCAGGCGCAGGATCTTCGCGCCCATCACATCGATGGCGTGCAAGGCGTCGCCTATGATCATCTGCTGCGCCGCAAAGGTCGGGTCCAGCCAGTTCAACGACGGCTGGCCCTCCTTGAAGTAGTGCAGGTACACCCAGCGCCGCGGCTTGCCGTCGACGCCGATAACCACCGGCGTGGCGCTCCAGTCGGTCTCCTTGACCCCAGGCTCGAAGAAGATCACCCGCTGCAACTGGCCGACGATGTAATGCTTGTCCCTCAGGACATCGACCTGCAGCGGGCTGAGGTTGTGCGCGTCGCGACCTTCTTCGATCTCTGGCAACAGGGGCCAGTCTTCTTCACGAATCTCGACCATGTGGTAGAGACCCGGGTAATCCTCGTAAGCCATCTCAGCCAGGCGAAAATCCGCGCCCTTGCCGGTGTGCGAAGGAATCACGTCGTCGATGATCACCGCGTTATGCGCGGCGGCCATGCGGGTCAGCGCCTGCAACTGTGCCTCGGTGCCCAGCTGCGGGTCGATCTCGAAACTGATGCGGTCGAAGTTACCGTCAATGGTCGGTGTCAGTTCCGTGCCGCGCAAACCACCAGACATTTTCAGCGGGCCGTTGTGGATACCCTGGATGCCGATTTTCGACAGCGCATGCCACAGGGTTTCATCGCCCAGCGCCTCAAGCACGGTACCGTCTTCGCGGGTGACGATGGATGCCGGGTACGCGGTAAACCAGACCGAAGACAGCGCCGAAGCATCCCGAGGCCGGGTATGCGCGAAGGGCTGTTGCCACAGGCGACCCTGCCCCGAGTAGAGCTTGGCCCGCTGCCGGGCAGCGTGCAGCATTGATTGTTCAACCAGCCAGGACACATGGTTATTTTCCGCTGCCGTCATATAACAATCACCTGTGTTCGGGAATCGAAATCGCAGTCGGCCATTGCAGTCCAATGGCACCGCTCGTGTTCATATGAGGGCCTGGGGCGGCATTCGTTGCATCCTCGACCGCAAGCTGGGCTTCTTTCTCAGCGACCACCACCGCTGGTTGCTGCAGACTGGCTGGTGGGTCGGTCAGTCGCCTGAATGTGCTCGATGAGCCCCTCGATCAAATGGTCGAGGCTCTGCGCCCGTGCCAGCGCGGATTCATCCGAGTTACGCCGCAATTGAAACCGGCTTGGCGCTAAACGCCAATAATCTGTTCGACAAGCGCTACTGCACCGCAGGCTACAACCATGGCCGCAATGACCCTCTGCGCATCAAAGCAGGCCTGAGCAGCGGGGGCCGTCAGCAATGAAGCCTGGAAGGCCGAGCCCCGCGCGCGATGAGCAATGGCACTGACTGCTCCTCATCCGTCAGCGCCCCATGGTGTCCGACCCAGGACGTCTGGAACGGCTCGCGCAGCGATCGAATCAACCCTGCGCCCTCACCTGCCACCACCACAAGGTCGCCAATCCGCGCGCAGGCCGCCTCCACCACATACACGCCGAACAGGCCGCGCACCACAGCCTCTTCACGCGTAAACACCCTGAAATTCTCACCGAGTGTCTCCCGCCAACGTGCGAGCACCTCGCGATCCACACAGTCCTGCAGATAGACATGCCTGGCGCGAATGTCCGCGCAAATACTCGACACGCCGATCTGCAAGACCGGATTCAGATCGAAATCCATCACCTTGGCATCGTCCAACGTGGTCATGCCGTGGTCCGCAGTCACGATCAGCACGGTGTCGCTGGCAATGCATTCGCTTAGCCGCTGGATTTGTTGATCAATGTCTTGAAGTACACCCTGCCAAGCCTCGGAGCCCGGGCCATGCAAGTGCCCAACGTGGTCCAGCTCGCCGAAATACAGGTACGACATCTGCGGCTGAGGGCATGTTGGCAGTGAATGAAACCGCTCAACCAGGTCTTGCCGATCACGGAATGGAATGACCCTGGCACCCTTGAACACCGTTCGGGTGTAGGACGAGCCTGCGATGGCGGCCGGCAGGAACGCATTGATCGACACACCGAGCGCAACCGCCGCCAGCCATCCCGAGCGGCTTAAAACGACATTATCTTCACCCGCGGCCTGGTCGTGATCACCCGTGCGCGGATCGTAAAGCTGCCAGGCCAAAGGGTTGAACAGCCTATCTTCAAGGTTGAAGGCAGCGCCTACCAGGCCATGCCCGCCGCTATCGGCTGCCGTCGCCAGTGACGCAAGGCTCGAAGCCGTAGTCGACGGAAAACCTGCCCGAAGCGACCGCCCTGCTCCGCTCAGGGAAGCGAGATACGGCGCACGATGCGCGTAAGCGTCCAAGAGGTCGGCGCCCAGTCCGTCGACAAGGCACAGCACAGCATGGCTGCACCGTGGCAGGTCGATGCCGGCAAAGTCATCGCCGACACCCAGCGAGGTGAAAATCGACCTTGTCAGGGCGGCCAGACCGGAAGTTGTTGGCGGGTACATGGGCATCTCCTTTGATAATCCTTTAGCCCGAGGGGCGCCGAACCTGCAAAGGAAACACTAAGTGCATTGCAACCCTATGCCAAGGGTGGAGTGCGATGCGGCCGGTTCAGGTATTCGCCGGTCAGCTCCGCCAGGATCAATGCGCAATGCACACCGATTTCAACTCGGTATACGCCTCGATCACCGCGCGCCCGAACTCTCGGCCCATGCCGGATTGCTTGACCCCGCCGAACGGCATCGCCGGGTCGAGCAGCACATGGGCATTGACCCACACGGTGCCGGCTTCGATGCGCGGGACCAGGTTCATCGCTTTGCCCAAGTCATTGGTCCACAGGCTCGCGGCCAGGCCGTAGCGGTTATCGTTGGCCAGTGCGATGACGGCGTCTTCATCGTCGAACGGCATGACGCCCAACACCGGGCCGAACACTTCTTCCCTGCTCACGGTCATACCATGGTGGATATCGGCCAGGATCGTCGGCTGCACGTAGAAGCCCTCGCCCGCGAGCAACTCCCCACCGCATACCACCCGCGCACCTTCCTGGCGAGCCAGTTCGATGTGCTTGAGCACACCTTGCTGTTGCTTGCGCGACACCAGCGGGTTGATCGCCGCATTGCAGTTCATGCCGGCGCCGATCGGCATGGCCGACACTGCTGCTGCGAGCCCTTCGACGAACCGGTCGTGGATCGAGCGATGCACATAAAAACGCGAGGCGGCGGCGCAGACCTGGCCGTTGTTCAGCAGGCCGCCTAGGATCGCGCCCTGGATGGCTTTGTCGATGTCGGCATCGGCGAGCACGATCATCGGGTTCTTGCCGCCCAGCTCCAGGGCGAAGCGCGTCATGTTCGCCATGCACGCCACGCCAACACTTATGCCTACCGCAGTGGACCCGGTGAAGGACACCTTGCTCACCAGCGGATGCGCCGTCAGCACGCCACCCACCGAAGCGCCGCCACCGGTCACAACGTTAAATACCCCGGCTGGAATCCCCGCTTCCAGGGCCAGTTCAGCCAGGCGCATGGCGGTCAGCGGGGTTTCCATGGCCGGCTTGATGATCACCGTGCAGCCGGTGGCCAACGCTGGCATCAGTTTCCAGGAAGCGATCAGCAGCGGGAAGTTCCACGGCACGATCCCGACCACGACACCGACCGGCTCACGCTTGGTGAATGCGGTGAATTTGGCACCCGGCGGCAGCGGGATCGACACGTCGAACGTCTGGCCTTCGATCTTGGTGGCCCAGCCGGACATGTAGCGCATGAACTCCACGGTGGCATTCAGGTCCAGCGCGCGGGCCATGTTGATCGACTTGCCCTGGCTCAGGGTTTCCAGCTGCGCCAGCTCCTCGGCGTGTTCTTCCACCAGGCGGGTGAAACTCAGGAGGATGCGTTCGCGATCCGCTGGACGCAAGCCCGACCACACGCCGGACTTGAATGCGGCATGGGACGACTGCACCGCCTGCTCGACGATGTGCAGCGGTGCATCGAGGGTCTCGCACAGCGTCTGCCCGGTGGCCGGGTTGACCACGGCAATGCTCTGCCCTTCGGCGAACACCCACTGGCCATCGATAAAGCAGCCATGCCGGCGTTCAAGGAAAGCAGCCACCTGCGGCAGGATTTCAACGTTGCTCATAAGTCACCTTTTATTTAGACGAGTTGTACAGCCCGTGAACCGGCTGATTACTGTTGTTCTTTGAGGTAGCACACGATCGCCTGGCGATCGTCCGCAGAAGCGAGGCCCATGTAGGGCATGTAGGTCCCCGGTACGAAAGCCTGGGGCTGAGCGATCAGTTGCGCGATGTTCTCGGCTTGCCAGTCGATGTCTTTATTGCGCATGGCCTGGGAATAATTGAAGCCTGCCAGCGAACCGGATTTGCGTCCGACCACGCCTGCGAGGTTAGGCCCCATCATCCCCGTCATGCCCTTGGTCACCGAGTGGCAGAGCGCGCATTCATTGGCGAACACCTGAGCGCCGTGGCCCTGATCCGACGCACAGTCGGCGGCCAGCGCGGCGCTGGCCAAGGCGTAAGAGAACAGACCGAAAAGCGGCAATCGCAGCGAACTGAACATAGGAAAACGACCCTGAAATCCGCGTGCCCGCCGGTGGCGAGCAACAACACTGAAATACCGATGCGGGGCACCGGGTGGTTGGATCGGATTGTCGATGCTCGTTGGCCTGAAGGATTTGCCCTGCGTGCCAGTCGTATTGGCGGGGCTGCCAAACCAGGCATTTTGGCAAGCACAGCCAACTCTTTGGCAACCACACAAAAGGCCGGGGAAATTCGCCGCCGTAGTATCGAAAAAGACCGCAACCCTGCGCTCAAGAACAAGAACGGATGCCACACGATGCCCAAGTCCCCCTTGCTTCGCCTCTCAACGCTCGCGCTGCTGATCAGCACAGGCAATGCCGGCGCCCATGAGCTCTACGCCGATGACGACACCCACGTGAACGCCACGCTGGAAGCGGTCTTCGGCATTTTCCATAGCCAGGAAAACTATGCGCTGTCCGGCCGCCTCGATCAGGGCTCGTCCTCGTGGCGCGAGGGCTATATCAAATATGGTCTTAACTTCGACCAGGGCCTGGCCGGAGCCGGCACTGCTTATGGCGCGGCAAACCTGATCAGTTCCGGCACTTGGGGCGACGGCGACGCTGCCGGCTTCAGTGACGGTTCCGAGCGCACTACCAAGTTTGAAGATGCTTACCTGGGTTGGCGCTCGGGCAAGTTGTTCGAGGTGCTGGGCGAAGATGGCGTCGACCTGTCGTTCGGCCGCCAGAACATCGTGGTCGGCGACGGCTTCCTGATCAACGGTGATGCCCTGAACATCGGCAAGGGCCTGGCCGACGGCGAATTCAACCGCGGGGGCGCCTACTGGCTGGCGGCGCGCAAGGCCTTCGACGAAACCGCCGTATTACGCCTGGGTGGTAAGGAAGGTTGGCGCAGCGACCTGATGTGGTTGAAGTCAAACAACCGCGCGCAAGCGAAAACCGAGATGTATGTTGGCACCCTCGAACACGTCAGCGAGGCCGGCACGGTAGGCTTGACCTACATCGACTCCACCGATGTCGACGAGCAATACGCCTCGCCTGCGCAGCTCGAACGCGACGGCATGAAGACCTACAGCCTGCGGGCGCAAGGCCATGCCGGTGTACCCAACCTGTTCCTTTCCGGCGAATACGCCAAACAGGACAAACCCCACACCGCCACCGAAGACGCCTGGTACCTGGAAGCCGGCTGGACCTTCGCCGACGTGCCCTGGACCCCGAACGCCAGCTATCGCTACAGCCGTTTCTCGGAAGGTTACGACACTTTGTTCTATGGTTTCAGTCGTGGTTTTGGCACCTGGTTCCAGGGTGAAGTGGCCGGCAACTATGCAGGGCCATTCAATAGCAATTCACGAATCCAGAACGTGACCCTGAAGGTCGCGCCCCTGGAGAACCTGAGTGTCGGTGCGATGTATTTCAACTACGACACCATCGATCGCAACCTTGGTAATGCCGACGGCCATGAAATCGATCTGTATGCCGAATGGCACGTGAACGACAACCTGACGGTGATGCCATTGGTGGGTCTGTATCAGCCGGACAAGAGCGCTGAGCAAGGTGGTACGCAGCTGGGGAACAATGACAGGAATCTGTACAGCCAGGTGGTGTTTGCGATGGGCTTCTGACCTGAACGAACACAAAACCCTGTAGGAGCTGCCGAGTGCAACGAGGCTGCGATCTGTTGACCCTGAAAATAAAAAGATCGCAGCCTGCGGCAGCTCCTACAGGGGATTGGTGTCGTTCCTAAAGCTTGAGTCGCCAACAAACTGTGGAAGCAAGGCTTGCCCGCGATGAACGGTATCGCGCAATCAGGCCTGGCTATACCGCTTGCGATATGCCCCCGGCGATACGCCGAAACGGGCTTTGAACGCCGAAGAAAAGTAACTCGAATCCGAGAACCCCCAGGCGTAGCACAGCGCCGAGAGTTTCTGTTCGCCATGGCAGTCGCGCAAGTTTTGCGCACAGAAATCCAGACGCCGGTGCTTGATGTATTGCGCCACCACCAACCCGCGTTTGGAGAACATCCGGTACAAGCCGCGCACGGAAATCCCCACGTCTTGCGCAATCGACTCCGGGCACAGCTCTTCGGTACTGATGTGTTCGTCGATGTAGGCGATGATCTTGCGAAACTGCCGCTCGTGGGTATCGCCAGCACTGTCGCGGGCGCTAATTCCTGGCAACAACAGGCTGGCCAGCGCGTCGAGCACCGCTTCGCTTTCCTGCATATCCAGGCCATCCTGCTGGCGGGTTTCCAGCACCAGCCTGTTGGCCATTGCCGCCAGGGGCGTGCCGGCGGCAATGCGTGTGGCGCAGTTGAGACCCGTGAAATGCGAACCCCGCTCCACCACCTGGCGCGGCAGGATCAATGACAGTTGCCGGGAGTCTTGATGGTAGGTCATGTCGCTCGGGCGGCTGGCGTCGATCAAAGCGATGTCCCCTGTACCCAGTAACGCACGATTGTCGCCCTGCTCCAGCTGCGATCTGCCGCGCATCTGGAACACCGCGTAGTAATGCCCGTCACTGCTGACGCTGACATCCTTGCTGGTGCGATACAGGTGCACGTGCGCCATGTCGGCGACACTCAGGTTGATGGCGCCGCTGCGAAACTCCGCCAACTCGCCATAAAAATCGCGGTCCAGCGCCCGGGCATCAAATCGCCCACAGGCCTGGTTGACCTGGCTCAACCATTGTTCGAACGCCTCATTGCGAACCGTCGAAGTAGTCATCATCACTGCAAAGCCTCACGTGTATTTTTATTGTTTTTTTCGACCGCTTCGTCGAGCGGTTCGGCAAATGTTCGCACCCGGCTGCCCCCTTCCCTTGCCTGCCACCGGCTCACCATTCTTCAGGCTCCAGTGTCGGCTTGCCAGCATTGTTTACGCTTCAAGTGCCACTACCAGACAAGCGGAAAGGCCGGCGCAAATCTGCTGGCTGAGGGATTTTTACGTGTTCGGCTGGCATTTGCCAATGACTGGCACAGACACACAACCACTTGGCAGCCACAGCAATTCTCCGAGTTCCCCGGCAAGGCAGAATCGAATTGCCGCGATTCGCGTGAACAATAATTCAGGGAGTTGCCCCTAATGCGAACCACCAGGATCACCGTACAGTCAGCGCTGAGTCTTAGCCTGTTAGTACTTGGCTTGAACAATGCCAGCGCGGACCTGCCCGCTGACACGATCGGCCAGACTGTTCTGGCCTTTCCACCGGAAGCCCACCGCACGTTCGTCGTTGATGTCGAATTCGAGAGTTTTGTGGCGGGCCGCGTCACCGTGGTCGACCCCGATAAAAAACGCATCCTCGGCATGGTACCGACCGGCTTCGCCGCGCCCTCGACGCTCAGCCACGACCAGAAGACCCTCTACAGCGCCGACATCTTCTATTCCCGAGGCACTCGAGGCACCCGCACTGATGTGCTGACCGCCTGGGACAGTTCGACCCTGTCACCGGCCTGGGAGTTGCTGATTCCGACCAAGCGCGCCGAGTCGCTGACCCAGCGTTACGGCCTGAAGACCAGTGGCGACGATCGCTTCGTCTACGTCTACAACTTCACTCCGTCGACCTCGGTCACGGTGGTCGATACCCAGGCCAAGGCCGTCACCTCGGAGATCGCCATCCCCGGTTGCGTGCTCAACTACCCGGTCGGCACTCGCCGATTCGCCTCGCTGTGCGGCGACGGCAGCCTGCAGGTCGTTACCCTGAATGATCAGGGCCTGGAAACCGCCCGCAGCCGCACACCGTTCTTCGACCCCAACGCGGAGAAGCTGGTGGAGCGTGCAGTGAATGTCGGCGACACCTACTACTTCACCACCACGACCGGCACCGTGCGCCCAGTGGATTTCGCCGCCGATGCGCCAAAAATCCTGCCGTCCTGGTCGCTCACCAGCGACGAGGAGAAGAAGGCCGGCTGGGCGCCCGGTGGCTGGCAGCTGATGGCGGTGGCGCCAAAGTTGAACCGCTTGTATGTGCTGATGCACGACGCTCATGAACCGATGAAGTGGGAAGACCCGAGTCCGCTGATCTGGGCCTTCGATCTGAAAACCCACAAGAAAGTCGCGACCTTGGAAGCACCGGTACCGGTGTGGAGCATGCAGGCGACCGGCGACGACAATCCGCTGTTGCTCGGCACCGACGTGGAAGGCGGTTTGCAGATTTTCGACCTCAAGACCAACAAGCTCACCGGCAGCATGGCCAAGGTCGCGAAAACCGCGACCCAGGTCATGAGCTACTAACGAGGTTCGGCCATGTTTATCGATCCGATCTTCATCATCGCCAGCGCCCTGGCCATCGCCGTGCTGCTGGCCAGCGCCGCGACCCATAAGTTGCGTGCGCCGGCACGGTTTGCCAAACAGCTGGCGGATTACCAGTTGCTGCCCGACGCCCTGGTGCGCCCCGCAGCCCGGGTGATCCCGCTGCTGGAACTGGCGATTGCGTTCGCCTTGCTGGTTCCGGTCAGCCGTTCTTGGGCAGCGATGACTGCCGCCGGCCTGATCGCGCTGTACGCCAGCGCTATCGGCATCAACCTGTGGCGCGGTCGGCGTGACATCGACTGTGGCTGTGCCGGGCCGGACCAGGCGCAACCATTGCGCCCGGTGCTGCTGCTGCGCAACAGCATGCTGGTCGGCCTGGCGCTGCTGGCCAGCCTGGTGCCGATAGCCCGTGACCTGCATGTATTCGACGGCTTTGTGACCATCGCCGCCAGCGCCGTGGCGCTGCTGATTTACGCCGCAGCCGATGGCTTGCTGGCGAACTCCCCTCTTCTGCTCAAACTGATTGGTAGGTGATCAATGGACGGCTTAATCGTTTCCAACGCGTTGCTCTGGATTTTGCTTTTGGCCCTGGCATTCGCCGTGATGGGGCTGGTTCGTCAAATTGGAGTGCTGCACGGGCGCATCGCCCCGGCCGGAGCACTGATGGTCGATAAAGGCGTGGCCGTGAACGAGCCGGCGCCGCAAGTCACCGCGTCCGACCGCCAAGGTCGCCCGGTGAACTTCGGCTACGCCGGCGAGAAGTCCCAGCTGCTGTTCTTCCTCTCGCCGACCTGCCCGATCTGCAAGTCGCTGCTGCCGGCAA
The DNA here is from genome assembly GCF_023072615.1 of Pseudomonas violetae. Classification (GTDB taxonomy): domain Bacteria; phylum Pseudomonadota; class Gammaproteobacteria; order Pseudomonadales; family Pseudomonadaceae; genus Aquipseudomonas; species Aquipseudomonas violetae. The sequence goes on from NZ_JAKNRW010000008.1 coordinate 179,427, forward strand.
TCAAGTCGATTGCCAAAGAACAGGCGGATCGTCTTGACGTGGTGTTCATCAGTGATGGCGACATGGACGCCCAGCAAGCGCTGATCCGCGAACACAAACTCGACGACGTCACCTACGTGGTGGGTCCGGAAGTGGGCATGACCTACCAGATCGGCAAGCTGCCGTATGCCGCGCTGATCGACAAGGCCGGCACCCTGCGCGCCAAGGGCCTGGTCAATTCCCGGGAGCACCTGGACAGCCTGTTCGAAGTCGAGCACCTGAAAAGCGCAACGCTGCAGGAATACCTGAACAGCCAGCCGCATCCACTCGCGCATGACCACAGCCACGGCCATAGCCACTGATTAGGCAGGGAGACTGTTATGAAATTGCTGGATCTGTTGTTTGAGCGTTCATCCCGTCGAGTCGCCGATACTACCTCGCGACGCAAATTGCTGGCACGCATGGGCTCGCTGATGGTCGCCGGCGCCGCGCTGCCCCTGCTGCTGCCGCTGGATCGTACCAGCAAGGCGCTGGCCGCCGATAACCCGAAAGCCGGTGACCCTGGTGACCCGAATAGCTGCGACTACTGGCGCTATTGCTCCATCGACGGTTTCCTGTGCAGCTGCTGCGGCGGCTCGGTGACCTCCTGTCCACCCGGCACCGAAGCCTCGCAGGTTACCTGGATCGGCACCTGCCGCAACCCGGCCGACAACAAGGACTACATCATTTCGTACAACGATTGCTGCGGCAAACAAAGCTGCGCGCAATGCGCCTGCACCCGTAACGACAGTGAAGAACCGGCCTACCGCCCGTTCAACAACAACGACGTGAACTGGTGCCTGGCCGCCAAATCGCACATCTATCACTGCACCGTTTCGATCATCCGCGGCGTCGCTGTCTAGTGCACACAAACCGTTGGTTGCCCACGCAACCGACGGCTTTTTCGCAGAGGTGTTTTTCATGCACAGGTTGCTGATCCTCGGTCTCGTTTGCGCCATGACCGCCCCGCTCGTTCATGCCCGAGCCATCCCCAACCCGGCGCAGCGCCATGCGCCGGGCAATGAAGAACTGCAAAAACCCATCGCCGAAGCCGGCTACGGCGTCGGCGTCAACTACCAGTTGCAATGCGCCGGCTGCCACCTGGGCAACGGCATGGGCTCCCCCGCCAACGACACTCCGCGCATGACCGGGTTCGTCGGCAACTTTCTCAAGGTGCCGGGCGGTCGCGAGTTTCTCGTGCGAGTGCCGGGCATGTCACAGTCGGCGCTGAACAACGCACAATTGGCCGACCTGCTCAACTGGCTGCTGCGCGAAGACGGCATGGCCGGCAAAAGCATGCCGGCCAATTATCAACCGTATAGCGCTGAGGAAGTTGCGCAGCTGCGCGCCGCAACCATGCTTAATCTGCCGGGTACTCGCGCCGAGCTGATCAAGGCGATGCGGGCGCAAGGTATCGCGATTAATGACGGAATGAGCAACTGACCTATTTGGGTTGCGCCACTGTACGCAAATAGGGCTTTATCGTTTTGAAACCGTCCGGGTACTTCTTCTTCGCGTCTTCATCAGATACCGAGGTCGGGATGATCACGTCCTGGCCCGGACGCCAGTTCACCGGAGTGGCCACGGTGTGTTTGGCATTGAGCTGGATGGCATCAAGCAGTCGCAGCACTTCATCGAAGTTACGCCCGGCGCTCATCGGGTAGATCAGCATGGCCTTGACCTTTTTATCCGGGCCGATGATGAACACCGAGCGCACGGTGGCGTTGTCCACGGCAGTCCGCGCGCCGCCACTGGCATTGGGATGAATCATGTCGTAGAGCTTGGCCACCACCAGGTTCTCGTCGCCAATCATGGGGTAGTTGACCGCGTGGCCCTGGGTTTCTTCGATGTCCTTGGCCCAGCTTTGATGGTTGCCCACCGGGTCGACGCTGAGCCCGACGATCTTGGTATTGCGCTTGTCGAATTCGGGCTTGAGCCCGGCCATGTACCCCAGTTCGGTCGTGCACACCGGGGTGAAGTCCTTGGGGTGGGAAAACAGAATGGCCCACTGATCGCCGATCCATTCATGGAAGTGCAGCGTGCCCTCGGTGCTCTCGACGGTGAAATCCGGTGCTTCGTCGCCAATACGTATGGTCATGAGCGTTCTCCTCGCGTTGAAGGTGGGAAACTGTTGGACGGATCAGTATAGGAGACGGCTGAGGAATCAGGCCTACAGTCTCAAGCTGGGGCCGGGGCAAAAAACACATTCACCTGCGCGCCACCTTGTACCGCACACAATCGTCATAAAAGCCCTGCCTGATCGCGGCCGGCTTGATCCGGGACGGGCTGTCGTAAGTCTGCTCGGTGATGCCCATGGCCATCATGCGCATCCACGGCTTGGTGAATCTGTAGGTCTGCAGCTTCTGCCGCGCTGCGTACAGGGAAACCCCTGCCAACTTCAACTCCTGGGCTTTGGCCGCCGTCCCCGCGCCCCAGCTGCACATGTAACGATCATTCGTCTTTAATTCCCTGGCTTCGGCCATCGCCGCCACACTGGCCAGCGCGCACGACATTAACGCGATCATCACACTGCGCATGTAGATTAGATCCTAACAATTTGAAATTAAATTGATTCTGATCAAAACCCGCAGCGTTCGGGGCCAGTAAAATGCCTTATCTCTACGTGAGAACAATTCTTGATATATAAAAGACACTTCTTGCTACATCCTGATTGTTAGCTATAGCTAGTAATCCCAATGTTCATCTAAAGTGAGGCAACGGAATGTCAGCCGCAAAAAAAATGACAGTGGGGCAGCTGACAATGTTGACGGCCGTCAACATGTTAGGCTCCGGCATCGTGTTGTTGCCAACCAAACTCGCCGAGGTCGGCGGAATCTCAATCCTCTCTTGGCTGATCACGGCCACCGGTTCCCTGGCACTGGCGTATGCCTTTGCACGCTGCGGGATGCTCAGTCGCAAGACGGGCGGCATGGGCGGCTACGCTGAATACACCTTCGGCAAGGCCGGCAACTACATGACCAACTACACCTACGGTGTCTCCCTGTTGATTGCCAACGTGGCGATCAGTATCACCGCGGTCGGCTACATACAGACGCTGTTCGACGTCAAACTCGATTCGCTACAAGTGGGCCTGGCAACCATCGCCTTGCTGTGGATTACCACGTTCGCCAACTTCGGCGGGGCGCGGATCACCGGCAAGATTGGTTCGATTACCGTCTGGGGTGTGATTGCGCCGGTAGTACTGGTGTCCACCGTCGGCTGGTTCTGGTTCGACAGCAGCGTATACGCGGCGGGATGGAACCCACACAACATGGGCTATCTGGAAGCTGCGGGCGCTTCCGTGGCGATCACACTCTGGGCTTTCCTGGGCCTGGAATCGGCGTGCGCCAACACCGACGCCGTGGAAAACCCGGAGAAGAACGTCCCGATCGCCGTACTTGGCGGCACCCTCGGTGCGGCGGTGATCTACATCGTATCGACCAACGTCATCGCCGGCATCGTCGGCAACCCGGAACTGGCCTCCTCTACCGCGCCCTTCGGGCTGGTGTTCGCCAAGATGTTCACCCCGCTGATCGGCGACATCGTGATGGCGGCCATGATCCTCGCCTGCATCGGCTCCTTGCTGGGCTGGCAGTTCACCATTGCCCAGGTGTTCAAGAGTTCGGCGGACACCGGTTACTTTCTGCCGATTTTCGCCAAGGCCACCAAGACCGGCACGCCGATTGTGGGCATGCTGATTCTGTTGGCCCTGCAGACGGCGATCGGTCTTCTGACCATCAGCCCGGACCTGAGCAAGCAATTCGATATTCTGGTCAACCTGGCGGTGGTCACCAACCTGGTGCCATACATCCTGTCCATGGCCGCCTTGATGACGATCCAGAAGGTCTCCAACGTACCGTCGGGCAAGGCACTGGCCACCAACATCATTGCCTGGATCGCGACGATCTACAGCTATCTGGCGCTGTACAGTTCTGGCGAGCAGGCGCTGATGCTCGGCGGCGTGGCGACGATCTTCGGCTACACGCTGTTCAGCTTCGTCAACAACCGCTTGATTTCGCTCGAAGCGCACAACAACAGCGTACCGACGCAGACAGTCAGCGCCCAGCACATCAAGGGCGAACCGGTGCCGGTGAATCACTTGAATACTGCACCTTTGGAGGTTAGATCATGACGGAATATAAAAACTCGCTGGGCATGCTCGCGCTGGTCGTGGGCACTCCCCCGGACAAACGTACCGTCTTCGGTCGCGCCCTGGACCAACTGATCCATGACGTGGAACAACGCTCCATCAGCGTACTGATGTCGGAAAGTCTGAGTGACGCAACGTCGATCCTGCGCTCGGACTCGGCCATCCAGTGCGTGTTGCTAAGCTGGGAGATGGACGAGAGTGAAGGCCATCAGGAATGCATCAAACTGCTGACTACCCTGCGCGAGCGCAACACACGCGTGCCGGTGTTCCTGATCAGCGACCGCAGTACAGCCTCGAACATTCCACTGGTGGTGATGCAGCATGCCGACGACTTCATCTGGCTGCCGGAAGACACCAGCCGTTTCCTCAGCGGCCGCATCATGGCGGCCATCGAGCGCTACCGTCAGGCCGCGCTGCCGCCGATGTTCGGCGCGCTGGTGAAGTTCTCCCGCTCCTACGAATATTCGTGGCACACCCCGGGCCATGCCGGCGGCACCGCATTCCTGAAAAGCACTGCGGGGCGCGCGTTCTACGAATTTTTCGGGGAAAATCTGCTGCGCTCCGACCTGTCGATTTCGGTCGGCGAGCTGGGCTCGCTGCTCGATCACAGCGGCCCGATCGGCCAGGGCGAGCGCTATGCCGCCAAGGTGTTCGGCGCCCACCGCACCTATTACGTCACCAACGGCTCGTCGATGTCCAACCGCGTCATCCTGATGGCCAGCGTCACGCGCAACCAGATCGCCCTGTGCGATCGCAATTGCCACAAGTCCGCTGAGCACGCGATGACATTATCGGGGGCGATTCCGACCTACCTGGTTCCGACACGCAACCGTTACGGCATCATTGGCCCGATCCTCCCGCACACCCTCAGCGCCGAAGGGGTCAAGGCGGCGATTGCCAACAACCCGCTGGTAAAGGAAGGCATCGATCCGACGCCGGTCCACGCCATCATCACCAACTCAACCTATGACGGCCTGACCTACAACGTCACGCGAGTTGAGAAGTTGCTGGGGGAAAGTGTCGATCGCCTGCATTTCGACGAGGCCTGGTACGGTTACGCGCGGTTCAACCCGCTGTACCGCGAGCGCTTCGCCATGCATGGCAGCCCGGACGATCACGATGAGTCCCGCCCTACCGTGTTCGCCACGCAATCGACCCACAAACTGCTGGCTGCCCTGTCCCAGGCGTCGATGATCCACGTGCGTAACGGTCGTAACCCGATCCCCCACGGGCGCTTCAACGAGTCGTTCATGATGCACGCCTCGACCTCGCCCAACTACGCGATCATGGCGTCCTGCGACGTCAGCTCGGCGATGATGGAGGCGCCCAGCGGGCAGATCCTGACCACCGAATCCATCGAAGAGGCGATCAGTTTCCGCCAGGTCATCTCGCGCATGCACCATGAAATGGCGAGCAATGACCAATGGTTCTTCACCTGTTGGCAGCCGCCGACCGTGCAAGTCGGCGCGGCGGCTGTGCCATTCCATGAAGTAGACCCGCAATTGTTGAAAAGCGAGCCGAACTGCTGGGTCCTGCACCCTAACGAGGTGTGGCACGGTTTTGGTGACATCGAAGACGGCTATTGCATGCTCGACCCGATCAAAGTCTCGGTGCTGAGCCCGGGCATGGGCGACGACGGCAATCTGCTGGACTTCGGCATTCCCGCCTGCGTGCTAACGGCGTACCTTGGTCGCCAGGGTATCGTGGTGGAGAAAACCACCGACTTCACCATCCTGTTTCTGTTCTCCATCGGCATCACCAAAGGCAAATGGGGCACGCTGGTCAACGCCCTGCTCGACTTCAAGCGTGACTATGACGAGAACGTCGAGCTTGAACTGTGCCTGCCGGACCTGCTGGCCACGAACCAGCAGCGCTATGCCGCAATGGGCCTGAAGGACCTGGCCGACGACATCTTCGCCGCCATGAAGAAGAACAAGACCACTTCCACCATGGCCCAGGCCTTCGGCATGCTGCCCCAAGCCGAGTTCAGCCCGGTGGAAGCCTACGAGAAGCTGGTGAGGAACGAGGTCGAACTGGTGACTCTGGAAGAAGCCGCAGGCCGCATTGTCGCGACCGGGATCGTACCCTATCCACCCGGCATCCCGCTGCTGATGCCGGGCGAGAACGCAGGACCTGCGGATGGGCCGTTACTGGCGTATCTGAAAGCGCTGGAAAACTTTGATAGATACTTCCCGGGCTTCACCCATGACACCCACGGCATTGAAACCGAGGACGGCGTTTCGCGGTTGCTGGTGTTGAAGTGAGGTAAGCCTTTGGGGGGCGCGGGTTTGCGCGGGGTGGCGGTGGGTCAGGCGATAATTGTGTTGCCTCACTACCGGCATCGCGAGCAGGCTCACTCCCACAGGGAATCTTCTCCGGACGCGGGATTTGTGCGTGACATCGGTTCAGTGTGGGGTTGAGGTAGTCTCGACTGCTATGATTGACCACCATGACCAACATGCCTGCGTTGCGCCAACCCTGCCCTCCTGGCGCCTGCGATTGCGGGCGCGACCCGCTCCTGGAAACCCCGGGCGCGGACGTGCGTATCCTACTGCTGACCCGGGCGGAAGAAAAACGTCTGCTCGAGCGTCTGGAGAACCTGCAGAGCCTCGGCGACCTGGAGCGGTTGCAACGGCGCATGCACGAACAACTGGGCATCTGCGTCGACATTGCGCCAGGCTTCAACGAAGTCCGGACCATGCGCGGCATCGCCATCTCAATCGCCGAACTGCCCGGCTTGTGCCGCAAGACCCGCGCATCGATCCCGGCGGCAATTCGGCGCGGGTTGGAGAAGCATCCGGAAGTGGCTTATGAACTGCTCAATGCCAAAGACTTGCTGAGGGATGCCTGAGGATGTGGGGGGGCCGCTTCGCTGCCCAGCGGGAGCAAGCTCCCTCGCCACGGGTATTCGGGCGTGGTCTATTGGGTTATTTCAGTCCGTTGGCTTATTCCGCGCTGGGATGGGGTTGAGGACTGTCTGCCAAAATTCGAAAACCAACCCATAACCTGTGGCGAGGGAGCTTGCTCCCGCTCGGCTGCGCAGCAGTCGTAAAAACATCGACCGCTGTGTGCCTGGGATAATGCAGGGGGCCGCTTCGCTGCCCAGCGGGAGCAAGCTCCCTCGCCACGGGTATTCGGGCGTGGTCTATTGGGTTATTTCAGTACGGTGGCGTATTTCGCGCTGGGATGGGGTTGAGGACTGTCTGCCAAAATTCGAAAACCAACCCATAACCTGTGGCGAGGGAGCTTGCTCCCGCTCGGCTGCGCAGCAGTCGTAAAAACATCGACCGCTGTGTGCCTGGGATAATGTAGGGGGCCGCTTCGCTGCCCAGCGGGAGCAAGCTCCCTCGCCACGGGTATTCGGGC
>NZ_JAKNRW010000008.1:187053-196796 GCF_023072615.1 Pseudomonas violetae
CCGTGGCGAGGGAGCTTGCTCCCGCTCGGCTGCGCAGCAGTCGTAAAAACATCGACCGCTGTGTGCCTGGGATAATGTAGGGGGCCGCTTCGCTGCCCAGCGGGAGCAAGCTCCCTCGCCACGGGTATTGGCCCTTCGCCTACTTTTTCATGCCAACACGACGGCGCATGTCGGCGGTGATGGTCTGGCGGGCTTTCTTCAAGTTTGCCCAAGGCTCATGGCCGACCTCGCCCAGGCGCTCGTGCACATTGTTCACGTTCCATTGATTACCGCCCTTCAGGTCCCCTACTTCTTCCCTGAAAATCGGCACCGACACCGGCAGCCCTTCCCGAGTACGCACAGCGTACGCACAAATGGTCGTGGCACCGAGGCCGTTGCGCAGGTAGTCGATGAATATCCGCCCAACGCGGTTTTTCGGTCCGGATACCGCCGAAAAGCGTTCGGGCAGCAGATTCGCCATGTGGCTGACAATCGCGTGACTGAAATCTTTCACCTCATCCCAGCCAAGCTTGCGGGTCAGCGGCACCACCACGTGAATGCCTTTACCGCCACTGGTCTTGAGAAACGCCTTGAGCCCCAGCTCATCCAGCACTGACAACGTCAGGTGAGTGGCCTCGACCATGCTTTTCCACGGCAGCGCCGGGTCTGGGTCGAGATCCAGGACGAAGCGGTCGGGCTTGTCCAGTTTGTCCGCCGTTGCATTCCAGGTGTGCAGTTCCACGGTACTCATCTGCACCGCACCGATCAGCGCCTCGGCGTTGTTGATGATCATCACCGGCTGCCCGGTGATGTCCTTGTCCAGGATAGTAATGCCCGGGATGGCCAGGCGTTCGGCGTTTTTCTGGAAAAACAGCTCGCCGGCGATGCCGTCCGGAGCGCGCACCAGGGCGACCGGGCGATCCTTGAGCTCGGGCAGGATAAATTCGGCGACCTGGGCGTAATACTCCGCCAGTTGCATCTTGGTCGTGCCGCTGCTGGCATCGATGACCCGGTCCGGGTGAGTGATACGCACCTTGCCTGCAGCGAGTCCCGCCTGGGATGGCGCCGGGGAGGCTTTCTTGCCGACAGGCTTCTCGGTGACAGATGCCGATGCAGCGCTTTTTTTCACCACGGCAGCACGCTCCTCAGTGATGCCTTTGGCCGGCTTGTCGTCACGCAAACCATGGAACACCGCATGGCGCACAGAGCCGTCTTTGGTCATTTCAGCAAAGGCGATTTCCGCCAGCAACACCGGTTTTAGCCAGTGCACGCCCTTGGCGTCGAAGCCCGTGGGCGGGTTGGCCACCGAGGCTTTTTTCGCCTTCAACGGCAGCAATTGCTCGTAGATGGTTTTTAATGTGGTTTCGTTGAACCCGGTGCCCACCTTGCCGGCATAGCGCAATTGGCCGCTATCGCGATCATGCAGCCCCAGCAACAACGCACCAACCGCGCTGCGCGAACCCTTTGGGTCGGTGTAACCCACCACCACGAATTCCTGCCGATGTTTGCATTTAAGCTTGATCCAGTCGCCACTGCGCCGCGACACATAAGGCGAGCCCAGGCGCTTGCCGATCAAACCTTCCATTTGCATCTGGCAGGCGCTGGTGAGCAAGGCATCCGGTGCTTCACCAAATGAGTCGGAGAACCGCAGCAAGGGATCTTCGTGAGTTCTGAGGACCGTAGCCAAGGCCAGCCGGCGTTCTTCCACCGGTACTTCACGCAGGTCGACACCATTGAGGTACGGCATGTCGAACAGGTAATAAAGGATATTGCTACTGCTCCCCTCTTCAAAGGCATTTTGCAGGGCCTGGAAATCCGGGACTCCTTGCTCGTTGGCCACCACCATCTCGCCGTCGAGCCAGGCAGATTCGAGTTCCAGGGCGGCCAGCGCCCTGGCTTGCGCCGGCAGTTTGTGCGTCCAGTCGTGCCCGTTACGAGTAAAGAGTTTGACCTCGCCACGGTCGATACGCGCCATGATCCGGTAGCCGTCGAACTTGATCTCATAGCTCCATTCACCGTCCGGGGCTTTTTCCACCAGAGTCGCTAGCTCCGGCTTGATCCGCTCTGGCAATTTGGCCTTGTGGGCGCCCGTCAACTTGGCCGAACGACTTCCCGGCGCGACCTTGGGTGCGGGCTTCCTGACGGGCTTGGGCTTGGCAGCAGCCTTGGCTTTTTTCGGCAGGAGGGTGCGGTCGCTGAGCACGCTGTCGGGTTCTGCGACCACTACGTCGTAATCGCTCTCGGGCTTGGCCGCGCTGTCCTGATGCTTGATCAGGAACCATTGTTCCTGCTTGCCCGGCATGTGCGTGCGCACCAGGTTCCACAAGCCGCCGAGCTTCTCACCCTGCAGTTCGAACTTGAGCTTGCCCTTGGCGTAGGCTGTGGTCGGGTCCTCCTGGGGAATCCACACTCCGCGATCCCAGACGATGACATCTCCGGCCCCGTAGTGCCCTTCGGGAATGCGGCCCTCGAACGTCGCGTAATCCATCGGGTGATCCTCGACGTGCACGGCCAGGCGCTTGACCTTGGGATCCAGGGACGGCCCCTTGGGCACCGCCCAGCTCTTCAGCGCACCATCGAGCTCCAGGCGAAAATCGTAGTGCAGGCGTGAGGCGTCATGCTTCTGGATGCAGAACTGCAACGCATGGTCTTTCGCGGTTTTTTTGCTCGAACGCTTCGCTGCTGGCTCGGAGGTCGCGGAAAAATCGCGCATGCGGTTGTAATCGTCCAGATTCTTGCCCATGGCTCACCCCCCTATTGTCGTTGCAACGCTGCCCCCAATGCCGGCACCGGTGCGCGTTACGATCAGCGCCACCACCGCGATCCGCTCGACTCGCTGATAACCTTGCGTCAGGAGTTCCTCGCCAAACACATCGGGATCGATCTCGCGATACGTCCAGGCAAACAGTGGCGAGGCCAGGCGCGGCGTCAGCGCTTCCAGGAACGGGTCCCGGCCTTCGACCATGGCCACCCCGGTGTAGAGCACCAGCGAGCCACCCAGTGCCAGGCGATTGAGAGCCTGCTCGACGATGCGCACCGACAATTGCTCGCCGAGCTCGCCACCGCCATGGCGGTACGCGCGTTCGGTGGGGTCGGCCATGTACGGCGGGTTGGCAACGATGAGGTCAAACTGGCCGTCGACGTCCTGCAGCACGTCACTGGTCTGCACTGTGACATTGGCCACTTCGGCCAAGGCGGCATTGACAGTGGTCAGGCGCAGCGCGACAGGGTTGATATCCACCGCCAGCACCTCGGACTCGCGACGCGCCCGGGCAATCACGATGGCACCGACGCCGGCACCGCAACCGATATCCACCGCACGGCGGATTGGCGCAAAACACTGCTGCAAATGGCTATGGATCAATTGCGCGAAGCGGTAGCTGTCGGGGCCAAAAAACACTGAGTCTGCCGCTTCGGTGGGAAAGCCCGAATGAACGAACAGCAGGTCGTCGAGACTCGACCAGCGCACTCGGCTTTTCAGCCGGCCATCGCTGGCGACCAACACTCCGGCCTGTTGCAGCTGGCGCTGTTCGTCCACAGGCAGCAGGCCGGGCTCAAAGGTCCGCGACCAGCCGTAAACATCCCGCAGGTTTTTCGCGGTGCTTGCCGCGTTGCGACCGAGCACCCGCTCGTGAGTCAGCGGTGTAGGCGTGATAAACCGATAGCCGTCCGCCTGCAGGCGTCGTCCCAACTGCAGCAGTGCCAGCTCGTCGGCGTCCAGTCGTTCTTCCTGATTCATGTGCCGCTCCCTAACGCAGGCTGGATCTGAGTTCGATGTAACGCCGCGTGGCCAGCAGTCCCGCGGGGTGTGAATGACGATGGGGTGACAGCCACGCAATCAACACCGACATCTGCGCATGGGAATCCAGCCCGACGAGCGACGACTGCAGCGTCTGCACGTCAGGGTCACTGGCGGGCAACTCGGGAACCGTGGCGGCGCTGACCACACGTCGATGCGCAGGTTTGGCGCGCTCGGGCGTCCAGTCCCCGGCAATCCAGTCATGCAGCAATTGTTTTTCATAAGGACTGAACACGCCGAACATAGCCGCCCCATCGCCCACAATCATCTGCCAGAAGCGGCTGGCCTGGGGGTCCTGGTGACGCTTGATCCAGCCCTTGTTTTCCATGGCGCTGAGAAAACCGGGCAGTTGCTCGGGTGAAGACAACCATTGATTAACGGTCTTGCCTTCAAAGCGGCAATAGTCCGAATGCATGTGCTGACCGAACGGACGCTTGCGTTGGAGCATGCCCAGCAGTTCTTCCTCAAGGTCGAACGACTCGATAATGGCGCGACTGCCCTGGCCCAGATCGTTGAGTCGGTATCCGGCTGCCACCCGGTGCAGGAATTCCTCGCGATCGCCTTCCAGCGGCACCAACTGCAGCACCGACTGCACGGCTTTTTGCGCATGCCCGGTGCTGGCATTGTCAATGGTGACGTGCAGCGTGAAATAGTAAGGGTCGATGCCCAGTTCACTCAGCTCGTAGGCACTGATCAGCAGGTGCAGGGGCAGTTGTTCATAGCCCAGGTTGTAGCCGATCACCTCCGGCATGAAGTCATCGCTGCATTCACCTAACGCCAGTTGTATCGCACCTTGCAGGTAGCGTTCATCGGGTAGCGCACTGGTGTCATCCAGGCCATGTTCGGCCAGCAGCTTGCGATAGATCACTACGTGATTTTGCGCCGGATTGCCGTCGCCCAATTCTTCGAGGTAGGTGCAGATCAGCCCGTCAAAACGCGGGTCGCGCCAGTGGCGCAGCAGGCCATACAGCCAGGCGCCGTCCACCCGTTTGGTTGGCCCGACGGCTTGCAGGAAAAACAGCGCGTGGGCCTTGTTGCTGAAAAACTGCCGGGCGCCGCCGTCCCTGCGTTGCTGCAGATAGTCCGAGTACTGGCGCGCCACTTGCGAGCAGTGCTGTTCGACGAAACTTTGCAAGGCAGACAGGTCCCGGGGCATCTCCTCAGGCATGTCTTGGGCCTGTTCGAGTTGCTCGGCCAGGAAGGTCCGGGCGAGGGATTTGCGCTCCTCGTCATCAACGTTGAGCAGCAACTGTGCATAGGTACTCTTCAGGCTCCCGGCGGTCGGAATCGGCTCTACGCGGGCGGGCCGGGATTCAAGTCTTGTCAGGGCAGTCATGGGTGCATCTCTCGGTCTATGGCCAGTGGCAGGACGCTGAATCAACACGTCTCTACTTCAGCAGAGCGATAAGCCTGGGAGAAAATTCAATCTGGGTTGAAAAAGCCCGGACAGACGGGCCTGCAGGAGCGGTGTGCTCGCGCTGGCGTCTGGTCTGAGTCAAAGCAGCGTCTTGAGCACCAGCAAGCCGCCTCCGACGAGGGTCGGTCTAATGGTTCAGGCGGTGCCTTTGGCCTGTTCCTCCAGATGCACTTGAAGCTCTGGGTCTATATTCAGTGCAGCCGCCAGTTCATCCAGGTAACTGCGCTCGGCATCCTGCTGGTCGTCTACCAGGATCACGCTCGCCAGGTACATTTCCGCAGCCATGGCAGGATCAGTGGCCGACTGTGCCACGTCGGCGGCATCCAAAGGCCGAGCTACCTCCTCTTCCAGCCATTGCTGCAGTTGCGGGTCATCGGTGTGGCGGGCAATTTCAGCACTTATCAACTGTTTCTCGGCAACGTCAATCCGACCGTCGGCCTTGGCCGCCGCGATCAGCGCGCGCAGGATGGCGTGGCTGTGTTCCTCGACTTGCGGCCCGGCCAACAGGTTCACGGTCTGTGGCGCTTGTTGGGGGGCAGATGCCTGATTACGCTGCCACGCCTGATAGGCCTGGAATGCCATCATCCCCAGCGAGGCCAAGGCCGCATAATTCATGCCGCCACTACGCCCGGTTCGGTTCTGGTTCGCGCCCCCCAAGACCGAACCGCCACCGAGCAGGCCACCGAGTAGGCCGCCCAGGCCGCCCAAGCCATCACCGCCCGTGCTGGAACTGGCGCGACCGCCCCCCAACAGGCCGCCAAGCAACCCACCAAGATCACCGCCGATGCCTCCCTGTGAGGAAGCAGCACCCGGTTGCTGTGAGGTTTGGCCCCTGAGCAGTTGTTCGAGCAGATCGCTGGTGTTCATGACGTCGTCCTTATTAATGAAAGCATTTCGGTCAGGAAACAATAGTACTTGCAGGCCAATCTGCCACCACCGTCCGGCTGCCAACATTAGGGCGACAGCAGCGTGGATTTAGCCGAAGTATTTTCCCGCGGCGCAGCTAAGATTTACTGACGGTGAACCTTATTCGCGGATTTTCGGTCGATACCTGCAACCCGAACCGGTTTGCCGCCACCCTCGCTCTCGAGGGTGATGACTGGCTTGCTTCACTTTTTGGAGAACGCCCCCGTGATATCGACCCTACACATCGCCAGGCTCAAAGCATGGGGCGCCCATGGTTTTACGGCCACTGGCGTGGTCACCGCCTTCCTCGCGACCCTTGCCCTGCTGGAGAACCAGCCGATCAATTGCCTGCTGTGGCTTGGCGTCGCGCTAATCGTCGATGGTCTGGATGGCGCTCTAGCGCGCAAGGTGAATGTGCAGTCGGTGCTGCCAAGCTTTGACGGTTCGATCCTCGACCTGGTCATCGACTACCTGACCTACGTGTTCATCCCCGCTCTGTTCATCTATCGCTACATTCCGCTGCCGGACTACACGCTACTGCTGACGGTATCGCTGATCCTGGTGTCCTCGCTGTTTTGCTTCTGCAACGTCAACATGAAGAGCAAGGACAACTACTTCCAGGGCTTCCCCGCCGCGTGGAACGTGGTCGCGCTATGCCTTTACATCATTGCACCTTCGCCGTGGATCACGTTCCTCACGGTGATCGGCCTGGCACTGCTGACCGTGACCCGAATGAAGTTCCTGCACCCGTTCCGCGTGCGCAAGTTCATGCCGATAAATATTGCAGTGACTGCCATCTGGTTATTATGCAGTTTGTCGCTGGTGGTCAACCATCCGGTGATCAACCCACTGGTGATGGGGCTGTGGTTGCTGATGTCGGCTTACTTCCTGGGCATCTGCATCTGGCGCACGGCGCTGGAGTGGTTTGATGGGGCGCGGCACAAATAACCCGTTGTTGGATAAACGCGGTGCCCTTTTAGGAGCGAGCTTGCTCGCGATGGTGGTCAGCGATGACGCGGTGGAGCCTGAATGCCCGCGTTGTCCTGACGTTTTTCGCCAGCAAGCTCGCTCCTGCAGGGAATGGTGGGGTTTGGTTTTAACGTCGGGTGATGACTACCTCCAGATACTCACTCGGCACCACCAGTGACTGCTCTCCCGCTCTGTTCATCCGCTCCAGCAACTCGGTCAGGTCCGCTTCCAGCGCCTTGGCGCCATCAGGCGGCAGCGCGGCGAACGCCTTGTGGAGCGGGCCGTACCAGCTGCGGAACGTGTCGATGAAATGGGCGGCTGAGCGATAGCGGAAATTGAACGTCCGGGGGGTGACCTGGACCAGGAATTTTCGCTCGTCGAAGTGGGTATGCAGCCAGGCTTCGGAGCCCCACTGTGAAGGCGGTTGCGCCCCCGGTGCTGGTGGCATGTGCTTGCCCAGCGCCTTGAACATCTGGCCAACAAAGCCTTCGGGCGTCCAGTTGGCCAGGCCGATGCGGCCACCAGGGCGACACACGCGGGCCAATTCTGCCGCTGCTTTGGACTGGTCGGGGGTGAACATCACGCCGAAGGTCGACAGCACCGCATCAAAACTCGCATCGGCAAAAGGCAGTGCTTCGGCATCGGCGACCTGGAAGGTCACTTGCAGGCGCTCTGCCCGCGAGCGGTCTTCGCCACGCTCCAGCAATGCGGCCACATAGTCAGTGGAAGTGACGATGCAGCCACGCCGTGCGGCCGCGAGCGTCGCGTTGCCGTTACCGGCGGCGACGTCCAGCACCCGCTCATCGCACAGCAGGTCGCAGGCTTCGGCCAACTGCTCGCCAACGATCTGCAAGGTGGTGCCAATCACGGCGTAGTCGCCACTGGCCCAGGCGACCATCTGACGGTTTTTCAAGGCATTGAGATCAATGGGTGTACTCATGGATACCGCTCCATTGCGGGTAGGAACGCAGCCGGCTTATTCAGCCGTGGTGGGGTCGATAACGTGCATCACCTGGGAAATCCGGTTGGCCGGAAAACCGCTCAGCCTGGCGTGTTCCTGGATCTGCTGTTCATCGGGTGCGATATACACGCAATAGAGTTTGTCACCGGTGACGTAGCTCTGCTGCCACTGCACCTGCGGCAAATCACGCAAGATCCTGCAGGACTTTTGTGCCGCTGCTTTCAGATCTCGCTCCGACAGTGCTCCTGCACCTGCTATCTCCCGTTCAATGACGAATTTAGGCATGACAACCTCTCATTTTTGTAATGGGTGACAGGGCGATGCGCCCTGTAGGCCAACTATCGCGCCGCCGCAGGGCGACGTCCTGCCCGATCGTCGGCCAAACCTGTCCGATCGTCCGGAGATTTCCCATTGCGCGCCGGGTATAACGAACCTGGGATTGCCGGAATGCCTGGAATCCGCTTTCATGGGCCATTACGACTCATGAACGGACTCACGCCCATGCATCAGCGCCTCGACTGGCTGACGAACCACCCTCAACACAGCAGCATGTTCGCTGAATGGATCCATCGACAATTCGCCTACGAATATGTCGGGCAGCCCCTGGCCGAATGGCAGTGTGAATTTGCCGAAGGCCAGGCTAATGGCAACTGGCAGTGCCTGATTGCTCTGGATCAAGACCGGTTGCTCGGCGGTGCAGCGCTGGCCAAGGCGGACCTGGCCCAGCGACCGGACCTCGGGCCCTGGTTGGCCTGCGTCTTTGTTACGCCACACGCCCGCGGCCAGGGCCTGGCGGAGCGATTGATCGAGGGGATTTGTGCGCGAGCCAGGGAGAATGGAGTGGCGAGGATATATCTGCATACCCAGGACAAGCGTGATTACTACGCCAAGCGCGGGTGGGCGGTGCAGGAGCGCTTTCAGGGATGGGGTAAAGAGCAATGGCTTATGGCAAAAAACCTGTGAATCCACACCCCTGTGGGAGCAAGCTTGCTCCCACAACTCCTCCCTTATTAATCCTCTATGCCCCGGACGCTTTGGCCTCCTGCAGCAACTGCTGAATCATCTGCTCCTGCGCGTCGTAGGCACCTTCGCCAAAATGGGTATAGCGCACCTGGCCCTTGGCATCGATAAAGTAATGCGCTGGCCAGTACTGGTTATCGAAGTTGCGCCAGATCACGTAGTTGTTGTCGATGGCCACCGGGTAAGTGATGCCGAGTTTCTTCACCTGATCCTTCACGTTGTCGATGATGCGTTCAAAGCCATATTCCGGTGTATGCACGCCAATCACCACCAGGCCATCCTTCTCGTACTTCTTTGCCCAGTCCTTCACGTACGGCAAGGTGCGCTGGCAGTTGATGCAGTCATAGGTCCAAAAATCCACCAGCACCACTTTGCCTTTCAGGGATTCGCCGCTGAGAGCCGGTGAGTTGAGCCATGCGACCGCGCCGGCCAGCGAGGGCATGGCGCCCTGGGCGTTACCCATGGAATCGGCCTTGACCTTGCTGACGAGGTAATCGAGCACTTTCGGCACGGTTTCCAGCACCCCCTTCTCGACGCTGCTGATGCCTTCGGACGAAGTGCCGCCCAGCAGGGTCTTGTCGGCACCGGTGGAGATCACCGCTGCGGCAGCCAGCACGGCCACGCCGGCACCACGGCGCAGCCAGCCGGTTACCGGGATCGAGGCTTTCAGGCGATTGACCAGGCCGCGCCCC
>NZ_JAKNRW010000089.1 GCF_023072615.1 Pseudomonas violetae
GCGAGGGTGTGCAGTTTTTCAGTTTCACCAGCAGCAAAGACTACTGTTTTGCCGTCGCTCAAGGTCACAGTGACCGGTTGCAGCTGAGCTTTGTCGAGCTTGATGGTGAACGCTGCGCCCTGGTTTTCCAGGACTGGGCCGTTACCAACAATGGTGATGCCGACGGCATCGCCTTGACCGGTCGGTTCGTCAGTCACGGTGGTTTGCACCGCGTTATCGCCCAGAGTCAGTTTTTCGTAGGTGTCCGCACCGGTGACCGAGTCCAGCTTGTTGACGATGGCTGGTTGGCCACCGACGCCGATGTCATCGGCTGCCGTGATGGTGGCTTGGCCAGTGACGCTGTTCGCCGGAACAGTGATCAACGTACCGTCGGTGAGCTTAAAGGTCAGCTCAGGATGGTTGGTCAACGGCAGACCGGTGCTGGTGGTCAGCGTCACGGTGTAAGTGACTTGGCCGCCTTCCGCCACAGTGGTTTTATCTGCGGTCAGGGTCGCAAACACTTCGCTGGTGGTGTCGCCGATGGTGACCGAAGCTGGGCCACCGATGGTTGGGTTTTCCAGCTGCGCGCCATTCGAAGTGGCACCAGTAATGCTCAGCTCTACAGTTTCGCCGTCTTT
>NZ_JAKNRW010000090.1 GCF_023072615.1 Pseudomonas violetae
GGTAATCCCCCCATTCCTAAAACTCACCAGAAGTAGACCTCAGGCCACCAGGGCCAACTTCTGTTTTGGGGTAATGCCGCCGAGGGCCATATTCGGGCGCTCGTGATTGTATGTCCAGATCCAGTTCGTACCATAGTCCTGAACTTCGGCTATCGACTCAAACAAGTAATGTCCCAGCCAGTCATAGCGCACAGTCCGGTTATAACGTTCAACGTAAGCATTCTGCTGTGGATTACCCGGTTGAATAAAGTCCAAGCGGATGCCTCGTTTCTTCGCCCACTCAGCGAGCTTGGCACTGATAAATTCTGGGCCGTTATCGCTGCGGATCGCCTGCGGTTTACCACGCCATTCAATGACCTGATCCAGCGCACGCACCACGCGCTCAGCCGGTAGCGATAAATCAATCTCCATGCCCAGGGCTTCGCGGTTGAAGTCGTCAATCAGATTAAAAACCCGAAAGCTGCGTCCATCAGCTAACTGATCGTGCATGAAATCCATCGACCAACACTGGTTGGCTGCCTGCGGAACGGCCAGCGGTTCAGGCTTCTCGCGCACGATGCGCTTACGCGGCTTGATCCGCAGATTCAGTTCCAGTTCGCGGTAAATCCGATACACCCGTTTATGGTTCCAGCCATAGCCCTTCACGTTGCGCAGGTACAGAAAACACAAGCCAAACCCCCAATTGCGCTGGTTATGCGAGAGTCGGATCAGGTGATCGGCGATCTCGGCGTTTTCAGGCGATAGGCGCGATTGATAGCGATAGCACGTGCTGCTGACCCCGAAGGCCAGGCACGCGAGCTTGATACTGCATCGACCTGAACGAACCGCTTCCTGCGCCATCTCTCGTCGCCGCGATGGCTTCACCACTTTTTTGCCATGGCCTCCTGGATGATTTCGGCTTTGAGCCGCTCTTCGGCGTACATTTTTTTGAGACGCCGGTTCTCATCCTCCAACTCGCGTAACCGAGCCATCAGCGATGCGTCCATGCCGCCGAACTTGGTGCGCCACTTATAGAAGGTGGCCGAGCTGATACCGTGCTCGCGACATAGCTCTGGCACCGGGCTTCCAGCCTCGGCTTGCTTGAGAATGGCCATGATTTGGCTGTCTGAAAAACGTGATCTCTTCACGCAAAATTTCCTTGATCCGATTAGGAGAAAATTCTACTTCTGGTGAGTATTTTTTTCAGGGGGGATTACC
>NZ_JAKNRW010000091.1 GCF_023072615.1 Pseudomonas violetae
GCGAGCTTGCTCGCGATGGACGTTAACGATGACGAGGGCGGCCTGAATGCACGCGGCGCCCTCAGGTTTATCGCGAGCAAGTTCGCGCCTACAAGGGTCCGGTTTGAAAACAAGAATTGCTTCAGAGAGGACAACCCCATGCAAACCAAACTCCTGATCAACGGCCAGTTGATCACTGGCGAAGGCCCTGCCCAAGCCGTGTTCAACCCGGCACTGGGCCGGGTCCTGGTGGAGATCAACGAAGCCAGCGAAGCCCAGGTCGATGCCGCCGTGCGGGCCGCCGATGCGGCGTTCGACAGCTGGTCCCAGACCCCGCCGAAAGACCGCTCCCTGCTGCTGCTCAAGCTCGCCGACGTCATCGAGGCCCATGGCGAAGAGCTGGCCAAACTGGAATCGGACAACTGCGGCAAGCCCTACAGCGCTGCACTCAATGACGAGATTCCGGCGATTGCCGATGTGTTCCGTTTCTTCGCCGGCGCCAGCCGCTGCATGAGCGGCTCGGCGGGCGGTGAATACCTGCCCGGCCACACGTCGATGATTCGGCGCGACCCAGTGGGCGTGATCGCCTCCATCGCGCCGTGGAACTACCCATTGATGATGGTCGCCTGGAAAATCGCCCCGGCCCTCGCGGCCGGTAATACCGTGGTGCTCAAGCCATCGGAACAAACCCCGCTAACCGCGTTGCGCCTGGCCGAACTGGCGTCGGAAATATTCCCGGCCGGTGTGCTCAACCTGGTCTTCGGTCGTGGTCCTACGGTGGGCAGCCCGCTGGTCACCCACCCGAAAGTGCGCATGGTCTCGCTGACCGGTTCGATCGCCACCGGTTCGAACATCATTTCCAGCACCGCTGACAGCGTCAAGCGCATGCACATGGAACTGGGCGGCAAGGCCCCGGTGATCATCTTCGACGACGCCGACATCGACGCCGCCGTGGACGGCATCCGCACCTTCGGTTTCTACAACGCTGGCCAGGATTGCACCGCAGCCTGCCGCATCTATGCCCAGGCCGGGATCTACGAGAAGTTCGTCGAGAAGCTCGGTGCCGCGGTCAGCAGCATCAAGTACGGTCTGCAGGACGATCCGGCGACCGAGCTCGGCCCGTT
>NZ_JAKNRW010000092.1 GCF_023072615.1 Pseudomonas violetae
CTGAGCAGCGCCCTCAGCCATTGGCTGCAAGGCGCTCGACTGGCGCTGATTGTCCTGGCTGCACTGGCGTTGATCAGCGGCGCCGGCCTGGCGCTTGCCGCTCTGGGCGACGGGCAGCCCCCGGTCAATGTGTTCTGGGCCATGGGCAGCCTGCTCGGCCTCAACCTGATTTTACTGCTGAGCTGGGCCCTTGGCCTGATGTTCGCCGGCGAGCACAGCGCCAGCCTAGGTCGTTTGTGGCTGTGGCTCAGCGAAAAACTCGCCCGGGACACCAAAGCCGCGCAACTGCCGCCCGCCCTGTTGCTGTTGCTGCAACGACATAAGCTCAATCGCTGGGCGATTGGCGTGCTGGTCAACGGCCTGTGGTTGCTGGCAATGCTCAGCGCACTGGTAATGCTGCTGACCCTGATGGCCACACGGCGCTACGGCTTCGTCTGGGAGACAACCCTGCTTGATGCCGACACCTTCGTCGCCATGACTCATGCCCTGGGCGCCCTGCCCGCCTTGCTCGGTTTCAACATTCCGACGGTCGAGATGATCCGCGCCAGCGGCGATGCGGCGCTGAATATTGAAAGTGCCCGGCAAGCCTGGGCCACCTGGCTAGTCGGCGTGCTGGTGGTCTACGGAGTTGTTCCACGCCTGCTCCTGGCACTGTTTTGCCTATGGCGCTGGAAAACCGGTCAGGCAAAATTGCGCCTGGACCTGAACCTGCCAGGCTATGCGCAACTGCGCGAAAGGCTGATGCCCAGCAGTGAACGGCTGGGCATCAGCGATGCCGAGCCCGAGCAGTTGCATCGAGTGGAAAGCAGCACCCGCGACTTGCAAAGCGAGGGCGCGTTACTGGTCGCCATCGAGCTGGACGATCAACGCCCGTGGCCGCCGCAATTGCCAAAAAATGTTAGCGACGCGGGGATTCTCGACAGCCGTGAATCGCGGCACAAATTGCTCGAACAACTCAGCCGGTTTCCACCCGCACGCCTGGCCATTGCTTGCGATCCGCGGCGTTCGCCGGATCGCGGCAGCCTGGCGCTCATCGCGGAACTGGCGCGCAACGCCAGCGCC
>NZ_JAKNRW010000009.1 GCF_023072615.1 Pseudomonas violetae
CACGATCCGCCGCGCGCGCTCGGCAAACGCCAAGCCCGCCGGGGTCGCCCGCACCGCGTGGGTACTGCGGATGAACAGCTGGCTGCCTACGGCGTTTTCCAGACTATCGATACGCCGGGCGACAGCAGAAGGTGTCAGCGGATAACGCCGGGAAGCGGCGGAAAAACTGCCGGTTTCCAGCACGTCGAGGAACAGTGCAAGTTGTTCGGTTAACTGGTTGGGGTTCATGGCATTACGCTTATGCGAAGTTAGCACAGCCATTGTGCGTTGCTATGCGTTTCACTGCCAATCCCGAATGCGTAGCATGAGTCCCTGGCTTTGATAGGAATTTGACCGTGATTGAGTTCTTGATGTATCTGGTGTTCGGCGCAGCCTTGGGCACCTTAGGCGGGTTGTTTGGCATCGGCGGCGGGTTGATCGCGATCCCAGTTCTGGGTGTGTTTTTCGGGCTCGATCAGCAGGTTGCCCAGGGCACGGCGCTGGTCATGGTGGTGCCGAACGTAATGCTGGCCTTGTGGCGTTATCACCAGCGCAACCGCGTCGAATTGCGCCACGCGCTGCCGCTGGCTGTAATGGGCTTTAGTTTTGCCTGGATCGGCTCCATCTGGGCGGTGGGAATTGATGCGCAATCCATGCGCACCGGATTCGTCGCATTCCTGGTGGCCTTGTCGGTCTATAACCTTGTCCGAATGTTCACCACCAACCCGCCGGCAACTGCGCAAATGCGCTATTCATGGCCATGGCTGGCCGTGCTCGGCGCAGCGTCCGGGACCATGGGTGGTCTGTTCGGCGTCGGCGGGGCTGTGGTGGCAACGCCGGTATTGACCAGCCTGTTCGGCACCACCCAGGTCGTTGCCCAAGGGTTGTCACTGGCCCTGGCGTTGCCCAGCACCGGCGTAACACTGGTGACCTACGCCGCGCACCATCAAGTGGACTGGATGATCGGCGTGCCGTTGGCCGTCGGCGGCCTGCTCAGCATCAGTTGGGGAGTGAAGATTGCCCACGCAATGCCGGAGCGCGTGCTTCGTGGGCTATTTTGCGGCTTTCTGGTGCTGTGTGCGGTGATGCTTGCCTTTAAAGTTTGAAGCCATCGACTATATGTTCTGCCAGGCATTCAGTAATTGGCGAGGGGTTGTTCAGGTTGCGCAGTAGCATGATGCTGGCCTCGGGTAACAACGGCAAACCCTCGGCTTCACCCAGAATGCGCATGTCCGGGGTGATCAGGCTTTCCAGTTGCGCGGTCACCGCAAGGCCGGCGCTGACCACGGCCATGATCGCCGACAGACTGGAACTGTTATAGGCCACCCGATAATCATGCCCCATGGCATCCAGTGCGTTGCACGCCCATAAGCGGCAGAAACAATCGCTGTTGAACATCGCCAGCGGCAAAGGCGTCTGCTCGTGGGCATTGAAACATTGCGCTTCAGCCCAGACAAAACGCTCTTTGCGCAGCAATTGGCCGATTTCGTTGCCGGGTTCGCGGGTGACGATTGACAGGTCAAGGTCCTGGCGCTGCAGCAATTGTTTTGATGATTCGCAATGCACCTCGATCTGTATCAGCGGATAGGACTGGGCAAAACGCCGCAGGATCCCCGGCAGAAAACGCATCACGTAATCGTCCGGCGTACCGATCCGTACCATGCCTACCATATGCGGTTCGCGCAGGGTGTTGAACACTTCGCTGTGCAGTTTGAGGATGCGCCTGGCATAACCGAGCAGTACCTGGCCCTCGGGTGTCAGCCGCACCTGACGGCCGTCACGTTGGAATAGCTGGCGCTGCAGCACGTCCTCTTCCAGGCGTTTCATCTGCATGCTGACGGCCGACTGGGTGCGATTGACCTGTTCGCCCGCGCGGGTGAAACCACCCTGGTCAGCGATGGCGACGAAGGTGCGCAGGACTTCAGTGTCGATACTCGGGTAGGCGGACATACATCAATCTCCGAGATGTATTGCATAAGAAACATTCGTTGGATTGATCTTAGCGCCAGCGCGACACTTGAGCCATCCCAAACGGAGGGCAACAAGATGAAAGGTCAACAGGATGTTAGCGCTGTAGAACAACACTCCATCCACGTGGTTTCGAATCTGCTTCACAAGCTGAGCCGCTGGTATGAACTGCACCGCGAACGGGTGATGTTGGCGGGCATGAGTGATGAAGCCTTGAAGGACATCGGCCTGAGCCGCGCGGACGTGGCGCAGGAAGCCGAGCGGCATTTCTGGCAGGACCCATTGGGCAACGGTAAATGAGGCAAAAGCGCCCTTGGTACATGCTTGGTCACAACCCCATGACGCGCGGCGAAAGCCCGGGGAATGGGGTTTTTCATGGGCGGTAACTGACGCTCATATTCATTCGCTGGAGCCTGACAGGCTCCTACTGAAGACTGTCGCCTCGTTGTTGAGGAGCACCATCATGGAACGGATGTCGACCGCAGGACGCAGTACCTTCAATTACTTTACGTGGGCAATGGCCGAAGCCGCGGCGAAGATCGCGCGCTGGCGCCAATTGAGCAGGGATCGCGTCGAATTGGCGCGTTTGAGTGATGATTGTCTGCGGGATATAGGCTTGAGTCGATGTGATGTCAGGCGCGAGTGCGCCCGGCCATTCTGGGATGATCCGCTCAAGCGCTGACGCGATGCCATTGGCGTTTCTGGCGTGGACCGCTAAGGTGGGCACAGACCTCTAAACGAGTTGTTGAATGCCTACCTCCTCGCACTTTTCCTTGCTGCAAGCCAGGTGTAAGCGCGCGCCGCATTTGGCACCGCTTAACGCCGTATTTGGCACTGACAGCGCGATTCAATAGCCCCTCTCTTAGCGGTCCACTTGGCACCGCGTCGTGAATCAAACCTATCCACGGTGACAGCTGACTATCAGCTTGTGTAAGCTCTCCGATGATACTGTATGCCCATACAGCACTTGAGGAGCCTTATATGAGCAAGAATGTCGTGGTCCTGGAGACGTATCGCAAGCCCAACAAGGCAGCAAAGGTTGAGGAAGCAGAGATGCTTGATTTCCTCCTGAGCCTACCCCTGCACTTCACAAGAGAGCACTGTGCGCAGAGTAGATCGATGCTGGATTGGTCAGTCGAGGCCTTAGCGTTCCGATCAGGCGTGTCCGTGCGGGCGATACAGCAGTTCGAAAATGGGGAACGCGAGCTTCTAAGAGTCAGTCTCCAAGCCCTCTCGTACAGCCTGGAAGCTCAAGGATTGATCTTCATTCAGAACCAACCACCGCTGAGGGCAGACAACTGCCGAGGCGCGACCCCGGATCCACGGAGCCGTAGTGACTACCACTTGCTTGAATAGTTACGCTGACCGCTTCCACATGTAGACAACCAGGTATGGCGGCAGGTTGTTGTGAGCAGCGCCGCCCCCGGTTTCAGTGGTTGGTGGGGGGTTAGCGATAGTGGCAGTGGTGAGGTCATCACCGGATGTATAGGTATAAGCGCCACCTGGATCTGGGACCGGGTGCCCTTGCGGCATTCCATGACTATGCGCGGGCATTTCCCCAACCGTCAGTGCAACTTTGTACTCGCCCTGCTGCTCACCAGCCGTAAACGCTCGTTCCTCGCCCCGAGCATCAGTGCCGCTACCAACCCCAATCAACATCCGACCAGGCGCCAAAGCTACCCACTCTCCAAAGCCCAGGAGAGCCGCTGGATTAGTGTTTACGTTGGCGTTCATATAGACACTTCCGACTGGATAGGCAGCCGCCACCGAAGCCAACACGAACTCCGTAGAGGCGGCCTGCTTCGTCTTGGTGCCAGGTGCAGCCGTAGGCACGGTAGGTATACCGGTCAGCGCTGGCGATGCCAAAGGTGCCTTGGTAGCCAGTAGGCTGGTCATCGTTGTAGCGAAGTTGGGGTCGCGGCCCAGCGCATCAGCCAACTCTTTTAGTGTATCCAGCGCGGCAGGCGATGAATCGACCAGCGCCGCTATGAGAGCGTCAGTCTCTGGCTTGGTGTAATAGTTAAGGATCAACTTTCGGACAGACTTGAGCAACTGAGTATTGTCCGACGCGTCCAGTGCTGGCAGGTAAGCCAGAATGAAGTTGCATAACTCCTCCTGGATGAGGTTGAGATACTCGGCCTTGACTGGCGTAGGAGGGATACCACCAATTTCGGTTCCATAGCGGAACAGGCCACCAGGCGTGCATAAATCGGTGAAAGCGGAGACTCTGTTCATTCGTATACCTGCATTGAAACTTGGCGTATTTAATGCCCTAAAAATGCTTTGATCCGGGCATTTGCGGCTGATTATCTGGGTAACGACTCAGAGGCTAGTTGTCATCCTGATCACACTTTCCACGTCCCACTTTTCACCAGGTTGAGTGGTGTGCGTAACGCCGCCCATGGTGCTAACCGTGCTGCCGGCCACGCTGTAATAGGGCTTGTTGTAGTTGATCGCACTGGCGATATAAAACCCGCAGCTCGGCAGGCCTGGATGCTTCAGGATTTGAACGCTGGCAGAAATCCCGGACGGCCCCCAGAGCTGGGCGTCTGGCAACGAACCCAAGGTGGTGACCTGCGCGAAGCCAGTAGTAGACACGTCCTCAATCGAGGCATACGGCGCACGCATAGCCATATTGGTGATGACTTCACCTGTCGTGTCCGCAATCAACCGTTTGATTGGCAGCATCGTCAACATGGCCGCCTTCAACACCAGGGATTGAGACCAAACCACCTGCTGCGACAGTTCGATCTTCAAACCACCATCAGCGTGACTGAGGGTCACCCGCTTAACGTGGGTAGCCACTTCCTGCTGGGTGTTGCAGCGATACAAGCGAGAGTTCTGTACTAAGGTCAGCTTTTTGCCGACGTATGTGGCCACCGTGTTGAACGGGATCTGTACGCCATCTAGGAACAGTGCGGCATGGGTCTTTAGCTCGTCGCCATGGTATCCGCCGATATAATCCGGCGTGCCGGCCTCAAGGGCCGCAAGCTCGATCTCACCACCATTCAGTATTGCTTGACCACCCCGCGTCCGGGCAAAACTCATGGTCGAGGCGGTCAGGTCGCATTCGTATTGGTGCTTCAGGTGCCAGAGGTCCGAGTTACCGAAAGCGTCCGCACCGGTCGGATCGAAGGGGCGGTTTTCATAACCAATGGTTTGCTCTAGGTACTTAGCGGACCCCGACTTAGCCCCCTTGACGAACGCGCTGGCGGTGTTGCTGCCGACCTTGACCACCACGTCATCGGCAGCCAGCACCGACGGCACCCCAGCCCCAGGTGCCGATGCTGTCGGGAAGCCGCCCAGCGAGCCGAAGTCGTTGGGGCCGTTCCAATAAAAGATGGGCACCTGGCTCGGCAAGCCAAGGAAACGATCCGGGTTGGTCCCGTCATAGTATCGACCGCCCTTCACCGCTGTAACCGGCGTTTCCCCTGTGGTCACGGCCGCATCCAGATCCAGATAGGCGACGTTATTGTCTAGGGTAGAGAAGGTATAAGAACCGGCGGCCAGGGTAATCCGGCTTTGCCCGCCGATGGTTGGCAAAATCAACGTCTTGCTCCACGACAAAGTTCGGGTCGCTGGATCAAAAGTAATGACGGCGGCTTGCTTCAGCCAGACCTGGCCCACCCGAGTGGCCGTGGGTCTGCGGTCGGCCAAGACGCCGCTATACCCCAGCGTCTCATTGATAAATAGATAGACCTTGTTGTCATCGACGAAGGCCCCAGCCACCAAACCGTTAATTGGCGATGAATAGCCGCCCGTGGTGACTTGCGCAACTAGCTTGCCATCGACCAACGGCGCGTCCAGATCCACATACAACGCCTGCTGCAGCGGCACCAATACCGACGCCAGCGCGGCAACAGTCAGACTGGTATTGCCAACCCCCCGCGTGATGCGTAGATCGCCGGATGACAGCACGCAGCCTGTGCCATTGAGCAGGAAACGCGTCAACCGGCCGACAACTTGATAGGCCGGCCGCAGGCTGCGATTGCTCAAGGTTTTGTCGAGGACCGGCGCCGAAACGGAGCCAGCCGACGGCAGGACCGGACAAGCCTCGCCTCCGATGATGTCATTCAAGCAAGTGAACAAGATGAACTTGCTGTCGTCGATGTAGGAGCCGGGCGGGTTCGCCACTGCCGTCAACGGGATCGTTGAAACATGCACCACGTATTCGCCGCCAACCATCGGCTCAGCCAAGTCGACATAAGCGCATTGCCCGTCGGGCACTAGCAAGTCGGTCACCGCTTGAATATTCGCCCGAGCCTTGCCTGTGCCGGTGAAGAGGTAGAGCCGACCCCAGCTTACCGTCCAATTCAAGGTGCCGGCCACTTTAGCTGCTTTAGTAGCCCGCCCTGAGAGCTGGTAGTTTCCGCGTCGCGCAATACTGAGCACATTGGCGCTCGGAGTGCGCTTAGTCTCAACGGCGACCCCAGCCGCATTTTTATAAAGGATCGAAGTTTCCAGATCCAGAGGGCTCGGCACGCTGAAGTAACCGCCGTTGTTGGTGCCCGCCAACCCCTGAGCGGTCGTGGCATAGGTCATTGCCCCAGCCATTTGCAGAGCAACTTCACTCAGCGCAGAAGTTACTTTTTCTTGCGCCAATACGGCTTGCTTTGCCAATGTCGGAATTGGTCCTGACTCTGTCAAAACGTCAGTTAGTGCATTGCCATTAACAATCTCATGCTGCTTTCCAGAAGCGGTGATTGCCTGCGAAGCGGCTTCTGAAAGCTGCCCGGCGTAGCTGGCCAGCGCTTCGATAGTTGGTTGATCAACCATTGTTGGTACTCAAGTTAGAGGGCATGACGTAATTCACAGCATTGAATAGTTGGTCGACCGCACCCGTGATGCCATCCACCACCTCTTTGCCATAACCGAAGATCACATCGGTATTTCCAGGGCGACGTTCAGTGATCCGGTTTTCCATGGCGGAATTGATATAAGCCGTGAGCGGCGCATTAACGCGCCATGTATAAGGCCAGTCACCGGAATAGATTGAATCCCCCGTATCCAGTAGGCCGACAACGGGAATCTTGAAACTCTCAATGTTCGCCGCCACACCAAACAACGATGCCAAGCGAATAAAATAGGGAATGGACTGCCCACCAAGATCCCCCATAGCCGCAAGAACGGCCTGCACCCGCTCGTCCTGCGTCGCGCCGAGCGATGGAGTCAAACCATAGATCCGCTCCCAATCCGCAATAAACGCCCCTGCAGACTCCGGAAATATGGCCTTCTCTACAGCGTCAATACCCGCTAAAGCGTCACCCAAAACTGCAGCGTCACCTGCTAACTGTGCTTTTAAGTTCCTGCCGTTTGGATCGTACGAAACGGGTGGAAGTAACGACTGCAGTTGCTCAATTAATACTTCGCTCATGCCATCGCTTCCAAAGTTACTGTTCCGACACGAATCCAACTAATTATCGATGGATCATCGGATGCTGAAATATTGTTCGCAGGCGTCACCAGTTGAAGGTCAATAACTCCTGCCAAGCTGCTGAATGCTGCTGTTAGACGAAGGATGTAAAGGGTTTCCAAAGGGACCAAAGGATCGATAACGCCTGCAGCCGCAGACTCAGACGGCTCTTGAAGATCCACCAGGCTGAATCCGGTCTGAAGCTTGAGCCTTACGCGCACATCTACGGTTATGACAGCGGGTGTAATCACCCAAATATCGGCCCCGGCCGGAGCTACAGTCTCGATGTATGCCTGGCACGCCGCGATGACTGCTGCAGAAGAAGGGCTACCCGCTGACGTAATGACCACGTCAATCGAATTACCGCCACGACGCTTGGGGATGATTAAGGCGGTTGATACGCCGTCCACTGACAACGCCCAGCGGCGATAATCTGCAATCGATCCGCCGCTTGGGGGAAAGCGAAGTACGTCCAGGTAACGACCTAGCAGACTCTCTTGGATTTCGTCGTCAGTGCCGCCAATTAAAGCGGCAAGGGTACAACCACCATCAATCCCGAGTGGCGGACTGGTCAAAACGGCAGCACCCTCCAGCCCATTAAGGGAGGCGCCTTTCTCTGCCGTAGAAACAGGTGCAATGCCGGTCCCGCCAGATCCAATCGGTACGGTGGCCGTCGTGAACAACACGGTCCCCGTAGCAATCAGGCGAACCTGAGAGCCCATGGGCAAAGGAACACCAGGACTTCCACTTACTGCGATTGAACTGCCTGCAACGGTGGCGGACTTTGGATAAACACCGCGTGTGGCCGCGTGCCTCTTCAGTTCATCGAAGTCGGCAGTGTCTGGGAATATCTGCCTGGCAGTCCAAGAGCCCTGCTGGTGAATGCCCTCGGCAATCGCCGACGTTGAGCTGGCGCGAACGAAGTTATCGCTATCACTGGTAACGTCTGCGTCCGCAGCAAGCGAACGAATTTCCCGCAAGGCGCGAGTACGAATGGCATCGAATTTGGGAGCGTCGTAGGGCATCAGATTACGCTCACGAGATGTTCAAAGGTCTGCCTGCCGGCCGGGGTGAAAACTTCGACCAACAGCTTCAACCAGCCATCACCAGCGCGTTCTGCCGTGATGTCGATAGAGGTCGCCCGACCGTCATCGATCAGGGATTTCAAGGCGTTTTTGGCGTACTGGATGGCAAGGCCGCTAACGCGGGCCTTATCCTTCTCCCGCTTCAACTCATGAAGACGCGAGCCGAGTTCAGGCGCGGCCCAATAGCTTCCGAGGGGAGTCATGAGGCGTAGATAGACGGCGTTTGCCAGCGTCGTAATGCGCTGACCCGTCAAATCGCCAGTAGTGGGGTTTATGCCTGCGTCCATGCCCGGCAGCATGAACTTGCGAGCTCGACAAAAGAGTTTCTTGCATATGCACGAAACTCATTGTTGTGGAGAAGGTACTGGCCCACCCGGATGGCCATGGCCATTGTAGAGTTCGCGGTCCTCTTGCATGGCGCGAGTGTGGTCGGTGATCTCGCCATCCGCCTTGATGCTGCCATCCACTTTGACGTCGCCAGTTGTTTCGAGCAGCGGCGTTTCAAAGCGAACCTTCGTCCCGGCTTTAACCAGGAGCGTTTCCGTCACCACCTCGACCACCCGACCGCGCTTGAGGTGAACGTGATCGCCCTCGTCGGTATACAAAGCTACCTCACCATCCGCAAGCGTGATCCTGTAGCGACCATCCTCGCTGGCGACCACTACCGTGTGCTTGCTATTACCACCCACCGGTATAGCGATGTATTCGGCACCAGGCAGAGGCGCTGAGGTGAAGCCGTAGTGCTGGAATAACTCACCCGAGACCGTCTCACCGGCAAGGCCTTGCATATCGACCCCTATTAGCTTTCCGTGTTTATTACGGGCAGCCACGGCGCGAAAGGCCTGGCGAAACTGTTGCCTTTCTCGGCCCGCCTGCTCACGCATCATTCGCGTCATCGACATTGTCATAGCCCCTTAATCAGTTCGATGAACGCGCCGTCCTTGTTGGACTTGCCCTTATGCTTCTTCACAGGATTGCCGTCCAGCACCCACATCTTATCTTCGCGTAGACGTAGCTCAGTAATGGCGCCTTGGCCACGGGTTAGGCGAAGGGTGCGCGACATCAAAAAGTAAGTGGCGTCCAGACCATGCGGCTCACTTCGCACCTGAACACGCTGACCAGGTGCCCATACCTGACCGCTGGCAGTGCGATGCCCTTTCACTACGGCGCGAATCTCAAGCCCTTCCAAACGGCTGTCAGCAAGCAACTTACGGGCACGGGTGGTGGCCATGTCTTGGTTCTCGCTCGAACTGTCCACGATCACCTTCGGGCGGAAAATCCCACGCTTGGCCAGCGTCTCGTCCTGGATGACCGAACGCAGGTGAGACCGCGTCGTATCGTAGCCGTCATTGTCATACTGACCATGCTGCCCCAAGACGGTGATCTGGCTAAACCGGTTAGCGATAGAGCGACGCACTGATAGCCGTTCGACGTTGTTGCCTTGACCGCTCAGGTTCATCACCAGTGTATGAACCGGCGCACTGGTGTAATCGGGCCCACCGATCACCAACCGACCGTCAGGCTCAAACCATGGCCAGAGCCCATTAGCCTCGGCGACCTGCAGAAGCGCCTCCCAAGCTGACTGACCCGGCTCAATCTGAATGCGCCGTCGCGTCTTGGCTGACGCCGCCCTTATCTCGACTTTGCTCACGCCCAGGGGCTTGACCACTTGGCTGACGATATCTGCCAGTGAAGCCTCACGCATCGCCACGAATGGAGAGGAACAGTCCACTAAAGATGCGGCACCGTCACGACCGTTAATACGGATGGCGATGCCCTGGCGCGAGATATCATGCTCGAACTCATCGATCTGGCCCGTCAACACTCGATCACCGCCCAGAGTCAGAATGCATGGCGTACCTTCAACCAGGACGCTTGGCAGTTGAGTTGTCTCGCGGGTGTACAACTCCATCTCAAAGGCATCGGAAGGGGTAAGCAGATCCGACTCCACTGACCAGCCGTCCCACGTCGCGTGGGCCAGCCCGCCAATGGTCAAAGTGATGGCTTCACTTGGCGTAGGCACGCAGCACCTCTCCTGCAGGAATACTGTACGGCCGTGTCAGTCCTGGATTGAGCCGGAGTAACTCGGCTGCCCGTGAATGATCGGAGTACCAGCGAAACGCCAACAGGCGGAGGCTGCTTGGAGTTTGCACAGTACGCAGGATCAAGGGCGGGCTCTGCAGGATGACTGAACGAGCCCGAGCCTGAACAAGATGGGCAATATTGCGAAGCGACTCAATGACTGGCAAGGCGTCCTCGATGCCGTAGAGACGGCGTTGCAGCAGGATTGCTGACTGGATCAACGAGCGCACCAGGTTAACCAGGCTTTCCAGTTCATCCGGGCTCAACGTCGGGATTTCGGACTCGGCCTCGATCACCACTGATGCCGCTTGAGCATGTGACAAGGCGAGCTCCGTGATGACCAGGACAACCAATGCCAAACCCGATGCTGCCAACGGATCGACGGGCATGGCTTCCGGCAAGCCCTCGTCCGATGGCGTCTGACCTTGGCGTGCCGAAGCCAGCAAGGATGCCCCAGCATTACCGGCTTCGCCGGTCAGACTCGATGCACCTGGTACAGCTGCAGGAACACCACCACGGGCCAGCAGATCGCTTGAAGTGGTTGGGGTACTGTCCTGGATCGCTCTTCTAATTTCAGTCGGGGTCTGAGCTAGATTCACCAGCGGGTCGAAGGCTGAAAGCGGATCGCCCTTCGCCATCGAGACGACGCCCGATACGACGCCCATGATCTGTGAACGCAGCTGCTCAAGGCGCAGGCCGATGCCGGGCAGCCCAAGAGCTCTTTCGAGTAGGCCGGTCCAGCCTCCACCGATCCAGCCCTGCACGTCGGCTACCAGGGAGTCCACACTGGCCAACAGATCGAACAAGCCGTCCTGCCACGAATACTCGTCGCCCAACATCAGGCTTGCCTCATCGACAAAGACGAACTGGCGCTTGAAGAAGGGTTCATCAGGCTTTTGCTCGATGAACTGCAGGGAGACCTCAGCGTAATCCGGCCTGTTGGCCGTGTGCTGAACGCTCCAGTTGTAGGCTATGACACTGACGCTGCCATAAATCGGATGGACCAGTTCACCTGGCCCAATGGTGTCCAGCGCTGCAAGCAATGCCTGCAGCGCAATTTCGTAGTTAGTCCCGAACAACACGACCCGCATGGCAAAGGCTCGGGCACCACGCCCCAAGTCTTCCACCGAATCACCGTCCTGGTAAGGAGTGCCGTGCTGAGCAATTGCTCTTTGCGCCTGCAGGTTTTCATCAATCACATCTAAAGGAACGCCCCGATAGGAGGCATCCAAAAGCGTCTCTGACCAGCTCATTAACCGCGCCTCAATTGAATGCCAACACGTCGCTCCATCTCGGCCTGAAATGCCTCAGAGTCAAACCGCAGGTCGATAATTAGTGGTTTTTCCAGAAGTGTTTTTAGGCGCTGTTCAGCGGCCTGATTGGCACCGGCCGCACTCATTGGAGCAACGCCCGCGTTAACTAGCTTGGCGGCCATACCCGTGGCCCAGCTATTGGCTCCGGCAACGGAGGAGCCCGATGAGGTTAGGCCGGTTTGACCTTGCGCCAGGCGTCTGGCGTTTTCCGACAGCCAGTCAGAGGAGGCCTCTGGATTTTTGTTGGCCAGGTCAATCCGGTTTCGGTAGAACGCCGCCTCATAGGTGCGCTGATCGCCGTTGATCAGCTTGTTACGAGGCACCATCGCCAAGCGAGCCTCGTCAGTTTGCTGACCTGAGGAACCGCCTATTTGCATGGCGCCAAAGGCCAACACAGCTGGGGCTAGCCATTTACTCTTGTCCGCCTCGGACGCCAAGTCAGAGAGACCGCTATCCTCGTTATTAGGCCAATTGGTGACGAAAACTGACGTTACCCCTGTGGCTTCTTCCAGGACTTTGCCAACCGCTATGTTCTTGAGGGTTTCAGGGCCACCCATGAACTTGTCCAGCAACGCACCAACACCCGCCGTGGCGCCACGTCCGGCGTAGTAAGCACCCGCGCCCAAAGCAAGCCCGCCGCCCAGCATTTGTTCGCCGCTCAAATTCAAGTCATCGAGCAGGTAGCCCCCGAACTGAGCAAACTCTTTGTTGAGCGGTTGGGCCATACGGTCAATCGCCTCGGCAAAGGTGGTCTTCATGCGGTTTGCTACAGCCGTGGCGCTCTCGGTGTTTTCCTTTAGATCTCGATTAAGCACTGGCTCTGCAGCGTTTATTTTCGCTGTCTGCTCATTGAAGGTCGCAAGCCGGTCGCCACCGAGCATGATCCGCATACCTCGAACAGTATCCTGGTCCATGCTCTTGAAGACCGTGCCCATGAACTGCGCCCGCTGTTGGTCCGTCTTCATGGCGTCATACTTGCGCTTCAAATCGCCCATAACGTCAGTTGGGTTGCGCGAGCTGCCGTCGCCATTGAAGAACTTCACGCCGCTGCTCTTCGTCACCTGGTCACGGTATTGTTTCACGCTGAAGACCCGAAGCGTCGAGTCAGCAAGTGTTCCAAGGCGATCCGGCTGCATCTCTACGGTCGATAGCGTCTCCACGAATGCAAGCGCCTGAGACAGGCCCATGCCCGCCGCTTGAGCAGATCCACCGATCTTGGGGAACAGGTCGGCCAGGTTCTCTAGCTCAGCGTTACCGAGGCGACCGGCCACAGTCATCTTCTGCAGCAGATCGAGGGCAGCGCCGGCCTTGTTCAGATCGATATTGAACGCACTGGCACCCGCTACCGTGGCCTTGCCCAGCACCGCCGAGTCGGCTCCGCTGACGGCCGTGGTTTGCCCAATGGCATCTGCAGTCTTTTTGGCGGCGTCATAGTTCACGCCTGAAGCAATTAGCGTGTTGAAGCCGCTGTCCACGCCCGCACGATCCAAGCCGTAAGTCTTCGCAATGCGAAAACCTTCCTGACGCCATTCATCACGCTGGACCGAGGTCATCCCAGCAGTCTGCTGGGTACGGATCAATTGGCGGTCGAGCCTGGCGCTGCCGGTCAACCCGGCCGCAACACCGACACCAACCCCAAGACCCGCCAACCGCCCTTGCACCGAAGTGCCAAGCCCTTTAATGCGGTTGAATTCTTCACGGACGCCAGTGGCCAGCGTTTTGAGCAACCGAAGATTGCGACCGCCATTCAGAGCCAGACGTCGAAAGCTGGTCTCGGTGCGGTCGACACTTTGGCGCAGAGGATCGATGCCCTCGCGAGCAGTACGGACCAGTTCGGCTTTGGTCTCACGGGCAGCCTGGCGCCCAACCTGGCCAAGTTGCTTCAGGTCTGACGTAGTTTGTTGGACGCCTTGACGAAACACGCCACTGCCTTGGGTGGTGGCTTCACGCATGGCCTGACGGATAATTTTGTAACTGGCGGCACCCGCCTGACCCGTTTTGCTTATCGCATTGGTCGCCTTCCCAGACTCATCGGCCAACGCCTTGGCGCCGTCTTTTCCAGCCTTGCGCAGATCTCGCTCAATGGCTTGAATCTCGCGCCGACTGTTGCCCGACGTGGCTTGAATGCGGAGCGCTACGCGCAGATCTGAACTCATGGATGAAACTCCTGCACGCCATTATATAAAGAAGAAAGGCCCGTTTCCGGGCCTTTGGTCACTTCTGCGCAGGCCCAGCCTCAGAGCCGGCACTCCAACACAATGTGTTTCGGCCACCTGGTTGGATGTTGATCCAGAACACGCCCGGTTCAGGAGGCACGAATCCGAGACGCTCAGCCGCGATGACCAGGTCTTCCTGGAACGCATCCATCGGCGCCTTTGCATCGGGTGATGCCAACGCGTTGACGCGATGGGCGCGCATGTTCGCGTCGAGCGCCTCGAAGCTCGCCAGATCAAGGCTGATGTATACGATTGGAGTCATTTGGTTTTGCCCTTGCGCTTGCTGACGTATCGGGTGGTGTCCTTCTTGCGACCCACCAGAAGATCAAGGCGCACCTCGATCTCTGGACGGGTCATCGACCGGATTTCATCTAAGCGATAGCCGTGTCGGACAAGGGCGTGTTCGATACGTCGCCAGTCGTTGGAACCGCGCTCGGCGGCGCGAGCTTTTTTTCCAGAACTTCATCGGCCCGGCCTAACAGCGCCAGATCGGTCTCCGTCAGCTCGTCCAGGAGCAACTCCGTTGTCAGCGATGCGGCCGGAATATCACCCAAGGCCAATAGCTGACGACGGAAGACATCAACGGTAATCAGCTGAAGCGGACCCTGTGGATTGTCTTGCTGAGCACCAACCAAATCGCCTGCCATTGGCACACGCAAGGTAAAGCTTTTGTGACGCGAGCCCGCGAAGTACACACCAACTGCCAGCTCACCCGATTCGGTTAATCCATCCCAACGCTTGTCGACAGTCATCGCTTTATTCCGTGTAGTAGTTGAGTGCGGCCAGAGTCAGGTCGCGGGTCGCTTCACCTTCGAGCTGGTACTTGCTGCCCATTTCAATGAGCGATACACCCGTCCAGGACTCGCGATCACCGCCACCGTCCACCGGCTCGATGGTGATCTTGGCGTCCAACATCGCCCGCCAGTTCGGCTCACCCGACTTGGGAATGGCCACGGATACGCGCAGGTCGTAATCCTCAACACCGGAAGCCGTACCCAAGGGCCGCTTCTTACGGTTCATGGTTTTGACGATGGTGCGACCGGTCTTCAGCGTGTGCTCAAGACTCTTGATCTCGTAGTCTTCACCATTGATGGAAAGGACGATTTGTCCAACATAGATATCTGACATAGGTGCGGCCTCGGATTACAGGAGCAGGTCGATGCGACCGGCGAACACGTGCAGACCGTTCACCACATCGGCGGGAATGGAAGCGTTCAAGCGGTTCACGTCTTGCAGCGAACGCTCAACAATCAGGGCGCCCGCATTGGCATCGACCTCTTCGAGGATCTCCAGCTCTTCGCACTTTTTCGCAACGTCGAGCAGTTCGCTACGCACTGCAGCTGGCGTTCTGCTGGATAGCTTGGATCGCGGGAATCGCAGACGGATACGATCACGGCACGCCTGCCGGAAGTAATACAGAATCCGCATGGTGGTCAGGTCGAGCAGCGACACATCCGTCGCCCCGGTGGCGTTCTTTGTATAAGTGCTGACCGCTCGGACGATTTGCACCTGGTCACCCGGCCCAACCTCCAAAGGCGTGATGCCGTTGGCCAGGCAAGTCTCCTGCTCAGTACGGCCTAACCGACTGGCGATTGGCGGCACCTTGATGCCGGTTAAGACCAAGGTGTTCAAAGGTCGGGCCGGATCTTCTTCAGAAGCGATCAGCGCCGCGTAGGCAGCAGCGACCTGACGCGAAGTCGACGCAGTACCTGGCAAAAGCGCCAGGGTAATCGGTCCCGAGTTGAGCGCAGTGGCCATCGCAGTCGCTGCAGAGATGGTCGACGTCAAGGCGCCAACGCCTAGGATCGATTGCTGCTCAACCGAATCGGTGTAGGTGTTGATGTGAGTTCGCAGGGCCGTCATTGCAGCCTGACTGAACCAGGCAGGCACCAGGATGGTGAATTTGCCCATCGCAGTCGCAGCCAACGCGGCACTGATGTCGGGCTCTTGACCGTCGGTCACGGTTACACCAACGCACGAAATGGCCAGGTAACGGTAAGTGTCTATCGCCGCAGCTACCATCTCCTGAGCGACGACACCAAACTGGGCCAAGGCCTCATCGGCGCTGTAGACCTGACCAGGAACATGAGCAACGGCGGTTGCATCTTCGTCCAAAGGTACGATGAGGCAAATGCTTTGCGCGTTGGACGGCAGAGTGCGCACGGCCAACTTGGTATTGAACTCCATGTACACACCCGGCTTGCGGATGCTTGCTGGAATAGTGTCAAAGTCGATAGTCATTGCTTGACTCCTTTGGCGGTTTGTTTGGCACTGCGACCGGGCGATTTGGTGTCAGCAATTACGCGCAATTCGCCGGCTGCGATACGGCGCTGGTAGTAGGAGGTGTTGGCTACTTCTACCGCCTCGGCCGGCTCTGGCTGGATGAACCCCGCCTTTTTATTCAAATGATCCGGCTGCATAGGCACCGGATCTGTCGTGGCGATTACGCGCATTACAGATTCCTCAAATCGATGTTGTCTGTTGCAGTTGTCTCGGGGTTATCGCTCGGCACGTGGTACGAAATATCGATGCCTTCGAGGTCTGGCAGCGGCTCCTCGGGGATCACCCAATCCAGATCGATGGAGAAGCTCTGCCCAAGCACCGAGAGGTGATCGGACTGAAACTTGCCGGTGACCAGGTTGGCGAACTCAGTAGGCGATGCACGCGCCCCATCAGGCTTGTGCTGCCAGCCAGTCAGCAGGCGCATACAGCTTTCCCAAATCCAGTAGCTGCCCGGATCTGCAGTGATGGTGCCGCGACGAGTGGCTTTCTCATCTCGGACTGACTTGCTGGAGATGACCAGGCGGAACACCACTGCAGCGCTATAACGGCGTTGGCCTTGGCGACGGAACACCACCCGAGGCGTAGTGAGCATCACCGATGGCGTGCCCTTGATCAGATCAACCAGCAGATCTGGATCACTCAGCTCGCCGCCATACGTCTTGATCGTCAGGCGCGGGAGCTGCTTTTTCAGCTCCGCAAGCCTGGCCTCAATGGCGTCTTCCAGATCCCCCAACATCAGAGGCGGCTCAGCGTGTTGCGGCTGAACAGTCGCGGTGCATGGGTGATGGCCAAGCCTGACTGGCCTGACTCAGATGCCCCGCGCTTTTCATCCTCAGCGGCCAGACTCTCCAGCCGCTTGATGATGTCCTTGTAACGCAGCCGCACGCTCGACTCTGCATTGGCCTTCTCGCCATACAGATGAAACCGGGTCAGCTCGGGCAGGTCTTCAGCGACCCAAGCCGGCGCGTCCTCACCCAGACGGCGATAACGCAGATAGAACTGAACTTCGCTCCGGGCACGGGTGGCGGCATCGGCAATCCGTGCCAGCGCCGCAACGGCGGCCGCCACATCATCAGCATCCCATCCCGCCAGATCGTCGCCCTTGGCGGCTGCTTCCAGCAGAGCAGGCTCAATGGGATTGAAGGTGTCAGGAACGGCCAGGCTGGCCATTTCCGAAGCACCGAAACGAGCGATGAGGACAAGCGCACCAGGTAGCGAGAGATTCATTTGGACGCCTTCACACGGCCGGTCTTAGCACCAGTTGCCTGAGGCTTCGACGCACCAGGCGCCGAGCCTGTTTGTGTGCCACCACCTTCCAACCCGTCCTCGCTCTCATCGCCGTCAACCTCTTCCGGTTCTTCCACACCCTCAAGCACGATCAGTTGCGGCTCGCCCTTGAGCGCCTCCAGTTGCTCTTCGCTGAAGGCATCATCGGCGTGGTAAGTGCCCGCACTGAGATGAGCGATCCCAGCGCGACGGAAGCCATCGCGCATTGCTCTGATGAATAAGGCCATGGGTTAGGCGTCCGTACCGGTGGAGCCGTATGCGGTCTGCCAGAGGCCATAGCCACCAGCCGCACGTGCTTCAGCGCCGAACTTGAATTTCTTACGGTTGAACACATCGTCCGCTTCGGCGTCGATCTGCTGGACAAATACCGGGGCCTTACGCTCCTGGTAAATGAACGGCTTCACCGGCAGGCTGGTGTCGAGCAGGAACCAGGCAGTGTCCGAAGTCAGGCGGCCGGAGACCACCAATTCGGCAGTGCCCTTGTAGATGTTGGTTTTGCCATCTTCCAGACGATCAGCCGTGAGCAAGGCGCGGCCAACGTCTTCCAGCGCCTTTGGCACCAGGAGAACGGTTGCCGTGATGTTCAGCGGGCGGCCATCTTCGTCCATGAACTTGCCCATGGCAGTGCGTGCGGCACCGTAACTGGCCATGGCGAGCGCTTGAGTTGCAATCGAAAGCTTCTTGGTGCCCTTGTTGCTGACACTTTGATCGCCAACCGGGTGGTCGGTATCAAAGAAGTATTGATCGTCGTAGCACGGACTGGTGAAGGCAGCGTTGACCACGTCAAAAATGATTTCATCCGGCAGTTGCTTCGCCGAGTGCCCCGCCATTTGCGCCTGAGGTGCATAAACGCCCAGCAGATCGTCTTCGATATCGTTGCGGTCGACCTCGACGGTCGCCTCAAAGTCTTCGTTGACAACCGTGTACTTGAACGCCTTCAGGCTTTTGATGTGCTTCTCGCCGATCCAGCGGCGCATACGCGGGAAGGAAGACAGCCACGCGTAAAGGTTGCTGCCCGTGCTGGACGGAACCTTCATCGCAATCTTTTCCCAGTTGCTAGGAGCAGTGGTGAACGCATTGTTGAACAGCGTCTTGAGTGCGACAAACGCCGCGTTGATCGAAGCTTTATTTACCAGCATGCGCAATGCGCTCCTATATATAGAGGGTTACTCGACCCAAACACCGTCGGTATCGATGCCAACGATTCGGCCAGCGACGGAGCGAGTACCGCCCCCATCAGTGGCCGCAACAGTTCCGTCATCCACCACATAGGCGTTCTTCAACAGCTGGGCCTGAGCGATGGAGCCGTCATTAGTCCACTTGAAAGCCTTGTTACGGCGGACCGCCACGCGAGCTGCGCCGGCCGCACCGGACGTGTTGTCGACAAACTCTTCAGCTCGACCGGCGTAGGTCAAACCCGTCGCGGTGACACCCGACACGGCAAAGCCGGCCGCATTGAGCATCACCAGGCTGCCCGCAAAGATTCGCGAGCTGGCAGCCATGCCAATCACCAGGATGTCGGTGGCCTTCATTGAGGTATTACGGTCTTGAGTCAGTGGCACGGGTTAGCCCTCGCTCTGAAGCGTTTTGGCGAACTGCTCTTGATCAACACCCAGCTGGACGCACATGGCTTGCTGCTCGGCGTTGAGGGCAGTAGAGAGAACGGGTTTGGGTTTGCCATCCAAACCAGACGGCTCGGCCACAACCGCCGCCGCATTGACGAACGCCTTGAATCGCTCCAGGCCACCTTCTTCTTGGCAAGCTGCGCGGTGGTAGTCGGTGGTGGCCGGTGTGATCTTGCCGAGCTTGAGAGCGGCATCGATCTCGGCGTTAACCGAAGCGTCACGCTCCGTTTTCACGCGAGTCGACAGCGCTTGCTCGGCATTGGTGGCACGGGACAACAGGGTTTCGTAATCGGCACGCGGAACGAAGGTCGCCAGATTTGGAGTCTTTTCAGCGTTCGCGGCTTGCTTCAGTTGGGTCGTCGCCGCAAGGACATCGGCTTCGGTGGCAGCTTCGGGCAGGCCGAGCAGTGCCAATAGCGCAGGAGAGAGCTTCACATTGAACTCCGGGTTTTCGTGGTTGAGAGCGGTAAGCAGAAAATTCGGGACGTTGGTGAGGCCGGCGCTGACCAAGCGCACAATGCGCCCGCCGTCTGCCTCGTAATCGAATACAGGGGAAAGGAATCGATACTCTCGGGCGACGACTTGCTCGCCACCACGAGGGGTCCAGTTGACCTGGCCCCATAAGCCACCTGCGCGGATTTCCAGCTGGGCGATCCAGGCGGCAGCCGGTGCTTCTTCACCGTTCGGTGCTCGGCTTTGGGTGGCGTGCTCCCAATCAATGGGCAGCTCAATAGATCGAGCCGTAAACAAGCCCAGCACCATTTGCTGAGCCTGTTCATCGAACAACCAGGTGCGGCCATCACGACCAGTAACGACTGGACCGGCCGGAATCAGTTCGACCCAATCCGGCGCCTTGCCATTGGCTTTGGCAATCGCTGCTGACAGGTCGGTGTTAAGGGCGAGTAATGTTTTCATGCCGCCAGTTTCTGCGGCATCGGTAATGCGAGGAGTTTCAGCCCCGAATAAGAATTCTGAGGCTTCGACCAGGTGCGGGGGTTTTTACATGAACTGGCTATTTTGGCGGGATCTTTGTCGATCTGGCTACCGCTATGATGCTGCAATACCCTCTGAACCAAATCTAACGCATGTCTAACGCTATTCGCGGACGACTACCGCCGTCGTTGTACCTGTAAGGCTCTCTAAACGCCGTCAGCGCGATTATCTTGGACCGACCTCCAATGGTTCGGAAAGGTAGTCAGACACGATGGCGAGGATCTCATTGTCATCTGCTGAGGACAGACCCAGATAAGGTCGAGCCGGCATGTCTGTCGAGGTCGCACCTCGGGTTACCCATTGGGCAAAATTCGACTGCCTCTTTTTGACAAACCGATTTCCGACTTGGCCATTCTTATGTTTGAAGTAAACCTGTTGCGACCGAGCGCCTTGCTCGATCTTGCCGCCGAACTGATGGATCGCCGCATATGGACGATCGGAACCGAGTTCCAATTCGTCGCCGCTGACCCTATGTCGGATCGTGTCCTGCAGAAACCCGTCCTGCCGCAGGATCTGGCTCGACTTCTTTTTAGCGATAGTGGACGCGGCTAACGGTGCCCATGGAGCCCCGTCTGGAGATACCTGCTGTCTAAAGCGCTCGTCCGTGGATTGCTGCAGGTATTCGGCAATGTCCAGGAGTGGGACACGAATATCCTCCAACCGCTCCGCTAATTCGGCCAGGGCCGCACCAGACCGGCTGTCATCCACTTCGACATTGAGCATTGCGCCTGCCATGTGCATCTCCTACTATCGAAATACGTTCATTGAGTGAGCAGTCCCCGCCAGGACCTCCAGGCCTACACTCAGAGCGAAACCACGTGTGGCGGCGCGTGGTTTATTTATTCGTCGAGCGTCGACCGACGAAACAGACGTACGCCGATCCTGAGTTGTTCCAGGTAATCCGGGTTATCCGCATCGGGCGAGAACGTCGTCACACCATCCCAGCCGTCATCACCCACTTCGAATACTGACAATGCCGGAACCGGCTCCCCGTCGATCTGATAGCGCGATATATAGCGGCGCCGCACGACAGCCTTGTTCTTGGCGTAAAGCCATTCCAGCCTTACCCAAACCTCATCAGGATCTTTGATTGCTTCTGCTAGCAACAGCAGCTCGCGAGCGTGCCCCCGCTTCTTTATCTTCAAAGCGCCGGTTTTGGCACTGGTAAACAACTCACGACTGACCACCACGGCATCGCCTGTCACATCCTTGAACACGACCGACGCGGCATTCGATGCGCCGAATTCCGCCAAGAATCGCTCGACGTACTCCTGATCGGGTAGCCCCTCAGGCAAGAGCTTGTCAGCGGACACTTCACGAGCAGGAGGCAGCGCACCAGGTGCGCGTCTGTTCGGGAGCCCTGCGCCCTGGACACTACTTGACCGCGCACCAGGCTCAGGCAGTGGATCGTATGCACGCAGGGCAGGAACGGCGGTCGCGAGCCGAGATTGACCAGGTGCAAAATCAAACCCCGGATCAATGCCCTTTGGCACCCGGACGGTGCGTGCGCCGTTGGGACTGTTCACGCCGATGGTGCGATTCTCATACTCGATCTCCGGCGCTGGCCCGACCTTCAGACCCTGCCGGTCGATGTCACGCTGGCTGACCATGAACTTCTTGCACTTACAGCCCCATCCATTTTGCGGGCTGTGAGTCGACCACCATGGATCATCCAAAGGCAACACGGTCCCGTTCCACGCAAGATGCTGGGGCCGAGGATTGGCACTGTCGCCATGGCGATAGACGCCAAAGGGACGGCGCTTGCGCAACTCTGGATCAGCCATCTGGGCTTCGCGTCCGGCGTTGTACGACTGCCTCAGGTTCGTTTCGTAAATCACGCGGGTGCGCCATCCACGACCGCCGTTGTATTCCCAACCATGCTTATTCACGACCTGGTCAAACCCGGCACGGAACTGCTCTAGGCTGAGGCCATTGGTGATGGCCTTCTCGACAGCACCGCGCATATCTGCAAGAAGGGCCTGCTTGGTGGTGCCAGCTACCACGAACGCCCAGTCATGCTCGACGTTGTAGATATCCGTCCAGGCGCGGGTCGGGATATTGGTCTTGCCCCGGAAGTATTCGATCTGTTCTTGGAACGGGAGTGAGCCGTGCGAGACAGCCATATGCCAGTACCCTAGTATGATTGGTGAAATTTTCGCCTTGGAGGCAAAGCAATGGATCGTCTGGATTTCAAGTCAAACTGGCCAATTAATGACGAGCACTTGCTTGAGCTGGGTCGGCTGATGACGATGTGGATCGCACTCGAAAATCAGGTAATG
The DNA here is from genome assembly GCF_023072615.1 of Pseudomonas violetae. Classification (GTDB taxonomy): domain Bacteria; phylum Pseudomonadota; class Gammaproteobacteria; order Pseudomonadales; family Pseudomonadaceae; genus Aquipseudomonas; species Aquipseudomonas violetae. Next base: position 22,524 of record NZ_JAKNRW010000009.1, read on the forward strand.
GTCTCCATCTCCAAGCTCATGGGGTATGACGACATCCTAGATCGCCGACCGACAATTTTGCTGGCTCATGCGAACTTCAAACAGCGAGTCGACGCGCTTCATACCCTTTGCGAACAGCTCGTCAAACAGTTTCCCAGCTTGGCCAATTACGAGAATGTAATAAGTAAAATCAAAGCAGCCCAAAAAGGTCGAAATAAGTACGCACACAATGGCTTAACCCTTAACCCTGAGTCGGGGCATTTTGAAATCCATCGACTTTCCGCGCAGGGAACCCTTAAAGTCACCTCCGAAATCGTCCACGTAAATGACATTCGTGAGGTCACTGCCAAGACTCACGAGGCGGCCTGCTTGCTATACACACTAATAACAAGCAAACCCTGCCCTACCATGTGGGAGCGTCAAAGCCCTCGAAGCAAGTCATAACGGCCGGCCAGGCTGGCTGCCGCTAGGCCGTCAGCCATTGCGTCAGCAAGCTGGCTGGCATCCATATCTGGATAGACCTCGATCAGGCGATCACGAAACTCCTCCAAGCTGCTGACTGAATCAAGCAACTCGCGGATGGCGTCAACCATATCGCCGAGGGGCCTGGCTGCTGCGGCCTCCAACGTCTTCACCTGGTTATCCACCACATCCTTTATATCGACCTGGTTGGTCGGCTGCTCACGGTTTGCAGCGGTCGCAATGACAGAAGCTGCTGCAGGCTTGCCCAGCACCTTCGCGCCTTCAGCCGGCGACGGCAGATTGAGCTTGTCCAGGATGACTGACTGTTCAACCTCCAGACCAAGCGGCACCAGATCCTTGAGCGCCTTAATGAGCAGCTCGATGTTTTCTGGCTGAGGAACATCAACGATCAGCTTGGGATAGCGACGACCTGGTGCAAAGTTCAGATCGCAGAACGGTCGAACAAATTGCCGATTGAGGGTATTGCTGAGCGCTTTGGCATCAGCCTCCAGCAGATCCAGTCGAACTTCGTTGTGGACCTTGGCCTGCGCAAGACTGGCGCCATCATCCGCACTCATCGTCTGGCCTACCACGGCCTTACTGACCTGCTTATCCCACCACTCAGCCAAGCCCTTGAAGAAGTCTCCGGCTCCCGCCACATTCGCCGCATTCTGGAAGTCAATCCGCATGCTGTCAGGGATGACAGCGGCTGCATCGCTCCCGAGATTGGCGACGGCTGACAATAGAATGCCGATGTCATCCTTACTGGCGTTCGGGCCGTAGCGACCAATCCGCATAGGGATGCCGTAGATATCGGCGAACCCCATCCAGTCTTTCCACGTCCACGCCTTACACATATAAGCCACTGCCGCGAGACGGGCCAACCCACCACGAATAGGCAATCCAGAACGGATACGCGGCAAATGTACGATGAACTTGTACGGCGCCAGAGCAACGCCGTTGACCATATCGGCTTCGTCCAGGAGTCGCAGCTCACGACCGGTTTCGCGGTCGAACTGGAAGAATCGCTGGTCGCGAGGCTCGAACCGCTCTGGCATCCAAGTCTTGCCGCTTCGGTCCCAAATGATTTCGCTTACCGAGAAACCTTTGCCCAGGGCATCAACAGTTTCGCTCTGCAGCTCGCCAAACTCAGCAGACTCGACCACCTCACGTACAGCATCGGCACGACGAACATCCTCAGCTTCATCACTTGCCGCCTCGACACGAATGTTCAGGCCAGCTACAGCAAGCTTGCGAGTGCCCAGGACGGAGGCGTAATGCAGATCGCGCTCCTCCATCTCTTCAGCCAGGGTTAAATAGTCGTGTGCATTGCCCTCAGCAGCGGCCTGAAGAATGTTCGCCAGTCTCTGCGGGGTAAGGCCGCTCGCGACAGACGAGTGCCAAACCTGGCGCACACCCGTCAGCCGAGGTGCGGCGACCTCTTCGGTAAGCTGATCGAGCTGGATACGACGACCATGCTGGTCAACGATGCGGGACTGGGTCATTACCAGATGCCTTTATTAGTGCGCCAGCCGCCGCCAGTCTGAACCGTACGGTCGTGACTGCCTGATGGCGGGACGCGGTGAAATTCAAATATCTCGACATCTTGGCGAGAGGCGTAATCGGCAAGTACGGCCGCGATCCCGGCGTCACCGTGGCGCTTTGGCCCAGACTTTTCGCCTTTCTCGTTGGTGCGCTTTTCTGGGATTCGCGCCACACCCTTGACCACGCGAAAGGCGCGCACGTCGCTGACGACGTCCTTGTCGGCGGGGATGTCGTAGAACGTGTCGTCTTCAAGAGCGGCTTTGAACAACGGCATGTTGTCCCGATACCAACCTTCGGTGAGCATCACCCGCTCAATACGGTTGAAACCGAACTCGATGGCAGTGTCTTCAGACAACTGCGAGCCGTTGCCCCTGGCATCGTCAGCCCCTTTTAGGAAATTGGGCAGGCGACTGAGGATGTAGCACTTAATCTGAAACTGCTGCTTGAACGGGACGTTGCGCAGCTCCACCACAAAGGGTGTGCGCTTGCGCAGGTTCTGCTCTTTGACCAACGGCCAGATTACTGACAGGTCACCGCTACGGCCAAAGTCCATGCCATAGAAGCTCTGCACATCCAGCGGAATGGCCTTTAGCAGCGGGAGCAAATGCTCTTCACACCACTCTAGGGACTCGGCCAAACGAAGGCGCTCTTCTTGAACCTCGTAACCTTGCGGATAGGCCAGGCGCAGCACTGGCACGTCACGATTGCTACGCTGCTCGACCAGGGCCATGCTGAGGAATGCGCCGCCGCCTTGAGACGGGACACAATCGAGCTCCTCCTCCGACGCATCGCCGTAGAAGTCATAAACGTCCTGGACCCACTCGGCTTCCTCTTCTTCCCTGTACTCAATTCCTTTACGCAGGCAAACACGCTGATAGAGACCATCCGCGACAGCTTCACGGAAGGGGCAGCGGAACAATGCGCCCTTGCGCTTGCCTGCTCGGATATCGTTGATCAGTTCATTGAAGGCGTTCTCGGTGCCGTCGTGGGTGCTGATGACATGAACTTCACCACCCCAAATCAGCAGAGCCAATGCCGCCTTGAGCAGCTCAGCCAAGTCCTGGTGGAACGCCGCCTCATCGATCACGACCACGCCCTGACGACCACGCAAGTTGGATGGCCGACTAGTGAGCGCGACGATCCGGTGCCCGCTGGGGAAGCCGATGGTGTAGGTCTTTATGTGCTTGTCCGGGTCGCTGTCCGGCCAAATGCCTTCTTCGATTTCCTCGGCTGCGTAGTTGTAGGCCCGCGCCCACATGGCGCAGGCCTGGATGTACTCCACTGTCATGTCCTGGTTGTAGCCCAGGTAATAAACAGTCTGACCACCGGCTGGCTTCTCGGCAGCAGCCACCAGCACGTTGTCGGCCGCTTCCGCCCAGGTGAGGCCGATCCGCCTGGATTTCTCACCGACCTTGAGTGGGGCGCGAATGCCAATCCACTCTTTTTGGTAGTCGAGCAACACCGCCGGGGCTAAAAGAGTCGCGGTGCTATCCAGAACAAGGGGAACACTCACGATGCCATCCCGAGAATCTCGCGACGAATCTCATCGACAGTGGCTTGATTCAAGCCCCCTTTCTTGGCGATTTTCTCTACCTTGCTGGCAGCCGCTTCGGCCTTATCACGGAACTCGGCTTGCCATTTCTTCTGCACAACAGATGCCCGGCCAAGCTCAGCGACGGCCTTCGCCACTTTCGGCAAATCCATCTTGCCATCGTCCGCCATCAACAACTTAAACAGGTGTTCCTGCACCAGTCGCATTAGCGCTTCATTGACCGCGCCCTCATCATCGGGCGCCGCTTGAACGACGGCCTTCGCTTGCTCAGACGCCAGCTTGAGCGATGCCAGCTTCACCTCAAACTCCGACCCGTAACGATGGAGCGCGCTTTTGCCGATGGAGTATCCACGGCTCTCCAGCTCAGCGGAGAGCGATTCATAGCCAGAAAAGTTCGACTCGACCAACGAGTGATCGAGCCATGTCTTCACCTCGGCCGGCAGCGCGGCCACTTTGCTACGCGGAGGCATAAGTCAGGACCAGTACTTTTCAGGACGAGCAATGCCGGGATTGCATTCGATGGTGTACTCGGCAATGTCCACGCCATAGTGAGTCAGACCGCAGATCCACACACCGCTTGGCTGTTTCTTCAGAGTGGCCAGAGAACGATCTTTCAGATAGTCCAGCTCACGGCGCAGCTCCAGCTGTGTTGCGTCTGGGTAGATGCCCTGGATTGTCGACAGCACCACCGCTTCATGCGGATCGACCGGTCGGGAGGTGTTGAGGGTCAGGAGGATGTACCAGCGGAGTGTCTCGCGCCGTGTCTTCGCATGGTCGATGCTCATTAAAATTTCCCTTTGAGCTGAACGTTTTCGAACTTGAGGGCCAACGCGTCGAGCTTGGCCTCGATTACTGTTTGGTTACGCACGTAGTCTTCACGGCGTACGTAGTGCAGCGGCATTTCACCTCGGAGCCGCTCCAAGCCGAGTTCGACCTGACGCAATCGCTCGGAGTCCTTCGCGACGAGTTCAAAACGTTCGTCCAGGCGACCTTCCATTTGCGAGAGCAACAACCTAACCAGGCCGGAGAAAATCCCCAGCAGGGTCACGGCTGAGGCCAGCAGTTGCCACATCGGCATTTCGATCATGTTCATGTGCGCCCCAGTCGTTCATGGAAAGATTGGCAATCCACGCACAACAGCACGCCCGGCAGAATCACACGCCGCAGCTCCGGGATCTCCACGTTACAGTCCTCACAATTCGATGCTGAGGCTTGATTGGGTCTCTTGGCCTGTGCCAATTGCGCCGCTATAGCAGCCTCCCGATACGCGTCCTCTACTTCGGTGGCACGGTCAAATACGTCCATGGGTGTAATACTCGATCAGGCTTTTAAGCTGAGCTCGGCAAGAAGCGTGCTTCTCGCTATTGCGCACTTGGTTGGTAAGAAGGACAGCTGGAGTTATTCCGCTGTCGAGGTCGTCAGCGGTTCCGGTTCTTCCGGAAGGCGCAGCAGTTCCGCTGACGGGCTGCCCTGTATGCATTGCGATTGGGTTAAGGCTTTCGTTCCACACGCGGACAAAGCCGGCAGTGAACACAGCAACAGGAAGAGGCTCAGGCACCGCATCCAAGGTGCGGCGGTATAGAGTCGTGACATGCTTTATTTCCCCGTTGAGCCTGTCGGTATTCCGGCGCAGCTCTTGTTTGGTGGTGGCGAGCTTTGAGGCCAGCTCATTTCCGCGCTCTGTTTGCTCCTGGAGCAATTGAGCAACGGCCTTAGCTTTTGCGAGAGCCTCCGTCGCAAGAGCCAACTTCTCTCCCTCTACTTTGTCCTTGAGCTCTTGGTATGCCTCCGTGCCCTTTGCCTTTCCCGCGATAAACCCTTCGTCATAACCGGCTTGGCGGTTGTGCTCGACGAACAGGAATGCGGCTGCGATCAAAGCCATCGCGATGAGTGGTAGAGCGAACAACTTGAGTATTTCTTTCATTGGCACAACCCCTTGCCCCATCCGGCATCGACATAAAGGCGTTCCCATCGCAGCAAGATGAGGCGCGGGTATTGCCGGTTTTCTTTGAAGTTCGCTGCAGAGCGGCCAGCGTTGAATCGATCGATTGAGCCGAACCAAGTCAGCGGATCGGCGCCCTTAGCCGATGCCAACTTGCGGTCACGGATCAACCAACCCAGCCCGCCGTTGTAGCTAGACAGAAACATGGCGCCTTGCTCGCAGGGGTTCCGTGCCTTGATTCGGTCAGCCAGCCAGCGGTCGTAACTGACCAAAGCCTGTAGTGACCAGGTAGGGTTATAGGGCTCGACTTTGCCGAGAGCTTTCGGGAACAGCTCAGCAAGCCAAGTGGCGGTCGAGGGCATCACCTGGCCCAAGCCTTGCGCACCTACCGGAGATTTCGCATCGAACTTCCAGCGGCTTTCCTGGTGAACCTGAGCAGCGAAGGTGGCAATCGGTGCATCAAGCCCCCATTCCGCTTGAGCAATACGGGACAGATCGCGTCGGTAGTGTTCGGCCTGCATCGGGATTTCAGCGCGGGCCTTGTCACAGAGTGCCAAACCCACCACTAAACCAATGAAGCCAACAGCGAGCAGGATTCGTGATCGCACCATAGTCAAAGCCCCAACGTCAGGCCAAGAACACAAGCGAGAACAACGATGGCTCGTCGCAATCCGGCCAGTGGCTGGTGAATGCGACTGACCTGGTTTGGCCTGGCGTAGGGAAACAGTGCCCGGTCGATCCAGTAGCCGAGCACGCCACCGCCAGTGACAAGTCCGGCCTTGTAGAGAATTACTGCCAACTTGGTCGGGGCGATCATGCCCAGCGCGATGATCAAAATGACGGTGATCACCGTCCAATCGGTCATGCGCGGGGCACGGGTACGCCGTCCACGATTTCGGAAAGTCATTGATGGTTTGCTCGATTGGATTGGATAGAGGCCCGAACAGCAGCCAGGTGCGCGGCAGCAACGGCAGCATTGCCACGCACCAGGGGACGCTCCTGGTATGTCGCGACTGTCGGGCTAGAGGGTTTGGCCTGAGGCCTAAACTTCTGCTGACGGGCAACGTTCATGTCGCGCCTGTCCTGAGCGACACGAACGTGATCCATGACCAGGTCACGCCATTCCACAGGACACCGATCAAGAATCGACTCGCACGAAGATTCGCCCTCAAGAATCTGAGCAGCAAATGCACGCGGAGTTGTAGGAGCCGAGGCAGACATGACGTGAACCCGTCGGTAAGAAGTACCGAACTAGATTCGCGCTTTGGGGGATATGATCGAGTTTCTTATTTAGACAAGAAACCCCCGCGAATGCGGGGGTTTGGTAGGACGACATTGCTCAGTGCAATGCTATCAGTGGATGGTCTCCTGCTCAAAGCCAAACAGGTCAGGACCGTTCTGTCTGTGCAAGCCCCGTTGACGCTTGATGATGCCGTAGATGATGGCCGAGGAAAGCTGATACTTGCGCACCAGCTCATGAGGTTGGGCTCCAGCATCCAACCATTCACGGTAGATCTCAGCGTCTCGCATTGCCCGCTTGAGCGACTCGCCACGCGGCAGATAAATCACCGAGCCACCCATGGTGGAGCAGATCGAGAACACGACCGCCCGTGCAATTTCAGGTACAGCCTCTGGCTTTTCAGGAAGCCTTTTCAACAGCTCGAATTCAGCGAGCTCCACCATCTCCTTTAAATTTCCCTCCCATCGAGCGGAGACGATTGGATCTTCCATATGGGCCAAGACTTTCTTTGGGTCGAGCTTGTCACTGTCGTCAGCGAATAACTGGTCATTGTTCACTGTGCCCGCCTCCCATTCCGTTTGGCATCGTAAGTCAGGGCCGACACCATGCTCCCGAGTTGACGAGCATCCAGCCATTCCACCCGTTCGACCTTGAACATTCGCAAAGCCATGCCATCGGCATAAGCCCACTGACGCCCAGCTTCGGCCAGGAAGGCTTCGATTTTGCCAACCAGCTTTTCCCGATCAGGTGCAACTTTTGGTGCTGCTCTACCTACCTTAGATTTCTTTGGCTTCCACCCTAAGCGCACCAGCTCCGTGAGCACCGCCGAGGTTTTCAGTGGTGATAAATCCTTTGCCGAACTCACTCCAGCAACTCGCTGGAGCATTGCCCGGTAGGTGTCCTCATCCAGTGCCAAATCCTTCTTGGCGATATGGATCTTCGATAGATCAAGGTTGCGCCGATTCATTTTCTCCTCACTTCGACCAACCGCCTGAACGCCGCTGGATCACGCTTCGCCAGTTCTTCCCCCGCGTGAATCCATAGCGTTAGCGCCTCAGCCGTATCATCGAATTCCCCAACCGTCCGAACGGTATCCAATGCAGCTCTTGTTCCCGAGTACATCTCCATCTTAAATTTCGATGAGCCCATCGCCTTCCGCTTTGCGTTGCGAGCGTCACGCATGCGCTGTTGCCGCTCGCGAGCAAGCCGGCGCTTCCGTTCGGCTGGAGTTTCCTGTGTCATTGATTAGCTGCTCGTCAGTACCTGGCCACTACGCCAGGCAGACCACACCGATTGCCGGAGTGGTTTCGCTCAATTGAGGACCATTTGCTCCTGGCCATTCACCCCATGGTTCAAGCGGACATCCCCCGCCGCGAGAATTCCGTGCAGGGCGTCGGTCATGGCCCGCACACCAGTACCCTTGTTGGCATTGCGGTCGCGGCAGTCGAGCTTCTCCGTTTCCGCATGGTGCTTGAGCATGTAAGCGGCAGCGGCCGGGGACGGCTCATCGTTACCGGCAAAGGCCATGACCTGTTTGCGTACGGCCGAAACCCAGGCTCCACAGAACACATCGGCGCGCTTAGTCTTGGTCGCGGCCTTGCAGCGGTTCAATTGGGTGCTGATAAAGTCACGGCGGGACTGGCGCACCTGGCGCAACAACAGTGTCATGGTGTAGCTGGCCAGCTCAGCCATTTCACCGATGAAGCGCCATTCACCGACGCCTGCCATAAACAAGATCTTGCAGGCATAAGCCTTGGTCACAACCCCGGCCAAGTTGGCTTCCCACTGCGGCGGAGTCATCTTAGAACCGCTACGGGCAGCGCACTCGTATACCTCGGACAGGTGGACATCCGACTCTTCCAGTCGGTATTTCTCCATCAAGGCGCGAGCCTGGCGCATCGCAGCAGCCGCTTCGTGCGGGTTGTCACTGGCTGCAAGACGCAACAGCTTCTTGATTTTATCCAGGGCTTTGGTGTGGTCCATTTGGTCAGATCTCGTTGATTCGGGTGATGCTGGTATTGTTAGCCAGCAGGTGTTTTTTCAGGGAGTTGAAGCTTTTCCACGACGGATCGAAATAGAAGTGCTTCGCGGCAGCATGCTTATCGGCAGCACGCTTTCCGAATACCTTGCGGTAAGCCTCAACCTCTTTTCGGCAATACAACGACTTGCTGACCTTGCGAAGGAAACGGCGTGATTCGTCATGGAGCGCCTCACCCTCTCGGCTCGCCATAACCCAAGCACCCTTGAATAAGCCGTCCACATAAACCCCAGTCATCCAGCTTTTACTCTTGCTGGAGGTATGCTGCTGCAAGGTCAGCACGAACTGATCGCATTGCAGGGTCATAGATCCCCAAGGGCTGTCCATCTGCGCCTTCAGCGCATCCCAATCTGCTTGTTCCATGTCGTCGTCGGCTGCTCATCAGTACCCGGCCACCGCGCCGGATAGACCACCCCAGTTACCCGAGGTGGTTTCGCATTAATGGATGGTCGGTTTAGTCATCTGCTTTTCGCGCATGGCCTGGCAGATCTCGCAATCGCATGCGCCTTGCCCTGCGGCATAGTCAAAGGGAATGCGGGCAAGCAACAAAGGCGCGCCACTCATAAGCGCACATGCCACGCGACCTGCTTTGCTGCCACTCAACTGGGCTTGGTTGTCGACTTGGATAGAGACGCCATCGCCGCTGTCTTCGATGGTGATCTGGAACTTGGCCATAATTTGTTCGCTCTCTTACGTTCAGTGTTGAATGAGGGATGGTCAGTGACGGATTTGGATCAGTGCAAAGTCGACGGCGCAGAGGCCGCAACGAATGCACTGGAGATATCCAACGGGATGGAGGCGTATTGGTCGCTATCCCCGATTCGCTCATAGATCCGAACGTAACTTTTGGAGCCAACCACCTGAACCGCATCGCTGATGGCCTGCATTGCTCGCTGCCATCGCAAGTCCGTAATCTCCAGCCGGCGAAGCGCAAGCACGCGGCCGGTGCTGATTTCGCCCTCTTTGTCAGTACGGAATGCCTCATTCACCAACACTCGAACTTCACTTCTCGCGTCCAGCGTCCACTCAACAGCACACTCATCGATCAATGCCCGTGCAGCCTGAAGCCGCTCATCGAACTTGATGGAGTCCTGGACTGCATGAACAATCTTGTAGCGACCATCGAACGACAACAGCGTGACGTTGCCTTTCTTTCCGCCGATGGTGGCCTTGTACTGCTCGGCAGACATTTCGACGAATGCCTTGATGTCGCCGAAAGCCGTTGCCTTGAATGCGCCGAGCGCCTTGGAAAGTGCCTTAGCCTTGTCGACCAGCTCAATCACCAGTTCGTCGCGTGCCAGATCAATAGGCTTGATCATTTTTACTGGCACCAAGTGGCCCTTTGCGTCTTGGCGGAACCCTTCTGGAATGCTCATTCTTTGCCTTGCTCCATGTTCGTTTCATGTTTGTCATTGCTGTACTTCAAGGCGCCGAGGATCTCCCCGATCCGGCGACGCCCATTGGCGCGTTGTTCTTCTGTGAGTGCGGGCTTAGGTAAAGCCTGCTGGTTCTGCCGAGCCGGTATCGCTCGAATCAATGCTGCCGGTGCTGGCCACCGCTCGCAGCTCGCGAAGAGCGTCTCGAATGCGGCTCTAACCCTCGCTCCGTCTGTCTTTTCGTTCCACCGCTGAGCCTTTTTCAAAGCAACAAGCCAGATATCAAGCGTGTGGGTGATAGCGTCGGCAGCCGGGGCGCCGTCAAGGCGTAGGGCAACAAGTCCCATGAGCCCCGAGATCACCTCACGCTGTAACCACTCACCCTCCATTGAGCCGCCCCTGCAGTGCCGCCAGTGCAGCGGTTGTTTGGCTTGCCCGCCCAACCATGGCTGGCTTTGGGGGCGTGGCTTCAGGTAGCAGCAACGCCGTTGTTTCGCCTTGCCACTGAGTCATGACCTGGTACAGCCAGCCATGCGCTTTTAACGGCGTTACGAGTCGACCGGCATCACGGGCAGAAACTGCTTGCTCAATAGCCCACACCCAGCAAGCAGCGGGTGCACTGAACACAGCACCATTGCGCTCAATGCGCTGGGCTTGCAGATCCGGCAATAACTCATTGAGGATCTTGCCCACCCGATCCATGGTCAGCTCTCGGGTTTCTGGCCGGAACAAACCGACATAGCGGATCAACGCGTTGCCAAGTTGGCCGGATAATTTGAACGCCACACCGAGCGCATCGCGGGCGCCGTCGTGTGCAATCAGGGCATCCAGGCTGAGCGTCGTCCCGCAGTTGGGGCATCGAGTACGCATCAATGCACCTCCTGCTTAAGGTCGGCCTTGGCCAACTCTTCCGCACGAATCTGAGCGAACTTATAGGTTTCGGAAAAACCTACGCACTTCTCCCCCATGTAGAGACGAATCAAACTCCGACCGGATATATAGATCTGAACTGCGGGTAATTGCGGACGGACACTGTCAGTGGACGGTTGCATTTCCGGCACCTGCACAAGTTGGGTTGTAGGGGCAGTGCTGGCAGGCTCGCCAGTGCTGCATAGCCTGTGGGTTATGAGTCGGGGGAGACTTTTCGCGGTAAGTTTGGCACTGCTGAATGGAAACTTTTTCGGCCAAAGCGACACATTCAATTTGACCGAGAGCTGCCATTACACGCCGCTCCACACCTTTTGTGCTCGGGCTGGCGTACTTGTTGCTCAGCACAAGACTTACAGCCGTGCGACTGATTCCAATTCGTTCAGCAGCCCTAGCGCGATTTGTTTCTCCAACTTCGGCTGCCAAAAGGCGGACGAATAGAGGCGGCTGACTTCCCCAGCGCGAAATGTCGACCAGCTTCATTACGCCAACTCCAACTGAGTACGTTGAAGCAAGCTGATACTCGGACCTTTCTTCCCAGCAGCCACAAACTCCACTAGCAACTTCTTCAGTCTTGAGTTCTGTTCCTGAATGTCGTTACTTGGGGAGGACTCCCCCGACACACCGCCCGACTCAACACACGAAAAAACTACCTTATTCATGTTTTGATCGAACACCTGCAGCGAAACGGTGCGCTGTACTATGGGGTGACGCGGCCCAGCGGTAACTCCAGGTGCCAACTTGTAAGTTTGAGGCCCCTGAAAATCGTAGTCGCTCGTAACCAGGTAACCGGCTCGGACCAATGACCCGAAGTAGTTATGGGCATAAGCCTGCGAGACCTTCACGTCACCGATACTTGCCATTTCCGCCGCCTGAGCAGCAGTCATTTCTCCCATGATTCGCAGACTGCGCCATAGGTTCTCAAGTCCAGCACCATTCAGCGAACGCTTACCGGAAACGGTTACGCGAGGATGCTCCGCTCCTTCATCTCGGACCAGACGCCATCGATGATCCGCAAACTCCCCCGCACCATCGACCAACTCAATGAGTGCAGCTTTATTAAGAGCTCGAACATAATTTTTGACGCTGCCATCTGATTGCCCGGAAAGCTCCGCAATTTGGCGAGAGGTGAATTCCGCCCGGTTCGCTCGGACCGCTTCCCACATGTGCTGACGGGGTTCTTTGCCGCCCACCAAACGAAGATCAGTGCGCTTACCCATTAGCGAGTCCTCCGAGCCGGTGCCTCACCGTTATCCCAGCCTCGCTTGCCCCATGTCGCAAGATCGATCTTTTCACGCATCATGGCCGACGCTTCAGATTGAACTTTGTACAAATTCACCGCAGCTCGACGCAGGCATCCTCCTGTTGCTCGATTGAGGTCTTCAAGCAAGTCGTCTGCAATCTCCAGCTTTGGATAGCTGGCACTGGCCAGTTGTTTCAGATCCTCCAGCGTCGCCGCTTGAGCGGGCACCCACTCAAGTACTCGGTTGTGCAAACGCTCAAGCCGAGACAACGAAGCCGGCACTCGTTCTTCACCAATAAGAACGATGGTCCCTTGGCTCGCGTTGTAAATGTCCGTGAGGACGTTCGCGGCAGCTTTATCCAGCAGGTACTGAACGTCATCGATAATCAATGGACGACCCGAGGCTGTAAGCTGAACAGCAATCTGGTCCACCATTTCAGACATCGTTCGCGTCGGATGCACGGACATTTCCCGCAACACGGCAATCAGGAACGCTTTTTTGCTCCAGGTATCCCGACACTCGACGTAATAAGCGCGGTGCATATTTGCAGCGAATGCAGCAGCCGCACTTTTACCGAAACCGCTCGGACCATACATGGTGACAAGTCCAGGGAGCCCAGCTGGACGCACTTGGGCTCGCTTCATAGCACCCGCAAGCAACCCAACGTTTGTCAATGGAACAATTTTGGTTACACTCATTGTGTTTTATCTCCTTTAAGTCGGGCTTGCAGGCCCGTCTACTGCTTAAATCGCGGGTCTCAGCCCGCGCGTTGAAACACTTCTTTCATTGCTTTGAAGTCCGGGTGGGAGGGATAAAGCTCCCACCACCTGGTTTCTTCTGCGCTCAATTCCCCTCCTGAACTGACTCGCTCATCTAACTTGATCCAAAGCCGATACCGCGCCACGTCATCTCCAGGCACAACGAACTGAGGCTGTTCGGCTTCTAGCGTCTGGGCGAATTCTTGAGCTAGCGTTAGCGCCTCATGGCTAAGAGTCGCTGAGCGCCTTGTCGTAGGAGCAATCATCTCTACTCGATGCCCTGTCAAAGTCTCCAGCTTGTCCATAGAGCGCTTGACCTGGCCCTGCTGACGTTTTTCGCGACTTCTCTCAAGGAGACTCATCGGCATGTAATCCGAGGCGTTTCCATCCAGTAAGGCTTCCCCGATAAGCTCTCCGTCTAACGCGTAAGCCCATATGCGTGCAGCATCTCTAACGTCGTAAGCCAGCCGTATTTCTTGTCCATGCAAGGAGCGCAGGTCATCAAGAAAATAGATGTTGTTAAGCCACTGGATTTCGCCTCGATGAGTCTTGCGAACCACCTGAGGCCGCATGAGTGTCTCGACCAACTCTGGTGTCGCCACCAACGGCTCCCAACCTTGATCAATCGCCATTTGCCAAGCCTCATCGGGACTTGGATGCCTCATCACGCCGGTAAGCGGGTCTCGAAACTTTTCCAACCCGCGATGTGGTGTGCTGTTGTAGGTGACTATTTCGTCCTCGACACCGGCCATAAACTCACCAAAGGTAGGCATAAGCTTGGTAGTGCCAAACTCCTTGAGCTGTTTGCGGCCGACTCGGTGGACCTTGGTTCCGGCATGCTTGTCCATGTCGGCGCCTATGTAGCTGGTTAGCTTTTTAGCTGCACGCACCCATATGGTCTGGTGTCCGCGTTCGGAAACTCCACGCGCCTGGCTGTTGTAAGGGATTGAGTGCTGCATCGTCCCCCCAAGGCGATCAACAACCTCACGCACCATGTCGTTGTCGAATCCCGAACCGTTATCTACATAGAAAATTCCGAACATGCATTTACGTATCGCGTCCCTCAAAGCGTCTAGGACGCCGATTGCAGACTCGGCCTCTCCAACTGATACGCCCACCACTCGCCGTGTTGCCACATCAAGAACTGTGGTGATCTCTGGCCGATAAGGTTTGCCTGTAATTGGGTTAATTACTTCCGCGTCAAACTTGTGACCGTCCGCCGTGTAGACGTCACCAGGGAACATGTTCTTGGTAGTCCGGCGGCGGAACGGCTGCAAAGACTTCAATTCTTGTGGAGTCATGCGACCAGCCTGCAGAGCCTCTGGAGACAACTTTTTCAGAAATCGCTGCACCGCATGAATGCTCGGAATGCTGCCCTCGTATTTGCCAATGAACTCCGCATAGCTCGCCGCGACGCTAGGCTTCGTAGGGCGCTGATAGCAGCGCAAGAAGTCCTTGGTCCATGCGGGCATCTCCATATTGGGACGCTGGCGCAACGGTGCCAGACCAGCTTCCCCCTCCGAACGAAAGGCTGAAAGCCACCTTTTAAGTGTTCGTTCGGAGAGCGCACGCCCACCTGTCTTACGATCATTGGCTAAATCGACGCGCTCCATTAGATACGGGCTCAGGGCCGCGTCTTGAGCGTGTTTGACTAAAAGATCTATTGCTGCTCTCTGTGACACGTGCACGCTCATCCGCTCGATCTCACGGATAAAAGCCAATCTAGCGAGCATCACTTCGCGCTGAATATCGTTCAGGCGTGATGTGTTTTTTGCGTCACGCTCCTTAGGTATTTCGATAAGAGCACTGCTTACCGATTCCTTAGGGGCTTCTACTTCAGAGACAGCTTTAGCCAAAAGAGCCGACTGCGCTTCAGGCGGGAGACAGCTGAATGAGTACTCTATCGCCTTGCTTGCAAGACGTTTCCGACTCTCCCATTCAAGCCTAACGGCCACTTTTCGAACACCTGGGACTGTGCCTGGAAGGCCCGGAAGTCCTGCAAGTTCCTGAGTCGTATACCAGTTACGCATCGCTCTCTTTCCGCTTGGTTTTACTGTGACCTACCGGACCTTTTTCGGTATGCTTTGGAGATACCGAATTAGTCTCAGCACGATTCGGGCGCTGACGCAGTGGAGAGCCGTCGGCATTCCAACGCTCCGGCCACAATTGAGCAGGCTTAAGCCCTAGAGCTTCAGCTATTGCTCTTTCTACCCTCGGGTACGGCCGCTGCTTGGCATTGCGGATTGCACGTTCATTGAGGTCATGCGATCTCGCCAGCTCAGCAAGGTTGGTGCCGCGCAAACGGAGTTGGAATTTAATCCACTCCCAGCGACTCTCTAAATCGAGCGGTATGTCGAAAGTTTCCATTGTCACAACCATCATCAAGGGTGGTTTTTTTTGGCTTTCTAACGGCCGGTTTAGGACAATATATCCCGTATACGGGAGTCGGTAAACCGGATTCGAGAGTTTTTATTCTCGTTTTCGGGTAATGCATTCGTCTCAATGGAAATAACCAAGTGAAATCAGGGACTTACACGGAAAAGAAACATCCACCACAAGGTGAATTTGCGGTTTCTTTTCCGAATTCGGGAATAGAAACTCGAATAGCGACGGTCGCTGACCTCTTCGAATCCCGAAAACAGGCAGCCGAAGCCGCAAAAGTGGCTTTATCGTCGCTTCATCGTTGGATCGCGGGTGATGGAATGCCGGCCTTTAACTCATTGGCGCTGCTGGCTTCTGCCGTCGGGGTGTCGCTCGACTGGATTGCTTCAGGTAGAGGAGAGATGTATCCGAGTGAAGGCTTAACGGGACAAGCGGTAGACGAAAGCATCTACGCTTACGTTCCACTATATGACGCCCGTATCAGCCAGGGGCATGGCGCCTGGAGCGATGGTGCACGCGTTCTGACGATGCTCGCCTTTACTAAGTACAGTCTCACCAAGAAGGGGCTACAAGCCTCACAGCTCGCTGCCGTACGCGTAGATGGCGACTCTAATGAGCCAGTCCTAAAGGATGGGGACACTGTGATGGTCGACCTGTCCCGTAACAGCATCCAGGGTGAGGCCTTCTACGTGATTCGCTTAGACGATCTTCTTTACGCGAAGCGATTACAGCGGCAACTAGATGGGGGAGTGCTGGTCATCAGTGCCAATACGGCCTACCCAGCGATCACCGTACCCGCTGATCGACTTGAGCGATTACAAGTAGTGGGTCGGGTGGTCTGGTCTGGAGGCTGGATGATCTAGACGGAGATGCCAAAAAGCCCGCTAAACGCGGGCTTTTTGGCCTTTATAGAAACTTTCCTGCTTTGCGTTCCGTTTGGCACCATTTCTAATCGCATATCTAGCCTTACCCCTTATGTTTCCTGCCTTGCCCTTCTTCTTCCAGCTTCTTCCCACCAGTTTCCTTTAGTGCCATATCAATCACCCCCTCACACCAGGCGTCTGGCGTTGACGGCCCAGGGTTTCGGCGGGCGTCAGCCGCCGGCACTGGTCAGGTCGACCCAGGTCAATCGCGTGATTGAACGGTTGGGCCTCCTGCAGATCGACTCGGTCAATGCACTGGTTCGTTCACACTACCTTCCGCTGTTTTCGCGCCTGGGTCATTACTCGCCGGAATTGCTCGACCAGGCAGCCTGGAGTCAGGGCCGGCGCCGCACGCTTTTCGAATATTGGGGGCATGAGGCGTCGCTGCTGCCCTTGTCGATGTTCCCCATGATGCGCTGGCGGATGGCGCGGGCAACGCGGGGCGAAGATATCTATCAGCAATTGGCGCGTTTTGGTCGCGATCATCAGGACACCATCCGCCGGGTTCTCGGCTCGGTTCAACAACTCGGCGCGTTGGGCGCAGGCAGTCTTTCGACACGCCAGGAGCGGGCGGGACCATGGTGGGACTGGAGCGAGGAAAAGCACGCGCTGGAATGGTTGTTTGCCGCCGGTGAAGTAACCGTCGCCGGACGGCGCGGATTCGAGCGGCTCTATGACCTGCCGGAGCGGGTCATTCCTGCACCGATCCTCCGCCAGCCGTTACTCTCAGAAGCCGAAGCTCAGCGAGGCCTGTTGAAACACGCAGCGAGTGCTTTGGGAGTGGCGACCGAAAGAGACCTGCGGGACTACTTTCGGCTCAATCCGGTTGATGCTCGCCCGCGACTGGCGGAGCTGGTCGAGGCAGGTGAGTTGCTGACCTGTGAAGTGCAAGGCTGGAAGCAGTCCGCCTACTGTTTGCCGCAGGCGAAGGTGTTGCGCAAGGTCGAAGCCAGCGCGCTGCTATCGCCTTTCGATTCACTGATCTGGGAGCGCAGTCGCACCGAGCGGTTGTTCGATTTTCGCTACCGCCTGGAGATTTACACGCCGCAAGCCAAGCGCGTGTACGGCTATTACGTGTTGCCGTTCCTGCACAACGAACGCATCGCGGCGCGAGTGGATTTGCGCGCCGAGCGGGCATTGGGGCGGTTGGCGGTGCACGCGGTACACGAGGAAGAACCAGGGCTGGATGACCAGGGGATGTTCACACTGGCTTTGAATCTGCAGCGAATGGCCGATTGGTTGGGGCTGGAGCGAGTGCAGTTGAATTGTCAGAGAGAGAGTGCGGGGCGGTTGCGGGTGGCATTGGCCGGGATTGGTTGCGTCTGATGAATAGTCATCGCGAGCAGGCTCACTCCCACATGGATTGGTGTTGAACACAAATCCAATATGGGAGTGAGCCTACTCGCGATAACGATCCGACGATGGCAGCGCGGCGTTTTACCGGCGAACCTGCTTCAAGGTCTCGGCAATCAAAAACGCCAGCTCCAGCGACTGATCAGCATTCATCCGAGGGTCGCAATGGGTGTGGTACCGGTCCGACAACCCGTCCTCGGTAATCGGCCGCGCGCCGCCAATGCATTCGGTCACATTCTGCCCTGTCATCTCGATATGGATCCCGCCGGCGTAACTGCCTTCGGCCTGGTGAACCTGGAAGAACTGCTTCACCTCGCCCAGTATTTGCGCAAAATCCCGGGTCTTGTAGCCGCTGCTGGCCTTGATGGTGTTGCCGTGCATCGGGTCGGAACTCCAGAGCACCTGCTTACCCTCGCGCTGCACGGCGCGGATCAATGCCGGCAGATGGTCGCCGACCTTGTTGGCGCCCATTCGGGCAATCAGGTTCAGGCGACCGGGGTCGTTGTCTGGGTTGAGCACATCAATCAGGCGGACCAGATCGTCGGGGTTCATGCTCGGGCCGACCTTGACCCCGATCGGATTATTCACGCCACGCAGGAACTCGACGTGAGCGCCGTCCAGCTGACGAGTGCGGTCGCCGATCCACAGCATGTGCGCCGAGCAGTCGTAGTAGTCGTTGGTCAAGCTGTCGCGACGTACGAACGCTTCTTCGTAATTGAGCAGCAAGGCTTCGTGCGCGGTGAAGAAACTGGTCTCGCGCAGCTGCGGCGAGCTGTCCATGCCGCAGGCGCGCATGAAGGCAAGGGTTTCATCGATGCGATCGGCCAGGTGGCTGTACTTTTCAGCCAGTGCCGAATTGGCGATGAAGTCCAGGTTCCACTTGTGCACCTGATGCAGGTCGGCAAAACCGCCTTGGGCAAATGCGCGCAGCAGGTTGAGGGTGGCGGTCGACTGGTGGTAGGACTGCAGCAGGCGTTCCGGATCTGGCACGCGGCTCTTTTCGTCGAAGCCGATGCCGTTGACGATATCGCCACGGTAGGCCGGCAAGGTCACGCCGTCGATGGTTTCGTCATTGGCCGAACGGGGTTTGGCGAACTGCCCGGCCATGCGGCCGACCTTGACCACCGGGCAGCCGGCGGCGAAGGTCATGACGATCGCCATTTGCAGCAGCACCTTGAAGGTGTCGCGAATCTTCGCTGCGGAGAACTCTGCAAAACTTTCGGCGCAATCACCGCCCTGCAGTAGAAACGCCCGACCCTGGGTCACTTCGGCAAACTGGCGACGCAACTCCCGCGCTTCACCAGCAAACACCAGCGGCGGATAGCTGGCCAGGGTTTGCTCGACCTGCAGCAAATGTGCTGTGTCGGGGTAGACAGGTTGTTGCTGGATCGGCAGGGCTCGCCAGCTGTCAGGGCTCCAGGGTTGGCTCATCACGGTCTCGGTAGTTTTACGCTCGGATCGTCATGTTATCAGCAATTAGTGCGTGACCTGTTCCCGTTGCTTCGCGGACAATCGCGCCTTTGCAGTCGCATCAGCAGTTCACTGCGCTGCTGTTTCCCATGCTGCAGGCCCGATGACGATCAGGAGACGAAATGACCGAGGAGCGCGTCGAGCATCTGCTCGCCGAGGTACAGGATGAATTCGGTGTGATACGCGTGCTGGAAGTGGCGGATTACCGATTTCTCGAGTTCGGTGACGCCATTGAACAGAGCTGTGTGTTCACTGCCGACCCAAGCTGGCTCGAATACGATTACACCCGCGCGATGCTGATTGGTGCGTTGTGCCATGAGCAGCCGGAAAGTGCGTTGTTCCTGGGGCTGGGCGCCGGTACGCTGACCCAGGCCTGCCTGAAATTCCTGCCACTGGAAGACGTCGAAGCCATCGAACTGCGGCCCGACGTGCCGCGCCTGGCCATCGAATACCTGGGGCTGGATGACGATCCGCGGCTGTATATCCGGGTCGGCGACGCGCTGGAGTTGCTCGATACCGCAGAGCCGGCAGACCTGATTTTTGTCGACCTCTATACCGATGTCGGGCCTGGGGTCGGTCACCTGGCCTGGAGTTTCCTGGAGAACTGTCAGAAACGCCTGAATCCGGGTGGATGGCTGGTGATCAACCAGTGGGCCACCGACGATGGCAAGCCGCTGGGCGCTGCGTTGTTGCGCGGGCTGTATCACCGGCATTACTGGGAGCTGCCGGTGAAGGAGGGCAATGTGATTCTGCTGGTGCCGTCGGAGCTGGATCAGGAGCTGGACATGGATGGCCTGGTGGCCCGGGCCGAAGGGCTGGCGCCACGGTTGGGGTATTCGTTGCAGTCGCTGATCAAGGCGATTCGCCCGGCAACATAAGTCGGCGTCTTTGAGGGCCTCATCGCGGGCAAGCCCTCACAGTCAATACATCCCTCAAAGCCCTTTAAACACGCCGGGCCGCTTCTCGATCATCGACCGCACGCCTTCCTTGGCATCCTCACTGCCCAGCAGCTTCTTCACCAGCGGCGCCAACCCCAGCGCCGCCGCCGTTTCCCCTTCGTAACGCGCCTGGCGGGCCGACATCAGTGTCGCCTGAACCCCAGGCGGTGCCTGCCGGGCGATCCGTTCAGCAAGCTCAAGGGCCCGGGGTAGCAAATCCTCGCTGGCCATGACTTCCTGAACAAGACCTAAGTGCAATGCTTCATGGGCATCGAATTCATCCCCTGTGAGTAACCAGCGCATCGCATTGCCCCAACCCGCGACCTGATGCAGGCGCAAAGTGGCGCCGCCAAACGGGAAGATCCCGCGCTGCACTTCTTTCTGGGCGAAGCGGGTATTGCTGGCGCACAGATTGATATCAGCGGCCAGCATCAATTCGATGCCGATGGTCAGGCAGTAACCTTGGGCGGCGACAATCACTGGTTTGGTCACCCGAGGGCCGGCCAGGATGCCCCATGGGTCGCAGCCACCGGCTGGCGCCTGCCAACCGTCGGCCAAGCCGGCGCTGGCGCTGACCAGGTCGAGTCCGGCGGTGAAGTGGTCGCCATGGCCGAACACCACCGCCACCCGCGCTTCGCCGTCGGCTTCGAATTCGCCATAGGCCAGGCTCAGTTCGTTCAGCAGATCGAGATCGAACGCATTGCGCTTTACCACCCGGTCCAAGCCGATCAACAGCACATGACCACACCGTTCACGGCTGACTCGACTGGAGCAGGGCTGATTCATGGTGCAATTCCTCGGGCAGGAAGGGAGTGGACGCCGGGGGCAGGGCTGAGAGGACGGGTCAGCAGGGTGAACCGTTTTAGCGCCATCTCCAGCAGGGCCGGGCCTTTGAAAAGTAGACCCTGGTTGGATTCTGCGCAAAGCCTTTGACACAATGGCGTATACGTCAGTTTTCCGACAAATAATGCTCCCTTTTTGCCCGAATTCCGGTATAGTGCGCGCCGGCCTTTAACCGGGCCGCGTTTAGGTAGCGCAATTCCCCGAAGTCAGCTTCGGCTGCACGTCCGCACAGCGGACTCTCCCTTGACGAATCTTTTTCATTCATTCGTTTTCGCAAATCCCCGCCGACAAAGCAGCCAGGGCGACTCTTGAGTCTTACACGGCATGCGCAGCTTTGGAGCATGGGTCTTTGCGGATGCACTTAGAGGCAGACCCATGACCCAGGAAACCGGCGGCTTCGCCGCTTTTAATCTTAATCCGAATATCCTTGCAGCCGTCATCGCGACTGGCTACGAAGAACCTTCGGCTATTCAGCAGCAATCGATCCCGATCATCATGGCCGGCCACGACATGATTGGCCAGGCGCAAACCGGTACGGGTAAAACCGCTGCGTTCGCCCTGCCTATCCTGCATTGCATCGATCCTGCCAAGCGCGAGCCGCAAGCCCTGATCCTGGCGCCAACCCGTGAGTTGGCGCTGCAAGTAGCAACCGCTTTCGAAACCTACGCCAAGCAAATGCCGGGCGTTACCGTTGTGGCCGTTTACGGCGGCGCGCCTATGGGCCCACAACTGAAAGCAATCCGTAACGGCGCACAGATCGTTGTCGCCACCCCGGGCCGTCTGTGCGACCACCTGCGTCGCGACGAAAAAGTCCTGTCGACCGTGAACCACCTGGTTCTCGACGAAGCGGACGAAATGCTCAAACTGGGTTTCATGGACGACCTCGAAGTTATCTTCAAGGCCCTGCCTGCAACCCGTCAGACCGTATTGTTCTCGGCAACCTTGCCGCAGTCGATTCGTGCCATTGCCGAACGCCATTTGCGCGATCCGCAACACGTGAAGATCCAGACCAAGACTCAGACCGTTACCGCGATCGAACAGGCTCACCTGTTGGTTCACGCTGACCAGAAGACCTCGGCTGTATTGAGCCTGCTGGAAGTTGAAGATTTCGACGCGCTGATCATGTTCGTGCGCACCAAGCAAGCGACCCTGGACCTGGCCAGCGCCCTGGAAGCCAAAGGCTACAAAGCCGCTGCGCTGAACGGTGACATTGCCCAGAACCAGCGTGAGCGCGTGATCGACTCCCTCAAGGATGGCCGTCTGGACATCGTTGTGGCGACCGACGTTGCCGCTCGTGGCCTGGACGTTCCGCGCATCACTCACGTGTTCAACGTTGACATGCCGTACGATCCAGAGTCCTACGTTCACCGTATCGGCCGTACTGGCCGTGCCGGGCGCGAAGGTCGTGCGTTGCTGCTGGTGACTCCGCGTGAGCGCCGTATGTTGCAAGTGATCGAGCGTGTAACCGGTCAAAAGGTTGCCGAAGTTCGCCTGCCGGACGCCCAAGCTGTTCTCGATGCTCGCATCAAGAAGTTGACCAACAGCCTGTCGCCGCTGGTAGCTGATGCCGAATCGACCCACGGTGATCTGCTCGATCGCCTGACCGCCGACATCGGCTGCACTCCGCGCGCCTTGGCCGCTGCTCTGTTGCGCAAGGCAACCAACGCTCAGGCGTTGACCCTGGCCGCGATCGAGAAAGAACGTCCGCTGGTGCCGAACAATGCACCCCGTGGCGATCGTCCAGAGCGTACCGGTGATCGTCCGGACCGTGGTGATCGTGAGCGTCGCGCTCCGGTTCCATTGGCTGAAGGTCGTGCTCGTTGCCGTACCGCGCTGGGTGCGCGTGATGGTATCGCTGCCAAGAACCTGCTGGGCGCCATCCTGAATGAAGGCGGCCTGGCTCGTGAAGCCATCGGTCGCATCCAGGTGCGTGACAGCTTCAGCCTCGTCGAGCTGCCGGAAGATGGTCTGGAAAAACTCCTGACCAAACTGAAGGACACTCGCGTTGCCGGCAAGCAGTTGAAGCTGCGTCGCTATCGCGAAGATTGATCGGCCCCTGGGTTGATTGATCGAACATAAAAAATCCCCGACTGGTTCGGGGATTTTTTTTTGCCTGCGATTTGTTGTCGCCTAGTGTTTGGTCGGCCACTGACCCCTGTGGGAGCGAGCAAGCCCACAAAGGTGAGTGGCTACAAGGGGAGGCTACTCGGTTGTTTGGCCACCGCCTGCCGTTACCACCTGCACGCTCATGCGCGGCGTTGCCAGATCCAGGCCTGCTTCATCCAGATGGCGTTTGAGCGACAGGTTGAACGCCCTGGACACTTCCCACTGCTTGATCGGCGCCGTCTTGAACCGGGCGCGCAGGATCGCATTGCCTGACTCGAAACTTTCGACGCCCTGGATCTCCAGTGGAGACCAGATGTTACGCCGCTGCAGCGGGTCGTTGCGCATTTTCTGGCCGACGTCACGCATCAGTTTGATCGCTTCGTCGATGTCCATGCTGGACGGCACCGCCACCCGGAAAATCGCGTAGCCGAACTCCCGGGAGTAGTTCTTGATGCTTTTGATTTCACTGAACGGGATGGTGTGGACGATACCGTCGATATCCCGCAGGCGTACCGTGCGGATGGTCAGCCCTTCGACGGTACCCAAGTGCCCGCCAACGTCTACATAGTCATCGATGGCCAGTGAGTCTTCTATGATGATAAAAAGGCCGGTTATCAGGTCGGCGACCAGGGATTGCGCGCCGAAACCGATGGCGAGGCCGATCACGCCGGCACCCGCCAGCAGCGGTGTGACGTTCATGCCCATATTCGCCAGGGCGACGATCAGCGCGATGATGAAAATGGCCACGAACAGCACGTTGCGAATCAGCGGCATCATGGTCTGCGCGCGGGCATTGGCCAGGCCTTTGCGCGAGCGGGTGAGGGCGTGGTGTACCGCAGTGTCACTGAGAATCCAGATCAGCCAGGCGAAAATCAGCGTACCGGAAAGACTCAGCAACTTGACGCTGACTTCATGCCCTTCGCCCTCGGTGAAGGCGATCAACGACATACCCCAAACGCGCAGGCCGAGTTCAATGAACGCTAGCCAGACCACCAGATGCGCCAGGGTATAGAAGAAGTTTTTCAGGCGGTCCGAATACAGCGCATGGCGCTTCACCCCGCGTTGCGGCTTGAGCGAGTGGCGCCGCACCAGGCCGTTGATCACCATGCACAACACCAGCAGCACGGTGCAGATCAGTGACTGGCGCAAAGCGGTGCTGGTGTCGCCGGCGGAAACAAAAGTGGCGAATAGGGAGATTGCCACCAGCACCAACGCCGGCACATACCAGAAGGTGCCGAGGATATCGATGCTGTCGCTGAGTGCGCGGCGGGTCAGGCGTCGGGACAACGGTTGGTTGCGGATCAGGTGGGCGATGGGGCGGCGGAAACGCAAGATGAACAGGCCCGTGGACAGCGCCCCCAGGACATTGGCGACTGTCGCCGCGGTGTGCGCCAGATGGCTGCCGAGGCTTTCGACCAGGCGCGGGTCGCTCAATGCCTCGCCGAACGCGGCGAAACTGCCGATCAGCCACAGCGGCCGGAAGGCCTGATGGCGCAAGATATACAAGGCGCGGTGCCGATGCGGGCCGTCCAGCACCGAAAAGGCGATCACGCAGATAGCCGAGAAGCAGGTGCCCACCACCAGTGCATAGGCAAGGACCATGGCCAGGCTTTTGCCCAGTGACGACGGCAGGGCGTAGGTCATGTAGACGGTCATGATCAGGGCGACCAGCCAGGGCCCAAGTTTGCGCAGCGCGAAGCGCAACATATCCAGCGCCTTTGGGTGCTGCGGCAGCTCTTCAGTCAGGCCGAAGCGCATGCGCACGCGGTGGCCGAGCCAGATCAGCACGGCGGCAAGCAGGCTCCAGACCATCAGGATCATGGCAAAGGCGAAGATGATCGGAAGCCACTCGTTGGCTGGCAGGATCAAGGCTTGCAGTTCGTCCTTGGCCAAGTCGTATTCTTCTGACCAGCGTGTGATCGGGCTGTCGGCTCCGGAAAACTGCTTCTCGAAACTGGCCAATGTGCCGCCGATCAATCCAAGTACCCCCTGTTCCGCGGCGGGCTGGGCTTGCTTGGTGGCATCGCGGAGTTTCTTCAGGTCTGCGAGTAACTTGCTGCGTTGCTGGTCATTCTCCAGCGACTTGATGACTTCGTCCAGGGACTGTCCGAGCGGCGCTTGCGCCTCCGGCTGGGGTTTCGCCGAGCCGCTGATCAGCCCAGGCAGGCCGACCGCCTCGGCTGGCGCCAGCGGTAGTAGCGTCATGAGGCAGACGAGGAGGAAATACGGCAGGGCAAAAAGACGAACGAACACTAGGCGGTCAACCTTGGGGGATCAGATTGGCCGAGTGTACGAGCCCGCCAAAATCAATGCGAGTCGGGGCGAGTATTTATTCGTTGAGTTTGGCGAGGATTTTGAATACCACGGTGCCAAGGATCGTCAGCATGCCAATCCACATCGCGAACACGCCGGCGTTCTTGTCGCGGAAATTGAAGCCGATGGCCAGCAGGATCATTCCGCTGAGGATCGGGATCAGCATGGCGTGGAACGACTGGATTGTGATCATCAGCGACTGCCTTGTCGAAAGGGTTACTTTGATTTTAGGTGGCTTTTACGAAACTGAAAACAATCATGAGGGCGGCGCGATTGTTGTGGCGAGGGCGCTTGTCGGATGCGGCGATCCGGCAAGCTCCCTCGCCACGGGGTGGGGGTGGATCAGGGCATCTCGTGACTGGCGTAGAACGCGCTCAGCACCTTCACTAGGTGCGCCAGGTCATGGCTGCCGCACAACTCGCGGATCGAGTGCATGGCAAATGTCGGCAAGCCGATGTCGACGGTGCGTACGCCCAGATGGCTGGCGGTGATCGGGCCGATGGTTGAGCCGCAGCCCATGTCGCTGCGCACCACGAAGCTTTGCACTGGCACTTCTTCAGCCATGCACAGGTGGCGGAAGAACCCGGCGGTTTCGCTATTGGTGGCGTAGCGCTGGTTGCTGTTAACCTTGATTACCGGGCCAGCGTTGAGTTTCGGGCCGTGGTTGGCATCGTGCTTGTCCGCATAGTTGGGGTGCACGCCATGGGCGTTGTCGGCCGATACCAGAAGGGACTTCTGGATGGTACGGACAAACTCGTCACCCTCTGGTAGCAAGCGGCGCAACGTTTGCTCGAGCATTGGGCCATCGGCACCACAGGCCGAGCAGGAGCCGACTTCTTCGTGGTCGTTGGCAACCAGCACGCAGGTTTCATCGGTTTCGGCGGTGAGCAGCGCCTGCAGGCCGGCATAGCACGACAGCAGGTTGTCCAGGCGTGCGCCGGCAATGAAATCGCCATGCAGGCCGATGATCGAAGCGCCTTGGGTGTCGTAGAAGCTCAGCTCATAGTCGAGCACTACGTCGGCATTCAAGCCGTGCTCCAGGGCCAGTTGGTTGGTGAGTACTGCGCGAAAATCCACGCGCTCGTCACCGGCAAACTGCGCGAGGATCGGCGGCAGTTCGGTCTGGGCATTGATCGCCCAGCCCATGTTGGCTTCACGATTGAGGTGAATGGCCAGGTTGGGAATGACTGCGATCGGCAGCTTGAAATCGATCAACTGGCTCTCGACCTTGCCGTCGCGGCGGAAGGTCACCCGGCCGGCCAGTGACAGGTCGCGGTCAAACCAGGGGGCTAGCAGGGCGCCACCATAAACTTCCACGCCCAACTGCCAGAAACCCTGGCGCTGCAGTTCCGGCTGCGGCTTGACGCGCAGGCACGGGCTGTCGGTGTGCGCACCCACCAGGCGGATGCCGTTGTTGAGCGGGGAGTGACGGCCCATCTTGATCGCCACAATCGAAGAGTCGTTGCGGGTGACGTAGTAGCGACCGTTCGCTTCGGTGCTCCAGGACTCGCGCTCGTCAAGGCGCTGGTAGCCTGCCGCTTCCAGGCGTTGTACAAGGCTGGCAGTGGCATGAAAGGGGGTAGGGGAGGCCTTGAGGAAGTCGATCAGGCCTTGGTTCAACTCTTCGCGCATAAAAAGCTCCAGACAGCAGTGGCGCCAGTTTAACGTATTGGACCTGGCTTGTGCTTACGGCGCGGGTCCCTGTGGGAGCAGGCAGCAGCCTAGAACGGCGCGGGACACTCGAAGCGCAGGCGTTCGCCGGTTTGCGGGTGGGTGAAGCTCAGCATGCTGGCGTGCAGGCATAGCCTCGGCCAGGCGGCCAGTGCTTGTTCGTGGGCATAAAGCCCATCACCCAGCAATGGGTGGCCGATGGAGAGCATATGCACGCGTAGTTGATGGGAGCGCCCGGTGATAGGTGTCAGTTCGACCCGGCACCCGTCACCGCAGCGTTCCAGCACGCGCCAGAACGTCAGCGCATGTTTGCCGAATTCATGATCCACTACATGCCGGGGTTTGGTCGGAGGGTCGTAGCGCAGTGGCAAGTCGATGCTGCCACTGTCCAGTTCGGGCTGGCCCCAGCAGAGGGCGGTGTAGGCTTTTTCCGTTTCGCGGTCGTGGAACTGCCGGGACAGTTCGCGATGAGTATCCGGGTCACGGGCCAGCAGGATGATGCCGGACGTTTCCCAATCCAGCCGGTGGACGATGCGCGCCTCGGGGTAGCCATTTTCTTGCAGGCGGGTGATCAGGCAGTCCTTGTTATCATCGGCCCGGCCGGGGACGGAGAGCAGCAAGGTCGGTTTGTTCACCACCAGGACGGCAGCGTCCTGATGAATGATCTGGATGTTGGACAGCGGCATTAAAACAGCCTCGTAACAAACGCCAACGGCGACTCAGGCCCTCAGTGCCCAATGTAGGAGCTGCCGCAGGCTGCGATCTTTTGATTTTGCTTTAAGAACAAGATCAAAAGATCGCAGCCTGCCGCAGCTCCTGCAAAAGCTCCCGAAGGGCCCAAGCCGCCGTGGCTCCAGCCGGATCGACTCAGCGATCGGGCAGGGTGATATTGAGTTCCAGAATCGAGCAGCTGCCCTGGTTTTCCAGAGCGACATGCACGTCATCGGACCCGATATTGACGTACTTGCGGATCACCTCCACCAGTTCCTTTTGCAAGGCTGGCAGGTAGTCCGGTGTACTGCGTTGGCCGCGCTCATGCGCCACGATGATCTGCAGACGCTCTTTCGCTACCGAGGCTGTGCTTGGCTTCTTGTTGGCACGAAAGAAGTCAAAAATGTTCATTACCTACCTCCAAACAGGCGCTCGAAGAATCCCTTCTTCGTGACATCGAGAAAACGATGCTCCAAGGTTTTGCCCAGCAGACGATCGACGGCATCGCTGTATGCCTGGCCGGCGTCGCTCTGGTCGTCGAGAATCACGGGTACACCCGAGTTGGAGGCCTTGAGCACAGCCTGGGATTCCGGAATCACGCCCAGCAGGGTGACAGACAGGATTTCCTTGACGTCCTCGACGCCAAGCATTTCACCATCATTCACGCGTTGCGGGTTGTAGCGGGTCAGCAGCAGGTGTTCCTTGATCGGGTCCTCGCCCCTTTCAGCACGACGCGACTTGCTGGCAAGCAGGCCCAACATGCGATCCGAGTCACGTACCGAGGACACTTCCGGGTTGGTGACGATGATCGCTTCATCAGCGAAGTACATCGCCAGGTGAGCGCCTTTCTCAATGCCTGCCGGGGAGTCGCAGACCACGAATTCGAAGTCTTCCTTCAACGCCATCAGGACTTTTTCCACGCCTTCGACGGTCAGCGCGTCTTTGTCGCGGGTCTGGCTGGCGGCCAGTACGTAAAGGTTTTCCAGGCGCTTGTCTTTGATCAGGGCCTGCTGCAGGTTGGCTTCGCCGTTGACCACGTTGACGAAGTCATACACCACGCGGCGCTCGCAACCCATGATCAGGTCGAGGTTACGCAGGCCCACGTCGAAGTCGACGATAACTGTCTTGTGGCCGCGCAGTGCGAGGCCGGTACCGATAGCGGCACTGGTGGTGGTCTTACCCACACCACCCTTGCCGGATGTAACCACGAGAATCTTGGCCAAGGTGTTTCACCCCTAAGGAAAAAGGACATTTAGCCCCTGAAAAAACATCTCTGGAAAACTACTGCAGTCGGACAGCCTTGGCTGGAATCTGGCCCTGAACGGCACTTACCTTCGGTAAACACTGCTTTCTGGCCTTTTTCCGACTTCGTTCAAGCCGTTTTCGCTACGTTTTAGAGATGCTTGGAAAATGCGGCAGTATCCGTTAAAGCCGAATGATGTTCAACACATCGCCCGACAGGCTGACCTGTACGCCCGAACCCCATAAAGGGTCGCGCCGCAGGTCCTCCGAAACCTTGTAGTGGCCTGCAATGGAGACCAGTTCAGCGCTCATCTGCTGACAGAAGATCCTGGCCTTGGTATCGCCTTTTACCCCGGCCAGCACGCGACCGCGCATCGGGCCGTATACATGGATGTTGCCATCGGCGAGAAGTTCCGCTCCCGGGCTGACGGAGGAGATCACCACCAGGTCGCAGCCTTGGGCATAGATCTGCTGGCCACCGCGCACGGGGGAGGTGATGATTTTGGTCGGCTTGATCGTCGGCTCCGGCGGTTTTTCCGGTTTTTTTACGACAACGCCTTCATTCGGGTCCAGTGCTCGCTCACGGGCGCCGGACGGTGGCAGCACCGGCAGATCGACGGCGATGGCCGCGGCGA
This sequence comes from Pseudomonas violetae, assembly GCF_023072615.1. Lineage (GTDB taxonomy): Bacteria > Pseudomonadota > Gammaproteobacteria > Pseudomonadales > Pseudomonadaceae > Aquipseudomonas > Aquipseudomonas violetae. The sequence continues at coordinate 52,174 of NZ_JAKNRW010000009.1, forward strand.
TGTCCTCAATGCGACTGGCGCGGATCGCCAGGGTGCGCAGGCCGTGCTGGCGGCAAACACGCATCAGGCCCGGCAGATCAACGGCACCTTCGCCCGGTGGAAGTTTGTCCAGCGCCAACACCAGTGGCGCGTTGCTGAAGAAGTTAGGCGCCTGGGCGACCTTGGCGGCCAGTTGTCGATCGAGGTTCTCGAGGTCGTTACGGGCCAGTTCCAGCACCGTAATGGCGAGCATGCTGCCCTTCAACTGGAACACGGGATCTTTGTCTAGCGGTTCGGTTTGGCTCATGGTCGGCATACAACGACTTGTCACTAAAAGTGCCGAGACTTATAACGAGAACGCCCGCGAGCCGCAAGCCGGGTCTAACGATGTAGAATGCGCGGCCATTGTCTTGACGGAACCTTTAATGGATCGCCCGCGTTTTCGAAGAGCATTTCTTTCCCCGCGTTTCTGGCCGCTGTGGTGTGGTCTGGGGCTATTGTGGCTGATTGTCCAGCTGCCTTATCCGGCGTTGCTGTCCATCGGTCGCGTGCTGGGCGCAGTCATGTATCGCCTGGCCGGCGACAGACGGCGCATCGCCAAGCGCAATCTCGAACTGTGTTTCCCGGAAAAATCTGCGGCTGAGCGCAAACACCTGCTCAGGGAGAATTTCGCCTCTACCGGCATCGCCTTCTTCGAAATGGCTATGAGCTGGTGGTGGTCCCGCGAGCGGCTGGCGAAGCTGGCCCATGTCGAAGGCCTGGAGCATCTGCAAAAAGCCCAGCGCGAAGGCAAGGGCGTGATCCTGATGGCCGTGCATTTCACTACGCTGGAGATCGGTGCGGCCTTGCTCGGCCAGCAGCACACCATCGATGGCATGTACCGCGAGCACAAGAACCCGCTATTCGATTACATCCAGCGCCGCGGTCGCGAGCGCCACAACCTCGATTCCCTGGCAGTGGAGCGTGACGACGTGCGCGGCATGCTCAAACTGCTGCGGGCCGGGAGAGCGATCTGGTATGCACCGGATCAGGACTACGGCGCGAAGCAAAGCATCTTCGTGCCGCTGTTTGGCATTCAGGCGGCCACCGTGACGGCCACCAGCAAATTCGCGCGGCTGGGCAAGGCGCTGGTGGTGCCGTTCACCCAGGAGCGCCTGGCGGACGGCAGCGGCTATCGCCTGATGATCCATGCACCGCTTGAAGGCTTCCCCGGCGAGACAGAGGAAGGCGACTGCGTTCGCATCAATCAGTGGGTTGAAGGGGTGCTGCGCGAATGTCCGCAGCAATACCTGTGGGCTCATCGCCGCTTCAAGAGCCGCCCACCCGGTGAACCCAAGCTGTACGCCAAACGCGGTTGAACCACGATCCCACGTAGGAACGGATTACCAACAAGTACCCTGGAGCGCTGCGATGAGTCCCGTTGAACCGGTTACAGGCTTGATTCTTTCCGGCGGTGGGGCTCGGGCGGCCTATCAGGTGGGTGTGCTGGCGGCGATCGCCGAGCTGCTGCCCAAGGGGGCGAACAATCCATTTCCAGTCATCGTTGGCACCTCGGCGGGTGCGATCAATGCGGTCAGCCTGGCCAGTGGCGCACTGGATTTCCGTGGCGCCATTGAACGCCTGACGGCGTTCTGGCAAGGCTTTCGCAGTCATATGGTGTTGCGCAGCGATTGGCCAGGCGTGATTCATCAAGCCAGCCGCTTTGTTGCGCACAGCCTGCTGGGGATCGGTGCCCAAGTGCCGGTGGCCTTGCTCAACAGCTCGCCATTGCGCGGGCTGCTCGACGACAAACTGCAGTTGTCGGGGATCGCCGAAGCCATCGCACACAAGCAGTTGCAGGCTGTCGCGGTCACCGCGTTCGGCTATGAGTCCGGTCAGGCGGTCACGTTCTATCAAGGCGGGGGCACCATCGACGCCTGGTTACGCCATCGGCGCATCGGCGTGCCCACGCAACTGACTATTGAGCACCTGCTCGCCAGTTCCGCCATTCCGCTGTTGTTCGCTCCGGTGAAAATCGGTGAAGAGTATTTCGGCGACGGCGCGGTACGCCAATCGGCCCCCATCAGTCCGGCCCTGCACCTGGGGGCCAGCCGCGTGCTGGTGGTGGGGGTCAGCGGCAACCCGCGCGGTGTCGACCCCGAGCAGCCGCTGCAACGCGCCTACACCGGCCAGCAGCCGACGCTGGCGCAGATCGGCGGGCACATGCTCAACAGTACGTTCATCGACAGCCTGGAAAGTGACATTGAGCTGCTGCAGCGTCTGAACCAGTTTAGCCACCTGATGCCCGACGGTACACCCACCCGTGCACTCGGAGTGGCGCCGGTGGAGGTGTTGGTGATTTCCCCGAGCCAGCCGATCGATGAGATTGCGGCGCGGCATCGCCAGGAATTACCGGCGGCATTGCGCTTGTTCCTGCGCGGACCGGGGGCGACCAAGACGAGTGGAGCGGGGGTGTTGAGCTATCTGCTGTTCGAGTCGGGATACTGCAGCGAGTTGATTGAGCTGGGGCGGCGGGATGCGTTAGCCAAGCGCGGAGAGGTGTGTCGTTTTTTGGGGTTGCTGTAGGAGCGAGCTTGCTCGCGATGGACGTTAACGATGACGCTGGGAGCCTGACACCCCGTGGCGCTCTCTGGTCCATCGCGAGCAAGCTCGCTCCTACAAAATCAGAAGTGAACCTTGACCAGGAAGCTGGTCACGCTCTGATCGGTTTTGAAGCCCTGGCTGTCTTCGATACCGTACTTGTTTTTCCAGTAGTCATACTCGACACCAACGTACAACTGCTTGGCACCCAGGTTCAGCGCCTTGCCCAGGTCGTACTTGACCTGCGGGTTGAAGTGCAGGTTGGCGTGATAGTCACCCTTGGAATTGGAATCGTTGTCCATCACCCAATCCATGTAACCGTCGATCAGGATGCTGGAATCGCCGACGGGAATGGTGTAGGACCAGACCGGGGTCACCTGCCAGACGTTATCACCGGCGCGCGAGCCCTCGGTGTGGCGCTGGTAGAAGTTGAGCTGGAAGTAGTCGAAGCCGGGGATCGCCAGGTCAAAGCCCGGGCCGACCAGGTAGGACTCGGTGTCGCCTTCGCCGAACTCGTAGGTCATCGCCAGCAGCACGTCCTTGATCGGGCCGAACTCGACCTTCTGGTCCAGGACCTTGCCCAGGGAAATGCGCGGCTGAAACTCGCCGTAGTAGGTGTTCGGACCATTGTTGAAGTCCTTGTCCCCGTTGTAGAAGATCTTGTCGACGAAGAAGAAGTTATCCCCATATTTCCAGCCATCAGCATGTTCGAAGGTGACCGTCTGCTGGATCGCCGGGTTGACCTTGAAGTCTTTGCCGTACAGGTAACTCAGGCTGTTGTTCTGCCACTGCAGCAAGTCGCCGGCCAGCGCCTGGCCCCCAACCAGCATGGAGCCGGCAAGCATCAGGCTTGTGTACATACGTTTCATTCGGTTGCTCCCAAAAAGTAGGTGTTCCACGTTTTTCTTCTAAATTGGCGCTCTGGTGTGGCGCCTTTTTCTGTTGCTGTAAAAATCATCCAATCGGTCAGCTTTAGTGCTGTTAGCAAGAGCTGAGCCAAGGCTTTCAAAAAGCACAAAAACTCCCGTTCGGCAGCTCAAGAGCAGTCGATTGAGAGGGGTTTTGGAATGCCTTGATACTGGCCGGTGCCGGGGTAAGTTGGCTTTTCGGTCAGGAATTAAATCCGGGCTTTTTTTTAGACCAGATTCGGGCGGCCGCGGAGAATACTGACTCCCGGGCCAAGGCTCAAGTGCCCCGCAACGGCGCACCGACGACAGGGTTGGCGCACAGTTGCGGGTCATCTTAGAAGTGCACCTTCACCAGCAGGCTGGCGGTGTTCTGATTGGTGTCCAGGTTCGAGCTATTTTCGACCCCGTACTTGTTCTTCCAGTAACTATATTCGGTCCCAACATAGACCTGCTTTTCACGCCAGCCCATGGCCTTGCCCAGGTCATATTTGAGCTGTGGGTTGATGTGCAGGTTGGCGTGGTAGGTGCCGCGCGCGTTCTGGTCGTTGTCCACAACCCAGTCCAGATAGCCATCGAACAGCAGGTTCGAATTGCCCAGGGGGATGCTGTAGGACCAAGTGGGGGTGATTTGCCAGACGCCATCGCCAGGACGGGGGCCTTCGGTCTGGCGGCGATAGAAGTTCAGGGTGAAATAGTTGAACCCAGGTACCGCCAGATCGAAACCTGGGCCGATCAGATACGCCTCGCTATCGCCTTCGCCGTATTCGTAGGTCATGGCCAGCAGCACATCCCTGATCGGGCCGAACTCCAGGCGCCGGTCGAAGATTTTACCGAAGGACAGGCGTGGGCTGAATTCGCCGTAGAAGGCTTGGGGACCTTTGTTGCGGTCTTCCTTGCCGTTGTAGAAAATTTTGTCGACGAACAGGAAATTATCGCCGTACTTCCATTTGTCGGCATGCTCGAATGTCACCGTCTGCTGGATCGACGGGTTGATTGCGAAGTTCTTGCCGTAGAGATAGCTCAGGCTGTTGGTCTGCCACAGCAGCAAGTCGCCGGCCATGACCTGGCTCGCGGTCAGGAGACCGGCGCTCAACAGCAGGTTTTTCTGTGTCCTGATCATCTATTGCTCCTTCTTGTTTTTATTGTTCAAGGCACACGTCTGCTCCCACAGGGTTAGCAGCGTTACCTGTCAGTGCGCATGGCAGTCGTTGATGGCGGCGCGTTCCTTGCCGCCGAGGATGTTAAACAGCAGGTTCAGCGACAGCGCACTCAAGGTCGCCATCGCGATGCCGCTGTGGGTTATCGGGCTCATCCACAATGGCAGGTGGGCAAAGAATTCAGGACGCACCACTGGGATCAAACCCATGCCGATGCTCACCGCCACCAATAATTGGTTGCGACGGTCACCGATGTCGGCTTCCTGCAGAATCTTGATCCCGGTCGCAGCGACCATGCCGAACATCGCAATGGCTGCACCGCCCAATACCGCGGGTGGAATCGACGCCACCAGAAACGCCGCTTTCGGCAGCAGGCTCAATACCACCAGCAAGCCACCAGCCACGATGGTTACCGAACGGCAGCGCACACCGGTCATCTGCACCAGGCCGATGTTCTGCGCGAAAGAGGAGTGGGTGAAGGTGTTGAAGAAGCCGGCAAAGAACGAAGCGCCGGCGTCGCACAACAGGCCGCGCCGCAGCATCCGCGGGCAGACTTCCTGACCGGTGATCTTGCCCAGGGCGAGAAACATGCCGGTGGACTCGACGAAGATGATCACCACCACCAGGCACATGGACAGGATTGGTGCGAGTTCAAATTTCGGCATGCCGAAGTGCAGCGGGGTGACGATCTGCACCCAAGGCGCCTGGGCCATGCCACTGAGGTCGACCATGCCGATCAGGCCGCAGATCACGTAACCCAGGCACATGCCGATCAATACCGAAATATTGACCCAGAAGCCGCGCATGAAGCGATGCACCAGCAGGATGGTGCCCAGCACCAGGGCGGCGATACCGAGGTAGATGGGTGAACCGAATTGCGTTGCGCCGGCGCCACCACCAGCCCAGTTGACGGCCACGGGGAACAGCGACAAACCGATTGACGTGATGACTGTGCCGGTCACCAGTGGTGGGAAGAAGCGTACGACCTTGGACATGAACGGCGCGATGATCATACCGAAGAAGCCGGCGGCGATGGTCGCGCCGAAGATGCCTTGCAGGCCGATGCCAGGCATTCCTGCCATGGCGACCATGCTGCCGACGGCGGCAAAGCTGGCGCCCATCATCACTGGCATGCGGATGCCCATCGGGCCGATGCCCAGGGACTGCACGATGGTGGCGATCCCGGCGACCAGCAGGTCGGCGTTGATCAGGAAGGCGATTTCTTCGCGACTCAGGCCTGCGGCCTGTCCGATGATCAGCGGCACCGCAATGGCGCCACCGTACATCAGCAGAACGTGCTGCAATCCGACGAGGATCAGTTGCAGCAGGGGCAAGCGCTGAATAGCGGGTGCGTCGGGGATGCGGGCTTTGGATAGCTCGGACATGCAACACCTCGGATCTTTTTTATTCTTGTGATTTTGTGCATCAGGGGCCAGTGGCGAGGGAGCTTGCTCCCGCTGGGTCGCGAAGCGGCCCCTAAGAGGGGTCTGCTCGGCAGCCCAGCGGGAGCAAGCTCCCTCGCCACCCAAGCCTGCTCATCACAGGCTTTGGCACTGCTTAATTGGTCTGGGCTCCCTGCACAATCCATGCGCCAATCAGGTCACGCTCCTGCTGGGTCATCTGGGTGATGTTGCCCAGTGGCATGATCTGGCTTGTGACCGCCTGCGCCTGGATACGCGGGGCGTTCTGGCGGATCTGGTCGGGGGTGTCGAACATCACGCCAGCCGGTGCAGCACTGAACAACGGGCTGGTTGGCTTGGCGGAATGGCAGACGGTGCAGCGTTCCTGGATCACGTTGTGCACCTTGTCAAAACCCGGGCCGGCATTCGCTGCCTGGGTCGGTGCCATTTCAGCAGCCGTCGCCGGTGCCGCTGCAGCCGGCTTCTTGTCACCGCCCAGGGCGGTTTCCGGCAGTGGCTGGTACTCGACGGCGGCCTTGGCGACTTCAGGCGCGCTGGACATCGGCTTCGGACCAGACACATAGGCCAGGCAAATCATGCCCACCGCTGCCACTGGCAGGGTCCAGGCAAATTTGTGGCTGTCGTGGCGGGTGTTGAAGTAGTGACGCACCAACACCGCCAGCACCGCGATCCCGGCCAGGATCAACCAGTTGTACTGGCTGCCGTAGGTGCTCGGGAAGTGGTTGCTGATCATGATGAACAGCACTGGCAAGGTGAAGTAGTTGTTGTGCCGTGAACGCAGCAGGCCTTTGGCCGGCAGTGCCGGATCAGGCGTGCGGTTCTCGGCAATCGCCGCCACCAGCGCCCGTTGTGCTGGCATGATGATGCGGAACACGTTGCCGACCATGATGGTGCCGATGATCGCGCCGACGTGCAGGTACGCACCACGACCGCTGAACACTTTGCTGAAGCCGTAAGCGGCGCCAATGATCAGCACGAACAGAATGAAACCCAGCAGGGCAGGGCGTTTTCCCAGGGCCGAGTCACAGAGGAAGGAGTAGACGAACCAGCCGACGAACAGCGAGCCGATGCCCAGCAGGACGCCTTCAGGGCCGGTCAGGCTGCTGCCGGGAGCCAGCAAGTAGAGCGTCGGGTTGGAGTAGAACACCACGCAAAGCAGCGCGACCCCCGACATCCAAGTGAAATAGGCTTCCCATTTGAACCAGTGCAGGTTGTCCGGCATGGTCGGTGGAGCCAGTTTGTATTTTTCCAGGTGATAGATACCGCCGCCGTGGATCGCCCACAGATCGCCCGCCAGACCGTTTTTCGGGTTGACCCGATTGAGGTTGTTTTCCAGCCAGACGAAATAGAACGACGCACCGATCCAGGCCACGCCAGTAATCATGTGAACCCAGCGCACGCTCAGGTTCAGCCATTCCAACAGATGTGCTTCCACAGTCTTTACCTCTCGCCTGTCACTCTGTTGTCGAGTGATCAGACCTTCTCTTATTGGTGGGGGGCGAGGATCAAACGCTCATCCTCTTTGAAAAAATGCTCATCGCAGTTATTGCCTGTGCCACTGCGATCAACCACCAGGAAGTCATCCCGCTTTTCGATCGTCAGCACCGGATGGTGCCAAACGCCGCGATGGTAATTAATGCCCTGCCTGCCGTTGGTGACGAAGGCGCGGACCAAGCCTGATACAGGTTCATCGCCAACTGGCGCGACCACGATCAGAAAGGGGTTGCCGAGCAGCGGAATGAAAGCCTGGCTGCCCAGCGGATGACGCTCCAGCATGCAAACGGTCAGCGGCATATCCTGCGCGTCGGCGCGGAAGATGCTGATGATTGCGTTATCTTCTGGCTTGGCGGTTTCAACCGTCGCCAGTTTATGAAAGCGCATGGTCGAACCGTTGTTGATCATGAAGTGATCGCTGCCGTCGGTTTCGATCACGTCACCGAAAGGGGCGAAGGCTTCTTTGGTCAGCGGTTCAATCGTCAGTGTGCGCATGCTGTTGTTTTCCGAATTCTGTGTTGTTGGTTCCGCTCTTGTGGCGAGGGAGCTTGCTCCCGCTGGAGTGCGAAGCGCTCCCAAGCTTTTGGGGCCGCTTCGCAGCCCAGCGTGAGCAAGCTCCCTCGCCACAGGTTCAGCGCTTATTTAGCGACCTTGCCCAATACCCGCAGGCGGCTCACACCACCATCCGGGAATACGTTCAGGCGGATGTGGGTAATGGGCCCCAGAGCCTTGATCTGCTCGGCGAAGGTGTGCTCGGCATGCATCTCCAGCTTCTGCGCCGGCAGCAGCTCACGCCAGAACAGCGACTGGGTTTCGATCTGGCTGTCAGTACCGCCTTTCACGAACGCACCCTGGATGGAGCAGGTGTCCGGATAGTTACCTTTGAAGTGCAGGGTATCGACGATGACTTTTTCGATCTCGCCCGGATGACCCAGCGCGACGATGACCCAGTCATTGCCCGGGGTACGACGACGTGCGGTTTCCCAGCCGTCGCCCATGTTGATGCCACGGCCCGGGTTGAGGATGTTGCTCATGCGCCCGAAGTGTTCGTCGGAGCAGGCGAGGGCGCGGCCACCGTTCAGGGCTGCAGCCAGGTCGACTTGCTCGTTGTCGCCAACAGCCGACCAGTCGCGGAACGGAATACCGTACACGCGCAGGCGGGCCACGCCACCATCCGGGTAGATGTTGAAACGCAGGTGGCTGAACGACTGGTCGTTGCTGATTTCGTGGTAGTGATGGCTGTTGCCTTGCAGCTCGACAGCCGACAGCACTTCAGTCCACTGGGTATTTTCGTCTGGCTCGCCCGAGGCCAGGAAGCAGGCTTCCAGGGAGGCCGAAGGCGGGAAGTTGCCGGTGAAGAATGAAGTGTCGATGTCGACGCCTTTGATCGAGCCAGGCACGCCCAGGCGGATCACCGCGCTGTCGTAACCTTCGAAGCGCTTGCGGCGCGACTCCCAGCCGTCCATCCACTTGCCGTTGTCATCGAACACGCCCTCCTTCCATACGGCCGGGGTCGGTTGGAACAGACGATTGGCGTCTGCGAACCAGTCATCGGTGACCGAGATGATCTTAGTGCCCAGGCGGGCGTCGGCCAGGTTGACGAACTTCTCGAAAGGTACGGCGTAAGCTTTCATTCTTCTTGTCTGCCTTTAATAAGTTGGCTTGGGATGCTTGCGAGGCCCCGGGTGTCATTTGCGCTTGAAAACACCTGGGCCAGGCTCGCTTATAGGGTCAGTAATCGGAACAGGGCGATCTTGTTGATCTCCGCCAGCGCGCATTCGAATTCGGTCTCGACCGAGTTGTGGATGCGCGTTTCGAACGCCGCGAGGATCTGATGCCGGTTGCTGCCTTTTACCGCCATGATGAAGGGAAACTTGAACTTGGCTTTGTAGGCGTCGTTCAGCTCGGTGAAGCGAGAAAACTCTTCGGCCGTGCATTGGTGAATACCGGCGCCAGCCTGTTCATGGGTGCTGGCTTCGGTCAGTTGGCCCTGGACGGCAGCTTTGCCGGCCAGGTCCGGGTGAGCGTTGATCAATGCCAGCTGGCTGGCGTGATCGGCGCTCAACAGGATGTCGCTCATGCGCTGGTGCAGGGTTTCGATCTGGTCGATCGAGGCGTCCTGGCCCAGGTCAAAGGCCTTCTCAGCTACCCATGGCGAATGTTCGTAGATGTCGGCAAAGGTTTTGACGAAGGCGTCGCGGCTCAGGGTCGAGGGTTTGAGAGTTTGAAAAGTGCTCATTTTGCAGGCCCTTGGTACGGGTGGGTTTCGTGCCAGTGGCGAGCGATGTCGACGCGACGGCTGAACCACACCTGTTCATGACTTTTAGCGTATTCGATAAAGCGTTTGAGCGAAGCCAGACGCGCCGGACGGCCGATCAGGCGGCAGTGCAGGCCGATCGAGAGCATTTTTGGTGCTTCGGCGCCTTCGGCGTACAGCACATCGAACGCGTCTTTGAGGTATTCGAAGAAATCATCGCCCTTGTTGAAGCCCTGGACCTGGGTGAAGCGCATGTCGTTGGTGTCCAGGGTGTAGGGGATCACCAGGTGCGGCTTGCCGGTCGGATTGTTCGGTTCCCAGTAGGGCAGGTCATCGTCGTAGGTGTCGCAGTCGTAAAGGAAACCACCTTCTTCCATGACCAGGCGCCGGGTGTTCGGGCCGGTGCGGCCGGTGTACCAGCCCAGTGGGCGTTCACCGGTGATCTCGGTGAGCACGCGGATCGCTTCGAGCATGTGCTCGCGCTCCTGAGCTTCATCCATGTACTGGTAGTCGATCCAGCGGTAGCCGTGGCTGCAGATCTCGTGGCCGGCGTCGACCATGGCGCGGATCACGTCCGGGTGGCGCTGGGCGGCCATGGCCACGGCGAAGATGGTCAGCGGAATGTCGAATTCCTTGAACAGTTTCAGGATCCGCCACACGCCGGCACGGCTGCCATACTCATACAGCGATTCCATGCTCATGTTGCGCGCGCCTTGCAGCGGCTGCGCCGAGACCATTTCCGAGAGGAAGGCTTCAGACTCTTTATCGCCATGCAGGATGTTGCGCTCGCCACCTTCCTCGTAGTTGAGTACGAAGGACAGGGCGATGCGGGCATTGCCCGGCCAGTGTGGGTGCGGAGGGTTACTGCCGTAACCGACCAGGTCGCGTGGGTAGTCAGCGCTCACTGCAGTCTTCCTTCTTGTTCGTTGACAGGTTGTGTGGCGGCCTGGCGGTGGAATCACAGGCTGGCGTCACAGCGATGAGGTGATTGTATACAACTTTATGTGCATATTGTAAGTCTGAATTTTCGCATTTTTCACCAGCTGTCATCGGGTGGTTGCTGTGCAAGAAACCTGCCTGCTTGGTCAGCTAATGAATCGTAGGCCCTGTAATCGTCTGCTCATGGGCTGGGTTCGGCACGGAGCGCCGATTAGTGGGAGGTGTCGGAAAAATGTCGTTTTTATTGTGTACAATTTCATTCAAAAGTGTCTTAATCAATCGCTCGCCGCATCGTTTCGTGCTCCGAACCGGTGCGGTCTCCTTTTCAACTGACTTCGGGAGGCGCGAGGCCTGACGGCTCAATGCCACAGGCGCGCAGAATCAATGGGACGTTTGACTACTCACGTTTTGGATGCAGCACACGGTTGCCCGGGCAGTTCGATCAAGGTCGAGCTATATCGCGTTGAAGGCTCGCAGCTGGAATTGGTCGCCAGCGCGATAACCAACAGCGACGGGCGGGTCGATGCGCCGCTTCTGCAAGGCGATGACTACCGTACCGGGGTCTATCAGGTGCAGTTTCATGCAGGCGACTACTACCGTGCCCGTGGCGTTCAGTTGCCGGAGCCTGCGTTTCTGGATGTGGTGGTACTGCGGTTCGGCATCTCTGCCGAGCAGGATCACTACCACGTGCCGCTGCTGATCTCGCCTTACAGCTATTCCACGTATCGCGGCAGTTGATCCCCCAAGCAGCTGCCCTCACCTGGAAGCGACTGCGCATATAGCTTCTTTGGTCTTTCGCCCGCTCACACTGCGGGCTTTTTTTCGTTCGCTGTTTGACTGCACCCCGCGCGCGGACGGCGAGGTGCATCAGGCATCTCTATCAGCGCTCCTTGATTATAAAAATGGATGGATCGGCCCCAGGCAGGTGCTGGACGCCGCCGATCAACCAGACCACATCGCCATGCACATCCGCAGCCAGTAGCGCTTGGTGGCCCTCGGTGCTCATTCGTCTGTGCAGCATGGGGTCGGCCAGTTCCGGTACCGACGGAGGGTGGATCTCAATGGCGTCAGTGTCGATATAGCCCAGTTTCAGAAAATAGACCTTGTCATGATTGTTTCTTTTAAATAGCAGCATCGGGGGGAGGATCTTGAGGTGTTCGGCATTGGCAGGAAGGAACACCGTGTAACTGCTCTCGCTTAGTAACGTAGCGACCAATAGCGAAAGATGACCAGGTTCATCAAGCCTGTCTTTGTAGAGATGCCATACAGGAGAACTCTCAGGTTTGAGGTTCAACTGCTGCAGCGGCATTGGGGAATCTGCAGCATGTAATGGCACTATCCTCCTGGTTCCTGTGCTGCCGGCAGCAACAGGTAACATATCCAGCGGGTCGCCAAACTTGTTCACGGCAACCCTGGTTTTACCCTCCCAGTGGCGAAAGGTCTGCATCATGCGCGCTAGCCCGGTGCCGTCGATGTCCCGCAAGCTACCGGAGGCTTCGAATAGGCGCTTGGCGACGGCTCGCGAGGTATTCTGCGTGAATCTTTTGAATACATCGCCGACATGGTGGGTCAATGGCTTGGCAAAAGGGCGTATCGAACTGCTGACTACCTGGGGCCTGGAGCGCAAGGCAATCACCGGCTGCAGCGATGGTGCTTCCTGCAGCATGCGTTCGAATGGTTCAAAACGTCCGGGCGCAAAATCCGGGTGTTGAAGGAACACCAAAGGCACTTGACCGGTCAGTGCCCCCTTGGGGACGATCCGGTAGAACAGCTGGCCAATTTGAATGGATTCCCCTGACACAGGCTGGCTGGTTTTACCCCAAGATGCCCATAAATAGGGGTTCCTCCTGCTAACGTCAGCGTCAATGCCGTCGTCGCCCCCATCGGCGTCCTGCTCCAGACGAGGTCGCTGGTTGGGACCGGGCCCAGCCTGATCCGACGCGGGCCACTCGGCAACCGGCGATTTACGTTGCCAAAGGGTCATTCCTTCGATGCTTTCCAGTACTGGGCCCGAAGGGGTCGATTCGCTCGTCGAGGACGCCTGGTAATCTCCCTGGGTATTCTTGCGAATCAGTACGGTGCCTCCGTCTGCAAGGTCCACGTAGGTCCTTTTCAACTTGTCGAATCGAATGCCATTTGAGTCGGGTCGGGTCAGCTTGTCCGCCAGATGTGGTGCGATGAGCTCAAGGTTTGCGGGCTTGGCAACGGGTAGCACTGGATCGACCTGTCCGGGCCTGGCGATTCGCCACTGTGGCTGTCCCGGCACTTTCATCAAGATCGGTCCTGCTTGTCCGGGGGCAAACGGCAAGGGAATCTGGAACTCGTTGTTTGCATTTTTTTCAATTCGAAAAATGCCCTCTACGCCGATGTCCGCATAAAGATGTTCCTGACTGTCCATGAACAACCCGGTGTTATCGATTCGTAACAGCTGTTCGACCTGCTCGCGCGGCCAGGAAATCATGCGAGTCGCGTCAGCAATACCGATGGCTGCAGTCGGCATCTCGGTAATCACCACTGGGCGATTCGGCACGGTGCCTGATGTGTATCCTGAGGGGGGCGTGGTGTTTGAGTCCCAGGGGCGCTCGCTGTCCGGCACTGGGCGCGGAACGTTTGTCGACCCGTCCTCTCTTCCTCGAGTTTCAGTTGAGGGCTTTGTAACGGTAGATGGGGTGTCAGTGTTGCCGCCAGGTTTGGTGGGTCTGGGAGGTTTGGCCATGATGAGTTACCGTATCTGAGTGAAGATGAGAGTTGATCGAATGCCTGGGTCGATTAACGCTCTTTCATAATGAAAACCGACTGCCATCCCGTTGAGGTTGTCTGCACTCCACCCAATAACCAGGTCACTTTACTTCGAGCATTGGCGGCCGAGAGTTCCAGCACGGCGTCCACGCCTATTTGCGCAGGTAAAAGGGGGTTGGAAAGTTCTGGTACGGGGGTGGGATTCACACTTATAACGTCTTTATTAGAAACTCCGAGTTTCAGAAAATAGATTCGGTCATGATCTGGTCGCTTGAAAACCAACTTGGGATGTTGGTGCAGGCTTTGGATAGGAAATACGTCATAGCCATTACGAATTAACACAGTGCCCACTAGCACCTTAAGACCTTGATCGGAAGGATCAGCCATATAGGCATCCCATTCCTTTTTGAAATGTACTGGGGCGAAGTCAAGTCTGTATAATGAATCTCCCACGGCTGCGGGTGCCATTTTGATAACGTTGCCAGGGCGTGATTCGCGTGGTGCTACCGGTAATAGATCAATCGGGTTCTCGAAATCAGGATCGAATATGCCTGCCTGTTCTTTCCAATGGCGAAGCGTCAGTGATATGTCATATAAGCTGTCCCGATTCATTGAGTTTCCATCACCGGAAACCTCGTACAGTTTTCGGGCGACCGCTCGCGAGGTAATGGGAGAAAAATCCGCAAAGGATTCCGCCACCGACTGGACCATCGGTTTATCAAACATCCGGTGAGAGGCGTCCACGGCCCATTGCCCTTCGTTGGTCAGCAATACAGGCACTGGCTGTAACCAGGGCTGGGTGTGGAGCAATTGCTCGAAGCTTTCATAGTGCGTTGCGGTAAACTCGGGGGGTTGGAGATAAGTGATGAACTGGCTTTTTTTTCCACCATCGGGAAACACCTGGTAGTGCAACTCCTCTATCTGGATAGAAGTTGTTGCAACCGGCTTTTCGATCTTTCCCCAAGAAACCCACAAATAGGGGTTCGTGCTCGCCGGATGGCTGGTAGACAGTGAGAAATCCATTTCGACTGGTTTGCCTGGGGCGGCAGTTTGGTCAGCGCCCTCAAGCCGTGGACGCTTGTCTGGAATAACGTCAGTGTCCACGGCCTTGCGCTGCCACAAGGGAGTCTGCGCGATCCTTTCAAGCAGCGGGCCGGAAGGGGCCCACTCCTGGCCGTGTGTCGCCTGATACACGCCCTGCGGGTTTCTGGCGACTTGAACAACGCCTTCATTGATCAAATCGACATAACTCCTCAGGTTATGCCAGCGTATTCCGGACTCATTCGCCGCTGGTAGTCTTTGCGCCACTTGCGGATTGACCAGACGCACTGGCGGTCTGTCGGTGGCGCTGGTAGAACCTGCCGGAAAAGCTAGAGCCGGCACGATCTGCCATGTCGGTCGATCTTCGACTTTCCTCAGTGTCGTGCCCGACCGACCCGGTGCCTGGGACAGGTGAACTTGATAGTTGCCATTCGCATCGGGTTCCACGCGGCCGATGCCAACTCTGCCCATATCGGCATACAGTTCCTGGTCTTTGCTCATGAAAAGACCGGTCTCACCAATCCGGAGCAACTGATCGACCTGTTCACGGGGCCAGGTAATCATTGCGCCCAGTGTGACCGAGGGACGGGTGCTGCCCGAGGGCATGTCAGTCACAACGACTGGCTGGCGGGTCGTGTCGCCTGGAATACCCGTGCCTGATGAGCCGGGCTTCGGGGATCCATCACGCGGCGGTGAGCCAGGACGGCCGGGGTTGGTTCCGCCGATTGTGTCGCCCGGTAAGGGCGTCCTGTGGGGGGTGTTTGATGTGGAAGGTTGCGGCGAGACAGTCGGTTTGATCGGTGGTTTGGCCATGATAGTGCTTCCTGCAACAAGATGGGTTTGAATAAAAAGTCATGTGTGTCGTGCGTGCCGGTTTGATTATTATCAAATGAGTACGCACGATTAGTGCTGATCAGCATGGGTCTTAATGTATGAGGCAGTGCGCTGTATATGTCTGTGTGCAAAAAGTCATGTGTTGCGAAAAGTGTGAGCCCAGGCGTTCCGGTTAATGCAACTTGCAGGCGTCCAGTGTTAATTGTAATTCGGCCGCATCAAGGGTTGGCTCGGTAATCACTTGGGATTTAACTCGCGCGTAACAGTGCTCCAGTTGATGGGCGCAGCGGTTCAGTGGCAATAAGTCCGCGAACTGGATGAGTCGTGACGTGTCAGTGTCAAGTACCCAGCGCTGCTTCGATGGGTTATAAGATAGTGCTCCAATGGTGCCGTCTCGCATTGCGATATTTTGCACACTGATAGTGGGCTGTTTGATGGCCGCCAATTCGTTGATAAGAGTGATGTTGGCCCGATTCTGACCATTGAAAAATCGACCATCCAAACTATCGATATACAAAGCATCAAAGGCCAGATCGACTGCATATGTAATGCCCTGCGAGGTGATGACGCGTATCGGGTCAATCAGGTCATCAGGACTGTCATAGCGAGGCAATTGAATGGTGGTGGACCCGATCAGCAGTGCATTGTTCACCAGGTTGATGTCGCATAGACCAAGCGGAGTAGCATCAAATTCCCAGACCGAGGCTGACGGCGATTTAACACTGGCGTCTGCGTAGGCGCCCGGCGTCGTCACACGCAAGGTCATATCTGCACTGAGGTGAACCAAATACCTGGAGCCCGCACCCTCCAATACCTCAACAGCGGTTTGTACGGCAGGGGCGCTCAGATTGACACACTTGTCGCTGGCGCCCAGGGAGTGCGCTTCGTTTTCGTCCGGTTGGATGAAATCGTATAAACCGGGGCGTTGGACCAGAGCTTTTGGGGTCGTTTGCTGAACGTATGCAAACCGAGTCATCTTCATGATGTCGCTATCGGCCAAAGCAGGCGGGCGCAGGTGATACGACACACCATCGTTAAAGACGATAATGAATTGATGATTCATTTCCAGGGGCGGACGTGTGAGCCTGTCTGTCAGTAAAACGTAACCGACGCCATGAGAACTGGCCAAGTTCGAGATGGTTATACACTTGTCGTCGAAATTGAGGGACAGGCTGCAGGTTTTGTACGTCGGGTGATCTCTGTCCAACCGCACCGTCAGGTCCATTGAGTAGTGCGTCTCAACCGATGACAGGTCGGTACTGGCAAAATCAATATACAAAAAACTCAGTGCGGCATTATCTCGATGTTTGACGTTAAGCGTCGTGCGCGTCTGTTGGTTGGGCAGGAAGTAGTGTTTATTGCCAGCCGCTGCAAGGGCCATGACAGAGGTGTTGACTATAATCGGTTGCTTCGATTTGCCTGGTTGAACGATGACGGCGTTGACGTAAAGCGGGAAATCGTCCTCAATGGTTTCGGGACAATCCGGGACGAGCTGGAAGCCATCCTCGGTGATAAAGGTCAGCAGCCTGTTCTGTAATTGGCGATGGGCCCCTGCCATCTGGTATACACCTTCGATGATCAGGGTTCGTCTAAGGTGATCGTCCAGATCGAACTTTGAGGTGATGACCAAAGTATTCGAGACGATCCGCCAACTGTCGATCAACTCTAATCTCCAGCCCAGTGCAATCACGCTGTCGTCGATGCCATCCTCGATCACAACCACCGTGCCGGCCTTATGTGCAATGAGATAGCGATCCCGGCCCGGACCACCGTTGACGACGCCGTCGCCGTTGAGCATGGATATCTGGTCATCCCCGGCACCGGCCTGAACATGATCATCGCCACGAGAAACGATGGTATTGGCGCCGTCCGTGCCAACCACTCGATTGCGCCCGGCAACCAATGTCTCGATATTCTCGATACTGTCCAGGCGAGTATGAGTTCGACCTGGCTGACCACTGTTCGTGAGGATTTCCAGTGTGCCCAGCTGCAGATCGATCAGGTATCCAGGGTGACGCTGATGCAGGTGTTCTACCTTGCCAGCCAACACGAGCGTGTCCTGGCCGTCGCCGCCTTTTATGATATTCAAAGCCTGCTGTGTGTCGAGTGACAACAAGGACTCGGCAGCCCCTTCGAACATGAACTCATCATCTTTCCTGCCTCCCTCCAGTACCTTGGTACCGGCACCGAAGTAAAAGCTGTTGGACTTGTTTTTTACGCCACGGACAGTGTCGTTACCTGCGCCAATGAACCAGGCGATGCCTTTTGCCGTGCCTTCTGTTCCAAAGCTTGCGCCGGGGGTATCGATTGGTACGCCGTAACGAGCGTCGAGATCGTCATTGCCATCGATGATCCTCGGGCTCTTTATGATTTTGTGACTGTTCTGATGGGCGTCCCAATCGTAATAACGTACCCCAGCAGGTGTGAGTTCGACATCGAATGTGCCGTTGATGATGACTTCAATGCGGTCCTTCAAACTCCCGTCCAGCAGTTCTTTAGCGCTCGCCTGCAACATTTTTGAATGGGCAGTCGTCGCCTTGGCTATTGCCAGACGGTCCTCGATGCTTTCATCGGGGCTAATGCCCCAAAATGCGAACCAGCCGGTACGCAGGCGTTCATGAGTACTCAATTGGATGTAGTCGTCGATTTCGTCGACGATGCGCACTGCTGCATATGCCTGGGAACCAGCAACCAGCAGCAACCCTGCCGTCAGCCCCACCGGCCCAGCCATGGAAAAGCCCGCCAGAGCTGCGACACCGAGGATCAGCGACATCGCGGCGCTGGCTACGCTCATGCCGCCACTCACATAATGATCGATGGCTTCCTTGCCTGCCGTGTTGGCCGCGTTGTCGAACGATTTGACGGCGCAAATAATGTCGAATGGCAAGGTCACGGCAGCGGCAATCAACCCCCCACCTCGAGCCAACCGCACACCCATGCTCGTTCTGGCAAAGTCGCTGTAAGCTCTTTGCCCGGCATTGATCATGTACTTCGCTTGTTTCGTCACGGCCACTTCAACGGCCAGTGAGGCGAACTCTCCCGCGATGCTCAGGCTATTGAAGATGATTTCACCTTCGTCCTTGCGGGCCACCGCGTCTTGAAGTCCGCGCAGGCCGCTATAGATGCCGAAGGCCTGAAGTCCGACGCCGACACCGAGCATGCTGCTGCTTTTGACCCGGTTGACCCAATGCGGGGTGTGTTTTGGCATGTGATGGTGACTGATATCGAGCTTCTGCGCCGACTTCAGCAGCTTGTCCAATTTGCGCCGATACGCTTCGGAATCAGCCAGGGAGGCCGGAACATCGGTTAACAGAGGGGGGGCTGTCAGCGGGCGCCGGGACGCCATTTCGAATAACAGGGATGTCAGTCTGTAGTCGTCGCCTGTTGAATAGGAGCGCAGGCGCGCTTCGACGTGCAGTGGGTCCAGTTGAATGGAGTTGATGAATGACCGCTTGGCATGTCGGAAGAACGTGTTGTTCCCATCCAGTCGCTGGCCATGGAAAGTGGCGCCCAACGAGTCCAGTGCCTTGCGGGTGATGGAGTAGGGACCCATTTTGATTGGACCGAACAGATCATCTAACACCTTGAGCTGGCTGCGCTGCGGATTTCCCGTTTGATTGCTTTCGTTATCGAAGTTGATGGTGGAGGGCGGGGAGGGACGGGGCGTCAGATGAATATCGTTGATTACGACGATGTCGTAATTGTCGGAATCGGGAGAGGCGTAATGGACTGCCATTTGATTTCCTTGTCATGACCTTGTGTGCAGGAACGCAGAGTCATGTTAGGGAAACCTCACATCCGCCCAGTATAGATATGTATAGGGCGTGTTTCGGTGCGTTGCGTGGCGCGATCGAATTGTTGCCATCCATGGCGAACAATCCCGATTGATCTTTTTACCGTATCAATGGCTGCTCAATAAAGAGGCCGCACCCGCCCCGCCGAACAATCCCGCACTTATGCGATTGAACCAGCTTTGGCCCTTGCCGCTGCGCAAGTACCTGGCCGCGCCATGCGCGCCCAGGCCGTAAGCCAATTTGCACAGTAGGTCCAGCACGGTCCAAGTGGCAATCATCACCAGCAACTGGGGCAGGAAGGGTTGTTCTGCACTCAGGAACTGCGGCAGGAACGCGGCAAAGAACAGGATGTCCTTCGGATTGCTTGCGCCCAATACAAACGCCCGGCCAAATAGTGCGCGAAACCGTGGCACGGGCGCCGCTTGGGGCACCTCAGCCCCCCGGGAGGGTTGGCGCGATTGCTGCCAGCTCTGCCAGGCCAGGTAGAACAGGTACAGCGCACCGACGATTTTCAGCGCGCTGAACAGCTGTTCCGAAGCCAGCAGCAGGGCACCCAGGCCCAGTGCTGAAGCGCTGAGCAGGCAGATCGAGGCAATCACACCCCCCAGGAACGCCGGGTAAGAGCGCCGTAAACCGTAATTCAGACTGTTGCTGATCATCAGCAACGACAGCGGTCCCGGGATCAGGATCACTACCAGTGCAGCGCCGCTGAACAGCAGCCAGGTTTCCAGACTCATCACTTTCCTCCATTTGTGCAAAAGCCCCACCCGAAGGGGTGAGGCTGGTTCGAAACGCTTACTGCGTAACGTTTACAAGAAAACGAACTTGGCGATGAAGATCGCGCACAACACCCACAGGCTGACGGAAATTTCCTTGTACTTGCCAGTGCCGGCCTTAAGTGCCACGTAGGTGATGAAACCCAGGGCGATACCGTCGGCGACCGAGAACGTCAGGGGCATCATGATCGCGGTGACAATCGCCGGAATACTGTCGGTCGCTTCGTCCCATTCGATGTGAGCCATGCCGCCCATCATCAGCATCGCGACATAGATCAGTGCACCGGCGGTGGCGTAGGCAGGAATCATCCCGGCCAGCGGTGCGAAGAACATCGCTGCAATAAATAGCACACCGACCGTCACGGCGGTCAGACCAGTGCGCCCGCCCGCCGCGACACCAGCAGCACTTTCCACATAGCTGGTGACGGGTGGAACACCGACCACCGCACCGAACACACTGGAAGCACTGTCGGCCTTGAGGGCGCGGGAGAGGTTTTCGATTTTGCCGTCGGCGTTGACCAGGCCGGCGCGCTGGGCCACGCCCATCAGGGTGCCGGCGGTGTCGAACATGTGTACGAAGAGGAAGGCCAGTACCACGCTGATCATGCTGACGTTGAACACGCCGGCGATGTCCATGGCCATCCAGGTCGGAGCAAGGCTCGGCGGAGCCGACATGATGCCTTCGTAATGAACAAGGCCCAGGCCCCAACCGGCCAGTGTGACCGTGATGATGCTGATGAGAATCGCACCAAACACCCTGTGGTAGCTGAGCACCGCAATCATCAGGAAGCAGATGGCCGCCAGCAACGGGCCAGGTTCGCGCAGGGAGCCAAGTTTGATCAGGGTAGCCGGGCTATCGACGACGATGCCTGCGGTTTTCAGGCCGATCAGCCCAAGAAACAAACCAACGCCCGCGCCCATGGCGTAGCGCAAGCTCACTGGAATACTGTTGAGCAGCCATTCGCGGATCCGCGAAAAGGTCAGGAACATGAACAGCACGCCAGACACGAAAACCGCACCAAGGGCGGTTTCCCAGTTGTAGCCCATGGTACCGACAACGGTGTAGGTGAAGAACGCGTTAAGCCCCATGCCGGGCGCCAGGCCGACCGGCCAGTTGGCATACAGGCCCATGAGCAGGCAACCCAGCGCAGCGGCGATGCAGGTAGCGACGAACGCAGCACCGTGATCAATCCCGGCATCGGCCATGATGTTGGGGTTGACGAAGATGATGTAGGCCATGGTGATGAAGGTTGTCAGACCGGCAATCAGCTCGGTCTTCACCGTGGTGCCATGCAAGCTGAGTTTAAAGATGCGCTCCAGCCAGCCACTGCGTGCAGGCGGCGAGAGATCCAGCGTCGGTGCTTCCGATTTGCGGCTTTCCACAGCGAGTACTCCTCAAGAGTTTTATTGTTATTTCCAGGACCGGACCCATGAGGGCGGCAACGGTCCTTTGAGGCACTTGCGAATTTCTTGACTGCTTGGTCAGGAACTCGCACGAAGTGGATTATGCTTTTGTGTACAAATAAAGCAAATATTGTTTTTGCTTTTGTAGACTAAAAGTTTGCAGATCGGAGTATATCGCCTGTCAGGGCCCCATCGCGAGCAGGTAATGCGGTCATTGTGGAAGCCTGCTTGCGATGAGGCCGGATCGGAGAATGGATTACCAGCAGGTAAAACTCATTCAGTTGTATGGTTTCCCCCCAAAGCCAGATTTACCGCCAACCATCCATTCACCGCCGCTTCTCCAGCTTCGGCAAACACCTTATCCAGCAACTTCACCTGCTCCCGTCGCAGCGACTGCTCGAACCGCGCGCCATCGACGGTCAGTTCCAGCAGCCGTTTACGCTTGTCGGTCTCAGGCGCAACGCTGGCGACCAGGTGCATTTCCACCAACTGGCGCAGGGGCATATTCAGTGCCTGCTTCGTGACGCCGAGCAGCTCCAGCAGTTCCTTGACGCTCAGGTTCGGGTAGCGCGCGATGAAAAACACGATGCGCTGGTGCACTCGACTCAAGCCACGACGTTCGAGCATTTCATCGGCCTTGGCGGTAAACGCCTGGTAGCCGAAAAAAAATGCCTCCATGGCCTGCTGCTGGGTGCCAGTATTTTTAAGGTCAAGCATATTGACGTATCCGTTGGGGTTGTCGTAATTTCAGTCAACCAGTTTGACTCATTTTTCTCAGGCCTCGCTACCGGTGACCCCATGGCTTTTTCCGAACGTGCCTCGCGCCTTAAAAGTTCTTTGATCCGAGAAATCCTCGCCGCCGCCCAGCGCCCGCAAGTGATGTCGTTCGCTGGAGGCCTGCCGGCGGAGGCGATGTTGCCGAAAGTCGACTGGGCAGACATGCCCACATCCATGGGGCAGTACGGCATGAGCGAAGGCGAGCCGGCTTTGCGCGAAGCGCTGGCGGCTGAAGCGCGGGCGTTGGGTGTGCCGTGTGAAGCGAGCCAGGTGCTGGTGGTCAGCGGGTCGCAGCAGACCCTGGATCTGGCGGCCAAGCTGTACATCGATAAAGGCACCGAAATCCTGCTGGAAGCCCCGACCTACCTTGCGGCATTGCAGATTTTCCAGCTGTTCGGCGCCGACTGCATCACTGTGCCGCTGGAAGCCGATGGACCTGACCTGAGCAAATTGCGCTCGCGGCTCGAACAGCACAAGCCTGCGTTCATCTACCTGATCCCGACCTTCCAGAACCCTTCGGCCGTGCGCTACAGCGAAGCCAAGCGGGATGCGGTGGCAGCACTGCTGGATGAGTTCGGCGTGACGCTGATCGAAGACGAACCCTACCGCGAGTTGACCTTCGATGGCGGCAGCGCAACCCCTATCGTCAGTCGCTTGCGCAAAAGCAGCTGGATCTACACCGGCACCGTGTCAAAGACCCTGTTGCCTGGTCTGCGAGTGGGTTATCTGATCGCCAGCCCCGACCTGTTCCCGCATTTGCTCAAGCTCAAGCAGTCGGCAGACTTGCACACCAATCGGGTAGGGCAGTGGCAGGCGTTGCAATGGATCGGCAGCGAGAAGTATCAGCAGCACCTGAGTGAGTTGCGTGATTTTTATCGGGTGCGCCGGGATGCCTTTGAGTCGGCGCTGCAAACGCATTTTTCGGACCTGGCCGATTGGCAGGTGCCGCAAGGTGGCCTGTTTTTCTGGCTGGCGCTCAAGCAACCGCTGGATACTCGCACGTTGATGCAGGCGGCACTGGCGGCGGATGTGGCGTTCATGCCCGGGGAGCCATTCTTTCCGGAACCCGATGAGCATCATGGTCATCTGCGCTTGAATTTCAGCCACATCGACCCGCAACGGCTGGATGAAGGGCTCAAACGGTTGGCGGCGGTGGTGCGTCAGGCCAGAGCGACGGATGCGGCCTGAGATTTAAAGCAAATAAACCGGCCCATGGGTCGGTTTATTTTGTCTGGGATTTGTGCGGCTGTGCCGGCCTCATGGCGAGCAGGCTAGCTCCCGCAGGGTAACTCGCTCGGATGCAGGTCCTGCCCGCTGTGAGGCCACCCGCAAAACCCGCAAAACCTCAGGCCGCCGCAAACCGCTTATCCAGATAATCGATAATCACCTTGGACTCATACATCCAGGTTGTCTGCCCATTGTCTTCGATGCGCAGGCACGGCACCTTGATCTTGCCACCTTGCTCCAGAAGCGCCTGACGATCCTGTTCGTTGTTCTTCGCATCACGCAACGCTACCGGAACATTCAGGCGGTGCAGGGTGCGGCGGGTTTTCACGCAGAACGGACAAGCGTGGAACTGATACAGGGTCAATCCCTTGGCAGCGGCGTTGACCTTAGCCTGAACCTCGGCAGGGCGCTGTTTTTTGCCAGGACGAGTGATGAAATCGATGAAGATGATGATTTGGCCTAAGCCGACACGAAGCGCTTTGACGAACACGGTATAAGCCTCACTGGGGCAAGCGGAAGGCGCGCAGCTTACCTGATTTTTGCCGGACGAAAAAAAACCGGCGATGAATGCCGGCTTTTTTCGTGGTGCGTATTACTTGATCAGGCTGAGAAACTCGCTGCGTGTCGCGGCGTTCTCGCGGAACTCGCCCAGCATCACCGAAGTGATCATCGACGAATTCTGCTTTTCCACACCGCGCATCATCATGCACATGTGCTTGGCCTCGATCACCACCGCAACGCCCAGAGCGCCAGTGACTTCCATCACCGCATCGGCGATCTGGCGGCTGAGGTTTTCCTGGATCTGCAGGCGACGGGCGTACATATCGACGATCCGCGCGACTTTCGACAGCCCCAGCACCTTGCCACTTGGAATGTAAGCGACATGGGCCTTGCCGATGAACGGCAGCAGGTGATGCTCGCACAACGAGTAGAGCTCGATGTCCTTCACCAACACCATTTCGCTGTTGTCGGAGCTGAACAAGGCACCATTGGTGACTTCTTCCAGCGTCTGTTCATAGCCGCGGCAGAGGTACTGCATGGCTTTGGCGGCACGCTTTGGCGTGTCGAGCAGGCCCTCGCGGGAAACGTCCTCGCCCAGTTGGCCGAGAATCGCGGTGTAATTCTGTTCCAGGGACATGAAACTACCTGTGGGATTTTACGCAAAGGCCAAGGGTACGGTGGCGGACACGGCGCTGCAAGCGTGACGCGACAGGTTTACTCGTCGCGACCTTCCATCATGGTGCGTTTGAGCATCACATAAACCGCTCCGGCGCCGCCGTGTCGGGCCTGGCACGAGGTGAAGCCGAGAACCTGGGAATGCTGGCGCAGCCAGGTGTTGACGTGGCTTTTGATCATCGGGCGTTTTCCGTCCAGGCGCACGGCTTTGCCATGGGTGACGCGCACGCAGCGGATTTCGAATTTGGTCGCTTCGGCGAGGAACGCCCACAGAGTTTCCCGGGCTTTTTCCACCGTCATGCCATGCAGGTCGAGACTGCCTTCGAAAGGGATCTGGCCGACCTTGAGCTTGCGCATCTGGCTTTCCTGCACGCCGTCACGGGCCCACATCAGCTCGTCTTCGGGACCGACGTCGATCACGAACTGGTCGGACAGACCATCAACTGTGGTGGCATCGGTGCGCACGGTGGCGGCCTGGCGCAGCTTGGCGATCTGCGCGCGGTCAGCTTTGGGTTTGCCGGTTTCGGCGCGATCGTGCTTGATTGGCTTGACGCCTTGGATCGCACTTTTGAACAGGGAAAAATCGTCGTCTTGCATGTCAGCCTCCGCGAAGGGCGGCCAGTTTACCCAAGTCGAGGCGTGAGCCATAACAATTGAGGCCCGTCAGCAGTCGGGCCTTTGCATCAATCGTGTTTTTTCATCAGGTGCGGCGACATATTGAGTTCCCGCGATTGCCGCGCGCGACGGCGGCAACGGCGCCACAACCACACGCCCAGGTACAGCAAGAGTAGCCCGACAGCGAGGATGATTGCCGAGCCCAGAGGGCTCGCATTCAGTTCGCCGAGTGCGGGTGGGCGACCGAGCAGGCTGGCAGCGCCGGCCATCGCGAGCAGTACGCCGCAGGTGGCCAGCAGTGCGGCAAACGCGGCGCCAAAACGAAAACGCCAGTTGCTTGGGCCTTTAGGCCGCAGGCGGCGAGCGTCAAAACCATCGGATAACTTCATTCCGACCTTCCTCAATGGGTATCGGCCCTTCGACCGGGAGTTGACCGGGATGTTCCTGAGGCTAAGACAATTACAGCAAATGAGAGGCTTTTGCGGATGAGCGGCGATATGCACCGCTCATCAGGCATCGGTCAAATCAGTTCGTGAGTCAGGGCGAGGGTGGCGAAGTTGTCCGCCATGATCGCCATTTCCGTCTGCTGTACGTGTTCGGCGCTGAGCACTGTGCCTTTGTAGGGCAGGTCGCGGGTGGCACAGGCATCTTCGACCAGGGTGCAGCGAAAGCCCAGGTTTTTTGCCGCACGCACGGTGGTGCTGACGCTGGAATGGCTCATGAAGCCGCACACGATCAGGTCCAACGAGCCGAGATTCTGCAGGCGCTCCAGCAGTTCGGTGCCATGAAACGCGCTCGGCAGCAGCTTGCCGATGATGGTTTCGTCGGTCAGTGGCTCCAGTCCCGGAATGAACTCACCGCGCTCGCCCTGGGGGTCAAACAGCCCACCCACGGTGCCAAGGTGGCGCACGTGCACGATTGGACGACCGGCTGCGCGTGCAGCGGTCACCAGTTGCTTGATGTTCGCGACGGCAGCATCCATGCCGGTCAGGGCCAGGGGGCCGCTGAGGTATTCCTTCTGCGCATCGATGATGACAAGGGTCGCATGACTCAGGTTGGCTGCTGCATAACCGCGGCCGCTGAGTTGAAACATCGTTTTTGGAACGGGCATTCTGGGGCTCCTTCGGGTGGGGCTTTTGCGACATTGTCCTCTGGCTGAGCGCTTCTGTGAATCGCTACCATCGCAGATGCCGTCTTTACTGGCTCGCAGCGTTGTCAATACTCACAATTTGTTCAATAGCCTAGCGAAAAAAAAGAAAAGTCCTACATTTGCCCGGATGTTTTTACGGCGTCGTCGCAAGGCGTTTTGGCTGTTAGAATTGCCAGTCGTTTTTTCAGAGAGTTTGCCCCCGTGATCACTTCCCGACTTCGTACCCTGCGCGACCACATCCGTTGGGCCGTCAGCCGCTTCCATGGGGAGGATCTGTTCTTCGGCCATGGGACCGACAACGCCTGGGACGAAGCTCGTCAACTGGTGTTGGGTGCATTGCACCTGCCGTGGGAAATGGCGGAGAGCTACCTCGACTGCAACCTGGAAGAGGACGAACTGGTCAACCTCCAGCGTTTGCTCAAGCGTCGCATCGAAGAGCGTATTCCCACCGCCTACCTGCTGGGCGAGGCGTGGTTCTGTGGCATGTCGTTTATTGTTGACGAACGCGTGCTGATCCCGCGCTCACCGATTGGCGAGTTGATCGAAAAACGTTTTGAGCCATGGCTGGGCAGCGAGCCTGCGCGCATCCTCGACCTGTGCACCGGTTCCGGCTGCATCGGGATTGCCTGTGCCTACGAGTTCCAGAACGCCGAGGTGGTGCTGGCCGACCTGTCCTTCGAAGCGCTGGAAGTGGCTAACCAGAACATCGAGCGCCATGGCGTCGATGAGCGTGTATACACGGTGCAGGGTGATGGCTTCGATGGACTGCCAGGGCAGCGCTTTGACCTGATCGTGTCAAATCCGCCTTACGTCGATGCCGAAGATTTTGCCGACATGCCGCACGAGTACCAGCATGAGCCAGAGCTTGGCCTGGCCTGTGGCGATGATGGTTTGAACCTGGTGCGCCGCATGCTCGCTGAAGCGGGCGCGCATTTGACCGAGAAGGGTTTGCTGATTGTCGAGGTGGGCAACAGCCAGGTGCACGTCGAGGCGTTGTACCCGGAAGTCGACTTCGCCTGGCTGGACTTCGAGCGTGGTGGACACGGGGTATTTATGTTGACGGCGGAACAATGCCGCGCTCATCAGGCGCTATTCGCGTCCCGCGTCTGACCTGAGGACGCCATCGCTGGCAAGCCAGGCTGCCACAGGGTTTGTGTCGTTCAGCCATTATCTGAACGACAGGAGTCTTGTGGGAGCCTGGCTTGCCAGCGATGGCGGCACCACAGCCCCCAAGCCCTACCTGTGTGTAGCAATCCAGATCAACAAACCCGCCTGAAACACTGCAAACGCCACCAGGCATGAAATGGTAAACCGCAGTGCCGTTTCCTCGCGCCGATACTTGCTGACCTTTTCCTCGTGTTGCTTGATTTTGACTTCCTGCTCGGCCAGCTTCTGCTCGGCCTGCTGGAGCATCTGCGCCGCCTCGAGAATCTCCACCACCTGCAACTTCTCGCTGTTCCACTGCGCCTTCAAGTCGCCCACCAGCACATCCTTGACGGCGCCCTTGAGATGCTGGGCATCGGCATAGACCACCTCGAAACCATGCCCCTTCAGGAAGTCATCACGACGCAGGCGAGTATCCTCGTTCAGTGCGTCCTTGTTGTTGAGATCTGAGCCATTGACCGTGTAGCCGGGCCAGCGTTGCTTCAGCCAGCTGATGCCGTGTGCCGCCATGTAGCGTGCGATACCACGATTCATCGGTTCTATCTGCAAGCCGCTGTCGGGCCCGAAATGCACGCTTTTGTCCTGGTGGTCGACCCACACATCCAGCAGGTTCTGCTCCTTGCGCACTCGCTGGCCGGGCAAGGTGATGCTCATGCGCATCAGGCTGCGCTCCTTGTCATTACGCTCGGCGTAGCCGAATTCGACAAAGCGCAGCGGTCGCCCTCCGGTGTTGCGGTCGGTCTGGAGCGGCGCCAGGCGCAGCATTTTGCGATGCTCGGTGTGCACGTCCGCCCACGGCAGTTCGACCGCTGGCGGCGCGTCCTGATCTGCTGGTGTGGCGGGTGAAGTCGGGGTGTCAGTCATAACGGCAAGGTCCTGTCCAAGCTCGGCATATCGCCAGGCTTAATGCTGGCGACACTGGCTTATCGGCCGTCTTCTGCAGTACTGGAGGGTAAATAGCGCTTAACTGGCGCGAAGTCCGTCAATAAACCCGATGATACGTGAGCCCAGCTCGGCGGCCAGCGGCAAATTCGGATCCTTGTACGACGCCAACTGCCGTTTCACGTCGTTGGGTATGATGCGCATCACGTGGTTCATGCCTTCGATCAGTGCCAGTTCGGCGTCCGGCTTGGCCACCTTGAGCAGCTTCGCGTCACCGACACCGACCTGGATGTCGTTACTGCCCTGGATGATCAGCGCCGGCATCTTTAGCTTGGCGAACGCCGCTGCCGGGTCCTGGCGAAATAATGAAATCAGATACGGCTGCACACTCGGGCGGAAAATCACCTGCAGTTGCGGGGGCACGTTGTCGTCGATGCGACCGGCCTTGAGGCTGTCGAGCAATTCGCTGGCGCGCACCATCAAGGGCACAGGCAGGCGGTTGCTCAGTTGCTGACGCAACACCTGGTCAATTGGCCGGGCGCTGCCGGACATGGAGATTACCGCATCGGCATCGACATCGGGCGCGGCGAGGCTGGCGATCAAGGCGCCTTCGCTGTGCCCCAGCAGAATCAACTGACCGAATCGTGGGTCGGTTTTGAGCTTGCGGGTCCACGCCTGGGCGTCGGCCACGTAGCCTTCCACCGACAGATTGCGCTCGTCCGGGGTGGCGGGCAGGCTCGCCGCGACGCCGCGCTTGTCATAGCGCACGCTGGCGATGTTGTGTTTGGCCAGCACCCAGGCCAGGCGCTTGAGGCTGTCGTTGCGCCCGCCGTCGGGGTTATTGCCGTCGCGGTCGGTCGGGCCGGAGCCGGAAATAATCAGCACCACGGGCACGGGGGTGTCGGACTTGGGCAGCAACAGCGAACCAAACAGTTCGCCGCTGCCGGTATCCAGCGAGATGGGACGTTGCAGGACAGACGCCTGAACAAATCCGGTAAACAAGGTAAGGCTCAAGGCTAGAACTCGCAGCATCATCACGCCATCATTCACAAAGGTGCCGTTTGGACTCGCGGGCCCCCATAAGGTTCGAGGATGAACTACTTGGGTAGCCTGCGTATACTGGCGCGCATTACGTATTCACGTTCAATTCACGGAGCGTCCTGCATGTCCGGCAATACCTACGGCAAGCTGTTCACTGTCACCACCGCTGGCGAAAGCCATGGTCCGGCGTTGGTCGCCATTGTCGACGGCTGCCCGCCGGGCCTGGAAATTTCCCTGGAGGATTTGCAGCGCGACCTTGATCGCCGCAAACCCGGCACCAGCCGCCACACCACGCAACGCCAGGAAGCCGACGAGGTCGAAATCCTCTCTGGCGTGTTCGAAGGTCGCACCACCGGGTGTGCCATCGGCCTGTTGATTCGCAATACCGACCAGAAGTCCAAGGACTACTCGGCGATCAAGGATCTGTTCCGCCCAGCCCACGCCGACTACACCTATCACCACAAATACGGCGAGCGTGATTATCGCGGTGGTGGCCGCAGTTCGGCCCGTGAAACCGCGATGCGCGTGGCAGCCGGGGCGATCGCGAAAAAATACCTGGCGACCCAGGGCATCGTCATTCGTGGCTACATGAGCCAGCTGGGCCCGATTGAAATCCCGTTCAAGACCTGGGATTCGGTGGAAGACAACGCCTTCTTCAGCCCCGACCCGGACAAAGTGCCGGAGCTGGAGGCCTACATGGACCAGTTGCGTCGCGACCAGGATTCGGTCGGCGCGAAGATCACCGTGGTCGCTGAAGGCGTGATGCCAGGCCTGGGCGAGCCGATTTTCGACCGCCTTGACGCCGAGCTGGCCCACGCACTGATGAGCATCAACGCGGTCAAGGGTGTTGAGATCGGCGCCGGTTTCGCCAGCGTTGCCCAGCGCGGCACCGAACACCGCGACGAAATGACCCCCGAAGGTTTCCTCAGCAACAACGCCGGGGGCATTTTGGGCGGCATTTCCTCCGGCCAACCGATCGTAGCGCACCTGGCGTTGAAGCCGACGTCCAGCATCACCACGTCGGGCCGTTCAATCGACGTCCACGGCAACCCGGTGGATGTCATCACCAAGGGGCGTCACGACCCGTGCGTGGGCATCCGCGCCACGCCGATTGCCGAGGCGATGATGGCCATCGTACTGATGGATCATTTGCTGCGGCACCGTGGGCAAAACGCCGATGTGCGAGTCAGCACGCCGGTGCTGGGTCAGCTTTAATGGCTGACTTCATGGCCGCTGCCGTCTGATGACGACAGCGGCGCTCCCGTACTGGCGACTCTCCAGTTTCTATCTGTTCTATTTCGCCTTGCTCGGTTCGACGGCGCCGTTCCTGGCGCTGTATTTCGATCATCTGGGTTTTTCCAGCGCGCGCATCGGCGAGCTGGTGGCGATCCCGATGCTGATGCGTTGCGTGGCGCCGAATATCTGGGGCTGGCTGGGAGACTACACCGGCCGGCGCCTGGCCATCGTACGCTTTGGCGCGGTCTGCACGTTGCTCTCGTTTTCACTGATTTTCGTCAGCAAGACCTACGCCTGGCTGGCCATGGTCATGGCCTTGCACGCGTTCTTCTGGCACGCGGTGCTGCCGCAGTTCGAAGTCATCACCCTGGCACACTTGAAAGGCCAGACTTCGCGTTATAGCCAGATCCGCCTGTGGGGTTCCATCGGTTTTATCATCACCGTCGTTGCGCTGGGACGCTTGTTCGAATGGCTGAGCCTGGACATTTATCCGCTGGCGCTGGTGCTGATCATGGCTGGGATAGTGGTCAGCAGCCTGTGGGTGCCCAATGCCCAGCCGGTGCAGAGTGATCGGGTCACCGGTGACGGTTTTCTGCAACAGCTGCGCCGCCCCGGCGTCCTGGCGTTCTACGCCTGCGTGGCCCTGATGCAACTGAGCCATGGGCCCTATTACACCTTCCTGACCCTGCATCTTGAGCAATTGGGCTACAGCCGTGGACTGATCGGCATGCTCTGGGCGTTGGGGGTGGTGGCCGAAGTCTTGATGTTCCTTGGGATGAGCAAGATTCTTGCGCGTTTTTCCGTGCGGCGAGTGCTGCTGGCGAGTTTTTTGCTGGCGGCGCTGCGCTGGGTGCTGCTGGGCTCGTTCGCCGAGTATGTGTGGGTGCTGCTGTTTGCCCAGGTGTTGCATGCGGCGACCTTCGGCAGTTTTCATGCGGCTGCCATCCAGTTCGTGCAACGTAGTTTCGGTTCGCGCCAGCAAGGGCAGGGCCAGGCGTTGTACGCCGCACTGGCCGGCACCGGCGGCGCATTGGGCGCGCTGTACTCCGGCTACAGCTGGAATGCCCTTGGTGCCACGTTCACCTTTAGTGTCGCCAGTCTCGCAGCCTTCGCCGCTGCCGTTATCATCGCCACACGCATGCAAGAGGACCGGCCATGAGCCTTACCCGTGAACACCTCACCCAGGAAATCATCGATGCCGGGCGTTTCCTGTATGGCCGCGGCTGGTCGCCGGCGACCAGCAGCAACTATTCGACTCGCCTGTCGCCGACCGAGGCGCTGTTGACCGTGTCCGGCAAGCACAAAGGCCAGTTGGGCCTGAATGATGTGCTGGTCACCGACCTGTCGGGCAATAGCCTGGAACCGGCCAAGAAACCGTCCGCTGAAACCCTGCTACACACCCAGCTGTACAGCTGGTGCGCGGACATCGGTGCAGTGCTACACACCCATTCGGTGAATGCTACGGTGCTTTCGCGCCTGACGCCGCAAGCCTTCATCGAGTTCGAGGATTACGAACTGCAAAAGGCCTTCAGTGGCATATCGACCCACGAATCCCGGGTACGCGTGCCCATCTTCGACAATGATCAGGACATTGCGCGCCTTGCCGCCAAGATACAGCCTTGGTTGGAGGCACACCCTGATTGCGTGGGTTACCTGATTCGCGGCCACGGCCTCTACACCTGGGGCGCACGCATGAGCGATGCGTTGCGGCAGATCGAGGCCTTCGAATTTTTGTTTGAGTGCGAGTTGAAGATGCGCTCGCTCTCCAACCGTAACGCATGAACCGTTAAGGAGTTGCCCTGATGAGCAGCCTGTCCGTCTACCACGTCTCAAGCCCTGATATTCCCAACAAGGTGCTGACCCATTTCGAGGACATCGCGTCCACCCTGGCCGAGCAGGGCGTGCGGTTCGACCGTTGGCAAGCCGCAGCGAAAATCCAGCCCGGCGCCAGCCAGGAAGAAGTGGTCGCGGCGTACCAGGAACAGATCGACAAATTGATGACCGAGCGCGGTTACGTCACGGTCGACGTCATCAGCCTGAACAGCGATCACCCGCAAAAAGCTGAATTGCGCGCCAAGTTCCTGGACGAACATCGGCATGGCGAAGACGAAGTGCGATTTTTCGTCGCCGGCCGTGGGCTGTTCACCTTGCACATCGACGATTACGTCTACGCCGTGCTGTGCGAGAAGAACGATCTGATTTCGGTGCCGGCCGGTACCCCTCACTGGTTCGACATGGGTGAACATCCGCACTTCGTCGCGATCCGCCTGTTCAATAACCCTGAAGGTTGGGTGGCCAACTTTACCGGCGAAGACATCGCTAATCGCTTCCCGCGACTTGAGGACTGAGCGGATGCCAATCAAAGCGATCCTCACCGACATCGAAGGCACCACCAGCGCAGTGAGCTTTGTGTTCGACGTGCTGTTTCCCTACGCAGCCAAGCACCTGCCGGACTTCGTTCGGCAACAGGCCGGGCGCGCCGACGTGGCCGAGCAACTCGACGCAGTGCGCCGGGACAGCAACGAGCCACAGGCGGATGTCGAGCGCATCATCGAGATACTCCTTGGCTGGATTGGCGAAGACCGCAAGGCCACGCCGCTGAAGGCATTGCAAGGCATGGTCTGGGAGCAGGGGTATCAAGCGGGGCAATTGCAAGGCCATGTATATCCGGATGCTGTTGAAGCGCTCAACGCGTGGCACCAGGATGGTTTTAAACTCTATGTTTATTCGTCTGGCTCGATTCAGGCGCAAAAGCTGATTTTCGGCTGCTCGGAGGCGGGAGATTTGTCGCCGTTGTTCAGCGGCTACTTCGATACGACTTCGGGGCCCAAGCGCGAGGCGCAGTCTTATCAGCGGATCACCCAGGCTATTGGCCTGGAGGCGGCGCAAATCCTGTTCCTGTCAGATATCGTTGAGGAACTGGACGCAGCCCGTACAGCCGGCATGGCCACTTGCGGCCTGGCGCGGGAGGGTGGGGAGCTGGCCGGTCACTTGACCGTCGACAGCTTCACAAGCATTGATCCGACAAAGTACTAGACGGGCTCCCCCTTTGTAGGAGCGAGCTCGCTCGCGATGGTCGTCAACGATGACTCGGGAAGCCTAAGTGGCCAGGGTGCCTGGTAGTTTTTCGCGAGCAAGCTCGCTCCTGTAGCGGTCGGTACAGAATTCAAAGTCCACAGAAACAACTCAGGCCGTGGAGCGAAAGCTCTCACGGCCTGTCTGTTTAAAGCTCGACAGCTATTTACGCCGAATGGTAAGTCGGCAGCGCAAACCGTTGCTGGCTTTGCAGCATCGAAATTTGCGGCAGCTCACTGGCCTGCTCCGCAAGATCACGGCGAATCGCACTGATCACCCACGACAACTGGTCTCCAGCATGCAATTGCTGGTACGAAATAGACCGTTTGAAGACTTTGCCTTCCTCACTGCGCAGTGTCAGCAGGATACCGCCGTCGGGGCGTGGCTGAGTGTTCACTTCGAAGTTGGAGAACAGGGAGGTAAATTTTTCTTGGATCAGGCTCATGTCTATCAGCTCCGTTAGCACTTGATGGGCAAGCATGGAGAGGTAGTTGCACCCTTTGTGCCAGCATCTGAAAATAAAAAAAGTCTTTTAAATCAATGATATAAAAATTTAGGCAATTTTTTATTTCGTGCAATTTGCATGAATGGCTGTCGTGCATCCTGCATTTTGCGAGATTGCCGCAGTTTCAACGGAACCATTGGGAAAAAACGGGCTCGCTTGGTTGCCGGTCTGTCTCGCGGATACAAAACATTGCAAAAACCGCGTGTACAGGCCCTGAACCACTCACGTACTTTCGGCCTAAGACACCGCCACCCGACAATAAAAAGATCGAACGGGAGCAATCATGAGTCACGCGCTGAACGATACGATTACCTGGGGCATGATGCTGCGCAAGCTGCCCTCCATAGCCAAGGCCCTGCCACGGGTGGTCCGGGGCATGAAAGCCGCCAACGTCAAGGATCCGAACCAATCATGTGGCCTCGGCTGGAGCTTCGAGCAAGCGACGTTACGCAATCCCGATGGCCCGGCATTGCTTCAGGGCGACGTGCTCCTGACCTATGCCCAGGTCAACCAGTGGGCTAATCGCATTGCCCACCATCTGAGTGCCCAGGGCATCCGCAAAGGCGACGTGGTGGCGGTGTTCATCGAAAATCGCCCGGAACTGCTGGTGACTATCCTGGCGGTGGCCAAGGCGGGTGCGATCAGTGCGCTGCTCAATACCTCGCAAACCCGTGACACCCTGGTGCACAGCCTGAACCTGGTAACGCCTGCGGCGATCATCGTCGGCGAAGAGCTGGTGCCGGCATTTTCTGCTGTTCGCGAGCGGGTGGCGCTGGAGCCCGCGCGCGCTTGGTTTGTGGCGGATCAGGACACCTACCGGCACCCGGGCAATGCGCCCGACGGTTTCATCAACCTGATGGCGGCTATCGTCGACAGTCCGGCCGATAACCCGGTGACCAGCCAGCAGATTTTTTTCGACGATCCCTGCTTCTACATCTACACCTCAGGCACCACCGGATTACCCAAGGCGGGGGTGTTCAAGCACGGTCGCTGGATGCGCAGCTCCGCCAGTTTCGGCATGATCGCGCTCAACATGGGGCCGGACGATATCGTCTACTGTACCCTGCCGCTTTACCACGCCACGGGGCTTTGCGTTTGCTGGGGTTCGGCTATCAGCGGCGCCTCGGGGTTCGCCATTCGCCGCAAGTTCAGCGCCAGCCAGTTCTGGAACGATGTGCGCAAGTACCGCGCGACGACCCTCGGCTACGTCGGTGAATTGTGCCGCTACCTGGTGGACCAGCCGTCCAGCGTTGATGACAACCGGCACCGGGTCACCAAGATGATCGGCAACGGCCTGCGGCCCGGCGCCTGGGCTGAATTCAAGACCCGCTTTGCGGTGGATCACATCTGCGAACTGTATGCCGCCAGTGACGGCAATATTGGCTTCAGCAACATCCTCAACTTCGACAACACCGTCGGTTTTTCCCTGATGACATGGGAACTGGCCGCGTATGACCATGACAGCGGCCAACCACTGCGTGACGCCAGGGGGTTCATGCGCAAGGTTGCCAGGGGCGAGCAGGGGCTGCTGTTGGCGAAAATCGACGACAAGGCGCCGCTGGACGGCTACACCGACGCGCAGAAGACCGCAAAAGTGGTGCTGCAAGACGTGTTTGTAAAGGGCGACCGTTACTTCAATACCGGCGACCTGTTGCGCAACATCGGCTTCGGTCACGCGCAGTTTGTCGATCGCCTGGGCGATACCTATCGCTGGAAGGGCGAGAACGTCTCGACCACCGAGGTGGAGAACATCCTGCTGCAGCACCCCAATATTTCCGAGGCCGTGGCCTACGGAGTGGAAGTGCACAACACCAACGGGCGTGCCGGAATGGCGGCGATCACCCCGGCCGAATCCCTGGCGACCCTGGATTTCAGCGAGTTGCTGGCATTCGCCCGCGAGCAGATGCCTGCCTATGCGGTGCCATTGTTCCTGCGGGTGAAGGTGAAAATGGAGACCACTGGCACCTTCAAGTACCAGAAGACCCGGCTCAAGGATGAAGGCTTTGATCCTGGCAAAACCGGCGACGATCCCATTTATGCCTGGCTGCCGGGAACTCACACCTATGTGCAGGTGACAGAACAGGTGTTGGCCGAGATTTACGACGGCAAACACCGTTATTGAATCTGGCTATGACCCTTGATCAGAAAAAAGAAGTGACAGTCCCCAGACTGCTCGGGAAACTGTCGCCCTTTGCACCTACACAGAAAGTGGAGCCACCATGTCAGACCAAAGCCGCCAGATGACCCCCGAAGAAGCCGCCGAATTTGCCGAACAGGTATTCAACAAGGCGCGCGAGGGCGATGCGGCCATGATGGCAGCGTTACTGTCCAAAGGCCTGCCGCCGAACTTGCGCAACCACAAGGGTGACACCCTGTTGATGCTCGCTGCCTACCATGGTCATGTCGAGACGGTAAAAGTGCTGCTTGAGCACAAGGCTGATCCGGAAATCCGCAACGACAATGGCCAGAGCCCGATTGCCGGCGCGGCGTTCAAGGGCGACCTGGCGGTGGTCACAGCGCTGGTCGAGGGTGGCGCGCAGGTTGAAGGTTCGTCCTTCGACGGCCGTACTGCGCTGATGATGGCGGCCATGTTCAACCGCGTTGCTATCGTCGACTATCTGATCAGTAAAGGTGCCGACCCGAAGGCCAAGGATGCCAATGGCGTATCGGCGCTGGATGCCGCGAAGACGATGGGTGCAGTGGACACCACGGCGCAGCTGGAGAAATTGCTGAGCTAATGGCTCAAGCCGGGCGAAGAACCCGTGGCGAGGGAGCTTGCTCGCGCTTGGGTGCGCAGCACCCACAGGAATCTGCAGTGGACTTCTTATTTTTGGGCCGCTACGCAGCCCAGCTCGAGCAAGCTCGCTCGCCACAGGGGCTGTGACAGATTCAAAATCGCTTTGATTCAGTAGACCCAGACCTCAACCCGACGATTCCTGATCCGCCCCTCATCCGCGCTGTTTGCCGCCACCGGCATCTGGGCACCAAAGCCACGGATCTCGCGCAATACGACCCCGCTCTTGGCCAGTTCCCGTCGCACTGCCATGGCGCGCAGTTTCGATAACAGGTCAGCGCGCGCCGGGTCCGTCTTGGCATCACCAAATCCTACCAGCGTCACCTGCCGATCGGCTTTTTCGCGCTGCTTTATATAGTCGAGCACCCTCGACAGGTCCTGCCGCGCCTTGTTGTCCAGAGTGGCGCTGCCTTCTTCGAAGCGAAAATTCACGGTGAGGCGCTGTGCATGGCGGCTGAGGGTTTGATACTCATCTGGCATCAACGCATTGGGTAGGACAGTCATGGCCTGGACGGTTTGCGCGATAAACCCGTTGGCTGCAACGATGCCCTGGCCCTGGTTGCCCTGGGTGAACTTCACCAACGCCTGCGCCCATGGATTGCTGCCCTTGGGCGGCAGGTAGAGGAACAGCCGACGTGACAGCGGATAGTCTTCGGTGGCGATCAGGTTGTTCAGTGGCAGCATCGCCTGGGAAGCGCCGTCTGCAACCGCCACGGCTTTGGCCTGACGCACATAAGGCAAGCCGATAAAACCGATGCCTTGAAGATCGCGGCTGACGGCATCGGACAATTGCTCGCTGGACTCGAAGCGTTTTGCGCTGACGCTCAGGCTTTTCCCGCGGGGGCTGAGGACCAGTTCCTTCAAGGTGTCGTAGGTGCCGGATTGATCATCGCGCGCATAGAGATGAATAGCGCCACCGCTGCCGCCGACTTGTTCCCACGTCCTGATGTCTCCGCTGAAGATGCTCGCCAGTTGCTCGGTGGTCAGTTGTTTCAGCGGATTGTTTGGGTGGAGGATGATCGCCAAACCGTCGATCGCGATGACCTGCTCGGCGCCGGTACTCTTCAGGTCGCCCAGGAATTGCAGGCTGGCCAGTTCGCTTTCCTTGATCGGTCTTGAGGAGGCCGCGAGATCGGCAGAGCCGCTTTGCAGCGCAGTGAAGCCAGTGCTGGAACCGTGCGCGGCGATCTCTACTTCGATCCGACGGCCCTCGGCGGTTTCGCCGACGATGCGCAATTCGTTGGTCTTGTCCGGCTTTACGCGACGAACCTTGAGCAAGCCTTGCTCGTGCATCAGGCCTTCGACCAACGCCGGGCCCAAGGCTGCGCCGATGGTGTTGGAACCCTGGATGCGCAACACCGGGCCGTGTTCGGGCAGCGGTAACGCGGCAGCCAACGCCGATACGGGGAGCGCGATACCCAGCATCAACAGGAACAAAACGCGCAGCATCATGCCGGCACCCTACAAAACAAAGGAAGTGCCGGGAGATTAAGTCAGTAGGGTTTCACAAAGATGACAGGTCAAAAGATCGCAGCGTGCTTAGGCGCTGTGCAGGAGCTGTCGAGTGAAACGAGGCTGCGATCTTTTAATCTCAACTCAACTCAAGCCAGATCGGCGCATGATCCGACGGCTTTTCCATCCCGCGCAATTCATAATCCACCCCCGCGTCCTTCACCCGCGGCAACAAACCATGGGAAGCCATGATCAGGTCGATCCGCAGCCCACGCTTGGGTTCATCTTCAAACCCGCGGCTACGGTAATCGAACCAGCTGAAGCGATCCGCCACGTCCGGGTTCAGGTGCCGGAAGCTGTCCACCAGGCCCCAGTTCTTCAAGCGCGCCATCCACTCACGCTCTTCCGGCAGGAAGCTGCACTTGCCGGTCTTCAACCAGCGCTTCATGTTGTCCGGCCCGATGCCGATGTCGCAGTCTTCCGGGGAGATGTTGACGTCACCCATCACGACGACCGGCTGTTCATTGCTGAACTGACTTTCCAGCAGTTGCTGCAAGTCGCTGTAGAAGCGTTCCTTGGCGGGGAACTTGGTGGGGTGATCACGGCTTTCACCTTGTGGGAAATAGCCGTTCATGATCGTCACCGGCACGCCATTGGCGTCAGCGAATTTGCCCCAGATGAATCGACGCTGGGCGTCTTCCTCGTCGGTGGTGAAACCTTTGTGCAGCTCCAGGGGTTCCTGGCGAGAGAGCAGGGCAACCCCGTAGTGGCCTTTTTGCCCATGGAAATACACGTGATAACCCAGCGCTTGCACCTCGGCCAGCGGGAACTGGTCGTCGTGGACCTTGGTTTCCTGCAGTCCGATCACGTCGGGCTGATGCTTCTCAATCAGCGCCGCCAACTGATGCGGGCGAGCACGCAGCCCGTTGATGTTGAAGGAGACGATCTTCATGGCCGGCAGTCCTGGCAAAAGGGCGATGCTAGCTGACATGGGGACGGGGGGCTAGCTGTTGGTGCAGTAGCCTACCCTTTTAACAACGCTTGCTCGTGATGATGTTGTCTTAGTCAGCATCCGTGACCTATATCAACCGCTATCGCGAAGGAGTTTTGCGCCTACAAATCGTGCGCAATCCTTAGCGAGCGCCTCACCAATCAGCGCAGCACGCCTGCATGAAGTCCAGTTCACCCGCTATTCGCCTCGTTGGCCTTTGTAGCGCACCTAGCATTTTCATGTGCGTTTGCGAAGTTGGTTTATTATATCTATGTGGGCAGTATCGTAATTTGGTATGGCTTTTTTCAGGTCTGCATAATACGAATTGGCATCTCGCATAAACTCGAATTGGTCGATAAGCCTACTCCGGATATCCTGCGGCCGGTATTTGTTCGGTTCAATCATTTCAGCTGCCTTTTTGTGAAGGCTTAGGCTTTTTTTAATAAAATCGCTCACGTTGTCAGGGGTGAGCTTAGAAACATTTGCTATGCTTGAAGGATTAGATATTGTTTCGATAGTACCTATAAGTATATAGCTTGTTTTTTTTATTGAACGTCCAAATTCATCAGATATTTTTCTCTGCCCGTTTTTTGTGTATTTGTCGAGGTTGATTGTGCGCTTTAAGTCGCCTTTGGCTATGTAGTCACCGTATTTTACTGTTGGCATCTTATTGGGGGCTTGCATTTCATCTGCAAGATTAGCGGCCTTTAGAGATGAAATACTTTTTTTTCCTATTATCCCAAACCATCGCATGCTGCCATTTGGATCCGACCAGTTTATCGGGTCATTCCCACAGTACGCATAAGCATTGACACCACCCTCTCCAAACGGACTCAACTTGTCCGGGCAGTTGAATCTCATTAATACCGGGTTGTACTGCCGATATCCATTACCCAAATGATAATGCCCGGTTACCCGGTCTGGCGGTTCTCCGTTAAACCCTAACAGGCTCAGCAGGCCTTGCGAAAACGGTCGATGCCCATAGGGCAAGTAGGCGATGTTATGCGGTAGCAGCGAATTCAGTGCGTTCAACACCGAGCGTTGTTGATCGGTTGCCAGTAGCGTGGTCTCTACCTTGGGGCCCAGATGGTTGTGTTGCGCCAACACCTGGTCGTCGTGCTGGAAGATGCTGCGCTTCTCGGCGTTCTGGATTTCCGTGGTCAGACGATTTTGGCAATAAAAGCGCTGGAGGTGAGCCTGGCGGTCTGGCGTCCAGGTGATAGAGCGATCCAGTGCGTCATAGTGGTAGCGGCACAACACGGTTTGAAGTGGTGATGTCGGCATTCTCTGATCTCCGGGCCGAGTGTCGAAACTATTGCCAGAGCATCGGCTTAATCACAGATTTTGCCCACTAGCAGAACTGCTAGGGCAGTGGGTGTATGGTCGGGCGGTTTAAGCCCGATCAAAAGATCGCAGCCTCTTTTCACTCGACAGCGCCTACCAGCATCCCATTGCCATCGCGGCTCTCTCGCACACACCCGATCCACTTGGTCTATACATTGATAGACCCAGCGCAACCGCTGTTTTCATCCCAGCAAGGAACTGTGCCCACACCCAGAGGCTCGTACCAACAAGAGCGCCGCCATTTTGAGTGGTGCCCCGGGGAGATTTGCCGTTATGCCCGAAACCTCGACCGCCATTGCCGATATCCACATGCTCGACAGTGGCTACTCCCGCGAAGCCCGTTCGTTGCTGTACCAGGCCTATCGCCACGAGCCGACGTTCAGCTATCTGTTCGAAGCCGAGCGTCCCGGCTACGAGCAGCGAGTGCGCGCCACCGTGCGCGAGCTGGTCAAGCAGCATTTCCTCCAGGACTTGCCCGCCATCGGCCTGCTGGTCAACGACCGCCTGATCGGCATCGCCCTGATCGCGCCGCCGCAACGTCGCCTGGGCATCACCGAGAGCTGGGCCTGGCGTTTGCGCATGGTGCTCAGCACCGGGTTCCGTTGCACCCGCCGCTACCTGGAATACCACGAAGCGGTCATGGCGTGTGTGCCGTCCGACTCGGTGCACCTGCTGCCGTTGCTTGGTATTCATCCGCAATTTCAGGGCAAGCACTTCGGCGAACAATTGTTACAGGCTGTGCACAACTGGTGCGCCGTCGATGAGCACTCCCAAGGGGTCGTGCTGGACACCGGCAACCCGCGTTACCTGGAGTTCTACAAGCGCCAGGGCTATGAGGAGATCGGTGAAGTGGCCATTGGCCCGGTGCGTGAGCACGTATTTTTCCACGCCAACCCCCAGGTCCTGCAAACCGCAACCGCATAAAGGACGAACTTTCCGCGCACGCCAGGCTCTATCAGGCTCCCAAGCTCGTGATAGCATCCGCGCCTATGAAGTTTCCAGGAAGAATTACCAGTAGCGTGCTGATGCTGTTAACCAGCTGCGCGGCGCTGGCGCAAAGTGAATTGGATGTGCGGGTCAAACCGTCCAACGATGAACTCAAGGCCAATATAGAGGGCTATATCGGCAGCCTCGGCGATCGTGACGAAGAAGCCTTGCTGCGCTTCAGCCGCGGTGCCGAGGAACAGGCGCGCAAGGCCGCCCAGGCCCTGGGCTTTTACCAGCCGCAGATCGACACGGACGTGAAGGGCGGTAAGACCCCACGGCTGATTCTCGATATCGATCCCGGCGAGCCCATTCACCTGCGCAATGTCACCTTACGAATCGAGGGACCTGCGGCGTCGCTCAAAGCCTTTCGTGTTCCCAAAAGTGCGGCGCTGAAAACCGGCGCAGTGCTCAATCATGGCCATTACGAAGACGCCAAGCGCCTGATCCAGAACCAGGCGTCGCGTTTCGGTTTTTTCAGCGGGCATTTTTCCCACCAGACTCTGTCGGTAGACCCGCGCGCCGGTGTGGCCGATATCGACCTGGTCTACGAGAGCGGCCCGCGTTACTCCTTGGGCAAGATCAGTTTCCAGGGCGACACGCCATTCGACGAGGACTTGCTCAAGCGCATGGTGCCGTTCAAGGAGGGCGCTGCGTACGACTCCGAGCTGATCGCCGAACTCAATCAGGCCATGCAATCGAG
This sequence comes from Pseudomonas violetae, assembly GCF_023072615.1. Lineage (GTDB taxonomy): Bacteria > Pseudomonadota > Gammaproteobacteria > Pseudomonadales > Pseudomonadaceae > Aquipseudomonas > Aquipseudomonas violetae. The sequence continues at coordinate 94,613 of NZ_JAKNRW010000009.1, forward strand.
TGGTTATTTTGAAAGTGTGCGGGTTGACGCCGCACCCACCGCATCGACAAACAACGTGATCCCGGTCAACGTCAAGCTCGACACCCGCAAGCCACGCACCATGGGTCTCGGCCTGGGTTATTCGACTGACGTCGGCCCCCGGGTCAAGGCCAACTGGACCCGGCACTGGGTTAATCCCCAGGGCCACAGCTACGGCTGGGAAACCGAGGTATCGGCACCACGGCAGAACGTTGGGGTTTTCTACGACATCCCCCTGGACCCGCCATTGACCGACAAGCTGCGGTTCGCCGGTGGCTACCAGAGCGAAGAAATTGCCGACAAGGATTCCCTCAGCAAGCTACTTACGATAGGTCCCGAGTGGCACAGCAAGTTGCCCAGCGGCTGGCAGCGTGTGGTGTCGCTGAAGTGGCAGCGCGAGGAATATCGACTCGGCGACGACTCAGGGCTCAGTAACCTGCTGATGCCCGGGGTCAGTTATTCCTATCTGAAAAGCGACAACCGCATTGATCCGCACAACGGCTATCGCCTGCAATTCGAGACCAAGGTGGCCAAGGAAGGATTGGGCTCGGACAATAATCTGCTATACGGCACGGCGCTGGTCAAAGGCCTGACCACGGTGTTCGACAAGCACCGTTTCCTTGGCCGGGTCCAGGTCGGCGGCAGTGCGACCAACGGCTACAAATCGGTTCCGCCGTCGCTGCGCTTCTTCGCGGGTGGTGATCAGAGCGTGCGCGGTTACGACTACCAGAGCCTGTCCCCGGAAAACTCCGAGGGCGACCGGATTGGTGGCCGGTACATGGTCACCGCCAGTGCCGAGTACCAGTACTCGGTCGCCGAAAAATGGCGGGTGGCGACCTTTGTCGACCAGGGAAACTCCTTTAATACGCTCGAATTGCCGAACCTCAAGACCGGCGTCGGTATCGGTCTGCGCTGGATTTCGCCGGTGGGGCCGATCCGCCTCGACCTGGCCCACGCGCTGGATGACGACGGCGGCGTTCGACTGCACTTTTCCATGGGGCCCGAGTTGTGAATCGTGGTTTGAAGATAACGCTGCTGGCCGTCCTCGGCCCGTTGCTGCTGGTTATTCTGGCCGCCTCAACCGTGCTCGGCACGGCGGTGGGCAGTCGCTGGACGTTGGGTTTTGTGCCGGGCCTGAGCGTGGACAACTTTCAGGGACGCCTGGGCGGTCAATGGAGCGCCGACCACCTGGTGTGGCAGCAGGGCAGCAGCCGGGTGGAGCTGAACAAGGCCATCTTCGCCTGGTCACCCTGGTGTCTGTCGCGCCGGACCCTGTGCATCGAGCAGTTGCAGGCTGATCAGATCAGCCTGCGGTTTCCACCGGGTACCGATGAAGTCAGCAGCGCGCCAATTAGCCTGCCCGACCTGGACCTGCCGCTGGCCATCGAGCTGGGCGATGTCAAGATCGGGAGCCTGTGGTTCAACGGCAGCGAAGAACTCAGGGGCGTGCAACTGGCCGCGCACTGGACCGCCCAGGGCTTGAAGATTGACTCGGTCAAGCTGCAGCGCGACGAGCTAAGCCTGAATCTGTCCGGTTTGCTGCAACCCAGCGGAAACTGGCCACTTACCGCTGAAGGCAGCCTGACCCTGCCTGCGCCCGGCAATGGCCCTTGGGCGTTGGCCTTGAAAGTTGACGGAGACCTGCTGAAAACCCTCAACCTGAAGGCCGACAGCAGCGGGTACCTCAATGGGCAGTTGACGGGTGAGCTGCAACCGCTGGTGGAGAATCTGCCAGCCAAGGTGCGCATCACTGCTGACGGCTTCAAGGCCAGCGCCGATCTGCCCGATACCCTGCAACTCAATCAGCTCGAACTGTCAGGCGCCGGTGACCTGAAAAACGGCTACCAGCTGCTCGGCAAGGCCACGCTACCGGCGGAACAAGGCCCAGTCGCGCTGGCGCTGCAAGGCAAGGTTGACGCCAAGGGCGCGCAGATTGTCGGTCTGGACCTGAGCGCAAATGACAAACAGCACCTCAAACTCACCGGCCAGGTGGACTGGAGCAAAGGCCTCAGTGCCGATGCGAAGATCGACTGGCTGGACTTCCCTTGGCACAGCGTCTATCCGCTGATCGATGAGCCGGAAGTGGCGTTACGCAGCTTCAACGGCGAAGTCTCCTACACTGATGGCAACTACCTGGGGCACTTCACGGCCGCGCTGGATGGTCCGGCCGGCGCCTTCAGCCTGGAGAGTCCGTTCGCCGGCGACCTGACTAAAATCTACCTGCAACAAATCCAGCTCGAAGCCGGGCAGGGCAAGGCCCAGGGCCACCTGAACCTGAAATTCGCCGACGGCATCGCCTGGGATACCGCCCTGGATTTGTCGGCAATCGATCCGGCGTACTGGGTCGCGGAGTTGCCGGGCACTTTGGCCGGTCCGTTGCGCAGCAGCGGCGAAATAAAAGATGAAAAGCTCAGCCTCAGTGCCGACCTCGACCTAAAGGGCAAGCTGCGCGGTCAACCAGCGGTAATCCAGGCCAAGGCTGATGGTGGCGGTGAGCAGTGGAATCTCAGCAGCTTGCAGATTCGCCTGGGCGACAACAGCATCAATGGCAAGGGCAGCCTGCAGCAGAAACTCGTCGGCCAAGTCGATATCAAGATGCCACGTTTGGCTCAGCTGTGGCCGCAACTGCGTGGTCAGCTCAATGGCCGGGTGGACGTCGCCGGTACGCTCAAGGCGCCCCAAGGCAAGCTCGATCTGCAAGGCACTCAGTTGGCCTTCCAGGACAATCGCCTGCAAAGCCTGAACCTCGATGCGACCCTGGACAACGCGCAACGGGCGAAAATCGATCTCAAGGGCAGCGGTATCCGGGCCGGTGACACTGCGCTGGGCACGCTGACTGCCAGCGGCCAGGGTGATATCAAGAAGCAGAAATTCAGCCTCGATCTGCAAGGGCCGCAGCTTAAGCTCGCTCTTGGCCTGGATGGCGCACTCGATCAAGGTAACTGGCGCGGACGCCTGGCCTCTGGCGATATCCAGGCCGGTGGCCAGGACTGGAAGCTGCAAGGCCCGGCCAAGGTTGAACGCCTGGCCGACGGTAAAATCAACTTCGGCGCCCATTGCTGGCGTTCCGGCCCGGCCAGCCTGTGCGGTGAAGATCAGCGCCTGATGCCCGAGCCGAAGCTGCGTTATCACCTCAAGCAATTCCCGATCGAAAGCCTGGCGCAGTGGTTGCCCAAGGACTTCGCCTGGAAAGGCGCGCTCAACGCCGACCTGCAACTGGACCTGCCCGCCAGCGGGCCGAATGGCCAAATCAGCATTGATGCCAGCGGCGGTACCCTGCGAGTGCGCGACAAGGATCAGTGGCTGGACTTCCCGTACCAGGCCCTGCTGCTCACCAGCAAGATGACGCCCAAGCGCATCGACACTGACCTGAACTTCGTCGGCGGCAAGCTGGGTGAACTGCGGGTCCAGGCCCAGATCAACCCGTTGCCGGCGAACAAACCCATGAGTGGCACGTTCCGCCTCAGCGGCCTGGACTTGTCCGTGGCGCGGCCCTTTGTGCCGATGGTCGAAAAAATCACCGGGCGGCTCAATGGCAGCGGCACGATCGGCGGCACCCTGATGGCACCTTTGGTGAACGGCAACCTGCTATTGAGCGATGGCGCAGTGTCCGGGCCGGAGTTGCCGATGGAGCTGCAAACCTTGCAGCTCCAGGCAGTCATCGCCGGGGAAGCCGTGCAGTTGAACGGCGGCTGGAAAAGCGGCAAGACCGGGCAGGGCACACTCAACGGCAACATCGCCTGGGGCCAGGCACTGGTGGTGGACCTGGCACTCAAGGGCTCGCAACTGCCAGTGTCCGTCGAACCCTACGCCAAGCTCGAAGTCGCCCCGGACCTGAAAATCTCGATGAAAGGCGATGAACTGGCGGTTGCCGGCAAGGTGCTGGTGCCCAGGGGCGAAATCACCGTGCGTGAGTTGCCGCCGTCTACGGTCAAGGTCTCCGATGACACCGTCATCGTTGGCCAGCAGACCGAGCAGGGCAAGCCGCCACTGGCGATGAAGATGGACGTTGATGTGGAGGTTGGCTCCGACAAACTCAGCTTCGCCGGATTTGGCCTGACCGCCAATCTGCAGGGCCACGTGCATATCGGCGACAACATGGACACCCGCGGCGAGCTCTGGCTCAACGACGGCCGTTATCGCGCCTACGGCCAGCGCCTGACCGTGCGCCGCGCACGGTTGCTGTTTGCCGGACCGCTGGATCAACCGTACTTGGACATCGAGGCCATCCGCCAGACCGATGACGTCATCGCCGGTATCCGCCTGAGCGGCAGCGCCGAGCAGCCCACCACACAGATTTTCTCGGAACCTGCGCTCAGTCAGGAGCAGGCTTTGTCCTATCTGGTTCTGGGGCGGCCGTTGAGCACCGATGGCGGCGACAACAACATGCTCGCTCAAGCAGCGCTGGGCCTGGGGTTGATGGGCAGCGCCGGGGTGACCGGCGGGTTGGCCAAGAACCTGGGCATCCAGGACTTCCAGCTCGATACCCAGGGCAGCGGCGACCAGACCGCTGTGGTCGCCAGCGGCAACATTTCGGAAAAACTCAGCTTGCGGTATGGGGTGGGGGTGTTCGAGCCGGCGAATACCATCGCGCTGCGTTACAAACTGAGCAAGAAGGTCTACCTGGAAGCGGCAGGTGGCGTGGCGAGTTCGCTGGATATCTTCTACAAGCGGGATTTCTAAGCCGCGCTCCCTCTGAAGCCGAGTCGCTGCCTTCGCGAGCAAGCCCGCTCCCACAGGATCTCATTTCCTGCAGGGGGCTCATTCCCACAGGGGTCTCATTCCCGGAGGAACCACTCCCACAGGTGTAATACCGCGCCTGTGGGAGCGGGTTTGCTCGCGAAGGCGTCAGCACAGCCGCCACATAATCCCCCGTTCATCACTGAAATACAAAGCACCCTAACTATTATGTTGACATTCGCTGCCTAGGCAGTAACATCTCGTCATACATTCTCTGCCTAGGCAGCTAATTGGTGACCAGATGAAACACTTCACCCCGGACGACTTCAAGAACTGCCACCTCGGGCTCCTGCTCGGGCGCGCGGCGCTGCTTAAGGACCGGATCATCGACACCCACATGGAACCCCACGGCATCACCGCCGCGCAGTTCAAGGTGCTGATCATCATGGCCCAGTTCGGCGTCGACACCCCGGCCGAGTTATGCCGGCATCTGTCCCTGGACAGTGGTTCCATGACCCGAATGCTTGATCGCCTGGAGCACAAAGGTTTCCTCGCCCGTCGGCGCTCGGAAGCTGACCGTCGTCAAGTGCAGCTTGTACTCACCGCGCAAGGCCAGCAGCTCGCTGACCGCCTGCCGGACATCGGCGCGGCCGCCATGAATGAGCTGGCTGGGGCGATCACCGAGCAAGAACTGGCAACCCTGGAACAGATCCTGAAGAAAATTTTGGTCGCCGCGGGTGATTCGATCACCCTGCTGCGGGTAGGTGATAAATGAGCAGTACAATCTCGCGCGCCGGCTTGAGCCTGGTGCTGTTGGCCATGACCCTGGCGGGCTGTGCCAGTTACAGTGGTTTGAACACCCAAGGCGTCAGTCTTGATGCCAAAAGTCTCAAGGCCGGTCAGTCCCTGACCGGCGTCACGCTGTCGCCAGCTGCCTGGCCTAAAAGCGACTGGTGGAAGAGCCTCGGCGACCCGCAACTTGATGGGTTGATCCGCGAAGCCCTGCAAGACAGCCCCGACATGCAGATTGCCGAGGCTCGCGCCCATCAGGCCAGCGCCGCAGCCTATGCCGCCAATGCCGAGCGCATGCCGACGCTCGATGCCAGTGCCGGCGTCAGTCGTTCCCGGCTGGCTCGGGACCAGGACCCTCAGGGGCAGGGCGGTGCTTACTCGACCCTGCGCAACCTCGGTGCTAGCTTCAATTACAACTTTGACCTCTGGGGTGGCCAGCGTGACGCCTGGGAAGCGGCACTGGGTGAGGCCCGTGCTGCCGAAGTCGACCAGCGGGCGGCTCAGTTGACCTTGTCCGCCGATGTCGCCCGGGCCTATAGCGATCTGGGCCAAGCCCACATCATCCATGACCTGGCCAGCGAAGACCTCAAACGTACCCGGCAGATGCTCGATCTGAGCAGGCGCCGCCTGAGTTCGGGGATCGACAGCCAGTATCAGTTCCAGCAGACCGAAAGCCTGGAAGCCAGCTCGGAAGCCAGCCTGATCGACGCCGAAAAGCGCCTGAACAGCGCAAAGATTGCCCTGGCGGTGCTGCTCGGCAAAGGCCCTGATCGTGGCAATGAAATCGCCCGGCCAAAAGTCCTCCAGGCCAGTGCTGTGGCACTGCCATCGGTACTGCCTGCCGAATTGCTCGGGCGCCGACCGGACCTTATCGCTGCACGCTGGCGGGTCGAAGCTACGAGCAAGAACATCGCCGCCGGCAAGACGCGTTTCTACCCCAACCTCAACCTGAGCGCGGCTGCGGGCTTCGAATCGCTGCTAGGGGATGCGATGTTCGGTTCGGCCAGTCGTTTCTTCAGCGTCGGGCCGACAATTTCCCTGCCGATTTTCGATGGCGGCCGCCTGCGTGCCGACCTCGATTCGCGCGACGCCGACTACGACCTCGCAGTGGCGCAGTACAACAAAAGCCTGGTCAAGGCACTCGGCGATGTCAGCGACTCGATCAATCAGCTGCGCGATATCGGCCGGCAGATCGGCGTGCAGCAGCACGCCACCGACATCGCTCAGGATTCCTACAACACCGTGGTCCAGCGCTACGGTTCCGGCATCGGTAACTACCTGGACGTGCTCAGCATCGAACAGCAATTGCTCCAGGCCCAGCGTCAGCTGGCCAACCTGAATGCCGAGCAGATCGACCTGTCGATCCAACTGATGCAGGCGCTGGGAGGCGGCTTCCAGGGCGACACCCTGGTGACCTCCACCTCAGCCACGCAGAACAACTAATTCAAGGTAACTGTCATGGCCACTGCCGAAAACACTCAAGCCCCTGATGCTCCACAGGACACCGGCAATCCGCGCAAGCGCAAGATCATGCTGGTGATTCTGGCCATTGTAGTGATCCTCGCCGGTGCCGGCGTCTGGGCGTATCACGAGCTCTACGGGCGCTGGAACGAGAGCACCGACGATGCCTACGTAAACGGCAACGTGGTGGAAATAACCCCGCTGGTCACCGGGACCGTGGTCAGCATCGGTGCCGACGATGGCGACCTGGTGCATGAAGGCCAGGTGCTGATCAACTTCGACCCGAGCGACGCAGAAGTCGGGCTGCAAAGTGCCCAGGCTAATTTTGCCCGCACCGTGCGTCAGGTTCGCGGCCTTTACAGCAATGTCGACGGCATGAAAGCCCAGGTCAACGCGCAGCAGGCGGAAGTGCAGAAGGCTCAGGACAATTTCAATCGGCGTAAGAATCTGGCGGCTGGCGGGGCGATTTCACAGGAAGAACTGTCCCACGCTCGCGACGACCTGACCTCGGCGCAAAACGCCCTGGCCAATGCCCGCCAGCAACTGAAAACCACCAGCGCTCTGGTGGACGATACCGTGGTTTCGTCGCACCCGGACGTCATGTCCGCCGCAGCCCAATTGCGCCAGGCCTACCTGACCAACGCCCGCAGCACCCTGATCGCTCCGGTTACCGGTTATGTCGCCAAGCGCACGGTGCAACTGGGCCAGCGGGTTCAACCGGGCACCGCGTTGATGGCGGTGATTCCCCTGGATCAACTGTGGATCGACGCCAACTTCAAGGAAACCCAGCTGCGCGACATGCGCATTGGGCAGCCGGTTGACATCGAAGCCGATCTCTATGGCAGCGATGTGAAATACAGCGGCACCATTGACAGCCTTGGTGCTGGTACCGGCAGCGCGTTCGCCCTGCTGCCGGCGCAGAACGCTACCGGTAACTGGATCAAGATCGTCCAGCGGGTGCCGGTGCGTATTCACATCAACGCAGAAGAATTGGCCAAACATCCCCTGCGCGTCGGGTTGTCGACCCAGGTTGATGTGAACCTGCACGACCAGAGTGGTCCGGTGCTGGCGCAACAGCCGCCGCAAAAGGCCTCTTTCAGCACCAACGTCTACGACCGTCAGTTGGCCGAAGCCGATGCAATGATCGCCCAACTGATCCACGACAACAGCGCCGCGGCCAGCAAGACCGCACAACGCTGATTCGCAATCACAACGACCTTGTGGGAGCAAGCCAGCTCCCACAAGGACTGTAAGCTCCAAAGGATTTGCGATGAGCAATAACGCGTCTTTCACGCCGCCCAGCCTGCTGCTCAGCACGATCGGCCTGTCGCTGGCGACCTTCATGCAGGTGCTCGACACCACCATTGCCAACGTGGCGCTGCCGACGATTTCCGGCAACCTGGGCGTGAGTTCGGAGCAGGGCACCTGGGTCATCACCTCGTTCGCGGTGAGCAATGCGATCGCCTTGCCGTTGACTGGCTGGCTCAGCCGGCGATTCGGTGAGGTGAAGCTGTTTCTCTGGGCGACCATCCTGTTCGTTATCGCCTCCTTCCTGTGCGGAATTTCCACCTCGATGCCGGAGCTGATTCTGTTCCGGGTAATCCAGGGGTTGGTAGCGGGGCCGTTGTACCCGATGACGCAGACGTTACTGATTGCGGTCTATCCCCCTGCGAGGCGCGGCATGGCCCTGGCGTTGCTGGCGATGGTCACGGTGGTGGCACCGATTGCCGGTCCCATCCTCGGCGGCTGGATTACCGACAGCTACAGCTGGCCGTGGATCTTCTTCATCAACGTACCGATTGGCATCTTCGCGGTGATGGTAGTGCGTCAGCAACTTAAGGCGCGCCCGGTGGAGACCAGTCGCCAGCCGATGGACTATGTCGGCTTGATCAGCCTGATCATCGGCGTGGGTGCCTTGCAGGTGATCCTCGACAAAGGCAATGACCTGGACTGGTTCGAATCCAACTTCATCATCATAGGTGCGGCCATTTCGGTGATCGCCCTGGCGGTGTTCATCATCTGGGAAATGACCGACCAGCACCCGGTGGTCAACCTGCGCCTGTTTGCCCACCGCAACTTCCGTATCGGCACGATAGTGCTGGTGCTGGGGTATGCCGGGTTCTTCGGGATCAACCTGATCCTGCCGCAGTGGCTGCAAACCCAGATGGGCTACACCGCGACCTGGGCCGGGCTGGCGGTGGCGCCGATTGGTATCCTGCCGGTGATCCTGTCGCCGTTCGTCGGTAAGTATGCGCACAAATTCGACCTGCGCCTGCTGGCCGGCCTGGCGTTTCTGGCGATTGGCCTGAGCTGCTTCATGCGCGCTGGTTTCACCAACGAAGTGGACTTCCAGCACATCGCCCTGGTGCAGTTGTTCATGGGGATTGGCGTGGCGCTGTTCTTCATGCCGACGTTGAGCATCCTCATGTCCGACCTGCCACCGAGCCAGATCGCCGATGGCGCCGGGCTGGCCACCTTCCTGCGCACCCTGGGTGGCAGCTTTGCAGCATCGCTGACCACCTGGATCTGGATTCGCCGGGCGGATCAACACCACGCCTACATGAGTGAAAGCATCAGCACCTACGAGCCCGCGACCCGTGAGGCGCTCAATGCCTTGGGAGGCCCGAGCAACCCTGCCTATGCGCAACTCGATCATGTGCTGACCAGCCAAGCGTACATGCTCTCCACCGTGGATTACTTCACGCTGCTGGGGTGGGGGTTTATGGGGTTGATACTGATCGTGTGGCTGGCAAAACCGCCGTTTGCCGCGAAGGCGGGGCCTGCGGCTTCTGGTCACTGATAAAACCCATCCTGTGGGAAAACACCAACCCCTGTGGGAGCGAGCCTGCTCGCGATAGCGGATGATCATTCAACATCTTTGTTGACCGATCTGACGTTATCGCGAGCAGGCTCGCTCCCACAGGGGGCGTGTTCAATCGTTAAACCGAAGGTGCGGCCAATTGTGGTGGCGGGACAAATTCGAACGGGGCCAACGCAAACCCGTTCTCATCCACCTGCAACGCCCAGCCCTGTCGGTCCCAATCCCCCAGCACAATGCGCCGGGCCGCCTGCTCACCAATTTGCAATTTGTGTATGGCAGGACGGTGAGTATGGCCGTGGATCAGGGTTTTTACCCCGTATTGCTGCATCACCCGCGGTACTTCCTCGGGGGTCACATCAACAATGTCATTGGCCTTCATGCGAGTCTGTGCCCGGCTTTCGCTGCGTAACTTGCGGGCCAGCCTGTGCCGGGTGCTCAGGGGCAGGTGACGCAGGATAAACAGGGTGACGGGATTACGCAGATAGCGACGCAGCTTCATATAGGCTTCGTCGCGGGTGCACAGGCTGTCACCGTGCATCAACAGCACCGGCTCGCCTGCGAGTTGCACGACGCTCGGGTCTTTCAACAACGTGCAGCCGGCCTGTTTGCAGAAGGCCTGGCCGAGCATGAAGTCGCGATTACCGTGCATCAGAAAAATCGCCGTGCCACTGTCGCTGAGATCGCGCAGGGCCTGGCAGATGGAGCGCTGGAACGCGGTCATGGCATCGTCGCCAATCCACGCTTCGAAAAAGTCGCCGAGGATGTACAACGCATTCGCCGAGTGGGCGCGCCCGGCGAGCAAATCCAGAAACGCCCGGGTAATGTCCGGGCGCTCCTCTTCCAGATGCAAGTCTGAAATCAGTAGTATCACTCAATGATCTCGGCTTTCTCGATGATCACGTCGTCTGCTGGAACGTCCTGGTGGCCGGACTTCATGGTGGTGGAGACACCTTTGATCTTGTCGACTACTTCTTCGCCGGCAACTACCTTGGCGAATACGGCGTAACCCCAGCCCTGGGTGGTCTTGGCGCTGTGGTTGAGGAAGCTGTTGTCAGCCACGTTGATGAAGAACTGCGCGGAAGCCGAATGCGGCTCCATGGTGCGGGCCATGGCGACGCTGTACTTGACGTTCGGCAGGCCGTTGTCGGCTTCGTTCTGGATGCTTGGGCGCTTGTCTTTCTTTTCTTTCATGCCTGGCTCGAAACCGCCGCCCTGGATCATGAAGTTACCAATGACGCGGTGGAACACGGTGTTCTCGTAGTGGCCGGCCTTGACGTATTCGATGAAGTTGGCAACGGTGAGCGGTGCCTTTTCAGCGTTCAGTTCCAGGACGATGTCGCCATGGTTGGTGGTCAGTTTGACTTGGGTCATGAGCGGTACTCTTCTAATAAATTCGTGGGTTCAGGGGCGCCAGCGCCCTTAACCGGTCCGGCCAACAGCAGCCAAGGTGCGCAGTTTAGCGCGACAGGCGTTAATTTCGAGGCAGTTTTTCAAAACAGGTGCATTAAAGGCACCTGATTTGGGGCCTGCTCTGTCAGCAGCTTGGCGGCATCGGCTATGATAGCGGCTTTGTTTTGTCAGGCCCTGTCTGCGGCCGCGCACTTGTACGTTCAAGGATCCTATGAGCAAGCCCACTGTCGAACCTACCTCGAATTCCAAGACCGGCCCAGCCGTGCCGGCCAATTTCCTGCGCCCGATCATCCAGGCGGACCTGGACTCGGGTAAGCACACGCAGATCGTCACCCGTTTCCCGCCTGAGCCCAACGGCTACCTGCACATCGGCCACGCCAAGTCGATCTGTGTGAACTTCGGCCTGGCACAGGAATTCGGTGGGGTCACGCACCTGCGCTTCGACGATACCAACCCGGCCAAGGAAGACCAGGAATACATCGACGCGATCGAAAGCGACATCAAGTGGCTGGGCTTTGAATGGTCCGGCGAAGTGCGCTACGCCTCGCAGTATTTCGACCAATTGCACGACTGGGCCGTCGAACTGATCAAGGCCGGCAAGGCCTACGTCGATGATCTGAGCCCGGACCAAGCCAAGGAATACCGCGGCACCCTGACCGAGCCGGGCAAGAACAGCCCGTTTCGCGATCGCTCCGTGGAAGAGAACCTCGACTGGTTCGCGCGCATGAAAGCCGGTGAATTCCAGGACGGTGCACGGGTACTGCGGGCCAAGATCGACATGGCCTCGCCGAACATGAACCTGCGCGACCCGATCATGTATCGCATCCGCCACGCTCATCACCACCAGACCGGTGACAAGTGGTGCATCTACCCCAACTACGACTTCACCCACGGTCAGTCGGACGCCATCGAAGGCATCACCCATTCGATCTGCACCCTGGAATTCGAAAGCCACCGTCCCCTGTACGAGTGGTTCCTCGAGCACCTGCCGGTACCGGCCCATCCGCGCCAGTACGAATTCAGCCGCCTGAACCTGAACTACACCATCACCAGCAAGCGCAAACTCAAGCAGCTGGTGGACGAAAAGCACGTTCATGGCTGGGACGACCCGCGCATGTCCACGCTCTCGGGCTTCCGCCGCCGTGGCTACACGCCGAAATCGATCCGCAACTTCTGCGATATGGTCGGCACCAACCGTTCCGACGGCGTGGTTGACTTCGGCATGCTGGAATTCAGCATTCGTGACGACCTGGACCACAGCGCCCCGCGCGCCATGTGCGTGCTGCGTCCTTTGAAAGTCGTGATCACCAACTACCCGCAAGGCCAGGTCGAGAACCTCGAACTGCCGTGCCACCCGAAAGAAGACATGGGCGTGCGCGCCCTGCCATTCGCCCGGGAAATCTATATCGACCGTGAAGACTTCATGGAAGAGCCGCCAAAAGGCTACAAGCGCCTGGAACCCAACGGCGAAGTGCGCCTGCGCGGAAGCTACGTCATTCGTGCCGACGAAGCGATCAAGGACGCCGATGGCAACATCGTCGAACTGCGTTGCTCCTACGACCCCGAGACCCTGGGCAAGAACCCTGAAGGCCGCAAGGTCAAAGGTGTGGTGCACTGGGTGCCGGCCGCGGCCAGCGTCGAATGCGAAGTGCGCCTTTACGATCGCCTGTTCCGCTCGCCGAACCCTGAAAAGGCCGAAGACAGCGCCAGTTTCCTGGACAACATCAACCCTGACTCGCTGCAAGTTCTCACCGGTTGTCGTGCCGAGCCTTCGCTGGGCAATGCACAGCCTGAAGACCGTTTCCAGTTCGAGCGCGAAGGTTACTTCTGCGCGGATATCAAGGATTCGAAACCAGGTCATCCGGTGTTCAACCGTACCGTGACCTTGCGTGATTCGTGGGGCCAGTGATTCAAGGAATCGACTAAAGTGCTATCGATCTACAACACGCTCACCAAGAGCAAAGAAGTGTTCAAGCCGCTGGATGGCAACAATGTGCGCATGTACGTCTGCGGGATGACCGTGTATGACTACTGCCACATTGGCCACGGCCGCAGCATGGTCGCGTTCGACCTGGTGACCCGCTGGTTGCGGTTCAGCGGTTACAACCTGACTTACGTGCGCAACATCACCGACATCGAAGACAAGATCATCAACCGGGCGCGGGAAAACGGTGAGCCGTTCGACGCGCTAACCGAACGCATGATCACCGCGATGCACGAGGACGAGGCGCGCCTCAACATCCTCAAGCCGGACATGGAACCGCGCGCCACGGATCACATCCCGGGCATGCTGAGCATGATCCAGACCCTGATCGACAAGGGCTACGCCTACGCCCCGGGCAATGGCGATGTGTATTACCGCGTCGCCAAGTTCATGGGCTACGGCAAGCTGTCGCGCAAGAAGATCGAAGACCTGCGCATCGGCGCCCGAATTGAAGTCGACGAGTCGAAACAGGACCCGCTGGACTTCGTGCTGTGGAAGGCCACCAAGCCGGGCGAGCCAAGCTGGCCTTCGCCGTGGGGCGACGGTCGTCCGGGCTGGCACATCGAGTGCTCGGTTATGTCCACCTGCTGCCTGGGTGAGACCTTTGACATCCATGGCGGCGGCAGTGACCTTGAGTTCCCGCACCACGAAAACGAAATCGCCCAGAGCGAAGCGGCCACCGGCAAGACCTACGCCAACGCGTGGATGCATTGCGGCATGATTCGCATCAACGGCGAGAAGATGTCCAAGTCCTTGAACAACTTCTTCACCATTCGCGATGTGCTGGAAAAGTACCACCCGGAAGTCGTGCGTTACCTGCTGGTGTCGAGCCACTACCGCAGCGCCATCAATTACTCGGAAGACAACCTCAAGGACGCCAAGGGCGCCCTGGAGCGTTTCTACCACGCGTTGAAAGGCCTGCCGAGCGTTGCTCCGGCTGGCGGCGAAGCCTTTGTCGAGCGTTTCACCCAGGTGATGAACGACGACTTCGGCACGCCGGAAGCCTGTGCGGTGCTGTTCGAGATGGTGCGCGAGATCAACCGCCTGCGCGAGAGCGATTTGAACGCAGCGGCCGGTCTGGCTGCCCGTTTGAAAGAGCTGGCCAGCGTGCTGGGAGTGTTGCAGCTGGAAGCTGATGACTTCCTGCAGGCCGGTGCCGAAGGGCGCGTGGATGCAGCCGAAGTCGAGGCGTTGATTGCCGCGCGGCTGGCGGCGCGTGCCGGTAAAGACTGGGCCGAATCCGACCGCATCCGTGACCAGCTCACCGCTATGGGCGTGGTGCTGGAAGACGGGAAGGGTGGGACGACCTGGCGTCTGGCTGACTGATTGCTGTGCTTGCTACAAACAAAACCCGCCTTGTGCGGGTTTTTGTTTTTCGGGTAGCTGCATGTCTGTTGGCGCCAGTCGAACACCGCCGGTGCGGTTCACCTGTCATTCAGCCTGACGCAGCCGCTTGTAGAGGGTATTACGGCTTACTCCGAGCCTGCGGGCCAGATGCGAAATATTCCCCCCCAGCGCCTGCAACTGCCGATTCAACTCCTCCACATCATTCAAATCCACCGCCAACGGTTCATCCAATTCAACCGGCTCCATCTCCAGATCGACAAAAAAATCATCCGGCAAATGCTCCGGCCGCACCGGCTGCTCTTCGGCCATCGCCAATGCCACCTGCATCACGCTGCTGACCTGGCGCAAATTCCCCGGCCACGGGTGGCGACCAAACAACTCCAGCACCTCACGACTCAAACCCGCCCATTGCGAAGGCTCACGATGCTGTTCCCACAACCGCTTGAACAGCTCCCGCTTGTCACTGCGTTCTCTCAAGGGCGGCAACTCCAGGGTCAAGCCGCCGATGCGGTAGTACAAATCTTCGCGAAAACGGCCCAACTGCACCTGCTCGCGCAACGAGCGGTTGGTCGCCGAAATAATCCGGATATCCACCGGGAACAATTCACTGCTGCCCACCGGTTGCACGCAACGCTCCTGCAACACCCGCAATAGCCGAGCCTGGGTGGGCAGCGGCATGTCACCGATTTCATCAAGGAACAGGGTGCCTTTGTCGGCTTTGCGGATCAGCCCGATGCTGCCTTTCTGGTTGGCGCCAGTAAACGCGCCTTTCTCGTAGCCGAACAGTTCCGACTCCACCAGTTCGGCGGGGATTGCTGCACAGTTCACCGCGATAAACGCTTGTTTACTGCGGGAGCTGGCCTGATGCAATGCCTTGACGAAGACCTCCTTGCCCACTCCAGTCTCGCCGTGGATCAGCAGCGGAATGTCCTTTTCCAGCAACCGCTCGGCCTGGCGCACGGCTTTCTCCACCCGGCTGTCGCCAAAGTGCAAGGTATTAAGACTGATGGCAGCCGATGACGCTGCTGGCTGCTCGACGAATACCCGAGCCTTGATCGGCACCTGTTTGGGTCGTTTCAACAGGCATTGAAAGCGATTGCGTCCCGAGGTTTGCAGGGCAAACGGCAAGTCATCGGGCTGATTCAACAGCTCCAGTAATGACACCTTGAACAGGCTCTCGATGCTCACTCGCGACAGGCTGATGCCGAGCAGATTGTCAGCCCGTCGATTGGCCGAAAGCACCTGGCCGGTCTCATCAAAAATCAGCAACCCGGCCCACTGGCTGTCGAGGTTGTTCAAACCGGTGTTGAAGGTCAGTTGAAAGTGCTGGCCGTGGAACAGGTTGAGAATCAGCCGGTTTTCCACGGTCTGACTCATCATCTTGACCATGCCTAAGGTGTGTGACGGCGGCAGGTAGCTGTCACTGGACACATCCAGGACCGCGATCACTTTACGCTCGGCATCAAAGATCGGCGCTGCGGAGCCGGTCATGAAGCGGTTGGCCTTGAGAAAGTGCTCATCGTGTTCGATATGCACCGCCTGCTCACAGGCCAGCGCGGTGCCAATTGCATTGGTCCCGCTGCAGCGTTCCACCCAGCTGGCTCCAGCGCTGAAACCTCGGGTCAATTTCGGCTCGATAAATCGCTGGGTCCCCCAGGATGTCAGCACCTGGCCCTGGTTGTCGGCGAGCAGGATCAGGCAGTTGGAGTTGCTGAGGATGTTCTCGTAGTAGGGCAGGACTTCCTGGTGGGTGGTCTGCACCAGCGAATGCTGGCTCTCCAGGAGTTGCGCAATGCCTGCGGCCGGCAACTGATCGAATGCCGGGATGCTTTGGTGATTGAGGCCAAACGCCCGGCACCTGGACCAGGAGTCCTGGATGATGGCGTCGTGGGAGAGCGGCAAGGCGGGTGCGGCCATGGCAGTCGATCTCTGAGCAAAGCTTTTATTGTTTTTATAGGTATTCCCCTTGTGGGAGCGAGCCTGCTCGCGATGAGGGCGTGCCAGCCGACATGAATGCTGGCTGACCTCACGCTATCGCGAGCAGGCTCGCTCCCACAGGTTGCGTATCTCAGGCCTTCGTCGCGGAAGGTAAAAAGCATTCATAGAGTGTTGTTCACTATTGTTCATTGTCAACCAGCCAGCTGTTCAATTGTTCACTCGCAGTTGTTCATTTCTGTTCAGCATCGAAATTCGGCCCGTCGAGATTTCAACGTTTTTCCCGATGGAACAACAACTTGCATTTCCTGGCACGAAACTCGCTCTACAGCCTGGGTCGCTTGACTCCAATAATAAAAAGGCCGAGCCATGTCATTAACCCTGGAGCACGTCAGCCGCACCGTCGAGGGCCAGACCTGGATCGACGACGCGTGCCTGAATTTCGAACCCGGTTCTTTCAACGTTCTGCTTGGTCGCACGCTTTCCGGCAAAACCAGCCTGATGCGCCTGATGGCTGGCCTGGACAAGCCCGACAGCGGGCGCATCCTGATGAACGGCGTCGACGTCACCCAGCGCCCGGTTCGCCTGCGCAACGTGTCGATGGTCTATCAGCAGTTCATCAACTACCCGACCATGACCGTATTCGAGAACATCGCCTCCCCCTTGCGCCAGGCAGGGGTGTCCAGGGAGCTGATCGAGAGCAAGGTTCAGGAAACGGCGAAGATGCTGCGCATCGAGAAGTTCCTCCAGCGCTATCCACTCGAACTCTCTGGCGGCCAGCAACAACGCACTGCCATGGCTCGTGCCCTGGTCAAGGACGCCGAACTGATCTTGTTCGACGAGCCGCTGGTCAACCTCGATTACAAGTTGCGAGAAGAGCTGCGCCAGGAAATGCGCGAGCTGTTCAAGGCCCGACACACTATTGCGATTTACGCCACCACCGAACCCAATGAAGCGTTGGCGCTGGGTGGCACCACGACCATTCTTCACGAAGGCCGGGTGATCCAGAGCGGCAAGTCGTCCGAGGTCTATCACCAGCCGCAGAGCGTATTGGCGGCCGAGCTGTTCTCCGAGCCGCCGATCAACCTGATGCCGGGGCGCATTGCCGGCAATGAAGTGAGCTTTGCCAACTTTGTGCACTTCCCGCTCAACGTCGACCTGCGTCAGGTCGGTGAGGGTGAATACCGATTTGGCGTGCGGCCCAGCCATATTTCGCTGGTGCCGAGCAATGACGATGACCTGGAACTTGCGGTATCGGTCGAGGTGGCGGAAATAAGTGGATCGGAAACCTTCCTGCACGTGCGTAACGAACATTTCCTGCTGGTGCTGCACTTGCCCGGGGTTCACGAATACGACGTCGACGCGCCGATTCGCATCTATATCCCGACCCATAAACTGTTTGTGTTCGATGTGCAGGGCCGCTTGGTCCAGGCACCGGGACGGCGTATCGCGAGGGTTGCCTGATGGCTGAGATCCGTTTGCAGAACCTTGCCCACAGCTATACCCGCACGCCCAGCGGCCCCGGGGACTACGCGATCCGCGAAATGGATCACATCTGGGAGCAGGGTGGCGCCTACGCATTGCTCGGCCCCTCGGGTTGCGGCAAGTCGACCTTGCTCAACATTATTTCCGGCCTCCTCAGCCCGTCCCAAGGCCAGGTGCTGTTTAACGGAAAAGTGGTCAACGACCTGACCCCGGAGAAGCGCAACATCGCTCAGGTGTTCCAGTTTCCGGTGGTCTACGACACCATGACGGTGTTCGACAACCTGGCCTTTCCGTTGCGTAACCAGGGCATGGCCGAAGCGAAAATTCACAGCAAGGTGCAGGAGATCGCCGAAGTCCTCGACCTGCAGGCGTTACTGGGAAAGAAGGCGCGCAACCTCACCGCTGATGAAAAACAGAAAGTCTCCATGGGTCGCGGGCTGGTTCGCGATGACGTCTCGGCGATCCTGTTCGATGAGCCGCTGACGGTGATCGACCCGCACTTGAAGTGGAAGCTGCGGCGCAAGCTCAAGCAGATCCATGAGCAGTTCAACATCACCATGGTCTACGTCACCCACGATCAACTGGAGGCCTCGACTTTTGCCGACAAGATCGCAGTGATGTATGGCGGCCAGATCGTGCAGTTCGGTACGCCGAGGGAACTGTTCGAGCGGCCGAGCCATACTTTTGTCGGCTACTTCATCGGCAGCCCTGGGATGAACCTGATCGACGTGCAGCCGCAGCCGGGGGGTGTCGGGTTTGCCTCGACCCACCTTCCGTTGTCCGAAGCGCAACAGCAGCGTATCGCCGAATCCGAATGGCACACCCTGAAGGTTGGCATCCGTCCGGAGTTCATCCATGTGTGGGACGAGCCGTTCGATGACGCGATGCAGGCGCAAGTCGTACACGTCGAGGACCTCGGCACCTACAAGATCATGACCTTGAACCTCGACGGCGCACCGCTGAAAGTGCGCCTGGCCGAAGATAAACCGGTGCCGCAAGGCACTGCTTTCATCAGTTTTCCGGCCCAGTGGTTGATGGTCTACGCCGATGACTACCTGCTGGAGACGCAGCCATGAACAAGGTGCAGAACAACAAGGCCTGGTGGCTGGTGTTGCCGGTATTCCTGCTGGTGGCATTCAGTGCCGTGATCCCGATGATGACCGTAGTGAACTATTCGGTGCAGGATATCTTTGATCAATCCAGCCGCTATTTTGTCGGCGCCGAATGGTACAAGCAGGTGCTGCTGGATCCGCGGCTGCATGACTCGTTGCTGCGCCAGTTCATCTACTCCGGTTGTGTGCTGCTGATTGAAATCCCTTTGGGCATCGCCATAGCCCTGACCATGCCGACCAAGGGGCGCTGGTCGTCGCTGGTACTGATCATCCTGGCGATACCGTTGTTGATCCCGTGGAACGTGGTGGGCACCATCTGGCAGATCTTCGGCAGGGCCGACATCGGCCTGCTGGGTTCGAGCCTCAACGCCATGGGCATCAGCTACAACTATGCCGCGAACACCATGGACGCCTGGGTCACCGTGCTGGTGATGGACGTCTGGCACTGGACTTCGCTGGTGGCGCTGCTGTGCTTTTCCGGCCTGCGGGCGATCCCGGACGTGTACTACCAGGCGGCACGGATCGATCGGGCCTCGGCCTGGGCGGTGTTCCGCCATATCCAGCTACCCAAACTGAAAAGCGTACTGCTGATCGCGGTGATGCTGCGCTTCATGGACAGCTTCATGATCTACACCGAGCCGTTCGTGCTGACGGGCGGTGGTCCGGGTAATGCCACCACCTTCCTCAGCCAGACCCTGACGCAGATGGCGATCGGCCAGTTCGACCTCGGCCCGGCTGCGGCTTTCTCGCTGGTGTACTTCCTGATCATCCTGTTGGTGTCCTGGCTGTTCTACACCGCCATGACTCACTCTGACGCCAACCGCTGAGGTCTGCCATGAGCAAAAGAAAGCTGATTCCGTTGCTGATCTACATCCTGTTCCTGCTTGTGCCGATTTACTGGCTGCTGAACATGTCCTTCAAGAGCAACACCGAAATCCTCAGCGGCCTGACCCTGTTTCCGCAGGATTTCACCTTGGCCAACTACAAGGTCATCTTCACTGACCCGGCCTGGTACACCGGCTACCTCAACTCGCTGTATTACGTGAGCCTGAACACGGTGATTTCCCTGAGCGTGGCGCTGCCGGCGGCCTATGCGTTCTCGCGTTATCGCTTCCTGGGCGACAAGCACCTGTTCTTCTGGCTGCTGACCAACCGCATGGCCCCCCCAGCCGTTTTCCTGCTGCCGTTCTTCCAGCTGTATTCCTCGATTGGTCTGTTCGATACGCACATCGCCGTGGCCCTGGCGCACTGTCTGTTCAACGTGCCGCTGGCGGTGTGGATACTTGAAGGCTTCATGTCCGGGGTGCCCAAGGAAATCGACGAAACGGCCTACATCGACGGCTACAGTTTTCCCAAGTTCTTCGTGAAGATCTTCATCCCGCTGATCGGCTCGGGGATCGGTGTCACCGCCTTTTTCTGCTTCATGTTTTCCTGGGTCGAGCTATTGCTGGCGCGCACCCTGACCTCGGTGAACGCCAAGCCCATTGCGGCGGTGATGACCCGCACGGTTTCCGCCTCCGGTATCGACTGGGGCGTGCTGGCGGCGGCAGGAGTACTGACCATCCTGCCGGGCATGCTGGTGATCTGGTTTGTGCGCAACCACGTGGCCAAGGGCTTTGCCCTGGGCCGGGTATAAGGAGCTGATGATGGAATGGATGAGCTGGACTGTCCCCACCGCGGCGTTTTTCATCGTCATCGGCCTGATCCTGGTGGGCATGACGACTTGGGAACTGCGTTCGCCGAGCGTTCTTCGTCGGGGTTTTTTACCGATTGCCACCACCCGTGGCGATCGGCTGTTTATCGGTCTTCTCGGTAGCGCTTACCTGCATTTGCTGGTGATTGGCGCAACCGACTGGAGCATCTGGGTAGCGTCCGCGTTGTCCCTGGTGTGGCTGTTGGCTGTGATGCGCTGGGGCTAGTCGACATCGCTCGGCAAAGTTGCTCCAAAACTCAAACAGGAGGTCTCTATGTTCGACAAAAACAATAAGCTGCGACATAGCGTTTCATTGGCAGCCATGCTGGCACTCAGCGGGTTGAGCGCTGCGGCCTGGGCCGATGCCTATGAAGACGCCGCGAAGAAGTGGATTGGCAGCGAGTTCAAACCGTCCACGCTGACGCCAGAGCAGCAGCTCGAAGAACTGAAGTGGTTCATCAAGGCTGCCGAACCGTTTCGCGGGATGAATATCAAAGTGGTCTCGGAAACCCTGACCACCCACGAATACGAGTCCAAGGTATTGGCCAAGGCCTTTACCGAGATCACCGGGATCAAGCTGACCCACGACCTGCTGCAGGAAGGCGATGTGGTGGAGAAGCTGCAAACCGTCATGCAGTCGGACAAGAGCATCTATGACGGTTGGGTCAACGACTCGGATTTGATCGGTACACATTTCCGCTACGGCAAGACTGAATCAATCACAGACCTGATGGCCAACGAAGGCAAGGACTTCACCTCGCCGACCCTGGACATCAAGGATTTCATCGGTATCTCCTTCACAACCGCTCCGGACGGCAAAATCTATCAACTGCCAGACCAACAGTTCGCTAACCTCTACTGGTTCCGCGCCGACTGGTTTGAGCGCCCGGACCTGAAAGCCAAGTTCAAGGAAAAGTACGGCTATGAGTTGGGCGTACCAGTGAACTGGTCGGCTTATGAAGACATCGCCAAGTTCTTCAGCGAAGACGTCAAGGAAATCGACGGCAAGCGGATCTACGGGCACATGGACTACGGCAAGAAAGACCCGTCCCTGGGCTGGCGCTTCACCGATGCCTGGTTCTCCATGGCCGGTGGCGGCGACAAGGGGATCCCCAATGGCTTGCCGGTGGACGAGTGGGGCATCCGCGTCGAGGACTGTCATCCGGTCGGTTCCAGCGTGACCCGTGGCGGCGACACCAACGGCCCGGCAGCGGTTTATGCGACGCAGAAATACGTCGACTGGATGAAGGCCTACGCACCACCTGAAGCGGCGGGCATGACGTTCTCCGAATCCGGGCCGGTGCCGTCCCAGGGCAACATCGCCCAGCAGATTTTCTGGTACACCGCCTTTACCGCCGACATGACCAAACCGGGCTTGCCGGTAGTAAACGCCGACGGCACGCCGAAATGGCGCATGGCTCCGTCGCCACGTGGGCCGTACTGGGAAGAGGGCATGAAGCTGGGGTATCAGGATGTGGGGTCCTGGACGTTCATGAAGTCGACGCCTGAAAAACAAAAACTCGCGGCCTGGCTGTACGCGCAGTTCGTGACCTCGAAAACCGTTTCGCTGAAGAAAACCATCGTCGGCCTGACGCCTATTCGCGAGTCGGACATCAACTCGCAAGCCATGACCGACCTCGCGCCTAAACTCGGCGGCCTGGTGGAGTTCTATCGCAGCCCGGCCCGTGTGCAGTGGACCCCGACCGGGACCAACGTACCGGACTATCCACGCCTGGCACAACTGTGGTGGAGCCACATTGCCGAAGCGGCCAGCGGCGAGAAAACCCCGCAACAGGCGCTGGACGGTTTGGCCAAGGATCAGGACGCGATCATGACCCGGCTCGAGCGCTCCAAGGCACAGCCGGTGTGCGGGCCGAAGATGAACCCGGAGCGGGATGCGCAGTACTGGTTTGACCAGCCGGGTGCGCCGAAGCCGAAACTGGCGAACGAGAAGCCCAAGGGCGAAACCGTGAACTACAACGAACTGCTGAAATCCTGGGCGGATGCGCGTAAGTAAACGGCAGGACCTTAAAATACGAACGGCACCGCAAGGTGCCGTTTTTGTTAGTGCCTGGCTCATCGCTATCGCTGGCAAGCCCGCTCCCACAGGTATTGCGTCAGTCGCAGTAGGTGCATACACCACGAGTCATTGTGGGAGCGGGCTTGCCCGCGAAGAGGCCATCCCATGCGCCCAATTTCTCTAGCCGAACAAACATCTGTCAGAAACGCTGATCGCTGAGTTGGCTAACCGCCCGGAACATAAATCTTATTCGTGGGAGCCTTCGAAATCTTCATGTATGTCATCAGACAGAGGGGCGTCGCACTCTTCGGGAAGCTTTTTAGTCTGCCTATTGGGCTACGCTCGATCGAGAAAATACCACATAAAGCGCGCTTGTATCTCACGGAAAGTTACACTCTTGAAAATTCCGCTTTAGGAAATTTTTCGTTTGTTATTGCGACAATTCCTAATCGATCATTGGTCTATTCTATTGCATTGCTTCCAACACGCGGTCTACCGTCTTTTTTCAACTCCGGTTTCAGCTCATCGAACGATCACTACCGTCGCTAACCAATCGGACAGTTTTCATGGATAAGGGTAATGGCACAGATGTTGGGGGATTTATTAAGACCATGCCAGCTGTCAATCTCCAACCAGAGTTTGAGAGTGTTGTCGGAGATGTCTGCTCGACCTTGGTCGAGGCGCTCGGGACGGTAGTAGATAGCATCTACCTATATGGCAGCGTTGCCCGCGGACAAGCGAGACCAGGTGAGTCAGACCTGGATGTGACCCTGCTGATCAATGGTCAAATTGAACTTTATAACAGCCAGCTAGAGCGTATAAAGGATGAGTTAGAGGAACGACATCCAGAAGTCACCAAGATTGATTTCGATGTAGGAACTCGCACTGAAACTCTGGCTCCTGAGAACCATTTTAGCTGGGGCTACTGGCTAAAACATCATTGCCGGTGTGTATGGGGGAGTGACCTTAGCAGCGAGTTTCAACGTTTTAAGCCCTCACGCGAGATCGCAATGGCAGTCAACGGCGATTTCGCTCGGGTGCTAAGGCAATACGCCACGTCGATTGAGTGTACGACTGACACCGAGCAACTACTGCGCTTGCAGCGGGAGGCGTCCCGAAAACTCATCAGGTCGACGAACATTCTGCGTCTGGATCAGGAACAATCGTGGCCTCTCTCACTTGAGGATTATGTAGAGCTCTTTTTACGAGTCGCTCCAGAAATGAAACATGAAATTGAATATTTCCTGAGGCATGCAAGGGTGCCAGACTCCGAAGCAAATACTTTTTCGACGAACCTCAGATCCTTTATTGACTGGATGCTCGAGCGGCAAGCACGTCGCGGTACCCTACCTAAAGGATAGCGTGATGGCGCTTCTAAACCTCTAAGCAGACAGGTTTCAGCCATAGCTGGATGGGCATGCGCTTGGCTATGATTAACCCGCCCACAACGCATGCTGCCATACCCAAAAAACGGGAACCTGCCCCCAACGTACGCTTATCCTGATGTGCATGGCCCACCGGTTCCACTCGAACGGGGCGCTGGGGAGTCCAGCGGGAGCAAGCTCCCTCGCCACAAAAAACGGCACCCGAAGGCGCCGTTTGTTTTCTACCGATTACCGCTAAGCGATCAACCCGCCAATACCGCCTGCTGAACCAGGCTCAGCAACGGCTGTGGGTACACGCCGAGGAAGAAGGCGACCACCGCGATGGCCAGCAGCATCACACCGCCTGCACGTTGTTCCCAGTGCAGTTGCGCATCGTGGCGACGCAGGTTTGGTTCGATCAGGAACAGCGTGACCATGACGCGCAGGTAGTAGAAGACGCCGATGGCGCTGCCCAGTACCAGGGAACCGACCAGCCACCATTGGTGCGACTCGACACCGGTAGCGATGATGTAGAACTTGCCGATGAAGCCCGCAGTCAGCGGGATACCGGCCAGGGACAGCATCATCACGGTCAGTACCGCAGTCAGGTAAGGACGGCGCCAGAACAGGCCGCGGTATTCGTACAGGGCATCGGCGTCACGGCCGTTGTACGGCGAGGACATCAGCGTGATCACGCCGAAGGCGCCGAGGCTGGTGATGACGTAGGTGACCAGGTACACGCCGATGGCTTCCACGGCCAGACCCTTGCTCGCCACCAGGGCGATCAGCAGGTAGCCGAAGTGCGCGATGGACGAGTAACCCAGCAGACGCTTGAGGTTGCTCTGGGTCAGGGCCAGCAGGTTACCGAACAGGATCGAGGCGATGGCGATGATGGTCAGTACGTCGCTGAGCACGCCACTGCTCGCCGCTGGCGAGATCTGGAACAGGCGCACCATCACCGCGAACACGGCGACTTTCGAAGCGGTGGCCAGGAACGCAGCCACCGGTGCCGGAGCACCTTCGTAGACGTCTGGAGTCCAGAGGTGGAACGGTACCAGCGACAGCTTGAACGCCAGGCCGACCAGCATCATGCCCAGGCCCAGTTGCGCCAGCGAGCTTGGCAGGCCGGTAGCCGCCAGGGCCTGGCCGATACCGACGAAGCTCAGGCTACCGGAGTCGGCGTAGAGCAGAGCCATACCGAACAACAGGAACGCGGAACCGGCTGCCGACAGCACCATGTACTTGATGCCGGCTTCCAGAGAACGCTTGTTGAAGAAGGCGTAAGCCACCAGACCGTAGACCGGCACCGAGAGCAGTTCCAGACCGATGAACAAGCCGGCCAGGTGCTGCGCGCTGACCAGGACCAGGCCGCCCAGGGCGGACATCAGGATCAGCAGGTAAAGTTCTTCACGGTTGCCCGGGTAACCCGAACCCCCATCGCCAAGGTAGGCGTGGGCGAGGGTCACACAGGCGAGGGTGGCGACCAGGATCAGCGCCATATACAAGCACGCGAAGCTATCGATCTGCAGCAACGGAGTCACGGCCAGGGGCGCAACTTTCAGGGCAGGCAGGATCGACAGCAGCGCCAGGTTCAGACCTGCCACCGAAATCAGGAAGGTCTGCGAGTGGTTACGGCGCCAGGCAATCGCCAGCATCACCACGATGATCGTGACGGTGGTGATCAACAGCGGCGCCAGCGCGATAAAGTGTTGAGTCGTGAATTCCATAGCGCTCTTACCGGGCCGAAGCGAGTTGAGTGAAGGCGGTACTGAGCCATTGCTGCACGCCATGCATCGTGGCGGCAGAGGTATCGAGGAACGGTTGCGGGTACACGCCGAGGTAAATCAGCAGTACCGCCAGGCCCAGCACCATGATCAGTTCGCGAGCATCCATGCCATGCAGCACCGCGTCCGATTTGGAGGGGCCGAAGTAGGCACGGTGAATCATGATCAGCGAGTACACCGAACCAAACACCAGGCCGGTCGTGGCAATCGATGTGATCCATGGAGCGCTGGCGAACGTGCCGAGCAGGATCAGGAACTCGCCCACAAAGTTACCGGTGCCCGGCAAGCCCAAGGACGCGGCAGCGAAGAACAGGCTGATGGCGGGCAGGTAGGCAATCTTCGACCACAGGCCACCCATCTGACGCATGTCGCGGGTATGGGTGCGTTCGTACAGCTGACCACTGAGGATAAACAGTGCAGCGGCCGAAACGCCGTGAGCCAGCATCTGCATCACTGCGCCCTGCAGCGCGAGCTGGCTGCCGGAGTAGATGCCGATCAGGACGAAACCCATGTGGGAAACGGACGAGAAGGCGATCAGACGCTTGATGTCGGTTTGCGCGAATGCCAGGAAAGCACCGTAGAAGATCCCGATCAGACCCAGGGTCATGGCGATCGGCGCGAACTCGGCCGAAGCATTCGGGAACAGCGGCAGGGCGAAACGCAGCAGACCGTAGGCAGCGGTTTTCAACAGGATACCGGCCAGGTCGACCGAACCCGCTGTAGGCGCCTGGGCGTGAGCATCAGGCAACCAAGAGTGGAACGGCACGACTGGCAGCTTCACCGCGAAGGCGATGAAGAAGCCCAGCATCAGGATGTACTCGGTGGTGAGCGACATCTTGGTTTTCAACAGGTCGGCGTAGTTGAAGGTAATCACGCCGGTGTTGTTGAAGTTGACCAGTACCAGACCGAGGATCGCCACCAACATGATCAGGCCGGAAGCCTGGGTGAAGATGAAGAACTTGGTCGCCGCGTAGATCCGGGTTTTCTTGCCGTCCGAAGAACTGTGACCCCAGAGCGCGATGAGGAAGTACATCGGCACCAGCATCATTTCCCAGAAGAAGAAGAACATGAACAGGTCGAGGGCGAGGAACACGCCGACGACACCGCCCAGGATCCACATCAGGTTCAGGTGGAAAAAGCCAACGTGGCGTTGAATCTCTTTCCACGAGCACAGTACCGAGAGGATACCCAGCAGGCCGGTCAGCAGGATCATCAACAGCGACAGGCCGTCGAGGGCCAAGTGCACGCTGATGCCGAAGCGCTGGATCCAGGTGTGCTTGAACTCAAGCGCCCAGGTCGGATCGGCGCCAGGCGCCGGGGCAAACGAATAGTTGCCGGTTGCCCACAGCCAGAGGCCGATAGCGAGCAACAGGGACATGGTGATCAGCGCAATCCAGCGCGGGAGGGTAGCGCCGAAGCGCTCTCCCATCCAGCACAGCAGGCCGCCGATGAAGGGGATCAGGATTAGCCAAGGCAGAATCATGACGGGCTCAATTCCTTTCGCAAGTTCGCAAGGTTCATATTCAGACCGCTACCAGCACGATGGCGCCGATGACCAGCACGGAGCCGGCTGCCATCGAGGCCGCGTACCAACGCAGTTGACCGGTTTCGGTACGGCTCAAGGCAGTGTGACCGCCCTTGGCCATACGCGGGATCAGGCCGATGGTCTGGTCCAGCGGGTCTTTGCGCAGTACGTGGCTGATTGCCAGGTAAGGCTTGACGAACAGTTTGTCGTAGATCCAGTCGAAGCCCCAGGCAGCGAACCACCAGGCCGAAAGGAAGCGGCCGATACCGCTGTTGGCGATTGCAGTGACGAAACGACGCTTGCCGAGGAACAGCAAGGCGGCCAGCAGGATACCGGCCAGGGCGATGGCGCCCGAAGCGATTTCCAGACTGTGCTTGGCTTCGCCGCCGGCATGCCCGACGCTTTGCGGCAGCACGCCGTGCAGTGGTGGAACGATCATCGCACCGATGGCGGTGGACAATACGATCAGCACCGACAGGGGCAGCCAGTGAGCGATGCCATGACCGGCGTGCGCTTCAGTCTTCGCTTCACCGTGGAACGCGATGAAGATCAGGCGGAAGGTGTACAGCGAAGTCATGAACGCGCCGACCAGACCTGCATACAGCAGACCATGGTTGCCGCTGGCGAACGCTTCCCAGAGGATTTCGTCCTTGGAGTAGAAGCCTGCGGTCACCAGTGGCAGGGCCGACAAGGCCGCGCCGCCGACGATGAAGCTGGCGTAGGCCAGTGGCAGTTTCTTCCACAGGCCGCCCATCTTGAAGATGTTCTGCTCGTGGTGGCAGGCAACGATTACCGCGCCGGAAGCAAGGAACAGCAGTGCCTTGAAGAAGGCGTGGGTCATCAAGTGGAAAATCGCGCCATCCCATGCGCCAACGCCCAGGGCCAGGAACATGTAGCCGATCTGGCTCATGGTCGAGTAGGCGAGGATACGTTTGATGTCGGTCTGCACCAGTGCGGCAAAACCGGCCAGCACCAGGGTCACACCGCCGACGATGCCGACCAGTTGCAGGATGTCCGGGGCCAGTGCAAACAGGCCGTGGGTCCGGGCGATCAGGTAGACACCGGCGGTGACCATGGTCGCGGCGTGGATCAGTGCCGACACCGGAGTCGGACCGGCCATCGCGTCCGCCAGCCAGGTTTGCAGTGGCAGTTGCGCGGATTTACCAACGGCGCCACCCAGCAGCATCAGGGTCGCCAGGACGATCCAGAAATCGCCGACCTGGAACTTCTGCGGTGCCAATACCAGCAGCTCCTGGACATTTAGCGTGCCCAGTTGCACGAACAGGATGAACAGGCCGATGGCCATGAACACGTCGCCGATGCGGGTCACGATAAAGGCTTTGAGTGCCGCGTTACCGTTGTTGCGGTTGCTGTAGTAGAAACCGATCAACAGGTATGAGCACAGGCCCACGCCTTCCCAGCCGAAGTACAGGAACAACAGGTTATCGCCCAGGATCAGGAACAGCATGCTGGCGATAAACAGGTTGGTGTAAGCGAAGAAGCGCGAGTAACCGTCTTCACCGCGCATGTACCAGGACGCGAACAGGTGGATCAGAAAGCCGACGCCCACCACCACGCCAAGCATGGTCACGGACAGGCCATCCAGGTACAGGGCGAAGTTCGGCGTGAAGCCTTCCACCGCCATCCACTGCCACAACACCTGGGTGTAATGGCCGCCTTCCGGC
Organism: Pseudomonas violetae; assembly: GCF_023072615.1. GTDB lineage: Bacteria > Pseudomonadota > Gammaproteobacteria > Pseudomonadales > Pseudomonadaceae > Aquipseudomonas > Aquipseudomonas violetae. The sequence continues at coordinate 123,729 of NZ_JAKNRW010000009.1, forward strand.
GGGGCGACGTTGAATTGCCAGATCACGTAGGCCGAGACGATGGCAGACAGGCCGATGGAACCGACGCCGATCAGCGCCGACAGGTTTTCCGAAAAGCGTCCCCGGGAGAACGACAGCAGCAGGAAACCGATGAGAGGGAATACGAAAGTCAGATAGAGAAGATTCATCCGCGCATCTCGCTGGCAGCGTCGATATCGAGAGTGTGGAAGCGGCGATACAGCTGCAACAGAATCGCCAGGCCAATACTGGCCTCGGCGGCGGCCAGGCTGATCACCAGGATGAACATGATCTGTCCATCCGGCTGACCCCAGCGGCTACCGGCGACGATGAAGGCCAAAGCGGAGGCATTCATCATGACCTCCAGGCTCATCAGCACGAAGAGAATGTTGCGGCGGACCATCAGGCCGACCAGACCGAGGCAGAACAGGATGCCGGCAACCGCCAGGCCATGTTCCAAGGGGATAGCAGGCATAGTTATTGCTCCTTCGCCTCGTTACGGCCCAGGTGGAATGCCGTGACGGCTGCGGCAAGCAGCAGCATCGAGGCGAGTTCGACCACCAGCAGGTAAGGACCGAAGAGGCTGATGCCCACGGCCTTGGCGTCTACGGTGGTGTGGCCGATGGCCTGGCCGCTCTGGTGGGCGAACAGCACATACAGCAGTTCAACCAGCAACAGCATGCCGAGGATGGTCGGGCCAAGCCAGATGCCGGGCTTGAGCCAGACGCGCTCCTGCTGAACCGAGGCCGGGCCAAGGTTCAGCATCATCACCACGAACACGAACAGCACCATGATGGCGCCAGCGTAGGCGATCACTTCCAGGACGCCGGCAAACGGCGCGCCGAGGGCGAAAAACGTCATGGCCACGGCGATCAGCGAAATGATCAGGTAGAGCAGGGCGTGCACGGGGTTGGTGTGGGTGATCACGCGAAGCGTGGACACCACAGCGATACCCGATGCGAAATAGAAAGCGAATTCCATCTTTCTTCCTTAAGGCAGCAAGCTCTTCACGTTGATCGGTTCGGCTTCATTTTGCGCGGCGCCTTTAGGCTTACCGGCAATTGCCATACCTGCAACACGATAGAAGTTGTAATCAGGGTTTTTGCCGGGGCCGGAGATCAGCAGATCTTCTTTCTCGTAAACCAGGTCCTGACGTTTGAACTCGGCCATCTCGAAATCCGGTGTCAGCTGGATCGCGGTGGTCGGGCAGGCTTCCTCGCAGAGGCCGCAGAAAATGCAGCGCGAGAAGTTGATGCGGAAGAACTCCGGGTACCAGCGACCGTCTTCGGTTTCGGCTTTCTGCAGCGAGATACATCCCACCGGGCACGCCACGGCGCACAGATTGCAGGCAACACAACGCTCTTCGCCGTCAGGGTCGCGGGTCAGGACGATACGACCACGGTAGCGCGGCGGCAGGTAGACCTGCTCTTCCGGGTACTGCAGCGTGTCGCGCTTGCGGAAGGCATGGCCGAAGATCATCACCAGGCTGCGAAGCTGGGTGAAGAAGCCATGCACGATGTCAATTATGTACTTCATGATTCTCTATCCTCACTGAGCCGCGACGGCGGGCGTGTTAAGCAACACGATCGCAGCGGTCACCAGCATGTTGACGAGGGTCAGCGGCAGGCAGAACTTCCAGCTGAAATCCATCACTTGGTCATACCGTGGGCGCGGAATCGAGGCGCGCAGCAGGATGAAGATCATGATGAAGAACGCGGTTTTCAGTGCAAACCAGATGAACGGTATCTGCGGCAGAATGCCGAACGGACCATGCCAGCCACCGAAGAACAAGGTCACCAGCAGCGCCGAAATCAACACGATGCCGATGTATTCGCCGACGAAGAACATGCCCCATTTCATGCCGGCGTATTCAATGTGGTAACCGTCGGCCAGTTCCTGCTCCGCTTCCGGCTGGTCGAACGGGTGACGGTGAGTCACGGCGACGCCAGCGATGAAGAAGGTCAGGAAACCGAAAATCTGCGGAATGATGAACCACAGGTTCTGCGCTTGATATTCGACGATGTCGCGCATGTTGAACGAGCCGACCTGGATCACGATGCCCATCAGCGACAGGCCCATGAACACTTCGTACGACACGGTCTGCGCCGAGGCCCGCAAGCTGCCCAGCAGGGCGAACTTGTTGTTACTCGCCCAGCCGGCGAACAACACCGCATAGACCGACAGGCCGGCCATGGCGAAGAAGAACAGGATGCCGATGTTGATGTCCGCCACGCCCCAGGTCGGGGTGATCGGGATGATCGCGAAGGCAATCAGCAGGGCGCTCATGGCCACTACCGGTGCCAGGGTGAAGATCATCTTGTCGGCGAACGGTGGCGTCCAGTCTTCCTTGAAGAACATCTTGATCATGTCGGCCGCGATCTGGAATGCGCCGAACGGGCCGACGCGGTTCGGACCGTAACGGTCCTGCCAGAGGGCAAGCAGACGACGCTCCACCCAGCTCAGCAGCGCGCCGCACACCACCACGGCGAGCAGAATCACGATGGCCTTGAGGACCGCGATGATCACGTCAATCACTTCAGGCGTGAACCAGGTCATTGAGCTGCCTCCTGCAGACCGTCAACGGTTTTGCCAAAGATCGCCGGTGGAATGCCGGCAATACCCGCGGGCAATGCAACCAGGCCAGCACCCAGCTCTTCGTTGATACGCAGCGGCAGACGCAGGGTCTGGCCAGCAACGTTCAAGCTCAGCAAGGCACCTTCATTGACACCCAGGCGGTCGGCTTCAGATTTGGCCAACGCGACATAGGCGGCTGGAATGCGTTCCTGAACCGGTGCGGCCTTCGAAGAGTTCTCTTCGCTGCCGAACAGATGGAAGAACGGCACGACTTGCCAGGTGCCTTGAGCCGGGTTGAACGCGCGCGGAACGCTGGCGAACCAGTTCAGCGAATCACCGGTGCTTTCGATCAGGCGGGTGCCCGGGTCGCCAGCGCGGATGTGACCACCGACTTCGTCCTGGAACTTGTTCCAGGCCTGTGGCGAGTTCCAACCCGGGGACCAGGCGAATGGCACTTGCTGACGCGGTTCGACCGAGCCCGAGTAACCTTCCATCGAGAAGTTGAACGCGGTGTCGTTGTCTTGCGGGGTACGCGGTTCATGGACGCTGATGTCAGCGCGCATGGCGGTACGACCGGAATAACGCAGCGGTTCACGGGCCAGTTTCATGCCCTTGATACGGAACGAGGCAGACGGCGCGGCATCAACGATACGTGCCAGCTGCGGAGTGCTCGAGGCAACGGCAGCGGTGACGTGGTCCAGTTGGGTCCAGTCGATCGGCTGGTTCAGCAGGGTTGAGCGCAGGGCGTGCAGCCAGCGCCAGCCTTCGTGGACCAGGATGCTCGCGTCCATGTACTTTGGATCGAATACCTGGAAGAAGCGCTGGGCACGGCCTTCCTGGCTGACCAGGGTGCCGTCGCCTTCAGCGAAGCTGGCAGCTGGCAGGACCAGGTGCGCACGATCGCTGGTGGCGGTCTTCTGATGGTCGGCGACGATCAGCACTTTCGCAGCGTTCAGGGCAGCATCGACCAGCGCCTTGTCGGTGCGGGTATACAGATCGTTTTCCAGCACGACGATGGCGTCGGCCTTGCCGTCAATTACCGATTGCAGCGCAGCGTCGACCGATTCACCACCGAGCATGGCCAGGCCGAGGCTATTGGCCTCTGGCACGATCAGGCTGATGGAGCCGTTCTTCTCGCGCAGCTTCAAGGCTTTGGCGATGTTTGCCGCCGCTTCGATCAGGGCCTTGGAGCCCAGCGAAGTGCCGGCAATGATCAGCGGACGCTTGGCCGCGAGCAGGGCGTCGGCAATGCGCTTGGCCAGGTCCAGTGCTTCGGTGTCCAGGCCTTCAACGGCCGGAGCACTGGCGTCGAGGGCGTGAGCCACGGCGAAACCGATACGAGCCAGGTCGTCAGGCGCAGCGTGTACACATTCTTCAGCGATGTCGTCGAGCTTGGTTTCAGCCAGGCTGGCGATGAACAGCGGGTGCAGCGCATGCTGACCGATGTTCTTCACTGCTGCATCGAGCCAAGGCTGGACGCGCATGGCGTCGGCCATGTCTTCGGCTTTACCCTTGACCGACTGACGCAGGGACAGCGCCATGCGGGCAGCGGTTTGGGTCAGGTCTTCACCGAGGACGAAAATCGCGTCATGGTCTTCGATGTCGCGCATGTTCGGGATCGGCAGCGGGCTGTCTTTGAGCACCTGCATGACCAGACGAATGCGTTCCAGCTCGGCGGTTTCGATACCCGAGTAGAAGTGCTCGGCGCCAACCAGTTCGCGCAATGCATAGTTGCTTTCGAGGCTGGCACGGGGCGAGCCGATACCAACGATGTTGCGACCGCGCAGCAGGTCAGCGGCTTTGTCCAGCGCTTCGTCGAGACTCAGCTTGGTGCCATTGGCCAGCAATGGCTGACGCGGGCGGTCTTCGCGGTTGACGTAGCCATAGCCGAAACGGCCACGGTCGCACAGGAAGTACTGGTTGACCGAACCGTTGAAGCGGTTTTCGATACGACGCAGTTCACCGTAACGTTCGCCCGGGGATATGTTGCAACCGCTGGAGCAGCCATGGCAGATGCTCGGCGAGAACTGCATGTCCCACTTGCGGTTGTAGCGCTCGGAGTGAGTCTTGTCGGTGAACACACCGGTCGGGCAGACCTCGGTGAGGTTGCCGGAGAACTCGCTTTCCAGGGGGCCGTCTTCAACGCGACCGAAGTACACGTTGTCGTGGGCGCCGAACACACCGAGGTCAGTGCCGCCGGCGTAGTCCTTATAGAAGCGCACGCAGCGGTAGCAAGCGATGCAGCGGTTCATCTCGTGGGAAATGAACGGGCCCAGTTGCTGGTTCTGGTGGGTACGCTTGGTGAAGCGGTAACGGCGCTCGTTGTGGCCGGTCATTACCGTCATGTCTTGCAGGTGGCAGTGACCGCCTTCTTCACAGACCGGGCAGTCGTGAGGGTGGTTGGTCATCAGCCATTCGACGACGCTGGCGCGAAACACTTTCGCTTCTTCGTCGTCGATGGAGATCCAGCTGCCGTCGGTGGCGGGGGTCATGCAGGACATGACAATCCGACCACGGGTGTCGTTGGCGTCGGTGTACTGCTTGACCGCGCACTGGCGGCAAGCGCCAACGCTGCCAAGGGCGGGGTGCCAGCAGAAATAAGGGATATCGAGGCCTAGTGACAGACATGCCTGTAACAGGTTGTCTGCCCCATCGACTTCGAGCTCTTTGCCGTCTACGTGGATAGTGGCCATGGTTCAAAGTTCTTCGTTGGCCCGGTGTCAGCGGGCGTGGCTAATGGAATCTTGTGTTCGTGCGAATCAAAACAGCCTCCAAAGGCGTCATCGCACGAGAAGGTGAAGGGCACGGACCCTTCGCCTTTTTAAGCGTTTACGCGCCGACTACGATCGGCCTTGCCAGAGGCGGGACGGCGGCGCTGATAGGCGCGATGCCGGCTTCGAACTCATGGCGGAAGTATTTGATTGCGCTGCCCAGTGGCTCCACGGCGCCCGGTGCGTGAGCACAGAAGGTCTTGCCAGGGCCGAGGAAACCGACCAGACCCAGCAGGGTCTCGATATCGCCGGCTTGCCCTTCACCGTTCTCGATCGCACGCAGCAGCTTGACGCTCCACGGCAGACCGTCACGGCATGGGGTGCAGAAGCCACACGATTCGCGGGAGAAGAACTCTTCCATGTTGCGCAGCAGGGAAACCATGTTGACGCTGTCGTCCACCGCCATGGCCAGGCCGGTACCCATGCGGGTGCCCACTTTGGCGATGCCGCCGGCGTACATTTGTGCGTCGAGGTGTTCCGGCAACAGGAAACCGGTACCGGCGCCGCCTGGCTGCCAAGCCTTGAGCTTGAAGCCGTCGCGCATGCCGCCGGCGTAGTCTTCGAACAACTCGCGACCGGTGACGCCGAATGGCAGCTCCCACAGGCCCGGGTTCTTGACCTTGCCGGAGAAGCCCATGAGCTTGGTGCCCATGTCTTCACTGCCTTCACGGGCCAACGATTTGTACCAGTCCACGCCGTCGGCAATGATCGCCGGCACGTTGCACAGGGTTTCAACGTTGTTCACGCACGTCGGCTTGCCCCACACGCCAACGGCGGCAGGGAAGGGCGGCTTGGAACGCGGGTTGGCGCGGCGGCCTTCGAGGGAGTTGATCAGTGCGGTTTCTTCACCGCAGATGTAACGCCCGGCGCCGGTGTGGACGAACAGCTCGAAATCAAAACCGCTGCCCAGAATGTTCTTGCCCAGCAGGCCCGCTGCCTTGGCTTCTTCCACGGCACGGTTCAGGTGCTTGGCGGCGGTGGTGTATTCGCCGCGCAGGAAGATGTAGCCACGGTAGGTTTTCAGCGCGCGAGCACTGATCAGCATGCCTTCGATCAGCAGATGGGGCAGTTGCTCCATCAGCATGCGGTCTTTCCAGGTGTTCGGCTCCATTTCATCCGCGTTGCACAGCAGGTAGCGGATGTTGATGGATTCGTCCTTGGGCATCAGGCCCCACTTCACGCCAGTGGGGAAGCCGGCACCGCCGCGACCTTTCAGGCCGGCGTCTTTCACGGTCTGGACGATATCGTCCTGGGCCATTTCGGCGAAGGCCTTGCGCGCAGCGGCATAACCATTCTTGGCCTGGTACTCGTCGAGCCACACGGCCTCGCCGTCGTCACGCAGGCGCCAGGTCAGCGGGTGAGTCTCAGCCGACCGCTTGATACGGTTGGCAGGACCAAAGGAAGTCAGGGTCATACGTAGCCCTCGAGCAATTTGGCAACGCCGGCTGGCTGTACATCACCGAACGTGTCGTCGTCGATCATCAACGCCGGCGCCTTGTCGCAGTTGCCGAGGCAGCAGACCGGCAGCAGGGTGAAACGACCGTCGGCAGTGGTCTGACCCAGGCCGATGCCCAGATTGCTTTGGATTTCGCTGACCACGGACTCGTGGCCGCCGATGTAGCAGACCATGCTGTCGCAGACGCGAATGATGTGACGACCAACCGGCTGACGGAAGATCTGGCTGTAGAACGTTGCCACGCCTTCAACATCGCTGGCCGGGATGCCGAGGATTTCGCCGATGGCGTACAGGGCGCCATCAGGCACCCAGCCACGTTCCTTCTGGACGATCTTCAGGGCTTCGATCGACGCCGCGCGCGGGTCTTCGTAGTGATGCAACTCGTGCTCGATGGCCGAGCGCTCGGTTTCACTCAAGGTGAAACGGTCTGTCTGGATAAGCGTGCTGTTCATGCTTAGCGGTCCACGTCGGCCATAACGAAATCGATACTACCCAGGTACGCGATCAAGTCCGCGACCATGCTGCCTTTGATCACCGAAGGGATCTGCTGCAGGTGCGGGAAGCTTGGAGTACGAATCCGGGTGCGGTAGCTCATGGTGCCGCCATCGCTCGTCAGGTAATAACTGTTGATGCCCTTGGTCGCTTCGATCATCTGGAAGGATTCGTTGGCCGGCATGACCGGGCCCCACGAAACTTGCAGGAAGTGCGTGATCAGGGTCTCGATGTGCTGCAGCGTGCGCTCTTTCGGCGGCGGCGTAGTCAGCGGGTGATCCGCCTTGTACGGCCCTTCCGGCATGTTGCGCATGCACTGTTCGATGATCTTGATGCTCTGGCGCATTTCTTCGACGCGCACGATGCAACGATCGTAGGCATCGCCATTGGCCGCCAGCGGCACTTCGAACTCGAAATTCTCGTAACCGGAGTACGGGCGCGCTTTACGCAGGTCGAAGTCGCAACCGGTCGAACGCAGGCCGGCACCGGTGACGCCCCATTCCAGGGCCTCTTTGGTGTTGTAGGCAGCGACGCCGATGGTCCGGCCTTTGAGGATGCTGTTGTCCAGGGCGGCTTTCTGGTATTCGTCCAGACGCTTTGGCATCCACTCGACGAAGTCTTTCACCAGTTTTTCCCAGCCGCGCGGCAGGTCGTGGGCGACGCCACCGATGCGGTACCAGGCCGGGTGTAGACGGAAACCGGTAATGGCTTCGATCACCGTGTACGCCTTCTGGCGGTCGGTGAAGGTGAAGAACACCGGGGTCATGGCACCGACGTCCTGGATGTACGTACCCAGGAACAGCAGGTGGCTGGTGATCCGGAAGAACTCGGCCATCATGATCCGGATGACGTCGACCTTCTCAGGCACCTTGATGCCGGCCAGCTTCTCGACCGAGAGCACGTACGGCAGGTTGTTCATCACGCCGCCGAGGTAGTCGATACGGTCGGTGTACGGAATGAAGCTGTGCCAGGACTGACGCTCGGCCATCTTCTCGGCACCACGGTGGTGGTAGCCAACGTCTGGCACGCAGTCGACGATTTCTTCACCGTCCAGCTGCAGGATGATGCGGAATGCACCGTGCGCGGAAGGGTGGTTCGGGCCGAGGTTGAGGAACATGTAGTCTTCGTTCGCCCCGGAACGCTTCATACCCCAGTCTTCAGGCTTGAAGCGCGCTGCTTCTTCTTCAAGCTGTTGCTTGGCCAGGGTCAGGCTGAACGGGTCGAACTCGGTGGCACGGGCCGGGAAGTCCTTGCGCAGCGGGTGACCTTCCCAGGTCGGCGGCATCATGATGCGGGTCAGGTGCGGGTGACCTTTGAAGTCGATGCCGTACATGTCCCACACTTCACGCTCGTACCAGTTGGCGTTCGGCCAGATGCTGGTGACGGTCGGTACGCTGAGGTCGCTCTCGGACAAGGCGACCTTGATCATGACGTCACTATTACGTTCGATCGACATCAAGTGATAGAACACAGTGAAATCGGCGCCGCTTGGCAGCCCTTGACGCTTGGTGCGCAGGCGCTCGTCCACGCCGTGCAGGTCATAGAGCATGACGTACGGCTTGGGCAGGTTGCGCAGGAAGCTCAGGACTTCAAAAAGTTTGGCACGGGCAACCCAAAGCACTGGCATGCCAGTGCGGGTCGGCTGGGCGGTGAACGCCTCGGGGCCAAAACGGTTGTTCAGTTCGACGACCACATCCTGGTCGTCTGCCTTGTAAGGCGGGATGTACAGAGCACTGCCTGTAGTCATGGTTATTTATCGCTTTCGGTCAACGTAAAGAATGAAGCCAGTGTCTCGTTCTATTAAAGAAGCAGAGCTGGATCAGACTTCGTCGGGGCTGCGCAGGTTGGTGACTGCGATTCGCTGTTCGCGGCGCTGTTCCTTTTGCGAAGGCATCTCGGCGCGGTACACGCCTTGATCGCCGACGACCCAGGAAAGCGGACGACGCTCCTGTCCAATCGACTCCTGCAACAGCATCAAGCCTTGCAGAAAAGCTTCAGGGCGGGGCGGGCAGCCAGGCACGTAGACGTCCACGGGCAGGAACTTGTCCACCCCTTGAACGACGGAGTAGATGTCGTACATGCCACCGGAGTTGGCGCACGAACCCATGGAGATAACCCATTTAGGCTCGAGCATTTGCTCGTAGAGACGCTGGATGATCGGCGCCATCTTGATGAAGCAGGTACCGGCGATAACCATAAAATCCGCCTGACGCGGCGATGCCCGGATAACCTCGGCGCCAAAGCGCGCGATGTCGTGGGGCGCCGTGAAGGCGGTGGTCATTTCCACGTAGCAGCACGAAAGACCGAAGTTATACGGCCACAGGGAGTTCTTGCGCCCCCAGTTGATCGTGCCGTTAAGCACGTCTTCGAGCTTGCCCATGAAAATGTTTTTGTGAACTTGATCTTCTAACGGATCGGAAACGGTTTCCCGCTCGCCAATCGGATACTGCTCGTTAGGAGCATCGGGGTCGATCCTGGTGAGATTGTATTGCATTGCCAAAGCCTCATTGTTTCAGCTTCGCCTGCCGCTTGCGCCGCGCTTCCGGAGCCCAGTCAAGGGCGCCCACTCGGAACAGGTAGACAAGACCTGCCAACAGAATTGCTATGAAAACGAGAGCTTCGACGAATCCGGTCCAGCCGCTTTCGCGGACGGACACAGACCAGGCAAAGAGAAAGAGGGCTTCGATATCGAAGATCACGAAGAGCATCGCGACCAGATAGAATTTGGCTGAGAGCCGCAAGCGGGCGCCACCTGTAGGTAGCATGCCGGACTCGAACGGTTCGTTTTTGCTGCGGCCCCAGGCTTTTGACCCAAGGAGGCTGGAAACGCCAAGCATGAAGGCGCAGAGGCCGACGACGCCCAGAAGGAAAATGGCAAAGCCCCAGTTGTGGGCCATGAGTCCTGTCGCTTCGGGCATGCTGGAAATCCTTAACAGAGAGCAAAGGTCTCTGAGCTTGAAAAAGAAACAACGCAGTGACGATATGTCGCAGCAATCAATCCCGCTGATTTTATGGCACAACACGGTGCAAGTAAAATTCCTATAGCGAAATTATTTATAGGAATAAGGACATTACGCACGGAAAAAGGGGTGTAGCCCTTGCGTTGCGGGCATTAGCCGGCTTTTCGGGAATTATGTTTTGTAGGGAATGTAACGAACACAGCTTGGTTTAAATGATAATCAATGCCGTTTGTGACGGTTTTCAAACTGTTTCTCAGGTTTATGGCTGGGAAGTTATCTTATATGTGCGCAACTGTAAGAGCTGACGAGTGCGATCTTTTGATTTTTTTAACAGCAAGATCAAAAGATCGCAGCCTGCGGCAGTTTCTACAGGGTTTTGTTGTTTCACGAAATCCCGCGCAAAAAAACGCCCCGAACCAGTCGGGGCGTCAGATGTGCGACGTTGCGGTTAGCTTTCTATTCGGTCCGCAACGGCCGTTTGCTCAGATCAGTGGAACTGTTCTTCTTCGGTCGAACCGGTCAGTGCGGTCACCGAGGACGAGCCGCCCTGGATCACGGTGGTCATGTCGTCGAAGTAGCCGGTGCCCACTTCCTGTTGGTGAGCCACGAAGGTGTAACCCTTGGCGGCGTCAGCGAACTCTTGCTCTTGCAGTTTCACGTAGGCAGTCATGTCGTTGCGGGCGTAGTCGTGCGCCAGGTTGAACATGCTGTGCCACATGTTGTGAATGCCGGCCAGGGTGATGAACTGGTGCTTGTAACCCATGGCGGACAGTTCGCGCTGGAACTTGGCGATGGTCGCGTCGTCCAGGTTTTTCTTCCAGTTGAAGGAAGGCGAGCAGTTGTACGACAGCAGTTGGTCCGGGTATTCCTTTTTGATCGCTTCAGCGAAGCGACGAGCCTCGTCCAGGTCCGGCTTGGCGGTTTCGCACCAGATCAGGTCAGCGTATGGAGCGTAGGCCAGGCCGCGAGCGATAGCCTGGTCCAGGCCTGCGCGCACTTTGTAGAAACCTTCCTGGGTACGTTCGCCAGTTACGAACGGCTGGTCGTAAGGGTCGCAATCGGAAGTCAGCAGGTCAGCCGCGTTAGCGTCGGTACGGGCCAGGATGATGGTCGGAGTACCGGCCACGTCAGCTGCCAAGCGAGCAGCGGTCAGCTTCTGTACGGCTTCCTGGGTAGGAACCAGTACCTTGCCGCCCATGTGGCCACATTTTTTCACGGAAGCCAGTTGGTCTTCGAAGTGAACGCCGGCGGCGCCTGCTTCGATCATGCTCTTCATCAGCTCGTAGGCGTTCAGTACCCCACCGAAACCGGCTTCGGCGTCAGCCACGATCGGCGCGAAGTAGTCGATGTAGCCTTCGTCACCCGGGCCTTTGCCGGCTTTCCACTGGATCTGGTCAGCGCGACGGAAGGAGTTGTTGATGCGCTTGACCACGGTTGGAACCGAGTCCACCGGGTACAGCGACTGGTCCGGGTACATCGATTCGGCGGAGTTGTTGTCCGCAGCCACTTGCCAGCCCGACAGGTAGATCGCCTGGATGCCGGCCTTGACTTGTTGTACAGCCTGGCCGCCGGTCAGGGCGCCCATGCAGTTGACGAAATCTTTCTCTGGGCGGAAGGACGGCTTGGCACCCTGGGTCACCAGGTTCCACAGCTTCTCGGCGCCGAGTTTTGCAAAGGTGTGCTCAGGTTGAACCGAGCCACGCAGGCGGACGACGTCAGCAGCGGAGTAGGCGCGTGTCACACCTTTCCAGCGTGGGTTTTCAGCCCAGTCTTTTTCGAGGGCTGCAATTTGCTGTTCGCGTGTCAGTGCCATGGAGATAAACCTCGTCGCGTCTTTTACGGAAAGTTGTTCTGCGGTGGAAAATACGTGCGCTCGCAGACCAGAAGCTTAGGCGGTCAAGTCGGATTCGGCGGGATTGGCGACGGGATGAACGATGGGCTCGAGGGGAAGTGAGCAGGTAAGGGCGAACTGGCGAACGCATTCGGGCGTCGTGGGCCCTGATGCAAACTTCAGTGTGGAGCCGGGTTACCTAATTACGCTTCCGTCCCTCGGGACAACTTCGTTCCAGTCGGCAATCTCGTCAAACACACCTTGTGGGCGGTACAGACACGAAGCGGTTCACGGGGTATATGCGAACATCGTTTCGAAGGCCCTTGCCAGGGCCTCTGATTAGCGGGAGCGAGGCCATCATGCCTTTGCTTTTTTCGATCGTCAAACGTTTTGTAGTGCTTTTTTTATAGCACTACATCTTTGGTCTAATACGACTAATCAGTCAGTTTTCGGTGGTTTAGTCCAAAGTATCGACTTTGACCCGCAGGGTCATGTCGTCCCGGCCCTGAGTCGAGTAGCTGCGGGCCAGGCCTTGTTTGTCGGCCTGGGTCTGGCGATTCACGCCGGCGAGAGTGATCCATTCGCCAAGGCGGCCCGTGACCGTTGTGTCGGTGCTTTGCACATTCACTACATCGGGACGTTCCTGGCTCATGCGGTCACGGTTGGTGCTGATATCCAGGTGAACAATCTCACCGGTGACGCGGGCGGTGACATAGAAGCCCTGGGTGACGTTGCGGTACTCGGTCTGGCTGCGCAGGTCGCCGTAGGAGTCGCTTTGGCTGGTGGTCAGTGGCACGCTCTGGCCCACCTGGATCAGCGCGGGCGCACCTTCGCTGGCCTGGATCTGCTGGATGCCACCATCACGGCTGTCAGTACTGTGGTTGATGATGCGGGTCTGGCTCGGCTTGGCACCGTTGACCGAATAGCCCTGGTCAGCCTGAAAATTGTTTTCACTGGTGTCGACGGTGATCAGCAGGCGTTTTGGTGCAGTGTCCAGTTGGCTGATTAGCGCCTTAAGTTCGTCGATTTTCCGTTGATCTGCGGTGACAATTAGCTGATTTCCATAAGCGCTGACTTGGCCGTCCTTGCCGACGAAATCTTGCGCCATTGGCAGCATGTCGGCGCTGGTATGGTAGTTCAGCGGCACGATCTCGGTGGCAGCGCTGAGCGAAAAACTGCAGGTGAGCAGCAGCGTGGTGAGCAGGGTGCGTAGGGACATGTCCGTTATCTCCGCCAAATAAACAAAGCCCGTAGGAGCTGCCGAAGGCTGCGATCTTTTGATCCTGCCTTTGATTTATTGATATTGCCAGTTTGTCGGCTTGGGGTGGGGCAAGTTGAATAAAGGACAGCAAAACGCCCCGGCATCCGGAGATGGCGGGGCGTTTTGTGGTGTTCTTCAGGCTTTTTTGGCGAGGGAGTGATTAAGCCGAATGACGCACCATGTCCACATGGGGAATTCCGGCTTCCAGGAACTCCTCGCTGACCAGGCTGAAGCCCAGGCGCTCATAGAACGCCGTCGCCTGCACTTGTGCACTCAGCATCTGTTGCTTCAGCCCACGCTTCTCGGCTTCATCAATCACCGCTTGCATCAGCGCGTCGCCCACTTTCAAGCCGCGCCAGTCTTTCAGTACCGACACCCGGCCCACGTGCCCATCGGGCAGGAGGCGCGCAGTACCAATCGGGAAGTCATCCTCGAAGGCCAGGAAATGCACAGCTGTCTCGTCATCTGCATCCCACTCAAGTTCTGGTGGAACAGATTGCTCGGCGATGAATACCGTCTCACGAATGCGCCGGATATCGGCGTTGTCCTGTTGCCAGTCTGCGACACGTACGTGAATTTTATTCATCAGCGAACCCCAGGCTTCCTTGCTTGATCAGCTCGCACAGTAGGCCACGACCGTCTTCGTCGCTCAGCCATTGGCCAAGGTTGTCGACGTGCAGTGCGTCAGCGGCGCAGATCATTTTTAGCAGTTCGCGCAGCTTGCCCGGCAGATAACGGCTCTGGCCGCTGGCGAACAGCAGCAGGTCGTCATCGACTTCGGACCAGGCCAGGCGCGCGCTTGGGTTGCGGATCAGTACGGCGCCCTGTTCCAGGCTGGCGAGCAAGTCGTCTTCCTCGATCTCTTCCGGGCCTACCACAAGTTCCGGGTAGCGCGGCTCGGTCATGAACTGGCCAAACCAAGTCAGCAGCAGGCGCTCGTCGCTCATGTGTTCGGCCAGCAGGCCTTTGAGGCGGCCTAGCGCGTCGTGCTGAATTTGGTGCGGGTCAGACGCAGGCTGGGCATCGGCGTCGGTGTAGCGCTCTTCGTCCGACAGGAACTGGCTGAGGAAGTCGGTGAAGTGAGTCAGCACTTCGGAGGCGCTTGGTGCGCGGAAGCCGACCGAGTAGGTCAAGCAATCATCCACGGCTACGCCGCAATGGGCCAGGCGCGGTGGCAGGTACAGCATGTCGCCCGGTTCCAGGACCCATTCGTCGGTGGCTTCGAAATCAGCCAGGATGCGCAGGTCCGCGTGCTGCAGCAGCGGGCTTTCGGCGTCGCACATCTGGCCGATTTTCCAGTTGCGCTTGCCGTGACCTTGCAGCAGAAACACATCGTAGTTGTCGAAGTGCGGGCCGACGCTGCCACCTGGAGCGGCGAAGCTGATCATCACGTCATCGACGCGCCAGCTTGGTAGAAAGCGGAAGTTTTCCAGTAGTTCAGCGACTTCCGGGACGAACTGGTCAACGGCTTGAACCAGCAGAGTCCAGTCCTGCTCCGGCAGCTTGCTGAATTCGTCTTCGGCAAATGGGCCGCGGCGCAATTCCCAGGGGCGCTCGCCGTTCTCGATCACCAGGCGCGACTCAACTTCTTCTTCCAGCGCCAGGCCGGCCAACTCGTCGGCGTCGATCGGGCTTTCGAAATCAGGAATCGCCTGACGGATCAGCAGCGGTTTTTTCTGCCAGTAGTCGCGCATGAATTCGCGCGCCGTGATGCCGCCCAGAAGTTGAAGAGGAATATCAGGATTCATGTGTAACCTATTGAAAAAAAGCACTTTTCAGACGGGAATAAAAACGCCCGGCGCTGCCGGGCGTCTCAAACGGGTACAGCGGTCGATCAGATGCGTCTGGCTTGCTCAACGGCGTTGCCGATGTAGTTCGCCGGGGTGAGCAGTTTCAGCTCGGCCTTGGCAGCGGCAGGCATATCCAGGCCATCGATGAAAGTTTGCAGTGCTTCGGGGCTGATGCCCTTGCCACGGGTCAATTCTTTCAGCTTTTCGTAAGGGTTTTCGATGTTGTAGCGACGCATTACGGTCTGGATCGGCTCGGCCAATACTTCCCAGCAAGCGTCCAGGTCTGCAGCGATCTTCTGGGCGTTGAGCTCCAGCTTGCTGATGCCTTTGAGGCTGGCTTCGTACGCAATCACGCTGTGGGCGAAGCCGACACCGAGATTGCGCAGTACGGTGGAATCGGTCAGGTCGCGCTGCCAGCGGGAGATCGGCAACTTGCTCGCCAGGTGCTGGAACAGCGCGTTGGCGATACCCAGGTTGCCTTCGGAGTTTTCAAAATCGATCGGGTTGACTTTGTGCGGCATGGTCGACGAGCCGATTTCGCCCGCGATGGTGCGCTGCTTGAAATAACCCAGGGAGATATAGCCCCAGATGTCGCGGTCGAAGTCGATCAGGATGGTGTTGAAGCGCGCGATCGCGTCGAACAGCTCGGCGATGTAGTCATGCGGCTCGATTTGCGTGGTGTAGGGGTTGAAGCCCAGGCCCAGCTCGTCTTCGATGAAGGCGCGGGCGTTTTCTTCCCAGTCGATCTCGGGGTAGGCGGACAGGTGTGCGTTGTAGTTGCCCACGGCACCGTTGATTTTGCCCAGCAGCGGCACTGCAGCAACTTGGGCGATCTGGCGCTCCAGGCGATAAACCACGTTCGCCAGCTCTTTGCCCAAGGTGGTCGGCGAAGCCGGTTGGCCGTGGGTGCGCGACAGCATCGGCACGTCAGCGAAACGTATCGCCAGCTCGCGGATGGCATCGGCAGTCTGGCGCATCAGCGGCAGCATCACTTCATCACGGCCTTCACGCAGCATCAGGGCGTGGGACAGGTTGTTGATGTCCTCGCTGGTGCAGGCAAAGTGGATGAATTCGCTGACCTTGGCCAGTTCCGGCAGCTTGGCCGCTTGCTCTTTGAGCAGGTATTCGATGGCTTTTACGTCGTGGTTGGTGGTGCGCTCGATCTCTTTGACACGCTCGGCGTGCTCCAGAGCGAAGTTGTCCGCCAGGGTGTTCAGCACCGCGTTGGCTTCGGCGGAGAACGCCGGCACTTCGCTGATGGCAGGGTGAGCGGCCAGGCGCTGGAGCCAGCGCACTTCAACCAGTACGCGAGCACGGATCAGGCCGTATTCGCTGAAAATAGGGCGCAGGGCCTGGGTTTTGCCGGCGTAGCGGCCGTCAACAGGGGAAACCGCAGTGAGCGAAGAGAGCTGCATGGGGTGTTCTCGGACAGTCGGGCAACGAAATGGGGCGCGTATCATACATGAAAAAATCCGCCGGTCCGTTGCCAACTGACCGGCGTATTACGCGTTAAAGATCAAAAACGGTGTTGCGGGCGCGGTTCAGCTGCTGCGCATCAGCGGGTAAAGCTCTTTGAGCAATTTGCGCCGGCTGATCACCAACTGCCAACGATGACCGCCCAGTTGGCGCCACAGACGTGCCGAACGAATTCCTGCCAAAAGCAGTGCGCGGATCTTCGAGGCGTTGCTTGGCTGCTGCAGGTTGCGCATGTCGCCGTGCACCTGAATACGTTGGCGCAAAGTGCTCAAGGTGTCCTGATACAGCCCGCCACAGGCGGCGATCACGTTTTCGTGGGCCGGGCCGAAGTGTTCTACCTGGGATTGAATCTGCGGCAGGCGCTTGCCGATCACTTCCAGCAAGTCGTCGCGCTTGGCCAGCTGGCGCTCCAGGCCGAGCATGGCCAGCGCGTAGCGCAGCGGTTCGCGTTGCAGGGTACTGGGGTCGCGTTCCAGAGCACCGATCAAGGCGCGGTAGCCTTCGCGCAAATTGATGTCGTCTCCGCCGTAAACTTCCAGAGTGTCCTTGGGGTCGCGAATCAGCAGGCTGCCCAGCATGCAGGTCATGCCCGCTTCGGTGGTCTGGCCGGTCTTGGCGATCTTGTCGACCAGGACAGCGGCGAGAAATACCCCGCCAAGCGCCGTCAGTTGCTCCTGAGTCGGGTTCATTGGGCTTGGCCCTTGCTGGTGCTCTTGCTCGTCCAAGGCTCGGCCATTTCGATCACGCCGCCACCCAGGCAGATTTCCCCGTCGTAGAAGACCACGGACTGGCCCGGGGTGACCGCGCGTTGCGGGTCATCGAAGATGGCGCGATAGCCGGTGGCGGTCTTTTCCAGCGTGCACGGCTGGTCGCTCTGGCGATAACGAACCTTGGCGGTCAGCTTGCGCGGCTCGCGCAGGTCGATCGGGTTGACCCAATAGATGTCCGAGGCGAGCAGGGCGCGGGAAAACAGGTAAGGGTGGTCATTGCCTTGGCCGACGATCAGCTCGTTATGCTCCAGGTCTTTGATCAGCACGTACCACGGCTCGTCACCGGCGTCTTTCAGGCCGCCGATGCCCAGGCCCTGGCGCTGGCCGATGGTGTGGTACATCAGGCCGTGGTGACGGCCGATCACTTCACCTTCGGTGGTCTTGATCTCGCCGGGTTGCGCCGGCAGGTATTGCTTGAGGAAGTCGCTGAAGCGGCGCTCGCCGATAAAGCAGATACCCGTGGAGTCTTTTTTCTTGGCGGTGGCCAGGTCGTGCTTCTCGGCGATCGCGCGCACTTCGGGCTTTTCCAGCTCGCCCACCGGGAACAGGGTCTTGGCGATCTGTTCGCCGCCAACGGCGTGCAGGAAATAGCTCTGGTCCTTGTTCGGGTCCAGGCCCTTGAGCAGCTCGGTGCGGCCATCGATGTCGCGGCGGCGCACATAGTGGCCAGTGGCGATCAGGTCGGCGCCGAGCATCATGGCGTAGTCGAGGAATGCCTTGAACTTGATTTCGCGGTTGCACAGGATATCCGGGTTCGGCGTGCGACCGGCCTTGTATTCGGCCAGGAAGTGCTCGAACACGTTGTCCCAGTACTCGGCGGCGAAGTTGGCGGTGTGCAGCTTGATGCCAATCTTGTCGCACACAGCCTGGGCGTCCGCGAGGTCGTCCATCGCAGTGCAGTATTCCGTTCCATCGTCTTCTTCCCAGTTCTTCATGAACAGGCCTTCCACCTCGTAACCCTGCTCGATCAGCAGGAGAGCGGAAACGGAAGAGTCCACGCCGCCGGACATGCCGACAATGACGCGCTTCTTTTGTGTATCAGAAGGGGCTGGATCACGCATAGGGATTCAATGAGTGTCTTGAAAAAGGACGCGATTCTAGCAGGCCCAAGGCCACAAGGCTAAAGAGAAGGACGGATCAATTCCAGGCCGAAGCGCTGACCACCGAGATAGTCGTCGATGCAGCGGATGATCAGTTCGCTGCGCCAGTTGTCGCGCTGCTCGATTAATTCCTCGCGGGTCAACCACTTGGCGCCGATGATGCCGTCGTCCAACTGATACTCGGGGTGGTGTTTCAGCGGTTTGGCGATGAAGCAGACTCGCTGATAGGTCACGCCGTTGCTCGGGGCGGTATACAAATATATGCCCAGTACGCCGGTGGGTTCGACATCCCAGCCGGTTTCCTCGAGGGTTTCGCGGATCGCAGCTTCGGTGAGGGTTTCATTTGGGTCGAGGTGGCCGGCGGGTTGATTGAGTACCGCTCGTCCCCCTTTGGATTCTTCGACCATCAGGAAGCGGCCGTTGTCTTCGACGATGGTGGCGACGGTGATGTGGGGTTTCCAATCCATAACGCTTCCTCAGATATTGAATAATGAAACACAAACCCTGTGGGAGCTGGTGTCAATCAATAGGCCCTGAAAACAGAAACCCCGGCACGGGGCCGGGGCTTCTTTGCATCCTTACAACCTTATACCAGCGCAGCGATCGCGGCGTTGAAGGTGTTGCTTGGGCGCATTGCCTTGCTGATCAGCTCGGCATCAGCGTGGTAGTAACCACCGATGTCCACTGGCTTGCCCTGAACAGCGTTGAGCTCGGTGACGATGGTCGCTTCGTTCTCGGTCAGGGTCTTGGCCAACTGGCCGAACTGCGCCTGCAGTGCAGTGTCTTCGGTCTGGGCAGCCAGGGCCTGGGCCCAGTACAGCGCCAGGTAGTAGTGGCTGCCGCGGTTGTCGATGTTGCCGACTTTGCGCGATGGGGACTTGTTGTTGTCCAGGAACTGGCCGGTGGCCTGATCCAGGGTCTTGGCCAGCACCAGGGCTTTCGGGTTGTTATAAGTAACACCCAGATGCTCCAGGGACGCGGCCAAGGCCAGGAACTCGCCCAGGGAATCCCAGCGCAGGAAGTTTTCTTCCAGCAGTTGCTGAACGTGCTTCGGAGCCGAACCGCCAGCGCCGGTTTCGAACAAGCCGCCACCGTTCATCAGCGGTACGATCGACAGCATCTTGGCGCTGGTGCCAAGCTCCATGATCGGGAACAGGTCGGTCAGGTAGTCGCGCAGTACGTTGCCAGTCACCGAAATGGTGTCTTTGCCAGCGCGGGTGCGGTCCAGGGTGAACTTCATCGCGTCGACTGGCGCCATGATCTGGATGTCCAGGCCGGCCGTGTCGTGATCCTTCAGGTAGGCCTGAACTTTCTCGATCACCACTCCATCATGGGCGCGCATAGGGTCCAGCCAGAAGATCGCAGGTGTGCTGCTGGCGCGCGCACGGTTGACGGCTAGTTTAACCCAGTCCTGGATCGGTGCGTCTTTGGTCTGGCACATGCGGAAGATGTCGCCGGCTTCAACCGCTTGCTCCAGCAGCAGGCTCCCTTTGCTGTCGGTGACGCGAACAACGCCGTTGGCCTTGATCTGGAACGTCTTGTCGTGCGAGCCGTACTCTTCGGCTTTTTTCGCCATCAGGCCAACGTTTGGCACGCTGCCCATGGTGGTTGGATCGAAAGCGCCGTTTACCTTGCAGTCTTCGATTACCGCCTGGTAAATGGTGGCGTAGCAGCGATCCGGGATTACTGCCTTGGTGTCGTGCAACTGGCCGTCAGTGCCCCACATCTTGCCGGAGTCACGGATCATCGCCGGCATCGAGGCGTCGACGATGACGTCGCTCGGTACGTGCAGGTTGGTGATGCCTTTGTCGGAGTTGACCATCGCCAACGACGGACGAACGGCGTAGACCGCCTGGATGTCCGCTTCGATTTGCGCTTGCTGCTCGGCAGGCAAAGCCTTGATGCGAGCGTACAGGTCACCGATGCCGTTGTTCAGGTTGAAGCCGATCTGCGCCAGCACTTCAGCGTGCTTGGCCAGTGCGTCTTTGTAGAACTCGGCAACGATCTGGCCGAACATGATCGGGTCGGAGACCTTCATCATGGTGGCTTTGAGGTGAACCGACAGCAGTACGCCCTTGGCCTTGGCGTCTTCGATCTCGGCAGCGATGAAGCTGCGCAGGCCGTTCTTGCTCATGACCGCGCAATCGAGGATCTCACCGGCTTGTACGGTGGTTTTTTCCTTCAGGACGGTGGTGGTGCCATCTTGAGCGATCAATTCGATTTTGACGGCGTCAGCGGCGTCGATCAGGGCAGCTTTTTCGCTGCCGTAGAAATCGCCGGTGCTCATGTGCGCTACATGGGACTTGGAGTCCGCAGCCCAGGCGCCCATTTTGTGCGGGTGCTTGCGCGCGTAGTTCTTGACCGACAGCGGAGCGCGGCGATCGGAGTTGCCTTCGCGCAGAACCGGGTTTACGGCGCTGCCCTTGATCTTGTCATAACGCGACTTGGTTTCTTTATCCGCGTCGCTGGTGACAGTTTCCGGGTAGTCCGGCAGCGCGAAGCCCTGGGCTTGCAGCTCTTTGATTGCGGCTTGCAGCTGCGGAACGGAAGCACTGATGTTCGGCAGTTTGATGATGTTGGCTTCAGGCGTAACGGCCAGGTCGCCCAGTTCGGCGAGGTGGTCGGCTACGGCTTTGTCACCCAATTGCTCAGGGAAGCTGGCCAGAATGCGCCCTGCAAGAGAGATATCGCGAGTTTCCACGGCGATATCAGCGGAGGCGGTGAAAGCCTCTACGATAGGCAACAGCGAATAGGTGGCGAGGGCGGGAGCTTCGTCGGTGAAGGTATAGATGATCTTCGAGCGGGTGGGCATATTCGGATTAACTCTCTCTTCTTTGCTAAAGCGTGCGCAGAAACTCGAGGGGCGCCGGGTAAGCGCGTTCGTTCAAAGTCGTCCATGAGCCGAATGTCGAGATTTGTGCGCGGTGATGTTGGGTGCATCAATCGAGCGGCAAGCGGGTGGACTGCTGTAGCGGTCCTGCTTTTTCGGGCCGGAGCTCTCGCAGTAGAGGGTTCGGCCGTCGTGACTCTGTGGTCAGCGGGCGGCATTATACATAGGTAGCTGGCAATCTGCCGATGGTTCACACACAACGTGTGTCGTCCATTGGTCTAAAGGTCGCAGGGGGGTGGGGGGCGTAGAGTCTTGCACCGTGCTTGAGTTTGGCGCTTTTCCCTTTGCATTCAGGCTTGTAGAACCCCAGCCACACAGCTTTGCAGCAGATGGGTGGAACATGGGGTTTGCGCGCCGAATTAACTGGGGTACGCTCGAACCAAGCCAGATGTTCAATCCAAACAATGGAGTTCAGCATGGGATACAAGAAGATTCAGGTTCCGGCAGTCGGCGACAAAATCACCGTCAACGCGGACCATTCTCTCAATGTTCCTAACAACCCGATCATCCCCTTCATCGAAGGGGATGGTATAGGCGTTGATATCAGCCCGGTCATGATCAAGGTTGTCGATGCTGCTGTTAAGAAGGCTTACGGCGGCGATCGCAAAATTTCCTGGATGGAAGTCTATGCCGGGGAGAAAGCGACTCAGGTTTACGATCAGGACACCTGGCTACCTCAGGAAACCCTGGACGCAGTCAAGGATTACGTGGTTTCCATCAAGGGCCCACTGACGACTCCGGTCGGCGGCGGCATCCGTTCGTTGAACGTGGCCCTGCGTCAGCAACTTGACCTCTACGTGTGCCTGCGCCCTGTGCGCTGGTTCGAAGGTGTGCCGAGCCCGGTGAAGAAGCCAGGCGACGTCGACATGACGATTTTCCGTGAGAACTCGGAAGACATCTATGCCGGCATCGAGTGGAAGGCCGGTTCGCCGGAAGCGACCAAAGTCATCAAGTTCCTCAAAGATGAGATGGGCGTCACCAAGATCCGTTTCGACGAAAACTGCGGTATCGGCATCAAGCCGGTTTCGCTGCAAGGCACCAAACGACTCGCGCGCAAGGCTCTGCAATATGTGGTCGACAACGATCGCGACTCGCTGACCATCGTGCACAAAGGCAATATCATGAAGTTCACCGAAGGTGCCTTCAAGGAATGGGCCTACGAAGTGGCGGCTGAAGAGTTTGGTGCGACCCTGCTCGACGGCGGTCCGTGGATGCAGTTCAAGAACCCGAAAACCGGCAAGAACGTCATCGTCAAGGATGCCATCGCCGACGCCATGCTTCAGCAGATCCTGCTGCGCCCGGCCGAATACGATGTGATCGCGACCCTGAACCTGAATGGCGACTACCTCTCCGACGCCCTGGCGGCCGAAGTGGGCGGCATTGGTATTGCGCCAGGTGCCAACCTGTCCGACACCATCGCCATGTTCGAAGCCACCCACGGTACTGCGCCGAAGTACGCCGGCAAGGACCAGGTCAACCCGGGTTCGCTGATCCTGTCCGCAGAGATGATGCTGCGCCACATGGGCTGGACCGAAGCGGCCGACCTGATCATCAAGGGCACCAATGGCGCGATTTCCGCCAAGACCGTGACCTATGACTTCGAGCGCCTGATGGACGGCGCCAAGCTGTTGTCCTCTTCGGCGTTCGGCGATGCGCTGATCTCGCACATGTAAGAAGCACCCTGTAACGAAAAAACCGCCCCGCTCAAGTGATGAGCCGGACGGTTTTTTTGTAACTGAAAAGTGGGCGCAAAAATCATGCAGTAACAGTTGTTTGCTCGCTGGGTGTGACGACTTGCGCGATGGTCTGGGGCGCGCTGATGTTCACCGCGTGCAGGCCCTTGGGTCCCTGGATAATCTCGAACACCACGGCCTGGCCGGCCTTCAGAGTTTTGTACCCCTCCATCTGGATGGCCGAATAGTGGGCGAATAAGTCTTCGCTATTGCCGTCTTCGTTGATGAAACCGTATCCCTTGGCATTGTTGAACCATTTCACCTTGCCGCTGACCTTGGCACCTGACATACCCATATCCCTCTGCAACTGACTCCATCACTGGAGTATCATCCAGTTAATCTGCAGTCGAATCTCATAAATAAGATTGACTCTGCGGACCTTTTTTACCCACTGTGGGCTCTATTGGTTGTAACACCGTTTTGCCGATAGTCAAGGTGACCGGGCAGTCGCAGTTGAAATCGTCCATAGCCGCCCCCACCACTGTATTCGCACAACTGACGAACCTTTCTTTCCATGCATGCAATCAGCCAGATTCGACTAACATTCAATCAGGATCATCCGGTTCTCCAGCAAGACAGTCCGGAGACCCACGACGACGATTCCGCAGGCATTGCTGTTCAGGAGGCAAAGCCTGCTTTACAGGCGCCACCGATGTACAAGGTGGTTTTGTTCAATGATGACTACACACCGATGGATTTCGTCGTCGAAGTGCTCGAGGTGTTTTTTAACCTGAATCGGGAGCTGGCGACCAAGGTCATGTTGGCCGTCCATACAGAAGGACGGGCAGTATGTGGAGTGTTTACCCGCGACATCGCCGAGACCAAGGCCATGCAGGTCAACCAGTACGCCAGGGAAAGCCAGCATCCGCTACTCTGTGAAATCGAGAAGGACGGTTAATCGCCGACCACTTGGGTATGAGGTGAAGCTATGTTAAACCGCGAGCTCGAAGTCACCCTCAATCTAGCCTTCAAGGAGGCTCGTTCGAAGCGTCATGAATTCATGACCGTCGAACATCTCCTGCTGGCCCTATTGGATAATGAGGCTGCCGCCACCGTATTACGCGCGTGCGGCGCCAACCTCGACAAACTCAAACATGACCTGCAGGAGTTCATCGACTCCACCACGCCACTGATCCCCGTGCATGATGAGGATCGTGAGACCCAGCCAACCCTGGGCTTCCAGCGTGTCCTGCAGCGCGCCGTGTTTCACGTACAGAGCTCGGGCAAACGCGAAGTGACCGGCGCCAACGTGCTGGTCGCCATCTTTAGTGAGCAAGAGAGTCAGGCAGTGTTCCTGCTGAAACAGCAGAGCGTTGCGCGCATCGATGTCGTCAACTACATCGCCCACGGTATCTCCAAGGTGCCCGGGCATGGCGATCACTCTGAAGGTGAGCAAGATATGCAGGACGACGAGGGCGGCGAGTCTTCTTCTTCTGGCAATCCCCTGGATGCTTATGCCAGCAACCTCAACGAACTCGCCCGCCAGGGTCGTATCGACCCACTGGTCGGTCGCGAGATGGAAGTCGAGCGTGTCGCGCAGATCCTGGCGCGTCGCCGTAAGAACAATCCGCTGCTGGTGGGCGAGGCGGGCGTGGGTAAAACCGCGATTGCCGAAGGCTTGGCCAAGCGTATTGTCGACAACCAGGTGCCTGACCTTCTGGCCAGCGCCGTGGTGTATTCGCTTGACCTGGGCGCATTGCTGGCCGGGACCAAATACCGCGGTGATTTCGAGAAGCGCTTCAAGGCGCTGCTCAACGAGTTGAAAAAGCGTCCGCAGGCGATCCTGTTCATCGACGAAATCCACACCATCATTGGTGCGGGTGCCGCGTCTGGTGGTGTCATGGATGCCTCGAACCTGCTTAAGCCGCTGCTGTCTTCCGGTGATATCCGCTGTATCGGTTCGACCACGTTCCAGGAGTTCCGCGGGATCTTCGAGAAGGACCGTGCCTTGGCTCGGCGCTTCCAGAAGGTCGATGTGTCGGAGCCTTCGGTGGAAGACACCATCGGCATCCTGCGCGGCCTGAAGGGGCGTTTCGAAGCGCACCACAGCATCGAGTACAGCGATGAGGCCCTGCGTGCCGCTGCCGAACTGGCGTCGCGCTACATCAATGACCGGCACATGCCGGACAAGGCCATCGACGTGATAGACGAAGCGGGTGCCTACCAGCGCCTGCAACCGGTCGAGAAGCGCGTTAAACGCATTGAGGTGCCTCAGGTCGAGGACATCGTGGCGAAAATCGCGCGAATTCCGCCTAAGCATGTCACCAGCTCCGATAAAGAGCTGCTGCGTAACCTTGAGCGCGACCTCAAGTTGACGGTGTTTGGCCAGGACGCTGCAATCGACTCGCTGTCGACTGCAATCAAGCTGTCCCGGGCAGGCCTCAAGTCGCCTGACAAACCAGTCGGATCGTTCCTGTTTGCCGGCCCGACTGGTGTTGGTAAAACCGAAGCAGCGCGTCAGTTGGCGAAGGCGTTGGGTATCGAACTGGTGCGATTCGATATGTCCGAGTATATGGAGCGCCATACCGTATCGCGTCTGATCGGTGCACCTCCAGGCTATGTCGGGTTCGATCAGGGCGGTCTGTTGACCGAAGCTATCACCAAGCAGCCACACTGCGTGCTGCTGCTCGATGAAATCGAGAAGGCGCATCCGGAAGTTTTCAACCTGCTGCTGCAGGTTATGGATCACGGTACGCTTACCGACAACAACGGGCGCAAGGCGGACTTCCGTAACGTGATCGTCATCATGACGACCAACGCCGGTGCCGAAACCGCAGCTCGCGCTTCGATCGGTTTCACCCATCAGGATCACTCGTCCGATGCGATGGAAGTAATCAAGAAGAGCTTTACGCCAGAGTTCCGCAACCGCCTGGACACCATTATCCAGTTTGGTCGCCTCAGTCATGAGGTCATCAAGAGCGTGGTGGACAAGTTCCTTACCGAGCTTCAAGCGCAGTTGGAGGACAAGCGCGTACAGCTGGAAGTCACCGATGCCGCGCGCAGCTGGCTGGCGGCGGGTGGCTACGATTCGGCGATGGGCGCTCGACCAATGGCACGCCTGATTCAGGACAAGATCAAGCGTCCGCTGGCGGAAGAGATCCTGTTTGGCGAACTGGCCGACCATGGCGGCGTGGTGCACATCGATCTGAAGGACGGCGAGCTGACCTTTGAGTTCGAAACCACGGCAGAAATGGCCTGACGTTAACCGCAACACGGCAAAAGGCGTCGAGAGGCGCCTTTTTGCTGCCTGCCATATTTCTTGCAATCACCTTATAACCCTGTGGGGGCTTGCCCGCGATGGCGGCAGCACATTCAACATCAATACAAGCTGATCCACCGCTATCGCGGGCAAGCCCGCCCCCACAGGAGGTTGATGTGCTGCCTCAAATCGCAGACAAACAAAAACGCCCGGCATAAGCCGGGCGTCTTGTATTGACCTGATTAGCGAGCGCGGTAAGTGATGCGCCCTTTGCTCAAGTCATAGGGCGTCAGCTCGACGCGCACTTTGTCACCGGTAAGAATACGGATGTAGTTCTTGCGCATCTTGCCGGATATATGCGCGGTTACGACGTGCCCATTTTCCAACTCCACACGAAACATGGTGTTGGGCAGGGTGTCGACGACAGTGCCTTCCATTTCGAAGCTGTCTTCTTTCGACATGCAGTAAAGCCCTCGGTGTCCAATGAATGGCCCGGTGCAACTGCGCCAGGCAAAAGCGGCGTGCATTGTGCCCGAAAAAGGGGGTTCAAGCCAAGGGGTTTAGGGCTTGCTCTAACTTAGAAGGACCCAGCGCTGGTTAATCAGCAGCTCTATGGGCCGATATTGCGTCTTGTAACTCATCTTTTTGCAGTTTTTGATCCAGTAGCCCAGGTACACCGCATCCAGTCCAAGGCGCTGGGCCTCGCTGATTTGCCACAGGATTGCGTACCTACCCAGGCTGCGGCGCTCTTCGGCGGGTTCGTAAAAGGTATAGACCGCCGACAGGCCATTGGGCAGCAAGTCTGTCACGGCCACTGCCAGCAACCGGCCGTCGCGACGAAATTCATAGAAACGCGAAAATGGCAGGTCGCGCACCAGAAAAGTGGAAAACTGATCGCGGCTGGGCGGATACATGTCGCCATCGGCATGCCGTTGCTCGATGTAGCGCTGGTAGAGGTCGAAGTACTCTTCACTGAACTGAGGTTTGGCTGGGCGTACCTGCAGATCGAGGTTGCGCTTGAAAATACGCTTCTGCTGGCGATTGGGAGCGAACTGAGCCACGGGGATGCGCGCGGGTACACACGCATTGCAATTCTGGCAGTGCGGGCGGTAAAGGTGATCACCACTGCGACGAAAACCCATTTCAGACAGATCTGCGTAGACATGCACGTCCATGGGCTGACTAGGGTCAAGGAACAGGGTGGTGGCCTGCTCTTCGGGCAGATAACTGCAAGAGTGGGGCTGAGTGGCATAGAACTTTAAGCGCGCCAACTCGGTCATGATCAACCCTCGGGGATAAACTTTAAATAAGTGTAAGCCAAGCGCGCGAAAGCCGCTCAGCAAACCCAGTTGGCGCGGTCGGGTTGATCCAGGTGCTGTGCAAGATAATGGGCGAATTCGCTGCGGGAAATCGCCCGGGCGCCGAGACTGTGTAAGTGGTCGGTCGGCATCTGGCAGTCGATCAGCACGAACCCCGAGTCTTTCAGGTGTTGTACCAGTGTGGCAAAGCCAAATTTAGAGGCGTTGTCGGCGCGACTGAACATCGACTCGCCGAAAAACAGCTGTCCCATCGCCAAGCCATAGAGGCCGCCGACCAACTCGCCCTGGTCCCACACCTCTACCGAGTGGGCGAAGCCACGCTGGTGCAACTCGAGATAAGCGTCCTGCATCGCAGCGGTGATCCAGGTGCCGTCGGCGTATTCGCGCGGGGCTGCGCAAGCCTGGATGACTGCAGCGAAATCGTGGTCGAAGGTCACCTGATAGCGCTGTTGACGCAGCAATTTGCTCAGGCTGCGCGAGACATGCAATTCATCGGGAAATAGCACTGTACGAGGATCGGGTGACCACCAGAGAATTGGCTGGCCTTCGGAGAACCACGGGAAACACCCATGGCGATAAGCCTGGATCAGGCGATCGGCCGACAAGTCGCCGCCCGCAGCCAGAAGGCCATTGGGATCGCGCATCGCCCGTTCCAGCGGCGGGAAGGTCAGTGAGTTGCGTTGTAACCAAGTCAGCATGGCATCCAGGCTTGCAGTAGGGAGGGCGGTGTCGGGCCGGCTGGCCCGACATCAAGTTTGCCGTCAAACGGCAAAAATGTCGTCGATGTATTTTTTACAGCTGTACCGCCTTGTAAGCGATTCAGTAACAGAGGGGGGCGAGTGCAACTTGGCGTGGTGAATGTGGTCGTAGATGAATCGCTCATAAGCCTTTGTCACGAAAGGCAATGCATGCTCAAATTGGATCGCAGGTCGCACGCTTTTGACTATGCTTGAAACTGAAGTTGCCAGCATGGCATCGGCGGTACAAACCCGTACAATGCGCGACTGTTACATAATATTGAACCTGCACCGTGTTTATAAAATGCGCGATGCAGTGGTAAAAGTAGTCCCGGTTGTGCCTGTCAATTTTTTTGCCTGCCCGGATTGGGCAGTTTTATAGTCATTCAACAGATGGACGCGCCACGGGCGCAGGAAAAGTAGCGTTTTGAAGAAATCCACCGCAGCACCTAAAACAGTCGTCGTTCCGCTCTGGCGGCAACAATTGCACTACCGACTCAAGGAAGGTGCGTTGATCGCCATCGGTGCCTTGTGCCTGTTCCTGATGATGGCCTTGCTGACCTACGGCAGGGACGATCCGGGCTGGAGCCACAACAGCAAGATCGACGACGTACAGAATTTCGGAGGTCCTGCCGGCTCCTACAGCGCCGATATCCTGTTCATGGTGCTGGGCTACTTCGCCTACATCTTCCCGCTGCTGCTCGCGGTCAAGGCCTACCAGATCTTCCGGCAACGCCATCAGCCGTGGGAATGGAGCGGCTGGCTGTTCTCCTGGCGCCTGATCGGCCTGGTGTTCCTGGTGCTGTCGGGTGCGGCCCTGGCCCATATCCATTTTCACGCGGCCACCGGTCTACCGGCGGGCGCGGGGGGCGCGCTGGGCGAGAGCCTCGGTGACTTGGCCCGCAATGCGTTGAACATCCAGGGCAGCACTTTGCTGTTCATCGCCTTGTTTCTGTTCGGTCTGACGGTGTTCACAGACTTGTCGTGGTTCAAGGTGATGGACGTCACCGGCAAGATTACCCTCGACCTGTTCGAACTGTTCCAAGGCGCTGCCAATCGCTGGTGGGTCGCTCGTGTGGAGCGCAAGCAACTGGTCGCGCAATTGCGTGAAGTCGATGACCGCGTACATAACGTGGTGGCGCCGACCGTTACCGACAAGCGCGAACAGGCCAAGGTCAAGGAGCGCCTGATCGAGCGTGAGCAGGCCCTCAGCAAGCACATGTCTGACCGCGAAAAGCAGGTGCCGCCGGTGATTGCCCCCGCGCCGCCAAAGCCTGCCGCGCCAAGCAAGCGAGTGGAAAAAGAAAAACAGGCGCCGCTGTTTGTCGACAGTGCCGTGGAAGGCACCTTGCCGCCGATCTCGATTCTCGACCCTGCGGAAAAGAAACAACTCAATTACTCGCCCGAATCCCTGGCTGCAGTTGGCCACTTGCTGGAAATCAAGCTCAAGGAATTTGGCGTCGAAGTGTCGGTGGATTCGATTCACCCCGGCCCGGTCATTACCCGTTACGAAATCCAGCCGGCGGCTGGCGTGAAGGTCAGTCGCATCTCTAACCTGGCCAAGGACCTTGCCCGCTCCCTGGCAGTGACCAGCGTCCGGGTTGTAGAAGTGATTCCGGGCAAGACCACGGTGGGTATCGAGATTCCGAACGAGGACCGCCAGATCGTGCGCTTCTCCGAAGTGCTCTCGACCCCGGAATACGACAACTTCAAGTCGCCGGTGACCCTGGCCCTGGGCCACGACATTGGTGGCAAGCCGGTGATCACCGACTTGGCGAAGATGCCGCATTTGCTGGTGGCCGGTACCACCGGCTCCGGTAAATCCGTGGGCGTGAACGCGATGATCCTGTCGATCCTGTTCAAGTCCGGCCCGGAAGACGCGAAGCTGATCATGATCGACCCCAAGATGTTGGAGTTGTCGATCTACGAAGGTATTCCGCACCTGCTGTGCCCGGTCGTTACCGACATGAAAGACGCGGCTAACGCCCTGCGCTGGAGCGTGGCGGAGATGGAGCGTCGGTACAAGCTGATGGCGAAGATGGGCGTGCGTAACCTGTCGGGCTTCAACGCCAAGGTCAAGGAAGCCCAGGACGCTGGCGAGCCGTTGACTGATCCGCTGTACAAGCGCGAAAGCATTCATGATGAAGCACCGCTGTTGACCAAGCTGCCGACCATCGTCGTGGTGGTCGACGAATTTGCCGACATGATGATGATCGTCGGCAAGAAGGTTGAAGAGCTGATTGCCCGTATCGCCCAGAAAGCCCGTGCTGCCGGTATCCACCTGATCCTCGCGACCCAGCGTCCGTCGGTTGATGTGATCACGGGTCTGATCAAGGCCAACATTCCGACGCGCATGGCGTTCCAGGTGTCGAGCAAGATCGACTCGCGGACCATCATCGACCAGGGTGGCGCCGAGCAACTGCTGGGCCATGGTGACATGTTGTACATGCCGCCCGGCACCAGCCTGCCGATCCGGGTCCACGGCGCTTTCGTATCCGATGACGAGGTTCACCGGGTGGTTGAAGCCTGGAAGCTGCGCGGTGCACCGGAATACAACGATGACATCCTCGCCGGTGTCGAAGAGGCAGGCAGCGGTTTTGAGAATGGCGGTGGTGGCGGTGATGACGACGCCGAAACCGACGCGCTGTACGACGAAGCAGTGCAGTTCGTGCTGGAAAGCCGTCGTGCGTCCATTTCTGCGGTTCAGCGCAAGCTGAAGATCGGCTACAACCGCGCTGCGCGCATGATCGAAGCCATGGAGATGGCCGGGGTCGTGACGTCCATGAACACCAACGGTTCCCGCGAAGTCCTGGCGCCAGGCCCGGTTCGCGACTGATCTGATTTGCAAGGGTGGTGCCCCGGGCGCCGCCCGCACTCCCACGAATATCAAGAGGACTCCCATGCGTCTTATCCGCATGCTGTTGCTGCCGGTACTGGCTTTGACCACGCTCTCGGCCCACGCCGATGACAAGGACGTGGCGCGCCTGACCCAACTCCTGGAAAAATCCCAGACCCTGAGCGCACGCTTCTCCCAGCTGACCCTGGATGGCGGCGGCACCCAATTGCAGGAAACCGCAGGGCAGATGTCCCTGCAACGCCCTGGCCTGTTCTACTGGCACACTGATGCGCCGCAGGAACAGCTGATGGTATCGGACGGCAAGAAGGTCTCCCTGTGGGACCCGGACCTGGAACAGGTCACGATCAAGAACCTTGACCAGCGCCTGACCCAGACCCCAGCGCTGCTGTTGTCCGGTGACGTGTCCAAGATCAGCCAGAGCTTCGACGTCAGCGCCAAGGAAGCTGGTGGCGTAATCGACTTCACCTTGAAGCCCAAAACCAGGGACACCCTGTTCGACAGTCTGCGCCTGTCGTTCCGCAATGGCCTGGTCAATGACATGCAACTGATCGACAGCGTCGGCCAGCGCACCAATATCCTGTTCACCGGGGTGAAGGCCAATGAGCCGATCCCGGCGTCCAAGTTCAAGTTCGACATCCCGAAGGGTGCGGACGTCATCCAGGAATAAACCAGGCCCCTTGTAGGAGCGAGCTTGCTCGCGATGGTCGTCAACGATAATGATGTCAGCCTGACACCCCGCAGTGTTTCGGTATGCATCGCGAGCAAGCTCGCTCCTACAGGTATTCGGTGTTCAGCAGTTCGAAGTTCTACACCAAGGCCCAGTAAGGTTTCAGAGGTAGTGATGGACCTGTTCAGTAGCGCCCCGATAGCTCAACCCCTGGCCGCCCGCCTGCGCGCGGCCAATCTGGATGAGTACGTCGGTCAGGAACATCTGCTGGCTCGCGGCAAGCCTTTGCGCGAAGCCCTGGAGCAGGGTGCGCTGCATTCGATGATTTTCTGGGGGCCGCCGGGTGTGGGCAAGACCACCCTGGCGCGACTCTTGGCGGAAGTTTCCGACGCGCACTTCGAAACAGTTTCGGCGGTACTGGCCGGGGTGAAGGAAATCCGCCAGGCAGTGGAAATCGCCAAGCAGCAGGCCGGGCAATACGGCAAGCGCACCATCCTGTTTGTCGATGAAGTGCACCGTTTCAATAAGTCCCAGCAGGATGCATTCCTGCCCTACGTCGAAGACGGTACCCTGATCTTCATCGGCGCGACGACTGAAAACCCCTCATTCGAACTCAACAACGCCTTGCTTTCCCGGGCTCGCGTTTATGTGCTCAAAAGCCTCGACGAAGCGGCCCTGCGCAAACTGGTACAGCGCGCCCTGACCGAAGAACGCGGCCTGGGCAAGCGTCAGCTGACCCTCAGTGATGAAGGCTTCCAGATGTTGCTGACGGCCGCCGATGGCGATGGCCGGCGCCTGCTCAATCTGCTGGAAAACGCCTCGGACCTCGCCGAAGATAACAGCGTAATCGGCGTCGATTTGCTTCAGAGCCTGCTCGGTGATACCCGTCGCCGATTCGACAAGGGTGGCGAAGCGTTTTATGACCAGATTTCCGCGCTGCACAAATCGGTGCGCGGCTCCAGCCCAGATGGTGCGCTGTACTGGTTCGCGCGTATGATCGACGGCGGTTGCGACCCCCTGTACCTGGCCCGGCGCGTGGTGCGCATGGCCAGCGAAGATATCGGCAATGCTGACCCCCGCGCGCTGAGCTTGTGCCTGGCGGCGTGGGAAGTACAGGAGCGTCTGGGCAGTCCGGAAGGCGAACTCGCCGTGGCACAGGCCATCACCTACCTGGCCTGCGCACCAAAAAGCAATGCGGTTTACATGGGCTTCAAGGCCGCCATGCGCAGTGCCACCGAACATGGCTCCCTGGAAGTGCCTTTGCACTTACGCAATGCACCCACCAAGCTGATGAAACAACTAGGCTATGGCGACGAGTACCGTTATGCCCACGATGAACCAGACGCGTACGCCGCCGGCGAAGATTATTTTCCTGAAGCGCTTGAGCCACAACCTTTCTATCAACCGGTGCCTCGGGGCCTGGAGTTGAAGATTGGCGAGAAGCTCAACCACTTGGCTCAACTTGATCGTCTGAGCCCCAGGCAGCGGAGAAAATAGTGATTCCACTGATTATCGCCGTCTCGATCGGCGGCATCGCCGGCACACTGTTGCGCTTCACCACCGGCAATTGGGTCAACGCAAATTGGCCGCGGCACTTCTATACCGCTACGCTGGCCGTTAATATCGTGGGCTGTCTGCTGATCGGCGTGTTGTACGGCCTGTTTCTGATACGTCCGGAAGTGCCCATTGAGGTGCGCGCCGGGTTGTTGGTCGGCTTCCTTGGGGGGCTGACGACTTTTTCATCCTTTTCACTGGATACCGTGCGCCTGCTGGAAAGCGGGCAAGTGTTGCTAGCCTTGGGCTATGCGGCCATCAGCGTATTCGGCGGGCTGCTCGCCACCTGGGCCGGCCTGTCCCTGACCAAACTTTGATAACGAGAGACCGACATGCTCGATTCCAAACTGTTACGTAGCAACCTTCAGGACGTAGCGGACCGCCTGGCATCCCGTGGCTACACGTTGGATGTTGCACGCATCGAAGCGCTGGAAGAGCAGCGCAAGACTGTCCAGACCCGCACCGAAGCACTGCAGGCTGAACGTAATGCGCGCTCCAAGTCCATCGGTCAGGCCAAGCAGCGTGGCGAAGACATCGCGCCGTTGATGGCAGACGTCGAGCGCATGGCCAACGAACTGGGCGCGGGCAAAGTGGAGCTGGACGCCATTCAGACCGAACTGGACTCGATCCTGCTCGGCATCCCGAACCTGCCGCACGAGTCCGTGCCGGTCGGCAAGGATGAAGATGACAACGTCGAAGTGCGCCGCTGGGGCACCCCGACCGTTTTCGATTTCCCGGTTCAGGACCACGTCGCCCTGGGCGAAAAATTCGGCTGGCTGGATTTCGAAACCGCTGCCAAGTTGTCCGGTGCACGCTTCGCCCTGTTGCGCGGTCCGATCGCTCGTCTGCACCGCGCCCTGGCGCAGTTCATGATCAACCTGCACACCAGCGAGCATGGCTATGAAGAGGCCTACACGCCTTATCTGGTCCAGGCGCCGGCGCTGCAAGGCACCGGCCAGCTGCCGAAATTCGAGGAAGACCTGTTCAAGATCGTCCGCGAAGGCGAAGCCGACCTGTACCTGATCCCGACGGCCGAAGTGTCGCTGACCAACATCGTGGCCGGCGAAATCGTCGACTCGAAACTGCTGCCCATCAAGTTCGTCGCCCACACTCCATGCTTCCGCAGTGAAGCCGGCGCGTCGGGTCGTGACACCCGCGGCATGATCCGCCAGCATCAGTTCGACAAGGTCGAGATGGTTCAGATCGTCGAGCCATCGACTTCGATGGAGGCCCTGGAAGGGCTGACCGCCAACGCCGAGAAAGTCCTGCAACTGCTGGAGCTGCCATATCGCACCCTGGCGCTGTGCACCGGCGACATGGGCTTCAGCGCGGTCAAGACCTACGACCTGGAAGTGTGGATTCCGAGCCAGGACAAGTACCGCGAGATTTCGTCGTGCTCCAACTGCGGCGACTTCCAGGCCCGGCGCATGCAAGCGCGTTTCCGCAACCCGGAAACTGGCAAGCCCGAGTTGGTCCACACACTTAACGGTTCTGGCCTGGCGGTCGGTCGGACCCTGGTTGCGGTACTGGAAAACTACCAGCAGGCCGACGGTTCGATCCGTGTGCCGCAAGTGCTGAAACCGTATATGGGTGGCCTTGAGGTCATCGGCTAAATGGACTATCTGCCGCTGTTTCACAACCTTCGCGGCAGTCGTGTGTTGGTCGTCGGTGGGGGGGAGATTGCCTTGCGCAAATCCCGCCTGCTGGCCGAAGCCGGTGCTCTGCTGCGAGTGGTTGCACCTGAAATCGAACCGCAACTGCGCGAACTGGTGGCCGGCAGCGGCGGCGAGTGCATGCTTCGCGGTTACGTCGAGACGGATCTGCACGGTTGCGGGCTGATCATTGCCGCCACCGACGACGAGCCCTTGAACGCACAAGTCTCCGCCGATGCCCATCGGCGTTGCGTGCCGGTCAACGTTGTGGATGCGCCTGCACTGTGCAGCGTGATCTTCCCGGCGATCGTTGACCGTTCGCCGTTGGTCATTGCGGTCTCCAGCGGCGGTGATGCGCCGGTACTGGCGCGGTTGATCCGGGCCAAACTGGAAACCTGGATTCCCTCCACCTACGGCCAACTGGCCGGTCTGGCGGCGCGTTTTCGCAGCCAGGTCAAAGGACTGTTCCCGGATGTGCAGCAACGCCGGGCGTTCTGGGAAGACGTGTTCCAGGGCCCCATCGCCGATCGGCAACTGGCCGGGCAGGGCACTGAGGCCGAGCGCCTGCTGCAAGCGAAAATCGACGGTGAAGCCACTGTGGCGACCGGTGAAGTCTATCTGGTGGGCGCAGGCCCGGGTGATCCGGACCTGCTGACCTTTCGTGCACTGCGCCTGATGCAGCAAGCCGACGTGGTGCTGTACGACCGTCTGGTGGCGCCGGCGATTCTCGACTTATGCCGCCGCGATGCCGAGCGGGTCTATGTTGGCAAGCGTCGGGCCGATCACGCGGTGCCCCAGGACCAGATCAACCAACAGTTGGTGGACCTTGCCAAGCAAGGCAAGCGCGTAGTGCGGTTGAAGGGGGGGGATCCGTTCATCTTCGGCCGCGGCGGTGAAGAGATTGAGGAACTGGCGGCCCATGGCATCCCGTTCCAGGTGGTGCCCGGCATCACGGCTGCCAGTGGTTGCGCCGCTTACGCGGGCATCCCGCTGACGCACCGTGACTACGCGCAGTCAGTACGCTTTGTCACCGGGCACCTGAAGGATGGCTCCACCGATCTGCCGTGGGCCGACCTGGTCGCGCCTGCGCAGACCCTGGTGTTCTACATGGGACTGGTGGGCTTGCCGGTCATCTGCGAACAGCTGATCAGGCATGGCCGCGCTGCGGATACTCCAGCGGCGTTGATCCAGCAGGGCACTACCGTCAATCAGCGGGTGTTTACCGGCACCTTGGCCGATCTGCCACGGCTGGTGGCGGAGCATGAAGTACATGCGCCGACCTTGGTGATTGTTGGGGAAGTGGTGCAACTGCGCGAGAAACTGGCGTGGTTTGAAGGGGCTCAGGCGCAGGTCTAGTTAGACCGAGTCGCCTTCTTCGCGGGCAAGCCCGCTCCCACAGGCTTTGTGATGAAGCTGCAATCTACCTCATCACACAAACCCCTTTGGGAGCGGGCTTTCCCGCGAAGATGTCCTCAAAATCGGCATAAATCTCAAGCTTTGCGCCAAACCCCTTTCCCACTCAACCGCCCCCGATCATGCCCAGCAGTAAAGTCCTGCACCGGCCCCTTGGGCACAACCCCAGTCGGGTTGATGGTTTTGTGACTGCCGTAGTAGTGATTCTTGATGTGGGTGAAGTCCACAGTCCCGGCAATCCCCGGCCACTGATACATCTCCCGCAACCAGTTCGACAGATTCGGATAATCGGCAATCCGCCGCAGGTTGCACTTGAAGTGCCCGTGATACACCGCATCAAAGCGAATCAACGTCGTAAACAATCGAACATCGGCCTCGGTCAGGTACTCACCAACCAGGTAACGATTGGCGCCTAACAGCGATTCCAGCCGATCCAGCTCCGCAAACACTTCATCAAATGCTTCTTCATAGGCCTGCTGCGAGGTGGCAAAACCTGCGCGATACACACCGTTGTTGACCGCCGGGTAAATTCTCTCGTTCAGCGCATCGATTTCGCCACGCAGCGCTGCCGGGTAGAAGTCCAGGTCGTTGCCGGTCAAATCATCGAACGCACTGTTGAACATGCGGATGATCTCCGCCGATTCGTTGCTGACGATACGTTGCTGTTGTTTGTCCCACAGCACTGGCACCGTGACCCGGCCGGTGTAGTTGGCGGTATCGGCGGTGTAGCGCTGGTGCATGAAATCGAAGTGATCGAGCTTGTCGCCGGTGGAGCCGAGGCTCTGGTCAAAGGTCCAGCCGTTCTCCAGCATTAGCCAACTGACCACCGACACATCGATCAGTCCTTCCAGGCCTTTGAGCTTGCGCAGGATCAGCGTGCGATGAGCCCAGGGACAGGCCAGGGAAACGTACAGATGATAACGCCCGGCTTCAGCGGAAAAACCACCGACTCCGCTGGGACCAGGCTGGCCGTCTTTGGTCACCCAGTTGCGACGTTGCGCCTGCTCGCGCTGGAATGCGCCGTCTTTGCTGCTTTCGTACCACTGGTCATGCCAGCGGCCTTCGACTAACAAACCCATGTTCAAGACTCCTCAACCAATAAGCGTTGGAGAGGAGTCTATTCCGATAGGTTCGAACAAAAAGCGCAAAGGTTGGGCAGTTATGATCGGTTAAATCGATCTTTCCCGAGCGTCCCAGTACTGACGGGCCGTTTCGAACGCCTGCTCCCGGGGTTGGCCGAGGCCGCGCAGGGCCAGGGCCATGGTCGCGATCAGGGCCATTTGCGGATAGCTGTCGACCACGTCGCCACGCCAGACTGCTTTCAACTGTTCAGGGTCCAGTGCAGCCGGTTTGACGTGCCGCTGGCTGGACATCTGTGGCCATTCCTCATCCCAGCTTATGCCGCCAGTGGTGCCATAGAGGTGGCTGTCGGCGTCCGGATTGATCTCGATTTCGCCACCGTCGCCCTTGACCACGATCGCGGTGTCGCCGAGCAGGCCGCTGGCATCACGGTGCACTGCCTGGTAACCAGGGTGGAAGATGCTTTGCAGGCCACAGCGTGCACCCAGCGGATTGAGAATGCGGGTCAGGGAATGGATCGGCGAACGCAGGCCCAGGGTGTTGCGCAGGTCGATCATGCGCTGCAGTTGCGGCGCCCAGTCCACCAGCGGCATGAATGCCAGGCCGCTGTTATCCAGTGCGGCGCCAACTTGCTGCCAGTTGCGGCACAGCGGGATCTGCAACCCTTGCAGCAACTGCTCGCTGTACAGCCGACCGGCCGTGTGCGCGCCGCCACCGTGCATGAAAATTCGCACGCCGTTCTGCGCCAGGCACTTGGCCGCCAGCAGATACCAGGGTAAGTGGCGCTTTTTGCCGGCGTAGGTCGGCCAGTCCAGATCGACATTCAGTGCCGGTGCCTGCAAGCGTGCACGCAAGGCTTCGGTGAAGCCGGCCATTTCCTCGGCGCTTTCTTCCTTGTGGCGCAGCAGCATCAGAAACGCACCCAACTGGGTGTCCTCGACTTGGTCGTCTAGCACCATGCCCATGGCGACCCGTGCTTCGACCCGGGTCAGGTCGCGGGCGCCACGCTTGCCCTTGCCGAGAATCCGCACGAACTGGGCGAACGGGTGTTCGGCGGGCGTTTCGAGGGTCAGCGCTGGGTAGTCGGTCATAAGCAATTCGTCGGTTTGGGCAGGCCCGCCAGTTTCGCGGCGAGTTTGGCAGGGGTGCCTTTGAACAGTCGGTTGAGGTGCAGGCTGTTGCCTTTTTCCGGGCCGAGCTTCAATGCGGTGTACTTGATCAGCGGCCGGGTGGCCGGGGACAGCTGAAATTCAGCATAAAAGCTGCGCAGCAGTTCAAGGATCTCCCAGTGCTCGGGGCTGAGCTCGATATCTTCGGCAGCGGCGAGGGCGCTGGCCACTTCGGCGGACCAGTCGCCGAGTTCGACCAGGAAGCCGTCCTTGTCCACTTCGATGGCGCGGGCGCCAACTGTCAGGGCATTCATAGCCAGCTGTTGACCTTGTCGTAGCGGATCGACAGTTCGACGAAGGCCGGGTAGTCGATGCTGCCGGCCCAGTCTGGAACGCTCACCGCGCGGGCCTGGGCGTCTTCCGCCAGGACGAACAGTTTCAGGCCGTGCGCACTCAGCGCGTCGAATGGTGCAGTCCCCGGTTGCAGGGCGTACACCGCATCGCCGCTGAGCAGCAGTCCATCGTCGGCACCGAAGATGCGCAGGCAACTGCTCAGGCGGTCGTCGCCGAACGGGGAATGGGACAACACATGCAAGGTCGACATCAGAGGGTAATCACCTGATCGTAACGGTCAATAAGTGCGGTGACTTCGTGGGCGGCCAGCCCCTGGGCTTCTTCCAGCGCAAAACTGCTCAGGCCACGGGCGGCGGCACTGTCGGCACAGACGAACAACGCTTCGACACCGAACATCGGCAGCGCTTGCAGATTGGCACTGAGGTCTTTCTGCTGCAGGGCCTTGGCGTCTTGTCCGGCGGCGAGCTGGAACACCCCGTCATCGAGAAACAGCAGGCCGATGGGCAGGTCGAAGGCGCCACCGGCAAGCACGATGTCCAGCGCTTCCCGAGCACTCGGTCCGGACCAGGGCGACTGGCGGCTGATGATCAATAAGGATTTGGCCATTTTATGCGCCTCCGAAGCAGATCAGACGATCGGCGTCCTGGACCGCGTCGTGCAGTTGGCCAAGGCCGGACAGCTCCCACGGCGCCCCGACCGCGACCGAGCGCTGGTAACGATTGGCTTCTTCCTCATTCAACACGCCACGGCGCAGCGCGGCGGCGATGCACACCACGCCGTCGAGCTGATGGTCGGCGACGAATTCGCGCCATTGCCGGGGCAAGTCCAGCTCATCCTGGGCAGTCACCACGCTGGCCGACGCGTTATAGACACCATCCTGGTAGAAAAACAGCCGGACAATCTCATGTCCCCCAGCCAGCGCGGCCTGGGCAAACAACAGGGCACGGCGCGAGGAGGGCGCATGGGCGGCGGAAAACAGTGCGATGGCGAACTTCATGACGGACTCGATCAGCGAAACTGCGAGCATGATAAAGCTTTATGGGTGGGTGGCGAAGCGGGTTTCGGTTCAGACCGAGGGGTTCCCTCATGAGCAAGTCGAATCGTCGCACCGTCGCTCCCACACTAGATCGCATTCCTCAATGCGAACCCGGTCAAAATGCGGGAACGGGCTTGCTCGCGAAAGCGGCCTTAGCATCGACACAAATACCAGACCTACCGCGGCATATACCCCAACTGCCAACGCCGCGGAATTTTCAGCGACAGCACCCCGATCACCCCGGCCAGCAGCCCGCTGACAAACAGCGCCCTGAGCCCCAGATGATGCTCCAGCAGCGCACCCAGCACCGCACCGGCAAACATCCCGGTCCACGGGATCAACTGCACCCGCCAGCCGTTGCGCTGCTCCCCCAGCATCCATCGGCCCAACCCGCGGCCAAACCGCGAGAGGGCGCCAGTCACATAGGTGAGCCCGACCGGCAGGCCGTTGACCTCTTCCACGGCTGCGTTGAGCATGCCCATGGCGATGATCGCTGCCAGCAGGGCTGGCAACTGTTCTTCATAAGGCCAGGCAGCCGCGCCGCACAGCAGCATGGCGATGCACAGCAACAACGGCAGCGCCCGGCGGCCGCCGAGGCGGCTGACGACAATACCCAGTGCATTGCCGATAACGAAGGTGGCGACCAGGATCACCAGGCGCAAGGTCAGGCCCAAATCGCCGTCGCTGATGGCGACGGCTAGGCGAGTGGTGTTGCCGCTCATGAACGAGACGAAGTCACCACTGGCCATGAAGCCAATGGCATCGGTCATGCCGGCAAGTACCGAGAGGCTGGCGACCAGAGACAGGCCGATACGCCCGCGCCATTTACGAGCGTGCAGATGACCGTCGCTGGCGCGGTTACTGGAGGGCGAAGGTAACATCGGTGCGGGTATCCTTGAGCATGGGTTATTTACCCAATCCATATAACTCGCAATACTCCAACCAGTCCATGCCCGCCATCTCGGCCACTTCGCGGTGAACTTCCAGGCGCTGCGCCTGATAGTCCGCTTCAGTCGCGGCGGTCAATTGCAACGTCAACTCCCAGGCGAACAGACCAAGGCACTCAGCCTCGGCTTCGTAGGCTTCGTGCAGCCGTTCTTCGCGGTACTGCGCGGCAGTCTCGCCCTTGGCCTGGGCCAACAGCGGGTTGAGGTTGTCGAGTTCGACGCGCAGTTCAGGGCGCTGGTCGAGAAACTTCTTCAGTGCCTGTTCATGTTGCTGTTCGGTTGCCGCCATGGTTGCTCCTGGAGAGGTTACGAATTCTGCTTTTTGCTGGCCTTGGCCGCAGCCGCCAGGCATTCGAGGGCAAATTGCTCGGGGTAGGTCATCTGGATTGGTGTGGTCTCGCCCTTGACGGTGCGTTCGCCTTCAAGGATGTAGCGGATGCGCTTGTCGGTGACGCCGATGCGCTTGGCGATCCAGGACGGCGTCTGGCCAATCTGGCTGATCAGCTTGTCGGCGTATTCGGCGGTCGGTTTGTAGTATTCGGCGTTAGGTGTCATGGCCTTTCCAGAAAATGCGCCCGCAAATCGGGCAATCGGACGTTTATGGCGCGACAGGGTGCGTGAATCGTCACGCGGTGTCGCGGTATAAATGAAGTAAAGCAGAATGAAACGTTGAGCCTGGATGATACAGTCGGCTTTTTCCTGATGAGTGAACACAATGCGAATTCTGCTGCTGGCCCTGGCCGCGACCCTGCTGTTGGGCTGCGCGGGCTCGGTGATGAACGATGCTCGCACCAAAACCCCGTACCGGACCCTGAAGTCGGACAAACCGGAAAAAGTCGTCGCCCAGTGCGTGCAATTTTCCTGGCAGGACGAGGCGGTGTTCGGCGTCGATGCGGGCGCCTACCTGCAGCCGGGCGAGAAGGGCGGATCGACCGTCTACACCCGTGCGGCGGAGTCGTTCGTGGACGTGACCACGGATGCGGCGTCGGGGACCGTGTTGAGCTATTACGCCCAGCAGGATGATTTTGTGGCCAAAC
This sequence comes from Pseudomonas violetae, assembly GCF_023072615.1. Classification (GTDB taxonomy): domain Bacteria; phylum Pseudomonadota; class Gammaproteobacteria; order Pseudomonadales; family Pseudomonadaceae; genus Aquipseudomonas; species Aquipseudomonas violetae. Next base: position 165,791 of record NZ_JAKNRW010000009.1, read on the forward strand.
GACGGTTGGCGGCGTTGGCTACCTGCCTCTGATCGAACAAAATTTCACACATCACCCCCTGTGGGCGTGTATCGCCTGCAGGGTCAGGCGATGTTGATCAGGCGCTTCTGGAAAAAGAAGCGCTTATGCCCCGGCGGGTAATCGACGATCTGCCCGAACTCGCTATAACCCATCTTCCGGTAGAACCCCGGCGCCTGGAACTCGAAGGTGTCTAGCCAGATCCCCAGGCATTCCTTCTCCCTGGCATGATCCTCGGCCATGCGCATCAGCCGTGAACCCAGGCCCTGTCCCCGGGCATTCTCCGGCACCGACAGCAACTCGATATACAACCACTGATAAAACACCCGGCCATACAGGCCGCCGAGAATCTGCTCGTGTTCGTCGCGCACCAGCAGGGCGATAGGCTCTGGTTTCGTGACACCCGTCTTCGAAGCGTTGTAGGCGCGCAACGGCAGGATAAGCGCCTGGTGCTCCTCTTCGGTGGGGGCTTGCGTTACTTCTATGTGTAGCGTCATCAGCTAAATCCTTATGGCCATGAGTGAACGCGCTGCAGCTTAGCGCGTCGATCACAGCTTGATCCACCCCTTCTGTGGAACTGTCACTCACGCGCAAATGTCTAGCTATTACAGCGTCATTCGAGAACGCAGCCGATGAGGACCACCCGTGAATATTTTTGAAGCCTTGCGCGAAAGCCACGACCGTCAACGTACCTATGCCGATGCGCTGATCCAGACCAGTGGCGATACCCCTGAGCGTGCCGAGGCCTACAAGCGCCTGAAGTCCGAACTGCAGGCCCACGAAACCGCCGAGGAGCGGCACTTCTACATCCCGTTGATGGAGTTCGACAATGGCGTTGACCTTAGCCGTCACGCGATTTCCGAGCATCACGAGATGGACGAGATGATGGAAACCCTCGACGAGACCGAGATGTCCAGCCCTTCCTGGCTGGCCACCGCGAAGAAGTTGTCCGAGAAGGTCCATCACCACTTGAAAGAGGAAGAGCAGAAGTTCTTCCAGATGGCCGGCAAACTGCTGAGCGACACGCAGAAGGACGCGTTAGCGGGACAGTACCTGAAGGAATTCGACGAGCAGCTAAAGCAGGCGTCCTGAAGGGAGTCCCCGCCTGAGCCATTGCTGACAACTCTGTAGGCGCCGGGGAGGCGCAAATCGCAATCGCGGCCATACTTCGTACTGCTCTTGAAACGTTCCCTCTGTTTGCCCCCGAACCTGAAAACAAAAAGAGACCGAATCATGAAGTTCGAACCTTTTGCCAAATCGCTGATAGCGACCTCCCTGGTGCTCAGTTGTCTATCTACTCAAGCGGCCTCCGTGGCCCCGGTCGCGGCCGAAAACGGCATGGTCGTCACCGCCCAGCACCTGGCGAGTCACGTGGGTGTCGATGTGCTCAAGAACGGTGGCAACGCGGTCGATGCCGCTGTCGCAGTCGGCTATGCGCTGGCGGTGGTCTACCCTGCAGCCGGCAACCTCGGCGGCGGTGGCTTCATGACTATACAACTGGCCGACGGGCGCAAGACCTTCCTCGACTTCCGTGAAAAAGCGCCGTTGGCAGCCACTGCCGACATGTATCTGGATAAAGAGGGCAATGTCGTTCCTGACCTCAGTACCCGTGGGCATCTGGCGGTGGGCGTGCCGGGTACTGTGTCGGGCATGGAGTTGGCTCTGTCGAAATACGGCACCAAGTCGCGTAAAGAAGTGATTGCCCCGGCAATCAAGCTCGCCGAAGACGGTTTTGAGCTGGAACAGGGCGATGTCGAACTGCTGGAATACGCCACCGACGTCTTCAAAAAAGACATGAAGGATTCCGGTTCGATCTTCCTGAGCAACGGCGAACCGATGCAGGTCGGTCAGAAATTGGTGCAAAAAGACCTGGGTAAAACCCTGCGGGAAATCTCCGAGAAGGGCGCCGACGGTTTTTATAAAGGCTGGGTCGCTGACGCTATCGTCACCTCTAGCCAAGCCAACAAGGGCATCATCACCCAGGCCGACCTCGACAAATACAAGACCCGTGAACTGGCACCGGTGGAGTGCGACTACCGGGGTTATCACGTGGTCTCGGCACCACCGCCAAGCTCCGGCGGCGTGGTGATCTGCGAGATCATGAACATCCTCGACGGCTACCCGATGAAAGATCTGGGCTACCGCTCGGCCCAGGGCATGCACTACCAGATCGAAGCCATGCGCCACGCCTATGTGGACCGCAACAGCTACCTCGGCGACCCGGATTTCGTGAAGAATCCGATCGAGCACCTGCTGGACAAGAACTATGCGACCAAGATCCGCGCCGCCATCGACCCGAAAAAGGCCGGTGTGTCCCGCGAGATCAAGCCCGGCGTTGCCCCCCATGAAGGCAGCAACACCACCCATTACTCCATCGTCGATAAATGGGGCAATGCGGTATCGGTGACCTACACACTCAACGACTGGTTTGGCGCAGGGGTCATGGCCAGCAAGACCGGGGTCATCCTAAACGATGAGATGGACGACTTCACCTCGAAGATCGGCGTACCGAACATGTACGGCCTGGTCCAAGGCGAGGCCAATATCATCGCCCCCGGCAAGGCGCCGCTGTCGTCGATGAGCCCGACCATTGTTACTAAGGACGGTAAGGTGGTGATGGTCGTCGGCACCCCTGGGGGTAGTCGCATCATTACTGCGACACTGCTGACCATTCTCAACGTGATCGACTATGGGATGAACATCCAGGAAGCGGTCGATGCCCCGCGTTTCCATCAGCAATGGCTGCCGGAAGAAACCAACCTGGAAACCTTTACCACCAGCCCGGACACAGTGAAGATGCTCGAAAGCATGGGCCACAAGTTCGCCGGCCCCCAGGACGCCAACCACGTGGCAGCGATACTGGTCGGCGCGCCTTCGCTTGATGGCAAGCCGGTTGGCAAAAACCGCTTCTATGGAGCCAACGACCCGCGGCGCAATACCGGTTTGTCGCTCGGCTATTGAAAGTTGTATTTAAAGGGGGACAGATCTATTTTCTGTCTCCTGTTTGTTATTTACAGCACCGCTAACTCAAGGAAGGAAAATCATGACCACCGCACTGCTGATCATCGACGTACAGCAAGCCTTGTGCACCGGCCAGTACGAATGCTTTGATATTCAACGGGTGATTGCCACCATCAACACGCTCAGTGCCAGGGCCAGGGCCGCGAGGATCCCGGTCGTACTCATCCAGCACGAAGAAAAGGGCGACTTGCTGCAAAACGGCTCCGAGGGCTGGCAACTCGCAACGCAACTGCTCACCTCAACCGAGGATCTGCGGGTAGGCAAGACCACCGGCGACTCGTTCTACCAGACCCCACTTAAAGCATTGCTGCAAGAGCGCGAGGTTGATCGCCTGATCATCTGCGGCTTGCAAACTGATTACTGCGTGAACGCCACCCTCCGGCAGGCGCATGACCTGGGCTACGACGTGGTGCTCGCCGCCGACGCGCATTCCACGGTCGATAACGGCAATCTTACCGCTGAAGACATCATCGCCGAACACAACCAAACCCTGGCCCACTTGACCGGCCCGGTAGGCCGGATCGACGTCATGCCCGCGAACGAAATCAAGCTCTAAGCCGCACCTATGGCACACCGTCAGGCGCCCCTGTAGGGGCGAGCTTGCTCGCAATTCACGAAAGACCACCGCGTCTATCCTGAATGCACGCGTTATCGTTCACGTCCATCGCGAGCAAGCTCGCTCCTACAAGAATACATACCGCCGGCCGGGCTCCGGTTCCACGGCTGCACTTAACCCCTGGGACACCAACCCCACGTTCTTACTTTGGCAGAGGCGAACCTGTCGTGGATGTTGTCGCGGTTTTCTCTGGCTGCCTGCATTTCAAAGGGGGGGCCTTAGGAACTGTAGGAACTGTAGGAACTGTAGGAACTGTAGGAGCTGTCGAGTAAAACGAGGCTGTGATCTTTTGATCTATCCTTGCTACCAACAATACCCCAACCCACCCCCACGGAGACAACCCGCCATGCCCCTCCAGGCCCTGCGCGCCGATGCCAGCCACCTCGACCTCATTGCTCCGTTGTTCGACGCCTACCGCGTTTTCTACCGCCAGCCCTCGAACTTGGTGCAATCGCGCGCTTTCATCGCCGAGCGCATCGCCAGGGACGAGTCGGTGATTTTCCTTGCCCAGGACGACACAGGTGAGGCGCTGGGATTCGTCCAGCTGTTCCCGACCTTTTCCTCCATCGACGCGCACCGCACCTGGCTGCTCGGGGACCTCTTCACCACGCCCAATGCCCGCGGTCGCGGAGTCGGGACTTTGCTGATGAACACGGCGCGTTCCGTTGCCGTGTTGTCGGGCGGCAAAGGCATGATGCTGGAGACCGCCACCGACAATTTCAGCGCCCAGCGCCTTTACGAATCGCTGGGTTACGTGCGCGACACCGGCTACTACACCTACTGCCTCGATTTGCAGCAGCGCTGACAATCAGCGCGCCGGCAGGCCCCACGCTGAGCGAACCTGTTCGTATTGCGCTTCGGGCATTTGCACCAGCAGTGGCAATTGACGAGGGTCCAGCCAGCCGAGCAAGCGGGTGATGTCCGCCGTATCCATGGCCGTGCAGCCCGCCGTTGGCGAGGTGGGGCTGCGCCAGATGTGGAAGAAGATGCACGAGCCTGCGCCGCTGGTCGCCGGGGTGTTGTGCTGGATGAAGATGCCCTTGCGATACAGCACATCCTCGCTGCGCATGTGCTCGGAGCTGTTCCAGTCTTTGGCAATGGCGGTGCCCTCGACCAGTTCGTTGTAGCGAGTGGACTGGCTGTCATCCACGCATTCGGTGGACGGCGTCAACGCCAGGTAGGGCAGCTTCGTCGGCGGGGCCGGATCGAAACCGAATGCCGTGCCCAAGGTGAAGACACCGGCAGGTGCCTTGCCGTCGCCTTCGCGCTTGACCGGGCCTGCGCCGGATTCAAACGAACCCTTGCCCCAGGCCATCCCGTGCGTGCCAACTACCACCGCAAAGGCGCCGCCGGCTTTGCGTAAGGTGCTGCCATCGCGTTCATAGCGCTGGGCGCTGCCCTGGATGGCGTCCCAGTTTTTGCTCGTGACCACGATTAACTGCTGGCTGGCATTGATCAGATCGCGAGTGCTCAGGGGAGTGATTGGGAAATCCATCACCGGTTTTTTTGCCCCTTCGTCAGCGTAGGTGAAGTGCCACCACTCCTTCGAATAGCCGGTAAAGCCCGCCTGTTCCATGGCGCTGGTGAGCCGCTGGCGATTGGCTTGTGCCGTGGCATTGATCGCTGTGCTGGCGGTGTGGGCGCGCTCGTCGAAACAGTCGAAACCGGTGCCCATATCCACCGCACCATCGTGCCAGCGCTGGTCAACGGGCGCGGTGCAGTCTACCTGCGAGGCCGCAGGCGTCCATTTGGCGGCTGGCAGCGCCTGCGGCCCGGTCAGGGTCAGGTCGACGGTTGAGCCTTTGGAGTGGCCTGAAACCCGCGCCACATAACCCAGCCGCCAGAAGTCCTGCTTATCCACCTGGGGGTAAAACTCGGTCTTTCGCGGGTCGCCCGGCTCTGTCGCAAAGCGGCCCATGTCGGCCACTGCGCGGCTGGGGCGATAGCAGTCGAAAACCTTCAAACCGTAGCCTTCGGCGCGCAGGGCCGTCTGCACTCGGGCCAGGGCCTGGGCGGCCTCCAGGGACAACAGACACTCGGCAGCGACATACCCGTCGAGTGAGCGACCGGTGAAGTTGTGGGCGCTGGCGTAGCGGATGTCCTGCTCGATGCTCGGGTCGATAGTGCGCAAATACACCATGTGACCGGGCCGGGACTCGGCGCTGGCGGTGGTCACCATCGCAAGGTTCAGAAGGGTGAATATTGCAGTTCTCAGGCGCATGGTCAGAGTAGCTTCCGGTGGATATGATTGGCCGCTTGGCTGGCCGAGCTTAGCCTCCACAATGATAGAAGGGCTAGATGAATGGACTCATGGACACTGCATTGGCTGGACGCCTCGGGCAATCTGGCCGACTTTCGCGCCGAGGTGACCGGCGAATTCGCCGCCGCTTACCAGACCCTCTCGCGCCTGCTGGTGCCGCCGCGCCTGGATATTCTGATCCAGCGGCTGCCCGGCGAAACCATCCCGGAAATGGGCATAGTCGGGCGCGCTTACCGCAGCAGCATGTTCTCGATGACCCTCGATCCGGCCAACCCGAATTTCCTGGCGAGCCTGCGCAATGGCATGCTGCACCGGCAAATCATCCATGAGGTTCACCACTGCCTGCGCATGGCGGGTCCCGGCTACGGCTGGACTCTCGGGGAGGCCTTGGTCAGCGAGGGCTTGGCCGGGCAGTTCGTCCGGCATTTGCTTGGCAGCGCAGCTGAACCCTGGGAGAGGGCGGTGACCTGCGACGATCTGCTGCGCACTCCGGCAGATCGCCAGGCCCTGGACGCCACTTACTACGATCACAGCGCGTGGTTTTTTGGCACGGGAAGTCAGCCAAGATGGCTGGGCTACACCCTTGGTTATCAGATGGTGGAGCAGTGGCTGGCTGGGGCAGGTAACATCGACGCCACGACCTGGATCAACGTTCCAGCTGGCACGATCATTGATTCAGCGGTCGCGGCGGGACAGATCTCACTGAAAGACTGAGTGGCCCCACACATTTCGGAAACTCACACTGAGCTTGCACACATCCCACCAACCCGTGGCGAGGTAGCTTGCTACCGCTCGGCTGCGCAGCAGTCGTAAACCTGTGCACGCGGTGATCCTGACCCACCGCGTTGTCTGGGCATGGGGCCGCTGCGCGACCCAGCGGGAGCAAGCTCCCTCGCCACAGGAGAGGCGGTCGCTGGTAAACAGTGGCCGTCGCGATGTCATCGACGGCTGTCAGCGAACATCACGCTGATTTCCAGACATCCCACCAACCCGTGGCGAGGTAGCTTGCTACCGCTCGGCTGCGCAGCAGTCGTAAACCTGTGCACGCGGTGATCCTGACCCACCGCGTTGTCTGGGCATGGGGCCGCTGCGCGACCCAGCGGGAGCAAGCTCCCTCGCCACAGGAGAGGCGGTCGCTGGTAAACAGTGGCCGTCGCGATGTCATCGACGGCTGTCAGCGAACATCGCGCTGATTTCCAGACATCCCACCAACCCGTGGCGAGGTAGCTTGCTACCGCTCGGCTGCGCAGCAGTCGTAAACCTGTGCACGCGGTGATCCTGACCCACCGCGTTGTCTGGGCATGGGGCCGCTGCGCGACCCAGCGGGAGCAAGCTCCCTCGCCACAGGAGAGGCGGTCGCCGGTAAACAGTGGTCGTCGTGATGTCATCGACGGCTGTCAGCGAACATCACGCTGATTTCCAGACATCCCACCAACCCGTGGCGAGGTAGCTTGCTACCGCTCGGCTGCGCAGCAGTCGTAAACCTGTGCACGCGGTGATCCTGACCCACCGCGTTGTCTGGGCATGGGGCCGCTGCGCGACCCAGCGGGAGCAAGCTCCCTCGCCACAGGAGAGGCGGTCGCTGGTAAACAGTGGTCGTCGCGATGTCATCGACGGCTGTCAGCGAACATCGCGCTGATTTCCAGACATCCCACCAACCCGTGGCGAGGTAGCTTGCTACCGCTCGGCTGCGCAGCAGTCGTAAACCTGTGCACGCGGTGATCCTGACCCACCGCGTTGTCTGGGCATGGGGCCGCTGCGCGACCCAGCGGGAGCAAGCTCCCTCGCCACAGGAGAGGCGGTCGCTGGTAAACAGTGGTCGTCGCGATGTCATCGACGGCTGTCAGCGAACATCGCGCTGATTTCCAGACATCCCACCAACCCGTGGCGAGGTAGCTTGCTACCGCTCGGCTGCGCAGCAGTCGTAAACCTGTGCACGCGGTGATCCTGACCCACCGCGTTGTCTGGGCATGGGGCCGCTGCGCGACCCAGCGGGAGCAAGCTCCCTCGCCACAGGAGAGGCGGTCGGGAAGGGGTCGCTTCAGCGATCCATCAAGCCCCCGCTCCAATAGTTAGTCCCCAAACACCGGCCGGAAAAAACTCCGCTCATAGCTGAGGATGCACTTGGTTTCCTCTGCGTACTTGAAGGCAGCTATGCACTCGGGGTCTTGCATCGAGTCCTGCCGATAACGCTCGTAATCCGCCAGACTCGGGAACGTGAACATCGCCATGGCGATATTGTTGGCGCCCTCGGAAGGCAGGAAGTAGCCGTGATGCTGCCCGCCGAATTTTTCAACCAGTGGAATCCAGAGTTTCGCGTAATACTCGAAAGCCTTCAGCTGGTAGGGATCAAGCACGTACTTCAAATAACAAGTGACCACGACTTCTCCTCAGTCCTTTAGTTGCCCCGACGGGCTTTCATTACTGCAACGGCTGGCCTTATAGACCAGGCTAGGTAATTGGCCTGGCACGTCATCCAGCGTATCGACGAGCTGCATGCCGGTTTTTTCCAGTACGCGAATAGACGCCAGATGGGCGGGCCTGACAAGTGCAAAAATGTCATGAACCTGCAGTTCGTCAAATCCGTATGCCATTGCAGTGCCGGCCAACTCAGTCGCGTAGCCTTTGCCCCAAGCGTTGGAAGCAAAACGATATCCCAGGTTCAGCCGTTCCACATCCAGGTACTGGCGCAGCGCAATTCCGCCGAAGCCAATCACCTCATCCATCGCGTCACGCCGAGTAATCGCCCACTGGCCGAAGCCATTTTCCACCCAGTGGGCTATCCAGTCTTTGAGCACTGCGTTTGCCTGATCAAGGTCACGCATCGGCCCGGCGGGATTGAACAGGTTGGTGACTGGATCGCTGTGGATGGCGAACAGCCGCGCCAGGTCTGAGGCCTCGGGTGGTCGCAGAATCAAGCGTGCGGTGGTGCGTAGCATGGTTCCCTCGGTCGCCGGAAATTGCCAATCAGAGTGCTATGAAATCACGAATCACCCTGGTGGTGGGACCCGCCGCCGACACTGTCGCCTGTTACCTGGCAAATTTTTTCGCCCCGGCCACGCACAAAATCACCGTCACCGTCACCATCAGCATGGCCGGGCTGACCTGCTCATGCAGCAGCGTGGCGGCCAGGGTCAGGCCAAAAAACGGCTGTAGCAACTGCAGCTGCCCGACCGCCGCGATACCGCCCTGCGCCAGTCCGCGATACCAGAACACAAAGCCCACCAACATACTGAAAATCGACACATACCCCAGGCACACCCACGCCGAGGTCGTGATGCCCGAGAGCGTCGGCGGCGCCAGCCACCAGGTCAACGGAACCATCAGCGGCAGCGACAACAGCAGTGCCCAGCAGATTACCTGCCAACCGCCAAGGGTCCTGGACAACTTCGCCCCTTCGGCATACCCAAGCCCGCAAGCGAGGATGGCCGCCAACATCAGTAGATCGCCCAGGGGCGAGGCGCTCACCCCCTGGGACAGGGCAAAGCCGACTACCAGCAGGCTGCCGAGCACCGAGAACAGCCAGAACACCGGGCGCGGGCGTTCGCCGCCGCGCAATACGCCAAACACCGCCGTAGCCAGGGGCAGCAGGCCGACGAAGACGATCGAGTGGGCGGATGTCACGTACTGCAAAGCCAACGCGGTCAGCAGCGGGAAACCCAACACCACGCCCAGCGCGACGATCGCCAAGGGCACCAGTTGCTGCCGCGTTGGGCGCTTCTCCCTGAACAGCCACAGCATGCACAGCGCCAGCACTCCGGCGATGCTGGCGCGAGCCACCGTGAGGAATACCGGATCGAACTCCAGCACCGCCAGGCGGGTGGCGGGCAACGAGCCGCTAAAAATCAACACGCCGATAAAACCGTTGAGCCAGCCGCCGCTGGTTTTTTCCAGGCCAGGGTTTTGCAGGTTGGATGCACGTTCCATTTCGTCACACTCAAATTTGCAGAAATCCATCCTAGGGTCGAGAATCAATAACAATCAAAAAATTGTCATGGATACATCGCCCATGCCGCGCTCGCGCTACAAATCCCTGGTGGATGGCTTCGCCGCCGATATCCGTGCCGGTCGCCTGCTGCCGGGCACCCGATTGCCGACTCACCGTCAACTGGCGACCCGTGAAGGACTGGCGCTGGTGACCGCGAGTCGGGTGTATGGCGAGCTCGAAGCCATGGGCCTGGTGAGCGGCGAAACCGGGCGCGGCACCTTTGTCCGGGAGACTTCGCTGCCGCCCAATCTGGGCATCGACCAGCAGGAAGTCGTCGCTGGCGTGATCGATCTCAACTTCAACTATCCGTCGCTGCCGGGGCAGGGCGAGATGCTGCGCAGTGCGTTGCGCCAGTTGGCCGCGGGCGGTGATCTGGAGGCGCTGTTGCGCTATCAGCCCCATGCGGGGCGCATGCACGAGCGTGCGTCGGTGGCGCGGCACCTGAACGTGCGCGGGCTGCCGGTCGATGCCGATCAGGTGCTGGTGGTCAGCGGCGCCCAGCATGGTCTGGCGGTGACGATGATGGCGTTGCTCAAACCGGGCGATGTGATCGCTGCAGACGCCTTGAGCTATTCGGGCTTCAAGGTGCTGGCTGAAGCGCTGCACCTGGAAATCGCGCCGATTCCTGGTGGTGCCGACGGGCCGGATCTCGAGGCCCTGGAAAAGCTTTGCCGCGGTCGGCGAGTGCGGGCGGTGTACAGCATGCCGACCCTGCACAATCCTTTGGGATGGGTGATGCCTGCCGGGCAGCGTCAGCAATTGGTAGCGATTGCGCGCAAACATGAGTTGCTGTTGATCGAGGATGCGGCCTATGCGTTCCTCGCCGAAAACCCGCCGCCACCGCTGTTTACCCTGGCGCCGGAGCGGACTGTGTATGTGTCCGGTTTATCCAAGAGCGTCGCCACCGGCCTACGGGTCGGCTTCGTCGCCGCGCCCCTGGACAAGGTGCCCGCTATCGAACGAGCCATCCGCTCCACTACCTGGAACACCCCGGGGGTGATGACTGCGATCGCCTGTGCCTGGCTGGACGATGGCACGGTAATGCAGCTGGAAGCGCAGAAGCGGGCAGACGCCCAAGCCAGGCAAATCGTCGCGTTGCGTGCGCTGGATGGGTTGCGCTGCGTGACGCATCCGTCGTCGTATTTTCTGTGGCTGCCGCTGGCCGAAGATGCCCGGGCAGACCAGATTGCCAAGGCGTTGATGGAGGAGAATATTGCCGTTTCGACGGCCGGGCCGTTTGCGACTTCGGCGCATGTGCCCCATGCGATCCGGCTGGCGTTGGGGTCGGTGGATATCGATACGCTTGGGCAGGCATTGGCGCGGGTGAAGTGGATGGTCGGGGCGTATTCGTAGGTGGGTCAAGAGCAAAAGCTCGCGGTTCGCAGCCGTTCAACCGCGAAAGCGCAGGATCTGCGCACCATCGAACGGGTCGACCAGGTAGTGCGCCTGCACGCCAAACGTATCTTTCAGTCGCTCGGGGGTGAGCACTTCCAGGGGGGCGCCCAGCGCCACCAGCCGCCCCCGTTCCAGCACGGCCAGGCGGTCACAGGTGAGGGCCTGGTTGAGGTCATGCAGGGCGATCACCGTGGTCACCGGCAGCGCATGCACCACTTGCAAAATAGCCAGCTGATGCTGGATGTCCAGATGATTGGTGGGCTCATCCAGTAGCAGGATCTGCGGGCGTTGCGCCAGGGCCCGGGCGATGTGCACGCGCTGGCGTTCACCCCCGGAAAGGCTGCGCCAGGTGCGGTTTTTCAAGTGGGTGGCATCGACATCAAGCAACGCCTGCTGGACGATTTGTGCATCTTCCCGGGACCACGGGCGCAACGCTGACAGCCAGGGGGTGCGGCCCAGTGACACGGCGTCCAGCACACTGATGGCATCATCGGTATCCGCCTGCTGTTCGACCACTGCCAGGGTCTGCGCGATCGTCCGGCGGGGCAGGTTGCCCAGGCGTGTCCCGCCCAGGAATACCTCGCCCCGAGAAGGCCCGCGGACCCCGGCAAGCAACTTGAGCAAGGTTGACTTGCCAGAGCCGTTTGGCCCGACGATGCCCAAGGTTTCCCCGCGATGAATGTGCAGCTGGACGTCGTGCAACAACCGCGCCTCGCGCACATCGAAGCCCAGCCCCGAACAGCTCAGTACCCCCTCATCGGGACTCATCGGGCATTCCTCCGCCCGACCAGGATCAATGCAAACACCGGCGCGCCCACCAGTGCGGTAATCACCCCGACCGGGATCACCTGGCCCTTGATCAAGGTCCGCGACAACACGTCCGCCGCGATCAGGAACAGCGCGCCGCCCAGGGCACTGGCAGGCAGCAGGCGCGCATGGCGGGTGCCCAGCAACAGGCGCACG